>NZ_JAKWBE010000095.1 GCF_022513565.1 Streptomyces gilvus | reverse complement strand
GAGTCGACCGGGCGTCCGGAGCTGACCGAGGCCGCGATCGTGGTCTCCGGCGGCCGGGGCGTCAACGGCGCGGAGAACTTCGCGGTCATCGAGGCCCTGGCCGACAGCCTGGGCGCGGCGGTGGGTGCCTCGCGGGCGGCGGTGGACGCGGGCTGGTACCCGCACACCAACCAGGTCGGCCAGACCGGCAAGAGTGTCTCGCCGCAGCTGTACATCGCCAACGGCATCTCCGGTGCCATCCAGCACCGGGCGGGCATGCAGACCTCGAAGACGATCGTGGCGGTCAACAAGGACGCCGAGGC
>NZ_JAKWBE010000094.1 GCF_022513565.1 Streptomyces gilvus | reverse complement strand
GAGCACGCGGTATTCGTCGTAGAGGCGGTCGTAGGCCACCGCCCGCTGGGGGTCCGGCAGATAGACCCGGCGGTGCACCTTGCCCATGGCGTGGGCGGCGGCACGGATGTCGGAGTAGGCGCCGGCGGCGACCGCCGCGTGCATGGCGGCGCCCAGCGCGGGGCCCTGGGTGGAGCCGATGATGCTCAGCGGGCGGCGGGTGACGTCGGCGTAGATCTGCATCAGCAGGGCGTTCTTCGTCAGACCGCCCGCGATGATCAGCTCGTCGACCGGCACCCCTGACTTCTCGAAGGCCTCGATGATCGTGCGGGTGCCGAAGGCGGTGGCCTCCAGCAACGCCCGGTAGACGTCCTCAGGGCGGGTG
>NZ_JAKWBE010000093.1 GCF_022513565.1 Streptomyces gilvus | reverse complement strand
GACGCGTCCGGAGGACGTCTACCGGGCGTTGCTGGAGGCCACCGCCTTCGGCACCCGGACGATCATCGAGGCGTTCGAGAAGTCGGGGGTGCCGGTCGAGGAGCTGATCATCGCGGGGGGTCTGACGAAGAACGCGCTGCTGATGCAGATCTACGCCGATGTCACCCGGCGCCCGCTGAGCATCATCGGCTCCACTCAGGGCCCCGCGCTGGGCGCCGCCATGCACGCCGCCGTCGCCGCAGGGGCGTATGCCGACATCCAGGCCGCGGCGGGGGCGATGGGCAAGGCCGACCGGGGCGTGTACCAGCCCGATCCGGAACGCGCCCTGGCGTATGACCGCCTCTACGACGAGTACCGCGTGCTG
>NZ_JAKWBE010000092.1 GCF_022513565.1 Streptomyces gilvus | reverse complement strand
GCGGCCGTCGGCACGGCGTGGTCCTCGGTCGAGACGACCGCCCACTTCGGCGTCTTCGCCGGCGGATCGACCGTGGCCTTGTCGGTGAACGCCGAGAGGGCGATGGGTTCCTGGGTCACCGAGGCGGTGCGGATGGCCGACGGCGACAGCCCGTTGCCGTACACGGTCCCGTACTTGTCGGGCTTGAGGTACACGTCGGTGTCACCGCCGGGCAGGGGGACGGTGCGGAAGTTCTCGGCGACGAGCCGGGAGCCGGGGAACTGTCCGATCAGGGCGCCGGCGGATTCTCCCGCCTTGGGGATGACAGCGGCCACGTACACGAGGGCCTTGACCTTCGGTGTCTTCGCGGCGACCTGGCTGACGACCTCTCCCGCGTAGGAGTGGCCGACCAG
>NZ_JAKWBE010000091.1 GCF_022513565.1 Streptomyces gilvus | reverse complement strand
CGGTCTTCCAGTCGCCCTCGCCGCCGAAGCCGTAGCCGTCGGCCATCAGCCGCTGCACGGCCAGCCCGGGCAGCTGCCGCAGGCCGCCGAGGTCTTCGAAGTTGGTGGTGAAGGCCGTGAAGCCCCCGTCGGTGAGGAACGTGCGCAGGCCCAGTTCCTGGCGGGCGGCGTAGAGGAGGGCGTCGTGGCGGATGCCGCCGGGGCGCAGGGCGGGTACGACGTCGTAGGACTCGCAGTATTCGGCGGCCAGTTCGGCGGCCGCCTTGGCCTCCACGGCATCCACGACCGCCACCAGGTCGTTGACGCCGTAGGTGTTGACGGAGTAGCCGAAGCGGAGCTGGGCCTCGACCTTGTCGCCCTCGGTGACCGCGACCTCGCGCATGTTGTCCCCGAAGCGCGCCAGC
>NZ_JAKWBE010000090.1 GCF_022513565.1 Streptomyces gilvus | reverse complement strand
CCTGGCCCGCTTCGGGGACAACATGCGCGAGGTCGCGGTCACCGAGGGCGACAAGGTCGAGGCCCAGCTCCGCTTCGGCTACTCCGTCAACACCTACGGCGTCAACGACCTCGTGACCGTGGTCGACGCCGTGGAGGCCAAGGCGGCCGCCGAACTGGCCGCCGAATACTGCGAGTCCTACGACGTGGTGCCCGCCCTGCGCCCCGGCGGCATCCGGCACGACGCCCTCCTCTACGCCGCCCGCCAGGAACTGGGCCTGCGCACGTTCCTCACCGACGGGGGCTTCACGGCCTTCACCACCAACTTCGAGGACCTCGGCGGGCTGCGGCAGCTGCCCGGGCTGGCCGTGCAGCGGCTGATGGCGGACGGCTACGGCTTCGGCGGCGAGGGCGACTGGAAGACCT
>NZ_JAKWBE010000009.1 GCF_022513565.1 Streptomyces gilvus | reverse complement strand
ACCAACCCGATCAGCGAGACACCCGCGGTTCAGGTCTTCAACACGACCGCCGACACCATCGGCGAGCGGTGGGAGATCAGTGAGTGGCCCGTTCGCGGCGTCCAGGTCACCGCAGGCTTCGACACCGGCGGCGGGACGTGGGACATCTTTGCCTTCGGTCTGCCGGACTACCGCTACGGCACGATGGTGCCGGTCCCGGTCATCTCGGTGCCGCTCTACGCCACCGGTCTGACGCCCGGCAACACGTATCACCTCGTGATCCAGCAGCAGAAGCAGGCGGACCTCAACGACTACCTTGAGTTCGGTATCTCGTACCTGGCTGACGCAGATGACCTGCTGAAGAGCGCGAAGTACGCCGATAGCTGGGGGCCGTTGCTCGCGAACTACTCGCTTCAGGTGGACTTCTACAACACCGACATCGGCGGCCCGCTCGTTGCCTACAGCGGCCAGCCCTATCACCTCTGCTCCGACCCCATCACGCCAGCGTCGGGCAACGGCACGATCTGGGCCAGCACCAGCACGTTCGTGTGGAACTTCAACGGCAGGTTGCTCGGGTACCTGGAGTCGGTCCTGTTCCCCAACAACCCGTTGAACTCGAACCCGACGTTCGTGAGCGGCACCTCGCCCTGGACCCCGACGAACGCCACGCTGACGCAGTCCAACGCCCAGACGCACGGCGGCTACACGGAGTCGGGGCTCCTCACACCGAACGGCACCTCGGCCACCGTTTACGCTTCGTCGGAGAAGATGCGCGTCGCCCCTGGCCGGTGGTACGAGGCACAGGGGTGGCTGTACTCGCCGACGGGGTGGGCGAACGTGTCGCTCAGCGTCAACTGGTTCGACTCCTCGCAGGCCTACATGACGACCTCCAGCCACACCGTCTCGCTGACGGCGGCCACCTGGACCCAGCAGGTCAACAACTTCCAGGCACCGGCCGGGGCCGCGTACGCGACGCTGGTGCCCACGGAGGGCGGCACTCCTGGTGTCACGAACACGCTATTCCTGTCGTACCTCACGCTCACCGACGCCGACCCCAGGGCACTCGCCAGCGTCGCGGTGGTGAACTACAACGACGCCAACGGCGGCCCGGCGGGCGTCACGCAGCTCAACTGACGGCCCGCCAAGCCCTCTCAATCTCCTCTCAGGCTCGCTCTCGGCGGGCCTGAGGGTTTCCCAGGGTGAGGCCGGCCGCAGCCGCTCGCGGGCACTCAGCCCCAGCGGCAGGCCAAAGGCCGGCCAGGGTCGTGTCTGGCCGGCCAACGGCGCTCCAGCGTGGGTGCGTCAGGGGAACTTGGGGTCGGGGAAGCCCCAGTCCATCGCCATGGTGACCAGCGCCTCTCGCACGGCTTCGTCCCAGTGCGGCGGGTCGACCAGACTGCGCAGCAGCGTCTCGCCACCTTGGTTGATTGCTCGTCCCCCGGCCCTCTCGCCCAGCCAGCTCAAAGACAGAAATGCTCCCAGGCCGACCGGGGTCAAGTCACCGTAGCTGTCGGGACGGTGCCGCGACGCGACGTGAATCTCAGTCAGCGGACTTGGCATCGCCTTGAGCCCGACCGTTGCCTCAGCGACGCGGGGCAATACCGCGTTCGCCACGATGGGGACGCTGTCGCAGAACACTTGCACGAAGAGCTCCAAGCCGAGCGGGACGCCTGGCGGCAGCCAGAGGGCCGTGTCGAACAGAACCTCAAGCTCCGAGGAGGGCTCTTCGCCGGTCAGGGAGACCGTACAGACCAATTGCGCGCCGGGGCGCGAAGGGAAGGTCCCGTCGGCGCGACAGGTGGACATCAGCAGCTTTACGCGGCGGCTCGTAGCGTCAGAGAGCTGCCACGGCGTCGTGGCGACCTCCCCGCCGTCGCCCATGAGTTGCAGCCCCAGGTGTGCCAGAAGCGGGAAGGCGCGCGTGCCCTGCAAGGCCTCAGCGACTACCCCTGCCAACCCGCTCGGGAACCGCGTTCGCTCCTCGCCCTGCCACAGCCTCAGCCCGCCTGCGGCTCGCAGCACCAAGTCTGGGTCGTTGTCCTCGAATCGGAACGGGGACTCGTGCTTGTAGAGATCCCGCGTCGGCAAGGATGGCCGGGGCTCCGGCTGCGAGTTCGGGTCGTCCAGGAGCATCCGCATCATCTGCCGGTTCGCCTTCTCGTTGCGGGCGTCCAGCCGCACGAAGATTGAGCCATTGAGGACGATCGGCCGCGGGACGGTCGCCCGGTCGATGCGGACCACCAGGACGACCTTGTCCCCCGGCTCGTTGCAGGGCACCTCGATCACCTCGGGCGACCACGGCGGGTCGAAGCCCGTGCCCATCTGGTTGACCAGCTTTTCCTTCTCGCCGAGAGGCACGCCCCTGATCTCGGAGGGAACGCCCTTCTCTCCCTCGTCGACGCCCACGAAGAGGAGGCCGCCGTAGGTGTTCGCTAGCGCCGCGACCGCCTCAATCGGCTTGTCACCGGCGCGCTTGTACTCGACCGTGAGGCCTTCCCGGATCTTCAGGTTGATGAAGTCCTGGACCAAGGCCAGCGTGACCTCGGTGGAAGGCACGTGAAACAGCGGATGCATCCACAGAGCATCGCAGTCTCAGATGCCTCAAGACACCCGGTTTAACCGGTAAGAGCCAGGAAGGCATTCAGCGAAGGGCTGTCGGCTGGCCTGGCCCTACGTCCTACGCTTGGCCGGCCTAACCCAGGGGCAGCCCACAAGCGGGGTTGAGTGCCCGAGAGAGGCTGCGGCTGGCTGTACCTGGGTTTCCCGTTCCGGGGACTCTCGGCGTGCCCCAAGCGGGCAAGAGGCGGGCCCGCCGCAACGGGATTCTCGGCGCGCCGCTCACGTGGCAGACGACTCGTCAGGTCACGTTGGACGATTACGCAGAGTCAGTATTCGATTAGTCGCATGAACGACCAACCAGTTAGTGAGGCGGCCAAGCCGGGCCCAAGTGCCACGCGCGCCACCTCAGTTGCCACCTCTTGGCGAGACCCCGCGGTGCGTCAGCGTCGGCTGGAGGGAATGCGGGAGCGCCGCCAGCTTATCCAGGAGGGCAAGGCCCGGTGTTTCGTCTGCGGGCGCGGTCCGGAGAATGGCGACGCAGCCTGACGAGCGTTGAGCTTGCCAGGGGCGCAACAGGGAGGGGAACTGCATCTCATGAACACCTGGACCAGGATGACCAGACGGGGCAAGGCCGCAGTCGTGAGCGCCGTCGCGGGAGTGGCGCTGCTCGGTTTCAGCGCCTACGTCGACCTGTCCACCCCGGAGCCGCCGTCATGCGCCAAGCCCGAGAACCAGAACGGCATGGGAACCACGGCACTGAGTGACTGCCTGACCCGGGTCGGCAACTGGTGCCAGAAGAACTACCCCGATGACTCACTCTGCCAGAACAGGGTGTACGGGTATGCGCCCGGCAAGCCGGGCGACAGCGACTGAGGCGAGTGCAGCCGCAACCGAGGCGCACCGAGAGAACGGCCTCCGCGAAGTTGGAAGACGTGGAGGCCGGCTCACGCAAACTGCGGCGCCATCCGAACATCTTCAGTTTGTCATGACCACGCCAAGCGAGAGGGCGGCAACCATGAACCGGCAGCCCACGACCCAGCAACTTCAAGTTCTCACCGCGAGGGGAACCGACGGCACGATCACGTTCGACGGCCAGACCGTCACGATCCGCCGTCGCGGCCTCCTCGCTCGCATGGTTCACGGCGCGGGAGACGTCACCCTGCCCGTCGCCAGCCTCACAGCCGTCCGGTACAAGTCCCGCGGCCTCTCACGTGGCAAGCTGACGCTTCTCACCGTTGGATCGATAGTCGGCCCCGACGGCGGCAGCTTCAGGTTCACCAGGGATCCGATGAGCGTGGAGTTCAACCGTCACGGTCGAGACTTCAAGGCCATGCGGGACGCCCTAAACCACGCGATCAGTCAGCTGGCGCTCGCGCGGGCCAGCTGGCAGCCGGGTGTCATGAGGTGACTGACCCTGACGACCTGAAGCTGCGCCTGCTCGCCCGCGAGATCATGGAGATGCGGCTCGGTCTTGCCCCGTCCGCCGCGCTCAGCGTCACACGGGCAGCCGTCAGGCGCTTGGACGAGGACGCTCGCGCTGGCCGGCCGCTGGTCGCGCTCAAGGCCGCCGTGCTGGACGAGGTGTGGCGACGGCAGGCCGCCTGCGCGGTGGAGGTCGCCGCCACCCTCCAACCCGGCGACGGCGTGGCCGAGTTCACCGCCAGGCTGCGGCCCGCGTACGAGCGGGTGGTGGGCTACGTCCCGCCCGCGGACAAGATGCCCCAGCTCGTTGGACGCCTCGTCCGAGACGGCATCCTCACCGTGGCACCGGACCGAGGTCGGTGGAACGTTGCCCCCCTGGCACGGAAGGTCGACACGGAACTGGCAGAGGCTGCCAAGCCTGCCAAGATCACGATGCCAGCGAAACCGCGGGCCTCAGAGGCCGCGAGACGGGCTCTCGTTGAGGCCGACCTGCTGGCCTACCCCGACGACACCGTGGCTGCCCGTGCCAGGCGCCTCGGCCCGCAGCTCGGGCTGAGGGACCGCGCTGCCAGGGGGCAGATCAGCGTCATCATCCGTGAGCTGCGGGCCGCCGCGTAGGTAGCGTTGCTGAACCGTTCGTCTGTGAGGTTTCCGGACCGCTCCGTTGCATACGGGGTGTGAGCCACAATGCCGCTGTCATCGCAAAGAGCGGGCGCCCCGAGGAGCAGTCATGGCAAGAGACCGCAGCGGCCGGAAAGACAGAATCGCCTACAACCAGCAGGTGGCTGGTGCGGATACCGCCCCCATCGTTGGCGCTGCAATCTTCTTCGGGGCCTTCGCGTGGGGACTGGCCGACGTGACGCACGGCTACTCATGGGTGGCGTTTGTCGCGCTGCTCGTGATCGGGTGGGTGCGGGACACCCGAGTGCACAACCGCGTGGTGTTTGCGTGGAACCGTCGCGTAGCGGCGGACAGCGCCGTCGGCATCAGTGGCGCCCCGACCCCTGCGTACTGCCGGGATGCGAAGCTCAGTGACGGGACGGTCCTGGGCCTGGCGGTGCCCATACATACGGGCGGCTTTCACTTCTTCCCGGAGAGCGGCGGGTCTCATCAGTTCCCGCCACTGGAGATCGTCAACGTCAACCGGAGCCTGCCGTACCACAGGATCGAGATCAGCACGACGAGCACGGTGTGGCCAACGATCCTGGTCGAGCCGCAGACCTGGAATATCAAGGCGTGGGAGCTCCTCAGAGCTCAGGAGACCGACCGGGCAGACCAGTAGGGCCCGCCGCCAGAGCTGCTTCTGAGAGGTGCCGACACGGAACTGGCCGGCCTCCCACGGGGGGAGGCCGGCCAGTCGTCATTTCCGCCGCTACGCCCCCGGTCCCACGAGGCACCGGTAGGTGTTGGCGGTGTCGGCGTCGACGAGCGTGCCCTCAACGGACTTGAGAGAGGTCAAGGGCACCGGGACGTCCATGCCCGTCACGTAGACGGTCTTGCCGCCGCTCGTGTCGGCGTACCAGGACTTGTCGTAGGTGCGGCCCGTCAGGGTGGTCGCCGTCAGCTCGACCGTCCCAGGGCGGGAGGCGAACACCGCCCACCCCGCCTTGCCGCCATCCGCTCGGTAGCGGATGACGCAGCCGGTGAGCCCGTCGCCCTGGTGGTCGAGGCGCGGCAGGTCACTCGGCTGCGCGCTGGGCGTCGCCTTGGGCATGGCCGCCGCGTGGGTGGCGGACGGTGACGGTGACGCGTGACGGGTTTCATGCTGGGCAGCGTTGGGCGTCCCGTCGTTGCCGTCGGGGGAGCTGATCGCCTTGTAGGTGACGCTGGCCACGCAAAAGGCCACCACGCATGCGATGGTGGCCGTCTTCCGGTCAACTCTCACGCTGCCGGGCTCCCCTCAGGTGCCGAGGAGCCAGCGGAGGCGGATGGGCCGCCTCGCGCCACCCGCCAGGCGCGGTAGAGCCAGCGCGCCTCGTCACATGTGCTGTTCGCCCAGCCGTCCGCGTCGGTGGTCCTGCACGTCCTGCACCTCAGACCGTGGTCGATGAGGCGGCGGTACGCGGCCAGGGCGGGGTCCACCGTGGGGGTCTCGTCGTAGACGACCACGCGTTGCATGTGGCCGGGTCCGGACCCAGCGTCTTGCCACTGCCACTCAACGCGAGACATGGCCGGCCTCGCTCAGGTTGCCGTGGTGGACGAGAAGGGCGTTGAGAGCGCGGGCCAGGTGGCGGGCGTGCGTCGCGTCCGGCTCCGTCTGCCTGGTCAGCCTCAGCCGCGCGTCACCGACGCAGGCGAGCACGTCATACCGCCAGGCGCCACGGCGCGGCAGGCGACGAGCGCCCCGCTCCAGCTCAGGCATGAGCAGCTGAAGGTGACCCCGGAGCTGAAGGGTGAGGGTCTCCAGCTCGGCGACGGTGGGCGGCAGCGTCTCGGGAACGGCGTCAGGGTCGAGCAGACGGTTCACGGCCTGGCGCATCGTGGCCAGGTCGAGCGGGCGGTGATCTCGCCCTTGGGCGGTTGATAGCTGGGCGGTACGTTGACTCATGTTGGCGCTCCCATCAGCGTCGGCCACGCCCCCGGAGGTCTAGACCACCTCGCGGGGGTCCTTGCTTAGAACTGCTGAGGCTAGAACCCGCCCTGCGTCAAAGCCAGGAATGTGCAGAAGTGTGCAAGACCCCCTACCAGGCTGGAAGTTGACGACGCATGGAGGGTTGACCGCGCTCTCACGGAGGGGAGACTAGGACGCACACAACTGCACACCTAAGGCGAGGGAGACCACCATGCCACTACGGTTCATCGGCATCGACCCGACCACCGGCCAGGACAAGAGTCCGACCGTGTTCGTCGACGAGAAGACCAACGACATCGTGATCCAGGGGTTCAAGCCGGGCGGGGAGACCGAGGCGGAGGTCGCCGCGTTTGAGGTGCCCGGCCACGCCGTCGGCATCCCCGACGACGAGGCGGTCATCCGCATCCCCGCCCGCATGGCGCCGTTTCTGAGGGAGGCCTGTGATGCCGTCGAGCGAGCCGACGTTCGCTGAGCTCCTCGCGGGCTGCGAACGGGGTGCCGTTCACCTGGAGATGCGCGACAGCTACGCCGTGGACGAGGAGGCTGCCGACCTCGACCAGTGGCGGCGCACCGGCCAGCGCGACGCCGACCCCACCTCCGCGTACTGGGCTCCGTGGGTTCGGCTCATCGCCGGGGCGGTCGCCCGTGGCGTGACCGTCCGCCGCGTTCGCGTCGTCGCCGAGCCGGTGAGCGAGTACATCCGCTACGAGCACGCCGCCACCGGCGTCAACGTCGCCGCGGGCGAGCGGGTACGGTGGCTGCCCCGTCGCCGCGCGTCCGACCTCGCGTTGCCCGGCAACGACTTCTGGCTGTTCGACGACCGTCTGATCCGCTGGCACCACTTCAGCGGTGACGGGGTGTGGGCCGGGCAGGAGTTCTCGGAGGACCCGGCGGCGGTCAAGCTGTGCGCGGACGCCTTCGAGGGAGCCTGGGCCCGCGCCACGCCGCACGACCAGTACGAGATCCGGTAAGAGCAGCCCGCCAGGCAAGGAACCCATGTCCGTCTCCCCGTCCTCCTCCGCCCAGGCCGCGCGTGAGGCCGTCGCCCGACGGCTCCGCGACCTCCGGAAGGAGGCGGGGCTGACGGTCAAGGAGCTGGCCGCCGCGTGCGGCTGGCACCACGCGAAGACCTCCCGCGTGGAGAACGCGCTCACGGCGCCGTCCGCCCGGGACATCCGCGCCTGGTGCGAGGCGGCCGGGGCGGCCGGCCAGGCGCAGGACCTGATCGTCCAGTCCCTCAACGCCGAGTCCATGTACCGGGAGTGGCGGCACCAGGTCCGCAACGGGCTGCGGCACCTCCAGGACAGCGCGGCGCAGTTCTACCGCGACACGGAGCTGTTCCGTCTCTACTCGTCCACGGTCGTGCCGGGCCTCCTTCAGACGGAGGGCTACGCGGCGGCCGTCCTCCGCACCGCCGCGCGCTTCCGGGACCTGCCGGTGGACGACAGCCTGGACGCGGCGCGGGCCAGGGTGGAGCGCTCCCGCGTGGTGAACGAGCCGGGACACCGGTTCGTGGTCGTCCTCGAAGAGCACGTGCTCCGCTGCCAGATGGCCGACGAGGACGCGATGGCCGCCCAGCTCGGGTACCTCCTCACCGCCGGGGCGCTGCCGTCGGTGTCCCTGGGGATCATCCCGATGGCGACCAGGGAGCGAACCCAGTGGCCGGAGGAGTCGTTCCACGTCTACGACGACAAGCTGGCGTCGGTGGAGCTGGTCTCAGCGGAGGTGAAGGTGACCCAGCCGTCGGAGGTCGCGCTGTACGTCAAGACGTTCGAGCTGCTGCGCTCCATGGCGGTGTACGGGGCGGAGGCGCGGGAGCTGGTTCTCCGGGCGATCGAGGCGCTGCGGTAGGCGCAACGTGTGGACACGCTTACGTGCGTGGGGCGCTCACCGAGAGAGATGTGAGAGGGGCGCATCGCCTCATGCGTGGTGATACAGGCTGATCACGAATTAGATCTTCCGAGATCTGGATTGCAATTTTCTGGTGGTGTCCTGGCACCACAGCGCCCTATAAGCGAGAGGTCAGGGCCATCGCCACACTCACGATCTCCACGCTCACTCGCTTCACCTTCTCGCTCATCGCCACGTCACCGCGCTCGTCTCGCCTGACCACGCTCAGCGCGTGAAGCCGTGAGCCTCAGCTCCTTCTCGCCTCGCTCTCGTCTCACTCTCGCTGCGTGTGTGCGTGCCTGCCCAGGCAGGGCGCCCCACCCCTGAGCCGCGCACTCCCCAGGGAGGCCGGCCACGCTGGCGGTGCTCACCTCTCAGCGCAACAAGAAGCGGCGTGACGCGCTGATCCGCGTCACGCCGCTCTGGGGGTGGCTGCTACTTCTTGGTGCGCTTCGCGGCGATCTTGTCCCGCACTCGGTAGACGAGCTCGTTGGTGTTCTCGGTGCGGCGACGCTGGAACGTCAGCTTGGTTTCCCGGTCGAAGCAGTAGCGACGCGCCTGCTTGAAGACGCGCTCAACCGCCTCAGGGCTGCTGAGGGTCACGATCTGCCACGCGTTCTTGTCCTTCTGCCAGGCCTCGTACGCGTTCTCCACGAAGGTGGCGACCTCCTGGGGGACGGTGCTGCTGCCCGCCTCGTAGCGCTGCGGGGCGAGGAGCGCGGTGAGGTCGTCCGCGACCTGCGCGGCAGGGATCTCAGCGGCGGGAGCGGGCTTGGTGGCCTTGGCGGCGGTGGTCTTGGAGGCTGCGGTCTGCGCCATCGTCTCTTCCTCTTCCTGTTCCGAGGCGGTCAACCGGTTGGTGACTGCCTGTAGTTAAATATTACGGTGGGTAGTCACGAGAGTCCACACCAACTGCCGCTTCGTTCACGGGAGTTGGGGAGAACCCGCAGGTCCAGGCCGTGATACCGGGCGTGATACCCGACGTGGCTGGCCGGCGGTTCTCCAGGTGGACCCAGGAGGCCGTTCGCCGCTGCGTAGCCCCTGGTAGGGAGGGGTCTGGATGCCTCGGCTGGTATCTGCCTGCCAGGCGGAGGCATAAGCTGGTCTTATGAGTGAGGCGGAGGAGCGGCCGGGGGGCGGGGGCCCGCTGGCGCATCGGGTGCCGGATCTCGGGGCGCTGGAGCTGCTGCTGGCGGTGGCGCGGCTGGGGAGCCTCGGTGGGGCGGCGCGGGAGATGGGGATCACCCAGCCCGCGGCGAGCAGCCGGATCCGGTCGATGGAGCGGCAGCTGGGGGTGGCGCTGGTGGACCGGTCGCCCCGGGGGTCGCGGCTGACCGACGCCGGGGCGCTGGTGACGGACTGGGCGCGGCGGATCGTGGAGGCGGCGGAGGCCTTCGACGCGGGGGCGCAGGCCCTGCGCGACCGGCGGGACTCGCGGCTGCGGGTGGCGGCGAGCATGACGATCGCGGAGTACCTGCTGCCGGGGTGGCTGCTGGCCCTTCGGGCGGAGCGGCCGGACACCGCGGTCTCCCTGCTCGCCGGGAACTCCGCCGCGGTGGCGGAGCGGTTGCTGGCGGGGGAGGCGGATCTGGGGTTCGTGGAGGGGGTGAGTGTGCCGCCGGGGCTGGACTCCGCGGTCATCGCGCACGACCGGCTGATCGTGGTGACGGCGCCGGGGCACCCGTGGGCCCGGCGGGGCCGGGCGGTGGGGGCGGCCGAGCTGGCGGAGACTCCTCTGATCCTGCGGGAGAAGGGGTCGGGGACGCGGCAGGTGCTGGACGCCGCGCTCGGGGGACTGGCGCGGCCGTTGATCGAGCTGTCGTCGACGACCGCGGTGAAGGCGGCGGCGGTGGGCGGGGCGGGGCCGGCGGTGCTGAGTGAGCTGGCCGTGGGGGAGGAGCTGGGGATGCGGAGGCTGGTGCGGGTGCCGGTGGAGGGGGTCGCGCTGGCCCGGGACCTGCGCGCGGTGTGGCCCACGGGGCATCGGCCCACGGGGCCGGCGCGGGATCTGCTGTCGCTGACGCGGGGGTAGTCAGGCGCGGGGCCCGGACCGCCGTGCGCCGAACCACCTGGCCAGGTGCTTGTTGAGGTCCTCCTGGTCGTCGCCGGTCCAGGCCACGTGGCCGTCGGGGCGGAGCAGGATCGCCGGGGCCGTCAGATCCTCGCTCGTGTCGTGGACGAGGCCGACGCGGTCTTCCCAACCTGCGGCAGACAGGCTGCCCGTCTGGTCCAGCAGGACGCCGTGGCCGGTGTGGAAGAGGTCGTAGAGGCGGCCCCGTCTCAGGGGAACGTCCCGCAGGCGGCGGCCCAGCAGGTCGTCGCCCTCGCCGACGTCGTAGCGGACCTCGATCGCGGTGACCTTCTCGGTCAGGAAGCGGTTCACCTCGTCGAAGTCCATCAGCCGTGAGAAGAGCCGGCGCACCGCCTGCGGACCCGGCTCGGTGGACATCAGTTCCATCTGCGCGCGGGTGTCATCGAGTTCCCCGTTTCCGCAGGTTGTGGCCTCGGCCGGTGATTGTGCGGGTCGGCGGGGGCCTTGCCGCAAGCCCGCCGGTGCGCTGTACGTTGAGACAGGCGAGGAGGTCACGAACCCCTCGCCGCTGTCGTCCCCGCACGCCGTGCGCGCCGCCCCGTGGTTCGACCTGCTGCTGATGCTGCCCAGCGTCGGCGCCCAGGGCGGGCCCGACCCGGAGGAGGTGTTCCGGGCGCATCCGCTGGGCCGGGACGCGGATCCGGCCGGTGTCACCGCCACCCTGGCCGCGCTGACCGGGTTCTTCGTCGAGCAGTCGCTGCTTCCGGCCCCGCCCGGACTGCCCACCCTGCGCCCCTTCCAGCGCGCCCAGGGCGAGGCCGGGCTCGCCTGGCTCAGGAGACGGCTCGCACCAGGGCCCGCATGACCCGCGGGTCCTCGCCCATCTCCGGGTGCCACTGCACGCCGAGCGCCCAGCCGTCCGCGGCGGGCAGTTCGACGGCCTCCACCGTGCCGTCCTCCGCGTACGCCGACGGGAGCAGGCCGGTGCCGAGGCGGTCGACGGCCTGATGGTGATAGGCGGGCACGGACGTCTCCTCGGGCACCGCCTCGGCGTACCGGGTCCCGGGCACGGGCTTGACCGTGTGCCGGCCGAAGACGCCGACGACCTCGGCGTGCCCCTCGACGTGCTGCACCAGCGTGCCGCCCAGGGCCACGTTCAGCAGCTGCATGCCCCGGCAGATGCCGAGCACGGGGACGCCGGCGGAGAGGGCGGCGTCGATCAGCGCCAGTTCCCAGGTGTCCCGGGCGGGGGCCGGCGGTCCGGTGCGGGGGTCCCGCTCGGCGCGGTAGCGGGCCGGATCGACGTCGGGACCGCCGGCGATCACCAGCGCGTCCAGGCGGGCCACGGTCGCCGCCGCCTGCTCCGGGTCGTCCGGCGGCAGCATCGCGGCCAGTCCGCCCGCCCGCTGCACCAGACGCGGATAGCCGACCGGCAGCAGCGCGGCCTCCAGCTCCCACACGCCCCAGCGCGCCCCGGCCTCCAGATACGTGCTGACACCGATCAGCGGCCTGGCTGTCATATGACCTCCCACCCGGAGCAATGGATCCCGTTCATACCTTTGCCGACCCACCCCGCGAGGGCAAGGTCACGCCAGGAACCCCCTGAGCAGTGCCGCCGTTCCCGCGCAGTGCTCCCGCATCATCTCCCGCGCCCCGTCCGCGTCCCCGTCCAGGACCGCCTCCACCAGCGCGCTGTGCTGGCGCTGCGAGTGCTCCAGGTTGCGCACCAGCAGCGGGATGCAGTCGAGCAGGTCGTTCACCGTGGCCCGGACCGCCGCGTACTGGGCGGTGAGCGAGGGGGAGCCGCACAGCTCGGCCAGGGTGAGGTGCAGCAGGGTGTCCAGGCGGCGGTAGTCGGCGAGCGGCGCGTCGTGCGTGCGGGTCAGGGCCTCGCGCAGCCGGTCCGCCTGGTCCTCGCTCAGCCCGTGCGCCGCGCACAGTCCCGCCGCGCCCACCTCCAGCACCTCCCGGAAGCGCAGCACGTCCTCGATGTCGACCTCGGTGATCCGCCGCCGCAGCTCGTCCTCGCCGCCCGCGTCCGCGCGGGGCAGCACGAAGGTGCCGCCGTAGCGGCCGCGCCGGGACTCCACCAGCCCCTGGTCCTGCAGCACCTTCAGCACCTCGCGCAGGGTCACCCGGCTGATCCCCAGCCGGTCCGCCAGCTCCCGCTCGGCCGGCAGCCGCTCGCCGCCCGGCACCAGGCCCAGCCGTACCACCTGCAGGATCTGCTCCAGCGCCTCCTCGAAGCCGTTGCCCGCCCGCACCGGCCGCAGCACCGGCGTCAACCGGTCCTCCAGGCTGCTGTCCTGATCCGGCGACACCCGCCGCACCCCCTTCCCAAGCAATGGTTCTCCGCAATACCTTATGGCTCCCGGCCCGGTCGGAAAAACGCGCAGCCGAAGGAGCTCTCCCGTGGCAGACCGCACACCCCCGCTCAGCGTCGAGGAGCTGCACGCCCTCGTCGCGAGCGGAGAGATCGACACTGTCGTCCTGGCCTTCCCCGACATGCAAGGGCGCCTCCAGGGCAAGCGGTTCGCCGCCCGCTTCTTCCTCGACGAGGTCCTCCACCACGGCACCGAGGGCTGCAACTACCTCCTCGCCGTGGACACCGAGATGAACACCGTCGACGGCTACGCGATGTCCTCCTGGGACCGCGGCTACGGCGACTTCGCCATGCACCCCGACCTGTCCACCCTGCGCCGCGTGCCCTGGAACGCCGGTACGGCCATGGTGATCGCCGACCTCGCCTGGAACGACGGCTCCCCCGTGGTCGCCGCCCCGCGCCAGATCCTGCGCCGCCAGCTGGAGCGTCTGGCCGAGCTCGGCTACACGGCCCAGGTCGGCACCGAGCTGGAGTTCATCGTCTTCAAGGACACCTACGAGCAGGCCTGGGACGCGGGCTACCGGGGGCTGACGCCGGCGAACCAGTACAACATCGACTACTCGGTCCTCGGCACCGGGCGCATCGAACCACTGCTGCGCCGCATCCGCAACGAGATGGCCGGAGCCGGCCTGACCGTCGAGTCCGCCAAGGGCGAGTGCAACCCGGGCCAGCACGAGATCGCCTTCCGCTACGACGAGGCGCTGCGCACCTGCGACCAGCACGCGATCTACAAGACCGGCACCAAGGAGATCGCCGCCCAGGAGGGCGTGTCGATCACCTTCATGGCCAAGTACAACGAGCGCGAGGGCAACTCCTGCCACATCCACCTGTCCTTGGCGGACGCGGCCGGCAACAACGCCATGGCCGGGCCCGACGGGATGTCCGACGTCATGCGCCACTTCCTCGCCGGACAGCTCGCCGCCCTGCGCGACTTCTCCCTCCTCTACGCCCCCAACATCAACTCCTACAAGCGGTTCCAGCCGGGCTCCTTCGCCCCGACCGCCGTCGCCTGGGGCCACGACAACCGCACCTGCGCCCTCCGGGTCGTCGGCCACGGCCGCTCCCTGCGCTTCGAGAACCGGCTGCCGGGCGGCGACGTCAACCCGCACCTCGCCGTCGCCGGGCTGGTCGCGGCCGGGCTGTACGGCATCGAGCAGAAGCTGGAACTGCCCGAGCCCTGCCCGGGCAACGCCTACACCGCGGAGTTCGAGCACGTCCCGAGCACCCTGCGGGAGGCCGCCGAACTCTGGGAGAACAGCCCGATCGCCCCGGCCGCCTTCGGCGACGAGGTCGTCGCGCACTACCGCAACATGGCCCGTGTCGAACTGGCGGCCTTCGACGCCGCGGTCACCGACTGGGAGCTGCGCCGCTCCTTCGAACGCATGTGAAAGGTCCTTCGTTGTCGCACGAGCACTCGTACGAGCATGAGCTGCAGGTCCTCAACCCGGCCACCGAGGAGGTCGTCGCGACCGTCCCGGCTTCCACGGCGGCCGACGTGGACGCGGCCGTCTCCCGCGCCGCCGCGGCCCAGACGCGCTGGTCCGCCCTGCCGCCGGCCGACCGGGCGCGGCTGCTGCGCCGGTTCGCCGTCGCCGTCGACGAACACCTGGAGGAGCTTGCCCAGTTGGAGGTGCGGGAGGCCGGGCACACCGTCGGCAACGCCCGCTGGGAGGCGGGCAACGTCCGTGACCTGCTCGACTACGCGGCGGGCGGCGTCGAGCGCCTGACGGGGCGTCAGATCCCGGTGGCGGGCGGCCTGGACGTCACCATCCTGGAGCCGCTGGGCGTCGTCGGTGTCATCGCGCCCTGGAACTTCCCCCTGCCGATCGCCGCCTGGGGCACCGCCCCCGCTCTGGCGGCCGGCAACGCCGTCCTGCTCAAGCCGGCCGAGACGACCCCGCTGACCGCCCTTCGCCTGGCCGAACTCGCCCTGGCGGCGGGCCTGCCGGAAGGCCTCTTCCAGGTGCTGCCCGGCCACGGACCGGTCACGGGCACCGCGCTCGTCGAGCACCCCGGCGTCGCGAAGATCGTCTTCACCGGTTCGACGGCCGTGGGCAAACAGGTGCTGGCCAAGGGCTCGGCCCTGCTCAAGCGGGTCACCCTCGAACTCGGCGGCAAGAGCCCCAACATCGTCTTCGCCGACGCCGACCTCAAGGCGGCCGTCGACCCCTTCTCCTTCCTCGACAACTCCGGCCAGGACTGCTGCGCCCGCACGCGCATCCTCGTCCAGGAGCAGGTCTACGACGAGGTGTCCGCGCTCCTCGCCGACGCGCTCGCGGCCGTCGTGGTGGGCGACCCGGCCGACGAGAAGACCCAGATGGGCCCCCTGATCTCGCGCCGCCAACTGGACCGCGTGCGCGGCTACGTCCCCGCGGACGCCCCCGCCCTGCGCGGCAGCGCACCCGAGGGCCCCGGCTTCTGGTTCCCGCCGACCGTCCTCACCGGCGAACGGCCCGACTCCGCCGCCGCCCGCGAGGAGATCTTCGGCCCCGTCGCCGTCCTCCTGCCCTTCAGGGACGAACAGGACGCCATCCGCCTCGCCAACGAGACGCCGTACGGCCTCTCCGGCTCCATCTGGACGCGGGACGTCGGCCGCGCGCTGCGCGTCTCGCAGGGCGTGCGGGCCGGCAACCTGTCCGTCAACTCCCACTCCAGCGTGCGCTACTGGACCCCCTTCGGCGGCTTCAAGCAGTCCGGCCTCGGCCGTGAGCTCGGCCCGGACGCCCTGACCGCCTTCACCGAGACCAAGAACGTCTTCATCAGCACGGAAGGCCCCGCACAGTGACCTCTCAGGACACCGACATCATCTGCCGCCGCCTGGTCGGCCGCACCGCCGTCATCACCGGCGCCGGCAGCGGCATCGGCCTCGCCACCGCGCGCCGCCTCGCCTCAGAAGGCGCGCACGTCGTCTGCGGCGACGTCGACGAGGCCCGCGGCAAGGCCGCCGCGGAGGAGGTCGGCGGGATCTTCGTGAAGGTCGACGTCACCGACCCCGACCAGGTGGAGGCCCTGTTCAAGACGGCCTACGACACCTACGGCAGCGTCGACGTCGCCTTCAACAACGCCGGCATCTCCCCGCCCGACGACGACTCCATCCTGGAGACCGGCCTCGAGGCCTGGAAGCGCGTCCAGGAGGTCAACCTGACCTCCGTCTACCTGTGCTGCAAGGCCGCCATCCCCTACATGCGGCGCCAGGGCAAGGGCTCCATCATCAACACGGCGTCCTTCGTGGCCCGGATGGGCGCGGCGACCTCCCAGATCTCGTACACGGCCTCCAAGGGCGGCGTCCTCGCCATGTCCCGCGAGCTGGGCGTGCAGTTCGCCCGCGAGGGCATCCGCGTCAACGCCCTCTGCCCGGGCCCGGTCAACACCCCGCTGCTGCAGGAGCTGTTCGCCAAGGACCCCGAGCGCGCCGCGCGCCGCCTCGTCCACATCCCGGTCGGCCGGTTCGCCGAGGCCGAGGAGATCGCCGCCGCCGTGGCCTTCCTGGCCAGCGACGACTCCTCCTTCGTCAACGCCAGCGACTTCCTGGTGGACGGCGGTATCTCCGGCGCGTACGTCACGCCTCTCTAGTCGCCTGTTCCCGGACACCGTGTACGACCCATCGAGGCCGTTCTATGGTGTCCGGGATGAGCATGACGCCACCGCCCGGCTGGTACCCCGATCCGTCGGCACCCCATCTGCAGCGCTGGTGGGACGGCACGGCCTGGACCGACCACTGGAACCAGCCCGGGCAGCCGCCGGCCGGGGGCTCGGGCCGGGCACGGCTCGTCGCGCTCGTCACCGCGGGCGCCGTCCTCGTGGCCGCGATCGTCACAGGAGCGGTCTACCTGCGCGGCAACGAGCACGCGGCCCAGGTGCAGACCGAGCCCGGCGCGGCCACCGCCGACGCCCCGACGACCGGCGGCGCCACCCCGTCCGCGTCCCCCTCGCACCCCTCCACCGACGACCCGCCCGTCGTCGTGGACCAGCTCAACGGCATCACCCTGCCCCTGCCCGACGGCTGGGTCAGGCCGCGCTACGTCAGCGAGGACGACGTCGTCATGACCACCGACGGCACCTACGACTGCCCCGGTGACTCCGGAATCTGCCGGCACGGCCTGGTCATCTCCCGTACGGCCGCGAGCACCGACGAGACCTCGCCCCGCGCCCTCGCCCGCCGGGACGTCTCCGACGCGGCCGACGCCGCCTACGACCGCGACCTCACCGGCCGGCGCCCCTACGGCGGCATCGAGTCCCACCGGGAGGTCGGCTCCGGCCAGATCGCGGTGGCGGGCCGCGCCGGGTACTTCGTGCGCTGGCGGGTGAAGACCGCCAAGGGTCCCGGCGGTTACGTCGAGTCCCTCGCCTTCCCCTCCAGCGTCGGCACCGAGTCCCCCGTCCTCGTCCGGTTCGTCTTCGACGCGGGCCGGGACGGGCCGCCGCTCGCCGACATGGACCGGATCACCCGAGGCATCCGCCCGATCGGCGACGCGGCGACGGACGGGGGAGTGGGCAGCAGCATCGGCCCCGCTCACTAGAGGGGACGTCCAGCTGCTCAGAGGAAGGTGTGGCCCTCCCCGCGATAGGTCGGCACGGTGGCCGTGACCGCGTCCCCCTCCACCAGGTGCAGCACGTCGAAACGCTCGCACAGCTCACCGGCCTTGGCGTGCCGGAACCACACCTTGTCGCCGATCAGCAGATCGTCGGCGGGCGAGCCGAGCAGCGGGGTCTGCACCTCGCCGGGCCCCTCCTGGGGGTCGTACCGCAGCCCCTCCGGCAGATACGGCACCGGGAGCCGGTCCTTGCCGGGCGCGCCGGAGGCCGGATACCCGCCGCCGAGGACGGTCACGACGCCGACTCCCGGGCGTCGTACGACCGGCTGGGCGAAGAGCGCCGCCGGACGACCGGTGAACGAGGTGTAGTTGTCGAACAGCCGCGGCACGTACAGCCCGGATCCGGCGCCGATCTCGGTGACGGCGTCCTCGGCGGCGGTGTGCTGCACACTGCCGGTGCCGCCGCCGTTGACGAACTCCAGATCGGGGACGACGGCCCGGACCGCCCGCACCACCTCACCGCGCCGCTCGGCGAGTTCACGGCGGGCGGTGGCCTGCATCAGCCGTACCGCACGCGAGCGCAGCGGCCGCCCCGCGACGGAGTCGCCGACACCCGCGATGTGCCCCTCGTACGCCATGATCCCGACGACCTTGAAACCCGGGCGTCGGGCCACCGCGCGGGCCATGTCGGCGACCTGCGCCGGTGAGTGCAGCGGCGAACGGCGCGCGCCGACCCGTACCCGGCCGCCCAGCAGCTTCAGCGAGGTGTCCAACTCCAGGCAGATCCTGATGACTTCACGGCCGCCGTCACGGGCCTCGTCGATGAAACGGAGCTGCGCGGGGTCGTCGATCATGACGGTGACGGCCGCGGCGAGCTTGGGGTCGGAGGCCAGTTCGGCGAAACGGGCGCGGTCGGCGGACGGGTAGGCGAGCAGCACGTCCTCGAAGCCGCTCCGTACGAGCCACAGTGACTCGGCCAGGGTGAACGACATGATCCCGGCGAAGCCGTCCTTCGCGAGCACCCGCTCCAGCAGGGCCCGGCAGCGGACGGACTTGCTGGCCACGCGGATCGGCTTGCCTCCCGCCCGTCGGACGAGATCATCCGCGTTGGCGTCGAAGGCGTCCAGGTCCACGATGGCCACAGGGGCGTCGAGGTGGGCGGTGGCCCGGTCGTAACGGGCCCGGTCGGCGGCGCGCGCAGTCATGAACGAAGCCTGCCAGACAGGATTACCGCAGGGTAGGGGGACGTTCCGGGCAGATGCCCCGGGGGCGCGGACTGGTTCCCGTTCCGAGCGGGGCAAGCCGTAGAGTGACGCGCACGTACGGAGGCCGGGCGCCGCCTGTCGCGGGATGCCGGTCCTGTCGTACGGGTATGTATGCGTGCCGGGACGGTCCACCGCTCGTGCCGGGTCCGGCGTCGAGCGGTTGAGCGCCAGGGCGACGGTTCGCGTAACAGTAGACGGCCCGGGGCACGAGGAAACGGGGGGTGCATGAGTACGGAAGCCCAGCACGCCTCTTTTCCACCACGCCCCACCACGCCACCGCGCCCGGCCCAGCCGCCGACGGTGGGGCGGGACGGGGCGAACGCGGACGCGGAGCCGGCCGAACCGGGTCCGGGTTCGGGTTCGGGTTCGCGGGGGGCGTCGTCCTCACCGAACGGCACGAACGCGACGGGTGTCTGGACGCCGGCCGGTGGAAGGGGCGGAGGTTCCTGGGCGCCGGGCGCCGGGGAACGGAACTCGACAGCGGCCGGTTCCAGCGGAGTGTGGTCGCCCTGGCGCAACGCCGAGCCCTTCGAGACCTTCGGCGACCGTACGCGGACGCCGGGTGCCTGGAACGACACGGCTGCCGAGGCCGAGCGCGTGGGGGGTACGTCCGCGGCGGGGAGCAACGGTACTGAGGGAGCGGATCCGGTAGGTCACCGCGGTGCGGGGCGCGTGCCTGACGTCCCCGGCGCCGGGGATGAGGGCACGGGGTCGGGGGCGGTACGCCGCCCTGATCCCGAGCGTGCGCAGGGTTCGGCCGACAGTGCGGCAGGGGCCGACGTCACGGCCGGTGGGGCAGGTGCCCGCCTCGCGGGTTCGGCCGGCGAGCGCCGAGTGGGCGCGGGCGCGGGGCCGACGGACGACTCGCCCCGTTCCTCGAACGCGCCCCAGTTCCGCTTCCCGCGCCTGCACGCGCCCACGCCCCGGGCCACCGGCTCCGAAACCCCGCCCCCACCCCCGGCCTCGGCCCGCTTCCCGGACGCCCCTCCGTCCAACGCCCGCCCCGCAACGGCCCCCATACCCCCACGCCCACCGACACCCCCCGAACCGAACCCGAGCCGCCGTCCCACGGTCCCTGCGGCACCGTCGGACAGGAGCGCCGACCGCGACGTAACCCCCCGGGTCCCGTCGGCGGAGGGTTCGGGTCGTCCCGGTTCTGCCGCGGCGTCGGAGGCGTCCGACGACCGTGACCTGTCCACGCCTCGGGTTCCGCTGGCGGACGGGTTGGGCCGTCCGGGGTTCGTGGCGGTGTCGGACGCGTCCGGCGACCGTGACCCGTCCACGTCTCGGGTTCCGCTGGCGGACGGGTTGGGCCGTCCGGGGTTCGTGGCGGTGTCGGACGCGTCCGGCGACCGTGACCCGTCCACGTCTCGGGTTCCTCTGGCGGAGGGCTTGGGTCGTCCGGGGTTTGCTGGCGCGTCGGAGCCGTCCGGCGACCGTGACCTGTCCACGCCGCCCCGCGTCCCGCGCGCCGAAGAGTTCCGCAACTCCGGTTCCGCCGTGTCCTCGGGCGCGGATGTCGATGCCGACGTGTTCACCCCCCGAGTGCCGCCCGCCCGCCCTACCCCCATGCCCCCGATGCCGTCCAGCCACCCCGCACCGGCCGACCCGGTCCGCCACTCGGCCGCCTCCCCGCAGGCACCGAACGGTCCCACCTCGGCCGAAAGCTTCCGCCACCCCGGTTCCTCCGTGCCCACGGAGACATCCGCCGACCAGGCCTCCCAGCCAGTCACGGCACCCGACCGGCGCCCACCCACGCCCCCGAAGCCCCCTGTGCCGCCCACTCGGTCGGCGCCCGGTGACGCGTTCACCGGACGGGTGCCCGGCGATCAGCGCGACCGCTCGGTGCCGAGCGAACGCCCCGCTGGTCCGGAACCCACCCATCACCCGACCCGCCCGGCGCCAGCCGATGATGCGCCCGGCGCGGTGTCTGCCCATTCCCCCACACGCCGGGCGCCCGAGAACCGAAACGCCCCCGCAGCCGCGCCGGACGATTCGGTTTCCGGAACGCGCGCGACCACACCCCCCAAGCCCTCGGTGCCGCCCACCCCAGTGCCGCCCGCCGACTCGCGTACCCACTCGCCCTCCGACTCCGGCGACCCACTGACTCGCCCGGCGTCCAGTGAGCCCCAACATCGCCCCGTCTCCAGCGCATCCCGGACCGGACTGTCGTCTGACGCTCCTGCTGCTCGTCAGGCGTCCGGCGAACCTCTCACGCGCCCGGCGGCCCGCGACGCGGTTGCCCGCCCGGGGTCCGGTGATCGCCTGACCCGCCCGGCGCCTGGCGAACCCCAATCCCGCCCTGTGCCCAGCGAATCGGGCACGCGCTTGGGGTCCGGCGATCCCCGCACCCGCCCCGCATCAAGCGAATCGCGCACGCGCCCGGGGCCCGGCGATCCCCAATCCGGCCGTGTATCCGGCGAACCGCGGACCCGCCCGGCGTCCGGCGAGTCCCTCCCTGGCCCGGGGTCCGATGATCGTCTCGCTCGCCCGTCGTCCGGCGATCCCCAATCCGGCCGTGTATCCGGCGGACCGCGGACCCGCCCGGTGCCCGGCGAGTCTCTCACCCGCCCGGCATCCGATGACCCCTTCACCCGCCCGGCGTCCAGCGCCCCCCTCACCCGCCCGGCGTCCGGTGACGCCGGTGGTCGTTCTGGGGCGAGTGCTCCGGGCGAGCTCCCGAACCCCGGTTTCTCCTCCGACCGTTCAGCGTTCGAGGTGTTCGAGGTGTTCGAGCGATTCGGCGCAGTCGATGACGTTCACCTGCGTCGGCCGGGCCCGCCCGCTCACCCCGCCGACGGCCGAGGTGTCGTCGCGCCTGATCCTGCTCTTTCCTGGAGTGCACCCATGAACCCGGGTGGGAGTCGGCCCGTCGTGTCGTTCGGGGAGCCGGAGGGGTATGACGAGCGGGCCAGGGCCAGGCCGCTGCTGGGGCGGGTGCGGGGTCGTACCGCCGCCGTCGCCGCCTGTCTGGTGCTGGGGCTCGGGCTCATCGGGGGTGCCGCCACCGGGAGTTGGCTGGTCGGGGACGATGGCGGTGAGGGGGCGCAAGGGACCTTCGTCGCGGCCCGCGGGCTGTGGCACAGCGTGCCGGTGGATCAGCTGTTCCCGCCCACCCTGCAAGGACTCGGCGCCGGGCCCGGAGGCGCCGACCGTACCTGGACCCGTATCGCCGTCGCGCCCGACAGCGGCTGCAAGGGCGCCTTCGACCCCCTGCTGAGCAAGGCGCTCGCACCCGTCGGATGCCAGCGGCTGCTGCGCGCCAGCTACACCGACGCCACCGAGAGCTTCGTGACCACCGTCGGCCTGCTGTTCACCGAGGCGGACGCCCCCGCCATGACCGCCCTCGCCAAACAGTTCCGGAGCGAGAGCCTCGGCAACCGCACCGACCTCATGCCCCGCCCCTACGCCGCCAAGGACACCCCCGCCGCCCGCTTCGGCCCCCAGCAACGCGCCTCCTGGACCGTCTCCGTGCTCACCGACGCCCCCGTCGTCGTCTACGCCGTCTCCGGCTGGGCCGACGGCCGTACCGTCGACGCCCCCCAGCCTGCCGCGCAGGCCATGCAGTCCGGCGCCACCACCGCCCCCGCCCAGGCGGGCCTCGGCAACGAGGCCCAGGGCATCGCCGACCGCATCGAACGCGCCCTGCGCAAGGACGTCACCAGCCCGCCCACGGAACGGCCCTCATGAGACACGCCAGCCGCCGGGTCGCGGCACTGAGCCTGCTCCTCGCCGGCTCCCTCGCCCTCGTCCCCGCCACCGCAGCCCACGCCGACGGCATCCGCGCCCAGCAGTGGGGCCTGGACGCCATGCACACCCAGCAGGCCTGGCGCACCACCAAGGGCCGGGGCATCACCGTCGCCGTCCTCGACACCGGCGTCGAGGCCGACCACCCCGACCTCGTCGGCAACGTCCTGCCCGCCAAGGACATGATCGGCTTCGGGGCCGAGCGGGGAAACCGGAACTGGGCCCGGCACGGCACCGCCATGGCGGGGATCATCGCCGGACACGGCCATGGACCCGGTGACTCCGACGGCGTCATGGGCATCGCCCCCGAGGCCAAGATCCTGCCGGTCAGGGTGATCCTCGAGGACGGCGACTCCGCCCGCGGTCAGGCCCGCTCCACCCGCGGCAACGCCCTCGCCGAGGGCATCCGCTGGGCCGCCGACCACGGCGCCGACGTCATCAACCTCTCCCTCGGCGACGACTCCGCCTCCGCCCACCCCGAACCCGCCGAGGACGAGGCGATCCAGTACGCCCTGAAGAAGGACGTCAGCGTCGTCGCCTCCGCCGGCAACGGCGGAAAGAAGGGCGACCACACCTCCTACCCGGCCGCCTACCCGGGCGTCATCGCCGCCACCGCCGTCGACCGCTACGGCACCCGCGCCGACTTCTCCACCCGCCGCTGGTACGCCACGGTCAGCGCCCCGGGCGACGACATCGTCATCGCCGACCCGGACCACAAGTACTACGAGGGCTGGGGCACGAGCGCCGCCTCCGCGTTCGTCTCGGGGGCCGTGGCCCTCATCAAGGCCGCCCACCCCGGACTGACCCCCGCGCAGATCAAGCAGTTGCTGGAGGACACCGCCCGCAACCCGCCCGTCGGAGGCCGGGACGACTCCCGCGGCTTCGGCATGATCGACCCGGCCGCCGCCATCAAGGCCGCCGGCCGCCTCAAACCGGAGGGCCTGCAGGCCGCCTCCTACGGCAAGCGGTACTTCGGCAGCGGCCCGGACACCGCCAAGTCCGACAGCTCCACGAGCGACTGGGCCGCGCCCCTCGCCGGCGGTTTCGGCGGGGTGCTGCTCGTCGTGGCGGTCGTTCTGTGGCGCGGACGTCCGAGGCGGTACGACTTCTAGGGCGTCGGCGGGCCCGTCTCCCGGGCTCAGGACGCCGAGGAGCCGTCCCCGGCGAACACCGACACCGCCGCCTTCGCCGCCGACTCGACCAGCGAGATCCCCTTCGCCTGCGTCGCGTTGCCATTGGACAGCACGGCCACCAGATACGCCTGGCCGCCCGCCGTCACGCGCCCGATGCTGTTGATGTCCCACAACCCGGTCGTACTCCGTGCCAGCCAGCCGTTCTTCAGCGCACACCCCGAACCGTCGGCCGCCGCGGACACCCCCCACCGCTGATCCGCCTCGACCGCGGCCATCAGCCCCCGCGCATACGACCGCGAGGCCTCGCTCAGCTTCGAGTCGTCCCCGAACACCTGCTGGAGCAGGGTGAGTTGGTCGGCCGCCGTGGTCTGCGTCAGCCCCCACAGCGCACCGTCACCTCCCTGCGTGCCGGTCAGCCCGAACGTCTTGTTCGCCGCGTCCAGCCCACCTGCCTGCCCGATGAAATCCCACAGGGCGGAGGCGGCCGTGTTGTCGCTGTTCTCGATCATCTTCGTGGCGTACGACGTCTCGGTCGCCGTCAGCGGGCGGTCCGCGTCCTGCGCCTGGAGCAGAAGCGTCGCGAGGATGTCCACCTTGACGATGCTGGCCGTGTCGAACGCGCCGTCGCCGTAGACGGCGCGCTCCCCGGAGTCCAGGTCCAGCACCGCCGCCGACACCTTCGCCCTTCCCTCGACGGGCACCGACTCCATCGCCTCGGTCAGCCGCGCGTCGTGATCCACCGTCGGCTCCGTCACCGGTTTCACCGATTCCTCCCCGTCCGCCGACGGGGAGTCCGTCGGCGACGCCGACGATACGGCGCCCGTACCGGAGTGCGCCCGCGCCTTCACGTACACCGTCCCGGCGGCCGTGATGCCCACGACAGCGACCGTGGCGAGGGCGATGGAGAGCAGGGGACGCGTCCTGGACGGACGAGCGCGGCGGCTGCGGCGTGCTCTGGAGGACTCCATGCCCGCGATGCTCGGGGCGGTGACTGTGCGGGCCGTTGGACGGAAGTTAAATGTGTGTCAGGGGAGTCTGAGAAAGCGGTGAAGGCGGTGAACCAGCTGTTTCCGGGGCCGCACAAGCCCAGCAGCAAGCCCCCGATAGGGTCGGTGACCGTGGCGAACAAGAACATTCCCGACCCCGGCTACTCCGACGACGACGGCTCCGCCGACCCCCGGCTGAGCACCGCGCTCGCCGCCTGGGCCGAGGACCGCACCGCCCTGGAGCCGGTCCTGGAGGCGCTCAAGGGCGCCCGGCTGCTGGTCCCCGTGGTCGCCGTGCTCGGCGAGGTCGAGGAGGACGCGAACGGGCTGCGCCGCGAGAAGACCAGCGACATGGCCGTACCGACCCTGAAGGCCGGATCCCGGACCGCCCTGCCGGCCTTCACCTCCACCGAGTCGCTGGCCCGCTGGGACCCGGCGGCCCGCCCCGTCGCCGTACCCCTGCACCAGGCGCTGCAGGCCGCCGCGCACGAGAAGGCCGACACGATCGTGCTGGACCTGTCAGGGCCGGTGCCCTTCGAGCTGACGGGACCCGTCCTGCTCGCGCTCGCCGAGGGGCGGACGAGCACCGACCCGCTCGCCGACCCGGCCGTGCGGCAGGCGGTACGGGACGCGGTGGCCGCCGAGCCCGCCGTGCTGCGTGCCCACCTCGGGCCCGGGAACGCCGACGGCACCCTCGCCCTCGTACTCGACGAGTCGGCCGCGCCCGCCGAGGTCGCCCGTGCCGTGGCCGAGCGGCTCGCCGCCGACGAGACACTGAGGGCCCGCCTGGTGCGCGGCCTCGACCTGGCACTGCTGCCGGCCGGGGCGACGCCTCCGGGCGAGCCCTTGTTCGTACGTGGGCAGTAGATCCGCTGCCTAGCCGTAGATCGGCCCCGTGTACTTCTCGCCGGGGCCCTGGCCCGGCTCGTCCGGGACGATCGACGCCTCGCGGAAGGCCAGCTGCAGCGACTTCAGGCCGTCGCGCAGCGGGGCCGCGTGGAAGGAGCTGATCTCGGTCGCGCTCGCGTCCAGCAGCCCGGCCAGGGCGGTGACCAGCTTGCGGGCCTCGTCCAGGTCCTTGTACTTGTCGCCCTCCTCGGTCAGGCCGAGCTTCACCGCGGCGGCGCTCATCAGGTTGACGGCGACCGTCACGATCACCTCGACGGCGGGGACCTCGGCGATGTCGCGGGTCATCTCGTCGAAGTCGGGGGCGGCGGACTCGGGGGACTCCGCGGACTCCGCGGACGCGGGAGGGGTGTCACTCATGCCCCACACGATAGGCCCCGGTGCAGGCCGGTTCGCACCACCCCCGGGCAGCTGCTAACCTTGTGTGACGACCGGCCGGACAGACATGTCCGGCCCACAAGTGGAGGCTCCGATCTCCCACCTGACCGTCCTCCGGGGCGGCGGGTCACCCCGGTCAGGCGGCCACCATCGTTCCGTACGGACGATGGAGTCGCCCGAAAGCGCGCCCCGCGGCATCGCGGCGGTGCTCCGGCAGTGTATTCGGGGCCCCGCCTGTGATCGTCCGGGGCATTTTTCATGCTTCGGCGCGGTTAGGTCTAACAGAAGTGGAGACATACGCGGCTGTCCGCCAGACAACCGTGTGGTGCTAACTGAGGAGGATCCATCAGCGCCGAGCCCCGCATCAACGACCGGATTCGCGTTCCCGAGGTGCGACTTGTCGGTCCCAGTGGCGAGCAGGTGGGCATCGTCCCGCTGGCCAAGGCACTGGAGCTTGCCCAGGAGTACGACCTCGACCTCGTCGAGGTAGCGGCGAACGCCCGTCCGCCCGTGTGCAAGCTCATGGACTACGGGAAGTTCAAGTACGAGTCGGCCATGAAGGCCCGTGAGGCGCGCAAGAACCAGGCGCACACGGTCATCAAGGAGATGAAGCTCCGGCCGAAGATCGACCCGCACGACTATGACACCAAGAAGGGTCACGTCGTCCGGTTCCTCAAGCAGGGCGACAAGGTCAAGATCACGATCATGTTCCGTGGACGCGAGCAGTCCCGGCCCGAACTGGGCTACCGACTGCTGCAGCGGCTCGCGGAGGACGTCCAGGACCTCGGTTTCGTCGAGTCGAACCCGAAGCAGGACGGCCGGAACATGATCATGGTCCTCGGTCCGCACAAGAAGAAGACCGAGGCGATGGCCGAGGCCCGCCAGGCGCAGGAAGCCCGCAAGGCTGAGGCGAAGGCCCACCCCGGCCGTTCGCAGAACGCCGCGGACGCCGACGGTGTCGTGGACGACCAGAGCGTCGTCGTGGACGCCGAGGCACCTGCCGAGGCTTCCGCCGAGGCGTGATCCCGGGGACGCGAGTCCCAGGAGAGCAGTAACCGACACAAGCGACGTTCCGACGTGCCCGGTTTTCGTGACCGGGCACCGGAGCGCCACCGACGAGGAGAGAACGGCGCTATGCCGAAGAACAAGTCGCACAGCGGTGCCAGCAAGCGCTTCAAGGTCACCGGCTCCGGCAAGGTGCTCCGTGAGCGCGCCGGCAAGCGCCACCTGCTCGAGCACAAGTCGTCCCGCGTGACGCGTCGCCTCACCGGCAACGCCGAGATGGCCCCGGGCGACGCCGCGAAGATCAAGAAGCTTCTCGGCAAGTGACGTTCGCGGCGCGGTGATCAGCGGATCGCCTCGCGCCGTACGTCAGGACCGGGACCCAATCGATTCCGGGCCGTGTGAGTCCAACCACGGCCCCGCTACAAGGAGTTAACAAGTGGCACGCGTCAAGCGGGCAGTCAACGCCCACAAGAAGCGCCGGGCGATCCTCGAGCAGGCCTCCGGCTACCGCGGTCAGCGTTCGCGCCTGTACCGCAAGGCCAAGGAGCAGGTCACCCACTCGCTGGTCTACAACTACAACGACCGCAAGAAGCGCAAGGGTGACTTCCGCCAGCTGTGGATCCAGCGCATCAACGCCGCTGCCCGCGCCAACGGCATCACGTACAACCGCTTCATCCAGGGCCTGAAGGCCGCCAACGTCGAGGTCGACCGCAAGATCCTCGCGGAGCTGGCAGTCAACGACGCGGGCGCGTTCGCCGCCCTGGTCGAGGTGGCCCAGAAGGCGCTGCCGAGCGACGTCAACGCGCCGAAGGCCGCGTGACGCTGCGCCGGCCTGAGCCGGTGTGAGTGTGCGGACCCGTGGGTTTTCCCGCGGGTCCGTTGCGTTGAGTGGTGCGCGTCGGTTCGGCACCGCCGGATTCCGCCGTCGTGGTCGATCGCCGTCGCGGCGGGAAATTGGTACCGAAGGTGAGTTGGATGCCCCCTGTGACCCCCGAGCTGATCTCTCCCCGTTCCTCTCGTGTCGCTGCCGCTCGGCGGCTGGCGCGGCGGAACTTTCGGGGTAAGGAGCGGTTGTTCCTCGCGGAGGGGCCGCAGGCCGTGCGGGAGGCGGCGGTGCACCGGGTGGACGGTGCCGCCACGCTCGTCGAGCTGTTCGCCACCGTGGAGGCCGCGGAGCGGTACGCCGACATCGTCGGCGAGGCCCGTGGCGCCGGTGCCCGGGTGCACCTGGCGTCCGAGGACGTCATCGCCGACATCTCCACCACCGTCACCCCGCAGGGCCTGGTCGGGGTGTGCCGCTTCCTCGACACCCCCTTCGCCGGGATTCTCGCGGCCCGGCCCAAGCTGGTCGCGGTCCTCGCGCACGTCCGCGACCCCGGCAACGCCGGGACCGTGCTGCGGTGCGCCGACGCCGCCGGGGCCGAGGCCGTCGTCCTGACCGACGCGTCCGTCGATCTGTACAACCCGAAGGCCGTGCGGGCCTCCGTCGGGTCCCTCTTCCATCTGCCCGTCGCCGTCGGCGTGCCCGTCGAGGAGGCCGTGGCCGGGCTCAGACGGGCCGGCGTCCGTGTGCTCGCCGCCGACGGAGCGGGCACCGACGACCTCGACGACGAGCTCGACAAGGGGACCATGGGCGGGCCCACCGCATGGGTGTTCGGAAACGAGGCCTGGGGGCTCCCGGAGGAGACCCGCGCACTCGCGGACGCCGTGGTGCGGGTCCCGATCCACGGGAAGGCGGAGAGCCTGAACCTCGCCACCGCGGCCGCCGTATGTCTCTATGCCTCGGCCCGTGCACAGCGTGCCTCCACGGGGTGCCGCTACGTCACCGGGGCCTAGTAGGGTGACCAGCTCGGGGGCCACCTGCGCCGTCTGAGAGGTGGGGTTCGGGGATGGGTGTCGGCACCGGCGGTGCGAACAGGGCACTGCGGGCACGGGACGTGCGCCGGCCGCCCGCGCCCCGGCACGGTGATCTCGCCGAACTCGGCATCGATCCCGACGAGCTGCCCGACGGTCTGGTGATCGCCGACGAGCACGGCCGGGTGATCTGCTTCAACGCGGCCGCCGAGCGCATCACCGCCACGCCGGCCGAGGACGCCCTGGGACAGCGGCTGGAGAAGGCGCTCCCATTAGAGGACCTGGAGGGGCGCCGCTGGTGGCAGCTGACCGATCCCTACGGCGGACTCGCCATCCGGCGGCGGCAGCCCGAGCGGAACCTGCTCCTGCACGGTGGACGTGAGGTCCTCGTCTCCGCCCGCTATGTGCGCGCCGAGCCCACCGGTCCGGTCCGCCGTGTCGTCGTCTCCCTCCGCGACACCGAGGCCCGCCGCCGTACCGAGCGCTCCCACGCGGAGCTGATAGCCACCGTCGCCCACGAACTGCGCTCGCCGCTCACCTCCGTCAAGGGCTTCACCGCCACGCTGCTGGCCAAGTGGGAACGCTTCACGGACGACCAGAAGCGGCTGATGCTGGAGACCGTCGACGCCGACGCCGACCGGGTCACCCGGCTCATCGCCGAGCTGCTCGACATCTCGCGCATAGACAGCGGACGGCTGGAGGTCAGGCGCCAGCCGGTGGACATCGGCGCGGCCGTGGGCCGGCACATCCAGGCGTACGTCGCCGCCGGGCAGCCCGCCGACCGGTTCCTGCTGCGGATCGAGCAGCCGCTGCCCGCGCTGTGGGCCGACCCCGACAAGATCGACCAGGTGCTCAGCAACCTGCTGGAAAATGCCGTGCGCCACGGCGAGGGAACCGTCACCATAGACGTCACGGCCACGGAGTCCCCCCGCGAGGACGAGGACACCGGCACGTCGGTCACCGTGACCGACGAGGGGCCCGGCATCCCGGAGGAGTCCATGAACCGCGTCTTCACCCGCTTCTGGCGGGGCAGCAAGCGCGGTGGCACGGGCCTCGGGCTCTACATCGTCAAGGGCATCGTCGAGGCCCACGGCGGCACCATCACCGTCGGCCGCGGCCCCCAGGGCGGCGCCGAGTTCCGATTTACCCTGCCCGTGGCGGCCCCGGCGTACCTCACCTGAGCGCCGGCGAGCGCCCCACGGGCGCATTCGTATACCTCCACCCCGTTAGACTCGGCCTTTGGCACCCATGTGTCCCATGGACGGCCCTCTGACCTCTGCGTGAGTCGGTGACGGGGACCTTCAGCCAGCCAATCGGAAGCACGGGAAGAGATGTCGGCACCCAATAAGTCGTACGACCCTGTAGAGGTCGAGGCGTTGAAACCGGAAGAGATCGAGCGCATGCGGGACGAGGCGCTCGCCGCCTTCAGCGCAGCGGACTCCCTCGACGCGCTCCAGGAGGCCAAGGTCGCCCACACCGGGGGCACCTCCCCGCTGGCCCTCGCCAACCGCGAGATCGGCGCCCTGCCCCCGCACGCCAAGGCCGCCGCCGGCAAGCTGGTCGGCCAGGCCCGCGGCGCCGTCAACAAGGCGCTCGCCGCCCGCCAGGCCGAGCTGGAGGCCGAGCGGGACGCGCGTGTGCTGGTCGAGGAGTCGGTGGACGTCACGCTGCCGTACGACCGCGTACCGGCCGGCGCCCGCCACCCGCTGACCACCCTGTCGGAGCGTATCGAGGACGTCTTCGTGGCCATGGGCTACGAGGTCGCCGAGGGCCCGCAGGCCGAGGCCGAGTGGTTCAACTTCGACGCCCTGAACATCGGCCCCGACCACCCGGCCCGCGGCGAGGCCGACACCTTCTTCGTGGCCGGCCCCGAGGGCGGCACCGAGTCCGGCGTCGTGCTGCGCACCCACACCTCGCCCGTGCAGATCCGCTCGCTGCTGGAGCGCGAGCTGCCGGTGTACGTGATCTGCCCCGGTGTCGTCTACCGCACCGACGAGCTGGACGCCACGCACACCCCGGTCTTCCGCCAGGTCGAACTGCTCGCCGTCGACGAGGGCCTGACCATGGCCGACCTCAAGGGCACCCTGGACCACATGGTCCAGTCGCTGTTCGGCGAGGACATGAAGACCCGGCTGCGGCCGAACTTCTTCCCCTTCACCGAGCCGTCCGCCGAGATGGACATGGTGTGCTACGTCTGCCGCGGCGAGTCCGTCGGCAACCCCGACCGGCCCTGCCGCACCTGCTCCAGCGAGGGCTGGATCGAGCTGGGCGGCTGCGGCATGGTCAACCCGCGGGTGCTCACCGCCTGCGGCGTCGACCCGGAGAAGTACAGCGGCTTCGCCTTCGGGTTCGGCATCGAGCGGATGCTGATGTTCCGCCACAACGTCGAGGACATGCGAGACATGGTCGAGGGTGACGTCCGGTTCACTCGGCCCTTCGGGATGGAGATCTGATGCGGGTCCCGCTTTCCTGGCTGCGGGAGTACGTCGACCTGCCGGCCACCGAGACCGGCCGTGACGTCCAGGCCAGGCTCATCTCGGCCGGTCTGGAGGTCGAGACGGTCGAGCAGCTCGGCCACGACCTCAAGGGCCCCCTCGTCGTGGGCCAGGTGCTGACCATCGAGGAGCTGGAGGGCTTCAAGAAGCCGATCCGCTTCTGCACGGTCGACGTCGGGCAGGCCAACGGAACGGGTGAGCCGCAGGAGATCGTCTGCGGCGCCCGGAACTTCGTCGTCGGCGACAAGGTCGTCGTGGTCCTCCCGGGCGCCACCCTGCCCGGCGGCTTCTCGATCTCCGCCCGCAAGACCTACGGCAGGACGTCCCACGGCATGATCTGCTCCGGCGAGGAGCTGGGCATGGGCGACGACGGCAGCCACGGCATCATCGTGCTGCCCCCGGAGACCGAGGTCGGCAAGGACGCCGTCGAGCTACTGGAGCTGGTCGACGAGGTCCTGGACATCGCCGTCACCGCCAACCGCGGCGACTGTCTGTCCATCCGCGGCGTCGCCCGCGAGACCGCCATCGCCTACGGCCTGCCGCTGCGCGACCCGGCCCTGATCGACGTGCCCGGCCCGAACGCCTTCGGCTACCCGGTCCAGGTCACCGACCCGGTCGGCTGCGACCGCTTCACCGCCCGCACGGTGATCGGCCTCAGCCCCGAGGCCCGCTCGCCGATCTGGCTCCAGCGCCGGCTGCAGAAGGTCGGCATGCGCCCGATCTCGCTCGCCGTCGACGTCACCAACTACGTGATGATGGAACTCGGCCAGCCCCTGCACGCCTACGACCGCAGGCTGGTCCAGGGCACCATCGGTGTGCGCCGGGCGGAGGCGGGCGAGAAGCTCGTCACCCTGGACGGCGTGGAGCGCACGCTGGACGCCGAGGACCTGGTCATCACCGACGACCGCGGGCCCATCGGCCTCGCGGGCGTCATGGGCGGCGCGAACACCGAGATCGCCGACCACGAGGACCTCGAGAACGCGACGACCGACGTGGTGATCGAGGCCGCTCACTTCAACGCGGTGTCCATCGCGCGGACGGCCCGTCGCCACAAGCTGTCCTCCGAGGCGTCCCGCCGCTTCGAGCGGGGCGTCGACCCGCAGGCCTCAGCAGCCGCGGCGCAGCGCACGGTCGACCTGCTGGTGCTGCTCGCCGGCGGCACCGCCGAGGCGGGCGTCACCGAGATCGTCGCGCCGTCCGCCCCGCACACCATCGCCGTCCCCGCCGACCACCCCGACAAGGTGGCCGGTGTCGACTACGGCCGCGAGACCGTCGTACGGCGGCTGCAGGAGGTCGGCTGTGACGTGTACGGGCAGGACGAGCTGATCGTCACCGTGCCGTCCTGGCGGCCCGACCTCGGCGAGGCGAACGACCTCGCGGAGGAGGTCATCCGTCTGGAGGGCTACGAGAACCTGCCCTCCACGCTGCCCAAGCTCCCCTCGGGCCGCGGTCTGACCCACCGCCAGCGGTTGCACCGCCGGGTCGGCCGCGCGCTGGCCGGGGCCGGGTACGTCGAGGCGCCGAACTACCCCTTCGTCAGTGAGCAGGTCTTCGACCAGCTGCTGCTGGAGGCGGACGACCCGAACCGCCGCGTGGTGAAGCTGACGAACCCCCTCAGCGACGAGGAGCCCGCGCTGCGTACGTCGCTGCTGCCGGGTCTGCTCGGCGCGCTGCGGCGCAACGCCGGGCGGGGCTCGCACGACCTCGCCCTGTTCGAGACGGGGCTGGTGTTCCACCCGCGTGAGGAGTGGAAGCCGGCCGCCGCGCTGCCGGTGGACCGGCGTCCCACGGACGAGGAGATCGCCGGGCTGAACGCCGCTCTGCCGGTGCAGCCGCGGCACGTGGCCGCCGTGCTCGCCGGTGCGCGGGAGCAGGCCGGCTGGTGGGGCAGGGGCCGGCCGGCGGACTGGGCCGACGCCGTGGAGGCGGCTCGGGCCGTGGCCCGCGAGGCCGGCGCCGAACTGGTCGTACGCAAGGGCCAGTACGGGCCGTGGCACCCGGGGCGGACCGCCGAGCTGGTGGTGGTCGCCGACGGCACGGAGACGGTCGTGGGCCACGCCGGCGAGCTGCACCCGCGGGTCGTGAAGGCCCTGGGGCTGCCCGACCGCACCAGTGCGATGGAACTGGACCTGGACGCGGTCGAGGCCGCCGGCAACGACACGCCGCACGCGCCGCGCATCTCCACGTTCCCGGTGGCGACGCAGGATGTCGCCCTCGTCGTCGACCAGTTCGTGCCGCACGCCGAGGTGGAGGCCGCGCTGCGGGACGGCGCGGGCGAGCTGCTGGAGGCTGTCCGGCTGTTCGACGTGTACGAGAACGCGGAGCAGTTGGGCGAGGGCCGGAAGTCCCTGGCCTACGCGCTGCGGTTCCGGGCGCCGGACCGGACCCTGACCGTCGACGAGGCGACCGCCGCTCGGGACGCGGCTGTCGCGCTCGCGGGTGAGCGGACCGGGGCGGTGCTGCGGGCCTAGCCACCACAGCCGGCCACCATGGCCCGCCACGGATCCTGGTATTCCCGGTGCATATGCCCCCTACGTGCATAAATGCGGGGCTCTGACGGGTAGTCACTCATTTGGGTGATAGTTCTGGGTGATCCAGGCTTGGCGGGCCATGCGGTCGACAGAATCGGACCGGCCTTTCGAGGCCGGTCCGGCTGTGCTTTCGGGGCCTGTATGGGGGGCCATCGGCATGATTCGCATCAGGGCTGGGGCTTCCCTTTTCCGCAAGCGCTTGCTCGCGTTGGGGCTGCCCCTGGCGTGGGGCGGCGCGGCCGCCACCTACAAGCTGGCCTGCCCGGTCGCCCAGCAGAACGGGCTGGGCGCGCGCATCGTGGGCAGCGCCGTCTTCTTCGCCGTCGGCACCGGGCTCGTCCTCCATGTACGGCACGCGCTGCTGCGCGAGTTGAGGGAGGCGCGCAAGGTCGCGGGCGCCGCCCAGAGCGTGCTGCTGCGCCCGCTGCCACCGCGGGTGGAGGGGCTGAACGTGGCCGCCGCCCAGCTCTCCGCCGACCGGGGCGTGGCCATCGGCGGTGACCTGTACGAGGTCATCGCCACCGAGCACGGCGTCCGGGTCGTGATGGGCGACGTGCGCGGGCACGGTATCGGCGCCATCGCCACGGCCGCCGCCGTCCTCGGCAGCTTCCGGGAGGCCGTGCACGACGAGCCGGAGCTCGGGGGCGTGCTGCGCAGACTGGAGCGGGCGCTGGCACGGCACTTGAGAGAGCGCGCCCGTGCCGAGCACCCCTCGGCCGGGGCCGAGCCCGACTATCCGGTCGCCGAGGAGTTCGTCACCGTACTGCTCCTGGAGATCCGGCAGGACGGCGAGCTGCGTGTCCTCAACTGCGGTCACCCGTGGCCGTATCGGCTGAGTGGAACCCGCGTCGAGCCCCTGGCCCGCGCGGACCCCCTCCCTCCGCTCGGGCCCTTCCCCCTTCCGCCCGAACTGGACACGGAACACCGCGGTCACCTGCTGCCCGGCGAGACCCTGTTCCTCCACACGGACGGCGCGGAGGACGCCCGCGACAGCCGCGGCCGGTTCTTTCCGTTGGGCGAGGTCCTGGCCCAGTGCGCACGGGATACCCATGCGGCTGCTCCGCAGGCGGTCCTCGGCTCCGTCTTCACCGCGTTGCTCCGGCACACGGCAGGTACACCGACGGACGACGTGGCACTTCTCGTACTGACAAACGATCGTCAGCCTCTACGCCCCAAAGGGGCGCGGGGCGATGACATCAGCGGCTCCGCCGCGCGGGCGCGACCAGCCACGACGCACCCGCAGCCGACCAACCACCTGTAGCTGAACGGCGTCTTGCAGCGCAGCGTGCCGCCGGCAGGCCGTCCGCCCCGCCACGGAGTGTCGGGCAGGCAGCCGGGCGGACGGCATGGATTCGGGCCGCCGCACTGTACGAGGGGGAGCCGGCGGCCCGGCCGGCCTCTTGCGAGGCAATTCAGTCAACCGGCTGGAAACTCTCCGCGACAGTGCGCGCACGCTGCGGATTCCTGTACTCCGTTCACACCCCGTGTGAAGCCGTTCGCACTACTCTGTCCGCACCGAGGCTCCCGGGGGGCATCCATGCAGCCCAACACTCTGCTCGACGCGATCCTGGACGAGGCGGGGATCTCGCACGCGGGGCTGGCGGCACACGTCAATCAGGCGGGGCGGGCGCGCGGTCTCGCGCTGCGGTACGAACACACGGCTGTGGCCCGGTGGTTGAAGGGGCAGCGGCCCCGGGGACAGGTGCCCGACCTGATCTGTGAGGTGCTCGCCGGGCGGCTGCACCGCCCGGTCACCCTCGACGACATCGGTCTCGGCGTCCCCGGTGAGCCCTCCACCCCGCACGCCACCTCGCTGTCCGGCTTCGTCGAGCGGGCCACCGCGCTGTGGCGTTGCGACGAGCAGCAGCGCCCGCACATCCTGGGCGCCCCCGCGGTGACCGGCACGCCCGCGGTCATGCCCGTGTGGGAGTGGGAGAACCCGCCCGAGGACGTCGACGTCTCGCGGGGAGGGCGGCACCGGGTCACTCCCGCCGACCTGGAGATGCTGCGGGCCGCCCGCACGCACTACGAGCAGATGTACCGCAAGGCGGGCGGCATCGCGACCCGGACCCGGATCGTCGGCTTCCTGAACGCCGAGGCCGCGCCGCTGCTGCGGGGCAGCTACACCGACGCCACGGGCCGTCAACTGCACCGGGCCACGGGCGGGTTGGTGGCGATCGCGGGCATCTGCGCGTACGACTCGGACGCGCACGGGCTCGCCCAGCGCTACTTCCACCAGGCCCTGCGACTGGCGAAGGCCAGCGGCGACCGGGGACTGGGCGCCTATGTGATCGCGCTGCTGGTCAACCAGGCCCTGTTCATGCGGGAGTACCGGCAGGCGGTCGCCTTCGCGGAGGCCGCGCTGCGCGCCGCCGGCAAGCACATCACCCCGGCGCTCGCCTCCGACCTGTACGCGATGCAGGCCAAGGCGTACGCGCACCTCGGCGACGGTACGAGCGCGCTGTCCTGTATCCGGCGTGCGGAGCAGGCCGCCGAACGCATCCGGCGGGGGTACGAGCCCGACGAGACCGGCTATGTCCAGCCGGGGCTGGTCAACGTCCAGGTGGCGGAGGCGCTGCTCAGCCTCGGCGAACTCGTGGCGGCGGGGGAGCACGCGGCGGCCGCCGTGGACAACCCGGCGCACGACCGCGGCCGGGTGCACCGGCTCGCCATGCTCAGCACGATCGAACTGCGCCGGGGCAACGCCGACAAGGCGGTGGCCACCGCCGTGCAGATGGCCGAGCAGGCGCGCGGAATGGAGTCGCAGCGGCTGCGCGACAGACTCCGGGCGGTCCGCGAACACCTGGTGCGCAGCGGATGCGCGGGCACCGCCGAGGCCGCCGAACTCATCGACGGTGCGCTGCGCGTGCCGCTCTAGGCCGGTTCCCAGCACCGCCATCCCACAGTCCCTGCTGCGATATTGCCACTTACTCGACGGAAGGTGGCAGAACCGTGCAGTGGACGAAACAGAACGAACAAACTGTGTACTCAAACCGCTGGTTCAGCGTCAACCTCGCGGATGTCGCGCTGCCGGACGGCCGGCATCTCGACCACTTCCTGATACGGCTGCGGCCGGTGGCCGTGGCGACCGTGGTCAACGAGGCCAACGAGGTCCTTCTGCTGTGGCGCCATCGCTTCATCACCGACAGCTGGGGCTGGGAACTCGCCGCGGGCGTCGTGGAGGACGGAGAGGACATCGCCCGCGCGGCCGCCAGGGAACTGGAGGAGGAGACCGGCTGGCGGCCGGGACCCCTGCGCCACCTCATGACCGTGGAACCGTCCAACGGACTCACCGACGCCCGGCACCACATCTACTGGTCGGACGAGGGCGAGTACATCGGACACCCGGTGGACGACTTCGAGTCGGACCGCCGGGAGTGGGTCTCCCTGAAGGTGGTGCCGGACATGGTCGCCCGCGGTGAGGTCCCGGCCGCCAACATGGCGGCCGCGTTACTGCTCCTGCACCACCTCAGGCTCGGGCAGGACACCGTGCGCTGACGGTCAGCGCCCCAGTGCCTGCCAGACCGCCACGACGAGGGCCCCCACCGCCGTGACGGCCGCGATCGAGGGCAGCGGCCAGCGGGCGTGTTCCAGGGTGACGAGCCGGGTGTTCAGCTCGTCCAGTTCCTTGGAGGTCTCCTCGGTGCGATGGGTGAGCAGGGCCAGTCCGCCCTCGACACGCGCGTACGCCACGTCGAGGCGGCGTCGTAACTCTGCGAGTTCTGTCTGGACGACCAAATGCTCGGGGTCGGCGGTCACGAACCGCTCCTTTCCTTGCTCGTCTCTCATCAGTTGCATGCGCACGACGAGTCAACTCGCCTGGTGGGCAGGTGGGGAGAGTGTGCGGTCGGCATATGCGGGCCCGGGGCGCACACGGCGTGTGAACGGCGTGGGCCCGGCACTCCGAAGAGTGCCGGGCCCCTGTTCGTCGCACTGTGTGAGCAGCACCCTGGAGCGGGCACTGTGCACCGGGCGGGCGGTCGTCAGCCGTAGGTGTAGAACCCCGAGCCGGTCTTGCGGCCGAGCCGGCCCGCGTCGACCATGCGCTGCAGCAGCGGGGGAGCGGCGTACAGCGGCTCCTTGTACTCCTCGTACATCGAGTTGGCGATGGAGACGATGGTGTCCAGGCCGATCAGGTCGGACAGCTTCAGCGGGCCCATCGGGTGGGCGCAGCCCATCTCCATGCCGTTGTCGATGTCCTCGCGGCCCGCGATGCCCGACTCGAACATCCGGATCGCGGAGAGCAGATACGGCACGAGCAGCGCGTTGACCACGAAACCGGAACGGTCCTGGGCACGGATCGCGTGCTTGCCGAGGACCTTCTCGGCGAAGGCCTGGGCGCGGCTGAGCGTGCCCTCGGACGTGGTGAGCGCCGGGATCAGCTCGACGAGCTTCTGCACCGGCGCGGGGTTGAAGAAGTGGATGCCGACGATCTGGTCCGGCCGCGAGGTGGCGACCGCCAGCTTCACCAGCGGGATGGAGGAGGTGTTGGAGGCCAGAATCGCGTCGGGCCGGGTCATCACCTGGTCGAGCACCTGGAAGATCTCCGTCTTCACCTGCTCGTTCTCCACGACGGCCTCGATCACCAGATCCCGGTCGGCAAGCTCGCCGAGGTCGGTGGTGAAGCTGAGCCGCGCCTGGGTCGTCGCCAGCTCCTCCTCGGTGATCTTGCCGCGCTCGGCCGCCTTGGACAGGGAGTTGAACAGCCGGGTCCGGCCGATCTCCAGGGCCTCACCCGTGGTCTCGGCGACCTTCACATCCAGTCCGGCCCGGGCGCACACCTCGGCGATGCCCGCTCCCATCTGGCCGCAGCCGACCACTCCGACGCGCTCGATGTCGCTCACATCGTCCCCTTCGCTGGTGTACGAATCCGGCGGGTCTCCCCGTGGTCCGGTTCCTGCTCCGAACCTGCACGTTACCTCCGGCGATCGTTGATCGATCGTTCGGGTCCCGCGTGGCAGTCTGACGCGGGACACGGCCCGGGTCGAGAATCGCGCCCGGACAGGCACTTGGGCATCGGGAGGTAGGGGAATGCTGCACCGGAGGACTCGGCTGTCGCGGCGGGCGTTCGCGGTGACGGCCCTGTCGGCACTCGTGGCGGGGGGTGGCGCGATGGCGGCCGGTGCGGCGATGGCGGGCGGCTCGGGCACCTCGGACGACTCGGACGACTCGGGCCGGCGCAAGGCGTCGCGTCAGTTCCGGGGCGTGTGGGTGGCGACCGTGACCAACCGGGACTGGCCGTCCGAGCCGGGGCTGCCCGTGGACCGGCAGAAGGCCGAGCTGACCGCGATCCTCGACCAGGCCGTCAAGGACCGCCTCAACGCCGTGATCTTCCAGGTCCGTCCGACGGCCGACGCGCTGTGGCCCTCGCCGTACGAACCCTGGTCGAACGTCCTCACCGGCACGCAGGGCCAGGCACCGGGCTGGGACCCGCTGGGCACGGCGGTGAAGGAGGCGCACGCCCGCGGACTGGAACTGCACGCCTGGTTCAACCCGTACCGGATCGCCAACCACACGGACCCGACGAAGCTCGTCGCCTCCCACCCCGCGCGCAGGCACCCGGACTGGGTGGTGACCTACGGCGGGAAGATGTACTACAACCCCGGACTGCCCCGGGTGCGGGCCTTCGTGGAGGACGCGATCCTCGACGCGGTGCGGAAGTACCCGGTCGACGCCGTGCACTTCGACGACTACTTCTACCCCTACCCGGTGGCCGGCCAGACCTTCGACGACGACGAGGCCTACGACCGTTACGGCGGCGCCTTCTCCGACCGGGCCGCCTGGCGCCGGGACAACATCGACAAGCTGGTGCGCGAGACGGCGGCCAGGATCAGGCGGACCCGGCCCGGCACCCAGTTCGGCATCAGCCCGTTCGGCGTGTGGCGCAACTCCGCCACCGACCCGCTCGGGTCGGACACCAGGGCGGGCGTCCAGACGTACGACGATCTGCACGCGGACACCCGCAAGTGGGTGCGCGAGCACTGGATCGACTACATCTGCCCGCAGATCTACTGGAACATCGGCTTCGCCGCCGCCGACTACGCCACGCTCGTGCCCTGGTGGGCGGAGGTGGCCAAGGGCACGCCGACACAGCTGTACATCGGCGAGGCGCTCTACAAGGCCGGTGACCCGGCCCAGCCCGCCGCCTGGCAGGACCCCGCCGAGCTGTCCCGGCACCTCACCCTGGCCGCGCGGTACCCACAGGTTGGGGGACACGCCTTCTTCGCCGCGAACGACGTGGCGACGGACCGGATCGGGGCGATGGCACGGGTGGTCGCCGACCACTACCAGCGGCCGGCGAGACCCCCGCGCTGAACCGGCGGATCAGCGTTGCGTTTCCCTGTGGCGGATCTCGGTGTCGGGGCCGGGGGAGCAGATGCCCGTGTGCCCGTCCTCGAAGCGGACGCGGTACGGGGGGTTGCCCTCCTGGCCCAGGATCTCGACGATCTCGCCGATCTTGTCGTGCTGGCCTACCACCCTGCCGTGCTGGACAAGCTGGTCGCCCACGGTTGCACGCATCTGTAGGGCCTCCTCACCAAGTGCGGGAGCAGCGGTCCGTGGCCTTGAGTCTACGGCGCGGGGGCCTCCTGGGAAGCGGGCCGAACGTCCTCAACCCCGCGCCCGCTGCGTGACGGCGATGCACACGAGTACCGCCGCGGCCGTCAGCGGGGCGGCCACTGTCAGGTGCTCGCCCAGCAGCAGCACCGACCACACCAGTGTGAGCAGGGGCTGCGCCAGCTGCAACTGGCTGGCCTTGGGCACGCCGATCGCCGCCATGCCCCGGTACCAGACCACGAGGCCGAGGAACTGCGAGCCCGCCGCCACCCACAGCAGCCCGGCCACGCTGTGCGCGGTGAGCCGCACGGGCTCGTACGACAGCGCCAGCGCCGCGGCCGGCACGGACACCGGCAGACACAGCACCAGCGCCCAGCCGATCACCTGCCAGCCCGGCATCACCCGGGCCAGCCGGCCACCCTCGGTGTAGCCGGCCGCGCACACCAGCAGCGCGCCGAACAGGTAGAGATCGGCGGTCGTCAGCGCCCCGCCGCTCTGCTGCACGGTGAACGCGACGACCGCGGCCGCACCCGCGAGGGCCGCCGCCCAGAAGGTGCGGGAGGGCCGGGTGCCCGTGCGCAGCGCGGACAGCAGCGCGGTCGTGAGCGGGAGCAGGCCGACCACGACAGCGGCGTGCGCGGTGGTGGACGTCCGCAAGGCGAGCGTGGTGAGCAGCGGGAACCCGACCACGACTCCGGCGGCCACCACGGCGAGCCCCGCCCGGTGACGGCGCTCGGGCACTGGCACCCGCAGGGCGAGCAGACACCCGCCCGCGATGACCGCGGCCAGCACACCGCGCACCGCGACCAGCGACCAGGGCCCGAACCCCTCCAGCCCCCACGCAGTAGCCGGGAAGGTGAGCGAGAAGGCGATGACGCCGAGGGCGGCCTGGAGGGTTCCCCCGGTGCTCCCCCTCGGCGGAACGCCCACCGCTATCGGGATCGGTGCAGTAGCGCTACTCTGTGCTCTCATGCAAGAGCGTAGCAGTGTCGCGGAACTCGCGGAACAGCTGAAGCGGGAGCTCGACCGCTACTCGCCGGGTGGAAAGCTCCCGTCGAGTCGCGCCCTGGTCGAGCGGTTCCGGGTGAGCCCGGTGACGGTCTCCCGCGCCCTGGCCCAACTGGCCGCCGACGGGCTGGTCGTCACCCGGCCCGGGGCCGGCGCGTACCGTGCCGAGCCCCGAGCCACCGCGGCGCCCGCCGGTGACACCTCCTGGCAGGAGGTCGCTCTGAGCGCGGACGGCGCCGCCGACCTCGTGCCGCGCACGGTGGACGCCTCCGGCGTCGTCGTGTCGCTCGCCGCGCCGCCGCCCGGTGTCATCGAGTTCAACGGCGGCTATCTGCACCCCTCGTTGCAGCCGGAGCGGGCGATGGCGGCCGCGCTGGCGCGCGCGGGACGCCGGCCCGGCGCCTGGGGCCGGCCGCCGATGGAGGGGCTGCCGGAGCTGCGCGAGTGGTTCGCGCGCGGTATCGGCGGCGGGGTCGGTGCGGCGGAGGTGCTGGTCGCGGCGGGCGGGCAGTCCGCGCTCACGACGGCCCTGCGCGCCCTCGCCCCGCCGGGGGCCCCGGTGCTCGTCGAATCCCCCACGTACCCGGGCATGTTGGCGATCGCCCGATCGGCAGGGCTGCGCCCCGTCCCAGTTCCCGTGGACCCCGACGGCGTCCGCCCGTCGCTCCTCGCGGACGCGTTCCGCGCGACCGGCGCCCGCGTCGTCGTCTGCCAGCCCCTGTTCCAGAACCCGACCGGCGCGGTGCTCGCCCCAGGCCGCCGCGCCGAGGTGCTCCGCATCGCCCGCGAGGCCGGCGCCTTCGTCGTGGAGGACGACTTCGTCCGGCGGCTCGTGCACGAGGACGCGGGCCCCCTGCCGAGTCCGCTGGTCGCCGACGACCCCGACGGGATCGTGGTCCATGTCGGTTCGCTGACCAAGGCGACCTCGCCGAGCTTCCGGGTCAGCGCGCTCGCCGCCCGCGGCCCGGTCCTCGAACGCCTGCGCGCCATCCAGGTCGTCGACACCTTCTTCGTCCCCCGCCCGCTCCAGGAGGCGGCCCTGGAACTCGTCGGCTCCCCGGCCTGGCCCCGCCACCTCCGCGCGATCTCGGCCCAGCTCAGAACCCGCCGCGACACCATGACGGCGGCCCTCCGCCTCCACCTGCCCGAACTCGCCCTCCCGCACATTCCGTCCGGCGGCTACCACCTCTGGCTCCGCCTCCCCGACGGTACCGACGACGCGGCCCTGACCTCCGCCGCCCTGCGCGCGGGCGTCGCCATCACCCCGGGCCGCCCGTACTTCAGCGCCGAACCCCCCGCCCCGCACGTCCGGTTGAGCTTCGCGGCCGTCGCGGGGACCGGCGAGATCACGGAAGGAGTGCGGCGCCTGCGGGCGGCCTGCGACGAGGTGCTGGGATAACTGTTCGACTCCAGCCGGTCCGCCCTGCGAGCATCCGGCCATGACCGACACCCCGAGCCTGCCCGAGGGCTACGAGATCTCCACCGACCCCGACCGTCTCGACGTGGACCGGGTCCACCAGTGGCTGTCCACCGACGCGTACTGGGCGCAGGGCCGCCCGCGCGACAAGCAGGAACAGGCCATCGCCGGTTCGCTCAACTTCGGGGTGTACGACACGATTTCGGGTGCTCAGGTGGCGTACGCCCGGGTCATCACCGACCGGGCGACCTTCGCCTGGCTGTGCGACGTCTACGTGGACCGGTCCGGCCGCGGCAAGAACATCGGGACGGCGATGGTGGGTGCCGTCCGCGACCACCTGGAGGCCTTCGGTGTGCGCCGTGTCCTGCTCGCCACCGCCGACGCCCATGGCGTCTACGCCAAGCTCGGCTTCGCGCCGCTCACCGATCCCGACCGCTGGATGGCGCTCCTCTTCGCGTGATGTGTCCGACAGGTCCTGACCGCGAAGTAAGTTCTCGGCCACCCTGGGTGACTCGCGCGCACCAGCCCTTGACCTGCGTACATCGGCGACTCACCATCGCCGCATGCCACTTCGGGTCACATTCGTCGCCGCCGCGCGCAGCTCCCCGCTGCTCGCCGAGCGCTTCGAGGACGACCGTCCGCTCGACCAGGCCGGCTGGGACGAGGTGCAGCGCGTCGTCCGCGACCTGATCCCGCTGGCGGCGGCCGAGCTGCGCTACTGCTCGCCCACCCCGCGCAGCCGCGCGACCGGGGACGCCCTCGGCTACACCCCGCTGGTCCAACTCGCCCTGCGGGACTGCGGCATGGGCCGCTGGCGCGGGCTGACCCTGGCGGAGGCGATGGCCCGCGAGCCCGAGGCCGTGGACCTGTGGCTCGCCGACCCGCGCGCCACCCCGCACGGCGGCGAGTCGCTGCTGGAGTTCATCGCCCGCGTCGGCAACTGGCTCGACACCCGGCCCGTCGAGGACGGCGGCCGGATCGTCGCCGTGGCCGAGCCGTCGGTCATCCGGGCCGCCCTGGTGTACGTCCTGAAGGCTCCGCCGTCGACGTACTGGAACATCGACGTCCGCCCCCTGTCGACGACCAGCGTGACGGGCCGCGCCGGACGCTGGAACCTCCGCTTCGACGGGGTGCCGACTCAGCCCACGCGCGCGTAGTCGGTCGTCAGCACGAGGTCCTTCGCCGGACCGCGCACCCGCCACACCGTCCGCCAGTGGTCCGCGTCCAGGACGCTGAACTCGCCCCGGTAGAGGTCCGCCGCACAGGGGTGGTCGGCGACATGGTGACCGGAGGTCAGATCGAGGTGGTGGAAGGGGCGCCCGTCGGCGAAGCGCACGTCGGCCGTCCCCGGTGAGCTCCCCGGCAGGAGGCGCAGGGTGCGCTCGGCGGGCCGGGAGACCCCCTGCCAGACGAACGTCCCGGACTCGAAGTGCAGCAGCCCGCCGCCCTCCAGCGATCCGAACACAGTGGTCCCCTCGAAGCGTCCCGCGTCCCCGCTCGCGAGGTCCCGCACCGCACGCGTCACCCCCCAACGCCCGGCCAGGTACCCCAGGGTGTCGTCCACGGGCCACAACCCGCCGCGTCGCTCCACGGCCCCGACCCTACGTCACCATTGAATTCATCACCAAATTACGTGCCAGGAAATTCCTGTTTCCCCGCCGTTCACCATTTCTCGCGTAAACCTCACGGGTATTCGGAAACGGCATAATTACTCTCCGCGGACGGCACAACCGAACGGATTCGCGGACCGTCTAAGCCGTCGAATCGATAACCCGCGGGGAGTACGAAGAAATGAGTCGCTCGACCCTGTCCAAAGCCGTTTCGAGCGGCCGTTTCAGGACCAGGGGGGCCGCCGCGCTGCTCGCGGCGGTCCTCACCACCGCCGTGTTCTGCGTGGCCGACGCGGCGGCCCGCAGCTACCCCTTCGGACCCCGCACCCGCGACGTCAACGACCTCGGCAACCAGTACGTACCCTTCCACGCCCATCTGTGGGACCTGCTGCACGGCAAGGCCGACGGCGGCCTCTTCGTCAACTGGCAGTCCGGCTTCGGCTCCAGCTTCCTGCCCGACCTCGGCACCTACCTCAGCAGCCCGTTCGCCCTGCTCGTCGGCGTCTTCCCGCGGCACGAGATCGACCTCGCGGTGTACGTGATCACCGTGCTGAAGACGGCCACCGCCGGCGCCGCCATGGCCTGGCTGCTGCTGAGCCTGCGCTCCGGGCGCTGGTGGGCGGCGGGGCTGCTGGGCGCCTCGTACGGGCTGTGCGGCTGGAGCGTGGCCGTCGCCTCCTACAACCCGATGTGGCTCGACGGCCTGATCGCGCTGCCGCTGTTCTGCCTGGTCGGCGAGTGGACGCTGCGGCGCCGCCGGCCGCTGCTCGGCGTGCTGGTGGTGACGGAGGCGTGGATCGCCAACTTCTACACCGCCTACATGGCCACCCTCGCCGCCGGTCTGGTGCTGCTGCTCCGGCTGTGGCTCTCCGACCTCTCGCGCCGTCAGCGGCTGCGGGCCGCCGGCCGCGCAGCCGCCACCGTCGCGCTCGGCGTGGGCCTGGCCGCCCCGCTGGTGACGGTCATCTACTTCGGCACCAAGCACGCCTACCCGGGCCGGGTCGTCCACTTCACGCCCGTGTCGACGGAGGACCTGCTGGCCCGTCTGCTGCCGACGACGTACACCTTCGGCAGCCCCGCGGTCTACGCGGGCACCGCGGCCCTGCTGCTCGCCCTCGCCCTGCCCTTCCACCGGGCGGTCCCGGTGCGGGTGCGCGTCGCCTGGACGGTGCTGGTCGTCGCGGTGACGCTGTCGCTGCAGTGGGAGCCGACCCATCTGGTCTGGCACGCCTTCGCCACCCCGCAGGGCAGCCCGTACCGGCAGGCGTTCGTCCTGTGCGGCCTGATGGTGGTCGCCGCCTGGCACGCGCTGTCGTACGGGCCGCCGGACTGGCGTGCGCTGGGCGCGGCGACCGGTCTGCTGGCGGTGATCACCGCGGTCGCGAGCCGCAGTGCCCTGGTGCAGCACCTCACCTGGGTGGTGCTGTCACTCGCCGTCGTCGGCGCGCTGGGCGGACTGGTCCTGCTGCGGCTCGCCGACACCGTCTCCGCCCCGACCGCCCGACGCGGACTTCGTACCGCGTTCACCGTCCTCGCCGTGGCCCTGCTGTTCGGCGGCCAGTTCGGAGAGGCCATGGCCACCTCCGCCGACGCGTCGAGGCAGCGGCTGCGGCACATGGACAACTACGCGCCCTGGGGCGAGCGGCAGGAGCGCCAGTCGGAGCTGATCGCGCAGAGCGACGACTGGCCCGCCTACCGCACCGACGCGGGCCGCGAGCAGACCGTCGCCAACGATCCGATGCTGGTCGGCGGCGAGGGCGCCCAGTACTACAGCAGCCTCACCTCGGACGTCCTCAGCCGTACGCTCACCGCCCTCGGCGGCGGCTGGACCTCCCGCGGCCGCAGCCTGCAGAGCCTCGACAACGCCGTGACCGACGCGATCTTCTCGATCGGTGCCCGGGTGCACTCGCCGCCCGACCCGCACCAGGACTGGTTCCCGCAGGACGGCACCGCGCCGACCGTCTCCCAGGAGGACGTACCGCCGCTGGTGACGGTGCGACCCTCCGCCGCGTCCGCCGGCGGCTTCGGCGAGTCGCCGTACCGCAACCAGGAGCTGCTGCTGGGCTCCCGGGTCTACACCGTTCCCGCGATCGTCCTGCGGGACGACGCCGGTCAGCCGGTCCAGGGCGGCCAGGTGGGCGCCGGGAGCGCTGCGAAGAGGCCGGTGATCACGGCCCGCTGCCCGGCCGGCAGCCAGGCCTACCTCTGGGCCCCGCGCTTCTCCGGCACCGCGCGGCTGGGCGGGGACACCGCACGCTTCCGCTCGCTCTACCCCCGCAACCGCGCCGCCATGGAGCCGCTCGGCCAGGTCCCCTCCTCCGGGCGGCTGAGCATCACCCTGACCCCCAACCGCCCCGGTCTCGTCCCGGACGGCGCCGTGGGCTGCCTGGACACCGCGCGGCTGCGCTCCGCCGTTGACCGCCTCAAGGCCACCGGCGCCACCCGGGTCACCGTCTCCGACGGCACCATCCACGCCGAACTCCCCGCGGGCAGCAAGGGAACCGCCGTGGTCGCGGCGCCCCGCATCGCGGGCTGGCGCTGCGCCGCGGGCGGCGGGGACGCCCGACCGGCCAAGGAGTTCCACGGTCTGATCGCCGTCCCGCTCGACGCCGACTCGACCAGTCTCACCTGCACCTTCCGCCCGCCCGGGCTACGGCTCGGCACGGTCGTCGGGGCGGCCTCGCTGCTGACCCTGACCCTGCTCGGCGTCCTCACCGCCGTCCGCCGACGGCGCACCCCCGAGCCCTCCTCGTCCGCCACGATCCGGCCGCGCGAGCGCGTGTCCGGCGCACTCTGATCCGCTCCCAGGGGGAAACCCATGCTCATATCGATCGTCGCGCCCTGCTACAACGAGGAAGACGTCATAGAACGCTTCCACGAGGCGGTCCAGAAAGTCGCGGAGGACCTGCTGCCGCTCGGCCACGACATGGAGTTCGTCTACGTCGACGACGGCAGCCGCGACCGCACGCTCCTCGTCCTGGAGAAGCTGGCCGACCTCGACGCCCGGGTGCGGTACGTGTCCTTCAGCCGCAACTTCGGCAAGGAGGCGGCCCTGCTCGCAGGCCTGCGCCACGCCGCCGGCGACTGCGTGGTCGTCATGGACTCCGACCTCCAGCACCCGCCGGAGCTCATCAAGCGCATGCTCGAGCTGCGCGCCGAGGGCTACGACCAGGTCATCGCCCGCCGCACCCGCACCGGCGACCGCTTCACCCGCACCCTCACCGCGCGCCTGTACTACCGGCTTGTGAACCGTCTCGTGGACGTCGAACTCAAGGACGGCGTGGGCGACTTCCGGCTGCTGTCGCGGCGCGTGGTGGACGCGGTGGTGGACCTCACCGAGTACAACCGCTTCTCCAAGGGCCTGTTCGCCTGGGTCGGCTTCCCCAGCACCACCTTCGACTACGAGAACGCCGTCCGCGAGGCCGGCCGCAGTTCCTGGAGCATGCGCAGCCTGCTCAACTACGGCCTCGACGGACTGATCTCCTTCAACAACCGTCCGCTGCGCGCCGCCCTGCACCTCGGCTTCGCCCTGCTGCTGTGCGCCGCCGCGTACACCGCGTGGATCGTGGGCGCGGCCATCATCAACGGCGTGTCGACGCCCGGCTATGTCACCATCATCACGGCCCTCACCGGACTCGCCGGGGTGCAGATGATCATGCTGGGCGTGATCGGGGAGTACACCGGGCGGATCTACTACGAGGTCAAGGGACGCCCGCACTTCCTGGTGAAGGCGACCAATGTGAAACGAGCGAAAGACCTCATTCCGTGATCTCTCGGCAGATGCTGACCTTCGCCGTCATAGGCGTGGTGAACACCGGCACGTACTACGGTTTTTACCTGCTGTTCCTCCCGCGTTTCCCTTATCTTGTCGCGCATATCCTGGCGACCGCGCTCAGCATGGTCGGCTCCTTTTTCCTGAACGCGAGATTCACCTACCGGACGCGGCCCACCTGGCGGAAATTCCTGCTGTTCCCCCTCACCAACGCCGCGAACTTCGTGGTCACCACGGTGGGGGTCTACGTACTCGTCGACCTCCTGGGCCTCGGCAGCCGGTACGCCCCGCTGATCGCCTCCATGGCGGCGATCCCGATCACCTTCGTCGTCTCGCGCTGGATCATGCTGCCGAAGGCGGAGAACGCCCTGGTGGAGGCGGAGCCCAGTCGGATTGCATAAACGTGCAGCGAAACGTATAGTCATGCCATCCAGGAGGAGGATGACATGGCGGTACGTGCGGCGGTGGCCGGGGCGAGCGGATACGCGGGCGGAGAGCTCCTGCGTCTGCTGCTCACGCACCCCGAGGTCGAGATCGGCGCCCTGACCGGCAACTCCAACGCCGGCCAGCAGCTCGGCGCGCTCCAGCCGCACCTGCTGCCGCTGGCCGGCCGGGTGCTCGAGGAGACCACCGCCGACGTCCTCGCCGGCCACGACGTCGTCTTCCTCGCCCTGCCCCACGGCCAGTCCGCCGCCGTCGCCGAACAACTGGGCCCGGACGTCCTGGTCGTCGACATGGGCGCCGACTTCCGGCTGAACGACCCGGCCGACTGGGAGCGGTTCTACGGCTCCGCGCACGCCGGGACCTGGCCCTACGGCCTCCCCGAACTGCCGGGCGCCCGCGCCCGGCTTACGGGGTCCAAGCGCATCGCGGTGCCCGGTTGCTACCCGACCGCCGCCACCCTGGCCCTCTTCCCGGCCTACGCCGCCTCCCTCGCCGAGAACGAGGCCGTGATCGTCGCCGCCTCCGGCACCTCCGGCGCCGGCAAGGCGCCCAAGCCGCATCTGCTGGGCAGCGAGGTCATGGGCTCCATGTCCCCGTACGGCGTCGGCGGCGGTCACCGGCACACCCCGGAGATCGTCCAGAACCTCAGCGCGGCCGCGGGGGAGCGGGTCTCGGTCTCCTTCACGCCGACCCTCGCGCCGATGTCCCGCGGCATCCTCGCCACGTGCAGCGCCAAGGCGGTCGCCGGAGTGACGGCGGAGTCCGTCCGCGCCGCCTACGAGAAGGCCTACGCCGACGAGCCCTTCGTCCACCTGCTGCCCGAGGGCCAGTGGCCCGCCACGGCGTCCGTCCACGGTTCCAACGCCGTTCAGGTGCAGGTCGCGTACGACGAGGCCGCCGGCCGCGTCATCGCGATCAGCGCGATCGACAACCTGACCAAGGGCACCGCGGGCGGTGCCGTCCAGAGCATGAACCTCGCCCTGGGTCTCGACGAGACGACGGGGCTTTCCACGATCGGAGTCGCACCGTGAGCGTCACGGCAGCCAAGGGATTCACGGCGGCGGGCATCGCCGCCGGGATCAAGGAGAACGGCAACCCGGACCTGGCCCTCGTGGTCAACAACGGTCCGCGCCGCGCCGCCGCCGGCGTCTTCACCTCCAACCGTGTGAAGGCCGCGCCGGTCCTGTGGTCCGAGCAGGTCCTGAAGAGCGGCCAGGTCTCCGCCGTCGTGCTCAACTCCGGTGGCGCCAACGCCTGTACGGGCCCCAGGGGCTTCCAGGACACGCACGCGACCGCCGAGAAGGCCGCCGAGGTGCTGGGCCGCGGCGCGATCGAGGTCGCGGTCTGCTCGACCGGCCTCATCGGCGTCCTGCTCCCGATGGACAAGCTGCTGACGGGAGTCGAGGCGGCCGCCGCCCAACTCTCCGAGCACGGAGGCGAGAAGGCCGCCATCGCCATCAAGACCACCGACACCGTCCACAAGACGTCCGTCGTGACGAAGGACGGCTGGACGGTCGGCGGCATGGCGAAGGGCGCGGGCATGCTCGCCCCGGGCCTCGCCACCATGCTGGTCGTCCTCACCACGGACGCGGTGCTCGACGGCGACGTACTGGACACAGCGCTTCGGGCCGCCACCAAGGTCACGTTCGACCGCGTCGACTCCGACGGGTGCATGTCCACCAACGACACGGTGCTGCTGCTGGCCAGCGGTTCCTCCGAAGTCACCCCGGAGTACGAGGAGTTCGCCGAGGCCGTGCGGGCCGTCTGCGACGACCTCGGGCAGCAGCTGATCCGGGACGCCGAGGGCGCCAGCAAGGACATCAGGGTCGAGGTCGTCAACGCCGCGAGCGAGGACGACGCCGTCGAGGTGGGCCGCTCCATCGCCCGCAACAACCTCCTCAAGTGCGCCATCCACGGTGAGGACCCCAACTGGGGGCGGGTGCTGTCGGCGATCGGCACCACCAGGGCCGCCTTCGAGCCGGACCGGCTCAACGTCGCCATCAACGGCGTGTGGGTCTGCAAGAACGGCGGTGTGGGCGAGGACCGCGAGAAGGTCGACATGCGCTACCGCGAGGTGCACATCGTCGCCGACCTCGCCGCCGGCTCCGAGACCGCCACCATCTGGACCAACGACCTCACCGCCGACTACGTCCACGAGAACAGCGCCTATTCGTCATGAGCACCACGCGTAAGCACACCGCGCTCCCCAAGGCCCAGATCCTCATCGAGGCGCTGCCCTGGCTGGTCAAGCACAACGGCAGGACGGTCGTCATCAAGTTCGGCGGCAACGCCATGATCGACGAGGACCTGAAGGCCGCGTTCGCCCAGGACGTCGTCTTCCTGCACCACGCCGGGCTCAAACCGGTCGTCGTGCACGGCGGCGGCCCGCAGATCAGCCGGGCGCTCGAAACCCACGGCATCGTCAGCGAGTTCAAGGCCGGCCTGCGCGTCACCACCGAGGAAGCCATGGACGTCGTACGGATGGTGCTGGCCGGGCAGGTGCAGCGGGAGCTGGTCAACCTGCTCAACCAGCACGGGCCGCTCGCCGTCGGACTGACCGGCGAGGACGCGCACACCATCACCGCCACCAAGCACCAGCCCGAGATCGACGGCGAGTTGGTCGACATCGGGCGGGTGGGCGAGATCACCGAGATCGACACGGGCGCGATCGAGGCACTGCTCGCCGACGGCCGGATCCCGGTCGTCTCGTCGATCGCCCGTAGCCAGGACGACGGACATGTCTACAACGTCAATGCTGATACGGCGGCTGCGGCACTCGCTGCCGCGCTGGGAGCGGAGACGCTCATGGTCCTCACGGACGTCGAGGGCCTTTACGAGGACTGGCCCAACAGCGACGAGGTGATCAGCCGCCTCACCGCTTCCCAACTGGAGAAGCTGCTGCCGGAGTTGAGCTCCGGCATGGTGCCGAAGATGGAGGGCTGTCTGCACGCCGTGCGCAACGGCGTCACCACCGCCCGGGTCATCGACGGCCGGGTCCAGCACTCGATCCTGCTGGAGATCTTCACCGACGAGGGCATCGGCACGATGGTCGTGCCCGACGGACAAGAGGGGGATGCCGGATGACCGCCCACGAGGAGTACGCCCAGCGCTGGCAGGGCTCGCTCATGAACAACTACGGCACCCCGCTGCTGCCCCTCGTGCGCGGCGAGGGCACCCGGGTGTGGGACGCCGACGGCAACGAGTACCTCGACTTCGTCGGCGGCATCGCGGTCAACGCGCTCGGTCACGCCCACCCGGCGATCGTCGAGGCCGTCAGCACGCAGATCGCGTCCCTCGGGCACATCTCCAACTTCTTCATGGCCGAGCCGACCGTCACCCTCGCCGAACGGCTCCTTGCGCTCTTCGGCCGTGAGGGCCGGGTCTTCTTCTGCAACTCCGGGGCCGAGGCCAACGAGGCCGCCTTCAAGATCGGCCGGCTGACCGGGCGCACCCACGTGGTCGCCACCGAGGGCGGCTTCCACGGCCGCACCATGGGCGCGCTGGCGATGACCGGCCAGCAGGGCAAGCGGGAGCCGTTCCTGCCGCTGCCGGGCGAGGTCACGCATGTGCCCTACGGCGACGCGCAGGCGCTGGCCGCCGCGGTGACCGAGGAGACCGCGCTGGTGATCCTGGAGCCGATCCAGGGCGAGATCGGCGTCGTCGTCCCGCCGCCCGGTTACCTCAAGGCCGCCCGCGCGATCACCGCCGCGAACGGTGCGCTGCTGGTCCTCGACGAGGTGCAGACCGGGATCGGGCGGACCGGCCACTGGTTCGAGTACCAGGCGCACGAGGGGGTCCTGCCGGACGTCGTGACGCTGGCCAAGGGCCTTGGGGGCGGGCTGCCGCTGGGCGCGACCGTCGCGTTCGGGCGGGCCGCCGAACTGCTGCGGCCGGGGCACCACGGGACGACCTTCGGCGGCAACCCGGTCGCGTGCGCCGCCGGGCTCGCCGTGCTCGACACGATCGCGAACGACGGGCTGCTGGAGAACGTCAAGCGGCAGAGCGGGGCGCTGCGGGACGGGATCGAGGCGCTGGGCCACCCGTTGATCGACCATGTCCGGGGCGCCGGCCTGCTCCTGGGTATCGTGCTCACCGAGCCGCACGCGCCCCGGGTGCGTCAGACGGCTCAGGAGGCCGGGTTCCTGGTGAACGCGCCCGCCGCCGACGTCGTACGGCTGATGCCGCCGCTGAATCTCGGCGACGACGAGGTGGCGGCGTTCCTGCGGGCGCTGCCCGGCATCCTCGACGGGGACGGATGAGCCGGAGAATGGGACGACGATGAGTCAGGCGCAGGACGACGCACAGCACGCCGGGCCTGCCGTGCCGCAGACGCGGACCGCGCGGCACCGCCGGATCGTGGACATCCTCAACCGGCAACCGGTGCGGTCGCAGAGCCAGTTGGCGAAGCTGCTCGCCGACGACGGGCTGACGGTCACTCAGGCGACGCTCTCCCGGGACCTGGACGAGCTGAACGCGGTGAAGATCCGCAACAACGACGGCGACCTGATCTACGCGGTGCCGAGCGAGGGCGGTTTCCGCACGCCTCGTGCGCCGCTCGGGGAGTCGGCGAAGGAGGAGCGGATGCGGCGGCTCTCACAGGAGCTGCTGATCTCCGCGGAGGCTTCGGCGAACCTGGTGGTTCTCCGGACGCCTCCGGGTGCCGCGCAGTTCCTGGCCTCGGCCATCGATCAGGCGGAACTGCACGACATTCTGGGGACGATCGCGGGCGATGACACGTTGCTGTTGATCAGCCGGGAGCCCACCGGGGGGCAGGCGTTGGCGGAGCACTTGTTGCGGTTGGCTCAGAACGGCCACTGAGAGGGCGCTTGCGGTTGTTCGCCGACTGCGGGTCGGTGGGGGTTGTTCGCGCACACGCGGCGGTAGCCGCAAATCCAACACAGCCCCGCGCCCCTAAAAGCCCTTTCGCTCACCCGAGTCGAGACGCCAAGCCCCCTGTGCATCTGACCTCGTCGCCGGCCGTGATGAGAAGTGCCTCCACATCGGGCAGGGACTCCAGCCAGCGCAGGCCGTCCCTGGAGCCCATGGCGAAGGCCGCTGTCGCCCAGCAGTCCGCCCAGGTGAGGGTGGGGGCCACCACCGTCACCGCCACCAGGTCCGTCACCGCGGAGCGGCCGGTGCGGGGGTCGACGATGTGGGCGCCGCGTTCGGCGGTGCCCGAGGTGGCGACCGCCAGTTGGTCCGCGCCGGCCGCCGAGACCACCGCCGCCAGTCCGCCCGGGCGCAGCGGGTCGGCGATGCCCACGCGCCAGGGGCGGTGGGGCTCCGGCATACCGAACATCTGCACGTCGCCACCGCCGTTGACGCTCACCCCGGTCGCGCCGGCCGCCCGCAGCCGACGGGCCGCGCGCTCGGCCGCCCAGCCCTTGACGATGCCGGTGGGGTCGAGGCGGCCTTCGTAGCGCAGGCTGAACCAGCCGTCGCTGAGCCGTTCGGCCTCGGCGCCCAGGTCGAGCACCTCCGCGACCTCGGGGTCGCACTCCGGCAGGGTCAGCTCACCGCGGGCGAGCCGGGAGACCTGGCTGTCCTCGCGGTAGGTGCTGAACACCTCGTTGACCCGGTGCAGCCCGGAGATCGCCTCCCCGAGTGCCGCCCGTACCGCGTCGGGTTTCCCGCCGCGGACGTCGAAGGAGAAGACGGTCCCCATGACCTCCTCCGCATGACGCACCGCGGCGGGAGCTTCCGCAGACTCCGCCACCGACTCAGCCACCGGCCTGGTCCAGCGCGGACTGCAGCGACTGCTTGTAGCCGCCGCTGGTGTACGTGGCCCCGGACACGGAGTCGATCTGCGCGGTGCCCGCGGCCACCGCCTCCTGGTTGAGTTTGGGGATCGCGAGGGCCGTCTTCTGGTCGCTGATGCCGCCCTTGGGCGCCTGCACCGCGTCCGCCTTGGTGATCTTGCCGTTCGCGACGGTGATACGGACCTGGACCGGGCCGTACTGGGTCTGCGCGACGGCGCCGGTCACCGTCTTGGCCTGCGCGGCACCGGAAGCGGCACCGGAGGACGAGCCCGAGCCGCCGCTCTGGGACGACCCGGCGCCGCTCTGTGCGGAACCGGCGCTCGCCTTCATCTTGTCGAGCGCCGACTGCAGCGACTGCTTGTAGCCGTTGCTCGTGTACGTCGCCCCGGACACCGCGTCGATCTGCGCGCTCTGCGCGGTGACCGTCTCCTGGGTGAGCCTGGGGATGGACAGGGCCGTCTTCTGGTCGCTGGTGCCGCCCTTGGGCGCCTGGATCGCCTCGGCCTTGGTGATCTTCCCGTTGGCGACGGTCAGTCGTACCTGCACGTTGCCGTACTGCGTCTGCGCCACGTTGCCGTCGATCGTGCCGGACGCCGTCGCGCTCGATCCGGTGCCGCCCTGGGGCGAGGCCTGGGCGCCCGCGGTCTGCTGCGGTGCCGCTCCCGCCGCCTGGGCGTTCGGGTCGGACGCCGGCTTCAGCGACAGCAGCAGCACGACACCCGAGACGGTGGCGGCGCCGGCCAGCACGACACGCCGGATGGGGTGACTCTTCTTCATCGGTACCTGGGCTCCTGAATCCCGTCGCTCACATCTCGAACGACTCGTGATGGATGCGGCGGGCGGGCACTCCCGCGCCGCGCAGTGCTTCGTACACGGACTGCGCGAACCCGGCCGGTCCGCACATGAACACGTCGTGCTTGTCGATGTCCGGCAGCTTCTGCCGCAGCCGCTCCGCCGAGATGTCGGGACGCTCCCCGTCCGGGCTGTTGACGGCGTACATCAGGCGGGCGCCGCGGTCGTCGGCGATGGCGGCGAGCTCGTCCCACAGGGCCAGGTCCTGGGTGGTGTTGGCCCGGTAGAGGAGGGTGATGTCGCCGGCCGCGCCCGGCAGCGTCTCGAACAGCGCCCGCATCGGCGTGATGCCCACACCGCCCGCCACCAGCAGCACCTTGCCGCGGCTGCGACGCTGGGCGGTCATGGCGCCGTACGGCCCCTCGGCCCACACCCGGGTGCCGGGCGTCAGCTCGCGCAGCCGGGCGCTGTGGTCGCCGATCGCCTTGACCGTGATCCGCAGCATGTCCGGCCGCGGCGCCGCGGAGAGCGAGTACGGGTGGGAGCTGAACCGCATGCCCGGCGCGAGGAACCGCCAGCGGAAGAACTGCCCCGCCTCCGCGCCCATCCGGTGCAGCTTGCGCCCGCCGATCAGCACCGACACGATGCCCGGCGTCTCCTCGATGACCGCCTCGACGCGCATGCGGTGGCGCATGTTGAGCCGGATCGGGACGAGGATGCGGTACCAGATCACCAGCGCGGTGACCGAGCCGTACAGCGCGTACCAGAAGGTCTTGGCGGCCGGCGCGACGGCGAAGTCGTTGCCGGTGGTGATCTGGTGCCAGAACGTCAGGAACACGGCCCCGTACGTCAGCAGGTGCACGTGGTACCAGGTGTCGTACGGCAGTCGGCGGCGGACCGGGCCGATCGAGGTGAGGCCGATCAGCACGAACAGGCCGGTGCCGATGGCGGCCTTGCCCATGTCCGGCAGCTGGTTGATGGAGTCGATCGTCTGCTGGACGATGTCGCCGAGCGACTTGCCGGCCTGCAGCGCGTAGCCCCACATGATGAGGAAGACGTGCGCGAAGACCAGGCAGAGCGTGTAGCGGCCGCTCATCGCGTGCCAGCGGGCCACCCGGTCCGAGCCGACCCGCCGCTCCAGCGCGGGCACCCGGGCCATCTGCAGCACGACCAGTGCCATCAGATAGCCGGCCAGCAGACCGGTGATCCGGCCCGCGTTGAGGATCTTGCCGTTCTGGTCGGCGATGGACGGCGTGTTCATCCACCACAGCCACAGCACACCGACCGCGCCCGCCCAGACGGCGAGCAGCAGGACGGTCGCCGGGGAGCGGCGCGGGCGGATGCGGCGCATCGTCTGGCGGCGGGCGGCGCGGCCGCCTGCGAGCGTGGTGGTCACTGTTCCTCCGGGGCGGGGGCAAGGGGGGTGGCGTGGTCCCTTGGCCCAGAGATACGTGCCGTGACGCCGGTGCGTTCAGCCGCGTGCCGAGTCCAGGGCGGACTGGAGTGACTGGCGGTAACCGTCACTCGTGTAAGTGGCCCCGGAGACGGTGTCGATGTTCGCGCTCTGGGCCTGCAGGGCCTCGCTGCGCAACTGGGGCAGGGCGTAGCTGTTGATCTCCTGGTCCCGCGGGTTGTCCGTGGGGTACTGCACCGCGGTCACGTCGGTGAGCTTGCCGCTCTTGACGGTGATCTTCACCTGGACGGGACCCCAGCGGGTCTGGACCGTGCTCCCGGTGACGGTCTTCGTGCCGGTGGTGGTCGATCCTCCCGAGCTGCCCGAGCTGCCCGAGCCGCCTGACCCGCCGGATCCGCTGGGGGCGCTCGCACTGCTGGAGGGCGCCGGCACGGCGAGGGCGGCCGTCGGCGTGGTGTGCGGCTTCAGGGACAGCAGCAGCACCATCCCGGAGACGGTGGCGGCGCTCGCCAGCACGATCCGGCGCAGCGGGCGGTTCTTCTTCAGCGCGTGCACTTCTACGGCCTCACAGGTCTCAGAGTTCGAACGACTCGTGGTGGATGCGGCGGTCCGGGACCCCGGCGGCACGCAGCTCCTCGTACAGGTCCCGGGCGAACCCGTGCGGACCGCAGAGGTAGACGTCGTGGCCGGCCAGATCGGGGAAGGTCGCCCGCAGCGACTGCGCGGTCAGGTTCGGGCGCTGTCCGCCCGGTCCGTTGAGCGCGTACAGCACCTTCGCGCCACGCCACCGGGCGATGGCCTCCAGCTCCGCGCCCAGGGCCAGGTCCTCGGCCGTCCGGGCCCGGTACAGCAGCGTCACCTCACCCGGGAGCGTCTCGAACAGGGCCCGCAGCGGGGTGATGCCGACGCCGGCCGCGATCAGGAGGGATCTGGGCGAGGTCTGCCGGTCCTCGGTCATCGAGCCGTACGGCCCCTCCGCCCATACGCGGGTGCCGGGCCGCAGCAGCGAGACGGCCGCGCTGTGGTCGCCGAGCGCCTTGACAGTTATCCGCATCAGATCCGGGCGGGGCGGCGCCGACAGCGAGTACGGCGTCGACGTCCAGCCCATGCCCTCGCCGAGGAACCGCCAGCGGAAGAACTGCCCCGGCCGTGCGCCCAGTTCGTCCAGCCGCCGCCCGTGCACGACGACCGAGTACACGCCGGGCGCCTCCCGGTGCACGGACTGCACCCGCAGCCGGTGGCGCAGGTTCAGCCGCACCGGTGCCAGGATCCGGAACCACAGCACCAGGGCGGCGACCCCGAGGTACAGCGCGTACCAGGCGGCTGTGGCGACCTGGTGGCCGTTGAACTCGTTGCCCAGGGTCAGCTGGTGGAAGAAGGCGAGGAAGACCGCCGCGTAGGTCAGCAGGTGCACGTAGTACCAGAACTCGTAGCTGGTACGGCGGCGCACCGCGCGGGCCGAGGTGATGCCGGCGGCGAGGAGGATCACCGCGCCGGCCGTGGCCTTCAGCATGTCCGGGTAGTCCAGCACCACCGTCACCGTCTCGTGCCACACCGAGGCGCGGTCCTGCGCGGCGTACCCGAGCAGGATCAGCACGACGTGTGCCACCAGCAGACAGACCGTGTAGCGGCCGGCCATCGCGTGCCAGCGGGCCACCCGGTCCGAGCCGACCCGGCGCTCCAGCAGCGGCACCCGCGCCATCAGCCCGACCAGCACCGCACAGGCGTACCCGCACAGCAGTCCGGCGATCCGCCCGGCCCCGGTCAGCCAGCCCGCGGCGCCGACCACCGAACCGGTGTCCGCCCACCACATCGCGACCACGGCGGCCGCACCGGCCCACAGCAGCGCGAGCACGGCACCCGCGGGGGAGCGCCGCACGGGCGGCGCGACCCGCGGTGCCGCCCTCCGCTCGTACACGGTGGTCATATACGCGTCCTTTCACCTGTCCGGGACGCAACTGTGCCTCCGCAACCTCTGAGCACCCTCTGAACGGGACCTTCACCGAGCCCACTCAGAGGAAACTCAGAGCCCCCTTCGCTGCGTGACGCGGGCGCGAGGGGAGATCCTGGGGAGGAGATGAACACCACCAGATCCGGCCGTCCCGCCCTCACCCGCCCCGACGGCACCCCCCTGCGCGTGCTCGTCGTCGACGACGACCCCGATCTCGCCGAGGTGCTCTCAGGCGCGCTGCGCTACGAGGGCTGGCAGGTCCGCGCGGCCGGCGACGGCGCCTCCGCGCTCGCCGAGGCCCGCGAGCTGCTGCCGGACGCGGTCGTCCTCGACGTGATGCTCCCGGACACCGACGGCTTCGCCGTGCTGCGCTCCCTGCACGCCGTGAAACCGGACGTCTGCGTGCTGTTCCTGACCGCCCGGGACGCGGTCGAGGACCGTATCGCCGGCATCACCGCGGGCGGCGACGACTACGTCACCAAACCCTTCAGCCTGGAGGAGGTCGTCGCCCGGGTCCGGGGCCTGCTGCGCCGTGCCGGCATGGCCCGCCAACTGGAGGAGGGCCCCCGTCTCACCGTCGGCGACCTGGTCATGGACGAGGACTCCCACGAGGTCACCCGGGCCGGCGAACTCATCGAGCTGTCGCCCACCGAGTTCGAGCTGCTCCGCTTCCTCATGCGCAACCCGCGCCGGGTCCTCAGCAAGGCGCAGATCCTCGACCGGGTCTGGTCCTACGACTTCGGCGGCCGCGCCCATGTCGTCGAGCTGTACATCTCCTACCTGCGCAAGAAGGTGGACGCGGGCCGCGAGCCGATGATCCACACGGTGCGCGGCGCCGGGTACGTGCTCAAGCCGGTGGCGTCATGAGGGTGCCGTGGCGGCGCCTGCCCCGGCCGCGCACCCTGCGGGCTAGGCTCACCGTCGGCCTGGTCGTGCTGCTCGCGGTCAGCTGCGCCGCAGTGGGGGTGGCCGCGGTGTTCGAGCTGAACGGGTTCCTCCTTAGCCGGCTGGACCAGCAGCTGACCGAGGCCGGGAACCGGTTCGCCGTGAGCCTGGAGCACAAGGGGCTGCCCGACGACCACGACGGCGACGAGAACGGCGACACCCGCCGGCAGTCCACGGGCACCCTGGGCGCCCGGCTGGTCGACGGGAAGGTCACCGAGGCGGCGGTCGTCCGCTCCGACGGCATCCAGCACGTCCCGCTGAGCGCCGGGGACAAGAAGACGCTCGCCGGGATTCCCGCCGACGGCCGGGGACACACCGTCCGCCTCTCCGCGCTGCACGCCTACCGGGTCGTCTACTCCCGGGGCGCCGACGGGGACGTACTCGTCACCGGTCTGCCGCTGGAGCCGGTGGAGGCCGCGGTCCACCGGCTGGAACTGGTCGCGGGGATCGTCTTCGGCGCCGCGCTCACCGTCACCGGCGTGGTCGGCGCCTGCTGGGTGCGCTGGTCGCTGCGCCCGCTCAGCCGGGTCGCGGCCACCGCCACCCGGGTCAGCGAACTCCCGCTCGCCAGCGGCGAGGTGGCCCTGCCGCCCCGGGCCCCGGAGTCCGACCCGCGCAGCGAGGTGGGCCAGGTGGCCGGGGCCTTCAACCGGATGCTGGGCCATGTCGAGGACGCGCTCACCAAACGGCACGCCAGCGAGGAGCGGCTGCGCAGCTTCGCCGCCGACGCCAGCCACGAACTGCGCACCCCGGTCGCCTCGGTCCGGGGCCACGCGGAACTGGCCCTGCTGCACCCCGGCCCGGTACCGCCGGAGATCGGCCGCGCTCTGGAACGCATCGCCGCGGAGTCGTCCCGGATGGGCGAGATGGTCGACGAGATGCTGCTGCTGGCCCGGCTGGACGCGGGCCGCCCGCTGGAACGGCAGCCCGTCGACCTCACCATGCTGGTCCTGGACGCCGTCACCGACGCCCGGGCCGCGGGCCCCGAGCACCGCTGGGAGCTGGACCTGCCCGAGGAACCGGTCACCGTCGTCGGCGACCAGCACCGCCTCCACCAGGTGGTGGCCAACCTCCTGGCCAACGCGCGTCTGCACACCCCCGCCGGCACGAAGGTCACGGTGACCCTGGAGACCGAGGACTCCGCCGCCGTCCTGCACGTCCACGACGACGGCCCGGGGGTCCCCGAGGACATCCAGCCCGGCGTCTTCGAACGCTTCACCCGGGCCGAACACCGCCGCCGCGCGGACGCCTCGGGCGGTGGAGCGGGCCTGGGCCTGTCGATCGTGGCGGCGGTGACCGAGGCGCACGGCGGAAGCGTGGAGCTGGAGAGCAGACCGGGGTCGACGACGTTCACCGTGCGGATCAGTACCGAGTGATCGCCGTGCTCCCGCTCGTGGTGCCGATGGCGATGTGCGGCTTCTTCCCGGGGGCGGCCCAGCGGAGGATCGCCCGCATCGCGTCACTCGGCACGGACACACAACCGGCTGTCGCCCCGCGCCCGTTGACGTGCAGGAAGATGCCGGCACCGCGTCCCCGCACCGGCTGGTGGTAGTTGAACCCGATGACGAGGGCGTACGCGTACTGCGTCGGGTAGGCGCCGAGCCGTTCCGACTCCGACGCCCGGCAGTCGGAGGGACGCGGCTCGGTCCAACGGTTGTAGGAGCGCGACGCGTTGTCCTCGCACCACCATGAACTCGTGTGCACCGGGCGGTACTTGTAGGTGGTGCCGCTCGGCGCGGCCTTGATCCCGAAGGCGAAGGGAAGGTCGTACAGCCCGGTGGGGGTCGTGTTCGTGTTCTGCTTCCGTGAGGCCCCCTCGACCAGCCCCTTCGCCCCGAACCGGGCGGAGGCGGAGCCGGCCTTCACCCACCGCCCGTTCCTGCGGTCCCACCAGGTGAGGGTGCCGGTGGTCGAACCCTTCGCCGGGGCCACGGCGGTGATGAGCTGGCTCCCGCCCCCGGTGTCGGCCATACGCGCGGGAAGCGGTGCCACGGCGTCCGGCGCGGCGGCACCGAGGACCAGCAGGGACACGGACGCCAGAGCGCCGGCGACGGCAGAGGTTCGCATGGCTCAGACCGTAGAGGGCGGCAGCGGCAACGGCAGCCCGGGTAGTCCATCCAGGCTGCTGGCGATGTGCTCCTTCTTGGTGAAGTAGGCGTTCAGCGAGGCGTCGTCCTCGCGCGCGAACCGCTTGCCGTGCAGGTCGCGGTCCTCGTCGTACGTCATGAAGGGCACGGCGTAACCGCAGGTGTCGCGGACGAGTTCGGCGCGCACCACGATGATCGCGCGCAGTCCGTGCCGGGTCTCGTCGATGTCCGGGAAGTGGCTGAGGAGTTCACCGAACCGCGGGTCGTCACGGAAGACCGGCTCGCCGCGGCCGTGCACCCGCACGATGTTCGGCGGTCCCTGGAACGCGCACCACATCAGTGTGATCCGCCCGTTCTCCCGCAGATGCGCGATGGTCTCGGCGTTCGACCCGGCGAAGTCCAGGTAGGCCACGGTGAGTTCGTCCAGCACGGCGAACGAGCCCTTCAGGCCCTTGGGGGAGAGGTTGACCGTGCCGTCGCCGGAGAGCGGGGCGGTCGCGGTGAAGAAAAGAGGCTGCGCCTCGATGAACGTACGCAGCCTGCCGTCTATGCGCTCATAAGTCTTTCCCACGCCTGACGATTATGAACGCGATCCTTTCGCCTGTCTAAGGAATTGCCGGGTCCGGATGCCGGATCCCGCCGCGGCCGCCCCGGCCGGCGCTCCATCGGGGCGGCCACAGCGCCTGTCACGTCACTTGGTGAGCGTGCAGGCGGCCAGCGAGTCCAGGCCGGTCGGCTTGGTCGAGGTGCGGCCGATCGCGATGGCGATGCGGTCGATCGTCGACTTCCGCTTGTCCGCCAGCGGGCCGAGGATCGCGTTGTTCACGAAGTTCGGTCCGCCCTGGCCGACGGAGGTCTGCAGACGCTTGTTGGCCTCGTCGATCTGGGTCTGCAGCAGGGTGAGGTTCCGGGTGACCTCGGCCTGGGCGGAGGCCGGGATCGCGGGGAGCTGCGAGGCGACGTCCGGGCAGGTGATGGTGCCCACGCCGGCGGCGTCGGTGCCGGTCTGTCCGCCCGCCGCGGCGGAGGCGCTCGCGCTCGGGGCGGCGGTGTTCGCGGCGCCTCCGGCGTTGGCGGCACCACCGGCGTTGGCGGCGCCTCCGGCGTTCGCGTTGCCGGCGTTGGCGTTGCCCGTGTTCGCGTTGCCGGCGTTGGCGTTGCCCCCGCCGGCCCCGTTGAGGGCGCACGGCGCCAGCGAGTCCAGACCCGTCGGCTTGGCCGCCGTACGGCCGATGGCCGTGGCGATGCGGTTGACCGTGGCGACGCGCTTGTCCTTGAGCGGGCCCAGGATGGCGTTGTTCACGAAGTTCGGTCCGCCCTGGCCCACCGTGTCGACCAGACGCTTGTTGGCCTCGTCGATCTGGGTCTGCAGCAGGGTGAGGTTCCGGGTGACCTCGGCCTGGGCGGAGGCCGGGATCGCCGGGAGTTGCGAGGCGACGTCCGGGCAGGTGATGGTGCCCGGGGACGCGGCCAGGGTCCGGGCGTTGTTCCCGCCGCTGCTCTTGGACGGCGTCCCGGCGAGGGCGGTACCGGCGATGACCGCTCCGGACAGCGCCACCGCGGCGGCGCCGCCGATGATCGCGACGCGACGCTTGTTGTACTTCGGAAGAGCCCTGGACATGCGGATGCCTCACTCGGGTCTGGAGTGACAGTTCTGTCACTGGTGTGTGACGGGTGTTTACAAACGCGGCGCCTGCGTTCGGCGAGAGGTACGGGAAAGCGGTTACGCATGTTCAAGTCGACTCGAGATTGGCCCGCGATCGCTCCTTGAATTGACGAATCATGCAGAGCTCTGCATAATCATGCATGTCAGTGAGCGCTTGGACTGACCCCGACCGACCCCGAGGAGCAACGCAAGTGAGCAGCAACAGCGGTGACGTCCGGCTCTGGGGCGGCCGTTTCGCCGACGGTCCCTCCGAGGCCCTGGCGAAGCTGTCCGCGTCCGTCCACTTCGACTGGCGGCTGGCGCCGTACGACATCGCCGGTTCCCGTGCCCACGCGCGCGTGCTGCACAAGGCGGGGCTGCTCACGGACGACGAGCTGACCCGGATGATCGCCGGCCTCGACCAGCTGGAGGCCGATGTGGCCGACGGCTCCTTCGTCGGTACGATGGCCGACGAGGACTGCCACACCGCGCTGGAGCGGGGCCTGCTGGAGCGCGTCGGCCCCGAACTCGGCGGCAAGCTGCGCGCCGGCCGCTCCCGCAACGACCAGGTCGCGACCCTCTTCCGCATGTACCTGCGGGACCACGCCCGCACGATCGGCGGGCTGATCGCCGACCTCCAGGACGCGCTGATCGGCCTCGCGGAGGCCCACCCGGACGTGGCGATGCCCGGCCGCACCCATCTGCAGCACGCCCAGCCGGTGCTGTTCGCCCATCACGTCCTGGCCCACGCCCAGTCCCTGTCCCGGGACGCCGAGCGGCTGCGCCAGTGGGACGAGCGCACCGCCGTCTCCCCGTACGGCTCGGGCGCCCTCGCGGGCAGCAGCCTCGGCCTCGACCCCGAGGCGGTGGCGAAGGACCTCGGCTTCGAACACGGCAGCGTCGGCAACTCCATCGACGGCACGGCCTCCCGCGACTTCGTCGCCGAGTTCGCCTTCATCACCGCGATGATCGGCGTGAACATCTCCCGGATCGCCGAGGAGATCATCATCTGGAACACGAAGGAGTTCTCCTTCGTGACCCTGCACGACGCGTTCTCCACGGGCTCGTCGATCATGCCGCAGAAGAAGAACCCCGACATCGCCGAGCTGGCCCGCGGCAAGAGCGGCCGCCTGATCGGCAACCTGACGGGCCTGATGGCCACGCTCAAGGCGCTCCCGCTGGCGTACAACCGCGACCTCCAGGAGGACAAGGAGCCGGTCTTCGACTCCATCGACCAGCTGGAGGTCCTGCTCCCCGCCTTCACCGGCATGATGGCCACGCTCACCGTGCACCGCGACCGCATGGAGGAACTGGCCCCGGCCGGCTTCTCCCTCGCCACCGACATCGCCGAGTGGCTGGTCAAGCAGGGCGTCCCGTTCCGCGTGGCGCACGAGGTGGCGGGCGAGTGCGTCAAGGCCGCCGAGGCCGAGGGCAAGGAACTGAACGATCTGACGGACGACCAGTTCGCCAAGATCTCCGCCCATCTGACCCCGGAGGTCCGCACCGTCCTCAACGTCCCGGGCGCCCTGGCCTCCCGTAACAGCAGGGGCGGCACGGCCCCGAGCGCGGTCGCCGTCCAGCTGGCGGAAGTCAAGGAGAACGTGGCGGCTCAACACCGGTGGGCAGAACGCTCCTGACCACAGAGCGCCCGCACCCGCCAACGAAACGGTGCACCCCACTCCCTGAGGCGAAAGGGCATCCCGCGTTACGTTGTCGGTATGCCCTTCGCCCGCCTCGCCACAGCCACCACCCCCACCTGCCACATCGGCCTCGGCCTAGCCGCGGTCGGCCGCCCCGGCTACATCAACCTCAACCGGGACCACGACCTCGGCCTCGCAGAGAACCGCAGCGTCGAGACGCTCCGCGCCCGCACCCACGAACTCCTCGACGCCGCCTACGCCCAGGGCGTCCGCTACTTCGACGTGGCCCGCTCCTACGGCCGCAGCGAGGAGTTCCTCGCGGACTGGCTCGAGGACAACCCCGGCCGGAACGACGTGGTCATCGGCAGCAAATGGGGCTACACCTACACCGCCGACTGGACCACCGACGCAGAGAAGCACGAGGTCAAGGACCACAGCCTCGCGACCTACGAGCGCCAGCGCGGCGAGACCGCGGACCTCCTCGGCGACCACCTTGACCTCTACCAGATCCACTCGGTGACCCCGGACAGCCCGGCCCTCACCGACAAGGAACTCCACGCCAAGCTCGCGGAGGCCGCCGCCCAGGGTCTCACCGTCGGCTTCTCCACCAGCGGCCCGGCCCAGGCGGACGCGATCCGCGCCGCCCTCGCCGTGACGGTCGACGGCGAACCCCTCTTCCGCACCGTCCAGTCGACGTACAACGCCCTCGAGACCTCGGCCGCCCCCGCCCTCGCCGAGGCGCACGACGCCGGGCTCACGGTGATCGTCAAGGAGGGCATGGCCAACGGCCGCCTGGCGGAACCGCACGCACCGGACGCCCTCAGGGCGGTGGCCGCCGAGACGTCCCTCGGCTGCGACGCCGTCGCCCTCGCCCTGATCCTGCGCCAGCCCTGGGCCGGCGTCGTCCTCTCCGGCGCCGCGACCCTCGGCCAGCTCGCCTCCAACCTCCACGCGGCCGTCGTCGACCTCGACGAGGACCAGCTGACCCGCCTCGCCACCCTGGTCGAGGAGCCGCAGGCCTACTGGGCGAAGCGCGGCAGCCTCCCCTGGCACTGACGCAACAACCACTCCTGACTCACACCCGTGAGTCACACGCGCAGCGCATGAGACAAGAATGTCTCACATGGGCTAGTCTTGTCTCATGCCTGTCGACCGTGACCACGTACTGCGCTCCGCCGCGGCCCTGCTGACCCGCAAGTCCACCGCGACGATGGACGAGGTCGCGAGGGCGGCGGGGATCAGCCGCGCCACCCTGCACCGTCACTTCGCGGGGCGCGACGCGCTCGTACGAGCGCTGGAGTCGCTCGGGATCGCCGAGTGCGAGGCGGCGCTGGACGAGGCCCGCGTGGACGAGGGCCCGGCGGCCGACGCCGTCCGGCGGCTGGTCGTGTCGATCGAACCGGCGGCCGCCCTGCTCGCCTTCCTCTACACCGAGAACCAGCTGTTCGAGGGCGAGGAACAGAACGCCGGCTGGACCCGGATCGACGACCGCATCTCCGCGCTGTTCCGGCGCGGTCAGGAGAGCGGCGCCTTCCGCATCGACCTCACCCCCGCCTGGCTCACCGAGGCGCTGTACGGCCTGCTGGCCTCCGGCGCCTGGGCCGTGATGGAGGGCCGGGTGGCCCGCAAGGACTTCACCTTCATGATCACCGAGCTGTTGCTCGGTGGCGCACTACGGAGAGAGGAACCATGACCAGCACCCTGCAGCCGGCGACCACGACCGAGGCGGTGAAGCGCCCGGGCCGCTGGCTCGCGCTGTCCGTCCTCGTGCTCGCCGTGCTGCTGGTGGCCGTCGACGCGACCGTCCTCGGTCTCGCGACCCCGTACATCAGTGAGGACCTGAGGCCCACGGGCACCCAGCTCCTCTGGATCGGCGACGTCTACTCGTTCGTCATCGCGGGTCTGCTCGTCTCGATGGGCAGCCTCGGCGACCGCGTCGGGCGCAAGCGGATCCTGCTCTGCGGCGCCACCGCGTTCGGCGCGATATCCGTCCTCAACGCCTATGCCACGACACCCGAGTTGATGATCCTGGCCCGCGCCCTGCTCGGCGTCGCGGGCGCGACGCTCATGCCGGCGACCCTCGCCCTGATCCGCAACCTCTTCCACGACCCGCGCGAGCGCAGCCTCGCCATCGGCATCTGGGGCGCGACGGCCTCCGCGGGCACGGCGGTCGGCCCGATCGCCGGCGGCTTCCTGCTCGAACACTTCTGGTGGGGCTCGGTCTTCCTGATCAACCTGCCCGTGATGGCCGTCCTGGTCCTGGTCGGCCTCCGCACCCTGCCGGAGTCGAAGAACCCCCGCCCGGGCCCCTGGGACCTGACCAGTGTCGCCCTGTCGCTCATCGGCGTGATCGGCGTCGTCTACGCGGTGAAGGAGGCGGCGACCCACGGCCTCACGTGGCCGACCCTCGCCGCGGGCGCCCTCGGCGCGGCGGCCCTGATCTGGTTCGTCCGCCGCCAGCTCACCCTCGCCACCCCGCTGCTGGACATGCGCCTGTTCCGCAACCGCGGCTTCAGCGCCGCGGTCCTGGCCGATCTGCTGACCATCCTCGGCATGTCGGGTCTGGTCTTCTTCCTCTCCCAGTACCTGCAACTGGTGCAGGGCAGGCGCCCGTTCGAGGCGGGCCTGGCCGAACTCCCCGCCGCGGTGGGCGCGGTGGCGGCGGGCCTGGTCGCGGGCCGGGCGGCTCGCCGCTTCTCGGTCCGCGCGGTGGTCTCCGGCGGCCTCGCGGCAGTGGGCTTGGCCCTGGCCGCCCTGACCCTGATCACCGAGTCGACCGGCTACCCCCTGCTTGGCACGGCCTTGCTCGTCGTGGGCGTCGGCGCCGGCTTCTCCTTCACGGTCACGGCCGACGTCATCCTCTCCGCCGTACCGAAGGACCAGGCAGGCGCCGCCTCCGCGGTGTCGGAAACGGCCTACGAACTGGGCGCGGCCCTGGGAATCGCCACCCTGGGCACGATCGTGACAGGCGTCTACCGAGGCTTCCCGTCCCCACCGGGCACACCTTCAGGGGCCCACGAGTCACTCGGGGGAGCGGTGGAAGCGGCGCAGGGCATGTCAAGCACAAGCGCCCAGCACCTGCTCTCGTCGGCCCGAGAAGCCTTCGTGGACGGCCTGTCACTGGCAGCGGGCGCAGGCGCGTTGGTGCTGCTGGCCACGGCGACAGCAGCATGGTTCATGCTCCGCGGCCAACGGCTGGACAGCGCCCCGTAAGGGGCGCGGGGCTGTGTCGGATGTGCGGCTACCGCCGCGTGGGCGCGACCAGCCACAACGCACGAGCACCCGCGATCTGGCAGAACCCTCAATGGCGATCAGGCGGCTTTCGCCTTAGTGGCATACATGTCCACGTACTCCTGCCCCGACAACCGCATGACCTCAGCCATCACGGAATCCGTCACGGCCCGCAGCACATACCGGTCCCGGTCCATCCCGTCGTACCGCGAGAACTCCATCGCCTCACCGAAACGAACGGTCACCTTCCCCGGCCGCGGCATCCCCGCTCCCCCCGGCTGCAACTTGTCCGTGCCGATCATCGCGAACGGAACGACGGGCGCACCGGTCATCAGGGTGAGGCGCGCGATACCGGTACGGCCGCGGTACAGCCGTCCGTCGGGGGAGCGCGTGCCCTCCGGGTAGATCCCGAAGACCTTGCCCTCCTCCAGCACACGCCGCCCGGTCATCAGCGCGGCCACGCCGCCGCGACCGCCGTCCCGGTCCACCGGGATCATGCCGACCCCGGTGAAGAACCAGGCCATCAGCCGTCCCTTGAGCGTCTTGCCGGTGACGTACTCGTCCTTGCCGATGAAGAACACCTGCCGGTCGCAGACGAGCGGAAGGATCATCGAGTCGATGAACGTGAGGTGGTTGCCGGCCAGGATCACCGGGCCGTCGCCCGGGATGTGCTCCACGCCCTCCACCTGTGGGCGGAACATCAGGCGCATGATCGGTCCGAGCACTGCCTTGATGAGCGCGAAGCGGGACAACGGGCCCTCCGGTGTCAAGCGGTTCCTTATGAGTCTGTGCAGGTGAGGACGATACTCGCGGTCCACGGCGTCGTGCACATCGGGGACACGGCGTTCACCGAGGTCTTACGCACTGTTGACGTAGGTTCACCTGCGGTGACACCGCGTTTCCCGCCCGTAACCGGCCCGGAACCGTGTGACGGAAGTCGCCCCGGTCGGACGTGTCCTCTCCCTATGGCTCACGACCCCTATGGCTCACGACCCCTATGGCTCACGACCCTGATGACTCACGACCCTGATGACTCACGACCCTGATGACTCACGACCTTTATGGCTTACGACATTCCGAGTCACCCACCTGTTCCGGTTCAGGCCTCCCTCGCGTCATGTCGACCCACCTACCATCGCGCCGGACACAGACGTCGGGCCGACGCCAGGGGAGGCGCTCATGGGAACGCAGGAGAACGAGCAGACAGGTGGCACCGGGCGGCGCGCGCTCCTCGGCGCGGCGGTGCTGGGCGCGGGCGGAGCCGTACTGGGCCTGTCCGGCACGGCGAGAGCGGCGGGCGCGGGCCACACCGGCGGCGGGCTGAAGAGCCTGCCCAAGCCGACGATCATCGGTCACCGCGGCGCCAGCGGCTACCGGCCCGAGCACACCTTCGGCTCCTACGACCTCGCCCTCGACCTGGGAGCCGACATCGTCGAGGCCGGCGACCTGGTGCCCACCAGGGACGGTCATCTCGTGTGCCGGCACGAGCCGGAGATCGGCGGGACGACGAACGTCGCCGACCACCCCGAGTTCGCCGGCCGCAGGACCACCAAGGTCCTCGACGGTGTCTCCACCACCGGCTGGTTCACCGAGGACTTCACGCTGGCCGAGCTGAAGACGCTGCGCGCGATCGAGCGCATCCCGGCCAACCGCCAGCACAACACCCTCTACAACGGCCGCTGGGAGATCCCCACCTTCGAGGAAGTCCTGAAGTGGCAGGACGAGCAGACCCGCAAGCGCGGCAAGCAGGTCTGGATCTACCCCGAGACCAAGCACCCCACGTACTTCCGCAAGCTGGGCCTGGGCCTGGAGGAGCGGGTCGCCAAGCTGCTGCACAAGTACGGCAAGGACAAGCGGAACTCGCCGGTCATCCTGCAGTCCTTCGAGCCGAGCAGCATCCAGCGGCTGAACACGCTCGTCGACAACCCGCTGGTCGTCCTGCTCTCCGGGGCGGGCACCCGTCCCTGGGACTTCGTCGAGGCCGGTGACCCGCGCACCGTCGACGACCTGATCACGCCCAAGGGCCTCAGGGAGATCGCGGGCTACGCGCAGGGCCTCGGCCCGACCCTCGACCTGATCATCACCAAGAAGGCGGACGGCAGCCTCGACAAGCCGACCACCCTGGTCTCCGACGCGCACAAGGTCGGCCTGATCCTGCACCCCTACACGATGCGCAACGAGAACCCCTTCCTGCCCGCCGAGTTCCGCAAGGGCACGGCCGCCGACGGCTACGGCGACCCCTTCGGCGCCTTCAAGGCGTACTTCGCCACCGGTATCGACGGCGTCTTCACCGACAACGCCGACACGGGTGTGCTGGCCCGCGCCGACTTCGTCAACGCATGAGCGTCCGGCCCCGGTTGGGGTGAACAGCCGGCCGCCCGGGCAACCCACCGCCCGGGCGGCCGCGTCGTGCCGCATGTGACGCACGATCTGCTCGCCACCCTGCGCCCCCTGCTCACCGCCGAGGCCTCGGCCGAGGCACATGCCTGCGGTACCGAACCCGCCGACCTGGAACAGGCGGTCTGGCTCCGCCTGCTGGAGCGTCTCGACTCCGTCGGCCCGCCCCGCGACCCGCACGGCTGGCTGCGCCGGGCCGTCCGCTCCGAGGTGCGCCGCAGCCGTCGTACGAACCGTCTCGAACGGCCGTACGCCGACGAGCCCGCGGACGACACGGGCCGTGACCCCGAGCAGCTCGCCCTCGCCGCCGCCCGCGGGCGGGCCCTGCGGGAGGCGGTCCGCCGGCTTCCCGGGCGCTGCCCCGGACTGGTGGAGGCGCTGCTCTCGCCGAAAGACCTGACATACCGGGAAATCGCGGGGGAGTTGGGTATCTCACAAGGAAGTCTCGGTCCGGAACGCTCCAGATGTCTGGGATGTCTTCGCCGTTTGCTCACATCGGAGGTTGCGGCCCGCTGAGCGCGGGGATAGGAGTGAGGGACAACGTGGCGATCAGGTGAGCGGGAGGCGTGCGCACATGGGCATGAGCGTGACCATCTCGGTGGCGACCGAGCAGGACGTGGAGCAGATCTTCAGGCTGCAGTACCTGTGCTTCCAGAGCGAGGCGGCGCTGTACGGCAACTACCGCATCGACCCGCTCGTCCAGAGTCTGGACTCGGTCCGCCAGGAGGTGGCCTCCGACTGCGTCTTCGTCGCACGCCTCGGTGAGGAGGTGGTCGGCTCGGTGCGCGGCCACGTCACCGAGGACGGAGCCGCCTCCATCGGCAAGCTCTGCGTCCACCCCCGTCTGCAGGGCCACGGCATCGGCGCGCGGCTGCTGCGCGCCGCCGAGACGGCCCTGGTGGCGGAGCGCGGCGCCAAGCGGTTCCGCCTGCACACCGGCCACCGCAGTGAGGGCAACCTCCGCCTGTACCGCCGCGTCGGCTACGAGACGGTCGGCACCTCCCAGGGCGCCGACGGCGTACCGATGATCGTCCTGGAGAAGCCGGCCGAGGCCTACGTCACTACGGCGTGACGGCGCGGTTCCTGCGCAGCCAGTACAGCGCGGAGACCGGCAGCAGCACCGGGATGAAGACGTACCCCATGCCGTAGTCCGACCACACCGTCGCGTCCGGGAAGGCCGACTTGTCGACCAGCGTCCAGGTGCCGACGATCAGTACGCCCGCGAGTTCGGCGGCGCAGCAGAACTGCGCCGCCTTGCGGGCCGTCTCCCCGCCGCGCACCAGCGTGTACGTGATGAAGCCGTAGACGACACCGGCGACGGCGGACAACGAGTAGGCGAGCGGGGCCCGGTCGAACTCGGTGGCGATCTGGTAGGCGGAGCGCGAGACCGCGCCGACGACCATCACGCCGTAGAACCAGACGAGCAGCATGCCCGGCCCGCTGATCAGCCGTGTCCTGGTCGGCTTCTCCTCCGTCACGGCCACCTCAGCCTCCCCAGATGTCATAGAGCCGCACCTCGAGCACGGCCAGCACCACACCGCCGGCGGCCACCGTCACCGAGCCCCAGCGGGTGCGCTCCGCGAGCGACATGAAGCCCGCCGCCGGAACGCACGCGAAGGCGCCCAGCAGATACGCCACGAAGATCGTCGTTCCCTGCTCCGGCTTCTCGCCGCGCGCCAGCAGCACGATCCCTACCACCAGCTGCACCACGGCCAGCAGCGACACCACGGCCATGCCGATGAAGTGCCAGTCCTTGGTCGGCTGGTCCCGGTAGGCGGCCCAGCCGCACCAGGCGGCGAGCAGCAGCGCGGCGACCCCGGTCACCAGGGTCAGGACGGTGAGCATGTCGTGACCTTATTACGGCGGAAATGGTCCGTCGCCGCCGACCCCTGTCCAGCACTGTCCGTCATGTGGACAGCACGTTCTTGGTCGCTCCCATACGTCTGCTTTACTGATCGCATGACCACGACGAGCTGCCGCATCCTTGCGACCGAGGCGACCCTGACGCCCGGTGCTCGTTGTCTGTGTCGAATGTGCGCCTTCTAGAGGGCCCCCGCACCACCCCGAGTCTCGCGCCCCGAAGCGAGCCGCCGCGGCATGTCCGTGCGTCGTGAGCCACGCATGTGACCGACCCGCCCCGCGCACGACTTTCCTCCCGTACCCGGGCACACCCACGCCCGCGTACTCGACAGTGACGGAAAACCCCAGTGATCACGACTTCAGGCCTGACCAAGGTCTACCGCTCACGCGGCCGTGAGGTCACCGCCCTGGACGGCGTCGACCTGCACGTCCGCGAAGGCGAGGTGTACGGCGTCATCGGCCAGTCCGGCGCCGGCAAGTCCTCGCTCATCCGCTGCGTCAACCTGCTGGAACGCCCCACCTCCGGGACGGTCACCGTCGCCGGCCAGGACCTCACCGCCCTCGCGGGACGCGGGCCCCGGGCCGGCAAGGAGCTGCGGCGGGCGCGCAGCCGTATCGGCATGGTCTTCCAGCACTTCAACCTGCTGTCCTCGCGCACCGTCCAGGACAACGTCGAACTGCCGCTGGAGATCCTCGGCACCTCCGGCCGGGAGCGCTCGCGCAAGGCGCTGGAACTGCTGGACCTCGTCGGCCTCGCCGACAAGGCGAGCGCCTACCCCGCCCAGCTCTCCGGCGGCCAGAAGCAGCGCGTCGGCATCGCCCGCGCCCTGGCCGGCGACCCCAAGGTGCTGCTGTCCGACGAGGCCACCAGCGCTCTCGACCCGGAGACCACCCGCTCCATCCTCCAGCTGCTGCGCGACCTCAACCGGCAGCTGGGCCTCACCGTCCTGCTCATCACCCACGAGATGGACGTCGTGAAGTCGGTCTGCGACTCGGCCGCGCTGATGGAGAACGGCCGCATCGTCGAGTCCGGCACGGTCGGCGAACTCCTCGCCACCCCCGGCTCCGAGCTGGCCTCCGCGCTCTTCCCGGTCGGCGGCGACGCCACCGGCGAGGACCGCACGGTCGTCGACGTCACCTTCCAGGGCGAGGCCGCCACACAGCCCGTCATCTCCCAGCTCTCGCGCACCTACAACATCGACATATCGATCCTCGGCGCCGCCATCGACACCGTCGGCGGCCTCCAGGTCGGCCGGATGCGCATCGAACTGCCCGGCCGCTACGAGGACAACGTCGTGCCGATCGGCTTCCTGCGCGAACAGGGCCTGCAGATCGACGTCGTGAGCGGACCCCAGCTGGTGAAGGAAGGTGCCAGGTGACCTGGACCGAGATGCAGCCCCTGCTGTCCCAGGCGTGTTGGGACACCCTCTACATGGTCGGCTGGTCCACCCTGATCGCCGTCGTCGGCGGGCTTCCGCTCGGCATCCTGCTCGTCCTCACCGACCGGGGCGGACTGCTGCAGAACGTCCTTGCCAACAAGGTCATCGGGCAGGTCGTGAACATCGCCCGCTCGATGCCGTTCATCATCCTCATGGTCGCGCTGATGACCTTCACCCGCTGGATCACCGGCACGACCATCGGCCGCGAGGCCGCCATCGTGCCGCTCGCCATCGGCGCCATCCCCTTCTTCGCCCGCCTGGTCGAGACGGCTGTCCGCGAAGTGGACGGCGGGCTCGTCGAGGCCGTGCAGTCGATGGGCGGCAACACCTGGACGATCGTGCGCACGGTCCTCGTACCGGAGGCCCTGCCCTCGCTGATCGCCGGCACCACCACCACGATCGTCGCCCTCGTCGGCTACTCCGCCATGGCCGGCACCGTCGGCGCCGGCGGACTCGGCGACATCGCCATCCGCTACGGCTACCAGCGCTTCGAGACCCAGCTGATGTGGATCACCGTGGCCATCCTCGCCGTGGTCATCTCGCTCATCCAGTTCGCCGGCGACTTCGCGGCCCGCTCGCTGCACTCCCGGGGCGGACGCTCCGGACCCGCGCCGAAGCTGCGGCTGCTGAAGGCCGAGGAGCAGGCCGCGGCCGACGTCGGCAAGGTCGCGTAAGCGCTCACGGCGCCCCTCTCAGACTCCCCGCACCACCGACCGCGGGGTCGCTGCACCCAAAAGGAAAGGCACTTTTCGTGCGTAACACCGCAAAGTTCAGCACCGCCGTCCTCGCCGCCGGAGCCCTCACCTTCGGGCTCACCGCCTGCGGCTCGGGCTCGGACTCGGCATCGAGCTCCTCCGACTACAGCGGACCGCTGGTCGTCGCCGCGAGCCCCACCCCGCACGCCGAGATCCTGAACTACGTGAAGGACAACCTGGCGAAGAAGGCCGGACTCGACCTGGAGGTCAAGGAGTTCCAGGACTACATCGTCCCGAACACCGCCACCGAGGACGGCTCGGTCGACGCCAACTACTTCCAGAACCAGCCCTACCTCGACGACTTCAACGCCAAGCGCGGCACCCACATCGTGCCCGTCGTCACGGTGCACCTGGAGCCGCTCGGCCTCTACTCCCACAAGGTCAAGAAGGCCGACGCCCTCAAGAGCGGCGCGACGATCGCCGTCCCGAACGACGCGGTCAACGAGGCGCGCGCCCTCAAGCTGCTCGCCGCGAACGGCCTCATCACGCTCAAGGACGGCGCCGGCAACGAGGCGACCCCGCAGGACATCTCCAAGAACCCCAGGAACCTCGAGTTCAAGGAGGTCGAGGCGGCCCAGACCGCGCGCTCCCTGGACGACGTGGACGCCGCCGTCGTCAACGGCAACTACGCCATCTCCGCGGGCATCAAGCCCGCCAAGGACGCGCTCGTCCTGGAGTCCGCGAAGAACAGCCCGTACGGCAACTTCCTCGCGGTGAAGAAGGGCAACGAGAAGGACCCGCGCGTGAAGAAGCTCGCGAAGCTGCTCACCTCGCCCGAGGTGAAGAAGTTCATCGAGGACAAGTACCAGGGCTCGGTCATCCCCTCCTTCTGAGCCGGGGCGTTCTCCGCCGCCGACGGCACGTATACGGCGTATCGGCACGCACGGGGTCCACTCGCTTACGTGCAGTGGACCCCGTGGTGCGGTTCCGGGGGCTCATGCTGCATGCTGGGCAGTTCAGCAGGCCCTGAACATTTTCCAGAGGTTACGGAGCGGCGCATGGCGAGCACCTTCCCCAACATCTCCATCAGCACGGAGCGGTTGGTGCTGCGTCCCTTCGACGAGGACGACACGTCCGCGCTGGTCGAGATGATGAACGACGAGCAGGTCGTCGCCTGGACCTCCGCCCCGCACCCCTACACCGAGGCCGACGCCCGCCGCTGGGCCACCCGACTCGCCCCGGCCGAACGGACCGAGGGCCGTGGCATCGTCTTCGCGGTGACGGAGTTCCTCACCCAGCGCCTCGTCGGCATCGTGCACCTGCAGAACACGGACTGGCGCGTCCGCTCCAGCGAGATCGCCTACGTCATCGCGCCCTGGGCCCGCGGCGAGGGCTACGCCTCGGAAGCGGCGCTCGTCACCGCCCAGTGGCTCTTCCAGGACCAGAAGTTCGAGCGCCTCGAACTGCGCACCGCCGCCGACAACACCGCCTCCCAGCAGGTGGCCCAGAAGATCGGCTGCATCAGCGAGGGCATCCTGCGCAACGCCTGGATAGCCCGTGCCAGGACCGGCGACGGCGACTGGGCCGACGTACGCACCGACGTCATCGTCTGGAGCCTGCTGCCGGAGGACCTCGCCGGAGTCAGCGAACAACTGGCCGACACCGGTGGTTTCACCTCCTTCACCGACTGGAACTGAACCCTCGGGGCACCGAGAGGTACCCTCACGGAGCCCGACCTGCGCAAACCCCCTGGAGACCGACGACTATGGCCGACCGCGTCACGGTGATCGGCTGGGACGGATCGCCGCTGACCGCCGCGGCACGCTCCGCCCTGGGCGCCGCGACCCTGGTGGCCGGTGCCGCCCACCATCTGGCGCTGCCCGAGGTACCGCCCCGCGCCGAGCGCATCCGGCTCGGCAGTGTCGCCCTCGCCGCCCGCCGCATCGCCCGCCACCGCGGCACCGCGGTCGTCATCGCGGACGGCGACCCCGGCTTCTTCGGCGTCGTACGCACCCTGCGCGCACCCGAGTTCGGCCTCGAGGTCGAGGTCGTCCCCGCCGTCTCCTCCGTCGCCGCCGCCTTCGCCCGCGCCGGCATGCCCTGGGACGACGCACACGTGGTCGTCGCCCACCGCCGCACCCTGCGACGCGCGGTGAACGTGTGCCGCGCCCACACCAAGGTCGCCGTCCTCACCTCACCCGGCGCCGGCCCCGCCGAACTCGGCCTGCTGATGGAGGGCGTGCACCGCACCTTCGTCATCTGCGAGGAACTCGGTACCGAACGCGAACAGGTCACCGTCGTCACCTCCGACAAGGCCGCCGACCACACCTGGCGCGACCCGAACGTCGTCATCGTCGTCGGCGGCACCGCCGGCGCCGCGGACGGCGGCGGCTGGATCGCCGGCCGCGACCCCGCCGCCGCCCCGCGCGGCTGGACGCTGCCCGCCGAGGCCTACGGCGGTCTCATGGGCGAGGGCGAACTGGAACCGCTGCGCGCCGCCCAACTCGCCCGGCTCGGCCCGCGCGTCGGCGACCTCGTCTGGGACATCGGCTGCGGCAGCGGCGCGTTCGCCACCGAGGCCGCCCGCGCCGGGGCCGCCGTCATCGCCGTCGACCACGACCCGCGAGCCTGCGAACGGACCGAGGCCAACGCGCGCGCCTTCGGACTCCAGCTCCAGGTCGTGCAGGGCACCGCCCCGCACGTACTGGAGAACCTCCCCGAGCCCGACGTCGTGCGCGTCGGCGGCGGGGGAGCGGCCGTGGTCTCCGCGGTCGCCGACCGACGGCCGCAGCGCGTCGTCACCCACGCGGCCACCCGCGACGAGGCCGAACTCGTCGGCCGGGACCTCACCGAGCACGGCTACCGGGTCGAGTGCGCCCTGCTGCAGTCCGTCGAACTCGACACCAGGGCCTGGACGGAGACGGAGCGGAGCGTCGCGTTCCTGCTCAGCGGCGCGCTCCCGGAGCGCACCCCGTGATTCCGCCGCCGTCCCAGTGATCCTGTTTTCTTCCCTCCCGGTGATCCGCTCGTCGTACCGCTCGCGGTAGGCTGGCCGACCGTTGTACCGCACCGGGTGGCCCGGCGTTTCGTTCGCCAATGTCCGGAAAACGCGCCCCTTTTGGGGTGGGTGTGGTACGTCGAAACCGGAGGACGCGCAACGTGGCGCAGTCCACAGCGGACCGTCGCGGATCAAGCTGTCGCGACGGCGGAACGACCGGGACAATGCCACCGAATGGCTTTGTCGCCTTTTACGGGCGGGTCGTTCGTGCCGCTGGGCACGCACGCTCGTTCTTCACTGCGGGGGCGGTCGGTGCGCCGTTCCCGGTGGCTGGACCGAGAAGCACTAACCGATGGGCGAGGGGTACGCATGACCGACACCGGCCAGGTCCCGGGCGAGGGGCTGCCGGAGAACGCAGGCATGGTGGAACAGCCGGGCGTTCCCGCGCACGGTGCGTACACCTACCTCTCCGAGACCACCGCCGAGGACGAAGACCTGTTGCTGTTGCCGGGCGCGCAGAGCCCCTGGGGCAACGAGGTCGCCCCGCCCGCGCCCGAGCCGGTCGTCGAGACCGTGCACGAGCCGGGCCCGCACGAGACGGCGGGCCGCGACAGCGGCTCGGTCGACCTCGGCGGCGTCCGCCTGCCCGACCCGGCCCCGACGCGCTCGGCCCCGTCCGTGCCGATCCCGCCGATCACCCCGCGCCGCCCGCTGCACCTCGGCCCGCCCACCCCCGACGCCTCCGCCAGCCCGGTCCGCTCCCTCGCCGACCGCGGCCCCGCGGGCGCCCCGGTCCGCCACCCCGGCCCGCCGACGGTCGGCCCCGAATACCTCGACGCACCCCCGCAGGGCGCGGTCCCCTGGGGCGCCCCGCCCCAGCCCTCGGCGGCCCCCGGGGCACCGGCTGCGGAAACGGTTGTTCCGTCCCCGAGCCGCCCCACGGAGCCGCTGGGCGCCGCACAGGCGGTGATGGCCCGCATCACGACCGAGGCGACCGCCGTCCAGGGACAGGAGACCGCGTACGATGCGCTGGGCGAGTCCGCCCAGGCCATGGCCGGACCCGAGACCGCGGCGACGGGGCACAGCGGGGAACTCGGCCGGCCGGTGCCTGGCGCGGGGAACGCTCATGGTGCTGCGATCCAGCAAGGTGAGCCGCTGAGCCAGGCCACGCAGGGCGCCGCCGCCGACCACGATGCCGAGAGCGGCCAGAACGAACCGAGCCAGCAGGCCGGCGAACTCGCCCATGGCGCGCAGCCGGAGCAGGGCGGTGTGCCCGGCCATGGCATCCAGTCCGAGCAGGGCGATCTGGTCGGCCATGGCGCGCAGCCCGAGCAGGGCAGTGTGCTCGGTCATGGTGCGGAGCCTGGGCAGGGCGGTGTGCCTGGTCATGGCGTCCAGTCCGAGCAGGGCGGCGTGCTCGGTCACGGTGAAGGGCCCGGGCACGGCGGTGTGTCTGGTCAAGGCGTCCAGTCCGGCCAGGGCGATCTGGTCGGCCATGGCGCGCAGCTCGAGCAGGGCAGTGTGCTTGACCAAGCTGAGGAGCCCGGGCAGGGCGGTGTCCTCGAGCACGCTGCCCCCGGAAACGAGGGTGAGCCGGGCCATGGCGCGGAGGCCGGCCAGGTCGCAGGGCCTGGCCATGGCGCCGAATCCGGCCAGGTCGCTGACCCCGGCCATGGCGCCGAGTCCGCGCACGGTGCCGTGCCCGGTGATGCCGCGCAGTCTGCTCTGAGCGCCGCGCCCGCCCATGGCGTGCACTCCGGGCAGGACGGCGAGGTCGTGTTCGGCGGGTCCGCCGTGGCGTCCGTGGACGCCGACGGTGCCGCGCCCGGCGCGGAAAGTGGTCAGCTCGCCGCAGCCTCCGGTTCCGCAGACGGCGGGCCCGTGACGGCCGGTGTCGTGGAAGCCGGGCTTCCGGTCGCGGGCGACGCCGTCGCTGCCGGTGGAGACGGCGCGGGCACTGTGCCCGCCTCGGAAGTCGTCGCCGAGCACGCCGGTACGACCGCTGCAGTTCCGGAGGCGGAGGCGGCGCCCCTCGCCGAAGGCGACCAGCACGGCGGGCCGGCCGACCAAACCGCGCCCGCCGCGCAGACCGTGGCGGCCACAGGAGTCGAGGTCGGCGACGACGCCGGTCAGCTCCCGGAGGCCGTACCGGTTCCGGTGACCGAGTCGGCCGAGAACGCCCAGTTCCCGGCGCCTGAAAGTGAGCAGGTGGGCGGCGTCGGTGGACCCGAGGCCGGTGACGTGTCCGACGCGGTCGAGGCCATCCAGGCGCCGGAGGTCATGGCGCCGGACGCCGGTCAGGCCGCGGACTCCGCCGATCTCGCCCCCGCCCAGCCGACCGACACGGCCGTACCGGTTCCGGTGACCGAGCCGTCGGAGGACGCCCAGTTCCCGGCGCCTGAAAGTGAGCAGGTAGGCGGCGTCGGTGGACCCGAGGCCGGCGATGTGTCCGACGCGGTCGAGGCCATCCAGGCGCCGGAGGTCATGGCGCCGGACGCCGGTCAGGCCGCGGACTCCGCCGATCTCGCCCCCGCCCAGCCGACCGACACGGCCGTACCGGCGCAGGGCCCCGACACCGCCGTAACCCCCGAAGCTCCGGACAACACCCCGTTCCCGGCGGCTCCGCACACGTCTCACCCGGCGGACGGTTCTCCGGCGCCGGTCGAGGACGCGGACAGACAGTCCGCCCCGAGCGGTGAGCCGACCACGCCGGTAGCCCCCCAGCTCGTAGAGGCGGTGAGCCCGGTCCAGGACCCGGCGGCCCCCCTTCAGGGCCCCGTACTGAACACCCCGGAACACCACGCCCCCACCTCGGCGGACCCGGCGAACGCACCCCAGCCCGTAGCCGTCACCAACGCCCCGGACACCGCGGCATCGGCCGCCGAGGAGCAGCCCGGACCCACGGCCGGGCCCCAAGCCGGCCAGTCCCTCGGGCAGTTCGTGCCCGTGGAGGGCTCCGTCCCGACCACGCCCCACCTCGCGCCGACCCCGCCCCACGCGCTTACCCTCCCCCCGGAGGACGCGCCGGAGGCGGTCGCGCCGGTCCCCGCCCCGCGCGAGGCCGATCCCGAACTCGTACAACACGCGGACGACCTGGACACCCGGGCCGCCGACCAGGAAGAGAGCACGGCGCCAGTGGAAGAAGTTCGACAGTCCACCGGCCCGGCCGCACCCGCCTACGACGACGCCGAGCGCGAGGCCGTGCTGAAGGTGATGCGCGAGCGCCGCGACATCCGCAACGGCTTCCGCGCCGACCCCATCCCGCACGAGGTGCTGCTCCGCGTCCTGGAGGCCGCGCACACGGCCCCGTCCGTCGGCCACTCGCAGCCCTGGGACTTCGTCGTCATCCGCTCCGCCGACACCCGGCGCAGCATGCACGAACTGGCCATGCGCCAGCGGGACGCCTACGCGAAGTCGCTGCCCAAGGGGCGGGCGAAGCAGTTCAAGGAACTGAAGATCGAGGCCATCCTCGACACCCCGGTGAACATCGTCGTCACCGCCGACCCGACCCGCGGCGGCCGGCACACCCTCGGCCGGCACACCCAGCCGCAGATGGCGCCGTACTCCGCCGCCCTCGCCGTCGAGAACCTCTGGCTCGCCGCCCGTGCCGAAGGCCTCGGCGTCGGCTGGGTCAGCTTCTTCGACGAGCGGGAGATGGTCCGCGCGCTGGGGCTGCCCGAGCATCTGGAGGTCATCGCCTACCTGTGCGTGGGCTACGTCGACGAATTCCCCGACGAGCCCGAGCTGATGCAGGCCGGCTGGTCCAAGCGCCGTCCGCTGTCCTGGGTCGTGCACGAGGAGACGTACGGCCGCCGGGCCCTGCCCGGTGAGGAGCCGCACGACCTGCTCTCCGAGACCGTCGCCCAGATCCGCCCGCTGGACGCCAAGGCGCTCGGCGAGGCCTGGGAGCGGCAGAAGCGGATGACCAAGCCGGCCGGCGCGCTCGGCATGCTGGAGATCATCTCCGCGCAGCTGTCCGGGCTGTCCCGCCAGTGCCCGCCGCCGATCCCGGAGCCCGCGGCCGTCGCGATCTTCGCCGGCGACCACGGGGTGCACGCCCAGGGCGTCACCCCCTGGCCGCAGGAGGTCACCGCCCAGATGGTGGCCAACTTCCTCGGCGGCGGAGCGGTCTGCAACGCCTTCGCGGGTCAGGTCGGCGCCGAGGTGTGCGTCGTGGACGTCGGTGTCGCCGCCGACCTTCCCGCGACCCCGGGGCTGCTGCCCCGCAAGGTCCGTGCCGGCACGTCCGACATGACGACCGGTCCCGCGATGACCCGCGAGGAGGCCAAGCAGGCCATCGAGGTCGGCATCGAGACGGCCCGTGACCTGGTGGCGGCCGGCAACAAGGCGCTGCTGACCGGCGAGATGGGCATCGCGAACACCACCGCGTCCGCCGCGCTCATCTCGGTGTTCACGGACACCGACCCCGCCGAGGTCACCGGCCGCGGTACCGGCATCAACGACGAGACGCTCGCCCGCAAGACCGAGGTCGTGCGGCGCGCCATCGAGTTCCACCAGCCGGATCCGGCCGACCCCATCGGCGTGCTCGCCGCGATCGGGGGCTTCGAACACGCGGCGATGGTGGGCCTGTTGCTGGGCGGCGCCTCCCTGCGCACGCCGGTCATCCTGGACGGCGTCAGCGCCGGCGCCGCCGCCCTGGTGGCCCGCGCGATCGCCCCCGAGGTCCTGGCCGCCTGCATCGCGGGCCACCGCAGCGCCGAGCCGGGGCACGTGGCCGCGCTCAACAAGCTGGGCCTGCGCCCCCTGGTCGACCTCGACCTCCGGCTCGGCGAGGGCACGGGCGCCCTGCTGGCCCTGCCGCTGGTGCAGAGCACGGCCCGCGCGATGCACGAGGTGGCGACCTTCGACTCCGCGGGCGTCACCGAGAAGTAGCTCGCCCGCCGGGGTGGGGTACGCGCTCCTGCGCGCCTCCCACCCCGGCCGTACGCTGAACCCCATCACCGAAATCCGCACGTCAGGGTTGCTCCAGTGCCGTAGCGCCCATCGCATTGCCAGCAGGACGAGGAGCCGCACCTCATGGCCGAACACCCCGCCTACCCCGTAGGTCTCCGCCTCTTGGGCCGCAAAGTGGTCGTTCTCGGCGGCGGCCAGGTCGCCCAGCGCCGCCTTCCGGCCCTGATCGCGGCCGGCGCGGACGTCCTGCTCGTCTCCCCGGAGGCGACCCCGTCCGTCGAGGCGATGGCGGACGCGGGCGAGATCACCTGGGCCAGGCGCCCCTACGAGGAGGGCGACCTCGCCGACGCCTGGTACGCCCTCATCGCCACCGGCGACCGCGAGGCGAACACCCGGGCCTCCGCCGAGGCCGAACGCCACCGCGTGTGGTGCGTGCGCTCCGACGACGCCGAGGCCGCGACGGCCTGGACGCCGGCCACCGGCCACAGCGAGGGCGTCACCGTCGCCGTGCTGACCACGGACACGCACAGCCCCGACCCGCGCCGCACCGCCGCGATCCGCGACGCCGTCGTGGAGGGGCTGCGCGACGGCACCCTCGTCGCCCCGCACCACCGCGGCCGCACGCCCGGCGTCGCCCTCGTCGGCGGCGGACCCGGCGACCCGGACCTCATCACCGTCCGCGGCCGGCGGCTGCTCGCCGAGGCCGACGTCGTCATCGCCGACCACCTCGGCCCGCGCGACCTGCTCGCCGAACTGCCGCCGCACGTCGAGGTGATCGACGCGGCGAAGCTGCCGTACGGCCGTTTCATGGCTCAGGAGGCCATCAACAACGCGCTGATCGAGCACGCCAAGCAGGGCAAGTCGGTCGTACGGCTCAAGGGCGGCGACCCCTTCGTCTTCGGCCGGGGCATGGAGGAGGTCCAGGCACTCGCCGAGGCCGGCATCCCCTGCACGGTGGTTCCCGGCATCTCCAGCTCGATCTCGGTGCCGGGCGCGGCCGGAATCTCGGTCACCCACCGCGGGCTCGCGCAGGCGTTCACCGTGGTCAGCGGGCATGTCGCCCCCGACGACGAGCGCTCGCTGATCGACTGGCAGGCGCTGGCGAAGGTGTCCGGCACGCTGGTGGTCCTCATGGGCGTCGACAAGATCGGGAAGATCGCCGAGACCCTGGTCGCGCACGGCAAGGACCCCGAGACCCCGGTCGCCCTGGTCCAGGAGGGCACCACGGCGGGCCAGCGCCGGGTGGACGCGACGCTGGTGACGGTCGCGGAGGCGGTCCGTAGGCACGAGGTGAAGGCGCCGTCGGTCATCGTCATCGGCGAGGTCGTGGGAGTGGGTCCGCGAGCGGTCGAGTAACCCGGGGTAACACAACCTGTTCCGAGCCGTTGGCACCACACCCAGGACAAGGCAGTATCACCCTGTGGCCGATCTCATCACCGTCGAGGATCCCGACGACCCCCGCCTGCGCGACTACACGGGCCTGACCGACGTGGAACTGCGCCGCAAACGAGAACCGGCCGAGGGCCTGTTCATCGCCGAGGGCGAGAAGGTCATCAGACGGGCCAAGGACGCCGGGTACGAGATGCGTTCGATGCTGCTGTCCGCCAAGTGGGTCGACGTCATGCGGGACGTCATCGACGAACTCCCGGCTCCGGTGTACGCGGTCAGCCCCGAGCTCGCCGAGCAGGTCACCGGCTACCACGTGCACCGCGGCGCGCTCGCCTCCATGCAGCGCAAACCCCTGCCCACGGCCGCCGAACTCCTGCAGACCACCCGCCGGGTCGTCGTCATGGAGTCGGTCAACGACCACACCAACATCGGCGCGATCTTCCGCTCGGCCGCGGCCCTCGGCATGGACGCGGTCCTGCTCTCCCCGGACTGCGCCGACCCCCTCTACCGCCGCAGCGTCAAGGTCTCCATGGGCGCGGTCTTCTCCGTGCCCTACGCCCGCCTCGACACCTGGCCCAAGGGTCTGGAGTCGGTCCGCGAGGCCGGCTTCACCCTCCTCGCCCTCACCCCGGACGAGAAGGCGAGGTCCCTCGACGAGGCCGCCCCGCACAAGATGGACCGCGTCGCCCTGATGCTCGGCGCCGAGGGGGACGGCCTGTCCACCCAGGCCCTGGTCGCCGCCGACGAATGGGTCCGCATCCCGATGTCGCACGGCGTCGACTCCCTGAACGTGGGCGCGGCGGCCGCGGTCGCCTTCTACGCGGTGGCCACCGGCCGCCCCCAGGGCTGATGGCGCAGCGCGAGGCGATCGTCGCGGTCCTGCGCCGCGGCGACCGCGTTCTGGCGATCCGCCGCGCCGCTTCGGTCGCCCGCCCCGGCTACTGGCAGCCGCTGAGCGGCAAGGTCGAACCGGGGGAGACCCAGCGGGAGGCCGTCGTCCGGGAGATCCGGGAAGAGGTCGGCCTCATCGCGGTACCCCTCGCCAAGGTCTGGGAGTCGGACACCGACGACGGCGTGTTCCGCCTCCACTGGTGGACGGCGGACGCACCCACCGGCGAGGTGATCCCCGACCCGGCCGAGGTCGCCGACTTCCGCTGGGTCACCCCGGCGGAGTTCCTGACCCTGACCCCCGTCTTCGAAGGCGACCTGGAGTTCTTCGAGCGCGTCCTGCCCGGCCTGTGACGCCTGCCGGTGCCGTCACCAACGTGCCCGCGCCGCGCGCCTATTCGCGCCCCGGCTCCCCGGCCCGACCCTGCGGCTGCTCCTGTACGACCCCCCGGCCGCCGTCGCCCAGTCCGTGCGCCGGCCCCTGGCAGCCCTGTGCCGCGGCGATGCCGAGCGCGACCAGCAGCGTCACGACGACGAAGACGAACAGCCGCTGCCTCAGCAACCGCGGATTGGCCGGGCGCCGGCCCGTCCCCGTGGTCCTGGGCGCCGGCCGCCCCGTACCACTGCGCGGCGCGGGCCTGCTCCCGCTGCCGGAGCGGGTGCCACCCCGCGAGGTCGGCGTGGGCCGCGCGCCGGAGCGCGGAGGGCCACCCCGCGCCGCACCGCCCGGACCGGAGACACCGGAGTCCCGAGACACGGCGCCCGGACCGGCGGAACCGGAACCCCGCGACGGCACCCCACCACCCGGACCCGAGGGACCGGAACCCCGCGAGGGAACCCCGCCGCGCACCGGAGCCGAACCCCGGGGCGAGGACGAGGTACCCCTCGGCGGTGGCGTCCCCTGCGGGCGTCGCTGCTGGTCGGGATAGGTGTCGGCGAGCCGCCCGGTCGGCCGGTCCGCCTCCGCGGCACGCGGCGAGGGCGGCCGTACCTCACCGAGCCCCTGCGCCTCGCGCGTGGCGATCTCCTTCAGGCGCAGCGACAACTGCAGCGTGCTGGGCCGTTCCTCCGGGTCCTTCGCCAGACAGGCCCGCACCAGCGGAGCCAGGGCGTCCGGTACGCCGTGCAGCTGCGGCTCCTCGTGCACCACCCGGTACAGCATCACCTCGGAACTGCCGTGTCCGAAGGGCGAGTCGGCCATGGAGGCGTACGCCAGGGTCGCGCCGAGGGAGAAGACGTCCGTGGCCGGCGTGACCGTCGCCCCGCGCACCTGCTCGGGCGCGAGGAAGCCCGGGGAGCCGACGGCCGTGCCGACATGGGTGAGCGTGGACGCGCCGGTCGCCCAGGCGATGCCGAAGTCGATGATCCGCGGCCCCTTGGGGGACAGCAGGATGTTGGACGGCTTGAGATCCCGGTGCACCACGCCGGCCTCGTGCACCGCGACCAGCCCCTCCGACAGGGCGGCCCCGATGGCGGCGACCTCGGCCGCGCTCAGCGAGCCCTCGTCGGCGACCTTGTCGTGCAGCGAGGGGCCGGGCACGTACTGAGTGGCGAACCAGGGCCGGTCGGCCTCCAGATCGGCGGCGACCAGCCGGGCCGTGCACCCGCCCCGGATCCTCCGCGCGGCCGAGACCTCGCGCGCGAACCGCGAGCGGAACTCCTGGTCCTCCGCCAGGTCCGGCCGGATGACCTTCAACGCGACCCGCTGCCCCTTCTTGTCGGAGCCCAGGTACACCACGCCCATCCCGCCCGCGCCGAGCCGTCTGTGAAGCTTGAACGAGCCGACGACGCGCGGGTCCTCGCGCCTCAGGCGCATCATCGCCATGTTCATCCCCGCTGCCCGGTCCGTGTGACGTGGCACAGCTTACGTTTCCACGGCCGCCCGCGCGCAGAGGCCGCGCCCTCTCGTCCCGATCGATTGTCAGTGCCGGGTGGGAGACTTGAAGGGTGGTCAGGGGGCCGGGAAACAACGGCACTTCACACCAGCCGGTCTCCCAACCACCCATCACAGAAGGGGGATTGAACCCGTGAAGGGTGATCGCGTGGAGATAGTGGTGGACGCGGGGGACACGACCCGCACCTACGAGGTGGTGGCGAGCAGAGCGGGCCGCAGGGTCGAGACGGCTGTACGGCGCGGTGTCGTGGAAGTGAGCGAAGTCACCCGCAACGGCTCCGTGGTCCGGACGGCCCGCTTCATGGCCAACCGGGTCCTTGCCCTGGTGGAGCAGCCGGTGCCCAGGGAGGACAGCTCGGAAAAGCCGGTACACAGCGGGCGTCCCCTCGGGGAAGACCCTGAGACCTAGGTCCCCGTCTCCACCCAGGGGAGTACTCCCCACCGCACGGCTCATCCTCCGGGAGGCCCGGCAATCGGTACGAGGGCATGACGTGCGAAGAGCGCCCGAAGCCTAGATTTGAGGTCAAGCGGCGGGTGCAGCACTCGTCCCCCGAGGTCAGACACCCGCCGCTGCCAACGACAACTGAGACGGTCAGGAGAGGGACCATGGCTCTGACGGCACCGCGGACACAGTTCCGCAGGCTGGAGCGCACCGCGCACCGCCCGCGCCGCACGGGCCGGCGCCACCCCTTGGTGGCGACGCTCATGGTCCTCCCCCTGGCGGCCCTGCTCTTCTTCGTCTTCGACGGCTGGCAGACAGTGGCCACACAGGCGTCGTCCGTGGGCGTGATGCTGGGGCGCTGAGCGGCGACCCCAGGCCCGGAAGAGCGGTCCGGGCGGGGACATCCACCCATGAAACCCCGTGGGGACGGGGGTGCGGCGGACGGCAAAAATGCCGGCGCAGCTGGGGAGCTGCGCCGGCATTGCTTTGCCCGAAGCCCGGTACATATCTGCGAGCCGATCCGTATCTCCAGCCCGTCCGGCGTCTGAGGACGAGGCCCGAAGGGGCGATGGCGGCCGGGGCGCAGCCTCGGCGGAAATCCAGGGGGCGCAGCCCCGATGGGGTCCGGGCGGCGGGGTCCCGGTCAGGTCCTGGGCTGGGCCTCGGTGGGGGCCAGGGGGGCGCAGCCCCGACGGGTCCCGGGCGGGTCCCCGGCGGGGATCCAGGGGACGCAGCCAGATAGGTCCCAGGGGGCGGAGCCCCGATCGGGTCCTGGGCTGGGCCTCGGTGGGGGCCAGGGGGCGGAGTCCCGACGGGGTCCGGCGCGGAGCCTCGGCGGGGGTCAGGGGGTGCAGCCCGACGGGTCCGGGGGCCGGGGCCCCGATCAGGTCCTGGGCTGGGCCTCGGCGGGGATCCAGGGGGCGCGGCCCCGATGGGGTCCTGGGCTGGGCCTCGGCGGGGATCCAGGGGGCGGAGCCCCCGGAGAGCGGGGTCGCAGGGGCGGCAGCCCCTGGAGGCTGGGACGGGTAGGGGCGGCGGGGGCGAGGAAACCGAACCCAAGCCCCAGCGCACCCCACCCAAAGCCGCCGTACGCTTCCGCCAGCACCCCACCCCGCCCCAGGGAGCCACACACCCCGTGACCACCCCCCTGCTCCCCGAGATCACCGCCCGACTCAAAGCCAGGGCACACCCCAGCACCCCCACCTGCCCCTGCCCCACCACCACCCTCGCCGACCGCCCCGACACCACGGTCGTCCGCCACGCGCACACCGTCGCCAAGGCCCACGCCCCCGACACCCCCCACGCCACCCTCACCCCCCGCCTCCAAACCGCCGCTCACCTTCCGGACCTCTTCCTCCCCCCACTCACCCGCACCCCCACCACCCTCCACAACCGCCTCGTCACCTTCTGGCCCTACGGCACCCCCGTGGACCCGGACGACCCCGACGCCGCCCCTTGGGAAGCCGCCGCCACCCTCCTCGCCCGCCTCCACCGCACCTCACCGCCCACCCCCGTCCCACCCATGCGCGGCCCCATCAAGACAGCCCACGCCATAGCCCGCCTCACCACCGCTACCGCCACCGCCTCCGCGACCCCAGCCGCCTCCGTGACTGCCGCCGCCTGCCCGATCCTCCGCGCCTGGCACACCCTCCCCGCCTGGGCCCGCGCCGAGGCCCCCATGCCCGACACCACCACCCTCTGCCACGGCGACCTCCACCTCGGCCAGCTCGTCCGCCACCCCGCCCCCGACGGCCCCTGGCGCCTCATCGACGTCGACGACCTCGGCACCGGCGTCCCCGCCTGGGACCTCGCCCGCCCGGCGGCCTGGTACGCCTGCGGCCTCCTCCCACCGGACGAGTGGACCCGCTTCCTCGACACCTACCGTGCGGAAGGCGGCCCCGCCGTCCCCTCCGCCGGCGACCCCTGGCCCGCCCTGGACATCCCGGCCCGCGCCCTCACCGTCCAGACCGCCGCCCGGGCCGTCACCAAGGCGATCACGGAGGACCGTCCCCTGGACGAGATCGAGATGTCGGTGATCGACGCATGTGCCCGCATGGGTTCCGTCCCGCCGCAGCTGCCCCCCGATTCCGCGAAGTAGGGTGCAACCGAGCTCGCCCGGACGGAGTCTGTCCTGGCGAAACGCGAAGCAGGACCGACGGGCGAGGAGTTGAGCCGACCATGCAGTGTCCGAAGTGCCATGCGCCGATGCACACGTACAACCGCAACGGCGTCCAGATCGAGCAGTGCAGCGGCTGCCGGGGGATCTTTCTCGACTACGGCGAGCTGGAGGCGCTGACCCGCCTGGAGTCGCAGTGGTCCCAGCCCGCGCCGCCGCCCCCGCCGGCCCCGCAGGCCTACCCGGCCCCGCCCGCGCCCGCCTGGGGCGCCCCGCACGGCGGCCACGGCGGCGGTCACTACGGGGGCCACCACGGCGGTCACCACCGCCACAAGAGCTTCGGCCACATGCTGTTCTCCAGCTGACAACCGGGCCGGCACACGAAGAAGCCCCCGGCCGCAGGGCCGGGGGCTTCGGTGTGTGGACGATACTGGGATTGAACCAGTGACCTCTTCCGTGTCAGGGAAGCGCTCTCCCGCTGAGCTAATCGTCCTCGGGACGTGATCGACGAGGGAGCCGAAGACGACTACCGAGCCAGAACATCACGTGTACTGCGTGCGCGATACTGGGATTGAACCAGTGACCTCTTCCGTGTCAGGGAAGCGCTCTCCCGCTGAGCTAATCGCGCGGGTCGAAGCCGTGAGGCTCCAGTGGACGATACTGGGATTGAACCAGTGACCTCTTCCGTGTCAGGGAAGCGCTCTCCCGCTGAGCTAATCGTCCTTGGAGGTGGAGACGGGATTTGAACCCGTGTAGACGGCTTTGCAGGCCGTTGCCTCGCCTCTCGGCCACTCCACCAGGAGTGCGGGGGTCCGGGAAGATCCCCTTGATCCTTCGAGCGGACGACGAGGCTCGAACTCGCGACCTCAACCTTGGCAAGGTTGCGCTCTACCAACTGAGCTACGTCCGCTTGTCGTTTCGTTCCGCTCCCGCGGCCCGGCGACGTGTTGAACTCTAGCGGATTCCCGGGCCAGTACAAAAACGCGTTTGCGCAGCGTGCTGCGCTGCGCCTGCTCACGGGCGTGGCCTGGGCGTCCGCGGGGACACACCGAGGTCACCTTTCGGACACCCACCCTAGACTCGACGGCGTGCTCGACCTTCCTCCCCTCGCCCGCTTCGGCACCCGCGTCGCCACCGGCCTCCTCGACGTCACCAGCGACCCCGCGGCCCTCGACTCCACCGGCTTCTGGGCCGTCGTCGCGGACTTCGAGGGCCGTCTGACCTGCGCCCGCTTCCGGGACGTACGACAGGAGCCGGTGCCCGCGCCGGTGCCGGGGGAGTGGCGGGGGCCCGGCCCCGGTGACTGGACGTCCTCCCTCGACCGCGCCGCGTACACGGCCGGGGTGCGCCGGATCCGGGAGCACATCGCGGCCGGCGAGGTCTACCAGGCGAACCTCTGCCGGGTGCTGACCGCGCCCGTCGCGCCGGACGCCGACGTGGACGCCCTCACCGCGCTGCTGGCCCGCGGCAATCCGGCGCCGTACGCCGGAACGATCCGGCTGCCCGGGCACGGCGTCGAGATCGCCACCGCCTCGCCCGAGCTGTTCCTGCGCCGCGACGGGCGGATCGTCGAGTCCGGGCCGATCAAGGGCACCGGGCGCACCGAGGCGGACCTGCTGGAGAAGGACTACGCCGAGAACGTGATGATCGTGGACCTGGTCCGCAACGACATGGGGCGCGTGTGCGCCACCGGCAGCGTCACCGTCCCCGACCTGTGCGCGGTGGAGAAGCATCCGGGCCTGGTCCACCTCGTCTCCACGGTCCGCGGCGAACTGCGCGCCGGCGCCGGCTGGCCCGAGCTGCTGACGGCGGCCTTCCCGCCCGGCTCCGTCACCGGCGCCCCCAAGTCCAGCGCCCTGCGGATCATCGACGCCCTGGAGACGGCTCCCCGCGGCCCGTACTGCGGAGGCATCGGCTGGGTGGACGCCGACCGGGGGCGGGGGGAGCTGGCCGTCGGCATCCGTACGTTCTGGATCGACCGGGCCGAAGGCGTGCTGCGGTTCGGGACCGGCGCCGGGATCACCTGGGGTTCCGATCCCGAGCAGGAGTGGCGGGAGACCGAGCTGAAGGCGGCCCGACTGCTGGAGGTAGCGTCGGGCGAAGACGTGGTGAGCGGAGAGGGACTGACGTGAAGATCTGGCTCGACGGCGGGTTGCGGGACATCGCGTCCGCCCGCGTGTCCGTGTTCGACCACGGGCTGACGGTGGGCGACGGCATCTTCGAGACGGTGAAGACGGCGGACGGCAGGCCGTTCGCGCTGACCCGCCATCTCGACCGGCTGACCCGCTCGGCCCGCGGCCTCGGTCTGCCCGACCCCGACCACGACGAGATCCGCCGCGCCTGCGCCGCCGTACTGGAGGCCAACCCGCTGCCCCTCGGCCGGCTGCGCATCACCTACACCGGCGGCCACGGTCCCCTCGGCTCCGACCGCGGCGAGCACGGCCCGACCCTCGTGGTCGCCCTCGGCGAGACCGCACGCCGCCCGGATTCCACGGCCGTCATCACCGTCCCCTGGACCCGGAACGAACGCGGCGCCCTGGCCGGCCTGAAGACGACCTCGTACGCCGAGAACGTCGTCGCGCTCGCCCGCGCCCACCAACACGGCGCCTCCGAGGCCCTGTTCGCCAACACCGTGGGCCACCTCTGCGAGGGCACCGGGTCGAACGTCTTCGTCGTCCTCGACGGTGAGATCCACACCCCGCCCCTCGCCTCCGGCTGCCTCGCGGGCATCACGCGCGCGTTGACGGTCGAGTGGACCGGGGCCAGGGAGAGCGACCTGCCGCTGCACGTCCTGGAGCGCGCCGACGAGGTCTTCCTCACCTCCAGTCTGCGCGACGTCCAGGCCGTCCACCGCGTCGACGACCGCGAACTGCCGGGCACGGCGGGCCCGGTGACGGCCAAGGCCATGCGGATCTTCGGCGAGCGGTCCGGCGCCGACCTGGACCCGTGAGCTCCGGAAAAACAGGCTGACGCGGGCCTGCCGGGCGGGTAGAACACCCCTGATGACGACGACCCTGCGGCCGACCGAGCCGCTTCAGCGCCATGCGGACGGCACACAGTCGCGCCGCTACCAGGTCTGTGTGAACAGCCGTCCCGTGGGCGGGATACGGCTGTCCACGGACCCCGGCTTCGGCCCGACGGTGGCCCGGCTGACCGAGTTGCGCATCGAGGAGCCGGACCGCAGACGCGGGCGCGGCACGGTGGCGGTGCTGGCCGCGGAGGAGATCGCCCGGGCCTGGGGCTGCAAGCGCGTCGAGGCACCCGTCCCCGGCAAGGCGGAGGCGGCCCTGCGGCTCGCCACGGCACTCGGGTACGTCCGCAGGAGCCGCAACATGGTCAAGCGGCTGGGGACGACCCCGCCGCAGCTGCCCACGGGGACCTCCGCCCGGCCCATGACCGAGGCGGAGTACGGCCCCTGGATCGAGTACGAGGCCGAGCAGTACGTGCGCAGCATGGTCGAGCGGGGAGTCTCCGCAGAGGAGGCCCGCAAGAAGGCCGTCGAGGGCCACGCCAAGCTGCTCCCCGACGGTCTGGCCAGCGAGAACACCCTGATCAGCGTGCTGGAGCACGAGGGCGTGCGGGTCGGGACGCTGTGGGTGGGACTGTGGTCGGAGATGGCGTACGTGCTCGATGTCGAGGCGGACGCCCGCCATCGGGGGCGCGGCCACGGACGGGCGCTCATGCTGCTCGCCGAGATCCAGGCGATCGCCGCCGGGAAGGACCGCATCGGCCTGCACGTGTTCGCAGGCAACGCCCCGGCCGAGCGGCTCTATGAGTCGCTCGGCTACGAGACCACCTCCCACAACCTGCAGAAGGACCTGATCTAGCACCCGTACCCAGGTCTGCCCCGCTGTTCAGGCCCCTTCGGCCAGCAGCCGGTCCGCGATCTCCTCGATCCGCTCCCGCAGCCCCGCCTGGCTCTTGCCGCCGTCCAGCCGCTCCCCGCCGATGACGTACGTCGGCGTGCCGGTCACGCCGATCGCCTTGCCCTCGGCCTGGTCGGCGTCGACGATCAGGATGTGCCGGCCGTCGATCAGCGCGGTGTCGAACTCCTCGGCGTCCAGACCGAGTTCACCGGCGACCTCGACCAGGAAGGGTTCTCCCCTACGGTCCAGCTCCTCCACCCGGCCCAGCACCGCCTCGACGTACTCCCAGCCCCGGCCCTGCTCCAGGGCTTCCTCGGCGGCCTGCGCGGCGGCGAAGGCGTGCTTGTGCTTCTCCAGCGGGAAGTGCCGCAGCCGCAGCTCCAGCCGGTCGCCGTAACGGGCGCGCAGGGCGCGCAGATCGTCCAGCGCGCTGCGGCAGTCGGGGCACTGGAGTTCGCACCAGACCTCGAGGACGGGCGTGGACACGGGGGAGGAGTCGCTCATGCGGCCAGTCTCCCAGGTCGGGGCGCGGCCGACCCAATCGAGCCGGACGGTGCCCGTCCACCGCGCCGACCCTGATCCACACCCGGGGGTGGGCGTCCGACCGGCACCTGGGGAGGAGGAGACCCGGAGATGTCCCTGATGTCCGCCCGAGGCATGGCCCGGCGGGGTCCGGGCGGTGCAGGATGGAAGGGACGAAGTGACCCTGCCCGACCGAGCCCTGCCTGGAGGACCGGATGATCGCCGAGACAATCTGCTCCGCCGTGTCCGCGGCCGGCCTCGGCATCGCGGCGGTCACCGCGTACCGCAAGCGCTTCCTCTCAGCCGCCCGGATCGCGGCCTACTCGCTCGTGCCCATCGGCCTGGTGATGACCGGCGTCGTCCAGTGGCTCGCGGACACCGCCTTCAGTGTGACGGCCTGGGCGGGCTTCGGCGTGCTCGGCGTCTCCTGGCTGCTGTTCTCCACGACCAGGGCTGTGGAGCGGCGTCGGGGCGGCACCCGTAAGGAGCGCAAGGAGGCCAAGGCCGCCGCGCGGAGCGACGCCGTCGCCCCGGCGGCCTCCGCGCCCTCCCTGGGACCGGGGACCCGCGTGGCCAACCGCCCCGCGACCGCACCCCGCTCCGGATCCACGGACGACTTCAGCGACATCGAGGCCATCCTGAAGAAGCACGGCATATGACCCTCGCATGACGACTGAAACGACACAGTGGATCAAGGTCGTGCAGGCAACCGGTCAGTTCCGAAACCGGACATCACGGAATCCGGCGAACTCCTGGTCATTCCGGGCGTGTTGATCGCGCGGAAGCCGCTGTGTGCGTCATCATCGCCGCGAGATGCTGGACACGACACAAGGCGAGACCGCGCCACCGAAGGACGAGCCGCGCGGATGCCTCTTCGCCCTTTCCCAGCCACCGCTGATGATCTTCCTTGCGGTGATCGGGTGTCTGCTGCTCATGGCTGCGCTGCACGACCTGCTGCTGCTCTGAGCCGTACCCGTGATCCCCGGCGCCACCCGCCGGGGATCACGTCGACAGCATCACCGGGGATTCTCCGCGCCGCAGACGGGGGCCTTCTTTCCGCTGCGCTCGTTCGTCGAACCCCACGACCACCGTCCGCTCGCCGGAACCCGATCGGCCCCCACGCTCGACCCCTCAACCGGAACCCCGACCGCAGAGGGCCGGGAGGGACCGCGCGCCGCGAAGACACGGAGGGCCGGGAGGGACCACGCGCGCCGGGAGAACGCCGCACCGTCCGGACCGCCCGCCCCCTCGTCACCCCGTCGTCAGCCCGCCGCCTCCTTGCGGCGCGCCCGGTAGGCGGCGACGTGCAGCCGGTTCCCGCAGGTGCGGCTGTCGCAGTAGCGCCGTGACCGGTTGCGGGAGAGGTCCACGAAAGCGCGCCGGCAGTCGGGGGCCTCGCAGCGCCGCAGCCGCTCCTGCTCGCCGGCCACCACGAAGAAGGCCAGCGCCATCCCGCAGTCCGCCGCGAGGTGATCGGCCACGGAGGCGCCCGGCGCGAAGTAGTGCACATGCCAGTCGTAGCCGTCGTGGTCGGTGAGGCGGGGCGTGGTGCCCGCGGCCGCGACGAGTTCGTTGATCAGCCCTGCGGCGACCCGGGCGTCGGGAGCCGCGAACACCGACGCGAACCGCCCCCGGATCTTGCGCACCGCCGAGAGATCGAACTCCGACAGCACACCGACATCGCTGACCTCATGGTTCTGCACGAAGTCCTCGAGTGCCGCCACGTCGGGCAGTCCGTCCGGCGTCGTGTCGTCCTCCGGCGCGGTGTTCACCAGATCGACCACGGTGTCGAGGGCGCACCGGGTGTCGTGGGTGATCAGCACGTTTCGCTCCCTGGCCTGGGGGTCGGGCACATGCCCGCCGATGCTGGCCGATGGTAATGGCTTCCGGGAGACGGAGAGCGGCCCCGGCAGCGGCGGGCCTGGCACCGGGGGTAGCCGAGGCCCGGTACGGGAGGGCCGTCGAGGCTCCCCCTCAGGTCGAGGCTCCCGTCACACCTGCTGCGGCTCCCCCGGCGGTCCTGCTCGCGTGGCCGCCCCGGAGCGCACGTAGGCGCCGTCCCGCGGTGGGACGGCGCCTACACGTGCCGTATGCGGTTGTCCTGGCCCGAGCCGTCTCCCCGAGTCGACGGCGCCGGGCGGCTTGGTGCAGCCTCGGCCTAGCTCTCTGCCAGGATGTGGGAGAGCTCCTGGTCGAGGTCGAAATGCCGGTGTTCCGTGCCGGGTGGCACGGCGGCGTCCGTCCGCTTCAGGAAGGACTCCAGAGCCCGCGCCGGGGCTTCGAGCAGGGCCTCGCCCTCCGGTGAGCTCAGGGCGATGCAGACGACCCCCTGGCCATGACTGCGCGACGGCCAGACTCGGACGTCGCCGGTGCCGGTGGGCCGGTGCAGACCCTCGGCGAGGAGGTCGCGGGCGAACACCCACTCGACGGTCTCCTCGGCTCCGGTGTGGAAGGTGGCGTGCACGGCGTAGGGGTCGGCCGTGTCGTACCGCAGGCCTGCGGGGACAGGCAGGGAGGACTCGCTCGACACAACGAGGCGCAGGTGCAGCTCGCAGCTGACCGTGGTGTTCATAAGCGCCAGGGCCTTTCGCTCAGTGTGCGCTCGGGGATTCGCACGTCGGCGAAATCGACATGCCACCTACGGTGCCGTTGTAAACCCCTCTGAGTGTTTTGCGTGCCTTCACGTAACTCTTCCGGCCGAGGCCTCCTTCGTACGGTACGGCCATTCCGGTGACTGGTTTCCGGTCAGTAAAGTAAGGTAAAGTTTGGCTGCATGAATACGGGGAGTGACCAGTCGGGCGAGGTCGCCGTGGCATCGGACAGGACACACGCGGACGAGGCGACGCCGGAGGGTGAGCAGAGACTCGGCTCCAGGGCGCCGGGCTTCATCAAGCGGAGCCGCGCCCTGCATCTGAGCTGGCAGGTCGGCGTCTTCGTCGTCGGCCTGGCGATCGTCGGGGCCGGCATCGTGATGCTGCCGCTGCCCGGGCCCGGCTGGGTCGTGATCTTCGCGGGCATGGCGGTCTGGGCGACGGAGTTCGTCTGGGCCCAGCTGGTGCTGCGCTGGACGAAGCGGAAGGTCACGGAGGCGGCCCAGAAGGCCCTCGACCCGAAGGTGCGGCGCCGCAACATCGCACTCACCGTGATCGGCCTCGTGATCGTCGGTGTCCTGGTCGGTGTGTACCTGTGGAAGTTCGGGATGGTCATGCCCTGGAAGATCAAGGATCAGTGAGCTGTGCCAGGGGTGGGTAACCGTTCGTCGAGGAGTGCGCACGCGGTCGGGCCATCCGGGTCGGCGTGACGTGCGATCTGGAACGCCGGGTACTGCGGGACACCGGCTGCGTCGGGCCCACTCCTGCTCGGTCCCCAGGAGCGGTGCGGGTGAACCCCCTGACATGGGGTAATGTTCTCCCTGCGCCCGGGCGATTAGCTCAGTGGGAGAGCGCTTCGTTCACACCGAAGAGGTCACTGGTTCGAACCCAGTATCGCCCACCCGGAGGCCGCGGCCCATCTGCTTCAGTGCAGGTGGGCCGTTGTCGTGTCCGGCGCGTCCGGCGCGTCCGGAGGTCAACTCCCCCGATCCGCCGGACGAGTTTCGGCCGTACCGCCTTCGCGCGCCACCGGTTGTCGGCCGTTCGGTGCGTCGATCATGGACCCCTCACCTGCGACGTTGTCGCGATCGTCGACGCATGCCGCCTTCCCGTCCCTCCGGAACGCTCGGTGCGCCCACAAGAAATTCCTGTCCGAATCATTGACGCACTCCGAGGCCCTCCGTAACTTGTGCCAGCAAGCGCTTACTTGAAACGATTCATGCACAGGCGACGACGCCCGGGGAGGCCCGACTGTGGGAACCAGCAGGAATGTTGAGAGGCGTACGATCCTGAAGGCGGCCGGGGCGGGGGCGGCCGCGCTCGGGCTGGCGGCGACGACGGGGTGCGGGGGCGACAGCGGCACCTCGGCCGACGGATCGGTGACGATCCGTTACTCGTGGTGGGGGGCCGACGAGCGGGCCAAGAAGATCAACCAGACCATCCGGCTCTTCGAGAAGAAGTATCCGAAGATCAAGGTCAAGACGGACTTCCAGGACTATGTGTCTTTCTGGGAGAAGTTCCAGACGCAGGCCTCCGGCGGAAATCCCCCGGACGTTTTCCAAAACGCCGTCACATTCCTTCGCAAGTACGACAAGAGAGGCGTCCTGCTCGACCTCAAGTCGCAGATCGACGCCGGGAATCTGCGCCTGGACAACTTCCGGGCCGGTGTCACGAAGGTCGGCGAGGTCGACGGCAAGCAGCTCGGCATCCCGGTCGGCTCCAACACCATGGCGCTGGTCATCGACAAGAAGGTCTTCCAGAAGGCGGGCGTGGAGCCGCACCCCGGCTGGACCTGGGACGACTACTTCAAGGCCCTGAAGACCATCCACGACAAGACCAAGGTGCCGGGCGACACGGGCTACTTCAGCATCATGTACCTGTACGACCTGTACCTGCGGCAGAACGGCAAGGCGTTCTACACCAAGGACGGACTCGGCTTCGACAAGGCCGATCTGACGGAGTGGTGGCAGGACGGCTACAATCGGACCAAGGCCGGCATCATCACCGACCCGAAGATCGTCGCGCAGGACCGTCCCAAGTCCTCGCTCTCCGCAGGACACGGAGCCTCGGAATTCACCTGGGACAACTTCACCGTCCGCTACACGGCCGAGGGCGACAGCGACTACGGCCTCGCCCCGATCCCCACCACGGACGGCAAGCACACCGGGCAGTACCTCGCCTCCCTGATGCTGAGCGCGTCGTCGCGCACCCGGCACCCCAAGGAGGTCGCCCAGTTCATCGACTTCATGGTCCACGACCCCGAGGTCGGCAAGATCATGGGCTACGACCGGGGCATCCTGGCCGCCACCGAGCAGTACGACGCCTTCAAGCCGACCGACCCGGTCAACAAGGAGATCGCGCAGTACGAGGCCGACACCGCCAAGGCCGGCGTCCTCGGCACGATCACCCCGCACCCCTCCGGCGCCGACACCATCGAGGCCTCCTTCCTGCGCATCGGCGGTGACCTGGGCCTGGGCAAGGTCAAGACCTCCGACGCGGTGAAGCAGTTCTTCGACGAGGCCCAGGCCGCCTTCCAGGCCTGACCGGAACCGATGGGGAAAGCACCGTGACGCTCGTCAAGGACTCAGCGCCCGCCACCCGGCGGGCCCGCTCCGCAGCCCCCGCCGCCGAAAAGCGGCGGGGCCGCCGGGAGAACCTCGCCGGCTATCTCTTCATGTCCCCGTGGATCGCGGGCTTCCTGCTCCTGACCGCGGGCCCCATGGTCGCCTCGCTCTACTTCGCCTTCACCGACTACAACCTCTTCAACACTCCCAAGTGGGTCGGCCTCGACAACTTCACCAAGATGTTCGACGACCCCCGGTGGCAGAAGTCGGTCGAGGTGACGGCCAAGTACGTCGTCATCGGCACCCCGCTCAAGCTGCTGCTGGCCCTCGGGGTCGCCCTGCTGCTCGCCCAGAGCAGACGCGGACAGGCCTTCTACCGGGCCGCCTTCTACGCCCCCTCGCTCATCGGTGCGAGCGTGTCCGTCGCCTTCGTCTGGCGGTCGATCTTCTCCGACAACGCCATCGTGGACCGCGCCATGTCCGCCGTCGGCATCCACGCCGGCGGCTGGGTCGGCAACCCCGACTGGATCCTCTACAGCCTGGTCGCGCTCACCGTCTGGCAGTTCGGCGCGCCCATGGTCATCTTCCTGGCCGGTCTCAAGCAGGTGCCGAGAGAGCTGTACGAGGCCGCGGAACTCGACGGCGCCGGAGCCTTCCGCAAGTTCTGGAGCATCACGCTTCCGATGATCTCCCCCGTGCTGTTCTTCAACGTCCTGCTGGAGACCATCCACTCCTTCCAGATCTTCGGCTCGGCCTACGTCGTCTCCAACACCTACTGCGGCCCGGCCGACGCCACGCTCGTCTACACCTGCTACCTGTACCAACAGGGCTTCAAGAACGCCCAGATGGGCTTCGCCTCCGCGATGGCCTGGATGCTGCTGCTCGCCGTGGCGCTGGTGACCGCCGTCCTGTTCTGGTCGCAGAAGAAGTGGGTGCACTACGAGGAGGACGCCCGATGAGCGCGACCACGACCAGGCCGACCGCCACGAAACCCCTGTCCCTGAACCGCAGGCGCACCGGCTCGCTCGCCTGGCACATCGGCGCCCTGCTGATCCTCGCGGTCATCCTCTACCCCGTACTGTGGGTCGTCGGAGCCTCGTTCAAGCCGAGCAAGGACATCATCAACAGCCTGCAGCTGTTCCCCGGCCACCCGATCCTGGCGAACTTCAAGGGCCTCGCCGACGGCATAGCCGACATCTCCATCTGGACCTTCTTCGAGAACTCCCTGTTCTACGCGGGCGGTGCCGTCGTCGGCATCCTCATCTCCTGCTCGCTGACGGCGTACGCCTTCGCGAAGATCAGGTTCGCGGGCCGGAACCTGCTGTTCTCCCTGATGATCGGCACCCTCCTGCTGCCATACCACGTCCTGCTCATCCCGCAGTACGTGATGTTCCAGAAGCTGGAGCTGATCAACACCTATGTGCCGCTGCTGCTGGGCAAGTACCTGGCCACGGAGGCGTTCTTCGTCTTCCTGATGGTCCAGTTCATGCGGAACCTGCCGAGGGAACTGGACGAGGCGGCGCGCATCGACGGCTGCGGGCACCTGCGGATCTACTGGTCGATCGTGCTGCCACTGTGTCGGCCCGCACTCATCACCAGCGCGATCTTCACCTTCATCAACGCCTGGAACGACTTCATGGGCCCGCTGATCTACCTCAACGAGCCCGGCAAGTACACCGTTTCGCTCGGCATGATGATGTTCCGTGACTCCGACGGCGTGGCGGCCAACTACGGCGGGCTCATCGCCATGTCCCTCGTGGCCCTCCTCCCCGTCCTCCTCTTCTTCCTCGCCTTCCAGCGCTATCTCATCGACGGCATGGCGACCTCCGGACTGAAGGGCTGAGGCGGTCACGATGGCCCAGGTACGAGTGAAGCCCCGCAGGGAATCCGTGCTCGCCGAGCGGTTCGCCGTGTTCGCCGAGTGTCTGCTGACCGGGGTGTGGATCGCGGTCGCGTCGGCCGGCGTGGTGACCTACCCTGCGGCCTTCGCCGCGGGAGCGCGGCATCTGCGGCGGCGGACGGCTCATCAGGGCGGCGGCTGGCGGGAGTTCGCCGGTGACTTCCGTACGGCCGTGCGGCGCGGGTGGGTCGTCGGGCTCGGCGGCTGGGTCGCCGTGGCGCTGGTGTGGGTGGACGTCCAGGCCGGGCGGGCCGGGCTGCCCGGTGGGCCGCTCGTCGGGGCCGTCGGACTGTTCGCGCTCATCGGGGCCGCCGTGGCCGGGCTGCGCGCGGCGGCCGTGTGGACGCCGGGGGAGCGGTGGCGGGTGCTGCTCGCTGGCGCCGGGCGCCGTACCGTCCTCGATCCTGCCGGGTCCTTCCTGATCGTCGGCGGATTGGCGCTCGTCGCGCTGTCCGCCTGGTTCATCGCGCCGCTGGCCGTTCCCGTGCTGGGAGCCGTGGCGGCGGCCGCCGTCGCCGTGGAGGAGCGGCAACGGGGGCGATGAGGGGTGGGGCCGCCGGGGTGTCCGGCGGCCGCCGCCGCTGGACGCGAGGCCAGCGATATGTGACATACCACTGCAGCCGCCATCTGTCATGCCCCTGACCACTCTGTTGACCGGAAACAACCTCCGGAAACGAAAGGCTGAACTCTCATGTCCCCCATCCCCCGCAGGTCCCTCCTCAGGGCGGCCGCCGTCGCCGGAGCCGCCGCGCAGTTCAGCTGGGCGCTAGGAGCCCGGGACGCCGAGGCCGCACCCAGAGCCGATGCCGCCGACGACGGTCCCGTGACCCTGGACTGGCTGGAGGACGGAGGCCTCGGCGCCGCGCCGGGCTCCACCGTCGGCGTCCCCTGGCCGAAGGGCACCCATCAGCCGGGCCAGACGTTCGCGCTCACCGACGCCGACGGCAAGGCCGTCCCGGTGCAGTCGTGGCCGATCGCGTACTGGCCGGACGGATCGCTCAAGTGGACCGCGCACGCCGTCAGTTCGGGCTCGGGCAAGCTGACGCTCACCGCCGGTGACGCGGCCGCCCCCGACAAGAAGGTCACCGTCGACAAGAGCGGCGGCACGATCGACGTGTCGACCGGCGTCATCGCCGTGAAGATCGGCAAGAACGGGTCGACGATCATCAAGTCCGTCACTCGCGGATCCACCGAGATCGCCAGGAACGGGCGTCTCGTCCTCATCCGGCAGCCCGAGATCGAGGACGAGGACCAGGGCACGGTCAGGACCGAGCGCTTCGACGGGGCGATCGGCGACGTGACGGTGGAGCAGGACGGACCGGTCCGCGCCGTCGTACGCATCGACGGCAAGCACCGCAAGGGCGGCCGGAGTTGGCTGCCCTTCTCCATCCGGCTGTACTTCTACGCCGGGGCCGACTCCTTCCGTATGGTGCACACCATCACCAACGACGGCACCCAGGAGCCCGGCAAGGCGAGCGGCGACTTCATCCGCGGGCTCGGCGTGCGCTTCAGCGTGCCGATGCGGGACGCGTCCTACGACCGCCACATCCGCATCGGCGGCGAGGGCACCGGCCTGCTGCGCGAGGCCGTGAAGGGCATCACCGGACTGCGCCGCGACCCGGGCGCCGCCGTGCAGGCCGCGCAGTACGCCGGGCAGAAGCTGCCCGACCCGTCCACCTGGGACCAGCGGGTGACGACCCGGCTGCAGTACATCCCCGAGTGGGGCGACTACAGCCTCTCCCAGCTCTCCGCCGACGGCTTCACGCTGCGCAAGCGCACCAAGAAGGGGCACGGCTGGATCGGCGCCGGCGGCGGCAGGCGGGCCTCCGGATTCGGGTACGTCGGCGGGGCGAGCGGCGGTTTCTCCTTCGGCCTCAGGGACTTCTGGGAGAAGTACCCGGCCCAGCTCGACATCCGCGACGCCCACACCGACGCGGCCGAGGTCACCCTCTGGCTCTGGTCGCCCGAGGCCCAGCCCATGGACCTGCGCTTCTACCACGACGGCATGGGCCAGGACACGTACGCCAAACAGCTCGAAGGCCTCAACATCACCTACGAGGACTACGAGCCCGAGTTCGGCACCCCCTACGGCATCGCCCGCACCTCGGAACTGCTGTTCTGGGCCAACGACTCCACGCCCAGCGCGGAGACGCTCGCCCAACAGGTCGCCGCCGTACGGGTGTTGCCGCAGCTCGCCGCCCCGCCCAAGCAGCTGATCAAGGCCAAGGTCTTCGGACCGGGGCTGTACTCCGAACCCGACCGCTCCACTCCCGCCAAGGCGAAGATCGAGGACCACCTCGACTTCCTCTTCACCTACTACAAGGACCAGGTGGAGCAACGCCGTTGGTACGGCTTCTGGGACTACGGCGACTTCATGCACAGCTACGACACCGTGCGCCACCAGTGGCGCTACGACATCGGCGGCTACGCCTGGGACAACTCCGAGCTGTCGCCGGACCTCTGGCTCTGGTTCGCGTACATCCGCTCGGGCCGGGCCGACATCTTCCGCTTCGCCGAGGCGCTGACCCGGCACACCGGCGAGGTCGACGTCTACCACATCGGCCAGTGGGCGGGCCTGGGCACCCGGCACGGTGTGCAGCACTACGCCGACAGCGCCAAGCAGCAGCGCATCGCCAACACGACGTACCGGCGCTACTACTACTTCCTCACCGCGGACGAGCGGGTCGGCGACCTCATGCACGCCAACGTCGACTCCGACGAGACGTTCCTCGTCCTCGACCCGCAGCGCAAGGTGCGGACCGATCCCTACACGCCCGACCGGCACGCGCTGTCGATCGGCTTCGGCACGGACTGGAGCGGGCTGGTGTCGGCCTGGCTGACCGAGTGGGAGCGCAAGGGACCCAAGTGGGAGAAGGCCAAGGCGCGGGTCCTGTCCACGATGGAGGGCATCGCCGCCCAGCCCAACGGCTTCGTCCAGGGCAGCGGGCTGTACGACCTCGACACCGGCAAGTTCGCCGTGGCGAGCTCGCCGGTGGTGTCCGTGTCCCACCTCTCGGCCGTCTTCGGGCTCAACGAGCTGTGCGCGGAGCTGATCGACCTGGTCGACATGCCGAAGTTCAACCAGGCGTACTTCGACTACTGCCGGTACTTCAACGCCACCAAGGCCGAACAGAAGGCGCGGTACGGCTCCGACTTCGGCTCGCTGCTGCTCTTCCAGGGGCACTCGCGGCTGGACGCGTACGCGGCCGTCCAGACGGGGGACGCCACTTTGGCCAAGCGGGCGTGGGCGAAGTTCTACAACTCCGACGGGTACATGGAGACTTCGCCGTGGAAGACACAGCCGTTGAGCGGGCCCGTGGCGTTGGTGGCGGGGAGTGAGGCCGCTTGGGTGTCGTCCAATGACACGGCTCTGTACGGGCTGGCGGCCATTGAGAACCTGGCGTTGCTGGGAGACAAGATGCCGTAGCTGCACGGGGCGTGGGGAAGTTGCGGGTCGTTGTGGCTGGTCGCGCCCACGCGGCGGAGCCGCAAATCGACACTGCCCCGCGCCCCTTTCGGGGCGCTTCAGTGCATCCTCGTCAAGATATCCCGAACTCGGCGGGCGTCGCGGATTCGGCGTTCGTAGGTGGAGCCCAGGGTGAGGAGCAGGGCGCCGGCCAGGGCGAAGGGTGCCCAGCGGGGGAGGGCGCCGGTCAACTGGGCCAGGTACGGGGCCAGTTCGTGCAGGGCGTCCAGGGTGAGGACCGCGCCGCCCAGGACCAGGGGGGCCTGGAGGCGGTGGCGGGCGCCGAGCAGGGTGGTGACGAGGGCCGCCGCGGCCAGGAGCAGGGGGCGGGTCCAGTTCGGGTCGTGCCAGGCGACGGCGAGGCTGGGGAGGAGCGTTGCGGCGAGGCCCGGGCCGTACGCCGTCCAGGACGACGCGAGCGGGTCCCGCCGCCTGCGCCAGGCGCCCACGCACAGGGCCGGAACGGTGACCGGGAGCGTGTACGCCTCGACGGTGCCGACGTCCCAGGAGGCGAGCCGTACCCAGGTGGCCAGCAGGAACAGGACGGCCGCCGCATAGCCGACCGGCCTGCGGTCGGGGCGGACGGCCACGCCGGCCGCGATCACCGCGCACAGCGCCAGCACCAGGGCGAGCATGGGTGGGTCGGTGATCGCGAGGCCGACCGCGAGCAGCGCGGTCGCGGCGCCGGTCAGCTCCACGGGCAGGGTGGCCCGCCCGGTGACGCGCGCGGCCGGCAGAGCGGCGGCCACGGGGACGAGCAGGACCAGCAGCGCGGTGTGCTGCGGCTGCCATCCCGCCGCCGCGCCGATCGCGCAGGCCAGCGCGGCGGCGTATCCGAGGGCGGTCGGGGCGGTGAGGGGAGCGAGGCGGGGGCGCAGGGTGGCCGCGGTGAAGAGGGCGGTCAGGAGGGAGAGGACCGTGAGGGTGGCGGGCTGGGAGGCGAGGGAGAGGAAGGCCGCCGAGAGGGAGGTGCCGACGGCGAGGGCGAGGGCCAGGACGGCTGGGCGGAGGAACGCCGAGTTCGCGCGCGAGGGGAAGACGGCCGCCGCCAGCGTCGCCGCAGTGATCAGGATCTGGGCCGACAGCGCGACGGCGTAGGGGAGTTGGAGGGCGGCGGGCAGTGTCATGAGCGTCGCCCAGACGAGGACCGCGGCGGTGTCCAGGGCCGCCGGCCGCCAGGACTCCGTGCGGACCAGCAGCGCCAGTACGACGGCCACGAGCAGCGGCGCCAGCAGGAGCTGGGGCGGGTACGGCGGCCACGGCGTGTGCACGGCGACCGCGGCGCGCGCGTCCGACGGCACCCCGGACCAGGGCCGGTCCGCCCAGCCCAGCGGACCCAGCACAGCGGCCGCGATCAGGGGCAGCGCGCACGCGAGGGCGATCGCCTGCACGGCGGCCGAGGCGTGGACCAGGCCCCGCCGTACCGGCTCGGGGAGACCCGAGCGCAGTGCGGCCAGCAGTGCGACACCGCAGACGAGGTAGCCCGGGACGGTCCAGCCGGCCGGCAACGCCATCGGCAGCAGACCGCCGGCCGCGGCGACCAGGAAGAGCCCGCCGGCGAGGGTGTGGCCCACGGCGGCCACCGTCCCGCGGCCGCTCTTCGCCTGCCACCACCCCGAGCCCGTCGCGATCGCCGCCGCCAGAGTGAGGAGCGCCGCCGCACGGGCGGCGGCGCTCGGGCCGGCTGCGTCCCAGGAGAGCCAGCCGGCCGCCAGTGCGCCCCACGCGCCCATGCCGTACGCGCCGATGACGGCGACGAGACGTACGGCCTTGGCTGTGCTGCGGAGCGCCACAATCGTGTCGAACGCGGCCGTCCCGAGGAGGGCCGCGGTGATGGTGTAGGGATCCGTGGACGCCGCGATCGCCGCCAGGATCAACGGGAGTTGGGCCGCGGTCATCGCCGCCGGGAGCGGCAGACGCAGGTCGGAGGCGGTGGGCAGGGAGCCGTACGCCGTCCACAGGACCGCCAGCGCCGCCGTCGCGGACGCCGCGTACGCCGTGCCGCCCGCGCCGGGGAACACCGTCTCGCGCAGGGCGTACGCGTCCAGCGCCGTCAGGGCCAGGCCGAGGCCGGCCATCGACTCCGCCGTCGACCGCAGTCCGCGCCGCAGCAGGGCGACCGGCGCGGCGAGCACGGCCAGGGTGAGCGCGCCGAGGACCAGCGCGCGGCCCGTGATGCCCAGGTGCCCCCAGCTGACCAGGGTGAACACCATCGCCGCGATGGTCAGTAGGACGCCCCCGAGCAGGAGCAGGACGTTCTGGACTCGGGGCGCGGTGGTCTCCCGGTGAGGCGTTACCGGTGGGACGGCGGCGGGCGGCTGTGACCGGAGGGCCGTCAGCAGCCAGGCGCGGCGGGCCAGCAACTGCGCCCGGCGCGCGTCGAGTTGCCACAGCTCGGCGTCGAGGAGCCGCAACTCCTCGGCCGGGGGCGGAACATGCGTCATGGCACGGAGTGTGGTCCGCGTCACGTCGTAGGACATGAGTGCGGGTACTCAGGACGTACTCAGATCACCACCAGGTGCGCGGAGAAAGCGCTGGGTACGGGCACACTCCCCGCATGGACTGGACGCACTACCGCTTCCGCAGCCTCTGGGCGCTGCCCCTCCCGCCCGCCACCGTCTACGACGTCCTGGAGCGGGCCGAGGACTACCCCCGCTGGTGGCCCCAGGTGCGCGAGGTGACCCGGCTCGACGACAGCAGCGGAGTCGTCGTCGTCCGGTCCGTGCTGCCGTACGACCTGCGGTTCACCGCGCGCGAGACGCGCCGCGACCCAGTGGCCGGCGTGCTGGAGGTCTCGATGAGCGGCGACCTCGACGGCTGGGCCCGCTGGACGGTCTCGGCGGGCCCCGGCGGCACGCTCGCCCGGTACGACCAGGTCGTCGACGTCCGCAAGCCGCTGCTGAGGTGGCTGGCCGTGCCGGGGCGCCCCGTCTTCCGCGCCAACCACCGGCTGATGATGCGCGCCGGGCGGCGGGGACTGCTGGCGTACCTGGAAGCGGTTTGAAGGAAACCGGCGAAGACCTGTATGGTTCAGTGCGTTCCCGGGCGATTAGCTCAGTGGGAGAGCGCTTCGTTCACACCGAAGAGGTCACTGGTTCGAACCCAGTATCGCCCACGCTCGCGAGAGCGACGTGTGTCCGCAGAAAACGCGGACCACGTCGCTCTCTTCGTGTTGTGCGTGGCTTCGCCACGCGAAGTGGGGGCTTCGCCGCCCACACCCCCAAGGCCGGTCCGCAGCTGCGGACCGGCCTTCTGCGTGCCCGGGAAGCATCAGGCCGCCGCCGCTGGCAGCTCCGGGCGCAGGGGCCACTCCGTGCTCACCACTTCGTCCGTGCCGCTGCGCGCGAACCACGCCTGCAGCCCGCGCGCCTGTGCCGCGTGCCACCCCGTCTGCAGGGTGTGCAGCTCGGCGGGGGAGAGCCGTTCCAGCCGGGTGGCGAAACGGCGGCCCAGCGCCCGTACGAGGTCCAGGGCCGCCAGTGCGTCCGCGCCCGCGTCGTGCGCGCCCTCCAGGGTGACGCCGTAGTGCGCGCACAGGTCGGTCAGAGTGCGGCGGCCCTTGCGGTAGCGGTCCAGGTGCTTGTCCAGCACCCGGGGATCCAGGACCCGCAGCGCCGCGGACTCGAACCAGCTGTCCAGCGACGAGGCGCGGTGGCGGCGCAGCTCGCGGTCCAGGAGCGTGAGATCGAAGGGCGCGTTCATCACGACCAACGGGCGGGCCATCGCCGCCTGTTCGGCCAGTGCCTCCGCCATCTCGTACATCACCGGCGCCGGCCAGCGGCCGTTGCGCTGGAGGTGTTCGTCCGTCAGCCCGTGCACCGCCGTCGCCGCCTCCGGCACCGGCACACCCGGGTTGACCAGCCAGCGGGTCACCCGGGGCCGGGTGCCCGGGGCGTCCTGGACGACGACGGCGGCCGACACGATGCGGTCGGTCTCGACGTCAACGCCCGTGGTCTCCGTGTCGAAAGCGGCCAGGGGCCCCTCGTACCAGCACGTCATGCCTACACAACTCCTCGTTCACCCACGGCAGCTGACGTCCCGTCTTCTGCCTGTTTGGTGATACCCGGGCTGTTTGCGCACTACGCCGGAAGGACACAACAGGAGTACGGGTCTTTGCAGTTCAGCGGCCCGCAGCGGGGATTCACTTGGCTTGGAAGGCTGTTTGGTCATGGCGATAGCGCAGCCCGAACGGGGCGGGCTGCTGCCCGAACATGCGGGCCCCCTTCGCGGCACACTCGCCACCACCGCCTGCATGGAGACACTGCAGGTGGGCTATCTGCACGCCGTCGCCGCGGCGGCCGGCTGCTCGCTGTCGCAGCCCTTTCCGGACAACGGCATCGACTGGCACGTCAGCCACGGCTCGCCCGGGCACACCGTGGACGACGAGGTGACCATCAAGGTGCAGCTGAAGTGCACCTACCAGGTCCCACCCAACCCACCGGGCCGCTTTTTCTCCTTCACCCTCGACAACGACCATCTGCGCAAGCTCGCGCGCACGCCGGTGTCGGTGCACAAGATCCTGGTCGTGATGCTCGTCCCGCGCGCCCAGGACGACTGGCTCAGAGCGAGCCACGACCGGCTCGACCTCAGGCACTGCTGCTACTGGGTCAACCTCGCCGGGCATCCCGTCACCGGCCGCACCCGGACCACCGTCCGCATACCGACCTCACGCATCTTCGACGACCGAGCGCTGTGCGAGATCATGACGCGGGTCGGGACGGGAGGCAGACCATGACGCACCGCCCCTTGGAGGAGCCAGTCCGGCCGGTGAGGCCGCACCCCGACGACATCGCCGCCGCGGCCTGGCACCGGCCCCCCGAGCCCGACCAGGTGGATCCGGCCGTGCTGAGCGCCCTGCTGCGACGGCACGGCTGGCAACGCCGTGGCGGCGCGGCCGGGCGCTACGGCCGGTGGACCCCGCCCGGCCCCGGCGGCAGCGGCACGAGCCTGCTCGTGCCCGAGAGCCGCGCCTTCCCCGACAGCGACGACCTGCTGGGTGAGGTGCTCCTCGCGCTGACCCGCTCCGGCACGCCCTCCGCGCGCGAGGTGCTCGTCGCCCTCGCCGTGCCCAGCGACGAGATCCGCTGGTGGCGGGACGTGCCCACCGGCCCCGCCGACTCCGCGCCCTGGACGGCCGAGGAGCAGCTGCGCTCCGCCGCCCGCCAGATGCTGCTCGCCGCCGCGCTCGCCACACGCGCGCGTGCGGGCTACTACGGCGTACGGCACCGCCGTGCCGCCGCCGCGCAGCTGGAGAGCGTCCTCGTCGGCCCCGCGGCCGGCGACGGGCGGCTCACCGCCTTCGTCCCCGTCGGCACCGGGCGGCCGCTCGCCGTACGGCTCCACCAGTCCCTGTACGCCGCCCGCGAGGCCATCGACTACCAGCGGGCCACCGGCGGCATGGACGCCTTCGACGGGGCCGTGGAGGCGGGCGTCAGCCGTGAGCTCACCGAGGCGCTGATCGCCCTCGTGCGCGGCACCGAGGGCGCCCGGATCGCCGTCGAGTGGGCGCCCGCCGCCGGGGTGCCCGAGGACTGCGGGGTGGGCGTCGAGCCCGTCGAGTTCTCACCGGGCGACCTGCCCGTGCTGCGCGAGGCCGGCGCCCGTTTCCTGCGCGAGGAGCCGTCCGTGCCCGTCCGGATCACCGGCACGGTGGTGCGGATGCGCAGGTCGGGGCCGCGCGGCGAGGGCAGCGTACGGCTGCGGGTGATCGCCGGGGCCGAGATACCGCACGTCCGGATCACCCTGGACGAGGAGGACTACCGCATCGCCGGGCACGCCCATCTCGTCGGACTGCCGATCCGGGTGCACGGCAGGCTGGAGAGCCGGGGCGGCTTCCGGCGGCTGACGGGCGCCTGCGGGGTCGTACCGGTGCAGGTGGACGACGCGGAGCGGGACCGGCTGATGAAGTCCCTGCAGGAGAATCTGGACTTCTTCGAGGAGGCCTGCAGCGGTGACGACTGCGACTGAGCGCTGCTGTCGGTGACCGTTTCGCGGTCGGTGGGTCGGGGTCGGTACGATCCCCTAATGCGCGCGCTCCTGGTATGGCGCCGCACCCACCTTCAGTCAGGAGAGACCGGTGTCAGACGTCCGTGTGATCATCCAACGCGATTCCGAGCGGGAAGAGCGCGTGGTGACGACGGGCACTACGGCCGCCGAGCTCTTCGCGGGCGAGCGCTCGATCGTCGCCGCGCGCGTGGGCGGCGAGCTCAAGGACCTCGCGTACGAGCCGCGCGACGGCGAGACCGTCGAGGGCGTCGAGATCTCCTCCGAGGACGGCCTCAACATCCTGCGCCACTCCACCGCGCACGTGATGGCGCAGGCCGTGCAGGAGATCTTCCCCGAGGCCAAGCTGGGCATCGGCCCCCCGGTCAAGGACGGCTTCTACTACGACTTCGACGTGGAGAAGCCGTTCACGCCCGAGGATCTCAAGGCCATCGAGAAGAAGATGCAGGAGATCCAGAAGCGCGGGCAGAAGTTCTCCCGCCGTGTGGTGACCGACGAGGCGGCCCGTGAGGAGCTGGCGGCGGAGCCGTACAAGCTGGAGCTGATCGGCCTCAAGGGTTCGGCCTCGCACGACGACGGCGCGGACGTCGAGGTCGGCGCCGGCGAGCTGACGATCTACGACAACCTGGACGCCAAGACCGGCGAGCTGTGCTGGAAGGACCTCTGCCGAGGCCCCCACTTGCCCTCCACCCGTCTCATCCCGGCGTTCAAGCTGATGCGCAACGCGGCCGCCTACTGGCGCGGCAGCGAGAAGAACCCCATGCTCCAGCGCATCTACGGCACCGCCTGGCCCTCCAAGGACGAGCTGAAGGCGTACCTCGACTTCCTCGCCGAGGCCGAGAAGCGCGACCACCGCAAGCTGGGCTCCGAACTCGACCTGTTCTCCATCCCTGAGCAGATCGGCTCCGGCCTCGCCGTCTTCCACCCCAAGGGCGGCATCGTCCGCCGCGTGATGGAGGACTACTCGCGCCGCCGGCACGAGGAGGAGGGCTACGAGTTCGTCTACACCCCGCACGCGACGAAGGGGAAGCTCTTCGAGACGTCCGGGCACCTGGACTGGTACGCCGACGGCATGTACCCGCCCATGCAGCTCGACGAGGGCGTGGACTACTACCTCAAGCCCATGAACTGCCCGATGCACAACCTGATCTTCGACGCGCGCGGCCGCTCCTACCGGGAACTGCCGCTGCGCCTCTTCGAGTTCGGAACCGTGTACCGGTACGAGAAGTCCGGCGTCGTGCACGGCCTCACGCGCGCGCGTGGCTTCACGCAGGACGACGCGCACATCTACTGCACCCGTGAGCAGATGTCGGAGGAGCTCGACAAGACGCTCACCTTCGTCCTCGGCCTGCTGCGCGACTACGGCCTGACCGACTTCTACCTGGAACTGTCCACCAAGGACCCGGAGAAGTTCGTCGGTTCCGACGAGGCATGGGAGGAGGCCACGGAGACGCTGCGCCAGGTCGCCGAGAAGCAGGGCCTGCCCCTGGTCCCGGACCCGGGCGGCGCCGCCTTCTACGGCCCGAAGATCTCCGTGCAGACCAAGGACGCCATCGGCCGCACCTGGCAGATGTCGACGATCCAGCTCGACTTCAACCTGCCCGAGCGCTTCGACCTGGAGTACACGGGCCCCGACGGCTCCAAGCAGCGCCCGGTCATGATCCACCGCGCGCTGTTCGGTTCCATCGAGCGCTTCTTCGCGGTGCTCCTGGAGCACTACGCGGGCGCCTTCCCGGCGTGGCTGGCCCCGGTCCAGGCGGTCGGCATCCCGATCGGGGACGCGCACGTCGAGTACCTGGAGAAGTTCGCCGCGGCCGCGAAGAAGCAGGGCCTGCGGGTCGAGGTGGACTCCTCCTCCGACCGTATGCAGAAGAAGATCCGCAACGCCCAGAAGCAGAAGGTGCCCTTCATGGTCATCGCGGGCGACGAGGACATGGCGGGCGGCTCGGTGTCCTTCCGCTACCGCGACGGCTCGCAGGAGAACGGCATCCCGTTCGACGAGGCCATCGCGAAGATCGTGAAGGTCGTGGAGGAGCGGGCGCAGGTCTGATCCGGCTGTGCCGCGGGGCCCTCGGGAGTCAGCCTCCCGGGGGCCTCTCGTCGTCCTCACGGGCGAAGACCTGGAGCAGCCAGGAGGCGAAGGTGCCGGTCACCGCGCCCAGCAGGGCCAGGCCGATGGCCATCATCCCGACCGCGATCAAGCGGCCCCGCGGCGTCACCGGGACGATGTCGCCGTAGCCGACGGTCGTCAGGGTCGCGCAGGCCCACCAGACGGCGTCCCCGAAGGACTTCATGGACGCGCCCGGCGCCCCGCGTTCCTGCTGGTACACGGCGAGGGCACCGGCGAAGCCGAGCAGCAAGGTCGAGATCCCGGAGTACGCGATCACACGCGCGTGCAGCGCGAGCCGCGGCTTGCCGTGCCGTCGCTGCACGGCCTCGTAGATCTTCACGAACCGGAGCGGGCGCAGCAGCGGCAGGATCACCACCACCGCGTCCAGCGGGTGCTTGCGTACGAAGCTCAGCCCCTGCCCGCTCAGCCGCCAGACCACCGCGTAGTTGACGGCGAACAACAGCCAGGAGGCCAGCAGCAGCGCGAGGGCGAGATCCTGCAGGGGGTCCCGCAGACCGGGCGCCAGGACGCGGACCGCGTACGAGGCGAGGAAGGCCAGCGACGCGAACGCGAGCGGAAGCTCGGTGGCCTGCTCCCAACGGGCCTTGCGAGTGTCATCGTCCACGTCCCCAGCTTGACGCGGCGGGCATTTCCCGGAACCCCGGCGACACGCCGCGAACGGGCGACGCCATATGCTGCACTGCATGACGAGTGAGCCGGAGCAGCAGTTGGGAGTGGGGACGCAGGACGCCTTCCAGCGTCTGTGGACGCCCCACCGGATGGCCTACATCCAGGGCGAGAACAAGCCGACCGGCCCGGGCGCCGACGACGGCTGCCCCTTCTGCTCGATCCCGGCCAAGTCGGACGAGGACGGACTGGTCGTCCGCCGCGGCGAACAGGTCTACGCCGTGCTCAACCTCTACCCCTACAACGGCGGCCACCTCATGGTCGTCCCCTACCGTCACGTCGCCGACTACACCGACCTCACGGACGCGGAGACGATCGAGCTGGCCGCCCTCACCAAGCAGGCGATGACGGCCCTGCGCACGGCCTCCGGCGCGCACGGCTTCAACATCGGCATGAACCAGGGCACGGTCGCCGGCGCCGGCATCGCGGCCCACCTGCACCAGCACATCGTCCCCCGCTGGGGCGGCGACACGAACTTCATGCCGGTGGTGGGACACACGCGGGTGCTGCCGCAGCTGCTCGCCGACACGAGGAAGATGCTGGCGGAGGCCTGGCCGACGGCTTCTTAGCCCGGCCGGAGCATGGCCTTCCAGCCCGTCCGGCGTTTGAGGACGAGGCCGAAGGCCGACGGGGTTCTGGGGGCGCAGCCCCCAGAACCCCTGACCAAGGCCTACGCGTCGTAGACGTCGTCCTTCTTCGGTGTCGGATCCTGGACCGCCGCGCTGAGCACCGAAGAGCGGCCGTCGAACTTCTCCGTGTCCACGTTGTGCCCCTTGAGGAACTCGATGGTCGCCTCGTGCACCACCCGCATCACGGGCGTGGCGGTCCGCAGCACGTCGTCGGTCATGAAGCGGTTCCCCCAGGGCTGCGCGGCCCACGCGTGACGCAGTCCGAAGGGCTCCGGCAGCGTGAGGGAGCCGCCGAGCCAGTTGAGCAGCGGCGGATACCAGGTCAGCGGCGCCCGGGCGGTGAGCCGGACCACCTCGTCGCTGTCGACCAGCGGAAGCGTCACCTTGCGGGTCTCCCAGAACTTGACCTGCTTGGCGACCTCCTTCTCCTTGGCCGCCGGCTTGGTGGTGAACAGCCCGTGCACCGGCCCCAGCGCGTGCCCCGTCAGCTCGATGCGCAGGGTCTTGTGCAGCACGGTCACCGTGATCATCATCGTGATCACCAGATTGCCGTCCCAGAGCGTCCACTGGACGCCCAGGTAGTGCCGGTCGCCCTGGTCGTACTGCTGGGAGTTGCAGATCTTGCGTATCTCCTCCAGGTTCACCTGGTGCGCGGTGGTGCCGCTGGGGCGGGTGATCTCCTTGGCGCCCGCGCCGATGTGCGACACGATCCAGTGGGCGACCTTGGGCTTGGGGAAGCCGCCGGTGGTCAGCGGGCCGGAGTCGAGCCGCTCGAGGGCGCGCTGGATGGCGGTCACCACGTCGAAGCTCTGGAACCGGTTGATCTCCGGCTCGGGCACCAGGTGCTTGGACAGGTCCGCGCTGAGCGAGCCGACCTTCGGGGCGTCCTCCACCGGGTTGGGCACCAGATCCTCGGCGAGGTGCCAGTGCCCCCAGCGGGTGCCCATGCCGAGGATGCCCTTGGGGCCGGCGTAGAAGACGACGTTGGACCGCTGCTCGTCCCGCAGTTCGCCGAAGGCCTGCCGCAGCCGCTCGGCACGGGTGTCGCCGGGGCTGCTGGGCACCGACTCGGGGACCTTGGCGCCGACCGTGCTGCCGGACAGCAGGCTGTCCCAGTGGGCGCGCAGTTCCTTCGCCGTGCGCTCGCAGATCTGCTTGGCCAGGAACCAGCCGACGACCGGAGCGATGATCGCCAGGCGGGCGTACCAGGCCCAGAAGCCGGTGAACGGCATGCGGATCAGGAAGAGCACGGCGAGCGCGCCCACGGCCACCAGCAGGGTCGTGGCCATCGTGCCGGCCCGCTTGTCCTCGCGCCGGGCGATCGCGCTCCGTATCTGGAAGACCAGCAGCCAGATCAGCAGGCCCGGCAGGAACAGCACACCGCACAGCAGGGCCACGCCGGTCAGCTGCCGGTCACGCTGCCGGCGAACGTTGTTCGCCGCCATGCAGTGCTCGACGACGGACTGCGGCTCGATGCCGAAGGACTGGACGACCGGCTTGCGGCCGGCCCCCAGCATGCGGGTCACCACGGCCTGGGAGAACGCCTCGCCCAGGTTCGGCCGGAAGATCGTCGCCCACCTGCGGGGGAGTTTGACGGTCGACTCGTGCCACTCGTTGTTCGTCTCGAGGATCTTGACGACCTCGTCGTCCCGGTACGCCGCCGAGGCCAGCGCGAAGGTCGCCTTCTGGTCCGAGCCCGTGCGCGGTACCTGCGGCCCGAACATGTCTCCCCAGCCGCCCGCATCGCTCATTCCCGCCCCCCATCGCCGCTCGACGTCGCTTCTGCGGCTCTTCCCGACTTCCTTGCCCCGCACACCTGTTGATCAGGTCATCACGGTGATCGCCTGATCCCGCGACCACTTGATCAGCTTGTCACCAGCGTATCCGCAGGCAGCGACATTCGTCGGCGGACGGCCGAAGCCGCCCGCCGACACCGGAGGGGAGCGTTCCGCGAAAGCCGGTCGCGCGCTGCCGCAAGCCGTCCGTGTGCCGCCGTGCGCCACTTGTGCGCCGCCGTGCGGGACTTGGCCTCGGCATGCTTCAACTACGAGGCGTCGCGGGTCTCTTCACGAATCCTTTCCGCGATCTGTGGGGGCATCGGCTCGTGCCGTGCGTAGGAGCGGTTGAAGCGCGCGGTGCCGTGCGAGAGGGAGCGCAGGTCGACGGCGTACCGCCCGATCTCGATCTCGGGCACCTCGGCCCGGATGAGCGTGCGCCCGCCGCTGGTCTGCTCCGTGCCCAGCACCCGGCCCCGCCGCCCGGACAGGTCGCTCATGACGGCGCCCACGTAGTCGTCGCCGACCAGGACCGTCACCTCCGCGACCGGCTCCAGGAGGTGGATCTTCGCCTCGGCCGCCGCCTCTCGCAGAGCGAGCGCGCCGGCCGTCTGGAAGGCCGCGTCCGAGGAGTCCACGGAGTGCGCCTTGCCGTCGAGCAGCGTCACCCGGACGTCGATCAGCGGATACCCCGCCGCGACTCCCTTGGTGGCCTGGGCCCGCACGCCCTTCTCGACCGAGGGGATGAACTGCCGCGGCACCGCCCCGCCGACCACCTTGTCCACGAACTCGACGCCCGAGCCGTTCGGCAGCGGCTCCACCTCGATCTCGCAGATGGCGTACTGCCCGTGACCACCGGACTGCTTCACATGCCGCCCGCGTCCCGCCGACTTGCCGGCGAAGGTCTCCCGCAGGGACACCCGGTGCGGTACGACGTCGACCTGGACGCCGTAGCGGCTGCGCAGCCGCTCCAGGGCCACGTCCGCGTGCGCCTCGCCCAGGCACCACAGCACCACCTGGTGGGTGTTCTGGTTCTGTTCGAGCCGCATCGTCGGGTCCTCGGCGACCAGCCGGGCCAGGCCCTGCGAGAGCTTGTCCTCGTCCGCCTTGCTGTGCGCCTGGATGGCGAGCGGCAGCAGTGGATCGGGCATCTCCCACGGCTCCATCAGCAGCGGGTCGTCCTTGGCCGAGAGCGTGTCCCCGGTCTCCGCGCGGTTCAGTTTCGCCACGCACACCAGGTCGCCGGCGATGGCGTGCGTCACCGGCCGCTGCTGCTTGCCGAAGGGCGTGGACAGCGCGCCGACGCGCTCGTCGACGTCGTGGTCCTCGTGCCCCCGGTCGGCCAGCCCGTGCCCGGAGACGTGCACCGTCTCGTCGGGGCGCAGGGTGCCGGAGAAGACGCGGACCAGCGAGACCCGGCCGACATAGGGGTCGGACGCGGTCTTGACGACCTCGGCGACCAGCGGGCCCTCGGTGTCGCAGGCCTTGATCTCCCGCGGCTTGCCGTCGATGGTGCTCACCCCCGGTGTGGGGTGCTCGAACGGTGTCGGGAAGCCGCCTGTGACCAGCTCCAGCAGCTCGACCGTGCCGAGCCCCTGCCTGGCGCCCTCGCCCGCGGGGGCGGCGGCCAGGACGGGGAAGAAGACCCCGCGCGCGACGGCCCGCTCCAGGTCCTCGACGAGCGTCTTGAAGTCGATCTGCTCGCCGCCCAGGTAGCGGTCCATGAGGGTCTCGTCCTCGCTCTCCGAGATGATCCCCTCGATCAGCCGGTTGCGTGCCTCCTCGATCTCCGGCAGCTGGTCCTCGCCCGGTTCCGACTCCTTGCGCTCGCCGGTGGAGTAGTCGAACAGCTTCTGCGACAGCAGTCCGACAAGGCCCGTCACGGGCGCGTGCCCGTCGGGCCCCTGCGGGCCGTGCAGCGGGGTGTACAGCGGCAGCACGGCGTCGGGGTCGTCGCCGCCGAAGGCCTCCGCGCAGACCCGCGTCATCTCCTCGAAGTCCGCCCGGGCCGCCTCCAGGTGCGTGACCACGATCGCCCGCGGCATGCCGACGGCCGCGCACTCCTCCCACACCATGCGGGTGGAGCCGTCCACGCCGTCGGAGGCGGAGACGACGAAAAGGGCCGCGTCCGCCGCGCGCAGACCGGCCCTGAGTTCGCCGACGAAGTCGGCGTATCCGGGGGTGTCGAGAAGATTGACCTTGATGCCGTCCCATTCGACGGGCACCAGGGAGAGCTGCACCGAACGGTTCTGCCGGTGCTCGATCTCGTCGTAGTCCGAGACGGTGCCGCCGTCCTCCACACGGCCCGCCCGGTTCACCGCCCCCGCGGTCAGCGCGAGGGCTTCCACCAATGTCGTCTTGCCCGATCCGGAGTGGCCGACCAGCACCACATTCCGTACGGACGCGGGATGGTCGGCCGCCGTAGCCCTGCCGGCGGCCCCGGGGTGTGCGTTCGCCTTGTCGCCCATGGCCTTGCCTCCCGTGCACGGTGAGGTCACTGTGGGCGCGGGCATGCCGGGCCGCGTGCGGTGGCGGCTCCGATGACGCCCGCGGTCCTTCGAGCTTTCCACTCCTGTCACGGTGCGTCCATACGAAGGACGCGATCGCGCCGTGACCCGTATGCCTTCGGCCCATGAGGCAAGGGGGTCCGGGTGCCCGGCCGTCGCACACACGCGCGCGTGGCTACGATGGGCGCGCCGGTGGCCAGCAGGGGCCGAGCCGGCCACACCGACCGTCGGGAAGGCCATGCTGAACAAGTACGCGCGTGCATTCTTCACGCGTGTCCTCACACCGTTCGCCGCGTTTCTCATCCGGCGGGGCGTCAGTCCCGACGCCGTCACGCTCCTCGGCACCGCCGGCGTGGTCGCGGGTGCGCTGGTCTTCTACCCCATGGGCGAGTTCTTCTGGGGCACGGTCGTGATCACGCTCTTCGTGTTCTCCGACCTCGTCGACGGCAACATGGCCCGCCAGCTGGGCCGTTCCAGCCGCTGGGGCGCGTTCCTGGACTCCACCCTCGACCGCGTCGCCGACGGCGCGATCTTCGGCGGCTTCGCCCTGTGGTACGCGGGCAGCGGCGACGACAACGTGCTGTGCGCGGTCTCCATCTTCTGCCTGGCCAGCGGCCAGGTGGTGTCGTACACCAAGGCGCGCGGCGAGTCGATCGGCCTGCCGGTCGCCGTCAACGGGCTCGTCGAGCGCGCCGAGCGCCTGGTGATCTCGCTGGTCGCGGCCGGTTTCGCCGGCCTGCACAAGTTCGGCGTGCCGGGCATCCAGTACCTGCTGCCCGTGGCGCTGTGGATCGTCGCCGTCGGCAGCCTGGTCACCCTGGTCCAGCGCGTGGTCACCGTCCGCCGCGAGTCGGCGGAGGCCGAGGCGCAGGCCACGGCGGAGCAGGAGAGCGGAGCGGCCAAGTGAGTGCCCGGGACCGCCTCACGGACGGCCTCTACGGGCTCGGCTGGAGCACGGTCAAGAACCTCCCCGAGCCGGTCGCCGTACGCCTGGGCCGGACGATCGCGGACCTCGCCTGGAAGCGGCGCGGCAAGGGCGTGCTGCGGCTGGAGAGCAACTACGCGCGCGTGGTGCCCGACGCGAGTCCCGAGCGCCTCGCCGAGCTGTCGCGCGCGGGCATGCGCTCGTACCTGCGCTACTGGATGGAGTCCTTCCGGCTGCCCGCGTGGAGCAAGGAGCGCATCAAGGGCGGCTTCGACCCCAAGGACCTGCACCACCTGACCGACGGTCTCGCCGCCGGCCGGGGCGTCATCCTCGCGCTGCCCCACATGGCCAACTGGGACCTCGCCGGCGCCTGGGTCACCACCAAGCTGCAGACGCCGTTCACCACGGTCGCCGAGCGCCTCAAGCCCGAGACGCTGTACGACCGCTTCGTCGCCTACCGCGAAGGCCTCGGCATGGAGGTCCTCCCGCACAGCGGCGGCACCGCCTTCGGCACCCTGGCCCGGCGGCTGCGCGACGGCGGCCTGGTCTGCCTGGTGGCCGAGCGCGACCTGTCCTCCTCCGGCGTCGAGGTCCAGTTCTTCGGCGAGGCCACCCGGATCCCGGCCGGACCCGCGCTGCTCGCCCAGCAGACCGGCGCGCTGCTCCTGCCGGTCACGCTCTGGTACGACGACTCACCCGTCATGCAGGGCCGCGTCCATCCCCCGATCGAGGTCCCCGAGTCAGGCAGCCGGGCCGAGAAGACGTCTGTCATGGCACAGGCGCTGGCCGACACCTTCGCCACGGGGATCGCCGACCACCCGGAGGACTGGCACATGCTGCAGCGCTTGTGGCTCAAGGACCTCGACCCCACGAGGAATCCCGCGAAGAATTCTGCGAGGAATCCCGTGGGGGATTCTGTGAAGAAGCCCCCGGCTCCCGAGAAGGGCACGTCGTGAGGATCGGCATCGTCTGCCCGTACTCCTGGGACGTACCGGGCGGCGTCCAGTTCCATATCCGTGACCTCGCCGAGTACTTCATCCGCCTGGGCCACGAGGTCTCCGTCCTGGCCCCGGCCGACGACGACACGCCTCTGCCGCCGTACGTCGTCTCGGCCGGCCGCGCGGTCCCGGTGCCGTACAACGGCTCGGTCGCCCGGCTGAACTTCGGCTTCCTCAGCGCCGCGCGGGTGCGGCGCTGGCTGCACGACGGCGCGTTCGACGTGGTCCACATCCACGAGCCGACCTCGCCCTCCCTCGGGCTGCTGACCTGCTGGGCGGCGCAGGGGCCGATGGTCGCCACGTTCCACACCTCCAACCCGCGCTCCAAGGCGATGATCGCCGCGTACGCGATCCTCCAGGCGGCCCTGGAGAAGATCAGCGCGCGGATCGCCGTCAGCGAGTACGCCCGCCGCACCCTCGTCGAGCACCTCGGCGGTGACGCCGTGGTCATCCCCAACGGCGTCGACGTCGACTTCTTCGCCAAGGCCGAGCCCAAACCCGAGTGGCAGGGCGACACGATCGGCTTCATCGGGCGCATCGACGAGCCGCGCAAGGGCCTGCCGGTGCTGATGAAGGCGTTCCCGGGCATCCTCGCGGCCCGCCCGCAGACGCGGCTGTTGGTCGCCGGGCGCGGGGACGAGGAGGAGGCGCTGGAGCTGCTGCCCGCCGAGTTCCGCTCGCGGGTGGAGTTCCTCGGCATGATCAGCGACGAGGACAAGGCGCGTTTCCTGCGAAGCATCGACCTGTACGTCGCCCCCAACACCGGCGGCGAGAGCTTCGGGATCATCCTGGTCGAGGCGATGTCGGCGGGCGCCCCCGTCCTCGCCGCCGACCTGGACGCCTTCGCCCAGGTCCTCGACCAGGGGGCGGCGGGCGAACTCTTCGCCAACGAGGACTCCGACGCCCTGGCGGAGGCGGCGGTACGGCTCCTGCAGGACCCGGACCGCCTCGCCGAACTCCGCGAACGCGGCAGCGTCCACGTACGCCGCTTCGACTGGTCGACGGTCGGCGCGGACATCCTCTCGGTCTACGAAACGGTGACAGCGGGCGCGGCGGCGGTAGCGGCAGCGGACGACGACCGGGGGCCGGGCCTGCGAGCACGGTTCGGGTTGGCGCGGGATTAGGGGCGGGGCTGCGGGGGCGGTTGGGGCCGCGGAGTCTGAGGGTGGGGCTGCCGGCATGGTTCGGGCCGGCGGGGTCTGAGTGCGGGCTGCCGGCACGGCTGGGGGCCCGCGTGGGACCAGGGCGGGGCGGCGGGCAGGGCTGAGGCCGGTGCGGGGCGGCGGGCACAGCTGGCCGGTGCGGCGAGTGGGGGCATGTCCCATGCCCTTCGGGCAGTGGGGGAGCGTCCTGGGCGTCGCGACGGGGCGAACGTTGCCTGTCGGGGCACTGTGGGCGGGGCTGCGGGGGCGGTTGGGGCCGCGGGGGTCTTAGGGCGGAGCTGCCAGCATGTTCGGGTCGGCGCGGAACCCGGGGTGGGGCTGCCGACACGGTTTGGACCGGCGCGGGACCAGGGCGGGGCGGCGGGCACAGCTGAGGCCGGTGCAGCGAGTGGGGGCACCCCGCCATGCCCTTCAGACAGTGGGGAAGCGTGCCGGGCGTCGCGACGGGGCGAGCGTTGCCCTTTGGGGCACTGGGGGCGGGACCGCGGGGTCTGAGGGCGAGGCTGCCGGCAGGGTTCGGGTTGGCGCGGGACTCGCGTGGGACGGTGGGCACGGCTGAGGTCGGTGCGGGACCTGGGCGGGGCGGCGGGCACAGTTGGGTCCGCGCGGCTCTTGGGGCGGGACGGCAGGCACAGCTGGGGCGGCGCGGTTCTCAGGACGGGGCCGGTGGGCGCCGTTGGGGGACTGGGGCTCGGTCAGCCCGGGGGCCGGTTCCGTCGGGTCAATCTGAGGGGCGGTTCCGGCGGGGGCAGGTGGCCCGGTGGGTCGGTTCTGTCATCGGCGCTCGTGTCAGCCCGGCGGTTCGGCTCTCCCTCGGCGCGTAGGTCCCGTTCCCTGCCGAACCCGGCGTTGCCGTAAGGCGGCCGTCGGGCCGGGGCGCTGTCGGCGGTAACGTGTGCGGCCGTGACCGTAACCCTGATCTGGATTCTGGCCGTCCTGTTCGCGATCGGGCTGTACCTGAGCTGGACGGCCGGCCGTCTGGACCGGCTGCACTCCCGGATCGACGCCGCCCGGGCCGCCCTCGACGCGCAGCTGCTGCGCAGGGCGTCCGTGACTCAGGAGCTGGCCACCTCCGGCGTCCTGGACCCCGCCGCCTCGATCGTCCTGTACGAGGCCGCGCACGCGGCCCGGCAGGCCGAGGAGGAGCAGCGGGAGGTCGCCGAGAGCGAGCTCAGCCAGGCGCTGCGGGCGGTGTTCGCCGAACCGGCCCAGGTCGACGCGGTCCGCGAGGCCCCCGGCGGGGACGCGGCCACCCACGAACTCACCGAGGCCGTCCGCCGCGTCCCGATGGCCCGGCGCTTCCACAACGACGCGGTCGGCGCGGCCCGCCGACTGCGCGAGCACCGCAAGGTCCGCTGGTTCCGGCTGGCCGGTCACGCCCCCTTCCCGATGGCCTTCGAGATGGACGACGAACCGCCGCCGGCCCTCGCCGACCGGGCGGCATAGCCGTTCGCGGCCCAAAAGGATCCACCGGCTTCCCATTGGCCCTTGCTGTGGACTGGCCCAATCCCGTTTCCTCGGTGATTGCAGCAACCCTCTTTCACTTCAGTGAGGTCATCCGTGTCCAGCTCGCTCTCCGAAAACCAGGCCCCCGAGACCGGCACCGCGCGCGTGAAGCGCGGCATGGCCGAGCAGCTCAAGGGCGGCGTGATCATGGACGTCGTCACCCCGGAGCAGGCGAAGATCGCCGAGGACGCGGGCGCCGTCGCCGTCATGGCCCTGGAGCGGGTCCCGGCCGACATCCGCAAGGACGGCGGCGTGGCCCGTATGTCCGACCCGGACATGATCGAGGGCATCATCGAGGCCGTCTCCATCCCGGTCATGGCCAAGTCCCGCATCGGCCACTTCGTCGAGGCCCAGGTCCTGCAGTCCCTCGGCGTCGACTACATCGACGAGTCCGAGGTCCTCACCCCGGCCGACGAGGTCAACCACTCCGACAAGTGGGCCTTCACGACCCCCTTCGTCTGCGGCGCCACCAACCTGGGCGAGGCCCTGCGCCGGATCGCCGAGGGCGCGGCCATGATCCGCTCCAAGGGCGAGGCCGGCACCGGCAACGTCGTCGAGGCCGTCCGCCACCTGCGCCAGATCAAGGGCGAGATCGCCAAGCTGCGCGGCTGCGACAACAACGAGCTGTACGCCGCCGCCAAGGAGCTGCGCGCCCCCTACGAGCTGGTCAAGGAGGTCGCCGAGCTCGGCAAGCTCCCGGTGGTGCTGTTCTCCGCCGGTGGCGTGGCCACCCCCGCCGACGCCGCCCTGATGCGTCAGCTCGGTGCCGAGGGCGTCTTCGTCGGCTCCGGCATCTTCAAGTCCGGCGACCCGGCCAAGCGCGCCGCCGCCATCGTCAAGGCGACCACCTTCTACGACGACCCCAAGATCATCGCGGACGCCTCCCGCAACCTCGGCGAGGCCATGGTCGGCATCAACTGCGACACCCTCCCCGAGACCGAGCGCTACGCCAACCGCGGCTGGTAAGCACTCCCATGAGCACTGAAGCCCCTGTCATAGGCGTCCTGGCCCTCCAGGGCGACGTACGGGAGCACCTCGTCGCCCTGGCCGCGGCCGACGCCGTGGCCAGGCCGATCCGGCGCCCCGAGGAACTCGCCGAGGTGGACGGCCTCGTCATCCCCGGCGGCGAGTCCACCACCATCTCCAAGCTGGCCGTCCTCTTCGGCGTGATGGAGCCGCTCCGCGCGCGCGTGCGGGCCGGTATGCCCGTCTACGGCACCTGCGCGGGCATGATCATGCTCGCCGACAAGATCCTCGACCCGCGCTCGGGCCAGGTGACCGTCGGCGGCATCGACATGATCGTGCGCCGCAACGCCTTCGGACGGCAGAACGAGTCCTTCGAGGCGGCGGTCGACGTCAGGGGCGTCGCGGGCGATCCTGTAGAGGGCGTGTTCATCCGCGCCCCCTGGGTGGAGTCCGTCGGCGCCGAGACCGAGGTGCTCGCCGAGCACGACGGCCACATCGTCGCGGTCCGCCAGGGCAACGCGCTCGCCACCTCGTTCCACCCGGAACTGACCGGCGACCACCGGGTGCACCGCCTGTTCGTCGACATGGTGCACGCGAACCGGGCGACGGAGTCCTAGTAGGATTCCTGGCGTTCGTTGCAGAGATGGGTTACGCGAAGGAGACAGGCAGATGTCCGGCCACTCTAAATGGGCCACGACGAAGCACAAGAAGGCCGTGATCGACGCCAAGCGCGGCAAGCTCTTCGCGAAGCTGATCAAGAACATCGAGGTCGCGGCGCGGATGGGCGGTGTCGATCTCGAGGGCAACCCGACGCTGTACGACGCCGTCCAGAAGGCCAAGAAGCAGTCGGTCCCCAACAAGAACATCGACTCGGCGATCAAGCGCGGCGGCGGCCTGGAGGCCGGCGGCGCCGACTACGAGACGATCATGTACGAGGGCTACGGCCCGAACGGCGTCGCGGTGCTCATCGAGTGCCTCACCGACAACCGCAACCGCGCCGCCTCCGACGTCCGCGTCGCCATGACCCGCAACGGCGGCTCCATGGCCGACCCGGGCTCGGTGTCGTACCTCTTCAACCGCAAGGGCGTCGTGATCGTCCCCAAGGGCGAGCTGACCGAGGACGACGTCCTCGCCGCCGTCCTGGACGCGGGCGCCGAGGAGGTCAACGACCTGGGCGAGTCCTTCGAGGTGCTCAGCGAGGCCACCGACCTGGTCGCGGTCCGCACCGCCCTGCAGGACGCCGGGATCGACTACGACTCCGCCGAGGCCAACTTCGTCCCGACCATGCAGGTCGAGCTGGACGAGGAGGGCGCCAAGAAGATCTTCAAGCTGATCGACGCGCTCGAGGACAGCGACGACGTCCAGAACGTCTTCGCCAACTTCGACGTCAGCGACGAGGTCATGGAGAAGGTCGACGCGTAACGCCGCCGCGGGCTGAGCGGACGCAACGGCTCAACGGGCCGACGGGACACACCCCGTCGGCCCGTCGCCATGTCGGCCGTTGTCGGTGGCACCCGATAGCCTGCACAAACAGGAGATCGAAGGAGGGGGCGCGGTGCGCGTACTGGGGGTGGACCCCGGGCTGACCCGGTGCGGTGTCGGCGTCGTCGAGGGGGTCGCGGGCCGGCCGCTCACCATGGTCGGCGTAGGCGTCGTCCGCACGCCCGTGGACGCCGAGCTGGGGCACCGTCTCGTCGCCATCGAGCAGGGCATCGAGTCCTGGCTGGACGAGCACCGGCCCGAATTCGTCGCCGTGGAGCGGGTGTTCAGCCAGCACAACGTCCGCACCGTGATGGGCACCGCCCAGGCCAGCGCCGTCGCCATGCTCTGCGCCGCCCGCCGTGGCATCCCCGTCGCCCTGCACACCCCGAGCGAGGTCAAGGCCGCCGTCACCGGCACCGGACGCGCCGACAAGGCCCAGGTCGGCGCCATGGTGACGCGGCTGCTCCGGCTCGACGCGCCCCCGAAACCGGCCGACGCGGCGGACGCCCTCGCGCTCGCCATCTGCCACATCTGGCGCGCACCCGCGCACAACCGCCTCCAGCAGGCCGTCGCCCTGCACGCAGCCAAAGCAACGAAAGGCCGCCCCGCATGATCGCCTTCGTCAGCGGCCCGGTCGCCGCCCTCGCCCCCGACTCCGCCGTGGTGGAGGTCGGCGGGATCGGCATCGCCGTCCAGTGCACGCCCAACACCCTGTCCGGGCTGCGCATGGGCCAGCAGACCAAGCTCGCCACCTCCCTGGTCGTACGGGAGGACTCGCTCACCCTGTACGGCTTCGTGGACGACGACGAGCGTCAGGTCTTCGAGCTGCTGCAGACGGCGAGCGGGGTCGGCCCGCGCCTGGCCCAGGCGATGCTGGCGGTGCACAGCCCGGACGCCCTGCGCAGGGCGGTCGCCACCGGGGACGAGAAGGCGCTGATCGCCGTCCCGGGCATCGGCAAGAAGGGCGCCCAGAAACTGCTGCTGGAGCTCAAGGACCGGCTCGGCGAGCCCATCGGCGCCCCCGCGATCGGCGCTCCGGTCACCCAGGGCTGGCGCGACCAGCTGCATGCCGCCCTCATCGGCCTCGGGTACGCCACCCGGGAGGCCGACGAGGCGGTGGCCGCCGTGACCCCGCAGGCGGAGGCCGCCGGCGGCAGCCCGCAGGTAGGCCAGTTGCTGAAGGCCGCCCTGCAGACCCTCAACCGCGCCCGCTGACCCATCTGCGCCACCCCTGCTAGGAGACCTCAGTGAACTGGGACGACCCGACCGACACTCCCGCCCCCGAGCGGCTGGTCGGTTCTGTCGCCGACCGTGAGGACCAGGCCGTCGAGGCCGCCCTGCGCCCCAAGGACCTGGGCGAGTTCATCGGCCAGGAGAAGGTCCGCGAACAGCTCGACCTGGTCCTGCGCGCCGCCCGCGCGCGGGGCGCCACCGCCGACCACGTGCTGCTCTCCGGCGCCCCCGGCCTCGGCAAGACCACTCTCTCGATGATCATCGCGGCCGAGATGGGCGCCCCGATCCGGATCACCTCCGGCCCCGCCATCCAGCACGCCGGCGACCTGGCCGCGATCCTGTCCTCCCTCCAGGAGGGCGAGGTCCTCTTCCTCGACGAGATCCACCGCATGTCCCGGCCCGCCGAGGAGATGCTGTACATGGCGATGGAGGACTTCCGCGTCGACGTCATCGTCGGCAAGGGCCCCGGCGCCACCGCCATCCCCCTCGACCTGCCCCCGTTCACCCTGGTCGGCGCCACCACGCGCGCGGGCCTGCTGCCGCCCCCGCTGCGCGACCGCTTCGGCTTCACCGCGCACATGGAGTTCTACGAGCCCGCCGAACTGGAGCGCGTCATCCACCGCTCGGCGAACCTCCTCGACGTGGAGATCCAGGCCGACGGCGCCGCCGAGATCGCCGGCCGCTCCCGCGGCACGCCCCGTATCGCCAACCGCCTGCTGCGCCGCGTGCGGGACTACGCCCAGGTCAAGGCCGACGGGATCATCACCCGGGACATCGCGGCCGCGGCCCTCGCGGTGTACGAGGTCGACGCCCGCGGCCTCGACCGCCTCGACCGCGGTGTGCTGGAGGCCCTGCTCAAGCTGTTCGGCGGCGGCCCGGTCGGTTTGTCGACCCTCGCCGTCGCGGTGGGGGAGGAGCGCGAGACCGTCGAGGAAGTGGCCGAACCCTTCCTCGTACGGGAGGGACTGCTCGCCCGCACACCCCGCGGCCGGGTCGCCACGCCCGCCGCGTGGGCGCATCTCGGCCTCACGCCGCCCCGCTCGGCTACTGCGGGAAACGGACAACAGGACCTGTTCGGGACGTGACGCCATTGTGACGGCGCGGGCATTGGCCGGGTCAGGAACCCAGGTGCCATGCTGAGCGTTGTTCCATGCGCGCGGACTCGCTTAGACTCCGCCGATGCCGCCTTTGTCGGCGGTATACATACCCCCATCCATCAGGCCGCCGTCCGCCGCGGTCGTGCGAAGGAAATTCCGTCCCGTGAATATCACCATGCTCCTCCCGTTCATCGTGCTCATCGGGGCCATGTTCCTCATGACCCGCTCGGCCAAGCGCAAGCAGCAGCAGGCCGCGAACATGCGCAACGAGATGCAGCCCGGCAGCGGCGTCCGCACGATCGGGGGGATGTACGCGACGGTCAAGGAGGTCAACGAGGACACGGTCCTCCTCGACGCCGGTCCCGGTGTCGAACTCCTCTTCGCGAAGAACGCCATCGGTTCCGTGCTCAGCGACGACGAGTACAACCGCATCGTGCACGGCATCGAGCACGACCTCAAGTCCGACTCCGACGTCGTCCCGGACGACGCCTCCTCCCTCACCGAGACCGACGACTCCGCCGACGAAGCTGCCGCCGCCTCCGACGACAAGTCCGTCGACCTCGGCAAGAAGGACGCGCCCGAGGAACCGGCCGACGAGCCCGTCGCCGCCGAGGCGAAGTCGGACGAGGAGCCGAAGAAGACCGACGGCGACTCCGAGGCGAAGTAGCCACGTCCCGGGGGCGCGTGGCCGACCTCTCGCGCCTCCGGACGTGTGCTTCTCGCACACGGGGATCCCGACACCATGTCATGGCCGCCACCACGCCGACCCGGCGCGGGGCGGCCCGAGAGGGAGTACGAGAAGGTGGCAGCACCTAAAAAGGGCCGGAGCGCGAGCGCCCAGAGCAAGCCAGGGCGCTCGCTGGCCCTCATCCTGATCGCCATCGTGGGACTGACCGGAGCGATGTTCGGCTCCGGCAACACCACCCCACGTCTCGGTATCGACCTTGCCGGTGGCACCAGCATCACGCTCCAGGCGCAGAACGAGCCGGGTCAGCCCAACGCGATCAACAAGACCAACATGAACACCGCGGTCGACATCATGAACCGCCGTGTCAACGGTCTGGGTGTGTCCGAGGCAGAGGTCCAGACCCAGGGCACCAGCAACATCATCGTCAACATCCCCAAGGGCACGAACTCCGAGGAAGCGCGTCAGCAGGTCGGCACCACCGCCAAGCTGTACTTCCGCCCCGTGATCGCCACCGAGGTGTCCGGCGGAGCCGCGACGGCCACCCCGTCGCCGAGCGCGTCGAGCAGCCCCTCGGGCAAGGCGACCGGCAAGCCGAAGGCGACCTCGTCCTCCTCCGCGAGCCCCTCCGCCACCGCCACCTCACAGGGGCGCGCCGTGACCGACGCGCTGAAGGCCGACTCGACGCCGAGCGCCACCGCCTCCTCCAGCGCGAAGGCGTCCACCAGCCCCTCTCCGTCGGCGAGCGGCAGCGCCGCCGCCAGTGACGCGGCCGCCAAGCTGCAGGCGCAGTACGCCGCCCTCGACTGCACCAAGAAGACGGCTCAGAACACCGCCGGCAAGACCGCCAAGGCCAGCGACCCCACCGTCGCCTGCGGCAAGAACTCCCAGGGCCAGTGGCAGAAGTACGTCCTCGGCCCCGCCGCCGTCGACGGCACCGACGTCAAGAAGGCCCAGGCCGTCTTCAACACGCAGACCGCCGCCGGCTGGACCGTCACCATGGAGTTCACGTCCAAGGGTGCCAAGAAGTTCGCCGACATCACCGGCCAGCTGGCCAAGAACCAGTCCCCGCAGAACCAGTTCGCGATCGTCCTCGACGGCAACGTGGTCTCCGACCCGTACGTCAAGGAGGCGCTGACCGGCGGCAACGCGGAGATCTCCGGCAGCTTCAACCAGCAGGAGGCCCAGAGCCTCGCCAACATGCTGTCCTACGGCGCGCTGCCGCTCTCCTTCAAGGTGGCGACCATGACCACCGTGACCGCCGCCCTCGGCGGTGAGCAGCTGCACGCCGGTCTGATCGCGGGTGCGATCGGCCTCGCGCTGGTCGTCCTCTACCTGCTGATCTTCTACCGCGGGCTCTCGGTCGTCGCGATCCCCTCGCTGATGGTCTCCGCGGCCCTCACCTACGTGATCATGTCCTTGCTCGGCCCCACGATCCACTTCGCGCTGAACCTCCCGGCCGTCTGCGGTGCGATCGTCGCGATCGGCATCACGGCGGACTCGTTCATCGTCTTCTTCGAACGCATCCGGGACGAGATCCGCGAGGGCCGCTCGCTGCGCCCCGCCGTCGAGCGGGCCTGGCCGCGTGCCCGGCGCACCATCCTGGTCTCCGACTTCGTGTCGTTCCTGGCCGCGGCCGTGCTGTTCATCGTGACCGTCGGCAAGGTCCAGGGCTTCGCGTTCACCCTCGGTCTGACCACCGTGCTCGACGTGGTCGTCGTGTTCCTCTTCACCAAGCCGCTGATGACCGTCCTGGCCCGGCGCAAGTTCTTCGCGGGCGGCCACAAGTGGTCGGGGCTGGACCCGAAGGGTCTGGGCGCCAAGCCCCCGCTGCGCCGCACCCGCCGTCCCGCCGGCCCCGTCGCCGGTCCCGTCGACCCGAAGGAAGCGTGAGCGATGTCGAAAATCGGCAGCCTCGGCGCCCGACTCCACCGCGGCGAGATCAGCTACGACTTCGTCGGCAAGCGCAAGATCTGGTACGGCGTCTCCATCCTGATCACCATCACGGCCATCGTCGGCCTGGCGGTGCGCGGCCTGAACATGGGCATCGACTTCCGGGGCGGCGCCGTCTTCACCACCGGGAAGACCAGCGTCTCGGTGACCCAGGCGGAGAACTACGCGTCGCGGGCCGCCGGCCACGACGCCGTCGTGCAGAAGCTCGGCAACGGCACCCTGCGCATCCAGATCGCGGGCATGGACACCACCAAGTCCGACGAGACCAAGAAGCAGCTCGCCAAGGACATGAACGTGTCCCCCGAGTCCATCGCCGCCGACCTGGTCGGCCCGAGCTGGGGTGACGAGATCGCCAACAAGGCCTGGCAGGGCCTCGGCATCTTCATGGTCCTCGTGGTGATCTACCTGGCGATCGCCTTCGAATGGCGGATGGCGGTCGCGGCCCTCGTCGCGCTGATCCACGACATCACCATCACGACCGGCATCTACGCCCTCGTCGGCTTCGAGGTCACGCCCGGCACGGTCATCGGTCTGCTGACGATCCTCGGTTACTCGCTCTACGACACGGTCGTCGTCTTCGACAGCCTCAAGGAGCAGACGAAGGACATCACGAAGCAGACCCGCTTCACCTACAGCGACATCGCCAACCAGTCGATCAACGGCACCCTGGTCCGTTCGATCAACACCACGGTGGTCGCGCTGCTGCCGGTGGCGGGCCTGCTGTTCATCGGTGGCGGCTTCCTCGGCGCGGGCACGCTCAACGACATCTCGCTGTCGCTGTTCGTCGGTCTCGCCGCCGGTGCCTACTCCTCGATCTTCATCGCCACGCCGCTCGTCGCCGACCTCAAGGAGGCCGAGCCGCAGATGAAGGCCCTGAAGAAGCGCGTCCTCGCCAAGCGCGCCCAGGCCGCCGCGGACGAGGAGCTGGCGGAGGCCCGGGGCGGCGTCGGTGCCGAGGAGCCCGAGGACGCCACCCCGGCCGTCGTCGGGCCGCGCAACCAGCCCGCGTCCCGTAACCGGGGCCGTGGCCGACCCTCGGGGAAGCGCCGATGACCGACGTCGAGGAGTTGCTGCTCAGCCGTATCCGTGACGTCGCGGACTACCCGGAGCCGGGCGTGATGTTCAAGGACATCACCCCGCTCCTCGCGGACGCGGCGGCGTTCACCGCGCTGACCGACGCACTGGCCGGCATCGCCGCGAACACCGGCGCCACGAAGGTCGTCGGCCTCGAGGCGCGCGGGTTCATCCTCGGTGCCCCGGTGGCCGTCCGGGCCGGGCTCGGCTTCATCCCCGTACGCAAGGCGGGCAAGCTCCCCGGAGCGACCCTCAGCCAGGCGTACGACCTGGAGTACGGCTCGGCGGAGATCGAGGTCCACGCCGAGGACCTGTCGGCCGGGGACCGCATCCTCATCGTCGACGACGTCCTCGCCACGGGCGGCACGGCGGAGGCCTCGATCCAGCTGATCCGCAGGACGGGCGCCGACGTGGCGGGCCTCGCGGTCCTGATGGAACTGGCCTTCCTCAACGGCCGCGCCCGCCTGGAACCGGCCCTGGAGGGCGCTCCCCTGGAGGCGCTGCTCGTGGTCTGACCGGGCTGCCGCGGCAGGTCACGGCGCCTTTGGGCGTGACGCTCGCAGGGGCGGGCCCCGGGGAATCCGGGGCCCGCCCCTTGCGTTTCCCCGATGGACGGGTCTCACATCGTCCTGCGGGCGATGCCGGAGCCCGGCATCGCTACCATGGGTCCTCCGGAGCCTGACCGGGGGACCCGGATCGCGCACGAGGAGTCCTCTTGCCAGACGAGGCCCAGCACCTGACCGCCGCCAAGCCCGAGCCCGCCTCGGCAGCCGCGGCCAAGCCCGCGCCGAGCACATCGCACCCGACGAACGACGGCGCCGGGCCGGTCGAGCATGCCCAGTCGGCCCCTGTCGACAAGTCGGCCGATCAGTCGCGCCCCAAGCCGGCCCCGCCCGAGCACACCCAGGCGCCCGCGGTCCGGCCCAACGCCGGCCAGCCCGCCCGCTCCGGCTCCTCCAACCGCGTCCGTGCCCGCCTCGCCCGCCTCGGCGTCCAGCGCTCCAACCCGTACAACCCGGTCCTGGAGCCGCTGCTGCGGATAGTGCGCAGCAACGACCCGAAGATCGAGACGGCCACCCTCCGCCAGATCGAGAACGCCTACCAGGTCGCCGAGCGCTGGCACCGCGGCCAGAAGCGCAAGAGCGGCGACCCGTACATCACCCACCCCCTCGCGGTGACCACGATCCTCGCCGAGCTGGGCATGGATCCGGCCACCCTGATGGCGGGCCTGCTGCACGACACCGTCGAGGACACCGAGTACGGCCTCGACCAGCTGCGCCGTGACTTCGGCGACTCGGTCGCCCTGCTCGTCGACGGCGTCACCAAGCTGGACAAGGTCAAGTTCGGCGAGGCCGCGCAGGCCGAGACCGTGCGCAAGATGGTCGTCGCCATGGCCAAGGACCCCCGCGTCCTGGTCATCAAGCTCGCCGACCGGCTGCACAACATGCGCACCATGCGCTACCTCAAGCGCGAGAAGCAGGAGAAGAAGGCGCGCGAGACCCTCGAGATCTACGCGCCGCTCGCCCACCGCCTCGGCATGAACACCATCAAGTGGGAGCTGGAGGACCTCGCCTTCGCGATCCTCTACCCGAAGATGTACGACGAGATCGTCCGGCTGGTGGCGGAGCGGGCACCCAAGCGTGACGAGTACCTGGCCATAGTGACCGACGAGGTCCAGCAGGACCTGCGCGCGGCCCGTATCAAGGCGACCGTCACCGGCCGCCCGAAGCACTACTACAGCGTCTACCAGAAGATGATCGTCCGCGGCCGTGACTTCGCGGAGATCTACGACCTGGTGGGCATCCGCGTCCTCGTCGACACGGTCCGCGACTGCTATGCCGCCCTCGGCACCGTGCACGCGCGATGGAACCCGGTCCCCGGCCGGTTCAAGGACTACATCGCGATGCCCAAGTTCAACATGTACCAGTCGCTGCACACGACGGTCATCGGCCCCAACGGCAAGCCGGTCGAGCTGCAGATCCGCACCTTCGACATGCACCGCCGCGCCGAGTACGGCATCGCCGCGCACTGGAAGTACAAGCAGGAGGCCGTCGCCGGCGCCTCCAAGGTGCGCACCGACGTGCCCAAGGCCGGCAAGAAGGACGACCACCTCAACGACATGGCGTGGCTGCGCCAACTGCTGGACTGGCAGAAGGAGACCGAGGACCCGGGCGAGTTCCTGGAGTCCCTGCGCTTCGACCTGTCCCGCAACGAGGTCTTCGTCTTCACCCCGAAGGGTGACGTCATCGCGCTCCCGGCGGGTGCCACCCCGGTGGACTTCGCCTACGCCGTCCACACGGAGGTCGGCCACCGGACGATAGGAGCGCGGGTCAACGGCCGCCTCGTACCGCTGGAGTCGACCCTCGACAACGGTGACCTGGTGGAGGTCTTCACCTCCAAGGCGGCCGGCGCCGGCCCCTCGCGGGACTGGCTCGGCTTCGTCAAGTCGCCGCGCGCCCGCAACAAGATCCGGGCCTGGTTCTCCAAGGAGCGCCGCGACGAGGCCATCGAGCAGGGCAAGGACGCCATCGTCCGCGCGATGCGCAAGCAGAACCTGCCGATCCAGCGCATCCTCACCGGCGACTCGCTGGTCACCCTCGCGCACGAGATGCGCTACCCGGACATCTCCGCGCTGTACGCGGCGATCGGCGAGGGGCACGTCTCCGCGCAGAACGTCGTGCAGAAGCTCGTCTCCGCGCTCGGCGGCGAGGAGGCGGCCACCGAGGAGATCGACGAGGCGGTCCCGCCCACCCGCAGCCGCCGCAAGCGGCGCTCCAGCGCCGACCCGGGCGTCATCGTCAAGGGCGTCGAGGACGTGTGGGTCAAGCTGGCCCGCTGTTGCACGCCCGTCCCCGGTGACCCGATCATCGGCTTCGTCACCCGCGGTAGTGGCGTATCGGTTCACCGCAGCGACTGTGTGAACGTGGAGTCACTGTCCCGGGAGCCCGAGCGCATCCTCGACGTCGAGTGGGCGCCCACCCAGTCCTCGGTCTTCCTGGTCGCCATCCAGGTCGAGGCGCTGGACCGCTCCCGGCTGCTGTCGGACGTCACCCGTGTTCTGTCGGACCAGCACGTCAACATCCTCTCGGCGGCCGTCCAGACCTCCCGCGACCGCGTCGCCACCTCCCGCTTCACCTTCGAGATGGGCGACCCGAAGCACCTGGGGCATGTCCTGAAGGCCGTACGCGGCGTCGAGGGCGTCTACGACGTCTACCGGGTGACTTCGGCCCGCAGGTCGTAGGGCAAACACAGGGCATACGACGAAGGGGGCCCCGCACCGGCCGGTGCGGGGCCCCCTTTCCGTGTCGGAGGGCGGGCTTCAGCCGCCGAACTCCTGCAGACCCTTCAGGGCCTGGTCCAGCAGGGCCTGGCGGCCCTCCAGCTCGCGCTGGAGCTTGTCGGCCTTGGCGTTGTTGCCCTGGGCGCGCGCCTGCTCGATCTGGCCCTTGAGCTTGTCCACGGCGGTCTGGAGCTGGCCGGTCAGCCCCTCGGCACGCGCGCGTGCCTCCGGGTTGGTGCGGCGCCACTCGGCCTCCTCGGCCTCCTGGATGGCCCGCTCCACCGCGTGCATCCGGCCCTCGACCTTGGGGCGCGCGTCGCGCGGGACGTGGCCGATGGCCTCCCAGCGCTCGTTGACCGAGCGGAAGGCGGCCCGGGCGGCCTTCAGATCGGTGACCGGGAGGATCTTCTCGGCCTCCTCGGCCAGCTCCTCCTTGAGCTTGAGGTTCTCCGACTGCTCGGCGTCCCGCTCCGCGAAGACCGAGCTGCGGGCGGCGAAGAACACGTCCTGGGCGCCGCGGAAGCGGTTCCACAGGTCGTCCTCGTGCTCGCGCTGGGCGCGGCCCGCGGCCTTCCACTCCGTCATCAGCTCGCGGTAGCGCGCGGCCGTCGGACCCCAGTCCGTCGAACCGGACAGCGCCTCGGCCTCGGAGACCAGCCGCTCCTTGGCCTTGCGGGCCTCCTCGCGCTGCGCGTCCAGCGACGCGAAGTGCGCCTTGCGGCGCTTGGAGAAGGCCGAGCGGGCGTGCGAGAAGCGGTGCCACAGCTCGTCGTCCGACTTGCGGTCCAGCCGCGGCAGACCCTTCCAGGTGTCCACCAACGCCCGCAGCCGCTCACCGGCCGCCCGCCACTGGTCGGACTGCGCCAGCTGCTCCGCCTCGCTGACCAGCGCCTCCTTGGCGTGCCTGGCCTCGTCCGACTGCTTGGCCCGCTGCTGCTTGCGCTCCTCGCGCCGCGCCTCGACCGTCTCGACCAGCTTGTCCAGCCGCTGCCGCAGGGCGTCCAGGTCGCCGACCGCGTGATGCGCGTCGACCTGCTCACGGATGTGGTCGATCGCCGTCTGCGCGTCCTTCGCGGACAGGTCGGTCGTCTTCACTCGCTTCTCGAGGAGGCCGATCTCCACAACCAGGCCCTCGTACTTGCGCTCGAAATAGGCCAGCGCCTCCTCGGGGGAGCCTGCCTGCCAGGAACCGACGACCTGCTCGCCGTCGGCCGTACGCACGTACACGGTCCCCGTCTCGTCGACGCGGCCCCACGGGTCGCTGCTCACAGCGCCTCCTCCACATGATGCCTGCGGAGGGCTTCAGTACCCCCGGGCATCGTCCACAGTTTCGTCACGGCCAACATAGGCGACCGGCGGGTTGCCTGTCCGCATCCCGCGCGACCGAAATTTCGCACCTCGGGGTCGGGATACGGTCCCGGTGCGATCAGGATTTGGTGACCGTTGCCTTGTTGATCACGACGGTCGCGTTGGGCGCCCCGTCGCCCTGGCCCGTGCTCTCGCCGGCGGCCGCGATCTTCTTCAGGACCTTCAGGCCCGAGGCTGAAATCGTACCGAAGGGCGTGTAGCTCGGGGGAAGCTGACTGTCCTGGTAGACGAGGAAGAACTGGCTGCCGCCGGTGTGCTTCTGGCCGGTGTTCGCCATCGCGACCGTGCCCGCCGGGTAGACCCCGCCCTTGAGGCTTTTGTCCTTGAGGTTCTCGTCCGGGATCGTATAGCCGGGACCGCCGCTGCCGCTGCCCGTCGGGTCGCCGCACTGCAGCACGTAGATGCCGTTGGTGGTGAGCCGGTGGCACTTGGTGTGGTCGAAGAAGCCCTTCGACGCCAGGAAGTCGAACGAGTTCACGGTGTGCGGGGCCGCCGACGTCTTCAGCGCGATGTCGATGTCACCGCACGTCGTGGCGAGCTTCATCGTGTACTTCGCCGACGTGTCGATGGTCATCGCCGGCTCCTTCTTCCAGCTCAGCTTCTTCACCGAGCCCGCGGCCGGCTTCGCGCACGGGTCCGGGGCCTTGCTGGTGGGGGCCGCGCTCGGGGTGGTCTCCGAGCTCGCGTTCGCCTTCTTGTCGCCCTTCAGGACACCGGTCGTGTAGATCGCGACGCTGCCTATCAGGATCACGCCGAGCACCGACGCGATCACCGAGTTGCGCATGCGCGCCTTGCGCCGCGCCTCCGTGCGCCGCTGCTGCTGCCGCAAGAACTTCTCCCGCGCGAGCTGCCGCTTCCGCTGTTCCTGGGTGACCACGGGGTTTTCTCCTCATGCGTCTCGTACGCCGACTGGGACGCGTGCGTCTGGTGAGCCGAGCGCCTGCGTGTGCCCCGTACCGTATATGGGTTCGCTGAGGATTCGGCAGCGCCGGTAGGCTCTGACGACAGCTGTAGCCGTTCGTTGACAGCAGCTGTAGCCGCCCGTAATCGACACAACGAAGGACGATCGTGCTCATTGCCGGGTTCCCCGCCGGGGCCTGGGGGACGAACTGTTATCTCGTCGCCCCGGCCGCCGGTGAGGAGTGCGTGATCATCGACCCTGGCCACCAGGCCGCCCAAGGCGTCGAGGAAGCGCTGAAGAAGCATCGGCTCAAGCCCGTCGCCGTCGTCCTCACCCACGGCCACATCGACCATGTGGCCTCGGTCGTCCCGGTGTGCGGCGCGCACGACGTCCCCGCGTGGATCCACCCCGAGGACCGCTACATGATGGCGGACCCGGAGAAAGCGCTCGGCCGTTCCATCGGGATGCCGCTGATGGGCGAGCTGACGGTGGGGGAGCCGGACGACGTCAGGGAGCTGACCGACGGCGCGAAGCTGGCGCTCGCGGGTCTGGAGTTCTCCGTCGCGCACGCGCCCGGCCATACCAAGGGGTCGGTGACCTTCCAGATGCCCGAGACCACGGACATCCCTTCCGTGTTCTTCTCCGGGGATCTGCTCTTCGCCGGCTCCATCGGACGCACCGACCTGCCCGGCGGTGACATGGCCGAGATGCTCGACTCGCTGGCCCGTGTGTGCCTGCCGCTCGACGACTCGACCGTGGTGCTGTCCGGCCACGGCCCCCAGACGACCATCGGCCAGGAGCGTGCCACCAACCCCTATCTGCGGCAGGTGGCCGCCGGCCCGGGAGCGGATGTCGACGCTCCCCGACGAGGAATGTGACGAGAGACTTCCGTGAGCACCTTCAAGGCCCCCAAGGGCACGTACGACCTGATCCCGCCGGACAGCGCCAAGTACCTGGCGGTCCGCGAGGCGATCGCCGCGCCCCTGCGCAACTCCGGCTACGGCTACATCGAGACGCCCGGCTTCGAGAGCGTGGAGCTCTTCGCGCGCGGTGTCGGTGAGTCCACCGACATCGTGACCAAGGAGATGTACGCCTTCGAGACCAAGGGCGGCGACCGGCTGGCCCTGCGCCCCGAGGGCACGGCGTCGGTGCTGCGCGCGGCGCTGGAGGCCAACCTGCACAAGCTCGGCAACCTGCCGGTCAAACTCTGGTACTCCGGCTCGTACTACCGCTACGAGCGCCCCCAGAAGGGCCGTTACCGGCACTTCTCCCAGGTCGGCGCCGAGGCGATCGGCGCGGAGGACCCGGCGCTGGACGCCGAGCTGATCATCCTCGCGGACCAGGCGTACCGGTCGCTGGGGCTGAGCGACTTCCGGATCCTGCTCAACAGCCTGGGCGACAAGGAGTGCCGGCCGGTGTACCGGGCCGCGCTGCAGGACTTCCTGCGCGGACTGGATCTCGACGAGGACACCCTGCGCCGCGCCGAGATCAACCCTCTCCGCGTCCTGGACGACAAGCGCGAGTCCGTCCAGAAGCAGCTGGGTGACGCCCCGCTCCTGCGCGACTACCTCTGCGACGCCTGCAAGGCGTACCACGAGGAGGTCCGCGAGCTGATCACGGCCGCGGGCGTGGCCTTCGAGGACGACCCGAAGCTGGTCCGCGGGCTGGACTACTACACCCGTACGACCTTCGAGTTCGTCCACGACGGTCTGGGCTCGCAGTCCGCGGTGGGCGGCGGCGGCCGTTACGACGGACTGTCGGAGATGATCGGCGGCCCCGCGCTGCCGTCCGTCGGCTGGGCCCTCGGCGTCGACCGCACGGTCCTGGCGCTGGAGGCCGAGGGCGTCGAGCTCGAACTCCCCTCCACCACCAGCGTGTTCGCGGTGCCGCTGGGGGAGGAGGCCCGCCGGATCCTGTTCGCCAAGGTCACCGAGCTGCGCAAGCTCGGTATCGCGGCCGACTTCTCCTACGGCGCCAAGGGGCTCAAGGGCGCCATGAAGAACGCCAACCGCAGCGGCGCCCGCTACACCGTCGTCGCCGGCGAACGCGACCTCGCCGAGGGCGTCGTCCAGCTCAAGGACATGGAGTCGGGCGAACAGACGGCGATCGGCGTGAACGAGATCGTGGCGGAACTGGAGTCACGGCTCGGCTAGGAAAGCCCATCTTGGCGTACCCCCCAACTCGCCGCCACCAGGCGGCAGTTGGGGCCATCGAGGTAAATGCTTCCTGATGTCGTCGAACGAGCGTGCGCGACCTCCGTACGCTCCGGGCATGAAGCTTTTCCGGTCGCGCGGCGCCAACGACGCCCCACAGGCGACGACTTCCCCACTGGCCCGGGTCAACGCCCTGTTCGAGAAGGGGCGTTACGCCGAGGCGGAGGCCGAGGCCCGCGCACTGGCCGCGAACGACTCCCGGTACAAGGCGCTGGCCCTGAGCGTCGCCGCGCGGTCCGTGGGGGCCCAGGGGCGCCATGACGAGGCCCTGGCCGAATACGACGCGCTGCTGCCGGTCTTCGGCAGGGGGCTCGGCGCCGAACATCCGCAGACCCTGGCGCTGCGCTCCAACCGCGCCCAGACGCTGACCGCGCTCGCCCGGCACGCGGAGTGCGAGGCGGAGTGCGCGGCCGTCGCCCGGACCGCGGCCCGCGGCACGCGACCGGACTCGGCGCTCATCGCGGCGGCCGCCCGCGTCGGGCAGATCTACGCCGTCAACGCGCAGGGCCGTCACACGGAGGCCGAGGCGCTCGCCCGCGAGGCCCTGGCCGGTCATCGCACGTCCGACCGGATCACCGTAGCTCTGCGGCTGGGCCTGACCCGCACTCTCAACGCCCAGGGCCGCCACGAGGAGGCCCTTCGCGAGGCGGAGAGCACCGAGGAGCTGAGCCGGAGCCTGTCCGAGGACCAGCGCCACCAGGAGGCCGGTGCCGTCGACCTGGCGCTCGCGACCGCCCTGCTGGGGCTGGGCCGTGACGCCGAGGCGGGTCCCCGTGCCCGGGCAGCCCACGACGCCTGCGTGAGCGCCTTCGGCCCCGGTCACTACCGCACCGCCGAGGCCCGCGCCCTCCTCGACCGCCTCGACGGCACCTGAGCGCACGCGTCTCACTGCTCGTCGAGGAGCCCGTGCCGCAGGGCGCTGGTGACGGCGGCCGTACGGTCGTCGACGTCCAACTTGCCGAAGACGCGCAGCAGATGGGTCTTCACCGTCGACTCGCCGATGAACAGGCGCCGGCCGATCTCCGCGTTCGTGCAGCCCTCCGCGACCAGCCGCAGCACGGACGTCTCCCGTTCCGAGAGCCGGGGGCGCTCCGGTCTGGCGCGGAGCTGGTCCACCAGGCGGGCCGCCACCGACGGGGCGAGGACCGTCTCGCCGCGCGCCGCCGCCCGTATCGCCTCCGCCAGTTCGCCGCGCGGCATGTCCTTGAGCAGATAGCCCGCCGCGCCCGCCTCGACCGCGCGCAGGATGTCCCGGTCCGTCTCGTACGTCGTCAGGACGATCACCCGGCAGGGCAGACCCGCCTCGCCCATCCGCACGATCGAGTCGACGCCCCCGCCGCCGGGCATCCGCAGGTCCATCAGGACGATGTCGGGCCGCAGTTCGGCCGCCAGCGCCTCCGCGCGCGGTCCGTTCGCCGCGTCGGCGACCACCTCCAGATCCGGCTCGGCGCTGAGCATCGCCCGCAGCCCCTCCCGTACGACGGGATGGTCGTCGGCGAGGACGATCCGGATCATCGAGCGCTCCTCACGGGCGAGATGGGCAGGCTGACCGTCACCGTCGTGCCGTCGCCCGGGATGCTGCGGATCCGTGCGCTGCCGCCGACCTCGCCGGCCCGGGCGCGCAGCCCCGCGAGGCCGTAACCGGCGCAGGGTGCGTCGGCGTCGAAGCCGCGGCCGTCGTCCCGTACGGACAGGGTCAGGGTGTCGTCGGCGTAGGTCAGCTCGATCCCCACCGCCACCGAACTCCCGGCGTGTTTACGGGCGTTGGCGAGCGCCTCCTGGCAGGAGCGCAGGGCGACGACCTCGGGACCGGCCGGCAGCGGCCGTACCGGACCGGTCACCACCAGCGTCGCCCCGTGGCGGGCGGCGAGGCGGCTGAGCGCGTCCGGCAGGGACGCGCCGTCGAGGTCGGCGGGGGCGGTCCCGGCGACCAGGGCACGGGCCTCGGCGAGGTTCTGCCGGGCCGTCTCGTCCATCAGGGCGAGGTGGCGGCGGGCCTGCGGCAGGTCGTGGTCGAGCTCGGCCTCCACCGCCTGGATCAGCATCAGCAGACTGGTGAAGCCCTGCGCGAGGGTGTCGTGGATCTCCCGGGCCATGCGCTCCCGCTCGGCCAGGGCGCCATGGGCGGCCGACAGCCGGGAGACCTCGTGCCGGCTGTTGTCCAGCTCGGCGATCAACTCGGCCCGTTCCACGCTCTGTTCGATGATGCGGATGATCCAGCCGCCGATCACGATCGAGAAGACCAGCATCATCCCGGAGAACAGGAAGTTGGAGAAGACCTGTTGGCCGCTCGGCCTCCGCACCAGGGCCCAGCCCACCACCGGCGCCAGGTTGATGAAGGACGCGGCGACCAGGGGCCAGCGCATGCGCAGGGTCATGAAGCACTGCGGGATCAGCGCGAACGCCACCAGCCGCGTCTCGTCGACCAGGATCGCCGCCGGCAGGAACAGCGCCATGGCCACGGCCAGGTAGCGCAGCGCCCGCCCCTGCTTCGGCGGATCCTCCTGGATCAGCGCCCGGCCCACCCCCACGTACAGCGGCACCAGCGGGACGAGCAGCCCGACCGCGACCAGCCGCGCGGTCCAGCTCTGCTGCGCCGCGCCCAGCACGAAGGCGACCGTGGCCACCCAGGCGAGGGCGAAGTACAGATCCCAGAGCCGGATCGAGCGGTCCCAGGCGTGCGCCTCGGGCGCGGTACCCGGCAGGGTCATCCCGTGCGCCGGTCCTTCCAGCGGAACGTCAGCAGACACAGCACCAATCCTCCGACGCACCAGGCGGCCAGCACCAGCGCCACCTTCCCGAACTCCCAACTCCCCGTCTGTTCCAGGACTTTCGCGGAGTCCGGCAGGAACACGCCCCGCAGGCCCTGGCACAGCCACTTCAGCGGGAACAGGGCGCCGATGTTCAGCATCCAGTCCGGAATGGTGCCGATGGAGATGTACACCCCGGAGATGAACTGCAGCACCAGGAACGGCAGGACGACCACCGAGCTGGCGCTCTTCGCCGACCTGGGCACCGAGCTGATCGCGATGCCGAGCAGCGCGCACCCGGTCAGCCCGAGCACGAAGATCCAGGCGAAGTCGAACCACCGGGAGGCGTCGGTGGGCAGGTCGACGTCGTACAGGGTGGTGCCGACGAGCAGCAGGATCGCCGTCTCCACCACACCCGTGAACAGCACCAGCCAGATCTTGCCCAGGAAGTAGGCGGACGGCGGCATCGGCGTCCCGGCCAGCCGGCGCAGCACCTTCTCGTCCCGTTCGACGGCGATCGAGATGCCCAGCGACTGGAAACTCGTCGACATGACGCCGGAGGCCATCATCGCGGGCACGTACAGCTGCGAGGCGTTGATCCCGGTGCCCGGCACGCCGTCGCGGAAGATCGACGCGAACAGGAACAGGAAGACGACCGGGAAGCAGAAGGAGAACACCACCTGGTCGCGCTGCCGGAAGAACTGCCTGATCTCCAGCCCGCCCCGCCGCAGACCCAGACCCCACGCCCCCGGCAGCCTCTCCACGGCCGCCTGGGTCCGGCTCCCCGCGGTGGTCGTGGTCATCGCGCGTTCTCCTGTCCGGTCAGCCGGAGGTAGACGTCCTCCAGCGTGGGGCGGGTCACCCGCAGGCCGGGGATCTCGCCGTCGAAGCGGTGCGTCAGCTCGGCGACCGTCCGGGTCGGGGTGTGTGTGCGTTCCGTGCGCGTGACGCCGTCCGGCTCGGTCCACTCGACGGTGGCCTCCGTGCCGTGGCGACCCCGCAGGGCGGCCGGTTCGCCCTCGGCGACGACCCGGCCCCGGGAGACGATCGCCAGCCGGTCGGCGAGCGCCTCCGCCTCCTCCAGGTAGTGCGTGGTCAGCAGGATGGTGGTGCCCTCCTCGGCGAGCAGCCTGATCAGGTCCCAGAACTGGCGCCGGGCCGCCGGGTCGAAGCCGGTCGTGGGCTCGTCCAGAAGCAGCAGTTCCGGGTCGCCGATCACGCCCAGCGCCACGTCCAGCCGCCGGCGCTGGCCGCCCGACAGCGCCTTGATCCGGCTGTCCGCCTTCGCCTCCAGACCCACCATGCGGATGACCTCCTCAGGGTCGCGGGGCCTCGGGTAGTAGCGGGCGAAGTGCCGTACCGTCTCGCGGACCGTCAACTCCGCGGGCGCCGATTCGTCCTGCCAGACGATTCCCACACGGGACCTCCACGCGCGCGTGCCCGTCTCCGGATCCGACCCGAGCACCGACACCTCGCCCTCGTCCCGGGAGCGGTTGCCCTGGAGGATCTCCACCGTCGTGCTCTTGCCCGCGCCATTGGGTCCGAGCAGGCCGAACACCTCACCGCGCCGGATGCCGAGATCGACGCCGTCCACCGCGGTGACGTCCCCGTACCGCTTGCGCAGCCCTCGGACATCCACCGCGAGTTCGTACGCGTGTGCTGTCATGCCGTCGAGCATCGTCCGGAACCGAACGCAGGGGGACGACCGTGCGTACTTCCTTATGTCCACCGAACGGTGGACAGGGGCGCCGGTGCGGCACAATGGCCCTGCCCGAAGAACGTCCCCCTCCCCAGCAGACGGAACCGACGTGATGAGCAAGACCACAGTCAAAGACGTCTCCACCGAGCCCGGGCCGAACAGCGCGGCCTCCGAGCCGCGCGCGCTCGGCGGCAGCCGCGCCTTCGCCCTGCTGCTGATCATCACCGGCGCCGCCGGTCTGCTCGCCGCGTGGGTCATCACGATCGACAAGTTCAAGATCCTCGAGGCCAAGGTCGCGGGCAAGACCTTCACGCCCGGCTGCAGCCTCAACCCGGTCGTCTCCTGCGGCAGCGTCATGGAGTCCAAGCAGGCCGCCGCCTTCGGGTTCCCCAACCCGATGCTCGGCCTGGTCTGCTACGGCATCGTCATCTGCGTCGGCATGAGCCTGCTGGCCCGGGCCCGCTTCCCGCGCTGGTACTGGCTGACCTTCAACTTCGGCACGCTCTTCGGTGTGGGCTTCTGCACCTGGCTGCAGTTCCAGTCCCTGTACCGGATCAACGCGCTGTGCCTGTGGTGCTCGCTGGCCTGGGTCGCCACGATCACCATGTTCTGGTACGTCACCTCCTTCAACATCCGCAACGACTTCCTGCCGACCCCCCGCTGGCTGAAGAACTTCTTCGGCGAGTTCACCTGGGTCATGCCCGTGCTGCACATCGGCATCATCGGGATGCTGGTGCTCACGCGCTGGTGGGACTTCTGGACCAGCTGACCCGGGCCTTCCGGGGCCCGGAGGGATTGTCAGTCCCGTGATTTAGGGTTTCAGCGTGGAGCCCGACCTGTTCACCGCAGCCGCAGAAGACCGCCAGGAGAAGGATCCGGCAGGAAGCCCCCTGGCGGTACGGATGCGCCCGCGCACCCTCGACGAGGTGGTGGGCCAGCAGCACCTGCTCAAGCCCGGCTCACCCCTGCGCCGCCTGGTGGGCGAGGGCGCGGGCGGACCGGCCGGACCGTCCTCGGTGATCCTCTGGGGCCCGCCCGGCACCGGCAAGACGACCCTGGCGTACGTCGTCTCCAAGGCCACCAACAAGCGTTTCGTCGAGCTGTCGGCGATCACCGCGGGCGTCAAGGAGGTCCGCGCGGTCATCGACGGCGCCCGCCGCGCCACCGGCGGATACGGCAAGGAGACCGTCCTCTTCCTGGACGAGATCCACCGCTTCAGCAAGGCGCAGCAGGACTCCCTGCTCCCCGCGGTCGAGAACCGCTGGGTCACCCTGATCGCCGCCACCACCGAGAACCCGTACTTCTCGGTGATCTCCCCGCTGCTGTCCCGCTCCCTGCTCCTCACCCTCGAACCGCTCACCGACGACGACATCCGGGGCCTGCTCAAGCGGGCGCTCGGCGACGAGCGGGGCCTGAAGGACGTCGTCAGCCTCCCCGAGGACACCGAGGCCCACCTCCTGCGCATCGCCGGCGGCGACGCCCGACGTGCCCTGACCGCCCTGGAGGCCGCCGCGGGAGCCGCCCTGGACAAGGGCGAGACCGAGATCTCGCTGACGACCCTGGAGGAGGTCGTCGACCGGGCGGCCGTCACGTACGACCGCGACGGCGACCAGCACTACGACGTCGCCAGCGCCCTCATCAAGTCCATCAGGGGCTCGGACGTCGACGCCGCCCTGCACTACCTGGCCCGCATGATCGAGGCCGGCGAGGACCCCCGGTTCATCGCCCGCCGCCTGATGATCTCCGCCAGCGAGGACATCGGCCTGGCCGACCCGAACGCGCTGCCGATCGCGGTCGCCGCCGCCCAGGCCGTCGCCATGATCGGCTTCCCCGAGGCCGCCCTCACCCTCAGCCACGCCACCATCGCGCTCGCCCTGGCCCCGAAGTCCAACTCCGCGACGACCGCGATAGGCGCCGCCCGTGACGACGTACGCAAGGGACTGGCGGGCCAGGTGCCGCCGCATCTGCGCGACGGGCACTACAAGGGCGCCGCCAAGCTCGGGCACGCGCAGGGGTACGTCTATCCGCACGACCTGCCCGAGGGCATCGCCGAGCAGCAGTACGCCCCGGACACCGTCAAGGACCGCGAGTACTACACCCCGACCCGGCACGGGGCGGAGGCGCGGTACGCGGACGCCGTCGAGTGGACCAGGAAGCACCTCGGTCGGAGGCGGTCCTGAGCACCCTGTAGAATCCCTCGGAGTGCCGAGTCCCGCGCAGTCAGAGCGGGACAGCCGGCCGGAACCCCCAGCGGGTTCCAGGAGCGTCGCGCACCGTCGAACGGTGTCGCGGGCAGCCCACCACCACTCGTCGCAGGACGGGACCGGTCGGTGGGCCACTCGCGTGCTGCACGTATGTGCCCAGACCAGGGGAGCGGCTGCCCACCCGGTCCGGTAACGGACCAGGCGGGATTCCCCGGCTGCGGATGCGACCTCCCCTAACCCTGACGAGCCGAACATCAGAAGGAAGAAAGAGACAGTGGCGAACCAGTCCCGCCCCAAGGTCAAGAAGTCGCGTGCCCTCGGCATCGCGCTGACCCCGAAGGCCGTCAAGTACTTCGAGGCCCGCCCCTACCCGCCGGGTGAGCACGGCCGTGGCCGCAAGCAGAACTCGGACTACAAGGTCCGTCTGCTGGAGAAGCAGCGTCTGCGCGCGCAGTACGACATCTCCGAGCGCCAGCTGGTCCGTGCCTACGAGCGTGCCTCCAAGGTGCAGGGCAAGACCGGTGAGGCCCTCATCGTGGAGCTCGAGCGCCGTCTCGACGCCCTGGTGCTGCGTTCGGGCATCGCCCGCACGATCTACCAGGCCCGTCAGATGGTCGTTCACGGCCACATCGAGGTCAACGGCCAGAAGGTCGACAAGCCGTCGTTCCGCGTCCGTCCCGACGACGTCGTGATGGTCCGCGAGCGCAGCCGTGAGAAGACCCTCTTCCAGATCGCCCGCGAGGGCGGCTTCGCCCCCGACGGCGAGACCCCGCGCTACCTGCAGGTGAACCTCAAGGCCCTGGCGTTCCGCCTGGACCGCGAGCCGAACCGCAAGGAAGTCCCGGTCATCTGCGACGAGCAGCTCGTCGTCGAGTACTACGCCCGCTGATCACCGGCAGGCCGTAGCACCACCTCAGCCCGCCGTCTCCCCGCCCTCGTGGGCACGGGAGGCGGCGGGCTGCTGCGTCGGCGCGCTCACCGTCGTGTGCCGCCCGTACTGAATCGTGTTCACTCCGTACAATCGCCGAGCACAACTCGGCAGGCCGCCCGGCGGAATCCGGTACGGAGCGCCGTGCCCGGCGCGATAGGCTCGGTCCACTGCTTTTCCATGGTTCCGATGTTCAGAGCAAGTTCAGGGAGCGGGTGCGCGTGGTGTCCGGTGGTGAGGTGGCCGGGATCCTGGTGGCCGTGTTCTGGGCGATCCTGGTCTCCTTCCTCGCCGTCGCGCTGGCGAGGCTGGCCCAGACGCTCAGGGCGACCACCAAGCTGGTGGCGGACGTGACCGACCAGGCCGTCCCCCTGCTGGCCGACGCCTCCGCGGCGGTGCGCTCCGCGCAGACCCAGATCGACCGGGTCGACGCGATCGCGACCGACGTCCAGGAGGTCACCTCCAACGCCTCCGCCCTGTCCACCACCGTCGCCTCCACCTTCGGCGGCCCCCTGGTCAAGGTCGCCGCCTTCGGCTACGGCGTCCGCCGGGCCCTGGGAGCCCGCCGCGAGGACGTGCCCGCCAAGGAGTCCCGGCGTACCGTGATCGTCGGCCGGACCGTGCCGGCGTCGCGGCGGGGCAAGCGGAAGAAGGACTGAGACCTAGCGATGTTCCGCCGTACGTTCTGGTTCAGCACGGGCGTCGCCGCCGGTGTGTGGGCCACCACCAAGGTCAACCGCAAGCTGAGGCAGCTGACCCCCGAGAACCTCGCGGTCGGCGCGGCCAACAAGGCGCTCGAGGCCGGTCACCGCATCAAGGACCGCGCGGTCGGCTTCGCGCTGGACGTCCGCGACAACATGGCCCGGCGGGAGGAGGAGCTGGGCGAGGCCCTCGGCATCAACGCGGCCCCCGAGCTCCCCGCGCCCCGGCGGTACGCCGCCATCGAGAACCGCAACAACCCGAAGTACGTCGAGGGTTCGACGTACCAGACGTACTCGTACAACCGGAATGAGGACCACTGATGGAGTCGGCCGAGATTCGCCGCCGCTGGCTGAGCTTCTTCGAGGAGCGCGGGCACACCGTCGTCCCTTCGGCGTCGCTCATCGCGGACGACCCGACTCTGCTCCTCGTCCCGGCCGGCATGGTGCCCTTCAAGCCCTACTTCCTGGGTGAGGTCAAGCCGCCCTTCGACCGCGCCACCAGCGTCCAGAAGTGCGTGCGCACGCCGGACATCGAGGAGGTCGGCAAGACCACCCGGCACGGCACCTTCTTCCAGATGTGCGGCAACTTCTCCTTCGGCGACTACTTCAAGGAAGGCGCCATCAAGTACGCCTGGGAGCTGCTCACCACGCCCCAGGACAAGGGCGGTTACGGCCTGGAGCCCGACCGTCTGTGGATCACCGTCTACAAGGACGACGACGAGGCCGAGCGCATCTGGCACGAGGTCGTCGGCGTGCCGAAGGAGCGCATCCAGCGCCTCGGCATGAAGGACAACTACTGGTCCATGGGCGTCCCCGGGCCCTGCGGCCCCTGTTCCGAGATCAACTACGACCGCGGCCCCGAGTTCGGCGTCGAGGGCGGCCCCGCCGTCAACGACGAGCGGTACGTGGAGATCTGGAACCTGGTCTTCATGCAGTACGAGCGCGGCGAGGGCATCGGCAAGGACAACTTCGAGATCCTCGGCGAGCTGCCCAGCAAGAACATCGACACCGGCCTCGGCCTCGAGCGTCTCGCCATGATTCTGCAGGGCGTGCAGAACATGTACGAGATCGACACCTCGATGGCCGTCATCGACAAGGCCACCGAGCTGACCGGTGTCCGCTACGGCGACGCCCACGCCTCGGACGTCTCCCTGCGCGTGGTCACCGACCACATGCGTACGTCCGTGATGCTCATCGGCGACGGCGTCACCCCCGGCAACGAGGGCCGCGGCTACGTCCTGCGCCGCATCATGCGCCGCGCCATCCGCAACATGCGCCTGCTCGGCGCCACCGGCCCGGTCGTGCTCGACCTGATCGACACCGTGATCGGCATGATGGGCCAGCAGTACCCCGAGCTGGTCACCGACCGCGAGCGCATCGAGAAGGTCGCCGTCGCCGAGGAGAACGCGTTCCTCAAGACGCTCAAGGCCGGCACCAACATCCTCGACACCGCCGTCACCGAGACCAAGCAGTCCGGTGGCACGGTCCTCGCCGGTGACAAGGCGTTCCTGCTCCACGACACCTGGGGCTTCCCGATCGACCTCACCCTGGAGATGGCCGCCGAGCAGGGCCTCTCCGTGGACGAGGACGGCTTCCGCCGCCTGATGAAGGAGCAGCGGGAGCGCGCCAAGGCCGACGCCCAGGCCAAGAAGACCGGCCACGCCGGCGTCGGCGCCTACCGGGAGATCGCCGACAAGGTCGGGGAGACCGACTTCATCGGCTACAGCGACACCGAGGGCGAGTCCACGGTCGTCGGCATCCTCGTCGACGGCGCCTCCTCCCCGGCCGCCACCGAGGGCGACGAGGTCGAGATCGTCCTCGACCGCACCCCGTTCTACGCCGAGGGCGGCGGCCAGATCGGCGACACCGGCCGCATCAGGGTCGACACCGGTGCCGTCATCGAGGTCCGCGACTGCCAGAAGCCGGTCCCGGGCGTGTACGTCCACAAGGGCGTCGTCCAGGTCGGCGAGGTGACGGTCGGCGCGAAGGCCCACGCCTCCATCGACGCCCGCCGCCGCACGGCCGTCGCCCGCGCCCACTCGGCCACCCACCTCACCCACCAGGCGCTGCGTGACGCGCTCGGCCCGACGGCCGCCCAGGCCGGTTCCGAGAACCAGCCCGGCCGCTTCCGCTTCGACTTCGGCTCCCCGTCCGCCGTCCCGACGGCCGTGATGACCGACGTCGAGCAGAAGATCAACGAGGTCCTCGCCCGCGACCTCGACGTCCGCGCCGACATCATGGGCATCGACGAGGCCAAGAAGCAGGGCGCCATCGCCGAGTTCGGCGAGAAGTACGGCGAGCGCGTGCGCGTGGTGACCATCGGCGACTTCTCCAAGGAGCTGTGCGGCGGCACGCACGTCCACAACACCTCCCAGCTGGGCCTGGTGAAGCTGCTCGGCGAGTCGTCGATCGGTTCGGGTGTCCGCCGTATCGAGGCTCTGGTCGGCGTCGACGCCTACAACTTCCTCGCCCGCGAGCACACGGTCGTCGCCCAGCTCCAGGAGCTGATCAAGGGCCGTCCCGAGGAGCTTCCGGAGAAGGTCTCCGCCATGCTCGGCAAGCTGAAGGACGCCGAGAAGGAGATCGAGAAGTTCCGCGCCGAGAAGGTGCTGCAGGCCGCCGCCGGTCTCGCCGAGTCGGCCAAGGACGTCCGCGGCATCGCCGTCGTCACCGGCCAGGTCCCGGACGGCACCACCCCCGACGACCTGCGCAAGCTGGTCCTCGACGTGCGCGGCCGCATCCAGGGCGGACGGGCCGCCGTGGTGGCCCTGTTCACGGTCAACAACGGCAAGCCCCTCACGGTCATCGCCACCAACGAACCCGCCCGCGAGCGGGGTCTGAAGGCCGGTGACCTGGTGCGCACCGCCGCCAAGACCCTCGGCGGCGGCGGTGGCGGCAAGCCGGACGTCGCCCAGGGCGGCGGCCAGAACCCCGCTGCCATCGGCGAGGCCGTCGACGCGGTCGAGCGGCTGGTCACGGACACGGCGAAGTGACCATGCGCAGAGGCCGACGGCTCGCCGTCGACGTCGGGGACGCCCGGATCGGGGTCGCCTCCTGCGACCCCGACGGGATCCTCGCCACCCCGGTGGAGACGGTCCCCGGCCGAGACGTCCCGGCGGCCCACCGCCGGCTGCGTCAGCTGGTCGAGGAGTACGAGCCGATCGAGGTCGTCGTGGGACTCCCTCGCTCCCTCAAGGGGGGCGAGGGCCCGGCCGCGGTAAAGGTTCGGGCCTTCGCGCAGGAGCTGGCCAAGGGCATCAAGCCCGTCCCGGTCCGCCTGATCGACGAGCGGATGACCACGGTGACGGCCAGTCAGGGGCTGCGCGCCTCAGGGGTGAAGGCCAAGAAGGGCCGCTCGGTGATCGACCAGGCAGCCGCTGTGATTATCCTGCAGCAGGCCCTGGAATCCGAACGGGTGTCAGGTAAAGCACCCGGCGAGGGCGTCGAAGTGGTCATCTGATCGCGATACGGTAACGTTCCGCGCGACTGCGCCGCTGATTCGAACAGCCGGTGCACAGCAAGAGGCGGAACGGTGAGCGGTCCCGAGGAGGGCCGCGTGATCGCCCCGCCTCGCGGCTCTAGGGGTTTGATGACTGAGTATGGCCGGGGCCAGGGCTCCGAACCGTGGCATCCGGAGGACCCGTTGTACGGGGACGACGGATGGGGTGGACAGCAGGCCCACGCGGGTCAGCAGTCCCCCTACGGCGGCCAGCCGCAGCATTATCCGGAGCAGCCGCAGCAGCAGTACTACGACGGCGGCTGGGGCGAGGGCCAGCAGGCCCACTACGGTCAGGCGCAGCAGTACCAGCAGTACGACCAGCAGTACTACGCGGGTCAGGGACAGCAGCAGTCGTACGACCAGCAGGCCTGGGGCCAGGGCACGCATACGCATGTCCAGTACACGGACCCCCAGGACCCCTACGCCCAGCAGGCGTCCGCCGGGTACGGCGGCCAGCAGCCCGACCACTACGGCACCCAGGACGCCTACCCGCCGCCCGAGCCGCCGGGCCGCCGCCAGGCCGAGCCCGAACCGCCGCAGACCGACTGGGACCCCGGTCCCGACCAGGGCGAACACGCCTTCTTCGCGGGCGGTGACGACGAGGAGTACGAGGACGACGAGTCCTCCGACGGCGGCAAGGGCAGGGGCGGCAAGAAGCCGAAGAAGAAGGGCCGCAGCGGACGCGCCTGCCTCGTCCTGGTGTTGATCTTCGGCGGAGGCGTCGGCACGGTCGGCTACTTCGGCTACCAGTTCTACCAAAACCGCTTCGGCCCGTCCCCCGACTACGCGGGTTCCGGTGACGGCACGCAGGTCACCGTGGTCATCCCCAAGGGGGCCGGCGGCTATGTGATCGGGCAGAAGCTCAAGGAGAAGGACGTCGTCAAGAGCGTCGACGCGTTCGTCTCGGCGCAGCAGTCGAACCCCGACGGCAAGAAGATCCAGGACGGCGTCTACACGATGCAGGAGCACATGTCGGCCGCGAGCGCGGTCGAACTGATGCTCAGTCCGAAGAGCCGCAGCAACCTGATCATCCGCGAGGGCCTGCGCAACTCCCAGGTCTACGCGCTGCTCGACGCCCGTCTCGGCGTGGCGGCCGGCACGACGGCCAAGGTCGCCAAGAACGACTACAAGAAGCTCGGCCTGCCCTCCTGGGCGCTGAACCACCCCAACCTCAAGGACCCGCTGGAAGGATTCCTCTACCCCTCCAGCTATGCGGCCACGAAGGGGCAGAAGCCCGAGGAAGTCCTCAAGGACATGGTCACCCGGGCCAACGACAAGTACGAGGAGCTGGGCCTGCAGACCAAGGCCAAGAGCCTCGGGCTCGACGGTCCCTGGCAGCTGCTCACCGTGGCGAGCCTGGTGCAGGCCGAGGGCACGAGCCACGAGGACTTCCGCAAGATGGCCGAGGTCGTCTACAACCGCCTCAAGCCCGGCAACCCCGAGACCTACGGCTCGCTGGAGTTCGACTCGACGTACAACTACGTCAAGAACCAGAGCAAGATCGACCTGAGCATCGCCGAGCTGCGCAAGTACAACAACCCGTACAACACGTACTACGTCAAGGGACTGCCGCCCGGCCCGATCGACAACCCCGGCGAGGAGGCGATCAAGGGCGCGCTCGACCCGACGCACGACGGCTGGTACTACTTCATCTCACTGGACGGCAAGACCAGCAAGTTCACCAAGACGCTGGCCGAGCACGACAGGCTGGTCCAGGAGTTCAACGCGTCGAGGAAAAAGAACTGATGACCGCACCCCACCGGGCGGCCGTGCTCGGCTCGCCCATCGCCCACTCGCTCTCGCCCCGGCTGCACACCGCGGCGTACCGGGCGCTGGGCCTGGACGACTGGTCGTACGACAGGTTCGAGATCGACGAGACGGCGCTGCCCGGTTTCCTCGGCGGGCTCGGCCCCGAGTGGGCCGGGCTGTCGCTGACCATGCCGCTCAAGCGCGCGGTCATTCAGCTGCTGGACGAGATCACCGACACGGCGGCCTCGGTGGAGGCCGTCAACACCGTGGTCCTCCGGCCGGACGGGCGGAAGGTCGGCGACAACACCGACATCCCGGGCCTGATCGCCGCCCTGGAGGAGCGGGGCGTGGAGAAGGTGGAGTCGGCGGCCATCCTCGGCGCCGGGGCCACCGCGTCCTCGGCCCTCGCGGCCCTGGCGAGGCTGTGCGGCGGCGAGGTCACCGTGTACGTCCGCAGCGAGCGGCGCGCGGACGAGATGCGGCAGTGGGGCAGCCGGCTCGGGGTGCAGGTCCGCCCCGCGGACTGGGCCGAGGCGGTACGGGCCTTCGAGGCGCCCCTGGTGATCTCGACGACGCCCGCCGGCGGCACCGACCAGCTCGCCGAACTGCTTCCCGACCGGGTCGGCACGCTCTTCGACGTCCTGTACGAGCCGTGGCCCACCCCGCTCGCCGCCGCCTGTCGGGACCGCGGCGGGCAGGTGCTCAGCGGCCTCGACCTGCTGGTGCACCAGGCCGTCTTCCAGTTCCACCAGTTCACCGGTGACCCGCGCTCTCCGCTGGCCGCGATGCGTGAGGCCGCCAGGCCGGCCTGATCTGTCCGTCTGCCGGACTCGGACCTGAGTCGCCCCCGGGACGTGGGAGGATCGGAGGTGGCGGGCCAGATCCGCGCACCTGGTCGCGCCGTCGCCGTACGCGAGGACGCGCGTACGCAGCAGTACCAGGGCGCGAGCACTGAGGAGCACCGTTGAGCAGGTTGCGCTGGCTGACCGCGGGGGAGTCCCACGGTCCCGCACTCGTGGCGACGCTGGAGGGCCTTCCCGCCGGCGTGCCGATCACCACGGAGATGGTGGCGGACCACCTGGCCCGGCGCCGGCTCGGCTATGGACGCGGTGCGCGCATGAAGTTCGAGCGGGACGAGGTCACCTTCCTCGGCGGTGTGCGGCACGGTCTCACCCTCGGCTCGCCGGTCGCGGTCATGGTGGGCAACACGGAGTGGCCCAAGTGGGAGCAGGTCATGGCGGCCGACCCCATCGACCCCGAGGTGCTCGCCGGGCTGGCCCGCAACGCCCCGCTGACCCGTCCCCGGCCCGGGCACGCCGACCTGGCGGGCATGCAGAAGTACGGCTTCGACGAGGCGCGGCCGATCCTGGAGCGCGCCTCGGCGCGGGAGACGGCGGCGCGGGTGGCGCTGGGCGCGGTGGCCCGGTCGTACCTGAAGGAGACGGCCGGCATCGAGATCGTCAGCCATGTCGTCGAGCTGTGCTCGGTGAAGGCCCCGCAGGGCTCCTGCCCCACCCCGGCGGACGTGGAGAAGCTGGACGCGGACCCGCTGCGCTGCCTGGACGCGGACACCTCCAAGGCGATGGTCGCGGAGGTCGACCAGGCCCACAAGGACGGCGACACCCTCGGCGGTGTGGTCGAGGTGCTGGCCTACGGGGTGCCGGTGGGCCTGGGCTCGCACGTGCACTGGGACCGCAAGCTGGACGCCCGGCTGGCCGGTGCGCTCATGGGCATCCAGGCCATCAAGGGCGTCGAGATCGGTGACGGGTTCGAGCTGGCGCGGGTGCCCGGTTCCAAGGCGCACGACGAGATCGTGGGCACGCCCGAGGGCATCCGGCGCGTCTCGGGCCGCTCGGGCGGCACGGAGGGCGGTCTGTCGACGGGTGAGCTGTTGCGCGTGCGGGCGGCGATGAAGCCGATCGCGACGGTGCCGCGGGCCCTGCGGACGGTGGACGTGGCCACGGGCGAGGCCACGCAGGCGCACCACCAGCGCTCGGACGTGTCGGCGGTGCCGGCGGCGGGCATCGTCGCCGAGGCCATGGTGGCGCTGGTCCTGGCGGACGCGGTGGCGGAGAAGTTCGGCGGCGACAGCGTGGCCGAGACCCGCCGCAACGTGCGCTCCTACCTCGACAACCTGCAGATCCGATGAGCGGGCCGCTGGTCGTCCTGGTCGGCCCGATGGGCGTGGGCAAGTCCACCGTCGGGCAGCTGCTCGCCGGGCGGCTCGGCGTCGGCTACCGGGACACGGACGACGACATCGTCGCGGAGCAGGGCCGCAGCATCGCGGAGATCTTCGTCGACGAGGGTGAGCCGGTCTTCCGGGCGATCGAGAAGGCGGCCGTGGCTCGGGCGCTGGCCGAGCACGAGGGGGTGCTGGCGCTGGGCGGCGGGTCGGTCCTGGACGCGGACACACGCGTCCTGCTGTCCGGGCAGCGGGTGGTCTATCTGGCGATGGACGTCGAGGAGGCCGTCAAGCGCACCGGCCTGAACGCGGCCCGTCCGCTGCTCGCCATCAACCCGCGCAAGCAGTGGCGTGAGCTGATGGAGGCCCGGCGGCACCTGTACGAGGAGGTCGCCACGGCGGTGGTGGCCACCGACGGCCGCACCCCCGAAGAAGTCACGCAAGCAGCCCTGGACGCACTGGAGTTGAAGGAAGCATGAGCGAGGCAGTCACCCGGATCCAGGTCGGCGGGAGCGCGGGCAGCGACCCGTACGAGGTTCTGGTGGGCCGTCAGCTGCTGGGTGAGCTGGCCGGATTGGTGGGGGAGAAGGCCAGGCGGGTGGCCGTGATCCACCCCGAGGCGCTCGCCGAGACCGGTGACGCGCTCCGTGCCGACCTGGCCGAGCAGGGCTACGAGGCCGTCGCCATCCAGGTGCCCAACGCGGAGGAGGCCAAGACCGCCGAGGTCGCCGCCTACTGCTGGAAGGCGCTCGGGCAGTCCGGGTTCACCCGCACGGACGTCATCGTCGGCGTGGGCGGCGGCTCGACCACCGACCTCGCCGGATTCGTCGCCGCGAGCTGGCTGCGCGGTGTGCGCTGGATCGCCGTCCCCACCACCGTCCTGGCCATGGTGGACGCGGCCGTCGGCGGCAAGACCGGCATCAACACCGCCGAGGGCAAGAACCTGGTGGGCGCCTTCCACCCGCCCGCCGGTGTCCTGTGCGACCTGGCGGCCCTCGACTCCCTCCCGGTCAACGACTACGTCTCCGGACTCGCCGAGATCATCAAGGCGGGCTTCATCGCCGACCCGGTGATCCTGGAGCTCATCGAGTCCGACCCGGAGGCCGCCCGCACCCCGGCCGGCCCGCACACCGCCGAGCTCGTCGAACGCTCGATCCGCGTCAAGGCCGAGGTGGTCTCCTCGGACCTGAAGGAAGCGGGCCTGCGCGAGATCCTCAACTACGGCCACACGCTGGGCCACGCCATCGAGAAGAACGAGCGCTACAAGTGGCGGCACGGCGCCGCGGTCGCGGTCGGCATGCACTTCGCCGCCGAACTCGGCCGTCTGGCGGGCCGGTTGGACGACGCGACGGCGGACCGCCACCGCACGATCCTCGAATCCGTCGGCCTTCCCCTCCACTACCGCTACGACCAGTGGCCCAAGTTGCTGGAGACCATGAAGGTCGACAAGAAGTCCCGCGGCGACCTTCTGCGCTTCATCGTCCTGGACGGACTCGCCAAGCCGACGGTCCTGGAGGGACCCGACCCGGCCGTGCTGCTCGCCGCGTACGGCGAAGTGGGCGAGTAAGTCTCCCCACGCACCATCCGTCCGATGTGCCTTGCCCATAAGGGCACTTCACACCGCCCCCGGCCGTTCACCAAACCGCGGCCGGGGACGGTACCGTTCGGTAGGCAGCGGGGTGTCACCCCGCTGCCAGCGCCAATTTGCCTGACGAGACGGAGTGGCACCGGATGCAGCACGCAGTGGGTTCTCCGCTGCCGCCGCCCCACCAGCCGGGGCAGGGACCGGCCACCGGACGGCCACCGGCCGCACAGCACCCGGGCCACTCCGGCCCGCACCAGGGCTCGGCCCCCGTTCCTCCGCCACCCCCCGCCCCGGGCTTCCCCGGAGCACCCGCGGCCCCGGTCCCCCCGGCCCCGCACCACGCGCCCCCGCCGCCGGACACCACGGGCCATGTGCCGCTGCCCCCCGGTGCCCCGGTCGCCGTACCCAGCGCCCCGCCCGCCACGGCGACGGCCCCCGACCCCACCGGCGCGACGCTCGCCGTGCTGCTGATCGGGCCCGCGGGCGCCGGCAAGACCAGCGTCGCCAAGTACTGGGCCGACCACCGGCGCGTCCCCACGGCCCACATCAGCCTCGACGACGTCCGCGAATGGGTCCGCTCGGGCTTCGCCAACCCCCAGTCCGGGTGGAACGACAACTCCGAGGCCCAGTACCGGCTCGCCCGCCGCACCTGCGGCTTCGCCGCCCGCAACTTCCTCGCCAACGGCATCTCCTGCATCCTCGACGACGCCGTCTTCCCCGACCGCCCGGTGGTCGGCCTCGGCGGCTGGAAGCGCCACGTGGGGCCCGGTCTCCTGCCGGTGGTCCTGCTGCCCGGCCTCGAGATCGTCCTGGAACGCAACGCGGAACGCTCGGGCAACCGCCGCCTCACCGACGAGGAGGTGGCCCGCATACACGGCCGCATGGCGGGCTGGTACGGCTCGGGCCTGCCGATCATCGACAACAGCCAGCTGGACATCCCCCAGACGGCCCGGGTCCTCGACGACGTCCTGTCCCGCTCGATCGCAAGCCCACCGAGCTGGTAGAGCGGGGACGACCCCCCTCACCGGCACCCCGTCCCCCGAACGGCACCCTCCCAACCGGCACAAATCCCCCACCGCTCCTACGCTCATCTCATGTCAGAGATGTACGCGATCCGCCGAAACCGGCTAAGGGAGCAGTGCAACGCCGCCGGCAACGCGGCAGCGCTCGTCTCCCGCCCCGCCAACGTCCGCTACCTCGCCGGCCCCGCCCCACAGGGCGCCGTGCTCCTGCTGGGCAGGACCGAGGACATCCTGGTCCGTCCCTACGAGGACGGCCCGGCCGACGGCCGTCCCGACGACGCCCTCCGCCTGCACACCCTCCCCGGCCCCGGCGACCCCGCCGTCGCCGCTGCCGATCTCGCGGCGGCGCACGGCCTCGACTCCCTCGCCCTGGAGGAACACCACCTCACCGTCGCCCGCCACCGCGAACTCCGCTCGGTCGTACCCGGGCTCCGCCTCGCCGACATCGGCGGCGCGGTCGAGCAGCTCAGGGTCGTCAAGGACGAGGAGGAGATCTCCTGCCTCCGCATCGGCGCCGAGATCGCCGACCAGGCCCTGGGCGAACTCCTGGAGTCCATCCTCGTCGGCCGCACCGAACGCCACCTCGCCCTCGAACTGGAACGCCGTCTCGTCGACCACGGCGCCGACGGCCCCGCGTTCCCCACCTCCGTCGCCACCGGCCCCAACGCCGGCCGCCGCGCCCACCGCCCCACTGACCGCCGGGTCGAGGAGGGCGACTTCCTCTCCGTCTGCCTCGGGGCGACCTACCGCGGCTACCGCTGCGAGATCGGCCGCACCTTCGTCATCGGCACCTCGCCCGCCGACTGGCAGATCCAGCTCTACGACCTCGTCTTCGCCGCTCAGCGCGCCGGACGCGAGGCGCTGGCGCCGGGAGCCGCCCACCGTGACGTGGACCGGGCGGCCCGGCAGCTGCTGGACTCGGCGGGGTACACCCAGGGCCTGCCACCGCTGATCGGCCACGGCGTCGGACTCGAAATCGACGAGGACCCGCAGCTGGCCCCTTCAGCCATGGGTAAACTGGACGCTTGCGTGCCGGTCACCGTCGAACCGGGGGTCCACCTCCCCGGCCGGGGCGGCGTCCGGATCGATGACACGCTCGTCGTCCGCCCCGAGGCGGACGGCGGACCCGAGCTACTCACCATCACGACCAAGGAGCTGCTCGCGCTGTAGGAGTGCGTGCGCCGGGGTCGTCCACGTCAGTCCAGGAGATTCCGCAACCGTGGCTTCCACGAACGACCTCAAGAACGGCCTTGTGCTCAAGCTCGAAGGCGGCCAGCTCTGGTCCGTCGTCGAGTTCCAGCACGTCAAGCCCGGCAAGGGCCCGGCATTCGTGCGCACCAAGCTCAAGAACGTGCTCTCGGGCAAGGTCGTCGACAAGACCTTCAACGCCGGCGTCAAGGTCGAGACGGCCACTGTCGACAAGCGCGACATGCAGTTCTCGTACATGGACGGCGAGTACTTCGTCTTCATGGACATGGAGACCTACGACCAGCTGATGGTCGACCGCAAGGCTGTCGGCGACGCCGCCAACTTCCTCATCGAGGGCTTCACCGCCACCGTCGCGCAGCACGAGGGCGAGGTGCTCTTCGTCGAGCTGCCGGCCGCCGTCGAGCTCGTCGTCCAGGAGACCGAGCCGGGCCTGCAGGGCGACCGCTCCACCGGCGGCACCAAGCCCGCCACCCTGGAGACCGGCCACCAGATCCAGGTCCCGCTCTTCATCACCACCGGTGAGAAGATCAAGGTCGACACCCGTACCAGCGACTACCTCGGCCGGGTGAACAGCTAACCGTGGCCGCCCGCAACACGGCCCGCAAGCGCGCCTTCCAGATCCTCTTCGAGGGCGACCAGCGCGGAGTCGACGTCCTGACGGTTCTCGCGGACTGGATCCGGCTCTCCCGGGACGACCCCCGGCAGCCGCCGGTGAGCGAGTACACGATGCAGCTGGTCGAGGGCTACGCCCAGCACGCGAAGCGGATCGACGAGCTGATCGCGCAGTACTCGGTCGGCTGGACGCTGGACCGGATGCCGGTCGTGGACCGCAACATCCTGCGCCTGGGCGCCTACGAGCTGATCTGGGTCGACGAGGTCCCGGACGCCGTGGTCCTCGACGAGATGGTGCAGCTCGCCAAGGAGTTCTCCACGGACGAGTCGCCGGCGTTCGTCAACGGCCTGCTGGGCCGGCTCAAGGAGCTCAAGCCCTCACTGCGCCGCGAAGAGGCGTGACAGCCTGGAAGAGGCGTGACAGAGGTACGGCATCGCCAGGGGGCCCGCAGCGTGACTGGACGCTGTTGGTTAATTCGGGCCCTGTTGCTTCGCCCCGTCGGCTTGGTCGGCGGGGCGAAGTGCTGCGAAGTGGCTGGTGCGTGTGCGGGCCCTGGGTGTGCCGGTGAGGTGTGCGTCGATGCGGGCGAGGTTGATGGCGGCGCCGGTGAGCTGGTGCTGGAGGCTGGTCTTGGCGAGGCCGCGGTAGCGGGATCTGCGCAGGCCGCAGCGCCCGACGCCCTGGGAGATGGTGCCCTCGACGCCGGCCCGGATCTTGTAGCGCTCTTTCCAGCCGTCGGTCTGCTGTTCTGCCCTGGCCGTGCGGAGCGCGTGGTGTTCGTCGTGGTGTCGCAGCCGTAGTTCGCGGCGTTCGGCAGTGGCCGAGTTGATGCACTCGCGCCGCACCGGACAGGGCCGGCAGTCCAGCACGGAGAACCGCACCCGGATCACGGGCAGCCCTTGCTGGGAGAGCCGGTTGCTCCAGGTGGTGTTCGTGGCGCCGCCGGGGCAGGTGACCTTCTTCTGGTCCCAGTCGATGGTGAAGGCTTCCTGGTCGTAGCCGCCCGCGGTGCTGGTCTGTGCGCTGGTGTTGGCCGCGACGGGGCCGTGCAGGGTGGTGCCGTGCCGGTGGCGGGCGATCACCAGAGCGGCGGCGGTGGGGTATCCGGCGTCGACCCAGTGCTCGCTGGGCAGGCAGTCGCGGACAGCGAGCCCGGCGTGGATCACCTCGCTCATGACGTTGTCGGGGACGGTGGCGTCGGTGGTGGCCACGTTCGTGATCAGGTTCGGGGTGTTCGGCTCGCAGGTCTCGGTGAGGTGGACCTTGTAGCCGTCCCAGAAGGTATCGCGTTTGACGCTGCCCCGGGCCTCGATGTCATAGGGCGTGACCAGGCGCATCGCGCCCGGCGGCCGGTCTTTTGGGTCCCGCCGTGCCACCTCGCCGCCGACCTGGTGGAAGTGCTGCACCCACACCCGCCGAAGGATCTCCACCTCGTCCAGCGCCCGCAGACCGTGCGGTGCGCCGGAGGCGAAGACTGCCTCAAGCAGCCGCGTCCCGTCCCTGCCGATCCGCAGGCCCACTTCGTCCCGCCTGGCACGGGCCTGGGGAAACCGGGAGTCCTCGGCCTTCGTCGCGTAGTGCTTGAACCAGTCCGGCTCCGCGATGCCGGCCAGCCATTCGGGGGCCTGTTCAGCCACCGTGTTCAACGCTGAGCGCAGCGTCTCCGCGACCATCTCCAGCCAGCACAACTGACGGGCCGCAGACAGCACGTGCGTGGAGTCGGTGCGGGCCCGGCCGGCCGCCCTGAGCAGGCCCTTCTCCCGGGCCGCGGCCAGGACGCCGTCCAGCACCCGCCTGCCCGCCTCCGCTTCGACGAGTCGGTCCCGGAACTCCGACAGCACCGAAAAGTCGAAGCCCGGGTCAGCCAGCTCTAACGCGAGGGCGTATTTGAAGTCGATCCTCGCCCGCACCGCCTCGGCGGCCTGCCGGTCGGTGAGCCCCTCGACGAACTGCAACACCAGCACCAACGCGAGGCGCCCCGGTGACCAGGCAGGCTTCCCCCGCGCAGGGAACAGGTCCGCGAACTCCTCGTCGGTGAACAGCGGACCCAGCTCGTCCCGGACCCGGATCGCCGGGCTCCCCTTCGGGAACGCGGCCCGCGCCACCCGCACCGTCTCCGCCGGAATCTCCCCCGGCCCCTTCGGCTGCATAGACATCGACACCCACCCCAGACGACAACGTCGGCCTTCAAGACCACAACCAGGTCTTGAAGGCCGACGTCACGCCAGGGCCCGAATTAACCAACAGCGTCCGTGACTGCTGCGGGCCCCCTGGCATTCCGGGGCCGAAGCGGCCTCCGGGAGGCTGAGAAAGCCGACGGGGTGGCCGGAACCATGAAGTCCCGGCCACCCCGGCGGCACGTTTCTGCTGAGGAGCCGTGCGGCTCAGCCCTCCTCGTGGGAGGCCACCGCGCGCCGCGCGTCGGCGTCCAGCACGCCCCAGCTGATCAGCTGCTCGGTGAGGACCGAGGGGGACTGGTCGTAGATCACGGCGAGTGTGCGCAGGTCGTCCTGGCGGATCGAGAGCACCTTGCCGTTGTAGTCACCGCGCTGCGACTGGATCGTGGCGGCGTAGCGCTGCAGGGGGCCCGCCTTCTCGGCCGGCACGGTGGCCAGCCGCTCCAGGTCGAGGACCAGCTTCGGCGGGGGCTCGGCCGCGCCGCCCGGCGTGGTGCCCGGCAGCAGCTCCTGAACGGGAACGCCATAGAAATCCGCCAGTTCGGCAAGACGCTGTACGGTCACCGCGCGGTCACCGCGCTCGTACGAACCGACCACGACCGCCTTCCAGCGTCCCTGGCTCTTCTCCTCGACACCGTGGAGGGAAAGGCCCTGCTGGGTGCGGATGGCCCGGAGCTTGGCCCCGAGCTGTTTGGCGTATTCGCTGGACATATAGCTCCCCGGACACTGTGTCGACGCGGCTGCGGAGGTTCCGCGGCCGCGCGTCTGGTAACTCACTGTGAGGTTACGCAGCGTGATTCTTCTGCGTCAAGCCGAATGGTCCACACCGACTCTTCCGTGGTAGCGGTGGCCGATTGGGCCAGGGGGGTGATCAGGCGTGTCGTGCGGGCCTGCTACCGTGGATGGCGCAAATCCGACGTCCTTTAAGGTCCGTCCCGTGAGGCGGAGAAGGAGGTCCGTTTCGTATGGACACGCAGGACACGCAGGCGTCCGATGCCCGGCCCGTTCTCGAAGGGCCCGACATCGCGCGGGTACTGACCCGCATCGCCCACGAGATCGTCGAGCGCGCCAAGGGCGCCGACGACGTGGTGCTGCTCGGCATTCCGACCCGAGGCGTCTTCCTCGCCCAGCGGCTCGCCGCGAAGCTCGAGGAGATCACCGACCGCAAGATCCCGTGCGGTTCGCTCGACATCACCATGTACCGCGACGACCTGCGCATGCATCCGCCGCGTGCGCTGGCCCGCACCGAGATCCCCGGTGACGGCATCGACGGCAGGCTGGTCGTCCTCGTCGACGACGTGCTCTTCTCCGGCCGGACCGTCAGAGCCGCCCTCGACGCACTGAACGACGTCGGGCGCCCGCGCGCGGTGCAGCTGGCGGTCCTGGTCGACCGGGGCCACCGTGAACTGCCCATCCGCGCCGACTACGTCGGCAAGAACCTCCCCACGTCGCTGCGGGAGACGGTCAAGGTCCAGCTCGCCGAGGAGGACGGTCGCGACACCGTGCTGCTCGGCGCGAAGCAGACCCAGTAGCGGCCGCTCGGCACGCGTCCTTTCGGCGTGCCCTGGTCTGCCCGGAATCTCCCGAATCCTGAACTGCCTTACGGAGCCTGACAGATGCAGCGTCATCTCATCTCGGCCGCCGACCTCACCCGCGACGACGCCGTCCTGATCCTCGACACCGCCGAGGAGATGGCCCGGGTCGCGGACCGGCCGATCAAGAAACTGCCGACCCTGCGCGGCCGTACGATCGTCAACCTCTTCTTCGAGGACTCCACGCGCACGCGTATCTCCTTCGAAGCCGCCGAGAAGCGCCTGTCGGCGGACGTCATCAACTTCTCCGCCAAGGGCTCCAGCGTCTCCAAGGGCGAGTCCCTGAAGGACACCGCCCAGACCCTGGAGGCCATGGGCGTCGACGCCGTGGTCATCCGGCACGGCGCCTCCGGCGCCCCCTACCGCCTCGCCAACTCCGGCTGGATCGACGCCGCCGTCATCAACGCCGGGGACGGCACCCACCAGCACCCCACCCAGGCCCTGCTGGACGCGTTCACCATGCGCCGCCGGCTCGTCGGCCGGGACGCCGGGCTCGGGCAGGACCTGTCCGGCCGGCGCATCACCATCGTCGGCGACGTCCTGCACAGCCGGGTCGCCCGCTCCAACGTCGACCTGCTGCACACGCTCGGCGCCGAGGTCACCGTGGTCGCCCCGCCCACCCTGGTGCCGGTCGGCGTCGAGACCTGGCCCTGCGAGGTGTCGTACGACCTCGACTCCACGCTCACCAAGTCCGACGCGGTGATGATGCTGCGGGTCCAGCGCGAGCGCATGAACGCGGCCTTCTTCCCGACCGAGCGCGAGTACTCGCGCCGCTACGGCCTCGACGGCGAACGCATGGCGCGGATGCCCGAGCACGCCATCGTGATGCACCCCGGTCCGATGGTCCGCGGCATGGAGATCACCGCCGAGGTCGCCGACTCCGACCGCTGCACCGTCGTCGAGCAGGTCGCAAACGGAGTCTCCATCCGGATGGCCGTCCTGTACCTGCTGCTCGGCGGTGCCGAGCCCGCCGTCACCCACGCCCGTATCGAGGAGAAGTAAGACAGATGAGCAAGATCCTGATCCGTGGCGCGAAGGTGCTCGGCGGCGAGTCACAGGACGTCCTGATCGACGGTGCCGTCATCGAGGCGGTCGGCAGCGGGCTGTCAGCCGAGGGGGCGGAGGTCGTCGAGGCCGACGGCAAGGTGCTGCTGCCCGGCCTCGTCGACCTGCACACGCATCTGCGCGAGCCGGGACGCGAGGACTCCGAGACCGTGCTGACCGGCACGCGCGCGGCAGCGAGCGGCGGCTACACGGCCGTGTTCGCCATGGCCAACACCTTCCCGGTCGCCGACACCGCCGGCGTCGTCGAGCAGGTCTACCGGCTCGGCCAGGAGCACGGCTACTGCGACGTACAGCCCATCGGCGCCGTCACCGTCGGCCTGGAGGGCAGGAAGCTCGCCGAGCTGGGCGCCATGCACGAGTCGGCCGCGGGAGTCACCGTCTTCTCCGACGACGGCAAGTGCGTCGACGACGCGGTGATCATGCGCCGCGCCCTGGAGTACGTGAAGGCCTTCGGCGGGGTCGTCGCCCAGCACGCGCAGGAGCCGCGGCTGACCGAGGGCGCCCAGATGAACGAGGGGATCGTCTCCGCCGAGCTGGGGCTCGGGGGCTGGCCCGCGGTGGCCGAGGAGTCGATCATCGCCCGGGACGTCCTGCTCGCCGAGCACGTCGGCTCCCGCGTGCACATCTGCCACCTGTCGACCGCGGGCTCGGTCGAGATCGTCCGCTGGGCCAAGTCCCGCGGCATCGACGTCACCGCGGAGGTCACCCCGCACCACCTGCTCCTCACGGACGAGCTGGTGCGCACCTACAACCCGGTCTACAAGGTCAACCCGCCGCTGCGCACCGAGCGCGACGTGCTGGCCCTGCGGGAGGCGCTGGCGGACGGCACGATCGACATCGTCGCCACCGACCACGCCCCGCACCCGCACGAGGACAAGGACTGCGAGTGGGCCGCGGCCGCCATGGGGATGGTGGGCCTGGAGACCGCGTTGTCAGTGGTGCAGGAGACCATGGTGGAGACGGGCCTGCTGGACTGGGCCGGGGTCGCCGAGCGCATGTCCTTCAAGCCCGCGCGGATCGGGCGGGCGCAGGGGCACGGGCGTCCCGTCTCGGCTGGTGAGCCCGCCAACCTCACGCTCGTCGACACGGCATACCGTGGGTCGGTGGACCCCGCGGGCTTCGCCTCGCGCAGCCGGAACACCCCGTACGAGGGGCGTGAGCTGCCGGGCCGTGTGACGCACACGTGGCTCCGGGGCAAGGCCACGCTCGTCGACGGGAAGCTCACGTGACACCAGTAACCCTGCTCGCCGCCTCACTCGCCGCCGAGAAGAAGTCGGCCCAGGTCACCGACTGGGCCGCACGGGTCGGCTGGCTGGTCGGCCTCGCCCTCTTCGTCGCGCTCGTCTACTGGCTGATGCGCGAGGGCTGGAAGTGGCGCGGCACGCTCCAGGGAGACATCCCGGACCTGCCTACCGCGCCGGAGGACCCCGGCGAGGCGAGACTGACGATGAGCGGTCGCTACCACGGCTCCACGACCGCAGGTCAGTGGCTCGACCGCATCGTGGCGCACGGCCTCGGCACCCGCAGCCGGGTCGAGCTCACCCTGACGGACGCGGGCCTGGACGTCGTACGCCCCGGCGCGAGCGACTTCTTCGTCCCGCTGGCGCAGCTGCGCGAGGCCCGGCTCGACAAGGGCATCGCCGGCAAGGTGCTGACCGAGGGCGGGCTGCTCGTGGTGACGTGGGCGCACGGCGAGCGGCTGATCGACTCCGGGTTCCGCTCGGACCACGCGGCCGAGCACACCGAGTGGGTCGGCACCCTGAACCAGATGATCAACAAGACGGAAGGCGCACGATGACAACCTCCACCAGGGGAGCCACCCGGGTTCCCGCCGTACTCGTCCTGGAGGACGGCCGGACCTTCCGCGGCCGCGCCTACGGGGCCGTGGGGGTGACCTTCGGCGAGGCGGTGTTCTCGACCGGCATGACCGGCTACCAGGAGACCCTCACCGACCCGTCGTACGACCGCCAGATCGTCGTCGCGACCGCCCCGCAGATCGGCAACACCGGCTGGAACGACGAGGACGACGAGTCCAAGCGGATCTGGGTCTCCGGCTACGTCGTCCGCGACCCCGCGCGCGTGCCGTCCAACTGGCGCGCCAAACGCTCCCTGGACGACGAGCTGGTCGCCCAGGGCGTCGTCGGCATCAGCGGCATCGACACCCGCGCCCTGACCCGCCATCTGCGCGAGCGCGGCTCCATGCGCGCCGGGATCTTCTCCGGGGACGCGATCGCCGCCGAGGACGAGCTCCTCGCGCGCGTGCAGGCCCAGCCCCACATGAAGGGCGCCTCGCTGTACGAGGAGGTCGCCACCCAGGAGGCGTACGTCGTCCCGGCGGTCGGCGAGAAGAGGTTCACCGTCGCCGCGATCGACCTCGGCATCAAGGGCATGACCCCGCACCGCATGGCCGAGCGCGGCATCGAGGTGCACGTCCTGCCCGCCACGGCCACCGCCGACGAGGTCTACGCCGTCAACCCCGACGGTGTGTTCTTCTCCAACGGCCCCGGCGACCCGGCCACCGCCGACGGCCCGGTCGAGCTGATGACCGCCGTCCTGGAGCGGAAGACGCCGCTGTTCGGCATCTGCTTCGGCAACCAGATCCTGGGCCGCGCCCTCGGCTTCGGCACCTACAAGCTGAAGTACGGCCACCGGGGCATCAACCAGCCCGTGCAGGACCGTACGACCGGCAAGGTCGAGGTCACCGCGCACAACCACGGCTTCGCCGTGGACGCGCCGCTCGACAAGGTCAGCGAGACGAAGTTCGGGCGGGCCGAGGTCTCCCACGTCTGCCTCAACGACGACGTGGTCGAGGGCCTGCAGCTGCTCGACCAGCCTGCCTTCAGCGTTCAGTACCACCCCGAAGCGGCCGCCGGCCCGCACGACGCCGCCTACCTGTTCGACCGCTTCGTATCTCTGATGGAGGGCCAGCGTGCCTAAGCGCACCGATATCCAGTCCGTCCTGGTCATCGGCTCCGGCCCGATCGTCATCGGCCAGGCCGCCGAGTTCGACTACTCCGGCACCCAGGCGTGCCGCGTCCTGCGGTCCGAGGGCCTGCGGGTCATCCTGGTGAACTCCAACCCGGCGACGATCATGACCGACCCGGAGATCGCCGACGCCACCTACGTCGAGCCGATCACCCCCGAGTTCGTCGAGAAGATCATCGCCAAGGAGCGGCCCGACGCCCTCCTGCCCACGCTGGGCGGCCAGACGGCCCTCAACACGGCCATCTCGCTGGACGAGAACGGCGTCCTGGCCAAGTACGGCGTCGAGCTGATCGGCGCCAACGTCGAGGCGATCCACAAGGGCGAGGACCGCGACCAGTTCAAGCTGGTCGTCGAGGCCGTCCGGCAGAAGATCGGGCACGGCGAGTCCGCCCGCTCGGTCATCTGCCACTCCATGGAGGACGTCCTCGCGGGCGTCGACACCCTCGGCGGCTACCCGGTCGTCGTCCGCCCCTCCTTCACCATGGGCGGCGCCGGCTCCGGCTTCGCGCACGACGAGGAGGAGCTGCGCCGCATCGCCGGCCAGGGCCTCACCCTCTCCCCGACCACCGAGGTGCTCCTGGAGGAGTCCATCCTCGGCTGGAAGGAGTACGAGCTGGAGCTGATGCGCGACAAGCACGACAACGTCGTGGTCGTCTGCTCCATCGAGAACTTCGACCCCATGGGCGTGCACACCGGCGACTCCATCACCGTCGCGCCCGCGATGACGCTCACCGACCGCGAGTACCAGATCCTGCGGGACATCGGCATCGCCGTGATCCGCGAGGTCGGCGTCGACACCGGCGGCTGCAACATCCAGTTCGCGGTGAACCCCGAGGACGGCCGGGTGATCGTCATCGAGATGAACCCGCGCGTGTCCCGCTCCTCGGCCCTCGCCTCCAAGGCGACCGGCTTCCCGATCGCCAAGATCGCCGCCAAGCTCGCCGTCGGCTACACCCTGGACGAGATCCCGAACGACATCACCCAGGAGACCCCGGCCTCCTTCGAGCCCACGCTCGACTACGTCGTTGTCAAGGCCCCGCGGTTCGCCTTCGAGAAGTTCCCGCAGGCCGACTCCACGCTGACCACCACCATGAAGTCGGTCGGCGAGGCCATGGCCATCGGCCGCAACTTCACCGAGGCCTTCCAGAAGGCGCTGCGCTCGCTGGAGAAGAAGGGCAGCCAGTTCACCTTCATCGGCGAGCCCGGCGACAAGGTGACGCTGCTGGAGGAGGCGGTCCGTCCGACCGACGGCCGGATCAACACCGTCATGCAGGCCATCCGCGCGGGCGCCACGCCCGAGGAGGTCTTCGAGTACACGAAGATCGACCCCTGGTTCGTCGACCAGCTCTTCCTGATCAAGGAGATCGCCGACGAACTGGCCGAGGCCGTGGAGCTCACGCCCGACCTGCTGGCCGAGGCCAAGCGGCACGGCTTCTCCGACCAGCAGATCGGCGAGATCCGGGGCCTTCGCGAGGACGTCGTGCGCGAGGTGCGGCACGCGCTGGGCATCCGCCCGGTCTACAAGACGGTCGACACCTGCGCCGCCGAGTTCGCGGCGAAGACGCCGTACTTCTACTCCTCCTACGACGAGGAGAGCGAGGTCGCGCCGCGCGAGAAGCCGGCCGTGATCATCCTGGGCTCCGGCCCGAACCGCATCGGCCAGGGCATCGAGTTCGACTACTCCTGCGTCCACGCCTCCTTCGCGCTGAGCGACGCCGGGTACGAGACCGTGATGGTCAACTGCAACCCGGAGACCGTCTCCACGGACTACGACACCTCCGACCGCCTGTACTTCGAGCCGCTGACGCTCGAGGACGTGCTGGAGATCGTCCACGCCGAGCAGCAGGCCGGCCCCGTTGCCGGTGTCGTCGTCCAGCTCGGCGGCCAGACCCCGCTCGGCCTCTCGCAGGCCCTCAAGGACAACGGCGTGCCCATCGTGGGCACCTCCCCGGAGGCGATCCACGCAGCCGAGGACCGCGGCGCCTTCGGGCGTGTGCTCGCCGAGGCGGGCCTGCCGGCTCCCAAGCACGGCACCGCCACCACCTTCTCCGAGGCCAAGGCGATCGCCGACGAGATCGGCTACCCGGTCCTCGTGCGGCCGTCGTACGTCCTCGGCGGGCGTGGCATGGAGATCGTCTACGACGAGACCCGGCTGTCGACCTACATCGCCGAGTCGACCGAGATCAGCCCCTCCCGGCCGGTCCTGGTCGACCGCTTCCTCGACGACGCCATCGAGATCGACGTCGACGCGCTCTACGACGGCGAGGAGCTCTACCTCGGCGGCGTCATGGAGCACATCGAGGAGGCCGGGATCCACTCCGGCGACTCCGCGTGCGCGCTGCCGCCGATCACGCTGGGCGGCTTCGACATCAAGCGGCTGCGGGCCTCGACGGAGGCCATCGCCCGTGGGGTCGGCGTGCGTGGCCTGATCAACATCCAGTTCGCGCTGGCCGGCGACATCCTGTACGTCCTGGAGGCCAACCCGCGCGCGTCCCGCACGGTCCCCTTCACCTCGAAGGCGACCGCGGTGCCGCTCGCCAAGGCCGCCGCCCGCATCTCCCTGGGCGCGACCGTCGCGGAACTGCGCGCGGAGGGGCTGCTTCCGGCCAACGGGGACGGCGGCGAGCTCCCGCTGGACGCGCCGATCTCCGTCAAGGAGGCGGTCATGCCCTGGTCCCGCTTCCGGGACATCCAGGGACGCGGCGTCGACACCGTCCTCGGCCCGGAGATGCGCTCCACCGGCGAGGTCATGGGCATCGACTCGGTCTTCGGCACGGCCTACGCCAAGTCGCAGGCCGGCGCCTACGGCCCGCTGCCGACCAAGGGCCGCGCGTTCATCTCGGTCGCCAACCGCGACAAGCGCTCGATGATCTTCCCGGCGCGCGAGCTGGTGGCGCACGGCTTCGAGCTGCTGGCCACCTCGGGCACGGCCGAGGTCCTCAAGCGCAACGGCATCAACGCCACCATCGTGCGCAAGCAGTCCGAGGGCACCGGCCCGAACGGCGAGAAGACCATCGTCCAGCTGATCCACGACGGCGAGGTCGACCTCATCGTCAACACCCCGTACGGCACCGGCGGCCGCCTCGACGGCTACGAGATCCGTACGGCGGCCGTGGCGCGGTCGGTCCCGTGCCTGACGACGGTCCAGGCGCTCGCCGCGGCCGTCCAGGGCATCGACGCCCTCAACCACGGTGACGTGGGCGTCCGCTCGCTCCAGGAACACGCGGAGCACCTGACCGCGGCCCGCGACTAGCAGCCGACGAGGGGGACACCGGGAACGGTGTCCCCCTCCTCGTGAGGACACCATGTACAAGCTCTTCTTCAACCTCGTCTTCAAGCGCATGGACCCGGAGGCGGCCCACTACCTGGCCTTCCGCTGGATCCGTCTCGCCGTCCGCATCCCCGTGCTGCGCACCTTCGTCGCCGCCGCCCTCGCCCCCCGCCACAAGGAGCTGCGCACCGAGGCCTTCGGGCTGCGCATGCACGGCCCCTTCGGGCTCGCCGCCGGCTTCGACAAGAACGCCGTCGCCGTCGACGGCATGTCGATGCTCGGCTTCGACCACGTCGAGATCGGCACGGTGACGGGGGAGGCCCAGCCGGGCAACTCCAGGAAGCGGCTGTTCCGGCTCCTGAAGGACCGGGCGCTCATCAACCGCATGGGCTTCAACAACGAGGGCTCGCTGGCCGTGGCGGCCCGTCTGGCGGCCCGTGAGCCGGTCTTCAGGACCGTCGTGGGCGTCAACATCGGCAAGACCAAGGTGGTCCCGGAGGCGGAGGCGGCCGACGACTACGTGAAGTCGACCGAGCGTCTGGCGCCGTACGCCGACTACCTGGTCGTGAACGTCTCGTCTCCCAACACGCCCGGCCTGCGCAACCTGCAGGCCACCGAGGCGCTGCGGCCCCTGCTGAGCGCCGTCCGCGAGGCCGCGGACCGGGTGGTGCGCACCCGTCGCGTGCCCCTCCTCGTCAAGATCGCCCCGGACCTGGCGGACGAGGACGTCGACGCCGTCGCCGACCTGGCCGTCGAGCTCGGCCTGGACGGGATCATCGCCACCAACACCACCATCGCGCGCGAGGGCCTCGGTCTGAGGTCCGAACCCACCCTCGTGAAGGAGACCGGCGGACTGTCCGGCGCTCCCCTGAAGGCCCGCTCCCTGGAGGTGCTGCGCCGCCTCTACGCGCGCGTGGGCGACCGCATCACCCTGGTGGGGGTCGGCGGCATCGAGAACGCCGAGGACGCCTGGCAGCGCATCCTCGCCGGAGCCACCCTCGTGCAGGGCTACAGCGCGTTCGTCTACGAGGGTCCCTTCTGGAGCCGGGCGATCCACAAGGGACTCGCCGCGCGCCTGCGCACGAGCCCCTACGCCACCCTCGCCGACGCGGTCGGCGCCGACGTGAGGAAGACGGTATGACCTCCTGCGAGCCCTTCGGCGCCCGGCTGCGCCGCGCCATGGACGAGCGCGGGCCGCTGTGCGTCGGCATCGACCCGCACGCCTCCCTGCTCACCGAGTGGGGCCTGAACGACGACGTGGCGGGCCTGGAGCGGTTCAGCCGCACGGTCGTGGAGGCGCTGGCCGACCGGGTCGCCGTCGTCAAGCCGCAGAGCGCGTTCTTCGAGCGCTTCGGGTCCCGGGGCGTCGCCGTACTGGAGAGGACCGTGGAGGAGGCCAGGGCGGCCGGCACGCTCGTCCTGATGGACGCCAAGCGCGGCGACATCGGCTCCACCATGGCCGCGTACGCCGAGGCCTTCCTGCGCAAGGACTCCCCGCTGTTCTCGGACGCGCTGACCGTCTCGCCGTACCTCGGCTACGGCTCGCTCTCGCCGGCCATCGCCCTCGCGCGCGAGAGCGGCTCGGGGCTGTTCGTGCTCGCCCTGACCTCCAACCCGGAGGGCGGCGAGGTGCAGCACGCGGTCCGCGCGGACGGCCGGAACGTCGGCGCGACGATGCTGGGCCACCTGACGGCCGAGAACACCGGGGAGGAGCCCCTGGGGTCCTTCGGCGCGGTCGTCGGCGCGACGCTGGGCGACCTGTCGTCGTACGACCTCGCGATCAACGGCCCGCTCCTGGCGCCCGGCGTCGGCGCGCAGGGGGCCACCGCCGCCGATCTTCCCGGCGTGTTCGGGGCGGCCGTCCGCAACGTCGTCCCGAACGTCAGCCGGGGTGTGCTGCGGCACGGTCCGGACGTCGCCGCGCTGCGTTCCGTCTCGGACCGTTTCGCGGACGAGATCCGGGCCGCTGTGGCGGCTTCCTGACACCGTCAGGGGTGTTCGAGCCGCTCGATCGAGTCCTCCGATGAGTGGTCCGAGGCCCGCTTGAGTCTGAATACATCCTCAAATCCGGGGCATTATGTCCTAAATGTCCGTCCTGGCGGAGGCTGACCAGGACTTTTCCGCTGTTCTCGCTGACTCTGGCGGAGTTGGCCGCTAGTCTCCGACGAGAGTCACCGGGCGAGCGTGTTGCTCGTGGCTCCCCAGGTGTGGGGCGACTAGGTTCCTCACCGGTCCGTATCCGACAGTTCGACATCCGAGGTGACGTAGGCGTGGCTCTTCCGCCCCTTACCCCTGAACAGCGCGCAGCCGCGCTCGAAAAGGCCGCCGCGGCTCGCCGGGAGCGGGCCGAGGTCAAGAATCGACTCAAGCACTCCGGCGCCTCCCTGCACGAGGTCATCAAGCAGGGCCAGGAGAACGACGTCATCGGCAAGATGAAGGTCTCCGCGCTGCTCGAGTCCCTGCCGGGCGTGGGCAAGGTCCGCGCCAAGCAGATCATGGAGCGACTCGGCATCTCCGAGAGCCGCCGCGTGCGCGGTCTCGGGTCCAACCAGATCGCTTCCCTGGAGCGTGAGTTCGGCAGCACCGGCTCCTGAGGCCCGGGACCTCCGGACCGGGAGTCCCGGGCACTCCGGGATTGCTGGAATAATCGCTGCATGGCTGCAACATTCCGGGGGACGACCCCCGAGCCCCCGGACGTACGTCCGCGGCTGACCGTGCTCTCCGGCCCCTCCGGGGTCGGCAAGAGCACGGTCGTCGCCCATATGCGCAAGGAACACCCCGAGGTCTGGCTCTCGGTGTCGGCGACGACCCGCAGACCCCGCCCGGGCGAGAAGCACGGAGTCCACTACTTCTTCGTCACCGACGACGAGATGGACAAGCTGATCGCCAACGGTGAGCTGCTGGAGTGGGCCGAGTTCGCCGGCAACCGCTACGGCACGCCGCGTACGGCCGTGCTGGAGCGCCTGGAGGCGGGCGAGCCCGTCCTGCTGGAGATCGACCTCCAGGGGGCCCGGCAGGTCCGTGAGTCGATGGCGGACGCCCAGCTGGTGTTCCTGGCTCCTCCCTCCTGGGAGGAGCTCGTACGCAGGCTCACGGGACGTGGCACCGAGCCGCCCGAGGTGATCGAGCGTCGCCTCGACGCGGCAAGGGTCGAACTGGCCGCCGAGCCGGAGTTCGACATGACCTTGGTCAACACCTCCGTCGAGGACGTGGCGCGCGAGCTGCTAGCCTTGATGGATGTCGTGTGATCGTGCCTGATCGTCCAGATCGTTCAGGTGTGATCGCTCGCACCCAATCTTTCCCATCCATCGGAAGGTAGAGCGTGTCCTCTTCCATCTCCGCGCCCGAGGGCATCATCAACCCGCCGATCGACGAGCTCCTCGAGGCCACCGACTCGAAGTACAGCCTCGTGATCTACGCGGCCAAGCGTGCCCGCCAGATCAACGCGTACTACTCGCAGCTCGGCGAGGGCCTCCTCGAGTACGTCGGTCCGCTCGTCGACACCCACGTGCACGAGAAGCCGCTCTCGATCGCCCTGCGCGAGATCAACGCGGGTCTGCTGACGTCCGAGGCCGTCGAGGGCCCCGCGCAGTAGTACTTTCACATTGCAGTTGGCTTTTCCACAGGCCCGGCAGCGCGACTGTCGGGCCTGTGGTGTGTGATGGACCCGTACGTTGCCGAGCCGGGGAGAGACGGTGGACAAGCCGAAGGTCGTGCTGGGGGTCAGCGGTGGCATCGCCGCCTACAAGGCCTGTGAGCTGCTGCGCAGGTTCACCGAGTCGGGCCACGACGTCCGCGTCGTCCCCACCGCCTCCGCGCTGCGCTTCGTCGGCGCCGCCACCTGGTCCGCCCTCTCCGGCAACCCCGTCTCCACCGAGGTCTGGGACGAGGTCCACGAGGTGCCGCACGTCCGTATCGGGCAGCACGCCGACCTGGTCGTCGTCGCCCCGGCGACCGCGGACACGCTGGCGAGGGCCGCCCACGGCCTGGCGGACGACCTGCTCACCAACACGCTCCTGACCGCCCGCTGCCCGGTCGTCTTCGCACCCGCGATGCACACCGAGATGTGGGAGCACCCGGCCACCCAGGAGAACGTGGCCACGCTGCGCCGCCGTGGCGCCGTCGTCATCGAGCCCGCCGTCGGCCGTCTCACCGGCGTCGACACCGGCAAGGGCCGGCTGCCCGACCCCGCCGAGATCTTCGAGGTCTGCCGCCGCGTCCTCGCCAGGGGCGTGACGGAGCCCGACCTCGCCGGCCGGCACGTCGTCGTCAGCGCCGGCGGCACCCGCGAGCCGCTCGACCCGGTCCGCTTCCTCGGCAACCGCTCCTCCGGCAAGCAGGGCTACGCCCTCGCCCGCACCGCCGCCGCCCGCGGGGCCCGGGTCACCCTGATCGCCGCCAACACCGGCCTGGCCGATCCGGCGGGCGTCGACGTCGTCCAGGTGGGCACCGCCGTGCAGCTGCGCGAGGCGGTGCTGAAGGCCGCGGCGGAGGCCGACGCGGTCGTCATGGCCGCCGCGGTCGCCGACTTCCGGCCGGAGACCTATGCGACCGGGAAGATCAAGAAGAAGGACGACCGGGACCCCGACCCCATCGTCCTCGTACGGAATCCGGACATTCTCGCGGAGATCTCCGCCGACCGCGCCCGGCCCGGACAGCTCGTCGTCGGCTTCGCCGCCGAGACCGACGACGTCCTCGCCAACGGGCGGGCCAAGCTGGCGCGCAAGGGCTGCGACCTGCTGGTCGTCAACGAGGTGGGGGAGCGCAAGACCTTCGGCTCCGAGGAGAACGAGGCGGTGGTGCTGGGCGCCGACGGCAGCGAGACGCCCGTGCCGCACGGCCCGAAGGAACATCTGGCCGAAATCGTCTGGGATCTGGTGGCGCGGCGTCTCATCTGAATGTTTCATTCGTTTCTCAGTCCTCTCAAACCTCTGCCTCAGGGGTGTGGCGACCCTGGTCAAGGCGCAGGTGCATTGGGCAGAATGCCCGTGCCGCAGGTCACAGCCCTCCCGAGAGGCGAGACAGGGAGGCCCTTGGCCGAGTGCGACCGATAAACTGTTCTCGGACGGAGCCGGGCGCAGCCCCCGAGCCCGTCCGCCCATGATCAGCCAGCAGCCGCTGCAACCCCAGGGAGCGTTGTGTCCCGTCGCCTGTTCACCTCGGAGTCCGTGACCGAGGGTCACCCCGACAAGATCGCTGACCAGATCAGCGACACCATTCTCGACGCGCTGCTCAAGGAGGACCCGACCTCCCGCGTCGCCGTCGAGACGCTGATCACCACCGGCCTGGTGCACGTGGCCGGCGAGGTCACCACCAAGACCTACGCGGACATCGCGACCCTCGTCCGCAACAAGATCCTCGAGATCGGTTACGACTCCTCCAAGAAGGGCTTCGACGGCGCCTCCTGCGGTGTCTCGGTGTCGATCGGCGCGCAGTCGCCGGACATCGCCCAGGGTGTCGACACGGCGTACGAGTCCCGGGTCGAGGGCGACGAGGACGAGCTGGACCGTCAGGGCGCCGGTGACCAGGGCCTGATGTTCGGCTACGCGTCCGACGAGACGCCCACCCTGATGCCGCTGCCGATCTTCCTGGCGCACCGACTGGCCAAGCGCCTCTCCGAGGTCCGCAAGAACGGCACCATCCCCTACCTGCGCCCCGACGGCAAGACGCAGGTCACCATCGAGTACGACGGCGACAAGGCCGTCCGCCTCGACACCGTCGTCGTCTCCTCGCAGCACGCGAGCGACATCGACCTGGACTCCCTCCTCGCCCCCGACGTCCGCGAGTTCGTCGTGGAGCCGGAGCTGAAGGCGCTGCTGGACGAGGGCATCAAGCTCGACACGGAGAACTACCGTCTCCTGGTCAACCCGACCGGCCGCTTCGAGATCGGCGGTCCGATGGGCGACGCGGGTCTGACCGGCCGGAAGATCATCATCGACACCTACGGCGGCATGGCCCGCCACGGCGGCGGCGCCTTCTCCGGCAAGGACCCGTCCAAGGTCGACCGCTCCGCTGCGTACGCGATGCGCTGGGTTGCGAAGAACGTCGTCGCCGCCGGTCTCGCCTCGCGCTGCGAGGTGCAGGTCGCGTACGCGATCGGCAAGGCTGAGCCCGTCGGCCTGTTCGTGGAGACCTTCGGCACCGCCAAGATCGACCACGAGAAGATCGAGAAGGCGATCGACGAGGTCTTCGACCTGCGCCCGGCCGCGATCATCCGTGACCTCGACCTGCTGCGCCCGATCTACGCCCAGACGGCGGCCTACGGCCACTTCGGCCGTGAGCTGCCCGAGTTCACCTGGGAGAAGACCGACCGCGTGGACGCCCTGCGCCAGGCCGCGGGCCTGTAGGTCCCACCGCGTCGCACGAGGCCCGGTTCCCTTCGGGGGGCCGGGCCTCGTCGTGTCCCGGTGTCAGTGCCGTTTGGTAAGAATGCAAGGGTGAGCAGCGAGAACGGGCGGTCGGGCGGCGGGGCGGAAGGCGCTTCGGCCGAGCAGCTTGCGCTCATCCGGGAGACCGTGCGCAAGGCGGACGTGCCCCGGGCGAAGCCGCGGACGTGGCGGGGGGCCGCGCTGGCCAAGGAGTTGCCGGTCGCGCGGGTGCTGGTGGACAAGGGAGTGCTGCATCTCGACCGGTACTTCGACTACGCCGTGCCCGAGGAACTGGACGCGGACGCGCAGCCCGGGGTGCGGGTGCGGGTGCGGTTCGGGGCCGGGCGGCACCGGGTGCGGGAAGGGCGGCGCGAGGGCGGGGGGCTGATCGACGGGTTCCTCGTCGAGCGGTTGGCCGAGTCCGACTACTCCGGGCCGCTGGCCGCGCTGGCCCAGGTCGTGTCGCCCGAGCGGGTGCTGAGCGAGGAGTTGCTGGGGCTCGCGCGCGCCGTCGCCGACCGGTACGCCGGCAGCCTCGCCGACGTGCTGCAGCTCGCCGTGCCGCCACGCAGCGCGCGGGCCGAGCAGCGGGCCTCGCCGAAGCCGTTGCCGCCGCCCGGGAGGCCGGAGGCGGGGTCCTGGGGACGGTACGAGCAGGGCGCCGCGTTTCTGGAGGCGCTGGCGTCGGGCGGGGCGCCGCGGGCCGTGTGGAACGCGCTGCCCGGCCCCGAGTGGAGCGAGGAGATCGCCCGGGCCGTGGCGGCCACGCTCGCCTCCGGACGAGGGGCGCTGGTCGTGCTGCCGGACGGGCGGGCGGTCGCCCGGGTCGACGCGGCGCTGACGTCCCTGCTGGGGGAGGGTCGGCATGCCGTGCTCACCGCCGACGCCGGGCCCGAGAAGCGGTACCGCGAGTGGCTGGCCGTGCGGCGGGGGGCCGTGCGGGCCGTCGTGGGGACGCGCGCGGCCATGTTCGCGCCCGTTCAGGACCTGGGGCTCCTCGCCATCTGGGACGACGGGGACGACAGCCACAGCGAGCTGCACGCACCGCAGCCGCACGCCCGGGAAGTGCTGCTGCTGCGGGCCGCCCAGGACAAGTGCGCCTTTCTGCTGGGCAGTTGGAGCTGCACCGTGGAGGCCGCGCAGCTCGTCGAGAGCGGCTGGGCGCGGCCGCTCGTCGCCCCGCGGGAGCAGGTCAGGGCGGCCGCGCCGCTCGTACGGACCGTGGGGGACGGGGACCTCGCGCGCGACGAGGCGGCCCGTGCGGCCCGGTTGCCCACCCTGGCCTGGCAGGTCGTCAGGGACGGCCTGCGGCAGGGCCCGGTGCTCGTGCAGGTGCCCCGGCGGGGCTATGTGCCGCGGATGGCGTGCGCCAACTGCCGGGCGCCCGCCCGCTGCCGGCACTGCTCGGGACCGTTGGAGGGGCAGGACGGCGGATCGCTGCGGTGCGGGTGGTGCGGGCGCGAGGAGAGCGGCTGGCACTGCCCGGAGTGCGGCGGCTTCCGGCTGCGGGCCCAGGTCGTGGGCGCCCGGCGGACGGCGGAGGAGTTGGGGCGCGCTTTTCCCGCCGTACCGGTGCGGACCTCCGGGCGTGAGCATGTGCTGGACACCGTGCCGGGCGTGCCCGCGCTGGTCGTGAGCACCCCCGGCGCCGAACCCGTCGCCGAGGGCGGATACGCGGCGGCGCTGCTCCTGGACGGCTGGGCCATGCTGGGGCGGCCCGACCTGCGGGCCGGCGAGGACGCGCTGCGGCGCTGGATCGCGGCCGCCGCGCTGGTGCGGCCGCAGGGTGCCGGGGGCACGGTCGTCGCGGTCGCCGAGCCGACGCTGCGGCCCGTGCAGGCGCTGGTGCGGTGGGACCCCGTCGGTCACGCGGTGCGGGAGCTCGCCGAGCGGGCCGAGCTGGGCTTTCCCCCGGTGTCGCGGATGGCCGCCGTCTCCGGGGCCCCGGAAGCCGTCGCGGAGTTCCTGCGCACGGTCGAACTGCCCTCCCAGGCCCAGGTGCTGGGCCCGGTGCCGATCCCGGTCACGACGTCCGGGCGACCCCGACGGCCCGGGGCGCCGCCACCCGGGGAGCACTGGGAGCGGGCGCTCGTACGGGTGCCACCGGGAAGCGGTGCCGCGCTCGCCTCGGCACTGAAGGCCGCCCAGGCGGCGCGGATGGCCCGGGGGGCCGGTGAGCCGCTGATCCGGGTGCGGATCGATCCGCCGGACATCGGCTGAGCGGCCAGCGGCTTCGGATGCGCGGGTGACCGCTGGTCGCCGGGCGTGCCCTGGTGCTTCGTGCCGGGTGCCCTGTGGTCCGCAGGCGTGGCCTGGTACTCCATGCCGGGTGACCGCTGGTCCGCAGGCGCACCCGACGTCCCGTGCCCCTTGCCCGGGCATGCGTATACCCTCCCGGACGAATGCCGGGAGGGCGGGAGGGCGTGGGTGGCTCAGCCGTTGCGGGGGCCGGGGAACGCGGTTGGTCTGGTCTCCTCGCGGAGAACGGGGCTGCCCGCCGTCGGCTGGGTCGGCATCGACCGGGCCGCGGGGACCGTGGGCACGGTGGGGATGCCGGTGCCGACGTTGACCGTCCGGGTGCCCGACGGCTCGGTCGAGCGCTCGGCCTCGGCGGCCGCCTGGGTGGCGGCCCGGCGCGCGCCGTAACGGCGGTGGACCGCCTGCTTGGTGACGCCCAGCGCGGAACCCACCGCGTCCCATGAGAAGCCGAGGGAGCGGTCGAAGTCGACCGCCGCCGTGACCAGGGTCTCGACACTGTCCCGCAGCTCCTGGGCGAGACGGACCGTCGGCGCGGGGGCGCGTCCGTAGACGACGAAGCCTGTGGACGGGCCGGAGCGGCGCGGGCGGTAGACGTTGCCCAACTGGGCGGTGAGCGTGCGCAGTGCGTCCACCTGCCGGCGGACCCGCTCGATGTCCCGCACCAGCAAGTGCAGGCTGGCCCGAGCCTGGGCGTCGTGGGTTGCGTGGTCGGCCATGAACAAGCCTCTCGAACCGGCGTGAAAAGGATCGGGCCGCGCGAATGCGGCCCTTGTGGTCAACTCTTTCTTGACCAACGCGGATTCGCTCCGCTGGTCACGCACAGGGGGCGTGAGGGCATATGCGCGCGCCCTTTGGGCGGAGGGGGGCGCGCGGTGAGGACGGCGTGCGGGTGAAAGCGTCGGCCGCGTTCCCGCGCCGGAGGACGGTCGACCGGCAAGCGCCGTTGACGGCGTTCCCGCGCTGGGGGGCGGGCCGTCGGCGACGCTGTTGGCGGTGTTTTCGCGCTGGAGGGCGGTCGACCGGCAAGCGCCGTTGACGGCGTTCCCGCGCTGGGGGGCGGGCCGTCGGCGACGCTGTTGGCGGTGTTTTCGCGCTGGAGGGCGGTCGACCGGCAAGCGCCGTTGACGGCGTTCCCGTGCTGGGGGGCGGGCCGTCGGCGACGCTGTTGGCGGTGTTTTCGCGCTGGAGGACGGTCGACCGGCAAGCGCCGTTGACGGCGTTCCCGCGCTGGGGGGCGGGCCGTCGGCGACGCTGTTGGCGGTGTTTTCGCGCTGGAGGACGGTCGACCGGCAAGCGCCGTTGACGGCGTTCCCGCGCTGGGGGGCGGGCCGTCGGCGATGTTGTTGGCGGTGTTTTCGCGCTGGAGGGCGGTCGACCGGCAAGCGCCGTTGACGGCGTTCCCGTGCTGGGGGGCGGGCCGTCGGCGATGTTGTTGGCGGTGTTTTCGCGACGGAGGACGGTCCACCGGCAACGCAGTCGGCCGCGTGCCCGTGCCGGAGGGCGAGCCATCGGCGCCCGCCTGCGGCGGCTCGCCCGCGACGGTGGGTGTCCGTCGGCAGGTGCCGTCGGCGGCTTTCCCGGCAAGGTCATAGACTTGTGCGTCGCCCCAACCGTCGCCGTCCGAGAGGCCCGTAGCCGCCCATGAAGCTCGTCTTCGCCGGGACCCCCGAGGTCGCCGTACCCGCTCTGGACGCTCTGATCGCCTCCGGGCGGCACGAGGTGGCCGCCGTCGTCACGCGGCCGGACGCCCCCGCGGGGCGCGGGCGTCGGCTGGTCGCGTCCCCCGTGGCGCAGCGGGCGGAGGAGGCCGGTATCGAGGTGTTGAAGCCGCTCAAACCGAGGGATCCGGAGTTCCTGGAGCGGCTGCGGGAGATCGCGCCGGACTGCTGTCCCGTCGTCGCGTACGGGGCGCTGCTGCCGCGCGTCACCCTGGACGTCCCGGCGCACGGCTGGGTCAACCTGCACTTCTCGCTGCTGCCCGCCTGGCGGGGGGCCGCGCCGGTGCAGCACTCGATCATGGCGGGCGACGAGATCACGGGGGCGTCGACCTTCCTCATCGAGGAGGGCCTCGACTCCGGGCCCGTCTACGGCACCGTGACCGAGGAGATCCGGCCCACCGACACCAGCGGCGACCTGCTCACCCGCCTCGCCTTCGCCGGCGCCGGGCTGCTCGCCGCCACCATGGACGGCATCGAGGACGGCGCCCTCAAGGCCGTACCGCAGCCCTCCGAGGGCATCACCCTCGCACCGAAGATCACCGTCGAGGACGCTCAGGTGGACTGGGCCGCACCGGCGCTCCGGGTCGACCGGGTCGTGCGCGGCTGCACGCCCGCGCCCGGCGCCTGGACCACCTTCCGCGGTGAGCGGCTGAAGCTGATCCATGTGACGCCCGTTCCCGAGCGGACTGACCTGGCGCCGGGGCAGCTCGCCGTCGGCAAGAACAGCGTTCATGTGGGCACCGGTTCGTACGGTGTGGAGCTGCTGTGGGTGCAGGCGCAGGGGAAGAAGCCGATGCGGGCGGCCGACTGGGCGCGCGGGGTGCGGATCGGTGACGGGGAGAGTCTCGGCCGCTGAGGCCGACGTACTCTGGGGGCGTATCCCCTGATCCCCAGGCGCATCCCCTGAACCCACGGGCGCGTCGCCTGATCCCGCATCCGGAGCACCTTTTTCGTGAGCGACCAGCACCGTCGGCCCGGCAAGCCCTACCGCAGGCCCAAGAAGGACCCCGTCCGCATGCTCGCCTTCGAGGCGCTGAGGGCCGTGGACGAACGGGACGCCTACGCCAACCTCGTTCTGCCGCCGCTGCTGCGGAAGGCGCGGGAGAAGGGCGACTTCGACGGGCGCGACGCGGCGCTGGCGACCGAGCTGGTGTACGGGACGCTGCGCCGGCAGGGGACGTACGACGCGGTCATCGCCGCCTGTGTCGACCGGCCGCTGCGTGAGGTCGACCCGCCGGTGCTGGACGTGCTGAGCCTCGGTGTGCACCAGCTGCTCGGGACCCGCATCCCCTCTCACGCGGCGGTGTCCGCCTCCGTCGAACTCGCCCGTGTCGTCCTCGGCGACGGACGGGCCAAGTTCGTCAACGCCGTTCTCCGCAAGGTCGCCCAGGACGATCTCGACGGATGGCTGGCGAAGGTCGCGCCGCCCTACGACGAGGACCCCGAGGACCATCTGGCCGTGGTGCACTCGCACCCGCGCTGGGTCGTCTCGGCGCTGTGGGACTCGCTCGGCGGCGGGCGCGCCGGTATCGAGGAGCTGCTGGCCGCCGACAACGAACGGCCCGCGGTGACGCTCGTGGCCCGTCCCGGTCGCGCCACCACCGAGGAACTGCTCGCCGAGGAGTCCGCCGTCCCGGGGCGCTGGTCGCCGTACGCCGTGCGGCTGGCCGAGGGCGGGGAGCCCGGGGCCATCGAGGCCGTACGGGAGGGGCGGGCCGGCGTGCAGGACGAGGGCAGCCAGCTCGTCGCGCTCGCGCTCGCGAACGCGCCTCTGGACGGTCCGGACGAGAAGTGGCTCGACGGGTGCGCCGGACCTGGCGGCAAGGCGGCGCTGCTCGCCGCGCTCGCCGCCGAGCGCGGGGCCGCGCTGCTCGCCTCCGAGAAGCAGCCGCACCGGGCGGGCCTGGTGGCCAGGGCGCTGCACGGCAACCCCGGTCCGTACCAGGTCATCGCCGCCGACGGCACCCGTCCGCCGTGGCGGCCCGGCTCCTTCGACCGGGTCCTGGTGGACGTGCCCTGCACCGGACTCGGCGCCCTGCGGCGGCGGCCCGAGGCGCGGTGGCGGCGCCGCCCCGAGGACCTGGACGGGTTCGGCCCGCTCCAGCGCGGCCTGCTGAAGAGCGCGCTGGAGGCCGTACGGGTCGGGGGAGTCGTCGGCTACGCGACCTGCTCTCCCCACCTCGCCGAGACCCGGGCCGTCGTCGACGACCTGCTCAAGCAGCACCCGGAGACCGAACTCCTCGACGCGCGGCCCCTGTTGCCGGGCTTGCCGGACCTCGGCGAGGGTCCGGACGTACAGCTGTGGCCGCATCTGCACGGGACCGACGCCATGTACCTGGCGCTCATTCGGAGGACTGGCTGACCTTCGCGCCGACCGCCTCCGAAGCGGGTGTCTCCCCGTCCGTGTGCGCCAGGTGGTGCGGCCACCACACCTTCTTGCCGACGTCCAGGAAGAGCGACGTCACCAGCACGGAGCGCACCACGAACGTGTCCAGCAGGACACCGAGGGCGACCGCGAAGCCGATCTCCGCGAAGCCCACCATCGGCAGGGTGCCCAGCGCGGCGAAGGTGCCCGCGAGGACCAGTCCCGCCGACGTGATCACCGCGCCGGTCGCCGCGAGGCCCGTCACCACGCCGGGGCGGGTGCCCTGGCGGACGGCCTCCTCGCGGACACGGGTGGTCAGGAAGATGTTGTAGTCGATGCCGAGGGCCACCAGGAACACGAAGACGAAGAGCGGGAAGGCCACGTCCTCGCCCGCGTAGTCGAAGACATGACGGAAGGCGAGGGCGCTCAGGCCCAGCGCGCTCGCCAGTGACAGGCACACCGTCCCGATCAGCAGGAGCGGGGCCACGAGGGCGCGCAGCAGGACGCCGAGCACCAGCAGCACGACGGCCAGGACGAGCGGGATGACCAGGTAGTTGTCGTGGGTTTGGGCGTTCTCCATGTCCAGCAGGGCGGCCGTGCCGCCGCCGACCTTCGCGTCCGCGCCGGGCACGGCGTGCACCGCGTCCCGTACCCGCTGCACGGTCGCCTTGGCCGCGTCGCTGTCGGACGGGGCGCGCATGGTGGCCTCGAACAGCACCTGCCCGGCGTGCTCGGGCGCGGTGCCCGGCGGTACGCCGATGCTCTGCGGCACGACCCCGCGGTCCGCGGCGACGGCACGGCCCACCTGAACGGCCTGCGCCTTGTTGGAGACGATCACGAGCGGGTCGCCGGTACCCGCCGGGAAGTACCGCGCCGACACCTTCTGCCCCACGATCGAGTCGGGCGTGTTGGTGAACGCGTCCGCGTTGGCGATGCCCGCCGCGCGCAGCTGGAACAGGCCCATGGACAGGACGACCAGTACGGCGGCCGTGACGCCCCAGACCATGCGGGGGCGGCGGGCGATACGGCGGCCCGTGCGGGCCCAGACGCCGCGCTCGACGGGATCGGCCGAGCCCTCGTGCGGGATCGCGGGCCAGAAGATCCAGCGGCCGAAGACCAGCAGCAGGGCGGGGAAGAGCGTCAGCATGGCCAGCAGGGCGACCATCACGCCGATGGCCGCCACCGGGCCGAGGCCCCGGGTCGAGTTCATCTCGGCGACCAGCAGGACCAGCATGCTGAGCACCACCGTCGCCCCGGAGGCGAGGACCGCCGGGCCCGCCCGGCTCATGGCCAGCTCCATCGCCTCGTGCCGGTCCGTGTGCCGGCGCAGCTCCTCCCGGTAGCGGGCGACCAGCAGCAGGGCGTAGTCGGTGCCCGCGCCGAAGACGAGGACCGTCAGGATGCCGGCGCTCTGGCCGTTGACGGTCAGGCCGGCGTGTTTGGCCAGCACATAGATCAGCGCCTGCGCCGTGAACAGGGCCACCACCACCCCGACCAGGGGCACGAACAACAGGGTCGGGCTGCGGTACGTGAACAGCAGGATCACGATCACGATCGCCATCGCGGAGAACAGCAGCGTCGAGTCGATGCCCTCGAAGGCCTTGGAGAAGTCCGCGGACGTGCCGCCGGGCCCGGTGATGTGCACCGCGAGCCCGTCGCCGCCCCTGCCGACCTGGTGACGGATCGAGTCGACCGCGGGCGCGATGCGCTGCCAGCCCTGTGCGTCCATGGTGATCGGCACGTAGATCTGGGCGGCGCGCGGGGCCGTCGTACGGTCGTAGACCGGGCCGCGGGTCTCGGCGCCGCGGATCCCGTGGTCGTGCAGGGCCCTGAGCTGCCGGGCGTCCTCGGCGATCTGCCGCCGGTCCTGGACCGTCAGCCCGCTCGCGCGCGCGTAGACGACGACCGCGGGGATCTGCTCCGGCCTGAAGTGCTCGGAGGCGTTCAGGACCTGGGTGGACTCGGCGGAGCCGGGCAGCCAGGACTGGGCGTCGTTGTCCTGCGCGCTGTTGAGCTTCGAGCCGAACGGCGCCGCGATCACCAGGACCACCAGCCACAGGATCACGATCAGCCACTTGGAGCGCCGTCCGCAGACGAACCGGATGGTGTTCCGCTTCCATGCGTCCAGTTGCCTCATCGCGACCCCCGTGGACGTACGTGGTGCCGGTGAGCGGCCCAGCATGGCACGGTGCGCCCGCGCACAACATCCGATGAACGGCTTAGGTCCGGACCGGCGCGAACAAACGTGCCCGGACATGGCAGGCTTGGGTCATGGCCGCGCAGATCAACCCCAGCATCCTGTCCGCCGACTTCGCCCGCCTCGCGGACGAGGCCAAGGCGGTCGACGGAGCCGATTGGCTCCACGTAGACGTCATGGACAACCATTTCGTCCCGAACCTCACGCTCGGTGTGCCGGTCGTAGAGTCCCTGGCCCGTGCGACGGACACCCCGCTGGACTGCCATCTGATGATCGAGGCCCCCGATCGGTGGGCGCCCCAGTACGTCGAAGCGGGTGCCGCTTCGGTCACCTTCCACGTCGAGGCGGCCGCCGCTCCGGTGCGGCTGGCCCGGGAGATCCGGGCCAAGGGCGCCCGTGCCGCCATGGCGCTGCGGCCCGCGACGCCCGTCGAGCCGTACGAGGACCTGCTGCCGGAGCTCGACATGCTGCTGATCATGACGGTCGAGCCGGGCTTCGGCGGGCAGGCGTTCCTGGACATCATGCTCCCGAAGATCCGGCGCACCCGCGAGTTGATCAGCAAGCACGGCCTCGAACTGTGGCTCCAGGTCGACGGCGGGGTCTCGGAGTCCACCATCGAGCGCTGCGCGGACGCCGGAGCGGACGTCTTCGTGGCCGGTTCCGCGGTGTACGGGGCCGAGGACCCTTCCGACGCGGTCCGCGCCCTGCGCGCGCAGGCGGAGGGAGCCACGGCCAAGGCGTCCTGGGCATGCGACCACTGAGCCACAGGTCGGTGAACAGACGTGAACGGCGCCCATCAGGGCGGATCAAGTACGCCGAATCTGCAAGGATGAACGGCGAGTCCAGAGTGTGAACAGAAGTGAGGAGATCGCCGTGTCGGGTATGTCGGCGGGCCGGTCAGCAGTGCGGATGGGACCCGCTGAGCTGGTGCAGGCGGCGGCCATGGCCCGCCGCTTCTACCTCGAGGGCAAGTCCAAGATCCAGATCGCGGAGGAGTTCGGCGTCAGCCGCTTCAAGGTGGCCCGGGTCCTGGAGACGGCTCTCGAACGGGATCTCGTGCGCATCGAGATCCGGGTCCCGGCCGAGCTGGACGCGGAGCGCTCGGACGCGCTGCGCGCCCGCTACGGCCTCAGGCACGCCGTCGTCGTCGAGTCCCCGGCCGAGGCCGAGGACACCCCCGACCCGGAGAACCTCGGTGAGGTGGCCGCCGACCTGCTCGGCGAGCTGGTCAACGAGGGCGATGTGCTCGGCCTCGCCTGGGGCCGCTCCACCATCCACATGGCCGCGGCCCTGGACAAGCTGCCGCCGTGCACGGTGGTGCAGCTGACGGGCGTGTACGACGCCGGGACCGCCGAGCGCGGCTCGGTGGAGGCCGTGCGCCGGGCCGCCCAGGTCTCCGGCGGCGACGCCCACCCGATCTACGCGCCGATGCTGCTGCCGGACGCGGCCACCGCCGCCGCGCTGCGCAACCAGACCGGGATCGCGCGGGCCTTCGAGTACTTCGACAAGGTCACCGTCGCCTGTGTCTCCATCGGCTCCTGGGAGCCCGGGATCTCCACGGTGCACGACATGCTCAGCGACGAGGAGCGCGCGCACTACGCCTCCCTCGGTGTCGCCGCGGAGATGTCCGCGCACCTCTTCGACGCCGAGGGGCGCCGGGTCGGACGGGACCTGGGGGAGCGGTGCATCACCGTCAAGACGGACCAGCTGCGCCGTATCCCCGAGGTCGTCGCCATCGCGGGCGGGGCGCGCAAGGCCGCCGCGATCGACGCGGTGCTGAGGTCGGGGCTGGTCACCAGCCTGGTGACGGACACCTCGGCGGCGGACGTCCTGATGACGGCCGGCCCGACACCGCGCTCGGCGCTCAACCGGGCGGACCCGGACGGCCCCTGACCGACGGTCGCGAGGGGACGGGCCGTGGCAGCATCAGTTCATGCCGCTCCGGTCCGTCCCCCGCCTGCTTCTGTGTCTGCTGGTCTTCGTGGCGGGGTGCTCCGCCACCGGTTCCGGGACCGGGCACCCCGACGGCACGGCGACCGTCCGGGTGTCCCAACTCCCCGCCGAGGCACGGCAGACGCTCGCCCTCATCGACCGGGGCGGCCCCTTCCCGTACGCCCGTGACGGTGTCGTCTTCGGCGACTTCGAGGGACTGCTGCCCCGGCACGAGCGCGGCTACTACCACGAGTACACGGTGCCGACACCCGGCTCGCGCGACCGCGGGGCCCGGCGCATCGTCACCGGGCGGGGCGGCGAGATCTACTACACCGACGATCACTACACATCGTTCAGGGCGGTACGCAGATGACACAGCTGACGGTCACGCTGGACCTCGACGGGGTCACGGACAAGGCGGGCCTGATGGACCGGTGCGCCCGGGACCTGCGGCTGCCGGAGTACTTCGGCCGCAACTGGGACGCGCTGGCCGACGTCCTCTCCGACCCGGGTGCGTGGCCCGAGGAGGCGGCCGAGCGGGGGCTGCTGGTCGTCGTGCACAACTGGCGGCCGTACGCCGAGGCCCGTCCAAAGGAGTGGGACACCGCCCTCGACGTGTTCGCGCACGCCTCCGCCGCCACGGTGGCCCTCGCCCTTGGAGGTTCCTCCCAAGGGGCCTCTGACCTGCCTGGATGATCCGCCCGGGCAGCGCATGGCGGTCGGCATGGGACAATGAAGTACGTGCTCTTCCCCCTGGCTGACCTGTCCGGGGGCCACCTCTGATCGACTGGGATGTGCAGCACGTGCGTTTCCTCAACGACATCCAGCCCCCGTACGACCTGACGTACGACGACGTCTTCATGGTCCCCAGCCGCAGCGCGGTCGGCTCCCGGCAGGGTGTGGACCTCAGCTCCCCGGACGGCACGGGCACCACGATCCCGCTGGTCGTCGCCAACATGACCGCCATCGCGGGCCGCCGGATGGCCGAGACGATGGCCCGGCGCGGCGGACTGGTGGTCATCCCGCAGGACATCCCGATCGAGGTCGTCACCGAGGTCGTCTCCTGGGTGAAGAGCCGGCACCTCGTCCTGGACACCCCGATCGTCCTCACCCCGCACCAGACCGTCGCCGACGCCCTCGCCCTGCTGCCCAAGCGGGCGCACAACGCGGGGGTCGTGGTCGACGATGAGCACCGCCCGGTCGGTGTGGTCACCGACCGGGACCTGACCGGGGTGGACCGCTTCACGCAGCTCGAGGTCGTCATGTCCAAGGACCTGGTGCTGCTCGACGCCGACATCGACCCGCGCGAGGCCTTCAACCGCCTCGACGGGGCCAACCGCCGCTACGCGCCCGCCGTCGACAAGGAGGGCCGCCTCGCCGGCATCCTCACCCGCAAGGGCGCCCTGCGCGCCACCCTGTACACGCCGGCCGTCGACGCGAACGGCAGGCTGCGCATCGCCGCCGCCGTCGGCATCAACGGCGATGTCGCGGGCAAGGCCAAGCAGTTGCTGGACGCGGGCGTCGACACGCTCGTCATCGACACGGCGCACGGCCACCAGGAGTCGATGATCAGCGCGATCAAGGTGGTACGGGCCCTGGACCCGCAGGTCCCGATCGTGGCCGGCAACATCGTCGCCGCGGAGGGCGTCAGGGACCTGATCGAGGCCGGCGCGGACATCATCAAGGTCGGTGTCGGGCCCGGCGCCATGTGCACCACCCGCATGATGACCGGCGTCGGCCGGCCGCAGTTCTCCGCCGTCCTGGAGTGCGCCGCCGAGGCGCGGAAGTACGGCAAGCACGTGTGGGCCGACGGCGGGGTCCGGCACCCGCGTGACGTGGCGATGGCGCTGGCCGCCGGGGCGTCGAACGTCATGATCGGTTCGTGGTTCGCGGGCACCTACGAGTCCCCGGGCGACCTCCAGCAGGACGCGGGCGGCCGCCTCTACAAGGAGTCGTTCGGCATGGCCTCGGCCCGCGCCGTCCGCAACCGCACCTCCGAGGAGTCGGCCTACGACCGGGCCCGCAAGGCGCTGTTCGAGGAGGGCATCTCCACCTCCCGGATGTTCCTCGACCCGGCCCGCCCCGGCGTCGAGGACCTGATCGACTCGATCATCGCGGGCGTCCGCTCCTCCTGCACCTACGCCGGCGCCGGCTCCCTGGAGGAGTTCGCCGAGAAGGCCGTCGTCGGCATCCAGAGCGCCGCCGGCTACGCCGAGGGCAAGCCCCTGCACGCCAGCTGGAACTGAGCCAGGTCCGTTGTCCGGGGCCCCCGTTGAAAATCGGGGGCAGCGGGCGTGGGCGAGGCTCTACCGTCGGGGCATGGAGATCGCCGAGTGCCGGCCTCAGGACGTCGAGGTCCTGGAGCGCTTCATGCCGTCGACGAGCGTCGACGGCCGTCATGCCGCCCGCTTCGCACGACAGGAGGCGGGCGAGAGCAGCTATCTCGTCCCGTGGATCGACGGAACTCCCGTGGGGCACGCGGAAGTTCGCTGGACCGGCGGCCGGGCGCCCGAGGTCAGGGCCGCGCATCCGGACTGTCCGGAGATCAACGGCTTGCTCGTGTGGCCCGAGTCGGTCCGATCCCTGGGCGTCGGCACCGCCCTGATCCACGCGGCCGAGGAACTGGCGCTGCGGCGCGGCATCGGGCTCATGGGGCTCGGCGTGGGCGAGGACAACGCCCGCGCGGCGGCGCTGTACGCGAGGCTCGGCTATATGCCCACCCTGGTCTACCTGGACCCGCGTGCGCACGTGGACGCGGAGGGCGTCCTGCACGAGTACGCCGAGCGGTGCCGGTTCCTGGTCAAGAAGCTGCGCTGAACGGGCCGTTGCGCCCGGTCACCTGGGCAGTGCGCAACGAATGGGCATCCGCCCGCGATGAACGCAACGAACTTGCGTAGGTACGCAAGGTTGCTGCATTTCGTCTGCGAAGGGGCTGCCCGTAGGGTCATGCGCTGTACGTGGCGTGGCGGGGACCCCGCTCGGTGGGTCCCCGCAGGCGCGGGGGTGCCGCCGGTCCCCGCCGCCCGAACCGCCGTGACGAAGGAGTCAGCGCGTGCTGGACCAAGGCGCACCCCCGCGAAAGCGCATCCCGTCGGCCTCACCGTCCCCAGGCCTCGGTGCGCGTCTCATGCGGCGCAAACCGGTGGAGCGCCTGGTCGCGGAGGGCGGCCAGGGCGAGGGAGGGAGCCTGAGGCGCTCCCTCGGGCTGTGGCAGCTGACCATGATCAGCATCGGTGCCACCCTCGGCACCGGCATCTTCGTGGTGCTGGGCGAGGCCGTCCCGAAGGCCGGTCCGGCCGTCACTCTGTCCTTCGTGATCGCCGGGCTCACCGCCCTCTTCTCGGCCCTCTCCTACGCCGAGCTGGCCGGCACCATCCCGGTCTCCGGCTCCTCGTACTCGTACGCATACGCAACGATGGGCGAGCTGATCGCCTGGATCTGCGGCTGGTGCCTGGTCCTCGAGTACGGCGTGTCCGTGGCCGCCGTCGCCGTCGGCTGGGGCGAGTACCTCAACGAACTGCTCGACGGGACGATCGGCGTCACGATCCCGGACGCCCTGTCCGCCCCGCCCGGCGACGGCGGCATCTTCAACCTGCCCGCGCTGATCGTCGTCCTGCTCGCCATGGCGTTCCTGCTCGGCGGCGCCCGTGAGTCGGCCCGCGCCAACACCGTCATGGTGTGCGTGAAGATCGCCGCGCTGGTGCTGTTCTGCGCCATCGGCGTCCAGGGCTTCCGGTCCGGGAACTACGCGCACTTCATGCCGCTGGGCATGGCGGGCGTCAGCGCGGCCGGGGCCACGCTGTTCTTCTCCTACATCGGCTTCGACGCCGCCTCCACCGCCGGCGAGGAGGCGAAGAACGCCCAGCGCGACCTGCCCCGCGCCATCATGCTGTCGCTGGTCATCGTCACCGCGCTGTACGTGCTCGTCGCGGCCGTGGCCGTCGGGGCCAAGCCCTGGCGGCGGTTCAACGACTCCGAGGCCGCGCTCGCCCAGATCATGCGCGAGGTCACCGGGCAGACCTTCTGGGGCACCCTGCTCGCCGCCTGCGCGGTCATCGCCATCGCCAGCGTGGTGCTGACCGTCCTCTACGGCCAGACCCGCATCCTCTTCGCGATGTCCCGCGACGGACTCGTGCCCAAGGTCTTCGCCAAGGTCCACCCGAAGACCGGCGCGCCCCGCGCCAACACGGTGATCGTCTCCCTGTTCTGCGGTGTCCTCGCCGCCGCCATTCCGCTCGGCCAACTCGCCGACGCCACCAGCATCGGCACGCTCTTCGCCTTCGCGCTGGTCAACATAGCCGTCGTCGTGCTGCGCCGGACCCGTCCGGGGATGCACCGCACCTTCCGTGTCCCGCTCTCGCCGGTGCTGCCCGCGCTCGGCTTCGGGTTCTGCGTCTGGATGATGGGCAGCCTGTCGGCCGTCACCTGGGTCGTCTTCGGGGTCTGGATGGCCGTCGGGCTCGTGGTCTACTTCGGGTACGGCCATCGCCGCTCCCGTCTGGCAACACCGGAAAGCTGATCCACTCACCGTGCTGAACGATCTCGACGAACGCATCGTGCACGCCCTCGCCGAGGACGCCCGCCGCTCCTACGCGGACATCGGGCACTTGGTCGGCCTGTCCGCGCCCGCCGTGAAGCGGCGCGTGGACCGGCTGCGGGCCACCGGCGCCATCACCGGGTTCACCGTCCGGGTGGACCCCTCGGCCCTGGGCTGGGAGACCGAGGGCTTCGTCGAGATCTACTGCCGGCACAACACCTCGCCGGAGACCATCCGGCGAGGTCTGGAGCGCTACCAGGAGGTCGTCGCCGCCTCCACCGTCACCGGCGACGCGGACGCCATCGTGCAGGTCTTCGCCTCCGACATGCGGCACTTCGAGCGCGTGCTGGAGCGGATCGCCGGGGAGCCGTTCGTGGAGCGCACCAAGTCCGTCCTGGTGCTGTCGCCGCTGTTGCGCCGCTTCTCGTCGGGCTCACCGACGTAATCCGGGGGACGGACCCGCCCGGTCCGCCTACCATCGGTGACATGACCTGGCGACATTGATCCTCCACGGCCGGCGCCCGCCGGATCACGACCACGCTGTACGGCTACGCGTTCCTGGACGACTTCGTCCTGCTCTACCCGGTGTACGCGCTGCTGTTCAGCGACACCGGCCTGTCCGTCTGGCAGATCTCCTCGCTCTTCGTCATCTGGTCGGTGACCGGAGTCGTCCTGGAGGTGCCCTCCGGCGCCTGGGCCGACGCGGTCTCCCGCCGCCTGCTGCTCGTCCTCGGCCCGCTGCTCACCGCCGTCGGCTTCGCCCTGTGGGTGCTCGTGCCCTCCTACTGGGCGTTCGCCGTCGGCTTCGTGCTGTGGGGCGCCCGGGGAGCCCTGGTCTCCGGCGCGCTGGAGGCGCTCGTCTACGAGGAGCTGGAGCGGGTCGGCGAGAGCGAGCGGTACGCGCGCGTGATGGGCCGGTCCCGCGCGGCGGGGTTGATCGCGGTGATGGCGGCGATGGGACTCGCCGGACCCGTCCTCGCCCGGGGCGGCTTCGCGGCCGTGGGCGCGGCGAGCGTGCTGGCGTGCCTGGCGAGCGCCGTCGTGGGAAGCCGGTTTCCGGAACACCGGGCGGCCCCGGAGGGCGAGGCCGAGAGCTGGGTCGCGACCCTCGGGGAGGGCTTCGCGGCGGTCCGCAGCGAGCGCTCGTTGCGCGGGGCCATCCTGCTCGTCCCGGTCGTGACCGCCGTATGGGGAGCGCTGGACGAGTACACGCCCCTGCTGGTGCGCGAGACCGGTGTCTCCGAGGCACGCGTGCCTTATCTGCTCCTGCTGGTCTGGGCGGGCGCCACGGCCGGCAGCCTGCTCGCGGGGCGCTGCGAACGGCTGGGGCGGAAGGGCCTCGCCGTGCTGCTCGGGGGAGCGGCCGTCACCCTCGCGGCGGGCGCCGCGGCCGGGACGCCGGTAGCCCTCGGTTTGGTGGCCCTGGCCTTCGGCGGCTTCCAGCTGGCCACCGTCCTCGCCGACGTCCGCCTCCAGCAGCGCATCGACGACACCGGCCGGGCCACACTCACCTCGGTCGCCGGCCTCGGCACGGAGTTGCTCACCGTCGCCGTCTACGCCGGCTACGCGGCGATCGCCACCCGAACCGACCACGCCACCGCCTTCACCCTGTTCGCCCTGCCGTACCTGCTGACGGCCCTCCTCCTGGCGAGCCGCACCCGCGAGCGGTAGGGCCTGTCGCACAAGTGACGCCTACGGCGCATCGCCAGGAACCCTTTCCTGGGCGGGGACTCCACGCGCGTGGGGACCCCCATGACGCCGCGCGGCCGTCCTTCGGGTGACGACGCCGCTCTCGCGACAGCCCTTGACGGCGGGTGCGCAACAATCACCGCCGGACTGCGCGAAAGCCCGAGCGTGCCCAGTGCCGGGGCTTCGGCGCGGTCTGCCGAGTGCATGCGCCCCCACGCTCGAACAACCCCGGGTGGGGCCCCATGACGCCGTTTGGCCGTGCTTCGGGTGACGATGCCGCTTTCGCGGCAGGAGGCCTTGGCGGCGGGTGCGCAACAATCGCCGCCGGACTGCGCGAAAGCCCGAGCGTGCCCAGTGCCGGGGCTTCGGCGCGGTCTGCCGAGTGCATGCGCCCCCACGCTCGAACAACCCCGGGTGGGGCCCCATGACGCCGTTTGGCCGTGCTTCGGGTGACGACGCCGATCTTGCGACAGCCTTTGGCGGCGGGTGCGGAACAATCGCCGCCGGACTGGGCGAAAGCCCGAGCGTGGCTGGGGCTTCCGCGCGCTGTGCCGAGGGCACGCAGACCGCATGGGGGACACCGACAACACCGCGCGGCCGTGCTTCGGGCGGCGACGGCGGTTCGCAACAGGCCCTGGGCGGTGGGCGCGCAACGAATCGCCGTCGGGCCGGTGTCGTACGCAATGAAGCGCTCACCGGCGCGCAACGGGTTCTTCTTGCTGGTCGTGGCGGCGCGAACGTACCTTCTAGGTGACCCCCAAAAGCATCCGCACCGGTGAGGAACCCGCATGCGCACCGCCCTGCTCCAGAGCTCCGGCCGGCCCGGATCCGTCGCCGAGAACCTCAAGGTCCTCGACGCGGCCGCGGGCCGTGCCGCCGCCGCGGGGGCCGGGCTGCTGGCCGCGCCGGAGATGTTCCTGACCGGCTACGCGATCGGCGACGACATCGCGCGCCTCGCCGAGCCGGCCGACGGCGAGTCCGCCGACGCGGTCGCCGAGACGGCCGCCCGGCACGGCATCGCGCTCGTCTACGGCTACCCGGAGCGGGACGGCGAGACCGTCCACAACTCGGCGCAGCTGATCTCCGCCGACGGCACCCGGCTCGCGAACTACCGCAAGACCCACCTCTTCGGCCCCGCCGAGCGCGAGCACTTCACCCCGGGCGAGCAGTCCCTCGTCCAGGCCCGGCTCGGCGGACTCACCGTGGGCCTGATGATCTGCTACGACGTGGAGTTCCCGGAGAACGCCCGCGCCCACGCCCTGGCCGGGACCGACCTGCTCGTCGTGCCGACGGCGAACATGCACCCCTTCCAGTTCGTCGCCGAGGCCATGGTCCCGGTGCGTGCCTGGGAGAACCAGATGTACGTCGCCTACGTCAACCGGGTCGGCCCGGAGGGCGAGTTCGAGTTCTTCGGCCTGTCCGCCCTCGCCGGCCCCGACGGCATCGCCCGCACCCGCGCCGGCCGCGGCGAGGAACTGGTCGTCGCCGACGTCGACCCCGCCTTCCTCGCCGCCTCCCGCGAGGCCAACCCGTACCTGAAGGACCGCCGCCCCGGTCTGTACGGGTCCCTGGTCTGAAACACCCCCAACGCCCTGTCTGTGCAAGGAGTCCGTACCCCATGACGTCCACCGTGCCCAACGCCGTCGAGCATGCGGACGAGCAGCAGCTGCCGCCGATCACCATGTTCGGCCCGGACTTCCCGTACGCCTACGACGACTTCCTCGCTCACCCGGCGGGCCTCGGCCAGATACCGGCCACCGGGCACGGCACGGAGGTCGCGGTCATCGGCGGCGGACTGTCGGGCATCGTGGCCGCGTACGAGCTGATGAAGATGGGCCTGAGGCCGGTCGTGTACGAGGCCGACCGGATCGGCGGACGGCTGCGGACCGTCGGCTTCGACGGCCAGGGCACCGAGGGCCTGACCGCCGAGATGGGCGCGATGCGCTTCCCGCCCTCCTCCACCGCCCTCCAGCACTACATCGACCTGGTGGGCCTGGAGACCCGGCCCTTCCCCAACCCCCTTGCCGAGGCGACCCCTTCGACCGTCGTCGACCTCAAGGGCGAGTCGCACTACGCCGAGACCATCGACGACCTGCCGCAGGTCTACCGCGACGTCGCCGACGCCTGGAACAGGTGCCTCGAAGAGGGCGCCGACTTCTCCGACATGAACCGCGCCCTGCGCGAGCGGGACGTGCCGCGCATCCGTGAGATCTGGTCGCGGCTCGTCGAGAAGCTCGACAACCAGACCTTCTACGGCTTCCTCTGCGACTCCGAGGCCTTCAAGTCCTTCCGCCACCGCGAGATCTTCGGCCAGGTCGGCTTCGGCACCGGCGGCTGGGACACCGACTTCCCGAACTCCATCCTGGAGATCCTGCGCGTCGTCTACACCGAGGCCGACGACCACCACCGCGGCATCGTCGGCGGCTCCCAGCAGCTGCCGCTGCGCCTGTGGGAGCGGGAGCCGGAGAAGATCGTCCACTGGCCCTACGGCACCTCGCTGAAGTCGCTGCACGTGAACGGCGAGCCCCGTCCCGCCGTGACCCGGCTGCACCGCACGGCGAACAACCGGATCACCGTCACGGACGCGGACGGCGACATCCGCACCTACAGGGCGGCGATCTTCACCGCCCAGTCCTGGATGCTGCTCTCCAAGATCGCCTGCGACGACTCGCTCTTCCCGATCGACCACTGGACCGCCATCGAGCGCACCCACTACATGGAGTCCAGCAAACTCTTCGTGCCCGTGGACCGGCCCTTCTGGCTGGACAAGGACGAGGAGACCGGCCGGGACGTCATGTCGATGACCCTCACCGACCGTATGACGCGCGGGACCTACCTCCTGGACGACGGTCCGGACAAGCCGGCGGTCATCTGCCTGTCGTACACCTGGTGCGACGACAGCCTGAAGTGGCTGCCGCTGTCCCCGAACGAGCGGATGGAGGTCATGCTGAAGTCGCTGGGCGAGATCTATCCGAAGGTCGACATCCGTAAGCACGTCATCGGCAACCCGGTGACCGTCTCCTGGGAGAACGAGCCCTATTTCATGGGCGCGTTCAAGGCCAACCTGCCCGGCCACTACCGCTACCAGCGGCGGCTGTTCACGCACTTCATGCAGGACCGGCTGCCCGAGGACAAGCGCGGCATCTTCCTCGCCGGCGACGACATCTCGTGGACGGCGGGCTGGGCGGAGGGCGCCATCCAGACCGCGCTGAACGCGGTCTGGGGCGTCATGCACCACCTGGGCGGCGAGACCGACGCGGCCAACCCGGGGCCGGGCGACGTCTACGACGAGATCGCGCCGGTCGAACTGCCGGAGGACTAGATACCGGCGGCGCGGACCGCCTCGTGGATCTCGGCGGCGAGGTCCTTGAGCTCCTCGGCGTCCCGGGCGGCGCCCTGGAACTCGAAGAAGAACGCGTCCAGGCCGCTGCTCTCGGCGTGCGCCGCGAGGTCGTCGACGATCTGCGCGGTGCTGCCCTGGAACGGGGAGCGGTCGGCGCCGTCGTAGCCCTTGGGGTCGTGCGAGGCGTTGATCCGCACCCATGTCTCGATCGGTGCGCTGCGGCCGCGCTCGGCCGCCAGGTCCTGCAACTGCCGCCACTGCGCGGTCAGTTGGTCCGCGCCCATGGCGATGGGCATCCAGCCGTCGGCGCGGTCGACGAGCCGGGTCATCGCCTTCCGGCTGTTGGTGGGCAGCAGGACCGGGATCGGACGGGCGGGCTTGGGGCCGACCACCGCCGAGGCGATCCGGGTGATCCGGCCCTCGTACGTCACCGGGTCGGGACCCCACACGGCCCGGCACACGTCGATGATCTCGTCCAGGACCCGGCCCCGCTCCTCGAACGGAGCCACACCGGCGGCCGCGTACTCGTCGAGCGACCAGCCCGTGCCGAGGCCCGCCAGCACCCTCCCGCCGCTCGCCGCGTCCAGGGTGGCGAGGGACTTGGCCAGCTGGAAGGGGTTGTGCAGCGGGGCGACCAGGATGCTGGTGCCCAGTCCGGCCCGCTCGGTCGCCGCGGCGGCCAGGGTCAGCGTCACCAGCGGGTCCGGGACCCCGCGGTACAGGTCGGGCCAGGCCAGCCCTTCGATGCCGTAGAGGCCCTGGGTCGCGGGTTCGGGGAACAGGGCCCGCTCGTAGACCCACAGGCTCTCGTAGCCGATCCGCTCGGCGGTGCGGGCCACGTCGGGCACGTCGCGTCCGATGTCGTACTGCCGTGCTTGCGGAAGGCTCATTCCCAGCCGGATGGCCATGCGTGCGCTCCTTCGCGTCGGTTCAACAGTCAACCTAATCCGGCAGTGGGGTCAGCAGCATGCGGCTCGCGAATCCGACGGCCGTATCCAGCCGTTCGGTGAACTCCTCGGCCACGTCCGGGAGTCGGCGCAGCGCCCACAGGGCCCGCGCGGCCGTCCAGGTGGCGTCCCGGGCGCGCTCCAGGCTCCAGGAACCGAGCAGATGGGTCAGCGGGTCGGCGATCTGGAGCAGGTCGGGGCCCGGCATCAGATCCTCGCGGATGCGCTCCTCCAGCGAGACGAGGAGGTCGCCCACGCGGTCGAACTCGTCCTCCAGATCGGCCGGTTCGCACTTCAACGTACGACAGCTGTCCACCACGGCGAGCGCCAGGTCGTGGCCGATGTGCGCGTTGATGCCCGCCAGCGCGAACTGCAGGGGACGTACGCCGGGATGGCGGCGGAACTGGAACAGGGGGCGCCAGCAGGCGGGCGGGCGGCGGTCGTCGGCCACGGCTTCCACGGCCGCGAGGTAGCGCTCCGCGAACCGCACGTCCAGCGTGGTCGCCGCCCGCGCGTCGGTGAAGAGGCCCTGGTCGATGTGCCGGTCGACGGACTCCGTGACGGCGAGGTAGACGCGGTTGAAGACGGCGAGGCCGTCCCGCTCGGGCAGCCTCGCGTCCAGGGCGCGCATACGGGAGACGACCGTGTCTACGGATGTGGTGAAGTGTTCCAATTGCACCATGGGGGAAGGGTCCCAGTCCTAGGCTGACGGGAGCGCCGCCGGGCCCGGTGCTTCCCCGGAACGGGGGAACGCGCTCGCGGCGGGGGGAGGGGGGAGCGACGCCGTGTCAGGCTTACGTGCCCGGCGTCTGGCGGCCCGCAGGGCCGAGCGCCGGCGTGCCGCCCGGCGGGGTGCCATGGTCGCCCTCGCCTCCGTCGTGGTCGCCGCCGGCACCGTGACCGGCATGGTGTCCGCCCTCGACGACGGGCGGAGCGCGGGCACCGGGGCCGCGAAGCCGGACGTGACCGGCTCGCCGACGCCGGACCAGGTGTCCGCGACACCGACTGTCACCAAGTCCCCGCCTCCCGTACGGAGTTCACCGAGGACCAGCAGGCCGGCACCCGACACGACGAAGACGAAGTCACAGCCCCCCGCCGTGTCCGCCCCGCTCTACCGGCACCCCGACTCCCAGGTCCTCGACTGGGTCCGCGCCCACCCCGGCGACCCGCGCACCCCGCTCATCGAGTCACGGATCGCCGACGAACCGGCGGCCGTGTGGTTCGCCGACCCCGCACCCGCGACCATCGCCTCCCGCGTCCGCGCGGTCACCTCGGGGGCCGCCGCGCAGGGCCGGGTGCCGGTCCTCGTGGCGTACGCGATACCCGGCCGCGACTGCGGGGGCGCCTCCCAGGGCGGGGCGCCGGACCTCGCCGCGTACGACGCGTGGATCGACTCCTTCGCGACCGGTCTGGGCCGGGGCGAGGTCGTCGTCGTCCTGGAGCCCGACTCGATCGCCCAGTCCGACTGCCTCTCCGGAAGCGAACGCGCCGCCCGCTTCGCCTCGTTGGCCCGCGCCGGCCGTGTCCTGAAGCACGCCGACCCGAAGGCCCGCGTGTACTACGACGCCGGGCACTCCGGCTGGAACCCGCCCGGCAAGCAGGCCGACCTGCTGAGACAGGCGGGCGCCGCCTCGGCCGACTCCTCCGACGGGATCTTCAGCAACGTCTCCAACTTCCGCTCCACGGCAGACGAGATCGCCTACGACCGTACGGTCCTCGCCGACCTGGGCGGCCCCGCGAGCCTCGGTGCCGTCATCGACACCAGCCGCAACGGCAACGGCGCCCCGCCCGACGGACAGTGGTGCGACCCGGCGGGCCGTGGGATCGGGCGGGCGCCGACGCTCAGCACCGGTGAGGCACGCATCGACGCCTATCTGTGGGTGAAGCTGCCGGGGGAGTCGGACGGGTGCAAGGGGGCGCCGGGGACGTTCAGTCCGTCGTACGCCTACGACTTGGCCTCGTCGTAGGCGGACGTGCCCTCGTCCAGCAGCGGCTCCTGGGTCTTGAGGTGGGCCGGGGCGAAGGCGCGCAGCGCGTGGTAGCCGGTGATGACCACGACGGTGCCGAGGGCGATGCCGCTGAGCGAGAAGGTGTCGGTGAACTTCATCGACACGTTGCCGACGCCGATGATGATGCCCGCCGCGGCCGGGACCAGGTTGAGCGGATTGCGCAGGTCCACCCGGGCGTTGGTCCAGATCTGCGCGCCGAGCAGGCCGATCATGCCGTACAGGATGACGGTGATGCCGCCGAGGACGCCGCCCGGGATCGCGGCGACGACCGCGCCGAACTTGGGGCAGAGGCCGAACAGGAGGGCGAAGCCGGCCGCGGCCCAGTAGGCGGCGGTGGAGTAGACCCGGGTCGCGGCCATGACGCCGATGTTCTCGGAGTAGGTGGTGTTGGGCGGGCCGCCCACCGCGGTGGACAGCATGGACCCGACGCCGTCGGCGGAGATCGCCGTGCCGAGCCGGTCGTCGAGCGGGTCGCCGGTCATCTCACCGACCGCCTTGACGTGCCCGGCGTTCTCGGCGACCAGGGCGATCACGACCGGGAGCGCGACGAGGATCGCCGACCACTGGAAGGTGGGCCCGTGGAAGGTGGGCAGGCCGATCCAGTCCGCCTTGGCGACGCCGGAGAGGTCCAGCCGCCAGTGGTCGGTGAGTTTGCCGCTCGCGTCGACCGAGTGGATCCTCCCGAAGATCCGGTCGAAGGCCCAGGAGATGGCGTACCCGAAGACCAGCCCGAGGAAGATCGCGATCCGTGAGAAGAAGCCGCGCAGACAGACCACCGCCAGACCGGTGAACAGCATGACCAGCAGGGCGGTCCACTGGTCCTGGGGCCAGTAGGTGGAGGCGGTCACCGGCGCCAGGTTGAAGCCGATCAGCATCACCACCGCGCCCGTCACGATCGGCGGCATCGCGGCATGGATGATCCGCGCGCCGAAGCGCTGCACGGCGAGCCCCACCAGGAACAGCGCGAAGCCGACGACGAGGACCGCCCCGGTGACGGTGGCGCTCGTGCCGCCCTGCGCGCGGATCACGGCCGCCACGCCCACGAACGACAGCGAGCAGCCCAGATAGCTCGGCACCCGGCCCCGCGTCGCCAGCAGGAAGATCACGGTAGCGACGCCCGACATCATGATCGCGAGGTTGGGGTCCAGGCCCATCAGCACCGGCGCCACGAAGGACGCGCCGAACATCGCGACCACGTGCTGGGCGCCGAGCCCGGCGGTGCGCGGCCAGGAGAGCCGTTCGTCGGGCCGTACCACCGCTCCGGGCGCGGGCGTCCGCCCGTCTCCGTGCAGTTTCCAGCGCAGGCCGAGGTCCATCGAGGGATTCGCTTTCTCTGTACATGAAGTCCTGTCCGGACCATTGTCACGGCTACCTCGGGGTTCTACGCTCGCACGGTCCTACTCATGAACCACGTTCACATTCCTGACCGTCCGTTCGATGGATCGGAGTGCCAGATGAGTGGAAGATCCCGCGCGGCCGTGCTGCTCGCCGCCGTGGTGACCATCGGAGCCGCCCTCGTCCCCTCCGCACAAGCGAGCCCCAAGACCCCCGACACCGCCGTCCTCGACGGCGGCCGACTGGTGCGGACGAAAGCCCGCCTCGACCGCGGTGATCCCCAACTGCGCCGGGAGCTGCGGACCTTGACGGCCCGCGCCGACACCTGGCTGAACCAGGGTCCCTGGACGGTCGTCGACAAACCCAAGCCCGCCCCCGGCGGCGACGTCCACGACTACCTCAGCCAGGCCCCCTACTGGTGGCCCACCACGACCCCGACCGCCGACAACCCCTGGGGCTGCCCGTACGTTCAGCGGGACGGACAGCGCAACCCCGAGGTCGACAGCGGCACCGACCGCCAGGACGTCGAGAAGGTCTTCGACTCGACGTACGACCTCTCGCTCGCCTGGTACTACACCGGCAGGCGGGTGTACGCCGAGAAGGCCGCGCAGGTGCTGCGCACCTGGTTCCTGGACCCGGCCACCCGGATGAACCCGAACCTGAACCACGCCCAGTTCATCCCGTGCAAGTACGACGGCCGCTCCATCGGCATCATCGACTTCTCCCAGTCGTACACCAGCGTCCTCGACGCCCAGGCCCTCCTCGCCACCGGGGCCCCGGGCTGGAGCGCCAAGGACCGCGCCGCGATGGGCAAGTGGAACGCCGACTTCCTGGGCTGGCTGAAGAACAGCGCGTTCGGCAAGGAGGAGGGCGCCGCCGCCAACAACCACGGCACCTTCTACGACATGCAGCTCGCCGCCCTCGCGTACGCCACCGGCGACCGGGCGCTGGCCCGCAGCACCGTCCTCGACGCGCGCGCCAGACGCATCGATGCGCAGATCGCCGCCGACGGCAGCCAGCCGCAGGAGCTGACCCGTACCCGCAGCTGGCACTACTCGACCTTCGACCTGGTCGCGTACACCCGGCTGGCGGCGATCGGCCGGCACGTCGGCGTGAACCTGTGGGCGTATCACGGGCCGGACGGTCAGGGAGTGCAGAAAGCCGTGGACTTCCTGCTGCCCACCGCGACCGGGGCCGCCGCCTGGCCGTACCCGGAGCTGGAGTTCCACCGCTACGCGGCGAGCGACGTCGTGCACGCGGCGGCGGACGCGGGTGACAAGGCGGCCCAGCGGGCCGTGGCGAAGCTGGAGGCGCCCCCCGGCGGCGACCTCTGGGAGCTGCGGCCGGCGGCCGAGCAGCTGGACTCCATAGCGGGCTGACCAGGCCCTTCCCGACCGGGGCTGCTGAGCGTCCGCTTAGGATGGAGTGTCCCCACCGCTTCACCGTTGACGCTCAGGAGCCCCACCGTGACCGCCGAAGCCCCGATCGCGCCCGCCCTGTCCCACGGCCGACTGATCCCCGTCACCGTCCACTTCGACGACCTCGACGCGCTCGGCCTCCTCCACAACGCCCGCTACCCGCTGATGGTGGAGCGCGCCTGGGCCGAGCTGTGGCAGGAGTACGGCATCCACTTCGCGGGCGACTGGGTGGCGGCCGGCGACGCCTGCAACGCCGTCAAGGAGCTGCGCATCACCTACGAGGCCCCGGTCACCCGGCCCGGCACCTACGCCGTCCACCTCTGGCTGGAGCGGCTCGGCACCACCGGCCTCACCTACGGCTTCCGGTTCTGCTCGGAGGACGGCGCGGTCACCTACGCACAGGGCGCCCGGGTCCTGGTCCGGCTGGACCCGGAGACGATGCGCCCGGCGCCGTGGAGCGACGCCTTCAGGGCCGCGGGTCGGGAACTGCTGCGCTCGGCGGACTGACCCTCGGCCGGTTGCGCTCACGGGTCCTGAGCACTCCGGCGAAGGCCGCGAGGCCGCCGGCCAGCACGGTCACCAGCACGAACGACACCACCAGGCTCGTCGCCTGCGCCACCCCGCCGATCAGGCTGGGCGCGACCAGGCCCGAGGTGTAGGTGATGGTCGCGACGCCCGCGATCGCCTGGCTCGGGTTCGGGCCGCTGTGCCCGGCCGCCGCGAAGCACAGCGGTACGACGACCGCGATGCCGAGCCCCAGCAGCGCGAAGCCGCCCATCGCCACGACCGGTTCGCCCGCGACGACGACGAGCAGACCGCCGAGGACGGCCAGGACGCCGCCGGCCCGCACGGTGCGCACCGCGCCGAAACGGTTGACCACCGCGTCGCCCACCAGCCGCGCCACCGCCATGGTGAGCATGAAACCGGTCGTGCACGCCGCCGCGAGACCCGCCGAGGTGTCCAGTTGGTCGCGCAGGAACACCGCCGACCAGTCCAGGCTCGCGCCCTCCGCGAACACCGCGCAGAAGCCGACGGCACCGATGAGCAGCGCCGACTTGGGCGGCAGTGCGAACCTCGGCGGGGGCTCCTCGTCCTCGGCGGGCTGCAGGTCCAGCACCCAGCTGCAGGCCAGCAGGCCGAGGGCGGTGAGGGTCGCCGCGGCCAGTGCGAAGTGGACGCGGGCGTCCGCGCCGAGGTGCGCGGCGAGCGTGCCGCCCGCCGAGCCGATCAGGGCGCCCGCACTCCACATGCCGTGCAGACCGGACATGATCGACTTGTCGAGACGGTGCTCGATCTCGACGCCCAGCGCGTTCATGGCGACGTCAGCCATGCCCGCGCTCGCGCCGTAGACGAACATCGCCAGGCACAGGGTGAGCATGTTCGGGGCCAGCGCCGGCAGGACCAGGGACAGGGTCCACATCGCGATCAGCCCGCGCAGGGCCGTGCGGCTGCCGAAGCGGTGGCTGATCCGGCCGGCCAGCGGCATGGCGCAGGACGCGCCGAACGCCGTGAAGGCGAGCGCGAAGCCCAGTTCGCCCGCGCTGAGGCGGGCGTGTTCCTGGACCCAGGGGACGCGGGTGGCGAACGAACCGGTGACGGCTCCGTGCACGGTGAACACGGCTGCCACGGCGTACCGGGCCCGCCTCACCTCGTGCCGGTCGTAGACCACGTCACTCATTCTCGGCCCTCCCGTCACCGCGCCTGTCCCCGCCCGCGACGCATAAACTATCAGGAACCCTGCATGATAGTTAGCCCAGTATTGACTGCGCGCGGAACGGGCCACGTCCCTGGCCCTCCGCCGATCTGGAAGGATCCCGGCATGCCCGCGTCCCCGAGCACCGCCCGGGCCATCAACGACCGGCTCGCCCTGCGTCTGCTCCAACAGGAGGGCCCGCTGACGGCCGGGCGGTTGAAGCAGCTGACCGGACTCTCCCGGCCGACGGTCGCCGACCTCGTCGAGCGGCTCACCGCGTCCGGGCTGATCACCGTGGTCGGCGAGGCGGGCGAGGTGCGGCGCGGGCCGAACGCGAAGCTGTACGGCATCGTCGCCGACCGCGCGCATCTGGCCGCGCTGGACGTGCGGACCGAGGGCGTGTCCGTGGTCGTGTCCGACCTGGTGGGGCGGGTGCTCGCGGAGGCGTCGGTGCCGATCGGGGACGACACGGGGACGGGGCCGGCGGTGGAGCGGACGGTCGCGCTGGTGGAACGGGTGGCCAAGGAGGCGGGGGCGGACCGGCTGCACACCGTCGGCATCGGCGCGCCGGGTCTGATCGACCCCGCCACGGGGGAACTCCGTGTCTCGACGGGCCTGCCGGAGTGGCACCGCCGGCTGGTCGCCGCCCTTCAGGAACGGCTCCCCGAGGCCCGCGTCAGCATCGAGAACGAGACCAACCTGGCGGCCCTCGCCGAACAGCGCGACGGCGCCGCCCGGGACCGTGACACCTTCGTCCTGCTGTGGCTCAGCCACGGCACGGGCGCCGCGGTGGTCCTGGACGGAAAGCTGCGCCGGGGCGCCTCCGGAGGTACGGGCGAGATCGGCTTCCTGCCGGTCCCGGGAACGCCGGGACTGCCGTCGGCCACGGACTGCGAGGGAGGCTTCCATTCGCTGGCGGGGGCTGCGGCGATCGGCAGGCTGGCGGGGGAGTGGGGGATGCCGTCTCCGTCGGGCAGCGGTGGTGACCCCATCGGCGAGGGTCCGGACGGGGCAACGGCGGCGACACTGGTCCGGGGCGCGGTGGCGGCGGTGCGGGAAGGGGGCGCCGCAGTGGCCGGTTCTGGGGCGGCGGGGGCTGGGGCGTTGGCTGGCGGCGCCTCTGGCGGGGCTGACGCGGGTGGGGTGGTTGGCGGTTCTGGGGCGGCGGTGACGAGCGCCGGGTCGTGGGCGGCTGGGGCTTCTGGCGGGGCTGACGCGGGTGGAGTTGTGGCCGGTTCTGGGGCGGCGGTGGGGGAGGGTGGTGCGTTGGCTGACGGGGCTTCTGGCGGGGCTGACGCGGGTGGAGTTGTGGCCGGTTCTGGGGCGGCGGTGGGGGAGGGTGGTGCGTTGGCTGGCAGGGCTTCTGGCGGGGCTGACGCGGGCGGAGTTGTGGCCGGTACTGGGCCGGTGGTGCCGGAGGCCGCGTCGTTCGCTGCCGGAGACTCAGGCGCTGCTGACCCAGACGGGACAGCCGCTGCCCCTGGGACGACGGTGCCGGACGGGGCGGCGTCCGTCATCCTCCCCGGCGTCGCCGACCGCTTCCTGGACGCCCTCGCCGACCGGCTGGCCATAGGTGTCGCCTCCGTCGTGGCGGTTCTCGATCCCGGCTGCGTCGTGCTCGGCGGTGAGGTGGGGCAGGCCGGGGGCGCGGAACTCGCCCGGCGGGTGCAGGCGCGGGTCCGGACAATGTCGCCGATGGCCACTGAAGTACGGCCGAGCGTCCTGGGCGGCGCCGCCGTACTGCGCGGCGCCCTGCTCACCGCACGGGACCTCGCCCAGGACGAACTGTTCGCGCCGTCGGAACGGTGACGGGCGGCGCCCCCCAGGCGGCGAGCGGGTCGCCTCGCCCTGCTGCGATGAGCTGGACGCCTCGCTCCTGCTGTGGTGGGCGGCGCGCTTCGCCCCTCTCGTGGCGAGCGGAGCGCCTCGCTCCTGCTGTGGTGAGCGTGTTGCTTCGCCTCTGCTGCGGTGAGCGGGACGACTCGCCCCGGCGTAGTGGGCGTACCGCCTAAGCCCTGCTGCGATAGCGGATCGCCTCAGCGTTCCTGTGATGAGCGTGTCCCCTGAGCCCCGTTGCGACTTGCGTGTCGCCCCCATTGCGACCAGCCTGTCCCCTGAGCCCCGTTGCGGCCGGCGTGTCGGCTAAGCAGCGCCGTGCTAGGCGGATCGCCTGAGCTCCGCCACGGTAAGCGGATCGGTTCGACCCCGCCACGGTAAGCGGCTCGCCTCGACCCCGCCACGGTAAGCGGATCGCCTCGCCCCCGCCGCCGTGAGCGGGTCCCCTCCGCTCTGGTGAGCGGGGCGCCTCAGCCCTGCTGTGCGGGGCGCCTCAGCCCCGTTGCTTCTCCAGGTACTCCTCGAACGTGCCCTTGCCGACGGCGTGTTCCGGGGCCAGGTGGCCGCCGTCACGGAAGGCCCGGTACGTCCTGCCGAGGAGCGGCACGTTCAGCACCGCACGCCTGCGTCCCGTCGCCCTCAGCCAGGCGCGGGCCAGCGAATCGAAGGTGCGGATCTCGGGACCGCCCATGTCCGCGACGCGCCCAGCGGGTGCCGCCTGCGCCAACTCCGCCAGCCGCTCGGCGACTTCGGCCACCTCGACCGGCTGGTCCCGCACCCCGGCCGGAAGCAGCAGCACCGGGAGCTTCGCCAGCGCCCGGAACATCATCACCGGCAGGTCGTGGAACTGCGTCGCCCGCAGCACCGTCCAGCCCAGCCCCGACTCCTCGATCATCCGCTCGACGGCGAGCTTGGCCCGGTAGTACGGGAACGGCACCCGGTCGACGCCGACGATCGAGATGTAGACCAGGTGTCCCACCCCGGCCCGCCGCGCCGCCGCGATCAACTGGGCCGCCGCCTTCTCGTCCCCGCCGGTCTGCGTGGTCGCGCAGTGCACCACCGTGTCCACGCCCTCGACCGCCGCGTCCAGCCCGGCCCCGCCCTCGCGCAGATCGACGGCGTAGGGCGGGGTGCGCCGGCTGAGCACCCGTACCTCGTGCCCGTCCGCCCGCAGCCGCTCGGTGACGAGCCTGCCGAGGGTGCCCGTCCCACCGGTCACCAGGATCGTGGTCATGCTGTCCAACCCTTCCCACGGCGGACGCCCCGGGGTGGGGCGCCCTTTGTCAGCTGAGACGAGGCGGCCCGAGCGAAATGTGACAGCCTCCTAGAAACGCGTGAGCTGCCGCCTCACGAAGGCCAGCTTCTCCGGATTGAGCACGATCCGCAGATGGGCGATCAGACCGTCCCGCACCTCGAACGCCACCACGCCGGCGAGTGTGTCGCCCGCCCAGGCGGCCAGCCCGTACTCGCCGTTGATCTCGGTCGGCGTGAACACCAGGCCCGCCGCGAACCGCTCGGCGCCGCCCACCGCGAGCCGGGCGACCTTCTCGCGCCCCTCGACCGGCCGCCGGGCCGCGCTGACCTTGCCGCCGCCGTCGCTGGACCAGGTGACGTCCGCCGTCAGCACCTTCTCCAGTCCGGCCAGATCACCGTCGCGGGCCGCCGCGAGGAACGACGTGACGAGCTCCGCCTGCCGCCCCGGCACCGGATCGAACCGCGACCCTTCCTCGCCCACCCGCCGCACCGCCCGCCGGTACAGCTGACGGCAGTTGGCCTCGGTCAGGTCCAGCAGCCCGGCGATCTCCCGGTGGCCGTACCCGAACGCCTCCCGCAGCACGTACACCGCCCTCTCGGTCGGCGTGAGCCGCTCCAGCAGGACCAGCATCGCCAGCGACACGGCCTCCCGCTGCTCCGCCGACTCCAGCGGGCCGAGCGAGCCGTCGGAGGTGACGACCGGTTCGGGCAGCCAGGTGCCGACGTACCGCTCGCGCCGGGCCCGCGCCGAGGTCAGCCGGGTGAGGCAGAGGTTGGTGACGACCTTGGCGAGCCAGGCCGCCGGATGCTCGACGCCCGCGCGGTCCGCGCCGTTGAAGCGCAGATACGCGTCCTGCACCACGTCCTCCGCCTCCTCGGCCGAGCCCAGCATGCGGTAGGCAAGACCGAACAGCCGCGGGCGGTGCGGCTCGAAGTCGTCGGCGGTCGCGCTGCTCATGGCACCACCCTGCCAGAGCCCACCGACACCACGGCTGAGAAGGCCCGGCGACGGGCAAGGGCCGTCGTCACCGCCGCCGGGCCCGTCCATGGAGCCCAAAAGGACTAGACCAAAGCGTCCGACAAACAGGCCGAGTTGAGAAGTACAGCGACACACCTTGTGAGCCAACCCACACCGTTCGCCCGTATGGACGTCGATCAGGCGTGGCACACTGGCTCTGTACCAGAAGCAGCGCACTCCGGGGTCGGTGAAATTCCGAACCGGCGGTTACAGTCCGCGACCCGCCCGCTTCCAGCGGCCGGTTGATCAGGTGAAATTCCTGGACCGACGGTTAAAGTCCGGATGGGAGGCAGTGCGCGGCGGGCGGGCATTCGTGCGCGCCGCCGTATGCGCTCGTCCGTGTGGACGGGTCTGTCCGGCGTCGCCCCGGTGTCCTCGCTCGCTTCTGTCGTCTTCGACAGCCCCGGAGTCCGTGCCCGAATGAGGCAGGAGGACCCGGGAAGTGTTCACCGGAATCGTCGAAGAGCTGGGTGAGATCACCGCCGTCGAGAACCTCGGTGACTCCTGTCGCTTCCGCGTGCGTGGCCCCGTCGTCACCGAGGGCGCGCAACACGGGGACTCCATCGCCGTGAACGGCGTCTGCCTCACCGTCGTCGAGCACGAGGGCGACGAGTTCACCGCCGATGTCATGGCGGAGACCCTCGACCGCTCCAGCCTCGGCGCCATCGCCGTCGGCTCCCGCGTCAACCTCGAGCGCCCCACCGCCGTCGGCTCCCGCCTCGGCGGCCACATCGTGCAGGGCCACGTCGACGGCACCGGTCGGGTGCTGGAGCGCAAGCCGTCCGAGAACTGGGAGATCGTCAAGATCTCGCTGCCCGCGGACCTTTCGCGCTACGTCGTCGAGAAGGGCTCCATCACCGTCGACGGCATCAGCCTCACCGTCGTGGACGCCGGGGTCGACCACTTCACGATCAGCCTCATCCCCACCACGCTCGCCCTGACCACGCTCGGCCTCAAGCAGCCCGGCGACCCGGTCAACCTCGAGGTGGACGTCGTCGCCAAGTACGTCGAGCGCCTGCTCGCGAGCACGCAGGGAGCAGGCCGGTGAACTGGCTGAACTCGCAGGCGTTCACCCTCCTCGACCAGCACATCATCTGGTCGGACATGATCGGCAACATCCTCGGCCTGATCACCCTCGCCCTCGGCTGGCGCCGCTCGCTGCTGACCTGGCCGGTGCAGTTCCTCTCCGGGCTGGTGCTGTTCATCGCCTTCTACGGCCATCTCGCGGGCAGCGCCGGCAAGCAGGTCGTCGTCATGGTCGTCGCGCTGTACGGCTGGTGGCAGTGGAGCCGCACCCGGGGCAGGTCCGCCGACGGTCACATCGCTCCGCGCTTCGCCACCTGGCGCGAACGCGGCGCGATGCTGGGCGCGGCAGCGGCCGGCACGGTCGTGGTCGCCCTGCTCTTCAAGGCCTACCCGTCCCTGTCCTGGGACCCCTGGCCGGACGCCTACATCTTCGTCGGCACGATCGTCGCCATGTACGCCCAGGCACGCGGCATGGTCGAGTTCTGGATCGCCTGGCTCCTCGTCGACCTGGTCGGCGTCCCCCTCAACTTCGCCAACGGCTACGCCTTCTCCGGCTTCGTCTACGTCATCTACGGCGCACTCGTCCTGTGGGGCATGCGCGACTGGTGGCTGCGTTCCCGCAACACACCGCAACCCGTCCTGGAAGGAGTGCCGGCATGACCGCCCACCCGTCTCCCACCACCGCCCCAACGGAGGCGCTACGCGCCGCCCCTTCGATCCCACCGATTCTCTACAGCACGGACGGCATCGAGGACTGGTCCCTCGACCCCGTCGAGCAGGCGATCGCCGACATCGCGGCCGGCCGCGCCATCGTGGTCGTCGACGACGAGGACCGCGAGAACGAGGGCGACCTCGTCGTCGCCGCCGAGAAGGTCACCCCCGAGATCGTCGCCTTCATGATGAGCGAGTGCCGCGGCCTGATCTGCGCCCCCATGGAGGGCGAGGAACTGGACCGGCTGAAGCTCCCGCAGATGGTCGACGACAACACGGAGTCGATGAAGACCGCCTTTACGGTCTCCGTGGACGCCTCGGGCGCCCACGGCGTCACCACCGGGATCTCCGCCGCCGACCGCGCGACCACCCTCCGACTGCTGGCGAGCGGCGACGCCGAGCCCGGCGACTTCGTGCGCCCCGGCCACATCTTCCCGCTGCGTGCCAGGCCCGGCGGCGTCCTGACCCGCGACGGCCACACCGAGGCCGCCGTCGACCTCGCCCGCCTCGCGGGGCTGCGCCCGGCCGGCGCGATCGTCGAGATCGCCGGCGAGGACGGCCGGATGCTGCGCCTGCCCGAGCTGATCCCCTTCGCCCGCAAGCACGGCCTGACGATCATCTCCATCGAGGACCTGATCGCCTACCGCCGCAGCTCCGAGCCCACCGTCCGCCGCGAGGCCGAGACCCATCTGCCCACCGTGCACGGCGAGTTCAAGGCCTACGGCTACCGCTCCACCGTCGACGGCGTGGAGCACGTGGCCCTCGTGCACGGCGAGATCGGCGACGGCGAGGACGTCCTCGTCCGCGTCCACTCCGAGTGCCTGACCGGCGACATCTTCTCCTCCCTGCGCTGCGACTGCGGGCCCCAGCTGGAGGCCTCCCTGGAGCGCATCCAGACCGAGGGCAGGGGGGTCGTGGTCTATCTGCGCGGTCATGAGGGCCGCGGCATCGGACTGCTGTCCAAGCTGCGGGCGTACGAGCTCCAGGAGCGCGGCCGCGACACCCTCGACGCCAACCTGGAGCTCGGCCTGCCCGCCGACGCCCGGGACTACGGCGCGGGAGCGCAGATTCTCGAGGACCTCGGCGTGCGCAGTGTGCGCCTGATGACCAACAACCCCGACAAGACCGACGCGCTCGTCCGGCACGGGCTCAAGGTCACCGGCCGGGAGCCGATGCCCGTACAGGCGGGCGAGCACAACCTCCGCTACCTGCGCACCAAGCGGGACCGGATGGGACACGACCTGCCCTGGCTGGACACCAACCCGGCGTCCACCTGCAGCAACCAGTAACCGCACCCCCAGCACATCCAGGAGACGAGAGAACGTGAGCGGCAAGGGCGCACCGGAGCTGTCCGTACGCAATGTGGGTGACCTGCGGGTCGCCGTCATCGCGGCGCAGTGGCACGAAAAGGTGATGGACGGCCTGGTGGACGGCGCGCTGCGCGCCCTGCACGACCTCGGCATCGACGAGCCCACCCTGCTCAGGGTTCCCGGCAGCTGGGAGCTCCCGGTGGTCGCCAAGGTCCTCGCCGGCCGCGGCTACGACGCGATCGTCGCCCTGGGTGTCGTCATCCGCGGCGGCACCCCGCACTTCGACTACGTGTGCCAGGGCGTCACCCAGGGCCTGACCCAGGTCTCCGTCGACACCGGCGTCCCGGTCGGCTTCGGTCTGCTGACGTGCGACAACGAGGAGCAGGCGCTGGACCGGGCCGGTCTGCCGGGCTCCAACGAGGACAAGGGGCACGAGGCGGTGACGGCGGCGGTGGCGACCGCGGCCACCCTCCGCTCAGTATCTGAACCGTGGCACTGAGGTAACCGGCCGTGGCGTAGTCTGACGCTCACCATGTCCAACAAGACGTTCGAGGAGCTCTTCACCGAGCTCCAGCACAAGGCCGCCCACGGCGATCCCGCCACTTCCCGCACCGCAGAACTGGTCGGCAAGGGCGTCCATGCCATCGGCAAGAAGGTCGTCGAGGAAGCCGCCGAGGTCTGGATGGCCGCCGAGTACGAGGGCAAGGAGGCGGCCGCCGAGGAGATCTCGCAGCTGCTGTACCACGTCCAGGTGATGATGGTCGCCCGCGGGATCTCCCTGGACGACGTCTACGCCCACCTGTGAGCCCCACCCCTTTCCCACACGAAACCCACGCGAAGGAAGCCGACCTCATGCTGCGCATCGCCGTCCCCAACAAGGGTTCCCTGTCAGGCCCTGCGGCGGAGATGCTGCATGAGGCCGGCTACCGGCAGCGCCGGGAGTCCAAGGAACTGCGCACCGTCGACCCGTCGAACGACGTCGAGTTCTTCTACCTCCGGCCCCGCGACATCGCGATCTACGTCTCCTCCGGCCGGCTCGACATCGGCATCACCGGCCGGGACCTGCTGGTCGACTCCGGCGCGGAGGCCGAGGAGATCCTGCCGCTCGGCTTCGCCCGCTCCACCTTCCGCTTCGCCGCCAAGCCGGGGACGGCGAGCGGCGTCGAGGACCTCAAGGGCCGTACCGTCGCCACCTCCTACGAGGGCATCGTCGAGGGCCACCTCGCCGAGCACGGCGTCGACGCCTCCGTCGTCCACCTCGACGGCGCCGTCGAGACCGCCATCGAGCTGGGCGTCGCCGAGGTCATCGCCGACGTCGTCGAGACCGGCACCAGCCTGCGCAACGCGGGCCTGGAGGTCTTCGGCGAGCCGATCATGAAGTCCGAGGCCGTCGTCATCCGCCGTACCGGCGCGGACGGCGAGGAGCCGAAGGTGCAGCAGTTCCTGCGCCGGCTCCAAGGTGTCCTGGTGGCCCGGACGTACGTGATGATGGACTACGACTGCCGCGTCGAGCAGCTGGAGAAGGCCGTCGCCCTCACCCCGGGTCTGGAGTCGCCGACCATCTCCCCGCTGCACAACGAGGGCTGGGTCGCCGTACGTGCCATGGTCCCGACGAAGGACGCCCAGCGGATCATGGACGACCTGTACGAGATCGGCGCCCGGGCCATCCTGACCACGGCCATCCACGCCTGCCGTCTCTGAGAGACCGTACGAGGACCGTGCGAGATGTCTGATCTGCCCGCTCTCCCCGTCACCTTCCGGCCGGGCCGCACCCGGGCCGTCCTGCTCACCGGCGGCGTCGCCATCTTCGTGGTGATCACGACCGTCGCCCTGCTCCTGGAGCAGCTCGGCCCCGGTGAACGGCTCAGCTTCATCCTCACCGGCGCGCTCCTCTTCGGAGTCCTGGCGACGCTCGCCCGGGTGAAGGTCGTCGCCGAGGAGTCCGGTGTCACCGTCGTCAACATCGTCAGCAGGCGGCACCTGGAGTGGACCGAGATCCTCCATGTGAACCTGCGTCCCGGCGATCCCTGGGTCTTCCTCAACCTCAGCGACGGCACCAGCCTGCCCGCGCTCGGCATCCAGCCCGGTATCGCCAAGGAACGTGCCATCGCCGACGCGCGTGCGCTGCGCGCGCTCGCCGAGGCCCGCTCGACTAGGGATCTGCCGTAGAGAGCCCTGTCTTGATTAATCTGTTGGCGGAGGCGTATTCCGGCGCCTCCGCCGCCGACATGCCCCATGGCCCTCAGCGGCCCCCTGCTACCCGAGGAGTGACTCCCTCCAGCGATGGACGGATCGTCCTGTAGTACCTGCGCCGCCCCCTCCCGACATACCGAGGCGGCGGCATCATGACCACCCCCCTGCTGCTCCTCGGAGCGGCCGTCCTGCTGATTCTGGCCAACGGCTTCTTCGTGGCCGCCGAGTTCGGGCTGGTCACGGTCGAGGCGACGGACGCCGAGAAGGCCGCCGCCGAGGGCGACAAACGCGCCCGCAGGGTCGCCGAGTCGCTGAAGGAGCTGTCCTTCCAGCTCTCCGGCACCCAGCTCGGCATCACCATCACCTCCCTGGTCGTCGGCATGCTCGCCGAACCGGCCCTCGCCGCTCTGCTGCGCGGCCCCTTCACGGCCGTCGGCATCCCCGAAGGGGCCGTCTCCGGCATCGCGGTGGTCGTCGGCATGCTGCTGGCCTCCGCCGTGCAGATGGTGATCGGCGAGCTCGTGCCCAAGAACTGGGCGGTCTCCAAGCCCATGCAGGTCGCCCGCTTCGTGGCCGGCCCGCAGCACGTCTTCGCACGTCTGTTCCGCCCGGTCATCGCGGCGCTGAACACCGTCGCCAACCGCCTCGTCCGCGCCCTGGGCGTCGAGCCCGCCGAGGAGCTGGCCTCCGCCCGCACACCCGGCGAACTGGTCTCCCTCGCCCGGCACTCCGCGCAGGCCGGCGCCCTGGAACAGGACACCGCGGACCTCTTCGTGCGGACCCTGTCGCTCGCCGAGCTGACCGCGCAGCACGTGATGACCCCACGGGTGAAGGTGAGCGCGCTGCAGTCCTCGGCCACCGCCGAGGACGTGGTCAACCTGACCCGCGCCACCGGCCTGTCCCGCTTCCCGGTCTACAAGGAGAAGATCGACGAGGTCGTGGGCATGGTCCACCTCAAGGACGCGCTGGCCGTCCCCGTGCACGACCGGCTGCGCACCCCCGTAGTCCGTATCGCCCGCCCGGCCCTGCTGGTCCCCGAGACCCTGCCGGTCCAGCCCCTGCTGGCGCAGCTGCGCAGCGAGCAGCCCATCGCGGTCGTCGTCGACGAGTACGGCGGCACGGCCGGGGTGGTGACGCTGGAGGACATCGTCGAGGAGATCGTCGGCGAGGTCCGCGACGAGCACGACGGGCAGGACGTGCCCGAGCTCGCCGCCGCCCCGCCGGAGGACGGCAGGCCCGCCTGGGACGCCGACGGCAGCTGCCGGGTCGACATCCTGCAGCGCATAGGCCTCGACGTGCCCGAGGGACCCTACGAGACGGTCGCCGGCCTCGTCGCCGATCTGCTCGGCCGTATCCCGGCCGCCGGTGACAAGGCCGAACTGCCCGGCTGGCGGCTGACCGTGCGCCGGGTGGGCCACTACCGGGCCGAGCGCGTCCGGCTGGTCAGGACCGGGCCGGTCGTGGAGGTCGCCCGATGAGCGTGCTGCAACTCCTGTTCGCCGCCCTGCTGGTGCTCGCCAACGGCTTCTTCGTCGGCGCCGAGTTCGCCCTGGTCTCCGTCCGCCGCAGCCAGATCGAACCCCTCGGCACGGCACGCGCCCGCCAGGTGCTGTACGGCCTCGAACGCCTGCCCCAGATGATGGCGGCGGCCCAGTTCGGCATCACCGTCTGCTCGCTGACCCTGGGCGCGGTGGCCGAACCGACGGTCGCGCATCTGCTGGAACCGGTCTTCGAGTGGATCCACCTGCCCGACGGCATGATCCACCCGCTGGGTTACGTCATCGCGCTGGCCGCGGTCGTCTTCTTCCACCTCGTCATCGGCGAGATGGTCCCGAAGAACCTGGCGATGGCAGCGCCCGAGAAGGCCGCCCTGTGGCTCAGCCCCGGGCTGGTCTACTTCGCCCGGATCTGCAAGCCGATCACCGTGGCCCTCGGCGCCTGCGCGCAGGGCATCCTGCGGCTCTTCCGGGTCGAACCGAAGGACGAGGTCGAGGCGGTCTTCACCAGCGAGCAGCTCAACCGCCTGGTGGAGGACTCCGGTCAGGCGGGCCTGCTGGACCCCGAGGAGCAGGAACGCCTCGAGGACGCCCTGGAGCTGGGCTCCCGGCCGGTGACGGACGTGCTGCTGGGGCGCGAGTCGCTGATCACGGTCAGCCCCTCGGTCACCCCCGGCGAGATCGTCCGGCTCACCGCCCGCACCGGCTACTCCCGCTTCCCGGTCGCCGCGGACAACGGCGCCTTCATGGGCTACCTGCACGTGAAGGACGTACTCGACCTGGAGGACTCCGAACGGGCGGTGCCGCAGCAGCTGTGGCGTCCGATGACGACCCTCCGCGCCGACCTGCCGCTGGACGACGCCCTCACGGTCATGCGGCGGGCGGCGACCCACCTCGCCCAGGTGGCGGACGGCTCGGGCAAGGTGCTGGGCCTGGTCGCCCTGGAGGACGTACTGGAGCTGCTGGTGGGCGAGGTCACGGATCCGGCGCACCGGGACGTGCCGGAGGTCCGGGTGACGGAGCCGCGGGGGAGCGGGGAGCCGGAGGAGGCGCTGGCGACCTGATCGGTGCGGGGGCCAGTGGTATGTCACATGGCACCGGGATCCTGCGGCCCCCGCCCCGACAGCACCTCCCCGTACGCCTGCATCAAGTCGGGCAGCCGCAACGTCGACAAGTCGTCCCGCGACAGCATCCCCGGGTACGTCGACAGTCGCAGATCCCGGTAGGCGCAGCTCTTCTCGTACAGGGTGCGCAGGAAGCGTCCGTTGCCCAGTTCGTCGATCCAGCCCTGGTCCACCACGTGCCCGGCGATCGAGCGCAGCTCGTCCAGGGCCTCCTCGTCCCACACGTCGCCGTTCTCCGCGGCCAGCACCTCGCCGATCGAGGTGAGTTCGAGGGGCCGGTAGGACGGGAAGTCGACGCGGGTCGTGAAACGGGAGGACAGACCGGGGTTGGCGGCGAGCAGCCGGTCCATGCCCTCGGGGTAGCCGGCCAGGATCACGACCAGGTGGTCCCGGTTGTCCTCGGCCCGCTTCAGCAGCACCTGCAGTGCCTCGTCGCCGTACGCGTCCCCCTTGCCGTAACCGGAGTTGGAGAGCGAGTAGGCCTCGTCCACGAAGAGCACCCCGCCGATCGCGGAGTCGATCAGCTCGTTGGCCTTCACGGCCGTCTGACCCAGGTACTCGCCCACCAGGTCGGCCCGTTGGGCCTCGACGAGGTGGTCGCCGCCGAGCAGGCCGAGGGCGTAGAAGACGCGCCCCAGGATGCGGGCGACGGTGGTCTTGCCGGTGCCGGAGGGGCCGGAGAAGACGAAGTGCCGTTTGGGCGGCTGGACCGGCAGCCCCTGCCCGGCCCGCAGCCGCGCCATGTTCAACTGCGCGGACAGCGCCTTGACCTGGCGTTTCACGGGCTCCAGGCCGACCATGCGCTCCAGCTCGGCGAGCGCCTCCTCGAGCAGCTCGGGATCGGTCGGCCCGGTCGGCAGCGGCGAGCCGACCACGCTCTTCTCGCGTACCGCCGGATCGATCACCGACGGCACCGGGCCGACGGGCGGGAGGTCGGGTTCGGGCAGCCGCAGGTCCCGTACCTCGGTGCCGAACAGCGGGTCGAGGGCGTCGGGGCCCTCCAGCATGTCCTGCGCGCCGGAGAGCGTGATCGCGGCGAGGTCGGCGGAGTCGTCGTACCCGTCGCTCTCGGCGATCGCCGCGAGCCGGGCCGAGGTGTCCATGAAGGCGGGGTCGACCCGGTGCACGGCCCGGTACAGGGGCAGCGCGGCGGCCGAACGGCCTGTTCCCTCATGGGCCCGCGCCAGCCAGTACCGCAGCTCCTTGCGCTGCGGCTGCTCGCTGCGGCAGCGCATCAGCGCCGCCGCGAGCAGCGGCTCGGCCTGGCCGTACATCTCCAGCCGGACCCGGGCCATCCCGCCGAACAGGCCCGCCTCGATCCCGAGCAGCGGGTCGTCGATCAGCGGGTCGGTGTGCCGGACGAGCTGCTCCCAGTCCTTGACCAGGTAGGCGCGGCAGGCGTGCAGGAAGCGGACCTGGTGGTCGGTGTCGATGGGCGGCAGACCGGCCAGCGCCCGGTCCAGCTCGGGGACATGACGGCCGTCCAGCCAGTGCGAGGCGTGCGCGAGCAGCAGGTCGCGCGGGCTCTCCAGGACCGGCTGCACCCACCAGCCCAGCCAGTACCAGGAGTTGAGGGAGCGGCGGTGCCGGGCACGCTGCTCGCCGAAGCGGTCCCGGTGCCGGAACATCCTGAGCAGCGCCGTCGTCGTGTCCACGCGCAGCGCGTGCAGTCCGAGCCAGCCGTCGGCCATCCCGGGATCCATCCGCACCGCGGTCCGGAACTCCTCCTCCGCCTGCGGATACGCGCCCATGGTGTAGGCGTCCACGCCTCGCAGCCAGGCGAGGTCGGCCGGGGCCTCGGGGCCCTGCGTGCCGAAGTCCATCACGTCCCCCACAAACCGTGCCCCCGTCGGTTGGCCGCCGGGTGGTCACCCGTCGGCCGCCTTGATCGAACCGCCGTACCGCTGACCGGAGTTGCGGTGCGCGCACAGCCGCTCGTAGGTCGCACCGAGGGCATGGTACCTGCGGTGGTGTCGCCCGCCGAAGGGTGCCGCACAGGACGTTTGACGAGGTGGGAGCGGATGAGCCGGAGAGCGGACGGTGACCGAGGGTGAGCGAAACGCACCACAGAGCGTCCGGAAAGGTGGGGCAGGGCAGAACGAAGCCCCCGATCACGGGGGAACAACCGGGGGCTTCGCGACAGTGGGCGGCTCGGTATGGCCGCTCATTGAGAACGTAAGACCTGTACGGCCCCTCGGTCAAGCCGAGTTGGGGCACTCCGGGAAGTTCCCCGGCGGCCGTCTTCACAAGTTCAGCACATTGCGGATGGTCCGTCACTCTGGGTGAGCGGCTGGTCCGGTCCAAGTCTCCCTCCTGGCCCCGGCAGTACCTCATATCCCTTCTCACACTGCTGTACCAGGGAGTGGGCGAAGGGCCGGGAGGGATCCTCGGCGAAGTGCTGTCGTTCCGCTCGGACCCATCCGGCCCAGAACTCCCGCTGTTCCGCGCCGTCCCGCTGTCGTCCCCGCGTCCACGCCTCCTCGTGCGGCAGCTCCATCCACAGCAGGTGTGCGAGATGGGGGCGGAGCGCGCGACGGCCGGCGCCGACGCCCTCGACCAGCACCACGGGGGCGGCCGGGAGCGGGCGCGGCGGGCCGAAGCGGCGGGCGCGCCAGTCGTAGGGGGTGTAGTGGGCGGTCTCGCCGCGGCGGAGCGGTTCGATCACCTGGGTCAGCAGCCGCCCGGTCCAGGCGAACAACTCGTCGTGGCTGGCGATGTCGTCGAGGTGCAGCACCGGTGCGTCGCCGAGGGCCCGGGCCAACTCCCCGGCGAAGGTGGACTTCCCGGAACCCGCGTGCCCGTCGACCCCGACCAGGCGGACCGGACCGCAGGACGGGGGGAGGCGGCGGAGCCGGGAGGCGAGGGAGTGGATGGCCGTTCCTTGGCTGCACGGAGGTGGGCGTGTTTCGGCCACAGTCTAGTCGGGAGGCGGGATCGCGGCGCAGAGCGTCGCAGGTCATGCCAGTGGTCCACGCCAATATTGGTGGGCGCGCCGCGCGGCGAAGTGCTGGCCGTGGACCACCTCCACGGCCATAGTGGGCCCACGGCGGCGCACCACAGGCCAACGCCGCACGACCGCGCAACGGACCCGTCCCGACTCGGACACCTGGGGGTCGTCCCACCCATGAGCAGAGCCGAACAGCCGTCCCGCAGAACACTCCTGGCCGCCACGGTCGCCGCCGCGGTGGTGGGCCCCTCGCTCTCCGTCGGCGTCGCCCATGCCGACCCGGCCCGCCCCGTCGACTACCACGCCTGGACCTCGTACCCCGACTGGCGCACCGGCGCCGCCCGGGGCACCCGCGCCGTCGCCGGCACCCGCCCCGGCGTCGTGATCGCCGACCCGGCCGGCACCACCGACTACACGGACCCGCACACCGGTACGACGGCGAGCTGGGAGTACGCGACCTGGACGTCCCCCGTCCACACGCTCCGCGTCCCCTCCACCGAGGCGGTCGCCTCCTGGAACGCGCACACCCCGGCGGGCACCTGGCTCCAGGTCGAGTTGCACGGCAGGTACTCCGACGGCACCGAGACGCCGTGGTACGTGATGGGCCGCTGGGCCGCGGGCGACCAGGACATCAAGCGGACCTCGGTCGACGGGCAGAGCGACGGCAAGAGCAGCATCTGGACCGACACCTTCGCCGTCGACGACGCCACCACCGGCCTGCGCCTTGTCTCCTACCGGCTGCGCCTCACCCTCTACCGCAAGCCCGGCACCAGGCTCACCCCGACCGTCTGGCGGCTCGGCGCGATGGGCTCCGACGTCCCGGACCGCTTCACCGTCCCGGCCTCCACGCCGGGCCTGGCCGGGGAACTGACCGTCCCGCGCTACTCGCAGGAGATCCACAAGGGCCAGTACCCGGAGTACGACAACGGCGGCGAGGCCTGGTGCAGCCCCACCTCCTCGCAGATGATCATCGAGTACTGGGGCGGCCGGCTCACCCCCGCGCAACTCGCCTGGGTGAACCCCGGCTACGCCGACCCGCAGGTCGACCACGCGGCCCGCTTCACCTACGACTACCAGTACGAGGGCTGCGGCAACTGGCCGTTCAACGCCGCCTACGCGGCCACCTACGACAACCTGCAGGGCGTGGTCACCCGGCTCGGCTCGCTCACCGACGTGGAGACGCTGATCGCGGCCGGCATCCCGGCCATAACGTCCCAGTCCTTCCTCAAGGAGGAGCTCACCGGCGCGGGGTACGGCACCTCGGGGCATCTGATGACGGTCATCGGGTTCACGGCGGACGGGGACGTGATCGCCAACGATCCCGCCTCGCCGAGCGACGAGGCGGTGCGACGGGTGTACAGGCGGCGCGAGTTCGAGAACATCTGGCTGCGCACCAAGCGGTACAACGCCTCCGGCAAGGTCGTCTCCGGCAGCGGCGGTGTCTGCTACCTGTACTTCCCCGCGCGCCCCAGCGCCCGGCAGCGCAAGGCGCTCGCGGCGGTCGGCGTGCGCTGACCGGACGGCCATCCGCGAAGGCCCCGGCGAAACCGGGGCCTTTGTGCTGTGACCAACGTCTCTGCCGCAAAAGCCGTTCCCGGTGGCAAGGTGGACGCAACGACGGGGGAGTCCACCGCACCCGACCTCAGCGAGACACCATGACCGCACACTCGGCCACCGCCGCCCGCACACGCACCGGCGGGCCACGGGACGACGGCCCGAAGATCCTCGAACACGTCATGGGCTGGACCCTGGTCGTGGTCGTCGCCATGCTCGTCGTCCAGCTCGGTCTGTTGTGACCTGATCCCACGAAACCCGGGGTTCACCACCGCGCCCACTCGTCGATCAGAGTCGAACGAATGGGCGTTGTTGTTCTGACATACTGCGGATGTCCCGCCCCCCGCCCGAGACCAGGGTCCGAATTGAAGATCAGCGAACAGAGCGATGCCGCCCGCCCACGGGCGCGCGGCACCGAGCGCTCACTGGCGCGCCGCGCCGAACTCATCGCCATCGGGCGGAAGTTGTTCGCCGACACGTCCTACGACGCACTCTCCATGGACGACATCGCCAAGCAGGCGCACGTCGCCAAGGGGCTGATCTACTACTACTTCCAGTCCAAGCGCGGCTACTACCTGGCGATCATCCACGACTCGGTCGCCGACCTGATCAACTTCGCGGGCGGCGAGGTGGACCGGGAGCAGCTGGACCGGGTCCACCGCACCATGGAGGCCTACCTCCGCTGGGCCGAGCACAACCAGGCCGCCTACCGCACGATCGTCAGCGGCGGCGTCGGCTTCGACGCCGAGGTGCAGGCCATCCGGGACGGGGTGCGCGAGGCGATCGTCGCCACCATCGCCGACGGGGCGTACGGCCGGACCGACATCGCGCCGCTGGCCCGGATGGGCCTGTTCGCCTGGGTGTGCAGTGTGGAGGGCGCGACCCTCGACTGGATCGACCGGCCGGCCCTGACCCGGGACCAGATGCGCGAACTGCTGGTCAAGACCCTCGGCGGCTCGATGCGCGCCATCGAGGAACTCGACCCCGCGTACCCGGCCCCGCCCCCGGCCCGCCGGGACGGCTGAGCAGGGTCGGCCGAAGGCCTTGATCAACTCACCGTTCGCGGTGTCGCCGCTCAGCTCCCAGAAGAAGGTGCCGCCCAGGCACTGCTGGTTCTTGTGCGTCGTCTTCGTCGCGATGGTCGCGGGCGTGTCGTAACTCGACCAGTTGCTGCCGCACTTGGCGTACGCGGTCCCGGTCGCCGGCCGCCGACTGTGCCACGCCGGTCCAGCCGCGGCCGTAGAAGCCGATGCCCAGCAGCAGCTTCGAGGGCGGGATGCCGAGGCCCTTGAGCTTGGCGACGGGCGCCGAGGTGGCTTCGCGAAGGCGTGCCCGCACCGGCCGGCAGACCGGCGCCGAGGATGGCGCGGCAGGCGGCGGAGACCAGTGCCCGGACGGAGGTGCGGGGTCATGAGCCTCAGGAGGACTAGACCAGTCGGCCAATGGTGCGGACCAATGCGAGGCCGGTTCGCCGGGAGCGGACGGCGCTTCGGAGCGGCGCGGGATATTCTTGAAGTAAGCGGTCGTTAACTGGTGACGGGATGTCTCCGATCGGGCATACTCACAGCGCACAGCCGCTGGTCAGCAGCTTCCGAGACCCGGAGGCGCGAGCACCGGCAGGCCGCGAGCAGGACCCGGCGGAGCCGCCCCCACCCAGGGCGCACGCCGCCGATGTGCCCGAAACAGGGAGGAGAGCGTCGCCATGCCCGACCGCGCCCCGCAGCCGGTGGACCGTCAACTGCCCACGGACGAGGCCCGGGATCTGATCTCGCTCGTCCGGGACATCGCCCAGCGCGAGATCGCGCCCAGGGCGGCCGACGAGGAGGACGCCGGACGCTTCCCCCGCGAGGTCTTCACCCTCCTGTCGACGTCGGGACTGCTCGGACTGCCGTACGACTCCGAGCACGGCGGTGGCGACCAGCCGTACGAGGTCTACCTCCAGGTCCTGGAAGAGCTGGCCGCGGCCCGTCTCACCGTCGGCCTCGGCGTCAGCGTGCACACGCTCGCCTCCTACGCCCTCGCGGCCTACGGCACCAAGGAACAGCAGGTCGAGCACCTGCCCGCGATGCTGGGCGGCGGCCTGCTGGGCGCCTACTGCCTGTCCGAGCCGTCGTCCGGCTCCGACGCCGCCTCCCTGCGCACGAAGGCGGTGCGCGACGGTGACCACTGGGTGATCGACGGGACCAAGGCCTGGATCACCCACGGCGGCATCGCCGACTTCTACACCGTCATGGCCCGCACCGGTGAGGACGGCCCGCGCGGGATCACCGCCTTCCTGGTGCCCGGCGACGCCGAGGGCCTCAGCGCCGCGGTGCCCGAGAAGAAGATGGGCCTCAAGGGCTCGCCCACCGCCCAGGTCCACTTCGACGGGGTGCGGGTCTCGGACGAGCGGCGCATCGGCGAAGAGGGACAGGGCTTCGCGATCGCCCTGGCCTCCCTCGACTCCGGCCGGCTCGGCATCGCGGCCTGCGCCATCGGACTCGCCCAGGCGGCCCTCGACGAGGCGGTCGCCTACGCCACCGGACGCCAGCAGTTCGGGCGGCCCATCGCCGACTTCCAGGGACTGCGGTTCATGCTCGCCGACATGGCCACCCAGATCGAGGCGGGCCGCGCCCTGTATCTGTCGGCGGCGCGGCTGCGCGACGCGGGCCGGCCGTTCGCCAAGCAGGCGGCCATGGCCAAGCTGCACTGCACGGACACCGCGATGAAGGTCACCACCGACGCCGTCCAGGTCCTCGGCGGATACGGCTACACCGCGGACTTCCCGGTCGAACGCCATATGCGCGAGGCCAAGGTGCTGCAGATCGTCGAGGGCACCAACCAGATCCAGCGCATGGTCATCGCCCGTCACCTCGCCGGCCCGGAAACCCGCTGAACTGCCCCGGCAGCACCTGCGGGGCCGCCAGCCTGACCCACTCCGGGTCATGGCGGCCCGGCAGGGTACGGCCCCGGTCGGCCCAGGTGCGCATCAGATCGCGGTAGATCGGCGGGTCCGGGACGGGCGGCGCCGGGGGAACCGTTCTTGCGGGCGGCGGGACGAGGATACGGCGCTGACGCCCGGTCGCTGAATCTGTGGGGGTCATACCAGGGCAACGCGACAGCGGACGGACAGGTCACCGATCCGTCGAATCGAGCGTGAGTTCGCGACCGTCTCTGGTCACCGGCCACTGTCTGACGTACCGTCAGCCACGCCGTCTCCAGGGAGGTTTGGCATGGCCGACGACCGTCCCGTGCCGCTCGACGAGTACCCCGTGCACCAGGTCCCCCTGTCCATGCGGCACGTGGCCACCGGGGACCGCAACGCCTACGACCGCTGCATCTTCCACGTCCTGGACCACGAGGGACGGGCCCTGCTCATCGCCGGCCTCGGCGTGTACCCGAACGTCGGCGTGATCGACGCCTACGCGACCCTGCGCGTGGCGGACACGGTCCACGCGGTACGGGCCTCCGACGCGCTCGGCGACGACCGGATGCGGCTCGCCGTCGGACCGCTGCGCATCGAGGTCCAGCAGCCGCTGCGCAGGCTGCGGCTGTTCAGCGACGACGAGGCGTTGTCGTACGACCTCACCTGGAGCGCCGACTTCCCGGCCCTGTGGGAGCCGCACCACGTCCAGCGCCGCGGCGACCGGCTCACCCTCGAAGGACGCCGCTTCGTGCAGGCCGGGAGCGTGGAGGGGGTGATCCGGGCGGCCGGCGAGGAGTTCCGGGTCGGCGCCGCGCGGTGGACCGGCACCCGGGACCGCAGCTGGGGAGTGCGGCCCATACCGGGGGAGGAGGGCGGCCGGTTCGCCGAGGAGCAGCCGACCGAGGGCTTCCACTGGCTGTGGTGCCCGGTCCGCTTCGAGGACCGGTTCCTGATGGTGATCGTCCAGGAGGACGCCGACGGCTACCGCTCCCTCAACGACGCCACCCTCGTCCGCCCCGGTCACCGCGACCGCCAACTCGGCTGGCCGCAGCCCGAGATCACCTACCGCTCCGGCACCCGTCACCCCGAACGCGCCGTCGTCCACCTCGGCGACCTCCGCAAGCCGCAGGAGCTGGAGGCCGAGATCCTCACCTCGTCCCCGCTCGCGATCGGCGCCGGCTATCCGCCCGCCGACGACTGGCAGCACGGCACCTGGCAGGGACGGGACTGGACCGACCGGCGCACCTACGACCTGACACAGCCCCACCCCCTCGCCGCGTACGGCGTGACCGACCACGCGGCGCGCTTCCGGCTCGACGGGCAGGTCGGCCACGGCATCTTCGAGCACGGCTCGTTCGGGCGGCACGACCCGAGCGGCTTCAGGGACTTCACCTCGGTCGCACCGTAAGGGGGTTCACGACATGGCCACGGCACCCCGCCCCCGCACCACCACCCGGGACCCGGAGGAGCTCGCCCGTCGCCTCACCGCCTGGCTCGGCACCCGGCTGCCCGGTGCCAAGGCGGTCGGCGTCAGCGTCCCCGAATCCAACGGACTGTCCAGCGAGACCCTGCTCTTCGACATCGAGCACCCCCGCCCGCCGGTCGTCTCCTGCGCCCTGAGGCTGGCGGCGGACCCGGCGGCGTACACCGTCTTCCCGGTGTACGACATGCCGCGCCAGTACCGCACGATGCGCGTCGTGGCCGAGCACACCGACCTGCCCGTGCCGAAGGTGCTGTGGCTGGAGGAGGACCCCGGCCCGCTCGGGGCGCCGTTCTTCGTGATGGAGCGGGTCGCGGGGCGCGTGCCGCCGGACGTGATGCCGTACACCTACCAGGGCAACTGGCTGCACGCGGCGAGCGACGCCGAGCGCGAGCGGCTGGAGGCGGCCTCGGTCGGACTCCTGGCCCGGCTGCACGACCAAGTGCCGCCGGAGGCGGCCGAGTTCCTCGCCCTGCCCGGCGACGGCGACACGCTGCGCCGCCATGTCATCGCCCAACGCGCCTACTACGACTGGGTGGTGGACGGACACGCCCGCTCACCGCTCATCGAGGCCGCGTTCGAGCGCCTGGAGGACCTCTGGCCCGAGGATCCGGGCACGCCGGTCCTCAACTGGGGTGACGCACGCATCGGGAACGTCGTCTACGACGGCTTCGAGCCCGCCGCCGTCCTCGACTGGGAGATGGCGGCCCTGGCCCCGCGCGAGGTCGACCTCGGCTGGACCGTCTACCTGCACCGCTTCTTCCAGGACCTGACGGTCGCCTTCGGCCAGCCCGGACTGCCGGACTTCCTGCGCCGCGACCGCGTCGAGGCCCGCTACGCCGAACTCACCGGTCACACACCGCGCGACATGGACTTCCACACCCTGTACGCGGCCCTGCGGCACGCCATCGTGATGCTGCGCATCGCCTACCGGCAGGTGCATTTCGGCGAGGCGGCCGTCCCGGCGGACCCGGACACACTGATCCTGCACCACGGCAGCCTGCGAGCCATGGTGCAGGGCAGCTACTGGGACTGAGCGAGGCGGTTCAGGCGGCCTGACGGCGCATCACCGGCACGCGCATCGGGCGCGAGCCCGGGCCGCCGACGTGCGAGAACGGCTGCGTCCGCCAGTCGAGCCCCTGAGGGAGCGTCAACAGCAGGGCGGTGTCCTGCTCCTGGGCCTCGGCGGAGTCGTCCGCGGAGCGGGCCTCGGCGGCCCTGCGGCCCGTGCCGGCACAGACCGTCAGGCCGAACGGGTTCCACGGCGAGGCGCACAGCGCGTGCTCCGGCAGGACCTCCTCGTCGGCCAGCAGGGCGATGGGCTGCGCGCAGTCCGGGCAGACCACCCGGTACATCTCGAAGGTGTCGTACGCGTCGAGTTCCTCGTCGTCGTAGGCGTCGGGTTCGACGCCCTCCGGCTCGGGCTCGACGACCGGCTGGAGCCGCTTGGACGCGGTGCGACCAGGGCGCTTGAGACTCTGCATGGATAACTCCCCCTTGGGCTGGGGCCGTGAAGGCGCTGCGGCCTCGACCACAGCAAGCACTTCCCGTCCGCTCTCGGAGGTAATCACGAGAACATCACGGAGATGTCTCGGCGTATGTGGCGTTCGTCACATGCCGCTCGCAGGTGCCCCTGGCGGACCGTCTGTCGCCCGAACGGCTCACAGACCGCTCTCGCCCACATCACAAACCGGGTATGACCTGGGCTGCTCAGGTATCCGAGGAGATCACCCGCACTGTAGGTTCTGCCGCATGGAGGAGCTGGACCGTCAGATCGTGCAGCTGCTCGTCAAGGACGGGCGGATGAGCTACACAGACCTGGGCAAGGCCACGGGCCTGTCCACGTCGGCCGTGCACCAGCGGGTGCGGCGGCTGGAACAGCGTGGCGTCATCCGCGGCTATGCCGCGGTGGTCGACCCCGAGGCCGTCGGGCTGCCCATGACCGCGTTCATCTCGGTGAAACCCTTCGACCCCAGCGCGCCGGACGACATCGCGGAACGCCTCGCCGGCGTTCCCGAGATCGAGGCGTGCCACAGCGTCGCGGGCGACGAGAACTACATCCTCAAGGTCCGGGTGGCCACCCCCCACGAGCTGGAGGAGCTGCTGGCCCGGCTGCGCACGCTGGCCGGGGTCTCCACACGGACGACGGTGGTTCTCTCCACGCCCTACGAGGCCCGTCCGCCGAGGATCTGACCGCGCGGGCGCCGCCCCCGTGTGCGGCGTGCGCGCGGGGGCACGGGAGACTGTCCCCATGAGCGAGCGCAGCCCCGAGCCCAGCACCGTCCTCCTCCGCCGCGGCGAGGTCCACAGCCCCGCCGACCCCTTCGCGACCGCGATGGTCGTGGAGGCCGGACAGGTCGCCTGGGTCGGATCCGAAGGGGCCGCCGACGCCTTCGCGGACGGGGTCGACGACGTGGTCGATCTCGACGGCGCCCTCGTCACCCCCGCCTTCACCGACGCCCATGTGCACACCACCTCCACCGGGCTCGCGCTCACCGGCCTGGATCTGTCCGGTGCGCCCACCCTGGAGGCGGCCCTCGCTCTCGTACGCGAGTTCGCCGCAGGTCGGCCCGAGGACCGGGTCCTGCTCGGGCACGGCTGGGACGCCTCACGGTGGCCAGGCGGACGGCCGCCGACGCGCGCGGAGCTGGACGAGGCCACCGGGGGGCGTCCTCTGTATCTGAGCCGGATCGACGTCCACTCGGCGGTGGTGGCCACGGCCCTGCTGGACCTGGTCCAGGGGCTCGGCGCCCCCGACGGACCGCTCACCGCCGATGCCCACCACGCCGTCCGCGCGGCCGCGTTCGCAGCCGTGACGCCGCGGCAGCGCGCCGAGGCGCAGCGCGCGGCCCTCGCCCGCGCGGCCTCCCTCGGCATCGGCTCGGTCCACGAGTGCGGTGGGCCCGAGATCTCCTCCGAGGGCGACTTCACCGGTCTGCTGCGGCTCGCCGCCGAGGAGCCGGCACCCCGGGTGGTCGGCTACTGGGCCGAACAGGACGTGGAGAAGGCCCGCGAGCTGGGAGCGGCCGGCGCGGCCGGAGACCTCTTCGTCGACGGTGCCCTCGGCTCCCACACCGCCTGTCTGCACCGGCCGTACACCGACGCCGACCACACGGGCGCCGCCTACCTCGACGCGGCCGCCGTCGCCGCCCATGTCGTCGCCTGCACCGAGGCCGGCCTCCAGGGGGGCTTCCACGCGATCGGCGACGCGGCCGTGACCGCCGTGGTCGACGGGGTCCGGGCCGCCGCCGAGAAGCTGGGCCTCGCCCGGATCCGCGCCGCCCGCCACCGCGTCGAGCACGCCGAGATGCTGACGCCGGAGACGATCTCCGCCTTCGCCGAACTCGGCCTGACCGCCTCGGTGCAGCCCGCCTTCGACGCCCTGTGGGGCGGCGAGGACGGCCTGTACGCCCAGCGGCTGGGCACGGAGCGGGCCCGCACACTCAATCCCTTCGCCGCCCTGCTGCGGGCCGGGGTACCCCTCGCCTTCGGCTCCGACAGCCCGGTCACCCCGCTCGATCCCTGGGGCACGGTCCGCGCGGCCGCCTTCCACCGCACGCCGGAGCACCGTGTCTCCGTGCGCGCCGCCTTCACCGCCCACACACGCGGCGGCTGGCGCGCCATCGGCCGTGACGACGCGGGCGTGCTCGTCCCGGGCGCGCCGGCCGACTACGCCGTTTGGCGTACCGACGAACTGGTCGTGCAGGCCCCCGACGACCGGGTCGCCCGCTGGTCCACCGATCCCCGCTCCGGCACCCCGGGCCTGCCCGACCTCACCCCGGGCCGTGACCTGCCCGTCTGTCTGCGGACGGTGGTCGGGGGGCGGACGGTGTTCGTACGGCCGGGCGAGTGATCTCCCGGGGTGGCGCAGGTCCGAACGGGGCCCCGGGCCTCGTCGCGCGACCTGCGCCTGCGCCCCGCTGACCAGGTCGTTGATCGAATAGCCGCAGGTCAAACGGCTGTTGACAGGCGGCCGCACGGGGCCGATAGGTTCGGCCGAGTCCACCACCGGACGCCCTACCGGGGAACTTCCGCGCACTCGCCCGCGGCGCCGCTGGGTCAGGGACGGTGTGCCGCACCGGGGCACCGCCACTGGGAGCCAGGCTCAGCGCCCGCGACGCGGCGAGGGAACGTTCGGGCCGGTCGGGGAGGTGTGACCCGGGTGGGGCCCGGTCGTTCAGTAGACAACGGCTTTCGGTCGACCCGCAGCCAGCGGGTCCCAGGTCGGCCCGAAGGGCGCCGGGCCCCCATCCGCAGCATGTCCCTGCCAGGCATGCGAGGACGCCACGGGGGCAAAAGGCCTGAAAGGGCACTCTTACCCCACTCTTGTGGAATCGACACCACCATACGAACGTCCTGTCACGTCTGCGCAGGCCGCGGCCACTATGGTGGACGTCCTGCGTACGGACACGAAGGGGCAGCAGTGAACGACGGCGACGGAACCCTCGCGGCACAGGCCGGCAAGAGGCAGTTCGGCCCGCTCGGCACGGCCTTGGTGATCATCCCGACCTACAACGAGGCGGAGAACATCAAGAAGATCGTCGGCAGGGTCCGCAAGTCCGTTCCCGAGGCGCACGTCCTCGTGGCCGACGACAACAGCCCTGACGGCACCGGCAAGCTCGCCGACGAGCTGGCCGCCGAGGACGATCACGTCCACGTCATGCACCGCAAGGGCAAGGAGGGCCTGGGCGCCGCCTACCTCGCGGGCTTCCGCTGGGGCCTGGACCACGACTACGGCGTCATCGTCGAGATGGACGCGGACGGCTCCCACCAGCCCGAGGAACTGCCCCGGCTGCTCATCGCCCTCAAGAGCGCCGACCTGGTCCTCGGTTCCCGCTGGGTCCCCGGCGGCCGCGTGGTGAACTGGCCCAAGTCCCGCGAGTTCATCTCCCGCGGTGGCAGCCTCTACTCCCGCCTGGCCCTCGACCTGCCGCTGCGTGACATCACCGGCGGCTACCGCGCCTTCCGCCGCGAGACCCTGGAGGGTCTCGGCCTCGACCAGGTCGCCTCGCAGGGCTACTGCTTCCAGGTTGACCTCGCCCGGCGCGCGGTCAAGGCCGGCTACCACGTCGTCGAGGTCCCCATCACCTTCGTCGAGCGCGAGCTGGGCGACTCCAAGATGAGCCGCGACATCCTCGTCGAGGCCCTGTGGCGGGTCACCGCGTGGGGCGCCTCCGAGCGGGTCGCCAGGGTCCTGGGCCGCGAGAAGAAGGCCTGATCGCCACGGGCGTACGGCTGGCGGGCCTGCCTGATCGTTCGTTTATCCCGCTCTGAGCCGGGGCCAGGCACACTGGACGCATGACGACTGGTGCTCCGACCCCCACGTATCCCGCCCGGCCCCGGCGCTCCCGGCTGCGTACCTTCCTGCCGCTCGGCGTCGCGGTCTGGCTGGTGCTGGAGATCTGGCTGCTGACCGTGGTCGCCGGGGCGTCGAGCGGGTTCGTGGTGTTCCTGCTGCTGCTCGCCGGGTTCGTGCTCGGCGGCGCGGTGATCAAGAAGGCGGGCCGGCGTGCCTTCCAGAACCTCAACGAGGCGCTGCAGCGCGGCGGAACCCCACAGCGCGGCGGTGGCAACGGCCTGCTGATGCTGGGCGGCCTGCTGCTCATGATCCCCGGTCTGATCTCGGACGCGGTGGGCCTGCTTCTGCTCGTCCCGCCGGTCCAGAAGGCCCTCAGCCGCAGCGCGGAGCGCACCTTCGACCGCAAGCTGCGCGAGGCCGCCCCGGGCAGCTTCGGCGACGCATTCCAGCAGGTCCGCATCCACCGCCCCGACGGCAAGGTCGTCCAGGGCGAGGTCGTCCGGGACGACGAGCCGCGCGGTGACGCTCCGCAGGGACCGCGCCCGCCGCTGACGCGCTGAGCGCGCCGTGAACACACGACTGCGGGCGCCCCACGTGAACTCACGTGGGGCGCCCGCAGTCGTGTGTTTCGTTGTCGTGCGCCCGGCCCTGGGAGGGACTAGGCCGACTTGCGGCTGTCCCGCGGATGGACGGCGATGTTCATCGCCCCCGAACGCAGAACGGCCAGACGCTCCTCGAGGACCTCTTCGAGTTCCTCGCGGGTGCGCCGCTCCATCAGCATGTCCCAGTGCGTACGCGCGGGCTTGGCCTTCTTCTCTTCCGGGCCGTCGCCATCGACGAGGAGTGCCTGGGCCCCGCAGACCTTGCACTCCCACTCCGGCGGGATCTCCGCCTCGACCGAGAAGGGCATCTCGAAGCGGTGCCCCTTCTCGCATGCGTACTCCACGGCCTGGCGCGGTGCCAGGTCGATGCCGCGGTCCGTCTCGTAGCTGGTCACCACGAGGCGCGTGCCGCGAAGAGCTCGCTCACTCATGAATCGTGCCTCCCGGGCTTGTCGCCCACAGGACAGGTGTCGCTGTCGTCGTCATCCGGTCAACGTCCGGTCGGCGGTAAAGATTCCCGTTCCGAGTCCCGTTCCGGGTCATGCGTCGCCGTCGTAGCCGCCCCTTGTTGTACCCACCGTCGCCCGGTTTGTCACATCTGCTAGCAGATGTCACCCAGCGTTTCGTCATCTTTGACGCGCAGTAACGGTACGCCTGGCAGGCCAAACGCGTACACTACAGCCCTTTCGCCGCCGACGCTAAATCCTCTCGGGAACGGGATTCCCCGCGTCGTTGATCGCCTGCCGCACCGGAACCCGTGCGAGCAGGGCGAATCCGATGACGAAGAAGGCCACGAGCGAGATGATCGCGTCCCGATAACTTCCGGTCAGCTGGTAGGTGATCCCGAACAGAAGCGGACGGAGCCAGCTCATACCCCGATCGCTCATCTCGTACGCCGAGAAGTACTCGGCCTCCTTGCCCGGCGGGACCAGATGCGAGAACAGGGAACGGGACAGGGCCTGGCTGCCGCCGAGCACCAGTCCGATGCCGGCCGCCAGGACGAAGAACCACACCGGCGCCCCGGCCGGCAGGAAGTACCCGGCCGCCAGCGTCACCGTCCACGCCACCAGCGAGCCGAGGATCGTGCGCTTGGCCCCGTGCGTGCGCGCCAGCCGCCCCATCCCGAGCGCCCCCGCGACCGCCAGCACCTGGACCATCAGCACCGCCGTGATCAGCGTGGACTGGCTCAGCCCGAGCTCCTCGGAGCCGTACACCGACGCCTGCGAGATCACGGTCTGGATGCCGTCGTTGTAGATGAGGTAGGCCAGCAGGAAGGAGAGGGTGAGGGGCTTGGTGCGCATGTCCCGGACGGTGGACGCGAGCTGCCGCCAGCCGTGGACGGCGGGTGCCGCGGCGGTCGTACGGCGGTCGCGCAGTCGCCTGAGCGGTACGAGGGTGAACGCGCCCCACCACAGGCCCGCGGAGGCCAGGCAGATGCGGACGGCCGTCGACTCGGTCAGGCCGAAGGAGTCGTGTGCCGTGAACAGCACCAGGTTGACGATCAGCATCGACGAACCGGCCGCGTAGCCGAAGGCCCAGCCGCGCGAGGAGACCCGGTCGCGGTCCTCGGGCGGGGCGATCTGCGGCAGATAGGAGTTGTAGACGACCATCGAGACGGCGACGGAGGAGTTGGCGACGATCAGCAGCAGCCCGCCCAGCAGATAGCGGTCCCCGGACAGGAAGAACAGGCCGGTCGTGGCCGCCGCCCCCACGTAGGCGCAGGCGGCGAGCAACGGCTTCTTGCGTCCCGTGCGGTCGGCGGCGGCGCCCACCAGCGGCATCACCAGGATCGACACGATCACGGACGCGGACACGCAGTACGCGAAGAACGACCCGGCCCGGACCGGGATCCCGAGCGGATGGACGTATCCGTCGGCATCGGCCGCCGCCTTGGCGACCGACGTCAGACAGGGGCCCAGGAACACGGTGAGCACGCTCGTCGAGTAGACGGAGCAGGCCCAGTCGTAGAAGTACCAGCCGCGCTGCTCGCGCCGCAGGCCGATGGCTTCCGCCCGCACGGTGTCGGTGCTCACCCGTGCCCTCGCTTCCCCGCCGAAGGTGCCGTGCCAAGGGGGCGGTGGTGCGGGGCGGTCAGGTGTGGGGCACCCAGACGCCGCGGTCCTCCATGACCTTGCGCAACGTGTCGATGTGATCGGTCATGATGCCATCGACTCCCAGGTCCAGCAGCCGGTGCATCCGGTCGGCCTCGTTGATGGTCCACACGTGCACCTGCAGCCCGCGCGCGTGGGCGGCGCGGACGAAGCGGTGGTCGACGACCTGGATGCCGGACTGCGCCTCGGGCACCTGGGCCGCCACCGCGGAGCGGCGCAGCGCGGCCGGCACACCCCAGGAGCGCAGCCGCAGATTGAGTACGCCCCTGGTGCCGTACGAGGTCGCCAGGCGCGGCCCGGCCAGCCGCTGGGCGCGGATCACCCGTGCCTCGGAGAAGGAGCCGACACAGACGCGGTCCCAGGCGTTGGCGCGTTCGACGAGCTCCAGGAAGGGGTGGAGCGAGGCCTCGGCCTTGAGGTCGACGTTCCAGCGCACCTCGGGGAAGGTCTCCAGCAGCTCCTCGAAGAGCGGCACCGGCTCCTTGCCCGCCACGCGCGCGTGGCTCACTTCCTTCCACGGCAGATCGGCTATGCGCCCGGCTCCGTCCGTCACCCGGTCGAGTGTCGCGTCGTGGAAGGCGACCAGCCTGCCGTCCGCCGTGGTGTGCACATCGGTCTCGATGTACCGGTAGCCCGTCTGCACCGCCCGCCGGAACTGCAGCACGGTGTTCTCCAGACCGTCCGCGGCCCCGCCCCGGTGAGCGAAGGCGATCGGGCCGGGATGGTCGAGATAGGGGTGGCGTATCCGGGAGGTCACCGTCGCAGTATCGCTCCCTCCGGTTGCCCTTCGGCAACGACCGTGCTGCCGCCGGATGCCGCGGGGACGTCGAACACCCGCAGGAAGAGCTGGGCGAGCGGGCCGATGGAGAGCGCGTACAGGACCGTCCCGACTCCGACCGTGCCGCCCAGGGCGAATCCGGTGGCCACGACCGCCACCTCGATCCCCGTCCGCATCAGCCGGATCGACCGTCCGGTACGGCGGTGCAGGCCCGTCATCAGACCGTCCCGCGGACCCGGCCCGAAGCGGGCGGAGATGTAGAGACCGGTGGCGACACCGTTGAGCAGGACGCCGGCCCCGAGGAGCGGGATCCGCACGAGCAGCGAGCGCACGTCGGGCACGAGGTCGAGGGTGCCGTCCATGGCGAGGCCGACGACGAAGACGTTGGAGACCGTGCCGAGGCCCGGACGCTGACGCAGGGGGATCCACAGGAGCAGCACCGCCGCGCCGACGATGATCGACACGACGCCGATCGTCAGCCCGGTGCGCCGGGCCAGCCCCTGGTGCAGCACGCCCCAGGGTTCCAGGCCCAGGCCCGCCTCGACGAGCAGCGCGGAACTCACGCCGTACAGGACGAGTCCGGCGTAGAGCTGGATCAGGCGCCGCCCGGGACGGTCCTTCGTGGACTTCGCGGACCTCAAGTCGTACCCCCTGTGGTCGGAGTGGCCTGGTGCATGTCACCCTGGGGCGTGGGTGGAAGCATCATCCATGGCCAATTCGAGGAAGGTGGACTGATTCCCATGGCCCATTGGACGTCGGCGATGGGCGCCGCGCAGCTCGCTCGGCTGCTCAACTCCCAGCAGGACCGCCCGGCCGGCCCCGGCACCCGCCGCCCGCCCGCCTACCGGGCGCTGGCCGACGGCATCCGGCTGCTGGTGCTGGAGGGCCGCGTCCCGGTGGCCGCACGTCTGCCCGCCGAGCGAGAACTGGCCCTCGCCCTGTCCGTGAGCCGTACGACGGTCGCCGCGGCCTACGAGGCGCTGCGCACCGAGGGCTTCCTGGAGTCGAGGCGCGGCGCGGGCAGCTGGACGGCCGTACCGGCGGGAAATCCGCTCCCCGCGCGCGGGCTGGAACCGCTGCCCCCCGAGGCTCTCGGCTCGATGATCGACCTGGGCTGCGCGGCGCTGCCCGCTCCCGAGCCGTGGCTGACCCGGGCCGTGCAGGGCGCGCTGGAGGAACTGCCGCCGTACGCCCACACCCACGGCGACTATCCGGCGGGACTCCCAGCCCTGCGTTCGATGATCGCCGACCGCTACACCGCGCGCGGGATCCCGACGATGCCTGAGCAGATCATGGTCACGACGGGCGCCATGGGCGCCATCGACGCGATCTGCCATCTCTTCGCGGGCCGCGGCGAGCGGATCGCCGTCGAATCGCCCTCGTACGCCAACATCCTGCAGCTGATGCGGGAGGCGGGGGCGCGGCTGGTGCCGGTCGCGATGGCCGAGGGGCTCGAAGGCTGGGATCTGGACCGCTGGCGTCAGGTGCTGCGTGACGCGGCACCGCGGCTCGCCTACATCGTCGCCGACTTCCACAACCCCACCGGCGCGCTCGCGGGCGAGAACCAGCGGCGGCAGCTGGTGGAGGCGGCCCGGTCGGCGGGGACGGTGCTGATCGCGGACGAGACGATGAGCGAGCTGTGGCTGGATGAGGACGTCGAGATGCCACGGCCGGTGTGCGCCTTCGACCCTGCCGGGTCCAGCGTCATCACCGTCGGCTCGGCCAGCAAGGCGTTCTGGGCGGGCATGCGCATCGGCTGGGTGCGCGCGGCCCCCGACGTGATCCGCAGCCTGGTCGCCGCGCGGGCTTACGCGGATCTGGGAACGCCGGTGCTGGAGCAGCTGGCGGTGAACTGGCTCTTCAACACGGGCGGCTGGGCCGAGGCGGTCGACATCCGCCGGGGGCAGGCCCGGGAGAACCGGGACGCCCTCGTCGCGGCGGTACGGCGGGAGCTGCCGGACTGGGAGTTCGAGGTACCCCGGGGCGGGCTCACGCTGTGGGTCCGCACGGGGGGTCTGTCCGGGTCCCGCTTGGCGGAGGCGGGGGAGCGGGTCGGCGTACGGGTCCCCTCCGGCCCGCGTTTCGGGGTCGACGGCGCCTTCGAGGGGTACGTGCGGCTGCCTTTCACCGTCGGCGGCGCGGTGGCCGACGAGGCGGCGGCAAGGCTGGCCGCGGCCGCGAAGCTGGTGGAGACGGGGGCCTCCGGCGGCGGGGAGACACCGAGGACGTTTGTGGCGTAGCCGGGGTGACGGGGGTCTGCCGCCGACCGGCGCGGGGGTGACACCCGCCCGCGGTGGGCTGGTGATGGGGTTCGGCCGCCGGCTGGTGCGGGAGGGGTGGCGTCGGTTCGTGGCGGCGGGGACGGGGTCTGCTGGCGGCCGGTGCGGGGGAGTGGCATCCACTCGTGCCGGTGGGTGTCGGGTCTGTCGCCAGCGGGATCGGGAGTGGCACCTGTCCGCGGTGGCGGGTGATGGGGGTTCGGTTGCCGATCTGTGCGGAGGAGTGGCGCCGGTGACGGGGCGTGCTGTCGGCCGGTGCGGGGGGAGTGGCATCCACTCGTGCCGGTGGGTGTCGGGTCTGTCGTCAGCCGGATTGGGAGTGGCACCTGTCCGCGGTGGCGGGTGATGGGGGATTCGGTTGCCGATCTGTGTGGAGGAGTGGCGCCGGTGACGGGGCGTGCTGTCGGCCGGTGCGGGGGAGTGGGATCCACTCGTGCCGGTGGGTGTCGGGTCTGTCGTCAGCCGGATTGGGAGTGGCACCTGTCCGCGGTGGCGGGTGATGGGGGTTTGGTCGCCGATCTGTGCGGAGGGGTGGCGTCGGTTCGTGGCGGCGGGGACGGGGTCTGCCGGCGGCCGGTGCGGGGAGTGGCATGCACCCATGACGGGGCTGTCGGTGGTCGGCGCAGGGCAGGTAGCTCCCGCCCGCGCCGCCGGGTGACCGGGGTTCGTCGGGAGTCGGCGCGGGGGATCCGGCGGCCGCCCGCGCTCGCTGCGACGCCGGGGTCTAGGACGTCTCGGCTGCCACGGCCTTCGCGGTCGCCGCTTCCGTCTCGACCACCTCGGCCTCGATCCCGTCGGCTGCCATCCCCTCCGCGTCGGCGGGGGCGGTTCGCCGGGGCAGGAGGGCCAGCACCGCCTGCCGGTCCGCTTCGCTGGTCGCGTCGTCGTAGGGGTCCGGAGTGGCGGGGACCTGGAGCCGGTGCACCGGTCCGGCGCCCAGGCGCGCGTAGCCGCGGCCGGGCGGGACGTCGGCGACCGGCGTCGTGTGCGGCGGTGCGCCCAGCACCGCCTCCAGCTGCCCGGCCGTCGCCGGTCCGAGCACGACACGCGCGCGTGTGTGCTGCCGTACCGCGTCGGTCAGCGTGTCCGTGTTGTCGAACTGGTCGGCCACCACCACCGTGACGTTGGCGGCGCGGCCGTGCCGGAGCGGGACCTGGAGCAGGGCCTGCGGGTCCTTGCGGCCGTCCGCGGCGGCGAGGTGGCTGAAGGCCGTGGGGTGGTCCAGCAGGATCCACAGCGGGCGCCTCGTGTCCTCCGGCGGCGGGTGCCCCGCCTGACGGGCGCGGTTGGCGGCGATCAGCCGGCGCTCCGTCTCGGTGGCGGCCCATTCGAGGCTGGCCAGCGCCCCGGCCAGCCCGCACTCGACGGCCAGTACGCCGTCCCGGCCGGTCAGGCACGCGTACTCGCCGGTGCCGCCCCCGTCGACGACGACGATGTCGCCGTGCTGCAGGGCCTGCAGGGCGATGGAGCGCAGCAGGGTGGAGGTGCCGCTGCCCGGCTGGCCCATCACCAGCAGGTGCGGCTCGGTGGAACGGACGCCGGTGCGCCAGACGACCGGCGGGACGTCGCGCTGTTCCTCACCGTAGGTGAGGGGGAGCGTGCGCTGGACCTGGGAGGGGTCGGTGAAGCCGAGGACCGTCTCGCCCGGTGCCGTGACGAAGCGCTGGGCGCACAGGCCGGTGGGCAGCGGGGACAGGACGGTGACCGTGAGCTGGTTGCCCTCCTCGTCCCAGGCGAAGCGGTACTCGCGGCCGCGGCCCGACTTGGCGTGCAGCAGCTGCTCGATCCGCGCGCGGGCCCCGGCCTCGCCGTCCGGGAAGTACGCGGGGTAGCGGATCACGAGCTCGGTGACCCGGCCGGACTCGTCGAACTCGTAGGTCGGGAAGGCCTTCTCCCACTCGCCGCCGTGGGCGTAGAGGGGGGCGGGGTCCTCCGGGGTCGAGAAGTACGGCACCAGGGCCTCGTAGAGCGACTTGAGGCGCTCTGTGCGCGACTCGTCGGGGCCGTCCGGAGCGGGCGGTTCGCGGTCGCGGCCCTGCCAGGCCGCCGCCGCCATCACCACGATGGCGGCGAGCAGCGGGCCGTACGGCACGAGCGCCACGACCAGGACCACCGACGCCACCAGGAACAGCACCGGTCCGCGCTTGTCCTTGGGGGTCTCGACCCATCTGCGCCGCCCGGCCCCCGCCAGCCGACGCAGACCGCGCGTGATCGTGATCAGCGGATGGAGGACGTCGGTGGCGCTGTCGGCCGCCGTCCGGGCCAGCTCCCGGCTCCGGGCGATCTGCGCGCGGCCTGTGCTCAGGATGCGAGGGAGGGGGCGGCGGGCCACGGCTGTCTCCTGATGGTGCGTACGGACGGGACGGGCGGCGTCAGAACTTGATGCCGCCGAGCAGGCTGGCCAGGCTCTCGCCGCCGGCCTTGATGCTCGGTGCGATCGCCGTGCTCGACAGGTAGAAGCCGAAGAGGGCCGAGACCATCGCGTGCGACGCCTTCAGGCCGTCCTTGCGGAAGAAGAGGAACACGACGATGCCGAGCAGGACCACGCCTGAGATGGACAGGATCATTTGGGATCTCCTGGTTCGTGGGGACAGTCACCATGAGTACTTCCAGGATCACAGCATGTATCCATACGATAAAAGGTGCAACTGGGTGAAATCTGGTGGATTTCCCCAGTTCGGCCGAGCTGTCCAGGGCCGGTTGAGCAGGACACTTGCGTCCGACCGGGTCTGTGGTGATCTTTACCTCCGGCGCTTCGGGCCATGTGCGGCGACAACCAGTACCCTTGCGATTCACCTGAACGGTTGTATGAGAGGCGGTCCGGCCGATGACTGAAGCCCCCGACCCGGCGGTCGTGGAGCTGGCGACCAAGATCTTCGATCTGGCCCGGCAGGGGCGCACCGAGGCGCTCGTGGCGTACGTCGACGCGGGTGTTCCCGCCAGCCTCACCAACGACCGGGGCGACTCGCTCGTGATGCTCGCCGCCTATCACGGCCACGCCGAGGCGGTCCGCGCGCTGCTCGACCGGGGCGCCCCCGCCGACGAGGTCAACGACCGGGGTCAGACCCCGCTCGCCGGTGCCGTCTTCAAGGGTGAGACGGACGTCATCAAGGTCCTTCTGGAGGGTGGCGCCGACCCCTCCCTGGGGACTCCGTCGGCCGTCGACACCGCCCGGATGTTCGGCAAGACAGATCTGCTCGAATTGTTCGGCGCACACTGATACGCATGTTCTGACCAGCGAAAACACAGAAAACGGGGGAGGCGGTACAGGGCCGCCGAAATTTCGGTCGCGGCAGGTCGAAGTGCCGAGTCATCATGACGTCGTGATTCACGGACGCGATGGCTGGGCAGAGGTTGCCGCACCGCGCGGACCGTGATGCGGTCCGCACGGGCCCACTGACGAGAGGCAGAGGAAGATGGTCTACAGCAAGCAGGAAACGGCGGGCGCCCCGACGTGTTGTCACGCGGCCAGGTGAAGCAGGACCCCCGGTTGCGTCGACGCTTGATGTGAGGCTGTTTCCCATGTTCGAACCGGTCATAGCGCCCAGCGGTACGCTGCTCGGCCTGCTCCAGCGGGGCCGCGGCGACGGCACGCTGCACGCTCTCACCGCCCCGCGCGCCGAGGCGCTCGCGGCCCTGAACCACTGCGTGCTGCGCGACCCCCGCCACGACTGGCAGGTGGAGAACCGCTCCCTGTACTACGCCCGTCTCTACCTCGACCTGAACGGCGAGCTGGACGAGATCGAGGCGCACCTCTTCGACGTCGAGGACGCCTTCGACACCGAGGAGTCCCGCACCGGCCTGGCCCTGGCCGTCCTCGGCCACCTCGCCTCCTACGGCCGGCTGGACGCGCTCGCGCTGCTGCGCAGGTACGCCGCGAGCGGCTCCAACTGGGCCTGGGCCCTGGACGAGCTGGCGCTGCGCGACGACGACGCCGGCCTACGGGCCCTCGCCACGCCCGTGCTCGCCCGCTTCGCCACCGACGCCGAGGGCGAGGCCGAGCTGGCCGCCGCCGTACGCGACGCTTTTGAGCCACGGCCCTGGCGGCTGTGGGCGGAGGACTCCCGCGAATCGATCGCCACACGCGTGCGTGCCGCCCAGGAGGCCGGCTGCTTCGACCGATGGCAACGCCAGATGCGACCAACCGGGCCCCGTCCGGGGTGGAGCGTCCAAGCGGTGTTCGAGTGGGCCCAGCAGGGCGTCGAGCGCGGTGCCGCGCTGCACGTCCCCGCCGCCCGCTGTCTCGTCGCCGTCGCCGGCCCCGAGGACCGTCCCGAGATCCTGCGGGCCGCCGTCGACGGCAGCGACGGAGCCCGCTGCACCGCCCTGCGCTACCTCGCCGACAGCAATGATCCCAGCGCCCTCGACCTGATCGAGGGCGCCGTGACCACCGGGCCGACGGTCGTCGTGGAAGCCGCCGTCGACGCCTTCGAACGGATGCGCAGCATCGCCGCCGTCGACCGCGCGCGCGGCTGGGCCCACCGGCCCGACGCCCTGGGCGCCGCGGCCGGGCGCATGCTCGCCTGCCGGGGCGGCACCGAGGACAAGGACCTCGTCCTGGGGGCGCTGCGGGAGGCCGTACGGGGCGAGGGACCCGACGCCCCGACCCTGTGGACCCTCGTCGACGGCACCGGACGGCTCGGCATCGTCTGCGCCGCTCCCGTCCTGCGCCACATCTACCGCGAGACCGCCTCCTCCCATCTGCGCGGCAGGGCCGCCCGCGCCCTCGCCGCCACCGACCCCTCCTTCCCCGCCGGCTTCGCCGTGGAATGCCTCTGGGACTGCGAGGAGTCCACCCGTGAGATCGCCGCCCGGCACGCCGAGACCGGTGACGCCAGGGTCGTGGAACAGCTCCGCAGGCTGGCCGCCGATCCGGCCGAGGAGGCCGAGGTCCAGACCGCCGTACGCAGCCGCATCGCCCCCGACGGACCCGCCGTGTGAGGAGACGCAGAGGTTCACCGGGCCCTTTCGGGGCCGGCAGGTGAACGACGGGTGACCCGTGGGTCAGACGGTCATGGACACGGTCTGACCTGCTCGGGTGTGCGAAGGAACGCTCACGGGACGTTCATCGTTCGCAAAGATCCACGTTGACGCGACCACGTCCAGCCCGGCGAGAACACCGGTATGCGTGTCGTCATCGTGACCGAATCCTTTCCCCCCGATGTGAACGGCGTGGCCCACTGCGCGCTCCAGACCGCCCGGCACCTCGTAGATCGCGGTCACTCCCCGCTCGTCGTCGCGCCGGCCCCGCCCCCCACCGCCGGCAAGCGGCCCGACGCCTCGGCGCCGTGCCCCGTCGTCCGTGTCCCCTCCCTCCCGCTCCCCGGCTATCCCCAGGTCCGCGTGGCGCTGCCCAGCCGGCGCCTCGCCGCGGCGATCGTCGAGCACCGTGCCGACATCGTGCACCTGGCGAGCCCCTTCGTCCTCGGCGTCCGCGGCATGGCGGCCGCCGCCCGGCTCGGCGTCCCGGCCGTCGCCGTCTACCAGACGGACCTGGCCGGATACGCCCGCACCTACATGGGCGCCGGCGAGGCCGCCGCCTGGCGGCGCATCCGCTCCGTCCACTCGGCCGCCGACCTCACCCTGGCCCCCTCCAGCGCCTCCCTGCACGACCTCGAGACCCACGGCGTGCCCCGGGTCAGGCTCTGGCCGCGCGGCGTGGACACCGTCCGCTTCCGCCCGGACCTGCGCGACAACGCCCTGCGCCGCGAACTCGCCCCGAACGGGGAGCTGATCGTCGGCTACGTCGGCCGGCTCGCCCCCGAGAAGCACATCGAGCTGCTCGCCGGCGTCTGCGGACTGGACGGCGTGAAGGTCGTGATCGTCGGTGACGGCCCGAGCCGGCCGAGCCTGGAAGAGGTGCTGCCGGGCGCGGCCTTCCTGGGCCGCCGCACCGGCGACGACCTCGCCCGGATCTACGCGTCGCTGGACGTCTTCGCGCACACCGGGCCCTTCGAGACCTTCTGCCAGACCGTCCAGGAGGCCATGGCCAGCGGTGTCCCGGTGGTCGCCCCGGCCGTCGGCGGCCCCCTGGACCTGGTCGCCCACGACCGCACCGGTCTCCTCGTCCCGCCCCGCGACGCCGACGCCGTACGGGAGGCCGTGCGCTTCCTGGCGGCGGACACGGAGCGCCGGATCGCCTTCGGCGCCACCGCACGAGCCACCGTCGAGGGGCGCACCTGGGCGGCCGTCGGCGACCAGCTGATCGGTCACTACGGGGCGGTCCTCGGCGCCCGCCGGAAGACGGCGGTGGCGGCATGACCCCCCTGCGCATCGTGCGACTGGCCAACTTCGTCGCCCCCGCTTCCGGCGGTCTGCGCACCGCCCTGCGCGAGCTGGGCAAGGGCTACAAGGCCGCCGGACACGAACCCGTCCTGATCGTGCCGGGCGAGCGCGCCGACGACCGGGACACCGAGCAGGGCCGCGTCATCACGCTGCCGGGGCCGCTCCTTCCCGGCACCGGCGGCTACCGGGTCCTGACCGACAAGCGGCGCGTGACCCGGCTGCTGGAGGAACTGGCCCCCGACCGCCTGGAGGTCTCCGACCGGACCACCCTGCGCTGGACCGGCAAGTGGGCCCGGCGGGCCCGTGTCCCCGCCGTGATGGTCTCCCACGAGACCGCCGACGGCGTCCTGCGCACCTGGGGCCTGCCCGAGAACGCCGCCCGGCGTGCCGCCGACGCCCTCAACCTCCGTACGGCGCACACGTACGCGCGCGTGGTGTGCACGACCGAGTTCGCCGAGCGGGAGTTCGTGCGGATCGGCGCCCGCAACGTCGTCCGCGCCCCGCTGGGCGTCGACCTGGTGGAGCGGCATCCCGCGCTGTACGACGCGGAGCTGCGCGCCCGGTACGCGCGCGTGGACGAGACGCTGATCGTCACCTGCACCCGGCTGTCCGTCGAGAAGCGGCCCGGCACCGCGCTGGACGCCCTGGAGGCGCTGCTGCGCCGCGGCAGGAAGGCCGTGCTGGTGGTGGCCGGGGACGGGCCGCTGCGGGCGCGGCTCGAACTGCGGGCGCGTGAGCGCGGACTGCCGGTGACCTTCCTCGGGCACGTCTCCGACCGCGAGGCGCTGGGCGCGCTGCAGGCCTCGGCCGACGTGTGCCTGGCCCCCGGGCCCGCCGAGACGTTCGGGCTGGCCGCGCTGGAGGCCATGGCCTGCGGCACGCCGGTCGTCGTGAGCACGTCGTCCGCGCTGCCCGAGGTCGTCGGGTCGGCGGGCGCCGTCGCGGCCGACCACGGGGAAGCCTTCGCCGACGCCGTCGACATGATGCTCCAACTCCCCGAGCGGGAGCGGCGGGAGGCGGCACGCGCGCGTGCGGAGTGCTTCGGCTGGAACACCGCCGTGGACGCCTTCCTCGCCGCACACGACGCGACGGTACCCGTGCGTCGTTTCGTGCCCGGGGGCGTGGGATGAGAGCGGTGCGTTTCGTAGCCCTCGGCGACTCACTGACCGAGGGCGTGGGCGATCCCGTCGGCGAGGGGTGGCGCGGCTGGGCCGCGCTGCTCGCCGGCGGGCTGGCCGAGGAACCCGTGGAGTTCACCAACCTGGCGGTCAGCGGCGCGCAGACCCGGGAGGTGCTGGAGGTGCAGACTCCGGCCGCTCTCGAGCTGACGCCGGACGTGGTGTCGGTGGTCATCGGCGTCAACGACACGCTGCGCTGCACCTTCGACATCCATGCCGTCGCCGAGCGGCTGGACAAGGTGTACGCGGCCTTCACGGGACAGGGGGCCACGCTGCTGACGGCCTGTCTGCCCGACCCCGGCTCGATGCTCGGCCTGCCCGGCTCCCTGGCCCGTCCACTGGCCCGGCGGCAGCGGGCGGTGAACCGGGTGGTGCACGCCCTCTCCGACCGCTACGGGGCCGTCCATCTGCACGCGGCGGAGGAGGAGTGGATCACGGATCGCGCGATGTGGAGCGCGGACCGGCTGCATCCGGGGGAGCAGGGGCACCGGCAACTGGCACTGCGCTTCCACGCGTTGCTGGCCCAGACGGACCGGGCCACGGGGATCGCCCCCTCGCCCGAACCGGAGTTCCCCGCACCGACCAGGTCGGCGAGCCTGCTGTGGCTGGCCACGGCGGGCACGGCCTGGGTCGCCCGGCGGTGCACCGACCTGCTGCCGCAGCTGCTGCGGCTGGCCGCGGACGAGCTGCGGCACCGGGCCCGGGGGACGAGCGCGCGGCTGGACGTGCGCGCCGCCGCAGCGGTCTCGGCGGCGCTGGCCGCGGTGTCGATCTCGGAGCCGGATGCCGCTTGAACCCTCGGGTCGGTGGGCCTCCGCAACGGGCCTCAGCGGCCGCTTGTCCTCACGAAGCGGACCGGGGTGCCCGGTGCCGCCTGGGCCGCCGCCGGGAGATCGGGTGCGCGGACGACCGCGATGACCGGGTAGCCCCCGGTCGTCGGATGGTCGGCCAGGAACACCACCGGCCTGCCGTCCGGGGGGACCTGGACCGCGCCCAGGACCATGCCCTCGCTGGGGAGTTCTCCGAGGCGGGCCCGTTCCAGGGCGGGGCCCTCCGTGCGCAGACCGATGCGGTTGCTGGCGGGGGAGACGCGGTAGGTGCGGGAGGTGAAGGTGTCGAGTGCCGCGCGGGTGAACCAGTCGTCGCGCGGCCCCAGGGACACTCGCAGTACGAGCTCCGCCGGAGGCGCCGGCTGGGGGGCCACGTCCACGCGCGCGTGGGCGGCGGCGGGCGTGCCCAGGGGCAGCACCGTGCCGTCCGTGAGTGGCGGCGGGCCCAGCCCCGAGAGGAGGTCCGTGGAACGGCTGCCCAGCACCGGCTCCACGGCGACGCCTCCGGAGACGGCCACGTAACAGCGCACTCCGGAGACGACGGTTCCGACCTCCAGCAGCGCGCCCGCGGGCACGCGCACCGCAGCGCCCCACGCGGCCGGGCGGCCGTCCACCGTGACGGGGCAGGGTGCCCCGGCGACCGCCACGGTCACCGTCGAACGGGGGCGCAGGGCGCAGCCGTTGACCGTGGTCTCCAGGACGGCCGCGGCGGGCGGGTTGCCGACCAGGCGGTTGGCCAGGGCCGCCGTGGGGGCGTCGAGGGCGCCGGAGCGGGGGACGCCGAGATGGGCGTGTCCGGGGCGGCCCTCGTCCTGGACGGTGGTCAGGGCCCCGGCCCGTGCGACGACGAGTGCGCGGTCGGTCATGAGCGGGACACCGGGACGAAGCGGACGCGCGTGCCGGGCGAGAGCAGCGCGGCCGGTACGCGCGCGTGGTCCCACAGGACGGTGTCCGTACTGCCGATCAGCTGCCAGCCGCCCGGCGACGACCGCGGGTACACGCCCGTGTACGGGCCCGCGAGCGCGACCGAGCCCGCCGGGACGGCCGTGCGCGGGGTGGCCCGGCGCGGGACGTCGTAGCGCCGCGGAAGGCCGGTCAGATAGCCGAAGCCGGGGGCGAAACCGCAGAAGGCGACGCTGAACTCGGTGTCGGCGTGGACGCGGGCCGCCTCCCGTTCGCTCACGCCCCAGTGCGCGGCGACATCCGCGAGGTCGGGGCCGTCGTACCGCACCGGGATCTCGACGACCTCACGCGCGCGTGGGGGAGCGGCCGGGACATCGGTGGCGGTCAGTTCGGCGGCCAGGCGGGAGCGGTCGGTGAGGCCGTCGAGGAGGACCGTGCGGGCAGCGGGGACGATCTCGCGGACCGACAGCGTGCCCTCCGCGCGTCGGCGCAGCAGATCCGCGTGCAGGGCCTGGGCCTCCTCGCCGGAGGCGACCTCGACGAGCAGGGCGTCGTCGCCCACGGGCAGCGCCCTCATGCGAAGGCCTCCACCCGGACGCCGGACTCCCGCAGGCGCTGCCGGACCAGCCGGGCCAGTTCCACCGCGCCCGGTGTGTCCCCGTGCACACACAGGGAACGCGCGCGTACGTCCACACGCGTGCCGGAGTGCGAGGTCACCGCTCCGTCGCGGGCCAGGCCCACCGAGCGCTCCACCACGGCCTCCGGGTCGGTCACTACGGCACCGTCCTGACCGCGCGGGACGAGTGTGCCCTGCTCGGTGTAGGCGCGGTCCGCGAACGCCTCCGTGACGGCCGGCAGACCCGCCTTGCCGGCGTACTCCAGCAGCCGCGAACCCGGCAGACCGAGCACGGGCAGGGACGGGTCGGCGAGCCGTACGCCGTCCACCACCGCGCCGGCCTGCTCCTCGTCGTGCACGACGCGGTTGTAGAGCGCGCCGTGCGGTTTGACGTACGACACGCGAGTGCCGGCCGCGCGCGCGAAGACCTCCAGGGCGCCGATCTGGTAGGCGACCTCGGCCGTGAGTTCCGCGGGCGGCACGTCCATCGCGCGGCGTCCGAAGCCCGCGAGGTCCCGGTAGGAGACCTGGGCGCCGATCCGCACACCGCGCTCGGCGGCCAGTTCGCACACCCGCCGCATGGTGGCCGGGTCTCCGGCGTGGAAGCCGCAGGCCACGTTGGCGCTGGTGACGACGGACAGCAGCCGCTCGTCGTCGGTCAGCCGCCAGCGGCCGAAGCCCTCGCCGAGGTCGGCGTTCAGATCGATCGAGGTCATGGATCCTTCCAGTTCTCGTGGTTCTCGCGGAGTGGACGCTTCGTCCCGTGGAGCGGACGGTTCTCTCAGAGCACGCGGTACTGCGTGTCGCGGGCGTCGGTCAGGAACATCTGCCCCGGGGCGTGGGTGATGGCGAACGGCGGGCGGGAGGCCGTCACCGCGGCCTGCGGGGTCACACCGCACGCCCAGAACACCGGGATGTCGTCCGGTGCCATCTCCACCGGGGCGCCGAAGTCGGGGCGGCCGAGGTCGGAGATGCCGAGCGCCGACGGATCACCGCAGTGGACGGGGCCGCCGTGCACGGCCGGGAGCAGGCTGCTCTCCCGGATCGCCGCCGCCAGGTGCTCGGGAGGCACCGGCCGCATGGACACCACCATCGGGCCGCGCAGCCGCCCCGCCGGACGGCACTGACGGCTCGTCACGTACATCGGTACGTTGCGGCCCTGCTCGACATGGCGGATCGGGACGCCCGCCTCGGCCAGCGCCCACTCGAAGGTGAAGCTGCAGCCGATCAGGAACGACACCAGGTCCTCGCGCCAGTAGCCGCGCACGTCCGTCGGCTCGTCCACCAACTCGCCGTCCCGCCACACCCGGTAACGCGGCAGATCGGTGCGCAGGTCCGCGCCCTCGGCGAGCGTGCTGGTCCAGGACCCGGCGTCCGTGACCTCGAGCACCGGGCAGGGCTTGGGGTTGCGCTGGCCGAACAGCAGCATCTCGTACGCCCAGTCGGCGGGCAGCGAGATCAGGTTGACCTGGGTGTAGCCGGCCGCGACGCCGGCGGTCGGTCCGCAGAGCCCTTCCCGGAAGCGGGCGCGGGCGGTTCGCGGGCTCCACGCGTGCGCGTGCTCGTCGATGAGCACCAGAGGGCGGTCGTCGGTCACGGTCGAGCTGAGGTCCTCGGTCCGGTTCACGCCAGTTCCCTCCCGCCCGTCTCCGGCAGGCCCAGCAGCGCCAGCGCCGCGAGGCCGTAACCGATCGCGCCGAAGACCAGCGCACCGCCCACGCCCCAGCTGTCGGCCAGGAAACCGACAGCGGTGGGGAAGACGGCGCCCACCGCGCGTCCGGTGTTGTACGTGAAGCCCTGTCCCGTGCCGCGCACCGCCGTCGGGTAGAGCTCGCTCAGATAGGAGCCGAAGCCGCTGAAGATCGCCGACATGCAGAACCCGAGCGGGAAACCGAGCACCAGGAGCAGGGTGTTGGCGCCGTGCGGGATGTTCGCGTAGGCCAGGATGCAGATCGCCGACAGCAGCGCGAACAGCCAGATGTTGCGTCGGCGCCCCAGCCGGTCGGTGAGATAGCCGCCGGTCAGATAGCCGAGGAAGGCGCCGGAGATCAGGAACGTCAGGTAGCCGCCGGTTCCGACCACCGACAGGCCCCGGTCGGTCTTCAGATACGTCGGCACCCAGGTGGCCAGCGTGTAGTAGCCGCCCTGAACGCCCGTCGACAGCAGCCCGGCGAAGACCGTGGTGCGCAGCAGATCTGGTTTGAAGATCGCGACGAACGAACCCTTCTCCGCGCTCCTCTCCCGGACCGCGACCGCCTGCGGGGCGTCGTGCACCCGGCGCCGCATCCAGATCACCAGCAGGGCAGGCAGCGCGCCGGTCCAGAACATGATCCGCCAGGCCAGGTCGTCCCCCGCGAACGAGAACACCAGGGTGTACACGACGGCGGCCAGCGCCCAGCCCACGGCCACGAACTCTGGACCGCCCCCAGGGTGCGGCCCCGGTGCCGCGCGCTCGCGTACTCGGCCACCAGGATCGCGCCGACCGCCCACTCGCCGCCGAAGCCGAGACCCTGCAGCGCACGGAAGACCAGCAGCGTCTCGTAGGAGGGCGCGAAGCCACAGGCCACGGTGAAGACGGCGTACGTGATCACGGTGATCATCAGGGCCCTGACCCGGCCGAACCGGTCCGCCACCACACCGGCGACGGCGCCGCCGACCGCGGAGACCACCAGCGTGACCGTCGTGAAGAGCCCGGTCTGCCCGCTGTCCAGGCCGAAGTACGCGGACAGCGCCACCATGCTCAGCGGCAGCGTGAAGTAGTCGTACGAATCCAGGGCATAGCCGCCGAACGCGCCGGCGAACGCACGCCGGCCGCGCGGACCGAGGGCGCGCAGCCAGCCCAACGGGCCGTCGTGCTCGGTGAGTTGGGCGCCCGAAGCGCCGGTGGACAGGGCCTGCGGTGGAGGGGTCGTGCTCATGGGCACCTCGCAGAGGGAGGACGGAGGGTGCGGAGCTGAGCGGTGCAGTGAGCAGCAAGGTAGAGGATCGTTCAACGATCCTTCAATACCCCCGTTGTTTCGTTCTCCTGTGTGCGATTGAATTCCGGGCATGGCAGAGCAGTTGAGCGGACTGGCCGACGACCGCGCCCTCCTCGGTCGCACCAGCACCGCCGAACGGGTCTCGGACATCCTCAGGAGCCGGATCGCCGAGGGCTTCTTCCCGCCCGGCACGCGGCTCTCGGAGGACAGCATCGGCGGCGCCCTCGGGGTCTCCCGCAACACCCTGCGCGAGGCGTTCCGCCTGCTCACCCATGAACGCCTGCTGATCCACGAACTCAACCGGGGCGTCTTCGTCCGGGTGCTCACCGTCGAGGACGTCGAGGACATCTACCGCACCCGCGGGCTCGTCGAATGCGCCGTCGTACGCGGCCTCGGCGACCCGCCGTACGACCTCGACGCGCTCGCCGAGGCCGTGGACGAGGGGCGGCACGCGGCGCGCGAAGGTGACTGGAAAGCGGTGGGTACCGCCAACATCCACTTCCACCGCGAACTGGTGTCCCTGGCCGGCAGCGCCCGCACCGACGAACTGATGCGCAGCGTCTTCGCCGAACTCCGCCTCGCCTTCCACGTCGTGGACGACCCCAGGGCCCTCCACGAGCCGTACCTCACCCGTAACGAGCAGATCCTGCGGGCGCTCCAGGCGGGCGACAGGGCAGCGGCGGAGGAACTGCTCGCCGTCTATCTCACCGACTCACTCGAACGAGTGGTCGAGGTGTACCGGAGAAGGGTCGGCGCGGAGGACGCCGTCTAGGTGCGGAGGATGCCCTCCAGGGCCGCGGAGCTGTCACGACGTGTGGGTGCGCCGGGTGGCCGGACTCGCCGTTTGGGGAGTTGTCAGACCCACCACCTAGTCTGTGCACCGTGACTTCGCCTGCATCGACGGACCGCGTTCCGCCCCAGTTCAGCGCGGCGCCGCGCCCCGCGCCGGGCCCGGCCGCCGACGAGGGACTGGCGCGGCGGCTGCGCGCGCTCGCCTGCACCGCGCCGTTGCACGACCTGGACGCGCGCAAGGCCAACCTGGCGGGCGAGTACTCGGTTTACGGCATGGCGGAGGTCGCCCTGGCCGCCATCGACCTGGTCACCCTGAACATGGACTTCGACACGGGCGCCGACCACGACCAGATCGTCGCCCGGCTCATCCCGCGCATCGCCGCGCAGGCCCCGCAGCGGCCGGTCGGCGAGCACGAGCGCGTGGCCCGCTGGGTCCTGGAGAACCTGATCAACGTCGGCAGCGTCGACCGCGGCTTCCGTGCGGTGTACGGCACCTTCACGACGGACGGCAGCTATGTCCGCCGTGACTACGACTTCAAGCTCATCGAGGAGGTGCCCGGCCCCGGCGGCACGGTCTATCTCCGGACCACGGACGAGGCGGTCAACGTCCTGGTCGGCGCCCTGGACACCGACGTCACCAGCGCCCAGATCGCCGCCGAGGTCAAGCTCGAGGTGCTGATCAGCCGGGGGCGCCTGGCGGACGCCCAGCTCGCCGCCGAACAGGCCCGCTACCGGACCGTGCAGTACTCGGAGACCCTGCGCCGCGCCCTGGACGCCACCCGGCGCAACGTCCGCGCGGTGGACTGGCTCAACTCCGTGCCCGACATGATCGCCGAGGCGCTGGACCACGTGGCCGACCGCTACCGCCACGAGAACGCGATCCTCACCAACATCCGCAAGGCGCGGGACGAGACGGAGGAGGCCGAGCACAAGCGGCGGGCCGCCGAACTCGTCGACATCGTCAAGGACTGCATCCGACGGCACACGCAGTTGCAGTCGCGACTGCTGGAGGCGGGCCCGCTCTTCCGCGCCGAGCAGGACCGGCAGGCGTTCGCGACGCCCATGACGTCCTCCGGGATCGACCTCTACGGCCATCTGGTCGCCCCCGTGCTGCCGTTGCCGCTGGAGCAGGCGGTCCGGGTCACGGACGCGTTCTTCGCGCGCGGCACGGGACTGCGCACGCCGGTGTCGGTGCGGGTGGGCGACCTCGTCGACATACTGCTGACGCCTCCCGTGGAGCGCGAGCACCTCGGCGCGGAGATGCCGGAGCCGGATCTGATCGCCACCCCGGACGACAGCCGGTTCAGCGAGGAGCAACTGGCGGCGGCGAAGGAGCTGCTGGACCTGCCGGCCGACGCGCCCCGCCGGCTGTCGGGGCTGCTCGCGGAGGCGCGTCGGCTGGACCCCGAACTGCCTTACCTGGTGGCTCTCCTGGCGGTGCACGCGGCCAGTCCGCCGGTCGGCACCGCCTACCGGCAGGGCGAGGAGAAACTCCTGTTCGCCGTGGACGACGGGACGGAACTGGACGATCCCGAGTTCGGCGGCGCCGACCTGATCGTGGGGACGGCCCTGCTGGACGCGGCCGGGATGGCGGCGGACCGGACGGAAGCGGCATGAGTGGACGACAGTGCGACAAGGAGCCCGAGCAGTGACCGAGCACATCGAGTGGAGTGACACGGAGGCCCCGGCCCCGTCGGCCCCGAGTGCCGTCACGCCCGCCGACGCCGCCGACGCGGCCCGGCTCGTCGCCTTCGGGCTGCAGCCCAAGCTGCAGCCGGCGCGTGACCAGGAGTACGCGGAACTGCTGCGGCGCCACCGGGAGGACCCGGCGTTCGCCCGGCTCGCGGACGCCGTGGCCGCCGGGCTCGGGCTGGTGGTGCTGGAGGTCTCCCCGCGCGCGGGGATGGCCGTGACGGCCGCCGAGGACTCGGTGTTCGCGGTTCGCATGGGCGACTACGCGCGTCGTACGTCCGCCGACGGCGGAGACCGGTTCCTGCACGGGCTGGCCCATCTCGCCGTCGCCGCCATGGCGTTCCCGCGCCCGGAGGACCTGGCCGACGACGGGTACATCGGGCGCGTGACGGTCAACGGCGTCGACGCCTTCGTACGGCAGGCGTGCCGGCGGCTGGAGGAACGGGCCGAGGAACAGGGCGAGAACACCGACCCGGCCACGGACGCGCCCGGCCTGGAGGCCGCGTGGCGGATCTGGGTGAGACGCAGCGCGGCCGGCGCCACCAAGGACGCCCGCAGACTCGCCGGTTCCACGACCGGCATCGTCGGCAAGGCGGTGGCCTTCCTCACCGACTCCGGCTTCCTGCAGCGCACCGGCGACGACAACGGCGGCACGTACCGCACGACGGCCCGCTACCAGCTCCAGGTGCGGGACATGGCGGGCAGCGCCGCGATGGCCGAACTGCTGGAGCTGGGCGTGGTCCCGGTGACGGATGGCACACCGAGCCTGCTGCCGCCCCAGGACGGCGAGGACCTGGACCTGGCGGCCGACGCCGGGCTGCCGTTCCACTCCTCCACGCCCTCCTGAACCCCTGACCTGCCCGAAGACCTACGAGAGTCCGCCATGTACGAGCTGTCCCGGATCCGCCTCTACTCCATCGGTCCCGCCGGTGCGCGCTACGCCGACACCGTGCTCGACCTGCGGGGCGTCGGCGAGCCGGTGCCCGACCCCGCCCCCACCCAGGCGGAGTTCTTCGAGGAGGAGCCCGTCGGCCCGCCGCGCCGCCCGGCGCCCGCGGGCGTGCTCTTCCTGGAGAACGGCGGCGGCAAGTCGGTGCTGCTGAAGCTGATCTTCTCGGTGATGCTGCCGGGGCACCGCAACACGCTGGGCGGCGCCAGCTCCGGTGTGCTGCGCAAGTTCCTGCTCGCCGACGACTGCGGGCACGTCGCCCTGGAGTGGCAGCACACGCTGACCGGCGAGTGCGTCGTCGTCGGCAAGGTCAGCGAGTGGCGCGGGCGCCAGGTCTCCAACGACCCGCGGAAGTTCGCCGAGGCCTGGTACTCCTTCCGGCCCGGCCCCGGGCTGTCCCTGGACAACCTGCCGGTCGCCGAGGCCACTTCGGTACGGCCGTCCGTCGAGGGCCAGTCGGGCGCGCAGGGGCGCCGGCGCACCATGAAGGGCTTCCGGGACGCCATCACGGAGGCGGGCAAGGCGTATCCGCACCTGGAGGTGCACTGGGAGGAGATCCACGACCGGTGGATCGAACACCTCGGCGACCTCGGTCTCGACCCCGAACTCTTCCGCTACCAGCGGGAGATGAACGCCGACGAGGGTGAGGCCGCCGGCCTCTTCGCGGTGAAGAAGGACTCCGACTTCACCGACCTGCTGCTGCGCGCCGTCACCGACACCCGGGACACCGACGGACTCGCCGACCTGGTCAGCGGCTTCGGCAACAAGCTGGGCCGCCGCGCCGAGCTGATCGCCGAACGGGACTTCACCGCCGGGTCGGTGGACCTGCTCGGACGGATCGTCGAGGCCGCCGAGGCCCGCTCACGCGCGCGTGACATCCACGCCGGCGCCGAACGCCGCACCCGCACGCTCGCTCGCCGTCTGTCGGCGCGGGGCAGCCAGGAGCGGGTCCGGGCCGCCGAACTCGCCCAGCGCGTCACGGCCGCCGCGTACGCGGTCACGCACTCCGAGGCGGCCCGGGAGCGCAGCGCGCTGATCGCCGCCGAACTCGCCTTCCGCAACGCCTCCTTGGCTCTGGCCGCCGCCGAGAAGTCCGCCGCCGGACAAAAACGCGAGCTGGCCGACGCGCGCACCCTGCACTCCGCCTGGCAGGCCGCCGAGGCGGTGCTGCGCCACCGCGCCGCCGCCGACCGGGTCGCGCGCGTGGCCGCCGCGATCCAGGAGGCCGAGCGGGACGCGGCCCCCGCGCTCGCCGCCCGCGCCAAGGCCGCCGTGGACCTCGTACGGGCCCTGCACGGGGCCGCCGAGAGCGCCGAGACCCTCGCCAACGAGGAGGAGGAGCGCTCCGCCGCACTCCAGGAGGCCGGTGAGGCTGCCTACCGCGACTCGACCGCCGCCGCCACGGAAGCCCAGCGTGCCCGCAGCGAGATCGGCCACCTCCGCCAGCGCCTCAGCGAGGTGGAACAGGAGACCGCGGAGGCGGTGCGCGCCGGCTGGCTCGACGACAGCGCGCCCGACGCCGACCCCGCCCGTGCCGCCCTCGCCGCCAGCGACGCCGAGAAGAGCGCCGTCGCCGCCTGGGACACGGCCCGTGAGGCGTCCCGCAAGGCCACGGAGCACGCCCGCGAGGCGGCCGCGGCGGAGTCCCGCGCCGAGCTGACGGCCGCCCGCGCGGCGGACGCGGCCACGGCCACCCAGCGCTCCTACGAGGCCGAGCTGCGTATCGCCGAGTCGCTGGCGGCCGAGGAACGGCTGGCGGAGCTGCTGAGCCTGTCCGGCGGCGGCCGGACGCGCTCTGCCGTCCCGCAGCCCCGCCACGAGACGGACGACGACGAAGCGGCGCTCACTCCCGAGGAGTTGGACCGTTTCGCGGACGAACTGCGCGAACTCCTCGATGACTCCGTGTCCTCCGCCGAACGCCAGCTCTTCGAACTGCGGACCGTGGCGGCCGACGACTCCCGGATCCTCGGCGCGCTCGGCGACGGCGGGCTCCTGCCGCCCGGGCCGGACGTGCTGGCCACCGTCGAGTTCCTCGGCGAGCACGGCATCCCGGCCCTGCCCGGCTGGCGCTACCTCGCCCAGGCCGTCGACCCCGCCGACCACGCGCGCGTGCTGGCCGCCCGTCCGGAACTGGTCGACGGCGTCATCATCACCGATCCGGCCACGCACGCGCGGGCCCGTGACGCGCTCACCGACGCGGCCCTGCTCCCGCGGTCCGCCGTCGCCGTCGGCACAGCCGCCGCCCTGCTGGCGCCGACGCCGGCCCCCGACACCCGGAGCGGTGACGTCTTCCTCGTCCCGCCGAACCCGGCCATGCACGACGAACACGCCGCCGACGAGGAACGGCAGGCCCTGAGGGCCCGGGCGGCCGCGCGGGACGAGGAGATCCGGGCGCTCGCGGCCCGCCTCGGCAAGGACCGCGAGCTGGCGGCACGCCTCGCCTCCTGGCGCACCGGCTGCCCGGCCGGACGGCTGGTCGAACTGGCACGGGCCGCCCAGGAGGCGCGTACGTTCGCGGAGGAGGCGGAGGCCGAGCTGGCCGAGGCCCGCACGGTACGGGCCGAGGCGGACGAGACCGCCGCCGAGGCCGCGCAGGTCCGGGACGAGCGGCAGGAGACCGCACAGAAGGCACGCCGCGCCGCCGACGCCCTCGCCGGGCTCGCCTTCCGGCTGCGCGAACGCGCCGGCTGGCAGGTGAAGCTGCGCGAACTGGCCGACGACGGCGCCGAGTCCGAGGCCCGCGCCCAGGCCTGCCTGGAACGCGCCCGCGCCGCCGACGAGGACCGGCGCGCCGCCCAGCGCGCCGCCGACGACGCCCGCCGCACCGCCCGCGCGCTGCGCGCCGAGCGCTCGGAGATCGCCGGCGCCCCCGACGACGTACCCGACACCGACGCGGACGCGGGCGCCCCCAAGGCGTCCCTGCCCGCCCTGCGCGAGGCCTACCGGGCCGCCTCCCAGGTCTACGAGAAGGTCGGCGTCGGCGCCGACCTGCGGGCCGAGCAGGCGCGCGCGGAGAGCGACGAGAGCGCGGCCCGCGCCGAACTGGACCGGCTCAGCAACAAGGTCCGTACCCGCGCGGAGCAGCTGCTGCAGTCCCCGGACGGCTCCGACGGGCCGTCCCGGCAGGCCGCCGCCGCCCGTGCCGAGGAGCTGGTGCAGCTCCTGGAGACCCGGATGTCCAGCGCGAGCGAGCAGCTGGGCCGGCTGCGCGGCGAGGCCGAACGGCACGCCCCCGAGGACGGCGAGGCCCATACCGAGCTGCCCGAGGAGCTCCAGCCGCGCGACGCCGAGCACGCCCAGGCCCTGCTGCGTACAGCAACCACTGAACTCGCCTCCCGCACCGAGGCGTTGACGCAGGCCCGGGAAGCCCACGCCGACCTGCTCGACGCCCACCGCGCGGCCGAGGACGCGGCCGGCGGCTTCGACGAGACGGCCGCGATGCTGCGGGACCTGCTGCGCGAGCACACTATGGAGGACGACCAGGAGGAACCGGAGCCCTACCCCGGCACCCTGGACGAGGCCCGCCAGTCGGCCGCCGAGGCCCGTCGGTCGCTGCGCGGCTGTGCCGCCGACCTGTCCGCCGCCGAGGCCGCCGTCCGCGAGGCCAGTGACGTCCTCGTCCGGCACGCCAACTCCACGCGCTACGAACAGGTCCGCACCCCCGCCCGCCAGCAGATCCGTGAACTGCCCGCCTCCGCACTGCCCGAGCACGCGCAGAAGTGGGCGGACGCCTTCGCCCCCCGACTCCGGGTCCTCACCGACGAGTTGGCTCAATTGGAGCGCAACCGCGACTCGATCGTCGACCGGCTGCGTGGGCTGGTCGAGTCGGCGCTGGCGACCCTCCGCTCCGCGCAGCGGCTGTCCCGGCTGCCCGAGGGGCTCGGTGAATGGTCCGGTCAGGAGTTCCTGCGGATCCGCTTCGAGGAACCCGACCAGGCCACCCTGACCGAGCGCCTCGGCGAGGTCATCGACGAGGCGACCCGGGCCGCCGTGAAGAAGAACTCCGACCTGCGCCGCGACGGCATGTCCCTGCTGCTGCGGGGCGTTGGCGCCGCCCTGCAGCCCAAGGGCGTTTCCGTGGAGATCCTCAAGCCGGACGCCGTGCTGCGCGCCGAGCGCGTGCCCGTCGGGCAGATGGGCGACGTGTTCTCGGGCGGCCAGCTGCTCACCGCCGCCATCGCCCTGTACTGCACGATGGCGGCACTGCGCTCCAACGACCGAGGCCGCGACAGGCACCGGCACGCCGGCACGCTGTTCCTCGACAACCCCATCGGCCGGGCCAACGCCACGTATCTGCTGGAGCTCCAGCGCGCCGTGTCCGACGCGCTGGGCGTCCAGCTCCTGTACACCACGGGTCTGTTCGACACCACCGCGCTGGCCGAGTTCCCCCTGGTCATCCGGCTGCGCAACGACGCTGACCTACGGGCCGGGCTGAAGTACATCAGCGTGGAGGAACACCTGCGGCCGGGCCTGCCGAGCGAGGCCCCCGCGGGGGAGGCCGGGCACAGCGAGATCACCGCGACACGGATGTTCAAGCGCCCGGCACCGGCCGCGCCGTGATCTCCCCGCGCCCAAGCCGCCCAGAGCTGTAGCCGACCCGCGTCCCAGCCGCCCCGATACCGACGACGCCTTACCGAACCGGCGTTTCTCAGGGGTGCGAGAGTTGCCCGGCGCCGCCGCGTCGGCGTATTCGCGCCTGGGCCCGCTCGGTGGCTTTCGCCTGTCGCCGGGTCCGGCGCTTCTCGCGCCGCAGGGCCCGGGCCGTGCTGCTCGGCGTCGACACCACGCCGTTGCGCTGGTTCCACACCTGGCGGGTCACCCAGACGTCGAGAGCGCTCCAGGTGGCCACCACCGTGCTCACCACGGCGCTGATCACCATGGGGAAGGCCGCCCAGGACCCGGCCATGGTGCACAGGAAGGCCACCATCGCCAGAAGCAGCGTCACAGCGATGATCAGGCCCGCCCGCACCGCCGCCCTACGCACCGGATCCGGCAGGCGGCGGCGCCTCGCCGGCTCCTCGACCCACAGGGGCCGATAGCCCTGCTCCCGCTCCTCGTCTCGCGCGACCCTGCTCCTGGCTGCCGGAATGTCGGGATCCAGTGCTTCGGGAACCCGGTCCTCGACCAGGCTCGCCGCCATACCGTCCCGGGGCGCCTCGCGCCGCTCCGCCGTGCCCATCAACGTGTCACTCCCCACCGCCAGCAGACCGCTCGCCCGTGCCCGACGGCACGGTTCCCCTGTGGTTGCCCGGCTTGCGCTGTTTTACGCCGCCCGGGTGCGGGATGCGGCTCATGTGGCCGATTCCGTCCCCGTTTCCCATCAAGAAGGACGAACGACGTGCCCCGAAGATTCCCAAGAAGCGAAAAATTTCGGCCAACAGACCAAGTGCACCCGGTGGATGAGTTCCCGTCACCGAGCGGGCAAACAGGGACGCAATCTCCCCCATGGCCGGACAACTCGCCATGTCTCGTCGGGCGGGCGGAAGTTCACCCTCCGGACGGCTCTTCGAGTTACCTCTGTGTCGGTAGTAGGCTCGCGCCGTTTGTTGACGTGCATATGTACCCCCGGCCGGTGGGGGTCGAGCTGGGGGAGGCCATGCGCTTTCGCGGGAAGTCCATCCGCCGGAAGATCGTGGCGCTGCTTCTCGTGCCGCTGGTTTCCCTGACGGCCATCTGGGGCTTCGCCACGGTACTCACGGGCCGCCAGGCGGAGGACCTGTTCAACGTCTCCGACGTGGTCGAGAAGGTCGCGTACCCGATCGAGGACACCGTCCGCGTCGTGCAGCAGGAACGCCGTCAGTCCCTGGTCTACCTCGCCGACCCGCGGGCCTCCGACGGACTGTCGGACCTCAGGCGCAGCCGGGCCGCCACGGACGAGGCCATCGCCGAGATCCGGCGGAACTCCAAGAACCCGGACGTCCGCGACGCCATGGGCCAAGCGACCAGCGATCGCCTGAGCACCGTGCTGGACACCTTCGACGGTCTCGCCTCGCTGCGCCGCAGCGTCGAGGACGGCACCGTCGACCGCGCACACGCCCTCGACCTCTACAACAGCCTGGTCGACCCGTGCTACGTCCTGCTCGCCAATCTGCACGTCGTCGACAACGTCGAGATGGACAAGCAGTACCGCGCCCTGGTCAACCTCGCGCGCGCCCGGGAGCTGCTCTCCCGCGAGGACGCCCTGCTCGGCTCCTCGCTGATCGTCGGCAAGCTCACCCGTGGCGAAGTCCGTGACATCACCGACCTCGTGGCCCAGCGCGGTCTGATGTACGACGTCAACCTGCCGCTGCTGCCCTCGTCCGAACGCGACCGCTACCAGCGCTTCTGGAAGAACGCCACCACCGCCCCGCTGCGTGCGGACGAGCAGGCGGCGATCTCCTCCACCTCGGGCAGGCCCGGCGAGGTCACCGCGCAGAGCTGGGACACCGCAGCCGGAAGCGTGCTCGCCAAGCTCGGCACCCTCAACGACCAGGCGAGCGACCGTTATCAGGATCGCGTCCGACCGGTCGCCGTCGGTGTCATCGCCAAGGCGGCCATCGCGGGCGTCCTCGGTCTGGTCGCCCTGCTGCTCTCGCTGTTCCTGTCGGTGCGCGTCGGCCGCACCCTCATCCGCGACCTGCGGCAACTGCGCCTGGAGGCGCACGAGGCGTCCGGCGTCCGGCTGCCCAGCGTGATGCGGCGCCTGTCGGCGGGCGAACAGGTCGACGTGGAGACCGAGGTCCCCCGCCTCGAGTACGACAAGAACGAGATCGGCGAGGTCGGCCAGGCCCTCAACACCCTGCAGCGGGCCGCGGTCGAGGCGGCCGTCAAGCAGGCCGAGCTGCGGGCCGGTGTCTCCGAGGTGTTCGTCAACCTGGCCCGCCGCAGCCAGGTCCTGCTGCACAAGCAGCTCACCCTGCTGGACAGCATGGAGCGGCGGACCGAGGACACCGACGAACTCGCCGACCTCTTCCGGCTCGACCACCTGACCACCCGTATGCGCCGGCACGCCGAGGGCCTGGTGATCCTCTCCGGGGCGGCCCCGTCCCGGCAGTGGCGCAAACCCGTCCAGCTCATGGACGTCGTACGGGCCGCCGTCGCCGAGGTCGAGGACTACGAGCGCATCGAGGTCCGCCGGCTGCCCCGGGTCGCCGTCACCGGCCCGGCCGTAGCCGACCTCACTCACCTCGTGGCCGAACTCCTGGAGAACGCCACGGTGTTCTCCCCGCCGCACACCGCCGTCCAGGTCGTGGGCGAACGGGTCGCCAACGGCTTCACCCTGGAGATCCACGACCGCGGCCTCGGCATGGCGGCCGACGCGCTGCTGGACGCCAACCTCCGGCTCGCCGAAACACCCGAGTTCGAACTGTCCGACACCGACCGGCTCGGCCTGTTCGTGGTCAGCCGGCTCGCCCAGCGGCAGAACGTCCGGGTCTCCCTGCAGCCTTCCCCCTACGGAGGCACCACCGCCGTCGTCTTCATCCCCGACGCCCTGCTCACGGACGACGTGCCCGACACCAACGGCATCGGCTTCCGCCTCGACCGGCCCCACCCCTCCAAGGAGGCCGAACTGGAGGAGAGCCGCCGGACCGCGCTTCCGCGCGTGCCCGCGCAGCTGCCCGGCCTGCCCGCCTCGCTCCTGGACGGCCCGGTGGAGCTGGAGGCGCCCGTCGACCTCGACGCCGTCGACGACTTCCCGGCGGCGCTGGAGGAGGACGGCGAGGAGGGCGGCCTCTTCCGCCCCCGGCGCTCCATCGCCCGCGTCGAGGACGAGGCCACCGGCCGTCATGGTGAGCACCTCCGCGACGACGTCAGCCACACCCGGGACGGCGCGGACGACCAGATGGGCGCCCCGGTCTCGCTGCCCCGGCGCGGGACCCCGAAGCTGGTCAGCTCGCACGGACGCCCGGTCACCGAGCAGCGGTCCCGCCGCGAGGAGGCGCCGGACGGCTCGCAGGCAGCGGCCCGACGATCCGAGCCCCAGGGCGCGGCGCCGCCGGCGGCCCGTCGCCGAGCGGACGACCAGCCTGCGGCCGACGGCCACGGCCGGCCGGGCCAGGACGGCACGCCGCCGCTGCCCACCCGTCGGCGCGGTGCCTCACCGCTGCGCCCGGGCATGGGCCGCTCCGAGGGGTTCGGCGAGTCCGGCGCGGCCCGGACAGCCGACGACCACGGCATCGGTGAGGCCCCGCAGACCCCCGTCCTCCCGGCACGTGCCCGTCCCGCCGCCATCACACCGGGCGGCGCGGACGCCGGCGGCAGGCGCCCCGGGGCACAACCGCCGGGCGGTTCGGGCGGCGGCATCGGCCCGCTGCCCCGGCGGGTGCGCCAGGCCAACCTGGCACCGCAGCTCAAGCAGAGCGCCGGTCGGCCCGAGCAGGACAGCACGGACTTCGCGGAGCGGGACGCCGACGAGGTACGCAGCCGCATGGCCTCGCTCCAGCGCGGCTGGCAGCGCGGCCGCGAGGAGAACGCCGCGGGCGACAACGCCCACAGCGGCACAGCACCACACGGAACGACAAAGGGGGACGGTCGATGACCGCACCGAAGGCGACCGGCCACACAGCGACCAACTCCGGCGAGCTCAACTGGCTCCTGGACGAACTGGTGGACCGCGTCGCGAGCATCCGCAAAGCCCTCGTGCTCTCCGGCGACGGCCTGCCGACCGGTGTGTCCAAGGACCTCAGCCGGGAGGACAGCGAGCACCTCGCCGCCGTCGCCTCCGGCTTCCACAGCCTCGCCAAGGGCGTCGGCCGGCACTTCGAGGCGGGCAACGTCCGGCAGACCGTCGTCGAGCTCGACGAGGCCTTCCTGTTCGTGACGGCCGCCGGCGACGGCAGCTGCCTCGCCGTCCTCTCGGACGCCGACTCGGATGTCGGCCAGGTCGCGTACGAGATGACGCTGCTCGTGAAGCGGGTCGGCGTGCATCTGGGCACCGCCGCGCGCACCGATCTGCCCGCAGGCGGGTAGTGGGATGTCATGAGCGCAGACGGTCAGGGAAGAAGCCACTGGTTCGACGACGAGGCCGGACCGGTCGTCCGTCCGTACGCGATGACGCGCGGCCGCACCTCCAGTCCCGGCCAGCACCGCCTCGACCTGATCGCGGTGGTCGTCGCCGAACCCCACGCGGACGACCCGGACGCCGACGCGACGCTGTCCCCCGAGCACGTCGACATCGTCGACCTGTGCCGTGACGCCCCCCAGTCGGTCGCCGAGCTCGCCGCCGGGCTCGATCTGCCCATCGGGGTGGTAAGGGTCCTCGTCGGCGACCTCGTGGCGGCGGAATTCGTCCATGTGAACCGGCCCGTACCCCCTGCCGAGCTGGTCGACGAGAGTATTCTGCGCGACGTGATCAACGGCCTCCGGGCGCTCTGAGCGGCGCGGAAGCGGGGTACTGACGTGACTGGCTGGCAGTTCTGGGTCGACCGGGGCGGTACGTTCACCGACATCGTCGCGCGACGTCCGGACGGCCGCCTGCTCACGCACAAGCTGCTCTCGGAGAACCCCGCGCGGTACTCCGACGCGGCCGTGGCGGGCGTACGGGCCCTGCTGGACGGCTCCCGGGAGCCGATCGACGCCGTCCGGATGGGCACCACGGTCGCCACCAACGCCCTCCTGGAGCGCAAGGGCGAACGCACCCTCCTCGTCGTCACGCGCGGCTTCCGCGACGCCCTGCGCATCGCCTACCAGAACCGGCCGCACATCTTCGCCCGCCGTATCGAACTCCCCGAACTGCTCCACGAGCGGGTCGTGGAGGTCGACGAGCGCATCGCCGCGGACGGCACCGTCCTGCGCGCCCCCGACCTGGACGCCCTCGCGGGGCCTCTTCAGGAGGCGTACGACGACGGGATCCGCGCCGTCGCCGTCGTCTGCATGCACAGTCATCTGCACCCCGCCCACGAGCACGCCGTCGGCGAGCTTGCCGCCCGCATCGGGTTTCCGCAGATCTCGCTCTCCAGCGAGGTCAGCCCGCTGATGAAGCTCGTGCCGCGCGGGGACACCGCCGTCGTCGACGCCTACCTGTCGCCCGTGCTGCGCCGCTACGTGCGGCACGTCGCCGGTGAACTCCAGGACGTGCGGCTGATGTTCATGCAGTCCAACGGCGGTCTCGCCGAAGCCGGGCAGTTCCGCGGCAAGGACGCCGTCCTGTCCGGGCCCGCCGGAGGAATCGTCGGCATGGCCCGCATGTCGCAGCTGGCCGGCTTCGACCGGGTCATCGGCTTCGACATGGGCGGCACCTCCACCGATGTCTCGCACTTCGCCGGCGAGTACGAGCGCGTCTTCACCACTCTCATCGCCGGTGTCCGGCTGCGCGCGCCCATGCTGGACATCCACACCGTCGCGGCCGGAGGCGGCTCGGTCCTCCACTTCGACGGCTCCCGCTACCGCGTGGGGCCGGACTCGGCGGGTGCGGACCCCGGTCCCGCGTGCTACCGCGGTGGTGGCCCGCTCGCCGTCACCGACGCCAACGTCATGCTCGGCCGCGTCCAACCCGGCCATTTCCCGCGGGTGTTCGGCCCCGAAGGCGACCAGCCCCTGGACGAGGAACTGGTCCGGGACCGCTTCTCCGCTCTCGCGCGCGAGATCCGCGAGCGGACCGGCGACGAGCGCACACCCGAGCAGGTCGCGGAGGGCTACCTGCAGATCGCCGTCGCCAACATCGCCAACGCCGTCAAACGGATCTCCGTCCAGAAGGGCCACGACGTCACCCGCTACGCCCTCACCACCTTCGGTGGTGCGGGCGGCCAGCACGCGTGCATGGTCGCCGACTCGCTCGGCATCCGCACCGTCCTCGTCCCGCCCATGGCCGGCGTCCTGTCCGCCCTGGGCATCGGCCTCGCCGACACCACCGCCATGCGCGAACAGTCCGTCGAGGCGCCCCTGGAGCCCGCCTCGATGCCCGCCGTCCTCAAGACGGCCGACGACCTCGAAGGAGCGGCCCGCGCCGAACTCCTCGCCGAGGACGTCCCCGCCGCCCGCATCCGCGTCACCCGCCGCGCCCAGCTCCGCTACGACGGCACCGACACCACCCTCACCGTCGAGCTGACCGAGCCCGGCGCCATGCGTCACGCCTTCGAAGAACGTCATCGCGCCACGTACTCCTTCACGCTCGACCGCCCGATCGTCGTCGAAGCCCTCTCCGTGGAAGCCACCGGCATCACCGAACCCCCCGATCTCTCCGCCCTCGCCCCGTACGAAGGCCGACCCGCCGCCGCCGACACCGTCCGTCTCCACACGGGCGGCGCCTGGCGCGACGTACCCCTCCACCGCCGGGAGGATCTCCCTCCCGGCGAGACCGTCACCGGCCCGGCGATCATCACCGAGGCCAGCGCGACGACCGTCGTCGACGACGGCTGGCGGGCCGTGGCGCGAGACGACGGGCATCTGGTCATGGAACGTGCGGCGATTACGCAGAGTTCCCAACTCGACACGGAAGCCGACCCGGTTCTGCTCGAGGTCTTCAACAACCTCTTCATGTCGATCGCCGAACAGATGGGCGCACGGCTGGAGTCCACCGCGCAGTCCGTCAACATCAAGGAGCGCCTGGACTTCTCCTGCGCGCTCTTCGACCCGGACGGAAACCTGGTGGCCAACGCCCCGCACATCCCCGTCCACCTGGGCTCCATGGGCACCAGCGTCAAGGAGGTCATCCGGCGGCGCGGCCCGTCGATGCGGCCCGGTGACACCTACGCCGTCAACGATCCGTACCACGGCGGCACCCATCTGCCCGACGTCACCGTGATCACCCCCGTCTTCGACACGGAGGGTGACCGGATCCTCTTCTACGTCGCCTCCCGCGGCCACCACGCGGAGATCGGCGGCATCGCCCCCGGCTCGATGCCGGCGAACAGCCGCACCATCGAGGAGGAGGGCGTCCTCTTCGACAACTGGCTCCTCGCCGAGAACGGCCGCTTCCGTGAGGAGGAGACCCGACGCCTGCTCACCGAGGCGCCGTACCCCTCCCGCAACCCCGCGACCAACCTCGCCGACCTGCGCGCCCAGATCGCCGCCAACCGCAAGGGCGTCGACGAGGTCGCCCGGATGATCGACGACTTCGGACTCGACGTCGTCCAGGCCTACATGAAGCACGTCCAGGACAACGCCGAGGAAGCGGTCCGCCGGGTCATCGACGCCCTCGACGACGGCGAGTACGCCTACGAGACCGACTCCGGAGCCGTCATCCGGGTACGCGTGCGCGTGGACCGCGAGAACCGCTCCGCCACCGTCGACTTCACCGGCACGTCACCCCAGCTGGCCGGCAACTTCAACGCCCCCTTCGCCGTGGTCAACGCGGCCGTCCTGTACGTCTTCCGCACTCTCGTGGCCGACGACATCCCGCTCAACGACGGCTGTCTGCGCCCCCTGGACATCGTCGTACCGCGCGGCTGCATGCTCGCGCCGGAGCCACCGGCCGCCGTCGTCGCGGGCAACGTCGAGACCTCGCAGGCCATCACCGGCGCCCTGTACGCGGCCCTCGGCGTCCAGGCCGAGGGCTCCGGGACCATGAACAACGTCACCTTCGGCAACGAGCGCCACCAGTACTACGAGACCGTCGCCTCCGGATCCGGCGCGGGCGACGGCTTCCCCGGCGCCCCCGTCGTACAGACCCACATGACCAACTCGCGGCTCACCGACCCCGAGGTCCTGGAGTGGCGGCTGCCCGTGCGACTCGACGAGTTCGCCGTCCGCCGGGACAGCGGAGGCGCCGGGCGGTGGCGCGGCGGGGACGGCGCCGTACGCCGGATCCGCTTCCACGAGCCCATGACGGTCTCCACCCTCTCCCAGCACCGCAGAGTTCCGCCGTACGGCATGGCGGGCGGCCAACCCGGCGCGCTGGGCGCCAACCGCGTGGAGCGCGCGGACGGCACGGTCACCGTCCTCGCCGGCAGCGACTCGGCGGACGTCTCTCCCGGCGACGTACTCGTCATCGAAACCCCTGGCGGCGGAGGCTACGGCCCGCCGGCGCCCCACCCCCATCAAGCAGGAGAACAGATCGATGATCTTCGGGCGTTCTGAGCGCGGCAAGCCCCCGGTCGAGCCCGTCACGCTCAAGATCCTGGTGGCCGGCGGCTTCGGGGTGGGCAAGACCACCCTGGTCGGGGCGGTCAGCGAGATCAGGCCGCTGCGCACCGAGGAACTGCTCACCGAGGCCGGACGTCCGGTCGACGACACGAGCGGCGTGGCGAGCAAGAGCACCACGACGGTGGCCATGGACTTCGGGCGTATCACCCTGCGCGAGGACCTGGTGCTGTACCTGTTCGGCACCCCCGGGCAGGAACGGTTCTGGTTCATGTGGGACGAGCTCTCCGAGGGCGCGCTCGGAGCCGTCGTGCTGGCCGACACGCGGCGCCTGGAGGACTGCTTCGCCGCCGTCGACTACTTCGAGCGGCGCTCCATACCGTTCCTGGTCGGAGTCAACTGCTTCGAGGGCGCCGCCCGCTATCCGGCCGAGGACATCCGCCGGGCGCTCGACCTGGACGACGACGTACCGCTCCTGCTGTGTGACGCCCGGGACCGCGAGTCGGTCAAGGAGATCCTCATCGGCGTCGTCCGGCACGCGATGGACCACGCCGCCGAGCGACGGCAGACCGTCACCACCTGAGACGGGCACGCGTACGGCCCGTACCCTCGCCGACCGGGGTACGGGCCGCAGTCCCGGGGAAACGCGCGCGTGGGTGCTCAGTCCGCGTCGTCCTCCAGCCAGCCGAAGCTCTTCTCCACGGCCTTGCGCCAGTTGTGGTACTCCCGGTCGCGGACGGAGGCGTCCATGGAGGGCGTCCACTCGACGTCCTTCTGCCAGTGGGCCTTCAGCTCGTCGAGGTCGTTCCACACACCCGTGGCGAGTCCGGCCGCGTAGGCGGCGCCGAGGCAGGTGGTCTCGGAGACCTTCGGGCGGACCACCGGCACGTCGAGCACATCGGCCTGGTGCTGCATGAGCAGGTTGTTCTTGGTCATGCCGCCGTCCACCTTCAGGGTGGTGATGTGCACCCCGGAGTCCTGGTACATGGCGTCCACGACCTCGCGTGTCTGCCAGCTCGTCGCCTCCAGCACGGCCCGCGCGAGGTGCGCCTTGGTGACGTACCGGGTCAGGCCGGTGACGACGCCGCGGGCGTCGGAACGCCAATAGGGCGCGAACAGGCCGGAGAAGGCGGGGACGATGTAGGCGCCGCCGTTGTCCTCGACGCTCGCCGCCAGCGGCTCGATCTCGTCCGCGGTGCGGATGATCCCGAGCTGGTCGCGGAACCACTGGACGAGCGCGCCCGTTATCGCGATGGAGCCCTCCAGGCAGTAGACCGGCGCCTCAGTGCCGATCTTGTACCCCATCGTCGTCAGCAGGCCGCTCTTCGACGTCACCGGCCGGTTGCCCGTGTTGAGCAGCAGGAAGGAGCCCGTGCCGTAGGTGTTCTTCGCCGTGCCCACGTCGTAGCAGGCCTGTCCGAACACGGCCGCCTGCTGGTCGCCGAGGGCCGAGGCCACGGGCACCCCGGCCAGCTGGCCCACGGCGGTGCCGTACACCTCGGCGGAGGACTTGATCTCGGGGAGCACGGCCTCGGGGATGTTCATCGCGGAGAGGATGGACTGGTCCCACTGCAGGGTCTCCAGATTCATCAGCATCGTCCGGCCGGCGTTGGTGACGTCGGTGACGTGCTGCCCGCCGTCGGTGCCGCCCGTCAGGTTCCAGATGAGCCAGGAGTCCATGGTGCCGAAGGCGATCTCGCCGTTCTCTGCGCGTGCCCGCAGCCCAGGCACGTTGTCGAGCAGCCAGGCCGCCTTGGGGCCGGAGAAGTAGGTCGCGAGCGGCAGTCCGGTCTGCTCGCGGAACCGGTCCTGCCCGTCCGAACCACCAAGCTGCCTGGTCAGCGCGTCCGTGCGGGTGTCCTGCCAGACGATCGCGTTGTGCACCGGCTTGCCGGTCGCGCGGTCCCACAGGAGCGTGGTCTCGCGCTGGTTGGTGATGCCGAGCGCGCTGAGCTGGTCGGCGCGCAGTCCGGCCTTGGCGATCGCCCCCGCGACCACGGCCTGCACCTTCGACCAGATCTCGGTCGCGTCGTGCTCGACCCAGCCGGGCTTGGGAAAGATCTGGCGGTGTTCGCGCTGGTCGACGGCGACGATCGCGCCGTCCTGGTTGAAGACGATGCAACGGCTCGAGGTGGTGCCCTGGTCGATAGCGGCGACGAACTTGTCCGTCATGACGTCCCCTTCGTCGTTCCTTCAGAAGGCTGCTCGATGAGAAGGCAGCGCGGAGGATGAGCCAGTGCACGGGTCGGCGCCCCGAAGCCCCGGTCGAACGCGACGACGCAGTGGCTCAGTACGACCGTGTTTCCGTTGCTCATGTCGGCTCCTAGGCCCCGGCCCTGCGCGCAGGGTGCGGTGACGAGCGTGCCGTCGCAGCCGAATCGCCCGTGGGGGAATGGGTCTGTTCTGCAGGCGGGGGCCCGCGCGGCGTGTGCCTGGTTACACCGTGTATGTACGGCGATGTCGGCCGACACCGGAAGTGTTCACCGGCGCCCAGAGAGCGTCAAGGTCGCGGACACCAACGGTGACAGCCGCCTGAACTCCGTACGGGAGACGCTTCGGCGCGGCGACACCAGATCAGCCTAGGCCGGGTTCCGCCACCGCGCAGCCCGCCGGGGCGGGCGCCCCCGTGCCGCGCACGATCTCATGACCAGGCAGTCCCGCCTGTCCCAGCACCCAGCTGGCCCCGTGCAGCGCCTTGGCGGCCTTCTTCAGCGGCGCCAGGGCGGCCGCGGCCTGCCGGTGGTCCGCCACGCTGCCCGGCGGGCACAGGACCGTGGCCAGGGACAGCGTGACGGGCCGCCCGCCCGCCGACCACGGCACGTCCAGCACGGTGGCGGCCAGCGGATCCAGCCCCTCGGGATCGGCGAGCACCAGGAAGTCGTCGCCGCCGATGTGACCCACGCGCGTGCTGCCGGTCGCCGCCTGCTGCAGTGCCCGTCCCACCGACCGGATCAGCTCGTCGCCCGCCGCGAACCCGGACCCGTCGTTGACCTGCTTGAAGTGGTCCACGTCGAGCCAGCTCAGCGCGAACGCCCGGCCGTCCGCGATGCGCCGGTCCACCTCCGAGGTGATCACGTCCGAGCCGGGCAGCCGGGTCAGCGGATTGAGCCCGGCCGCCTCCTCGACCCGGCTCTCGGCCAGTGCCCGCACCAGGTCGGCGAGGCGTACGACGCCCACGCACCGCCCGTACCGGTCGACCACCGCCACGTCGTCCGACGTGCGGTCACGGGCGCCGACGGCGACCACGTCCAGCACCTCCCAGGCGGTGGCGTCGACGCCCACCGTCCGCGGGGGATCGCCGAGCTTGGCCGCGGGCCGGTCGGCGTACAGGGCGTGTCCGTAGCGGCCCGACATCGACAGCAGGAAGCGCGAGCGGTGCACCGAGCGGACCGGGACGCCGTGCGGGTCCACGAGCAGTACCCCGGACACCTCGGGCGCCCCGGTCAGCAGCGCCCGCACCTGGCCCGCGGACGCGGTCGCGGGCAGCAGGGCGGCCGGCCGCACGAACTCGCGCACCGACGGCCCGGACCGGGGTACCGCCACGGCGCCGGGGGAGCGGGGCGGAACGTATACGTCCGCCGCGGGCAGCCTCGTCGGGGGCGCGAACAGGTTGCCCTGCGCCAGCTGAGCACCGGCCGTCACCGCGGCGGCGAACTGCAGCTCCGTCTCCACGCCCTCGACGGACAGGAGGGCCCCCAGCTCCTCGCACAGTGTCCGCATCGCCCGCACCGCCGCCGGCCGGGCCAGCAGCGAGGCGTCGAGCTTCACCAGGTCGGGCGCGAGGTCGGTGAGCAGCCGCAGGGGTACGTCCCCGTCCCCGATGCCGTCGGCGCTGATCCGGAAGCCCTGGGCCCGAACCGCGCCCACCGCCTCCAGCAGGGCCGGCTGGGGCACGTGCGTGTAGGGCGGTCCGACGTCGACGATCACCTCCCAGGGCAGCCGTCCCGCCTGGCGCACGGCGTCGCGCAGCGGGGTCAGGCCGCCGAGGTCGGCGAGGGTGCCCGCGAAGACGTTGACGTGCAGCGGCAGCAGCGTTTCCTTGCTCGCCGCCGCGCGGATGGCCAGCACCGCGAGCCTGCCGTCGAGTTCGGGATCGCGACGGGCCTCGGCCAGGATGTCCCCGGTCTCCGGGCGGGCGAGTATCTCCAATCCCGCGACTGCTCCGGTCGCCAGGTTGACCACTGGTTGGAAGGCGAAGCGCAGAGTGTCCGTCCAGGAGAGCACGGCAGCATGATGACTCCACCGGCGCACACCCAAGCCCAGTTCATGAGACGTTCACGCAGGATTCGGGGTGATCACGCAGCGTGGGAGCCCGGACCTGCGCCCGGCCTCACCGCGGGCGCTCACGGCCCGCCTCTCAGCGCACGGCGATCACCGTCGACCCGTGCCCGAACAACCCTTGGTTGGCCGTGATCCCGACGCGGGCCCCCGCGACCTGCCGGTCACCGGCCTGGTCCCTCAACTGCCAGGTCAGCTCGCACACCTGGGCGATCGCCTGAGCCGGTACCGCCTCCCCGAAGGAGGCCAGCCCGCCGCTCGTGTTCACCGGTATACGACCCCCGAGGGCCGTCGCGCCCTCCCGCAGCAGCTTCGCGCCCTCGCCCTCGCCGCACAGCCCCAGGTCCTCGTACCACTGCAACTCCAGTGCGGTGGACAGGTCGTACACCTCGGCCAGGGAGAGGTCCTCCGGTCCGATGCCCGCCTCCTCGTAGGCGGCTCGCGCGATGGAGGCCCGGAAGGTCTCGGCGGCGGGTTCGACGGCCACCGCGGAGTCCGTCGCGATGTCCGGCAGATCGAGCACGGTGCTCGGGTAGCGCGGTGTCACCGTCGATACCGCCCTGATCCGCACCGGCTCCGCCGGCCCGTGCCGCCGCGCGAACTCCATGCTGGACAGCACCAGGGCCGCTCCGCCGTCCGACGTCGCGCAGATGTCGAGCAGCCGCAGCGGATCGGCCACCACCGCGGAGCCGGCGACCTCCTCGGCGGTGACCCGCTTGCGGTAGCGGGCGTTCGGATTGAGCGCCCCCAGGGCCGCGTTCTTCACCTTGACCTGCGCGAAGTCCTCGGGTGTGTCCCCGTGCACGGCCATGCGCCGGCGCGCGTACAGCCCGAAGTACGTCGGATTCGTCGCGCCCAGGACCCGGAAGCGCAGCCAGTCGGGGTCGTCGGGCCGGTCGCCGCCGGCCGGCCGGAAGAACCCCTTGGGCGCCGCGTCCGCGCCCACCACGAGGACCACGTCCGCCAGACCCGCGAGGATCTGCGCCCGCGCGGTGTTGACGGCCTGCGCTCCCGACGCGCACGCCGCGTACACGCTCGTCACCCGCGCTCCCTGCCAGCCCAGTGCCTTGGCGAAGGTCGCGCCGGCCACATAGCCCGGATAGCCGCCGCGCACGGTGTCCGCGCCGACCACCGAGCCGACGTCACGCCACGCGATCCCCGCGTCGGCGAGCGCCGCTCGCGCCGCTGCCACCCCGTACTCGACGAAGCTGCGACCCCACTTGCCCCACGGATGCATCCCCGCGCCGAGCACCGCCACCTCGCCCGTCATGCCCCACCCCCCGTCGGCCGCCAGTGCCACGTCGTCCAGGCCGTCTCCGCGTCCTCGTGAAGCACACCGGGGACGACCTCCACCTCCATGCCCACCGTCAGATCGGCGACGGTGACCCCGGGAGCCGCCTGGCCCAGCACCACGATCCGCTCGGCCGCCAGCTCCACAGCGATCAACGCGTACGGCTCCCAGGGAAGTTCCGGGTTCGTCACATAGGGTGACGGGGGCCGGTATCGGCTGTCCGTGTAGGACCAGATCCGCCCGCGCGGCGAGAGGGGAACCTCCTCGAGGTCTCCGCCGGGACACCCGGGATTGCGGCAGTGGCCGTCCTCGCGGGGGAAGAACACCGAGGCGCAGGCGGCGCAGCGGGTGCCGAGGAGTCTGAAGCCGTCACCGTCCCCGGTGAACCATCCGTCGACCACAGGTGTTCGTGCACGAGTCACAGTCCCTCCCCGACGCCGAATCTGACGGAACGTCAGAAGTGTGTCACGCGCGTCCGGAATTGGGCAGTGCAGGAGACATGACACGACTCACCAGCGCAGTACGCGGTCTCGTCACCGCCCTCGCCGCCCTGCTGGCCGTGACCGCCGCCTCCGCACCCGCCCGGGCCGAGACGGACAGCGAGGCGCCGACGGACTTCGTCGCCCTGAGAACCGTGGACCCCACGATCATCCAGGAGATGCGCTACTTCACCCCGCACAACTTCGTCGGCGAACGCATCGACGGCTACGAGCAACCGGTGTGCATCCTCACCCGCCCCGCCGCCGAAGCCCTCCACAAGGTCCAGCGGAAGCTCCTGCGCGAGGGCTACACGCTCAAGGTGTACGACTGCTACCGGCCGCAGCGCGCCGTGGACCACTTCGTGCGCTGGGCCGAGGACCTCGACGACCAGGCGATGAAGGGCGAGTTCTATCCGAACGTCGACAAGACCCGGCTGTTCGCGGACGGCTACATCGCGGAGAAATCCGGCCACAGCCGCGGCTCGACCATGGACCTCACCATCGTGAAGCTCCCGGCGAGGCCCACCCGGCCCTACCACCCCGGAGAGCCGCTCGTGCCCTGCTTCGCACCCCAGGACGAACGCTTCCCCGACAACTCCGTCGACATGGGCACCGGCTTCGACTGCTTCGACACCCTCGCGCACACCCTCGACCCGCGTATCCAGGGCCGACAGCGCGCCAACCGCCTCCTCCTGAAGAACACCATGGAGGGCCTCGGCTTCGTCAACCTCGCCGAGGAGTGGTGGCACTACACATACCGGCCCGAGCCCTACCCGGACACCTACTTCAACTTCCCCGTGTCCTGGAAGTCGCTCGGCGGCCGCCGTTGAGCAACCTCCGCGAGACGCCCTTCACCCGATCGGATACATTCCGCTCCGTGTCCGAAACTCAAGCCTCCACCCCCAACTCCGCGCCCGACTCACACTGTTCGAGCTGCGGAGCGCCCTACGGAGAGGGCGTCTCCGGCTGGCCGCGTACCTGCCCGGCCTGCCACACCGTGGCCTACCGCAACCCGCTGCCGGTCGCGGTCGCACTCCAGCCCGTGTACGACACCAAAGGCACCGCCCTGGTCGTCATCACCCGAACCGTCGCTCCCGCGCGCGGGGGCGTCGCCCCTGCCCGGCGGGTTCATCGACGACCGCGAGGACTGGCGGCAGGCCGTCGTGCGCGAGCTCAAGGAGGAGACCGGCATCGACGCGGCCGGCCGCGACGTCCGCCTCGTCGACGCCATGAGCTCCCCCGACGGCCATCTGCTGCTGTTCGGTCTGCTCCCCGAACGGCCCGCCGAGGGGCTGCCGCAGTCGGCCGCCACCGACGAGACGGAGGGCCGGCACCTGCTGCGCCGGCCGGAGGAACTCGCCTTCCCCCTGCACACGCTGGCCGTGCGCGCCTGGTTCGAGGGCCGCTACGTCTGAGCCCCGGCCTCCCCGAGGCCACGTACACGCACCGGACAGGGCGGCTCGGACGGGCCGCCCTCACCCTCCAGCTCGACCACCAGCCCGGGCCCTTGCCACCGGGTGACGTAGCGCTCCAGTTCCGGTTCGTCCCACCCGTCACCCGCGTCCGGCACCACCAGCCCGCCCCCCGTGCGGCTCTGGGCCGGCGCCCACGCCTCCAGTTCCAGCCCGCCGTCGCTGCCGCGCACGGGAAGGACGGCACCCGCGCGTACCAGCACCGGGATCCGGGACAGGGGGGCGTCCACGAGCACCTGCGCCGGCCCCTCGTACACCTGCTCGCTGACCGCGTCGTACCAGCGGCCCCGCGGCAGCTGGACCGCACGCCGGTCCGTGCCCGGGTCGAGCACCGGTGCCACCAGCAGACAGTCGCCCAGCAGGAAGGCGTCCTCGCAGTCGCGCAGCGCGCGGTCCTCGGGCGCGTTCCACCACAGCGGCCGTACATAGGGCGCTCCGGTGCGCCGCGCGAGATGCGCCAGCGTCATGAGATACGGCAGCAGCCGCCGGCGTTCCTCGAGCGCCACGCGCGCGTGCTCCAGCACCTCCGGACCGAACTCCCAGGGCTCCCGCCGCCCCCCGCGCAGACCGGCGTGCGTACGGAACAGCGGCAGATACGCGCCCAGCTGGAACCACCGCAGATACAGCTCGGGAGACGGACTTCCGTCGAAGCCGCCGATGTCCGGTCCCGAGTAGGGCACCCCGCACAGACTGAGGCCCAGGACCAGCGACAGCGAGGCCCGCAGTCCGGGCCAGCCCGTGGCCACGTCGCCGGACCAGGTGCCCCCGTAGCGCTGCAGGCCGGCCCAGCCCGAGCGCGAGAAGAGGAACGGCCGCTCATGGGGAGCCAGCTCCAGCAGACCCTCGTAGCCCGCCCTGGCCATGCACAGGCCGTAGACGTTGTGCGCCTCCTGATGATCGCCGCCACGCCCCTCCAGGGAGTGTCTGGCCGAGCGGGGCAGCGTCTTCTCCCCGAACGCGGTGAACGACGTGGGCTCGTTCATGTCGTGCCAGAAACCCGAGAACCCCTGAGCCAGCCGCTCCGCGTAGAGCCCGCCCCACCACTCCCGCACGCGCGCGTGCGTGAAGTCCGGGAAAACGGCCTCCCCGGGCCACGCGACTCCGTGCACGACCCGTCCCGAGGCGTCCCGGACGAACGCGTCCTCGGCCGTGCCGCCGTCGTACACGACGTCGCCCTCTTCCGCGCTGACCGCGGGGTCGACGATCGACACCAGCCGGATCCCGTCCCGGCGCAGCTCCTCCGCCAGCACCGGCAGCTTGGGGAAGCGCTCGTGGTCGACGGTGAACACCTGGTGCTCGTCGTAGTGGTCGATGTCCAGGTGGACGGCGTCCAGCGGCAGCCCCCGCTCCTGGTAGCCCGCGACGATCCGCCGGACCTCCTGCTCGCTGCCGAAGCCCCAGCGCGCGTGGTGATGTCCCAGCGCCCACGCGGGCGGCAGCGCCGGCGCGCCGGTCAACGACGCCCAGGCGAGCAGCACGCGCGCGGGGGTGCCCACCATCACCCAGCAGCGCAACGGGCCGCCGTCCATCCGCAGCTCGCTCATGCCCGGCCGGTCGTGCCCGGAACCGGCGCCCTCCTCGCCCTCCCGCAGCGACACCGTGCCGTCCCAGGAGGAGTCGTGGAAGACCAGATGCGTGGCCGCGTCGGACACCACCATCTGGACCGGCATGGTGATGTACAGCGGATCGTCCCCGGGAGCGAAACTGCCGCCCGGGTCCGTGTTCCACAGCCGGTACGTCCCCTCCCGCAGCCGCGGGCCCGACGAGCGGCCCCCCAGCCCGAAGAACCGCGCGTCCGCCGCCACCTCCGAGCGCTGCATCCAGCGCGCGGGCCCTCCTCCGACCGGTTCCCACCACCGGGGCGGCAGATCCCGCCGCAGGGTCACTCCGCCGGGCGTACGCACCTCGACCGCGCCGTGCCGCGATACGACGACCGTCACCCGCTCGGCCACGACCCGCCAGCCGCCGTCCTTGTCGGGCTCCAGGACCGCCCGGAGATCGGGCTCCGGACAGCGGCCCGCGAGCGCGTACGACGGCTCGGGACCGGCCCCGTCCCAGCCCCAGAACACCGCCCCGTTGACGGTCACCATGATCCTCAGCTCCGAGCGGCCGAACCGCACGACACCGCCACCCGCGGCCGGTTCCACCTCCAGGACGCGCCCGGGCACCCGCGCGCGCTCGGCACCCCGTGGGGGCAGCGCGGTGGCGTCCGCGCGCCTCCTGCGCCATGCCGCCCTCACGGCCCGCAACCCCTGGAACGCCCCCACCGAACCGACCACCCTTATCGAACGCACCAGGTCACGACCGTCCATGCTGCTCACCCTGCCACTGACCGCCCCACACGCGCGTGCCGTTCAACTGCCGTTCACCCGTGGTGGGAGCACATCTTTACGACACGGACTATGTGGGGCGCACCCTGGTGTAGAAGTCGATCACATGGCATCGTCCCTGTCAGCCGCGTCACGCGCACACCCCAGCCCGTGCGCGACCGACGCACACGACGCGCACAGTCCGGGAGCCGCCCCCATGTCGACCGTGAACCCCCAGCCGCTCTGGCAGCCGGATCAGGAACGTATCGAACAGGCACAGGTCACCAGGTTCCAGGCCTGGGCGGCCGAACGCCACGGCGCTCCCGCCGACGGCGGCTACGCGGCACTGCACAGCTGGTCCGTGGCCGAACTGGAAACCTTCTGGCAGGCCGTCACGGAGTGGTTCGACGTCCGCTTCTCGACGCCCTACGCACGCGTGCTCGGCGACCGCTCGATGCCGGGCGCCGAGTGGTTCCCCGGGGCGAGCCTCAACTACGCCGAGCACGCCCTGCGCGCGGCCGCGACCCGCGCGGACCAACCGGCCCTCCTGTATGTCGACGAGACCCACGAAGCACGGCCCGTCACCTGGTCGCAGCTCCGCCGCCAGGTCGGCTCCCTGGCTGCCGAGCTGCGCGCCCTCGGCGTTCGCCCCGGAGACCGCGTCAGCGGCTATCTGCCGAACATCCCGGAGGCCGTGGTCGCCCTGCTCGCCACGGCGGCCGTGGGCGGTGTCTGGACGTCCTGCGCCCCCGACTTCGGGGCCCGCAGCGTCCTGGACCGTTTCCAGCAGGTCGAACCGGTCGTCCTGTTCACCGTCGACGGCTACCGCTACGGCGGCAAGGAGCACGACCGCCGGGAGATCGTCGCCGAGCTGCGCCGCGAACTGCCCACGCTGCGTGCCGTCGTCCACATCCCGCTCCTCGGCACCGACGCGCCCGAGGGCGCCCTGGACTGGTCGGCCCTGACCGGTGCGGACACCGAACCCGTCTTCGAACAGGTCCCTTTCGACCACCCGCTGTGGGTGCTCTACTCCTCGGGCACGACCGGCCTGCCGAAGGCCATCGTCCAGTCCCAGGGCGGCATCCTCGTCGAGCACCTCAAGCAACTCGGCCTGCACTGCGACCTCGGCCCCGAGGATCGTTTCTTCTGGTACACCTCCACCGGCTGGATGATGTGGAACTTCCTCGTCTCCGGCCTCCTCACCGGCACCACGATCGTGCTCTACGACGGCAGCCCCGGCTTCCCCGACACGGCGGCCCAGTGGCGGATCGCCGAACGCACCGGCGCCACCCTCTACGGCACCTCGGCCGCGTACGTCATGGCCTGCCGAAAAGCGGGCGTGCACCCCGGACGCGACTTCGACCTTTCCAAGGTCGAGTGCGTCGCCACCACCGGATCACCGCTGCCGCCGGACGGCTTCCGCTGGCTGCACGACGAGGTGCGCGACGACCTGTGGATCGCATCCGTCAGCGGCGGCACGGACGTGTGCTCCTGCTTCGCGGGCGCCGTACCCACCCTCCCGGTCCACATCGGCGAACTCCAGGCCCCGGGCCTCGGCACCGACCTGCAGTCCTGGGACCCGAGCGGCAAGCCCCTGATCGACGAGGTCGGCGAACTCGTCGTCACCAACCCCATGCCGTCCATGCCGATCTACTTCTGGAACGACCCCGACGGCAGCCGCTATCACGACAGTTACTTCGACACGTATCCCGGTGTGTGGCGGCACGGCGACTGGATCACCGTCACCTCCCGGGGCTCCGTCGTCATCCACGGCCGCTCCGACTCCACGCTCAACCGCCAGGGTGTGCGCATGGGCTCCGCGGACATCTACGAGGCCGTCGAGCGCCTTCCGGAGATCAGGGAGTCCCTCGTCATCGGCATCGAGCAGCCCGACGGCGGCTACTGGATGCCGCTCTTCGTCCACCTGGTGCCCGGCACGACCCTGGACGAGGACCTTCTGGGCCGCATCAAGCAGACGATCCGCGAACAGCTTTCCCCTCGCCATGTACCGGACGAGATCATCGAGGTGCCCGGCGTGCCGCACACCCTCACCGGCAAGCGCATCGAGGTCCCGGTCAAGCGCCTCCTGCAGGGCACCCCGATGGAGAAGGCGGTCAACCCGGGCTCCATCGACAACCTCGACCTGCTGCACTTCTACGAGGAACTCGCCCGCAAGCGCGCCTGACGGTCAGCCCCCGTAGGTGGCCTCGGACTCACCCAGAACGGCGGCGAAGTCCGAGGCCGGCCGCGTCCCGTCGGCCGGCTCCGACTCGGCCACGGAGATCCGTACTCCCGGTGCCGACGACGGCCGGAACCTGGCCCCCGCCGCCCCCCAACAGCCGTACCACCGCAGACCGTTCACGACGGCCGACTCGTCCCGCACCGGAACCCAGAGATTCATCCCGCTCGCGCCCCGCGCGCCGACCGATTTCCCCTCGCCCGCGTCCTGCTCGCCGTCCAACTCCTGCGCGCCGCGCCTCCCTGGGACTCCTCGCGACCGGCGACCACGCCTTCCTCCTCGCCTTTCCGGTCGTCGGCAGCCTCGGAGACCGCGCCGCCAGCGTCCTCACCGGGCTCTACGCCACCCGCCTCGCAGGACCCCACCCCGTCCGCTACCAGGCCATCCACCGCACCGTCGCCAACCCCGGCTGGAGGTGGCCGCAGCCGCCTCGCGCATCGTCACCACCTCGAAGAACGCCGCACGCCCGAAACCAGGCCGGTCACCCCCTGGCGCGACCGTCTTCCTGACGACGCGGTCTTCAAGGTCGGACGTCCGCCGCCTTCGCCCTGGGCGGCCTCGCCATGGCCCTCTCGGCCGGCGCGGGAGTCGTCACCCCCCTCCTGCTCATCGCCGCTGTAGCCGCCTTCACTCTGGCCGAGATGCTGCACGCCACCGTCTCCTGGGAACTGTCCGTCGCCCTCGCGTCCGGCGCCGCCCAGGGCGCCTTTCTCGGCGTCCACGGCCTGGCAGTCCGCCCAGCGCGGCGTCGGGCCGCTCGCCGTCAGCGCGGCCATCGCCACCGGCCCGGGCGGTTGGACCGCCTTCGGCGCTTTCATCGCGCTGACCTGCGTCATCCAGCACGGTCTGGTCCGCGATCGCCTCGCCCAGACCCCGTTGTCAGTGCAGCCGGTTACTGTGAGTGAGCATTGATCGACCGCGCACAGGGGGAAAGATGGCGCACACCGACCACCAGACCATGCGACGCGTCCTGCGCCGCGAAATCGCGGGCACCATCGGCCTGCTGACCGACGAGCACGACTTCCGCGCCATGCGGCGGTACCGCAGCTTCACCTTCGACGACCACCAGACCTATCTCCAGCAGGTCGAGGCTCTCCTCAAGGTCCGCGCCGCCCAGGGCAGTCACACCACGGTGGCCCTGTTCGACCCGCAGGAATACGCCGAGTTCTGCGCGGAGGCGGACCTCGACCCCGACATCCCTTCCAGCCGCACCCGCTTCACCGCCGAACTGGCGAGCACGGGCCCCGTCCTTCCCTACGAGGGCCAGCCCCTGTCCGACCTCGTCCCCGCCCTCGTCGACGAAGCCGTACGCCAGGCCACCTGGGAGTACGCCTCGACGCTCCTCGCCCGACTGGGAGCCTGCGCCTCCTGCGGCGAGGACATCGGCCGAGCCGCGTTCACGCGAGCGTCCCGCCTGCTCGTCCGCATCCTCGACACCGCCGGAGGAGGAAACCGACACCTCGTGTGCAGCGTCTCGGCAACGGCCGAAACACTGGTCTCCGTTCTCCACGCGGACGAGGACGAGCACGGCGCCCTCCAACTCGACGAGGCCGAGGCGCTCGAGTTCACCACCGTCCTCGCCCTCGGCATCGCCACCCAAAGTCCCGGCGGACTCGTCATCCGCACCAGCGGCCCCGGCACCACCGACCGCGTCTACGGCTGGCGCCTGCGCGGAGACGGTCTGCGCCCCCTCACCGCCGGCGAGGTGTTCGACGCCTACTGCACCGACATCGAATCCGGCGACATCATCTCCCCGGAATCCGACGTCGACTACTGCGTACCGCCCGACCTCGGAGAGGAAGGACAGACACCGGGCCACGGCCACTGACGCCTGAGGGGCGCCCCACCCACAGGTGAAGCGCCCCTCGACGACAGCCGGCGACCGGTCCGGCCCGGCTACTCGCCGGACAGCACCGCCTGAGCCGCGTTGCGCGCCTCCTCGGCGCTCTCCGTGGCCCGGGCGGCCGCGGCGGCCCGCTCGCACTGGGCCAGCGTGTACTTCGCCAGCGTCGCCCGCACATACGGAATCGACGCAGCACCCATGGAAAGAGAGGTGACACCCAGACCGGTCAGCACACACGCGAGCAGCGGGTCGGACGCGGCCTCACCGCAGACACCACAGCTCTTGCCCTCGGCCTTGGCCGACTCCGCCGACAGGGCCACCAGGTCGAGCAGCGCGGGCTGCCACGGGTCCTGCAGCCGGGACACCGCACCCACCTGACGGTCCGCGGCGAACGTGTACTGCGCGAGGTCATTGGTCCCCAGCGACAGGAACTCCACCTCCTGCAGGATCGACCGGGCCCGCAGCGCGGCCGACGGGATCTCGACCATCGCCCCGAACTTCGCCCGCAGCCCCGCCGCACGGCACGCGTCCGCGAAAGCCTTTGCATCGGCACGGTCCGCCACCATCGGAGCCATGACCTCGAGGTAGACCGGCAGACCGTCGGCGGCCTTCGCCAGCGCTGTCAGCTGCGTGCGCAGCACCTCCGGGTGGTCGAGCAGCGTCCGCAGGCCCCGCACGCCCAGCGCGGGGTTCGGCTCATCGGCCGGCGTGAGGAAGTCCAGCGGCTTGTCCGCGCCCGCGTCCAGGACTCGTACGACGACTCGGCCCTCGGGGAACGCCTGGAGAACCTGCCGGTAGGCCTCGATCTGCTTCTCCTCCGACGGGGCGTTCTTGCTGTCGTCCAGGAAGAGGAACTCCGTACGGAACAGACCGACACCCTCGGCGCCCGCCTCGACGGCGGCCGGCACGTCCGCCGGACCACCCACGTTGGCCAGCAGAGGCACCTTGTGACCGTCGGAGGTGGCACCCGGCCCGGTGGCGGCGGCCAGCGCGGCCTTCCGCTCGGCGGCCGCGGCCTCCAGTTGCGCCTTCTTCTCCTCGCTGGGATTCACGAAGATCTCACCAGTGCTGCCGTCGACGGCGACCAACGTCCCCTCGGCGAGCTCGCCCGCCCCCGGCAGCGCCACCACGGCTGGCACCCCGAGCGCCCGCGCGAGGATCGCGCTGTGACTGGTCGGCCCGCCCTCCTCGGTGACGAAACCGAGGACCAGGGCGGGATCCAGCAGCGCGGTGTCCGCGGGCGCGAGATCACGCGCGATCAGGACGTACGGCTCGTCGCTGTCCGGGACGCCGGGCATCGGCACTCCCAGCAGCCGGGCGACGATACGATTCCGCACGTCATCCAGGTCGGCCACGCGACCGGCGAGGTACTCACCGGCACCGGCCAGCAGGGCACGGTAGGCGGCGAACGCGTCGTACACCGCGCGCTCCGCCGTGCTGCCGACGGCGATGCGCCGCTCGACATCCGCCATCAGCTCGGGGTCCTGCGCCATCATGGCCTGGGCCTCGAGCACCGCCTGGGCCTCGCCGCCCGCCAGATTGCCGCGCGCGATCAGATCGGCGGCCACAGCCTCCACGGCCTGACGGGCCCGCCCCTGCTCCCGCTCCGCGTCCTCCGCCGGGATCTGCTTGGCAGGCGGCTCCAGTACCGCCGTTCCCATGTGCCGAACCTCGCCGATCGCCACACCGTGGCTCACGCCGACGCCTCGCAGCGTTGTCTCCATCTCACCCGTCTCCGATAGTGCGGCGGGTCCCGCCGCCGCGGTGGTTGTCCTACTGGCCGTCATACGACGGCACTGACGTCACTTCCAGAGGAAGAGACTGTCGCCGGCCTTCACTTCGCCGCTGTCACGAAGATCGGAGAGAGCTTCCGCCGTGGCCTCGAGCGCCACGACCGGGCACACCGCTGACTTGCCGGCGGCCTCGACGGCGGCAGGGTTCCAGCGCACGACACCCTGACCGCGGGTCACGGTGTCCCCCTTGTTCACGAGCAGCTCGAAACCCTCGCCGTTGAGTTGCACGGTGTCGATGCCGAGATGGGTGAGGACGCCGTGTCCCTGCTCGTCGACCACGACGAAGGCATGCGGATGGAGGGAGACGATGACCCCGTCCACGGGGGCGACGGCCTCGGAGGGCTCACGGACAGGGTCGATGGCGGTGCCCGGGCCGACCATGGCCCCGGAGAAGACCGGATCAGGCACTGCCGCCAGTCCGATGGCGCGTCCGGCCAGCGGGGACGTCACGGTGGTCATGGGAAGCCTCCCGGAGTGGAGTTGCATACAGGGGCCGTCACTGTCCGTCCCTGACGGCACGCTGTGCAGCAGCGTATGTCAGACGAAGTGACGGTTCCGCACGAAGGTACCGGGTAGAGGTCTAGACCACCAACCCCATCGATTTGCACGCCCTTCGAGGCCCCGTGTACAGTCGTACTCCTGCTTGAGGCCGAGCGACGCGCACGAGCGCGCTTAATCAGCAGGAACCAAACTTGTCAGATCCTAATCTCGGGGTCGCCTTCTGCATGCCCGCAGGAGAGTGGTCAGGGGGACGGAAAAACACTGATAGTGTTTGGAACACCGAAGGGAAGCGCCCGGAGGAAAGCCTGAGAGTCTCTCGGGTGAGTACGAAGGAAGCGG
>NZ_JAKWBE010000089.1 GCF_022513565.1 Streptomyces gilvus | reverse complement strand
GGAGCCGTGGGCGTTACGGGTGACCGCGGGGACGCCGGCCAGCGGGCCGTCCTCGTACGACGTGACCGCCTGCGCGCCCTCCAGCCGTACCCGTTCCGACCACAGCGTGCCGGTGCCGCCGTCGGTCAGGGAGACCTGCTCGTCGGGCAGGAGGGGGAAGAGTTCGTCGGTTCGGATGCCGAGGGTCTCGCGGAAGGCGCCCGGGTAACCGCCGAGGCGGACATGGCAGTTGGCGTCCACCATGCCGCTGTGGAAGCCGACCGCCAGAGTGCCGCCCCGCTCGGCGAAGCCGGTGAGGTTGGCCGCTCCCTCGTCGTCGATGAGATAGAGGGAGGGCGCCAGGACCAGGCGGTAGGAGGACAGGTCCGCGTCGGGGCGTACGAAGTCCACCGCCACGCCCGAGCGCCACAGCGGCTCGTACCAGGCGCGCACCAGGTCCTGGAAGTGGAGTT
>NZ_JAKWBE010000088.1 GCF_022513565.1 Streptomyces gilvus | reverse complement strand
CACTCCACTTCCAGGACCTGGTGCGGGCCTGGTACGAGCCGCTGTGGCGTTCGGGCGTGGCGGTGGACTTTGTACGCCCCGACGCGGACCTGTCCTCCTACCGCCTGGTCCTGGCCCCGAGCCTCTACCTGATCGACGACGAGGGCGCGGCCAACCTCACCGGCTTCGCCGAGCGGGGCGGCACCCTGGCGGTCGGCTTCCACAGCGGCATGGTGGACGCCGACTGCCATGTCCGTCTCGGCGGTTACCCCGGCGCCTTCCGCGAGACCCTGGGCGTGCGCACCGACGAACTCTTTCCCCTGCTGCCCGACGAGCAGGTCTCCCTGACCGACGGCGGCACGGGCACGCTGTGGTCGGAACGGGTACGGCTGGAGGGCGCGCAGGCGGTCACGTCGTACGAGGACGGCCAGCTGACCGGCGTCCCCGCGGTCACCCGTAACGCCCACGGCTCG
>NZ_JAKWBE010000087.1 GCF_022513565.1 Streptomyces gilvus | reverse complement strand
CCTCGGCACGAGCGCCGGGACCGCGACCGCCTCGCGAAGGCGCAGCGTGAGCTGTCGCGGAAGGCGAAGGGCTCGGCGAACCGGGAGAAGGCCCGCCGCAAGGTTGCCCGCGTGTATGCGCGGATCGCCGACCGCCGCCGGAACTTCCTGCACAAGCTGTCGACTCGTCTCGTCCGTGAGAACCAAACGGTCGTGATCGAGGACCTCACCGTCCGCAACCTGCTGAAGAACGGCAAGCTGGCGCGCGCCATCTCTGACGCGTCGTGGACGGAACTGCGCTCCATGCTGGAGTACAAGTGCGCCTGGTACGGGCGCGAACTTGTTGTGGTCGACCGCTGGTTCCCCAGCTCGAAGCTGTGCGGAACCTGCGGAACGATCGCGGCGAAGATGCCGCTGAACGTCCGCGAATGGACGTGCGACTGCGGCACCGTGCATGACCGCGACGTGAACGCTGCGAAGAAC
>NZ_JAKWBE010000086.1 GCF_022513565.1 Streptomyces gilvus | reverse complement strand
CTTCGACGCCCTCGACTACTGGCGCTGGGCCCCGCAGCTGGACATCGTCTCCAACGACCACTACCTCCAGTCCGCCGACCCCGAGTCGCAGATCGACATCGCCCTCAGCGGCGACCTGGTCCGCTCGCTGGCGGGCGGCCCCTGGCTGCTGATGGAGCACTCCACCGGCGCGGTCAACTGGCAGCCCGTCAACCGGGCCAAGACGGCGGGGGAGTTGCGCCGCAACGCCCTGTCCCACGTGGCCCGGGGCGCCGACGGCATCGCCTACTTCCAGTGGCGGGCCGCCAAGGCGGGCGCCGAGCAGTGGCACTCCGCGATGCTCCCGCACGCCGGCACCGACAGCCAGATCTGGCGGGACGTGGTCCGACTCGGCGCGGACCTGCGGGCGTTGGCGGAGGTCCGGGGCGCGGTCGGTACCGCCGAGGTCGCCATCGTCTGGGACTGGAACGCCCGTTGGGCGCTGGAACTCCCCTCCCAGCCGAGCGGTG
>NZ_JAKWBE010000085.1 GCF_022513565.1 Streptomyces gilvus | reverse complement strand
GCGCGCCGTGCGGCCGGTGACCCTCGTCCCGGTCGCCTGCTGCGAGAACGACACCGTAAGGGCCTCGACCGTGCCGGCGGCCGGGGCGGCCTCCACCGCGGCGGAGTTCGGCTTGACGGTGATCACCGGGATGCCCTTCGACACCCGGGACCTGGTGGTGAACGAGGCGGCGAACACCGACTGGGTCGCCACCGGACCCTCCGCGCCGGCCTCCAGGTCGACGGCGTCGGTGATGATCCCGGAGCCGATGCGCAGCGCCAGCCGCGCGGCGATCTCCTTGCCCTCCGCGGAGGAGGGGACCAGCACCGCGGCCGGGGAGACGGCGGCGACGGCGGCCTGCAGCGCGTCGACCTTCGGCACCACCAGGTAGTCGGCGTACTCGGAGGCCTCGTGCGTCAGCACCTTGACGGCGCCGTGCTCGGCGAGGGCGGCGGCGGTGTCGCCCGCGCCGTTACCGAGGGCGACGGCGACCGGCTCGCCGATACGGCGGGCCAGCGTCAAAAGCTCCAGGGTGGGCTTGCGGACGGCACCGTCCACGTGATCGACGTAGACGAGAACTTCAGCCATGG
>NZ_JAKWBE010000084.1 GCF_022513565.1 Streptomyces gilvus | reverse complement strand
ACATGGCTGAAGTTCTCGTCTACGTCGATCACGTGGACGGTGCCGTCCGCAAGCCCACGCTGGAGCTTTTGACGCTGGCCCGCCGTATCGGCGAGCCGGTCGCCGTAGCACTTGGTGCCGGTGCCGAAAACACGGCTGGTGTGCTGGCCGAGCACGGCGCGACCCGCGTCCTCACCCACGAGGCGTCGGAGTACGCCGACTACCTGGTGGTGCCGAAGGTCGACGCGCTGCAGGCCGCCGTCGCCGCCGTCTCCCCGGCCGCGGTGCTGGTCCCCTCCTCCGCCGAGGGCAAGGAGATCGCCGCCCGGCTGGCGCTGCGCATCGGCTCCGGGATCATCACCGACGCCGTCGACCTGGAGCCCGGCGCGGAGGGTCCGGTGGCGACCCAGTCGGTGTTCGCCGCCTCCTTCACCACCAGGTCCCGGGTGTCGAAGGGCACCCCGGTGATCACCGTCAAGCCGAACTCCGCCGCGGTGGAGGCCGCCCCGGCCGCCGGCACGGTCGAGGCCCTTGCGGTGTCGTTCTCCGAGCAGGCGACCGGGACGAGGGTCACCGGCCGCACGGCGCGG
>NZ_JAKWBE010000083.1 GCF_022513565.1 Streptomyces gilvus | reverse complement strand
CACGACTACTTCGGGCGTGGCGCCAACGACGTGATGCACCGCCTGCGCCGCATCCGCGCCGAGGCCTCCGCCTGATCCACCCTTGTGAAAGGAACCGTCATGACGACACATGCTCAGCCCTATGACAGCCACGAGGTGTGGTTCCTGACCGGCAGCCAGCACCTGTACGGCGAGGAGACGCTGGCGCAGGTCGCCCATCAGTCGCGGCAGATAGCCGAACGCCTCGACGCGGCCGCGGAGATCCCCCTGCGGATCGTGTCCAAGCCCGTCCTGACCGACGCGGAGTCGATCCGGCGGATGTGCCAGGAGGCCACGGTCTCCGACACCTGCGTCGGCGTGATCGTGTGGATGCACACCTTCTCCCCGGCGAAGATGTGGATCGCCGGTCTGAGTGCGCTGGACCGGCCGGTGCTGCACCTGCACACCCAGTACAACCTGTCGCTGCCCTGGTCGAGCATCGACATGGACTTCATGAACCTCAACCAGGCCGCCCACGGCGACCGCGAGTTCGCCCACATCGAGGCCCGCCTCGGCATCAACCGCAAGGTCGTCGCCGGGCACGCCACCGACCCGCGGGTCGTCAGACGCGTCGCGGCCTGGTCCCGCGCCGCCGCCGGCCGGCACGCGGCCCGCAGCCTGCG
>NZ_JAKWBE010000082.1 GCF_022513565.1 Streptomyces gilvus | reverse complement strand
GGTCCTGACGATCGGTCCGGAGGACGCCAAGGACGCGCTGCGCAAGGCGCTGTCGATGGGCGCGGACAAGGCGATCCACGTCGAGGACGACGACCTGCACGGCACGGACGCGATCGGCACGTCGCTGGTGCTGGCGAAGGCGATCGAGAAGGCCGGCTTCGACCTGGTGGTCTCCGGCATGGCCTCCACGGACGGCACGATGGGTGTCGTGCCGGCGCTTGTGGCCGAGCGGCTGGGGGTGCCGCAGGTGACGCTGCTGTCCGAGGTGTCCGTGGAGGACGGCACGGTGAAGGGCCGCCGTGACGGGGACGCCGCCTCCGAGCAGCTGGAGGCGTCGCTGCCGGCGGTGGTCTCGGTGACCGACCAGTCGGGTGAGGCGCGTTACCCGTCGTTCAAGGGCATCATGGCGGCGAAGAAGAAGCCGGTTCAGTCCTGGGACCTGTCGGATCTGGAGATCGACGCGGACGAGGTCGGTCTGGGCGGGGCGTACACGGTCGTGGACGGCGCCACGGCGCGCCCGGCCCGCACCGCGGGCACGATCGTCAAGGACGAGGGCGAGGGCGGCAAGCAGCTCGCCGCCTTTCTCGCGGAGCGCAAATTCATTTGATGCAGCCTCGCGAGCCAGAAGTTCATCTAAGGGCCTCGCGGCTCATCTCCCTTTCCCGTCCCTGAAGACCTCGCAATGTCGCAGGAGAGCAATC
>NZ_JAKWBE010000081.1 GCF_022513565.1 Streptomyces gilvus | reverse complement strand
CTCGTCCGAGATCCCTGCCGCCCGGGCCGCTTCCGCGTACTCCAGGGCCAGCTCAGCAATGCGCCGCTCTACACACTGCGCGAGTCGCGCCAGCGGCTCGGAGTCAGCAGTCATGGCCTGAGGGTACATGCCCAATCCAATCCACTCCAACGTTGCAGAACATCGGCTAATTGACGGGTCGGGCCACCCCTAGACTCCCCAACGGGATCCAAGGTCATCCAAATATCGTCCAAGTTACCCCTTAGTAAGGGTTGAGGAATCCAAACATTGGACTATGTTGGAGCCCATGTTGAGCCGGAAGATCTCCGGGGCGAAGCTCCGTCGTGTCCGCGAGGACCGGTGCCTCAAGGTGACCGACCTCGCCAGCGCGGTCGGATGCTCGCACTGGAACATCTACAAGATCGAAAGTGGCCGTATACAGCCCTCGTCGAGGGTCTACGCGGCCCTGAAGGTCGCGTTGGAAGTTGACGACACCGAGCTCGTCGACGAGGCCTCCGGGAGCGCGGCGTGACGCGGGAGGAGCGGCGGGAGTCGATCCGCCGGCTCGTCGACGCGGCGCCCTTGCTGCCGCCCGAGGACATTGACCGGCTACGCGCCCTGCTGTCCGTCGGCACTCGACGCCCGCCCGCGATGTCCCCACAGCGCCCTGTCGCCCGTCCGGCTGCGGCCTGACGCACACGGAAACGGGGCCGGCCCCGGCCTC
>NZ_JAKWBE010000080.1 GCF_022513565.1 Streptomyces gilvus | reverse complement strand
AGCCCGCGCCGCGGCGGCAGCGTCCGTCGAGATTTCCTCAGCACCCGACCAGTTGGCCGAGTGGGCGGACAAGCGGCGCAACGTCCCACGCCGAGCCCTCGGGCAACCGCAGTCGACGACGTGGCGCAGCTCCTACTGGCCTCGCTGAAGGAACAGGCCCCTCAACCTTGGAGAAACCATGAATACCCTGCTTGCGCAAGCAGGACCTACCAGGACTGCTCCACCGCCGCACGCGCGCGTGGTGATCGCGAAACCCGGACTCGACGGCCACGACCGTGGCGCGAAGGTGATCGCACGAGCCCTGCGTGACGCCGGCTTCGAAGTGATCTACACCGGCCTGCATCAGACGCCTCAACAGATCGTCGCCACCGTCGTCGCCGAGGACGCATCGCTCCTGGGACTGTCCGTACTCTCGGGTGCCCATCTGACGATCGTGGAGAAGGTCATCGAACTGCTGGCCAAGGAAGAGGCCGGCGACGTCCGTGTCCTGATCGGAGGCATCATCCCCGACGCCGACATTCCAGTTCTGGAAGCCATGGGTGTCGACGCGGTTTTCACCCCCGGCTCGGACATCGGCCGGATCGTCGAAACCGCTCACCGTCTCACTACGACCCCTATCGACACGCCGGAGCCGGCATGCTGACCAAGGTGCTCATCGCCAACCGTGGCGAAATCGCTGTCCGCGTGGCCCGCGCCTGTCGGGACGCCGGCATCGCGAGCGTGGCCGTCTACGCCGACCCGGACCGGGACGCATC
>NZ_JAKWBE010000008.1 GCF_022513565.1 Streptomyces gilvus | reverse complement strand
CCCGGCCGGCGCGCGGTGGGCAGGGGCGCGCGGCCGGGTGGCGCGCGGGCGGCCGGCGGCTGGGGCTTCGCCGGCTCGCCGGCCGCCGGCTTGTCCTTTGGTCCGGCGGCCGGTTCGTCAGCCGACGTGGTGCGTGCGGTCGCCGGTTCGGGGGTGTGCGCGTGGGGTGTCAGTGGGTGAGGGTGAAGCCCAGGACCACGCCTGCGGAGACCTCCACCATGCCGGGGGCGAGGTCGCCCGCCGAGGTGCCGCCCCCGCCGCCGTGGCCCCGGTACTGGCGGAACTCGTAGGACTCCGAGTCCACGTCCTGGATGTGCACCACCGGGCCCAGCTTCACGCCCGCCGCCTCCGCGTACACCTCGGCCTTGCGGCGGGCGGCGGCCACCGCCTTGCGCCGTGCCTCGTCCCGCAGCGCCGGCTTGTCGTGCACGTCGAACTCGACGCTGTCGATGTGGTGCGCCCCGGCGTCGACCGCGTCCACGATCAGCTGCTGCAGATCGTCGAGCACCTCGGTCTCGATGACGTACGAGGCCCGGCAGCGGTAGCCGAGGAACTTCCGCTCGCCGCCGTACCCGTCGTAGTCCGAGCTGAGCTTGAGCCGGGAGCCCGACACCGACGCGTCCGGTATCCCGTGTCCGCGCAGTACGTCACGCAGCCGCGCCACGGCGGCGCCTGCCTCCTGGAACGCCTTGTCCGGCAGGGGCTCCAGTACGTCCACCGACAACCTCACCCGGGCGAGCTGCGGCTCGACCCGCACGCTCCCCGCACCGAAAACACTCGATCCCCACGGCTCTCCGATCGTCTCCGTCATGTGCGCATTGAAGCACCGCCCCGTGCCAACTCGCCGATGATTTCCTCCGCTTGAGCCACCACCCCTGCCACCAGCTCCGCGCACGACGGCAGGTCCTCGATCACCGCGGCGACCTGCCCGGACGCCATCACCCCGAGATCCGTACGACCGTCCACCATCGCCGACTTCAGCAGCATCGGCGTGTTCGCGGCGAGCAGTACCTGGCTCCAGGACAGCTCCTTGCCGTGCTTCATCGCGCGCCCGTCGCGCGCCATCTGCCGCCAGCTCAGCCCGGACAGCCTGCGGAAGCCGGCCGCGCGCCGCAGGGCGTGCAACAGCGCCCGCGCGCGCCCGGAGTTCTCCAGGGAGTCCACCAGCTCCGTGCGCAGCATCCGGTGCGGCAGACCGTCCATCGCCCTGGTCACGGTGACATCCCTGACCGTCGCCGTCAGATACCGCGCCTTCACCGCCTCCGGCACCGTCGAGTCCGAGGTGAGCAGGAACCGTGTGCCCATCGCGACCCCCGCCGCCCCGTACGCCAGCGCCGCGACCAGGCCCCGCCCGTCGAAGAAGCCGCCCGCCGCCACGACCGGTATCCGTACCGCGTCGACCACCTGCGGCAGCAGCACCGTCGTCGCCACCTCGCCGGTGTGCCCGCCGCCCTCCCCGCCCTGCACGAGCACGGCGTCCGCACCCCACGCCGCGACCTTCTCCGCGTGCCGTCGCGCGCCGACGGAGGGGATGACCACCACACCCGCCCCCTTCAGCTCCGCGATCAGCTCGGGGGAGGGGGCGAGGGCGAAGGAGGCGACCCGGACGCCCTCCTCGATCATGATGCTCACCCGGTCAGCGGCGTCCGCCGCGTCGGCCCGCAGATTCACCCCGAACGGCGCGTCCGTACGGGACCTCACCTCCCGTATCGCCTCGCGCAGCCGGTCGGTCGTCATCGTCGCGGAGGCCAGGATGCCGAGCGCGCCCGCGTTCGCTGTCGCGGAGACGAGACGGGGGCCCGCCACCCAGCCCATGCCGGTCTGGACGATCGGGTGCCGGATGCCGACGAGGCGGGTGAGCGCCGTCTCCATCATGAACCGACCTCCCTGGCCCGGCTGCCGGCCGGGTCGAGCACCTCGCGGATCAGCCGCAGTTCCTCGGCCGTGGGCTCGCGGGTCGCTGGCACCGTGTCCGGGACCGCCAGCTCGAAGGCGGTCGCCTCGCGCACCTCCTGAAGAGTGACCCCCGGGTGCAGCGATGCCAGGCGCATCGAGTGGTCCGGGGTCGCGAAGTCGAAGACGCCCAGGTCGGAGACGACACGCGGGATGCGGTGGTAGCGAGCCGCGTCCGGGTGGGCGGCGGCGCGGTCGTAGCCCACCCCGCAGACCATGTCGACCTTCTCGACGAAGACCCGCCGTGAGTGCTTCGGAACCCAGTAACTCGTCGGGTTGTTCAGCGTGTTGACCGGCGCCCCGCGCACCCCCAGCAGCTGCCGCTTCGGCTGCTCCCAGTCGCCGATGCAGGAGATGTTCTGGTTGCCGAACCGGTCGATCTGGCTCGCGCCCATCATCACGTGCCGCCGCCCGCCGGTGACGAGGGCCAGGTGCTGACGGTAGGGGAGCCAGCCCTCGACCGTGCCGTCCGGGCGGACGAGCATCGCCTCGCCGTCGGTCAGCAGCAGGTCCGGCGAGAAGGTGAGCCGGGCGAGCCGGGCGCCGATGGACGGGATCAGCCCCATCGGGCTGGCGAGCACCTCGCCCTCCCCCCGCCAGGCCTCGGCGCAGGCGATCACGCAGTACTCGGCGCGGGTGACGGCGACAACGGACGTGCCGGTGGCCTCGGTCATGACTCCTCCCTCACCGCCGTCTGGTACGCCTGCTCGTCCCCGGCCAGGAACCGGGCCGCGAACTCCGCCCAGGGCGTGGTCGCGTACGTCCGCTGGAAGGCTTCGTCCCGGCCGTAGTCGGGGGCGCAGGACGTGAAGTGCGCGCCGTTCGGGGCCTCCACGACACCGGTCACCCGGTGCCGCTTGACCAGCAGCGACTGCGGGGCCGCCTCCTTCGTCAACTCGGCCGTGTCCACGATCCGTTCGCACGACACATAGGCCGCGTCCGCCGCGTCGCAGAACAGGTCGTCGAAGTACGGGTCCGGGCCGAGGCACTGCCCGTTGCCCAGCCGGTCCGCGCGGCCCACGTGCACCAGGGCCGCGTCCATCCGCAGGGCCGGCATCGCCACGAACGTCTCCCCGTCCTCGTACGGCGAAGTGACCGTCCGCAGACCCGGGTTGACCCGCATCACGTCCGAGCCGATCCCGGCCCGCACTGGCAGGAACGGCAGTCGGTTCGCCGCCGCGCGCAGCCCCCACATGAACATCGCCTCGTCGACCTCCATCAGCTCGAAGGCGCCGTGCTCCCGGGCCGCGCGGTAGTGCGGTTCCAGCGGGATGGAGTCGAGGGTGACGAAGGCGGCGACCAGTTTGCGGATCCGTCCGGCGGCCGCCAGCATGCCCACGTCCGGGCCGCCGTAGGAGACGACCGTCAGGTTGGTGACGTCAGAGCGCAGCAGCGCTCTGACCAGGGCCATCGGTTTGCGGCGGGAACCCCATCCGCCGATGCCGAGGGTCATGCCGCTCTCCAGGCGGGAGACCACCTCCTCGGCGGTCATCGTCTTGTCGCCCACGTCTACGTACCCTCCTTCTGCTTGCCGAAGGTGTCCCGGACCCGGTCGGCCACCCCGACCGCGCTCGCCTCGTAGGTGAAGCCCTGCTCGAAGCGGTAACTGCGGCGCACGTCGACCGGGTCGATGCCGTTGATCGCGGCCTTGGCCAGGCGCAGCAGCTCTCCGTCCTTGGCGGCGATGTCGCGCGCCAACTCCACGGCTCTCTCACGCAGTTCGGCCCGTGGCACCACCCGCCACACCGAGCCGTAGCCGTGCAGCTCCTGCGCGGTCACTGTCTGCGCGGTGTAGTAGAGGGCGCGCATCCGGTGCCGCGGGACCAGCCGGGCCAGATGCGTGGCTGCGCCCAGGGCGCCCCGGTCCAGCTCGGGCAGGCCGAAGACGGCGTCCTCGCTCGCCACGATCACGTCCGCGTTCCCCGCCAGGCCGATGCCGCCGCCCAGGCAGAAGCCGTGCACCGCCGCCACCACGGGCACCTCGCACTCGTACACCGCCGCGAACGCCTCGAAGCAGCCGCGGTTGGCGCCCACCAGCGCGCTCGAACCCTGCGCCTGTATCTCCTTGATGTCCACGCCCGCGTTGAACCCCCGTCCCTCGGCGGCCAGGACGACACAGCGCGTCCCCTGATCACGGCCCGCGGCACGCAGCGCTTCGGCCAGCTCGAACCAGCCGCGCACCGGCAGCGCGTTCACCGGTGGGAAGTCGACGGTGAGGAGACGGATCCCCTTTTCCGGGGACGAGGTGGAGACACCCATGGGCGCATCAGCTACCTTTCCAACCAACGCCTTTCCACCAAACATTTGTTAGGTGTGAGGCTTCGAAGCTAGCAGTCCGCGGATCGGAGCGGGAGGCCTGTGGATAACTCTCTGCGCGGCCGCGCGGTCGTGGTCACCGGGGGCACCCGGGGTGTGGGAGCCGGGATCGCCAAGGCCTTCGTGGAGGCGGGGGCGCAGGTCGTCGCCTGCGCACGACGGCCGCCCGAAGTGCCGGTGGAGGGCGTGGAGTTCAGGCCCCTGGACCTGCGCGACCCGCCCGCCGTACGTGCCTTCTTCGCCACGCTGTCCCGGCTCGACGTCCTCGTCAACAACGCGGGCGGCGCCCCCTACCGCAAGCTGGCCGACGCGGACGCCGAGCGGCACGCACGGGTCGTCGAGCTCAACCTCCTCGCCCCGCTCACGGCCTCCCTCGCCGCGTACGAGCATCTGCGGCGGGCCCGGGGGGCGGTTGTGATGATCGGCAGCGTCAGCGGCAGCCGGCCCTCGCCCGGCTCGGCGGCATACGGGGCGGCCAAGGCCGGACTGGAGAACCTCGCCCGCTCGATGGCCGTGGAGTGGGCGCCGGAGGTCCGGGTCAACACCCTTGTCGTCGGCATGGTCCGCACCGAGCTGGCCCATCTGCACTACGGCGGTGAGGACGGCGTCGAGGCGGTCTCCCGCACCGTGCCGCTCGGCCGTCTGGCCACCCCGGACGACGTCGGCGCGGCCGCCGTCTTCCTCGCCTCCGACTCGGCCGCGTACATCAGCGGGGCGAGCCTGCTGGTGCACGGGGGCGGGGAGCGGCCGGCGTTCCTGGATGCGGCAACTGCCAACAAGGAGACGTGAGATGAGCGGAATCTGCGACGGACGGGTCGTCGTCGTCACCGGAGCGGGCAGGGGCCTTGGGCGGGCCCACGCGCTCGCGTTCGCGGCGGAGGGCGCGCGGGTCGTGGTCAACGATCTGGGCGTGGGGCTGGACGGGACGCCGGGCCCCGACAGTCCGGCCCGGCAGGTCGTCGAGGAGATCCGGGCGGCGGGCGGTGAGGCGGTCGCCCACGGCGGCGACATCGCGAGCACCGAGGGAGCGGCCTCGCTGATCGCGGCGGCGCTCAAGACGTACGGGCGGCTCGACACGCTCGTCAACAACGCCGGGTTCCTGCGCGACCGGATGCTGGTCAACCTCGACGAGGCCGACTGGGACGCCGTGATGCGCGTGCACCTCAAGGGCCACATCCTGCCGCTCAAGCACGCCGCCGCGCACTGGCGGGCCGAGGCGAAGGCGGGACGCGCGCCGGTCGCCCGGATCGTCAACACCAGCAGCGGGGCCGGGCTGTTGGGGGCGGTCGGGCAGGCGAACTACAGCGCCGCGAAGGCCGGCATCGTCGGGCTGACGCTGGTCGCGGCGGCCGAACTGGCCCGCTACGGCGTCCAGGTCAACGCGATCGCGCCCGCGGCCCGCACGCGCATGACGGAACGGACCTTCGCGGAGACCATGGCCGCCCCGGACACCGGCTTCGACGCCATGGCCCCGGAGAACGTCTCCCCTCTCGTCGTCTGGCTCGGCTCCGCCGCGAGCGAGGGCGTGACCGGCCGCGTCTTCGAGGCGGAGGGCGGCCGCATCACCGTCATGGAGGGCTGGCACCCGGGCCCCACCGCCGACAAGGGCGCCCGCTGGACCCCGACGGAGGCGGGGGAGACAGCCCTCAAACTGCTGAGCGAGGCGGAGGAGCCGGGCGCGGTGTACGGCGCGTAGCCAAGCCCAGCTGCCCCCGCCCTCGGCCAGCCTCGGCATCGTGTCCGCGTCCGGCTGGGTGGCTGGATGTGCCCCTCGGCCAGGGTGGCTGCGTGTCTGCGGCAGGCTGACTGCGGAACTCGGACAGGGTTGGCCCGCGCCCTCACCCCCGGCTGACGTGGCCCTCCGCCGGCGCCCTTGCGTCCGCACCGCGTCACGGTTGCCTCGCGTCGGCGCCGCGCCACCGGTCGCGCCCCGGCAGCATGCGCCCGCGCCCGTCTCGCTGCGGGTTGCACTTGGGCGGGGTGGCCGTGTGCGTGTCACGGTCCTGGCCGTGCTGCGGCAGTGCTTGCTCCGCCTGCGCGGCGTGCCACCGGACGCGCTCTGGCACCATGCGCCCGCGCCCGTCTCGCCGTGTGTTGCTCTTCGGCAGGGGTGGCCTTGTGCCCGTGCCACGCTCCTGGTCGCGCGTTGGGGCACGGGTTGCGTCGCGCGCGTGCCGCGCTCCGGCACGGTTTACCCCGCGTGCGCGCCATGCTCCCGGGGGCCTCCGGCGCTGTTCAACCCGCGCCCCGGCCGCCTACGTGTCGCACTCCAGTACCGTCCGGCACAGTGCGCATCTCGCGCGTACCCGGCCCTTCACCGGGACCCTGATGCGCTGGTGGCAGGTGGGGCAGGGGAAGGAGACGCGGAGGGGGCCGTGGCCGTCGGGGGTGAAGGTGTACGGGGTGCCCGAGTGGGGGAGGGGCGTGTGGGTGTCCTGGGCGTGGCGGCGGTCGCGGGCGTAGCGGCGGCGGCCCGCCCAGCCGGCCGCGGTCAGCGGCGGCTGCTGCTCGTCGCGGCGGGCCTGCGCCATGCCCGCGGTGTAGGCCTCGTAGGCCTGCGGACTGGTGAACCAGATCGCGGGGTCCTCGCCGAAGACCAGGGCACGCTTCGCCAGGACGTAGCCGAACTCCTCGGGCGTGAGATAGCCGAGCTTCTGGGAGGACGCCGAGTCCTCCCGGTAGGCGTCGAGCAGCAGCCAGCCCGCCCCCAGATACGTCGTCGCGGTGTCCGTGAGGATCTCGTTGTCCCGGATGCCGGGGAAGGACAGCCCCAGCCGGTGCAGATAGACGTGCATGACCTCGTGGGCGAGGGCGGCGCCGATGTCCCGCCGGTGCGTGCGGAACCGGTCGTTCAGCTCCACGAAGTACTCCGGGCCCGCCGCCAGCTCGACGTTCGCCGCGTGGGTCATCTCCCGGAAGCTGACGATCAGCCGGGCGTCCGGCAGCCGGTAGTGCCGCACCAGCTCCCGGGCCACGCGCTGGGCGCCCAGATAGAGGTCGTCGGTGTCGCAGAAGGCCACGTCCGCGGGAGCCACGCTGGTGGAGAAGGTCTGGACGGTGTCGTACGACAGCCGTTTCCAGAGCGCGGTGATGGCGGCCCGCACCGTCTCCAGGTGTGGGTAGCCGTGCTCGACCGGTCCGCCGTTCGCCACGCCTGAACCCCCAAGACGCCCAGAACCCGACTCCACTCTACGGGGAGCAGAGCGGATTTTCCCTGGCCGGGTTCCGGGCGCCGGACGCTCACACGGAACGCAGCCGCACGGCCTGCGGGGCCGCCTCCTCCAGCTCCAGGAGCCACACGTCGTTGTCGCCCTCACGCAGGACCGGACCGGGCACGTACAGGGAGCGCTGAGGGCCCGCCGTCCAGTAACGGCCCAGATCGAAGCCGTTGACCCAGACGAACCCGCGGGTCCAGCCCGGCAGTTCGAGCCGTGCGTCCCCGGCACCGCGCACCGTCACCGTCCCCCGGTACAGCCCCGGGGCGCCGTCCTGTCCGAGCGGCCGGAAAACGACGTCCCCGATGTCGTCCAGCGCGTCCAGCCGCAGCCCACGCGCGCGTACCCCGTGCAGATACTGCCGCTCGTGCAGCAGCCCCCCGGTGATGCCCTTGGTCTCGCCGCTGCGGGGCCCGTAGTTCACCCGCCCCAGGGACTCCACCCACAGCTCCACGCGCGCGTGCCCGGGGACCGGCTTCGCCAGCTGCTCGTCGCCCTCGGTGAGCACACCGGCCCGCTCCCCGTCGACGTACACCACGGCCAGGTCCCGCAGTCCGCGCGCGGTCAGCGGGTACGGCGGCCGGGGACCCGGCACCGTCACCTCGTACCGCACCACGCCCCGGTCCACGCCCAGCTCCTCGAAGGTCGGCGGGACCGGTGCCGCGACCTCCTGGCCGCCGCGGCTGTCCAGGACGGCGTCAAGAGGCGTCCAGCCGGTCAGCCGCACCTCCGCCTCCGCGCCCAGCCGCGCGGGCGCCGGCGGCACGTCGGGCAGCGGGCCGTCCGCGTACGCGGCGAGCACCTCCCGGAAGCGCCAGAACTTGTCCGTCGGGTTGCCGAACTCGTCGATCGGGGCGTCGTAGTCGTACGACGTCACGTCCGCCTCCAGCGGCCCCGTGTGCAGCTCGCCGCCGGGGCGGTTGGCGCCCGCCCAGCCGGCGAAGTTGGTGCCGCCGTGCGCCATGTAGACGTTGACCGAGGCGCCCGCCTGAAGGATCTCGCGCAGCGCGGCCGCCGCGTCCTCGGCGTCCCGGGTGATGTGCTCGCCGCCCCAGTGGTCGAACCAGCCGCACCAGAACTCCATGCACATCAGCGGCCCCTCCGGCTGGTGCCGGCGCAGCGTCTCGAAGGCCTCGCGCGCGTGGGAGCCGAAGTTCACCGTGGCGAGCACCCCGGGGATCGAGCCGCCGGACAGCATGTGGTCCTCGGGGCCGTCCGAGGTGACCAGCGGGACCGTCACCCCTCGTGCCCGCAGCTGCTCGGCCAGCCGGCGCAGGTACTCCTCGTCCGAGCCGTAGCTGCCGTACTCGTTCTCCGCCTGCACCATGATCACCGGGCCGCCCCGGTCGATCTGCCGGTCCACGACCTGCGGCAGCAGCACCCCGAACCAGCGCTGAAGGTGCTCCATGAACCGTTCGTCACGGGTACGCGCGCGCGTGCCCAGTTCGCCGGTCAGCCAGTGCGGCAGCCCCCCGTTCTCCCACTCGGCGCAGATGTACGGACCCGGCCGCACGATCGCCAGCAGCCCCGCGCGACGGGCCGCGTCCAGGAAGCGGCCGAGGGCCGCCACGTCCTCGTACTCACCCGGCGCCGGCTCGTGCAGGTTCCACGGGACGTACGTCTCCACGCAGTTGAGGCCCATCGCCCGCAGCATCGCCAGCCGGTGTTCCCAGTGCTCCTCGTGCACCCTGAAGTAGTGCAGCGCCCCGGACAGCAGCCGCACCGGGCGCCCGTCCAGCAGGAAGTCGGTTTCCCCCACCCTGAAATCGGTCATGCGCCCCAGCCTCGCCCCTGGCGGTGATCACCGTCCATGGACAAAGATCAGCGCTGCTTGGACGAAAAGACCGGCGGCCGGGCCGACGCGGGAAGGAGCGCGTGGATGTACCACACCTGGATGCGGTTCTTCACCCCCGGCCCGGCCCACCACCGGCTCGGCCTGGTCTGCCTCGGCGTCGGACTGCAGTACGGCGCGCTGCCCGTCGTCGGCCCCCGCACCCTCGACCACCACGTCGCCGTCGTCGTCAGCGCGGGCAGCGGCTGGTTCCTCGACGCCGACGGCCGCCGCGGAACCGTCACCGCGCCCGCCCTGCTGTGGCTCACGCCCGGTGTGCCGCACCACTACGGGCCCGACCCCGAGGGCGGCTGGGACGAGGGGTTCGTGGTCTTCGACGGGCCCGCCACCGCCACGTACACCGAACTCGGCTACATCGAGCCGGCCCGGCCCGTGGTGCCGCTGTCCGACGCCACGGGCGCGCGTGCCGTCATCGGCCGGGTCGCGCGGGCCGCCCGCCGCGGCAACCCGCTGCTGGAGGTGGAGACCGGCGCCGCCGTCCACGAGCTGCTGGTCGCCCTGCGCCGGGCCCGGGCCGACCTCGCGCCCGACGGCGACCCCGTCCTCAAGGCCCTCGCCCGCGACGCCTGTCTGCCGCTGAGCGTCGCCGACCACGCCGCCCGGCACGGCATGACCCCCGCCGAACTGCGCACCGCCGTACGCCGAGGCGCCGGCTGCAGCCCCAAGGACTACCTGCTCGGCATCCGGCTGGGCCGCGCCAAGGAACTCCTCGCCGCCACCGAACTGCCCGTCGCCGCCGTCGCCCGCCGCGTCGGCTACGAGGATCCCGCCTACTTCTCCCGGCTGTTCACCCGCCGCGTCGGCATGGCGCCGATCCGCTTCCGCGCCCAGCAGTTCCGCACCGTCCCCGGCGGCTGGAGCAACCAGGTGCCCGATCCCGACGATCCGCCCATGATCGAACGCACCCCCGCCCCGTAGGCTGTGCGCCCATGACCACCAGCAACAACGCGTCCGGCGAGATCGACCCCGCCGTCCGCGCGGAACTCGCCCGGCTGCGCGACAGCATCGACAACATTGACGCGGCCGTCGTCCACATGCTCGCCGAGCGCTTCAAGTGCACCCAACAGGTCGGCCACCTCAAGGCCGTCCACCAGCTGCCGCCCGCCGACCCGGCCCGCGAGGCCCGCCAGATCGAGCGCCTGCGCGGCCTCGCCGAAAGCGCCAAACTGGACCCGGCGTTCGCTGAGAAGTTCCTGAACTTCATCATCGCCGAGGTGATCCGCCACCACGAACGCATCGCGGAGGACACCGTGAACGGCCCCGTGGAAACGGCGAATTGACCTCCGTCGACACCGCGGGACACGTGACAGCGGAGCCCGCAGGGGGCATGCTGCGCTGTGCACTCCTTGTCAGCTGACGGGCACACCGTGTCAGCGCTCCGGTCATAAGCTGGTTGTCCACGCGGGAGGGACGTCGGGCCATGCCGGATGCCAGGATCCTCATCGTCGACGACCACGAGGACACGCTGTACGCGCTGGAGAGCGCCCTGGCCCCGCTGGGCTGTCTGCTGGGCCGTGCCACCAGCGGCGACGAGGCGCTCAAGCAGGTGCTCCGCGGCCAGGTCGGCCTCCTGCTGCTCGACGTCCGCATGCCCGGCGTCGGAGGCCTGGAGGTGGTGCGCTACATGCGCCGCGTCGAGCAGACCCAGCACATACCGGTCATCCTGCTCACCGGATTCGGGCTCGACCACGAACTGACCGCCACCGCCTTCGGCCTCGGCGTCGCCGACCTGATCACGAAGCCCATCGACCCCTGGTCGCTGCGCACCAAGGTCCGCTACCTCTACGACGCCCACCGCCGCAGCCTCGCCCTCGAACAGGAGATCCGCGACCTGCGCGCCCTGGTCAAGGGCAACGCCATGCCGGACCCCGCGTCCCGCCCGGCCCTGCCCCACCCGGACGCCAGGGTTCCGCCGCAGCGCGACACGGGTGACACCGCGCCGGCGCAGGAACGGACATAGGGCGCGTACCGGTCCGCCCCTGTGCCTTGTCAGTGGCATCGGGCAGCATTACCAGCATGTCCGTACTGACGCGCGACGAAGCGCAGACCCGTGCCAGGCTCCTCGACGTCCACCGCTACACGATCGACCTCGATCTGACCGCAGGGGACGAGATCTTCGTGTCCCGTACCGTGATCCGGTTCACGGCCCGCGCGGACGCGGACACCTTCGTCGAGCTCAAGCCGGCCGAACTGCGCAAAGCGCTCCTCGACGGCCACGCCCTCGACCTGGACGCCTTCGAGGGCAACCGCCTGCCCCTGACCGGCCTCGCCGCCGGCGAACACGAACTGCTCGTCGACGCCACCATGCGCTACTCCCGCACCGGCGAGGGCATGCACCGCTTCACCGACCCCACCGACGGCGAGACCTACCTCTACACCCAGCTGTTCCTGGACGACGTCCAGCGCGTCTTCGCCGCCTTCGACCAGCCCGACCTCAAGGCCGTGTTCGACCTCACCGTCAAGGCCCCCGACGGCTGGAGCGTCCTGGCCAACGGGATCACCGAACACCTCGGCGACGGCCGCTGGAAGGCCGCGTCCACCCCGCTGATCTCCACCTACCTCGTCGCCGTCGCCGCCGGCCCCTGGCACTCGGTGCGCACCGAACACCGCGGCCTGCCCTTCGGCATCCACTGCCGCCGCTCGCTCGCCCCCTACCTCGACACGGACGCCGACGAACTGTTCGAGGTCACCCGGCAGTGCTACGACCGCTACCACGAGAAGTTCGCCGAGCCCTACCCCTTCGACTCCTACGACCAGGCGTTCGTCCCCGAGTTCAACGCCGGCGCCATGGAGAACCCCGGCCTCGTCACCTTCCGCGACGAGTTCGTCTACCGCTCCGCCGTCACCGACACCGAGCGCCAGACCCGCGCCATGGTCATCGCCCACGAGATGGCCCACATGTGGTTCGGCGACCTCGTCACCCTGCGCTGGTGGGACGACATCTGGCTGAACGAGTCCTTCGCCGAGTACATGGGCTACCAGACCCTCACCGAGGCCACCCGCTTCACCGACACCTGGACCGACTTCGGCGTCGCCCGCAAGGCCTGGGGCTACGACGCCGACCAGCGCCCCTCCACCCACCCCGTCGCCCCCGAGGCCGTCGAGGACACCGCCTCCGCCCTCCTCAACTTCGACGGCATCTCCTACGCCAAGGGCGCCTCAGCACTGCGTCAGCTCGTCGCCTGGCTCGGCGAGAAGGACTTCCTGGCCGGCATCAACACCCACTTCGCCCGCCACAGGTTCGCCAACGCCACCCTCGCCGACTTCATCGACTCCCTCGCCTCCGCCACCGAGCGCGACGTCCACGCCTGGGCCGACGCCTGGCTGCGCACCACCGGCGTCGACACCCTCACGCCCGTGGTCACCGCCGGGGACGACGGCACCCGCACCCTCACCGTCGAGCACACCGGCAGCCGCCCGCACCGCATCGCCGTCGGCCTCTACGACCTGGACGTCGCCGACGAGAGCCGCCACCTGGTGCTGCGCGAGCGCCTCGACCTCGACATCCCGCAGAGCGAACCCCACCCCCTCGGCAAGCGCCCCGCCCTGCTCCTGCTGAACGACGGCGATCTCAGCTACGCCAAGGTCCGCTTCGACGCCGAGTCCTTCGAGACGGTCACCGAGAACCTCTGCGGTCTGCCCGAGCCGCTCACCCGCGCGGTCGTGTGGAACGCCCTGCGCGACTCCGTGCGCGACGGTGAACTCCCGCCCGCCGCCTACCTCCAGGCCGCACGCACCCACCTCCCGCACGAGACCGACCTAGCCGTCGTCCAGGGCGTCCTCGCCTTCGCCGCCGCCCAGATCACCGACCGCTACGTCGGCCCCGAGGAGCGGCCCGCCGCCCTCTCCACGCTCTCCTCCCTGTGCCGCGACCTCATCCGCCGCACCGAGGACGGCGACAACCCCGGCCTGCGCCTGGTCGCCGTGCGCCACTTCATCGACGTCGCCGCCCAGCCCGACACCATCGCCGCCTGGCTCGCCGACGGCACCGTGCCCGGGGGGCCGGAACTCGACCCCGAGCTGCGCTGGCGCGTACTGGCCCGGCTCGCCGTCCTCGGCGCGACCGACGAGGCCGCGATCGCCGCCGAACTGGAACGGGACCCCTCCGCCGCCGGCCAGGAGGGCGCCGCCCGCTGCCGCGCCGCGCTGCCCGACCCCGAGGCCAAGGCGCGGGCCTGGGAGGGGATGTTCGGGCGCGACGACCTCTCCAACTACCTGTTCATCGCCACCGCCCAGGGCTTCTGGCAGCCCGAACAGGCAGACCTGGTACGGCAGTACGTGCCGCGCTACTACACGGACGCGGTCGCCGTCGCCGCCCGACGCGGCCCCGCCATGGCCGACGCCGCCGGCCGCTGGGCGTTCCCGGTCCACGCGGTCGACGAGGAAACCCTCCGCCTGGGTGAGACCTGTCTGACCGACGCAAACCCGATCCCGTCCCTGCGCCGCAAACTGGTGGACCAACTGGACGATCTGGGGCGGGCGTTGAGGGTCCGCCAGCGCTAGGGGCGCACACTCCGGGGGCGGGTGCGCACCGAGGGTCGGGGCCGCACCCCTGGCCGGGGGCCGTCCGAGGGCCAGGAGAGCGTGGGTTTCGCAGCGCGCCAGCCGACGCCACCCCTCACTCCCGTCCCACCGGGACACCCCTACCCACCGGGACACCCTTTCGGGTTTTGCTCGTTGAACTTTTCGGGCACGCGCGCTCATCCAGGTACAAGCTGGAACTCCCTCAGCCCGCGTGCCCGGGAGGAACCCATGAGCTCACCGAGCCTCGCCTCGGGCCCGGAGGGCCCCGACGCGCTGCGGCCGTTGCTCGACACCGTGCTCGGCGCGCTCGCGAGCGGCACACGGGCGCGCGGAGGCCCCCTGCCCGCCGGCGGGCCCGACGCGGTCGCCGAGCGGGTGCGGGCCGCCGCGGGCGACGTACTGCCGTGGCACGGTGACCCCGACGCCCTGCGCGCCCTCGTCCACGCCCTCGCCGAGGGCTCCGCCGACCCGGCCGACCCCCTGTGCGCCGCCCACCTGCACTGCCCGCCCCTCGCGGTGGCCACCGCGGCCGACCTCGCCGCGAGCGCCCTCAACCCGTCCCTGGACTCCTGGGACCAGGCCCCGGCCGCCTCCGAACTGGAAGCCCTGGTGACCCGCGCGCTGGCCGCCGAGGTCTATGCGAAGGCGCAAGCTGCCGGGACATCGACGACACCCCCGCCCGACGCCCTGGTCACCAGCGGCGGCACCGAATCCAACCAACTCGCCCTGCTCCTCGCCCGCGAGAGCCTCGGCGCCGACGTCCGGCTCGTCGCCGGGGCCAACGCACACCATTCGCTGTCCCGCGGCTCCTGGCTGCTCGGGCTGCCCGAGCCCGTCACCGTGCCCGCCCCCGCGGGCGTCCTCGACCCCGCCGCCCTGGACGCGGCCCTAACCGCCCACCCCGGACCGCACCTCGTCGCCGCCACCGCCGGCACCACCGACGCGGGCCTCATCGACCCCCTGCCCGACATCGCCGACCTGTGCCGAACCCACCGCGCCCGGCTGCACATCGACGCCGCCTACGGCGGAGGACTGCTGTTCAGCGACCGGCACCGCGACAAGCTCACCGGCCTGGAAGCCGCCCACACCGTCACCCTCGACCTGCACAAACTCGGCTGGCAGCCGGTCGCCGCCGGCCTCCTCGCCGTCCGCGAGCCCGACGACCTCGCCGCCCTGCACCAGCACGCCGACTACCTCAACGCCGACGACGACACCGAAGCCGGCCTGCCCGACCTCCTCGGCCGCTCCCTGCGCACCAGCCGCCGCCCCGACGTCCTCAAGACCGCCGTCACGCTCAAGACCCTCGGCCGCCAGGGCCTCGCCGCCCTCATCGACCAAGTCTGCGCCACCGCACACGAGTTCGCGGACCTCGTGACCGCCAGCCCCGGCTTCGAGCTGTACCACCGGCCCGTCATCAGCACGGTCCTGTTCCGGCCCGCACACGCCACCGACGCCACCGTCGCCGCCGTACGCCGAGAACTCCTCCACCGCGGCCGCGCGGTCCTCGGCCGGGCGCGTCCCGACGACGGCCGGCTGTGGCTCAAAGCGACGGTCCTCAACCCCCGCACCCGGCCCACCGATCTGGCCGAACTGCTCAAAGCCGTCGAAGAACTCGTGGAAGGACCCACCCACCGATGAGCAGCACCCCCCACCCCCCGCACCGCGAGCCCGACGCCCCCCGCGACCTGGTCGGCATCGGCATCGGCCCCTTCAACCTCTCCCTCGCCGCCCTCGCCCACCCCCTCGCCGAACTCGACACCGTCTTCTACGAACAGCGCCCCCGCTTCGACTGGCACCCCGGTCTCCTCATCGACGGCGCCCGCATCCAGGTCCCCTTCCTCGCCGACCTGGTGACCCTCGCCGACCCCGCGAGCCCCTGGACCTTCCTCAACCACCTCAAGGCCCGCGACCGGCTCTTCCCCTTCTACTTCGCCGAACGCTTCCACATCCAGCGCGCCGAGTACGACGCCTACTGCCGCTGGGTCGCCGACCACCTCCCCGGCCTGCACTTCCGCCACCAGGTCGACGCCGTCCGCTGGAACCCCGAACGCGACCTCTTCGAGGTCGACTTCACCCAGCTCGACGCGGACGGCGAGGCCGAGGCCCTGGGCCGTACCCACACCCGGAACATCGTCCTCGGCATCGGCAGCGAACCGTACGTCCCCGAACCCCTGAGGCCCCTCGTCGAGGCACCCGCCGTGCCCGTCGTGCACGCCGCCGACTACCTCGCCCACCGCGACCGTCTGCTCGCCGCCGGACACGTCACCGTCATCGGCTCGGGACAGTCCGGCGCCGAGGTCTTCCTCGACCTGCTGCGCGCCCGCCCCGTCGGCCGCGAGGGCCTGCACTGGCTCGGCCGCACCGAAGCCTTCGCCCCCATGGAGTACTCCAAACTCGGCCTCGAACACTTCACCCCCGACTACACCCGCTACTTCCACGCCCTGCCCGAAGGCGTCCGCGACCGCCTCGTCACCACCCAGTGGCAGCTCCACAAGGGCATCGACGCCGACACCATCGCCGCCATCCACGACGAGCTCTACCGCCGCACCCTGCACGGCGGCTGGCCCGACACCGCCCTCACACCGGGCGTCCGCGTCCGCACCGCCGGCCGTCTCGCGACCGCCAAGGTCGAGCTCCACCTGGAGCACGCGCAGCAGAACACCCGCTCCCGACTCACCACCGACGCCGTCGTCCTCGCCACCGGCTACCGCGAACGCCCCCTCGACCGCCTCCTCGCCGGCCTCGACCGCTACATGCGCCGCGACAGCCACGAGCGCCCCCGCGTCGACGACCGCTTCCGCCTCGTCCTCGACCCCGCGGTGACCGGCGCGATCCACATCCAGAACGCCGAACGCCACACCCACGGCGTCGGCACCCCCGACCTCGGCCTCGCCGCCTGGCGCAGCGCCACCATCCTCAACTCCCTCACCGGCAAGGAGACCTACCCGCTGCCGGCCCGCACGGCCTTCACCACCTTCGGGCTCGAAACCCACGAACCGCAGACCCCACAGACCCGGCAGGCGGCCCAGGTCCTCACCCCGCTGGTCGAGGGAAGGTAAACAACCAGCCAGGCAAGGAAGACCTCCGGCGGCGGCGGTGTTGGCTCCGCACATGACCACCACCTGGATCGCAGCCCACCGCTCCGCCGTCATCAACCCCCACGAGGCCTTCCACCTCTTCGAACCCCGCGGCTTCAGCGGCCAGACCGTCAGGCAGTCGGTGCGCCTCGCGGGAGGAGGCGAGGCGCTGCGGGTACGGCTCAGCAACCGCTACGGCAAGGAGCCCCTGCGGATCGGCGGCGCCCACCTCGCCGTCCGCACCCGCGCCGGCGGCATCGACCCCGCCAGCGACACCCCGCTGCGCTTCTCCGGCGCCGAGACGGCCGACGTCCCCGTGGGCGAGGAGATCATCAGCGATCCCGTCGAACTCCCCGTCAGCGCGGGGGAGGAGCTGACCGTCAGCCTCCATCTGCCGGACGACACCGGGCTGAGCACCTACAGCGCGGTGCCCTACGACATCGGCTACGCCGTCCCCGGCGACCAGCTGTCCGCCGAAGACCTCGACGGCGCGGAGGAGCTGCCCCTCGGCCACTACCTCACCGGCGTCGACGTCCTCGCCCCCGAGGGCACCCGGATCGCCGTCGCGTTCGGCGACTCCTGGATCGAGGGCGCCGCCACCACCCCCGGCACCGACAACAGCTTCCCCTCCCAGCTCGGCCGCCGCCTCACCCGCGGCTGGATCGTCAACCAGGGCATCTCCGGCAACCGTCTGCTCACCGACGAGATCGGCGACCACCTGCTGTCCCGCATCGACCACGACGTCCTCACCGTCCCCGGCGTCAGCCACGTCCTGATCCACATCGGCCTCAACGACCTCGGCCTGCCCGGCACCATCGCCCACCCCGACCCCGCCGAGGGCCCGACCGCCGCCGAGTTCACCGCCGGCCTCACCGCCCTCGCCGACCGGCTGCACGCCGCCGGGCTCACCGTCATCGGCTCCACCATCGGCCCCTACCACGGCACCGTGTACGACGGCTACGACACCAAGACCGGGCAGGCCGTGCGCCGCGAGGTCAACGCCTGGCTGCTCGGCGACAGCCACCCCTTCGACGCCGTCGTCGACATCGCCGCCGCCGTAGCCGACCCCGACCAACCCGACCGGATCCGCACCGAGTTCAACAGCGGCGACGGCCTCCACGTCAACGACGCCGGCGCCAAGGCCATCGCCGACGCCGTCGACGTCACCCTGCTGGACCTGTAGAAAAAAAGCTCGAGCCCGGGCTAGAACAGGGGCGTTCCGGCCCGGGTCAGCCTCCAGTCCACCGACGCGAAGTCCTTCGGGTCCAGCACACCCTTCGCCGTCACCCACTCCGCGATCCGCGTACGGATCTCCGTCGACTCCGACCACAGCTCCCGCGCGGACGCCACATGCGGGAACGCGCCGCCCCCGTTGGCACGGTAGTTGTTCACCGCCAGCACGAACTGCTGCGCGTCGTCCAGCGGGGCACCGGCATAGGTGAGGTTCCCGATCCGCGAACCGGCCGGCCGGGAGACGTCGACGTCGTACGAAAGGCCCGACACGTAGTCGTAGTTGTAGTCCGGGCGGCCGCCGGCGTTGGTCAGCTTCTCCACGTCCACCACCGCGTCCGCCGCCGTCTGCACGAAGTACTCCGCCGAGTACTCCAGATACGCCCGCAACTGGGCACCCGTCAACAGCTTGGCGACCAGCGTGTTGTCATACACGTACAGGCTCGACAGGTCCCGGATCGTCACCTCGCCGGCCGGGATCTCCGAGGTGCGCGAGAAGGGAGAGGCCTGCGCGACGACCGGCAGCGAAGCGTACGACGTGCCCGCCAGCGCCGCCTTCACCACGTCCTCCTGGACCCTGGTGATCAGGTCGATGATCGGCGCGTCCTTGAAACGGGCCTCGACCGTCGTGAGCGTCTCGGTCGCCGTGCCGACGACCTGGTTGACGTACTCGACGACCTTCGCGTGCTCGTCCGACAGCAGCCTGGTGATCTTCGGGTCGTCGGCCACCGTGTTGGAGTTCAGCACCTTCGACGCCACCGACTCGACACTCCAGCGCCCCTTCGCGAAGACCAGCTCGACGTCGAAGACCGACAACCGCTCCGCGAACGCCAGCGGCTCCGAGAGCACCACCGTCCTCCCCGTCGTGGCATTCGTGACCTTCAACTCCGGGATCTCCACGTGCGCGTGGCCCACCAGGATCGCGTCGATGTCCGGCACCTGCTGCGCCACCAGCGCCGCCGAGTTCTCCACGTACGGCACCTGGTCACCGTAGGAGGAGGTGCCGGAGGAACCGCTGTGCGCGGACACCACCACCACGTCGGCGCCCATCGACTTCAGCCTCGGCACCCACTTCGCGGCCTGCTCCTCAAGCCCCGGGAACTGCAGCTTCCCCTGCACATACGCCTTGTCCCAGATCGCGATACCGGGATTGGTCAGCCCGAGCACCGCCACCTTCACCGGCGGAAGGCCGGGCACACGGAACTTCTTGACGACGTACGGCGGGAAGGCCGGCCTCTGCGTCCTCGCGTCCAGCGCGTTGGCGCCCAGCAGCGGGAACCGCAGCTGCTGCTCGAAGGCGCGCAGCGTCTCCAGGCCATAGTTGAACTCGTGGTTGCCCAGCGCCGCCGCGTCGTACCCGATGGCGTTCATCGCCTGCGCCATCGGATGCACCGGACCGCCCTTCGCGGTGATCGGGTCCACCTTCGCGTAGTAGTACGTCAACGGGGTGCCCTGGATCGTGTCGCCCGCGTCCAGCAGCAGCGTGTTGCAGCGGCCCCTCTCCGCGCGCACCTGGTTCACCAGGGTCGAGATACGGGCCAGGCCCTGGGCGTTGCCGGCCTTGTCGGAGTACTCGGCGTCCTTGAAGTAGTCCCAGTTGAAGACGTGCCCGTGCAGGTCGGTCGTGCCCATGACGGTCAGCGAGTACCGCCGAGAGGCCGGCCTCTGCGCGGCCTCGGCCTCCGGAGCCGCCACCGCGCTCGCCAGCGCCACGCCCGCTCCGGCCGCGGCGGACTTCTTCAGGAACTTCCGGCGGTTCAAGGGCATGTCTCGATCTCCTCGGGAAAAGGTCAACGACGCGCGTAGATTCTGACCCGGCCACGGCAAGCGGCAACAGGTCCCGCAGGTTGCGATCTGATGACTCAACTCGCCCACCCCGAGGCCGTTATCGACCGAGAAATGACAGAGTGAGACGCATGACCACCCCAACGCCGGACGCCCCCCAGCCCGCCGCCCCCTACGGCACCCCCGACGCCCCCCGAATCGCCGTCCGCGGCGAGGCCCGCCTCGAAGTAGACCCCGAAATCGCCCGCATCGGCGTCACCGTCGCCTCCCGCGGCCGAGACCGCCGCGCCGCCCTCGACGACCTCACCCAACGCAACGCCACCGCCCTCGACCTCCTCAAGAGCTACGGCGACGCCGTCGAACACCTCGAAACCGGCGCCTTCTCCATCAGCCCCGAACTGAAGGAGAAGGGCCGCGGCGAACGAATCCACGCCTACCACGGACGCGTCCACATCACCGCCGAACTCACCGACTTCACCGCCCTGGGCGAACTCACCACCCGACTGGCCGACCTCGAACTCACCCGCGTCGACGGCCCCTGGTGGGCGCTGCGCCCCGACTCCCCGGCCCACCGGCAGGCCCGGCAACAAGCCGTCCGGGAAGCCGTGCAACGGGCACGGGAATACGCCGAGGCACTCGGCACCTCACTCGCGGCACTGGTGGAACTCGCCGACATCGGAGCGGAGGGCACCCCACCGCCCTACCCCCAGGCACCCGGCGGCCGGATGCGCTCCATGGCCTACGGGGCGCCCGCCGAGGACACCCCCGCCGCCCTCGACCTCGAACCCCAGCGGCAGCGAGTGAACGCCACCGTCAACGCCCGGTTCACCATGCGGCCGCCGCACCTGTAGGCATCACTGCAGCAAATCGACGCCGGCGTACGCGGGCCGCTCGCATGCTCATCGGAGCGGCCCCATGCACAATTCAATACTTGTCAACAGCCCTTCACCCAACGGTTGTTGAGTAGTCATGTCCGTCCAGTTCGCTACCCGCCGGTAAGGCCTAGGCTCGAACCATGCGCCGAGCAAAGATCGTCTGCACTCTGGGCCCCGCCACCGACGCCTACGACCACATCAAAGCCCTGGTCGACGCCGGAATGGACGTAGCCCGCTTCAACCTCAGCCACGGCAGCCACGCCGAGCACGAGGAGCGCTACCAGCGCGTTCGCAAGGCCGCCGACGAAAGCGGCCGCAGCGTCGGACTCCTCGCCGACCTTCAGGGCCCGAAGATCCGACTCGGCCGCTTCACCGAGGGCCCCGTACTCCTTGAACGCGGCGACAGCTTCACCATCACCGTCGAAGAAGACGCCGAAGGCGACGGCCACACCTGCGGAACCACCTACCCCGGCCTCGCCGCCGACGTCACCCCCGGCGAACGCATCCTCGTCGACGACGGCAAAGTCTGCCTGGAAGTCACCCAGGTCGACGGACCACGCGTCCACACCACGGTCGTCGAAGGCGGCATCGTCTCCGACCACAAAGGCCTCAACCTCCCCGGCGTCGCCGTCTCCGTCCCCGCCCTCTCCGACAAGGACGAAGCCGACCTGCGCTGGGCGCTGCGCACCGGCTTCGACGTCATCGCCCTCTCCTTCGTCCGCAGCGGCCGGGACATCGAGGACGTGCACCGCATCATGGACGAGGAAGGGCGCTGGCTCCCCGTCATCGCCAAAGTGGAGAAACCACAGGCCGTCGACGCCATCGACGACATCGTCGCCGCCTTCGACGGCATCATGGTCGCCCGCGGAGACCTCGGCGTGGAAATGCCCCTCGAACAGGTCCCGATCGTCCAGAAGCGCGCGATCAAACTGGCGAAGCGCAACGCCAAACCGGTGATCGTGGCGACGCAGATGCTCGACTCGATGATCGACAACTCCCGCCCCACCCGCGCCGAGGCCTCCGACGTCGCGAACGCGGTCATCGACGGCACCGACGCGGTGATGCTCTCCGGCGAGACGAGCGTCGGCAAATACCCCATCGAGACCGTCCGCACCATGGCGAAAATCGTCGAAGCGGCCGAGGAGGACATCCTCGCCAAGGGGCTGCCGCCCCTGACCGAGAGCAACAAGCCCCGCACCCAGGGCGGAGCGGTGGCCCGCGCCGCCGCCGAGATGGGCGACTTCCTCGGCGTGAAGTTCCTGGTCGCCTTCACTCAGTCCGGCGACACCGCCCGCCGCCTCTCCCGCTACCGCTCCCCGATCCCCCTCCTGGCCTTCACCCCGGAACCATCCACCCGCTCCCAGCTCAGCCTCACCTGGGGCGCGGAAACCTTCCTCGGCCCGCACGTCGACTCCACGGACGCGATGGTCGAACAGGTGGACGAGCTGCTCCTCAAGTACGGCCGCTGCGAGCAGGGCGACGTGGTCGTCATCACGGCAGGCTCACCGCCCGGCGTCTCGGGCTCGACGAACATGGTCCGGGTCCACCACATCGGCGAGGACGACAGCCCGAAGTAGGGGACGCGGGTCAGTACTTGGGGCCTACGTGGGCGTCGAGGAGCGCTACGGAGGCCTTGCGGGCGACGGAGACGTTGAAGGGGTCGCTGCCGCGGGCGAGGGTGGTCCATTCGACGCCGACCTTGTCGAGCGTGTCGGTAAAGAGCTTCCGGATGTCATCGGACTTGTTGCTGAAGAAGTACCGGGGGTATTCGTAGCGCTTGCGCACCCCGGCCACGAGGCGGGTCGTCCAGTTGGTGATCCGGCAGCCATCGGAGTGGATGAGACCGCGGATGAACTCCCAGGGGTACGCGTCGACGATCTCTTGCTGCCAGGGTTCGAGTGCGATGGGACGATGGTGCTTCTTGCCGGGGCCGTGCTGGGGGAACACGCAAGCCAGGTGCTTGGAGTAGACCTTGATGTTCTGGCAACCGGTGCGCTGCAGGCGATGTACGCGGTTGTCCATGAAGACGGCTCGCATCGCGGCCTCGGTCTCGTTGGCGATACCTGGCCACGCGTCGGCGCAGGCGATCATCAGGCTCGGCACGCGATGGTGCGCATAGTGGCTGATGTGTCCGTCCCCGAGGTATTGGCCCAGCAGGTAGGCGTACGCGGTCAGATCCATGGCGCGCCCGTCACACCGTGGACAAGCAGGATTATGGGCACCAGGACATTCCCCGCGCTTGGCGCGATCCAGGTGCTTCCAATAGCTGATGGTGCCGACCGGAATGTTGAGTGCCCTGGCGACGTCTGCGTTCTTGATGCCGTCCCTCAGGAGCGTGACCGCGTGCTGTCGAACCTCAGTACCGTGAAAGTTCATACGGACACACTGGGTGAACAATCGTGACCCTGTGCAGCAAAAAGCGGAAAATCACGCGAAGGTGACCTTCCGCTTCAGATCCTCCTGTGCCGGGTGCGGGATTCGAACCCGCACGCCCTTTCGGACAGATGTGTTTGAGACATCAGCGTCTGCCATTCCGCCAACCCGGCTGGTGACCCCTGAGGAGTGTACCGGGTGACCAAGCGGACCTGCAGCTAGGTACGCTTCTCGGAGCACCACCCCTGCCCTGACCAAGGAGCCCCCGTGACCTCCCCCGAGTCGCCCCAGCCCGTAGACGCGGCCGACGACGACAAGTCGCACGTGCCTCCGCTGACGACCCGTGTCGTCATCGCCGAGGACGAGGCCCTGATCCGGCTCGACCTCAAAGAGATGCTGGAGGAGGAGGGCTACAGCGTCGTCGGTGAGGCCGGCGACGGCGAGCAGGCCGTCGAGCTCGCCCGTGAGCACAAGCCGGACCTCGTCATCCTCGACGTGAAGATGCCCAAGCTGGACGGTATCTCCGCCGCGGAGAAGATCGCCGAGGAGCGGATCGCCCCGGTGCTGATGCTCACCGCCTTCTCGCAGCGGGACCTCGTCGAGCGCGCCCGGGACGCCGGTGCGATGGCCTATCTCGTGAAGCCGTTCAGCAAGAGCGACGTGGTGCCGGCCATCGAGATGGCGGTGTCGCGGTTCACCGAGCTGAAGGAGCTGGAGAGGGAGGTCGCCGACCTCACGCTGCGGCTGGAGACCCGCAAGCTCGTGGACCGGGCGAAGTCGATCCTGCAGACCGAGTACGGGCTGACGGAGCCGGCCGCGTTCCGGTGGATCCAGAAGACCTCCATGGACCGCCGGATGTCGATGCAGCAGGTGGCGGAGGCGGTCATTCAGGACGCGGACGAGAAGAAGGCGTCCAAGGGCTGACCGCCCTGGCAGAGGTACGACGACGGCCCGCGCTCCTGAGTGATCAGGGGCGCGGGCCTTGTCGTATGCCGCTGTAGGCCTAGTCCTCGCCGAGGTACGCCTTGCGGACCGATTCGTCGTGCAGGAGGTCCTGGCCGGTGCCGGAGAGGACGATGTTGCCGACTTCCATGACGTGTCCGTGGTCGGCGAGGGAGAGCGCCGCCTGGGCGTTCTGTTCGACGAGCAGGATGGTCGTGCCCTGGGACTTCAGCTCGACGATGGTCGACATGATCTTCTGCATCATGATCGGGGAGAGGCCCATGGAGGGTTCGTCGAGCATGAGGAGTTTGGGTTGGGACATGAGGGCGCGGCCCATGGCGAGCATTTGCTGTTCGCCGCCGGAGAGGGTGCCCGCGGCTTGCTTGCGGCGTTCTCCGAGGATGGGGAAGAGGTCGTAGGCGCGCTGTATGTCCTTCTCGATGCCTTCTTTGTCCTTGCGGAGGAAGGCGCCGAGCTGGAGGTTCTCCTCGATGGTGAGCCGGGGGAAGATGTGCCGGCCTTCGGGGGAGTGGGCGAGGCCGAGGGCGACGATCTTGTGTGCGGCGACGCCGGTGAGCGGCTTGCCGTCGAACGTGATCTTGCCGGCGCTGGGCTTGAGCAGTCCGGAGAGGGTGCGCAGGGTGGTGGTCTTGCCGGCGCCGTTGGTGCCGATGAGGGTGACGACCTGGCCGGCCTCGACGGAGAAGGAGATGCCCTTGACGGCTTCGATCTTGCCGTAGGCGACGTGGAGGTCCTCGACCTCCAGGAGTGCGGTCACTGGGCTTCTCCCTTGGTGGTGCCGGCGGCCTTGGCCTCGTTCTGGGCCGGGTCGCCTTCGAAGGGTTCGCCGAGGTAGGCGGCGATGACGCGATCGTCGGCCTGGACCACTTCGGAGGTGCCTTCGACGAGTTTCTCGCCTTGGACGAGTACGGCGACGCGGTCGCAGAGGTTGAAGATGAAGCGCATGTCGTGCTCGATGACGAGGACGGCGATGCCCATGTCCCGGATGGCGAAGACGAGTTCCTCGGTGGCCCGGGTTTCCTGGGGGTTCATGCCGGCGGTGGGTTCGTCGAGCAGGAGCAGGCCGGGTTCGGAGGCCAGGGCTCGGGCGATCTCCAGTTTGCGCTGTTCGCCGTAGGGGAGGTTGCGGGCGAGGTGGTCGCGTTTGTGGGCGAGGCCGATGAACTCGAGGAGTTCCATGGCGCGTGCTTCGCTGGCCTTTTCCGCCTTCTTGAAGCCGGGGCCGCGCAGCAGGGCGGACCAGAGGCCTTCTCTGGTGCGGGTGTGGCGGCCGACGAGGACGTTTTCGAGGACCGTCATGTTGGCGAAGAGGCGGATGTTCTGGAAGGTGCGGGCGATGCCGGCCTTGGTGACGAGGTGTGGTTTGGGCGGTAGGACGGTGCCCTGGTAGGAGACGGTGCCTTCGGTGGGGACGTACAGCCCGGTGAGGCAGTTGAAGAAGGTGGTCTTGCCGGCGCCGTTGGGGCCGATGAGGCCGACGATCTCGCCGCTGTTGACCGTGAAGTCGACCGAGCGGACGGCGGTGAGGCCGCCGAAGCGCATGGTGACGTCGCGGGCTTCGAGTACAGGTGTCGTCATGGTTCCTTACGCCCCTGCCTTGGTGACGGCCGGTTCGTCGGACAGCGTCGTGGTTTCTGGTACGTCGAGTTGGCCGGTCTCGTGGAATTCGAGTTGGCGGCGGCGGTTGGCGATGATGCCCTCGGGGCGGAAGCGCATCAGCAGGATGAGCGCGATGCCGAACGCGAGGAGTGACTTGTCCTGGAGGAAGACGAGCTTTTCCGGGAGCAGGTAGAGCAGGGCGGCACCGAGGATGGGGCCGGAGACGGTGCCCATGCCGCCGAGGACGACGGCGGCCAGGAGGAAGGCCGAGTTGGGCGGGGCGGCGCCGGCGAACTGGTAGGGGTTGGGTACGACGTTGTAGGTGACGTGGGCGCTGACGGTGCCGGCGAGGCCGGCGAGTGAGGCGCCGAGGGCGAAGGCGATGAGTTTGACGCGGAAGCCGTTGATGCCCATGGCGGTGGCGGCGGTCTCGTCCTCGCGGATGGCGATCCAGGATCGGCCGATGCGGGAGTCGGCGGCGCGTCGGTAGACGGTGACGACGAGGGCCATGACCAGGACCATGAGCAGGTAGTAGTTGGCGAACCGGCCGATGGTGAAGCCGCCGAGGTCGTGGGCTTCGCCGAAGTTGAAGCCGAAGAGCTTGAGGTCGGGGATGGAGGGGATGCCGTTGGGGCCGTTGGTGATGTCGGGGCCGGAGACGCCGTCCATGTTGTTGACGGCGAGGCGGAAGATCTCTCCGAAGCCGAGGGTCACGATGGCGAGGTAGTCGCCGCGCAGCCGCAGGGTGGGTGCGCCGATGAGTACGCCGAAGATGAGGGAGGCGGCGGCGCCGGCGAGGGCGGCGGCCCAGAAGGGGAACTGGACGCCGGAGAAGCGGGAGAACTCGGAGCCGGAGACGAGGGCCGCGGTGTAGGCGCCGACGCCGAGGAAGGCGACGTAGCCGAGGTCGAGGAGGCCGGCGAGGCCGACGACGATGTTGAGGCCGAGGGCGACGGTGCCGAAGATGAGGATGTTGACGCCGATGTTGGCGTAGTGGTCGTCGGTCTGGGTGAGGGGGAAGGCGATCGCGGCGAGGAAGCCCATGGCGAGGGTGAAGCTGCGGTTGTCGGCGACCATGGCGGAGAAGCGGTCGAGGAGGCCGGCGGTGTGCAGCGCCCAGACGGCGAAGACGAGGACGATGAGGAACCCGATGAAGATCTCGCCGTATTGGGTGTCGATGCCGTAGGCGAAGACGCCGAGGCCGAGGGCGGCCACGATGGTGATGATGAGGCGCTGGATCCAGGGGGCGATCGGCTGCGGTGCGGGGATCGCTTCGGGCTTGGCGATGTACGCCTTCAGCGTCTCCTTGGTGCTTTCGCCGGCCTCCTGTGGGAGGGCGAAGGCGCCGATCACGGGGATGAGGGAGGCGACGACGGCGATGTAGGTGCCGGGTTCCCAGTTGGCGAGGCCGCCGAGTTTGGCGGCGATCTCGATGGCGGTGAACCAGGTGACGCCGAAGCCGCCGAGGGCGGTCAGGACCAGGGGGGCGTTGTTGCGGGCGGGCAGCAGCCAGCGCAGGCCGCGGACGCCGTAGGAGGCGAGGGCGAAGAGGGCGGTGAGGACTCCGGCGACGAAGGTCAGCCACTGCAGGCCGCCGGGGTAGCCGTAGACGGTGAGGTCGCCGGGGAAGTCGCTGGTCCAGGTCCAGGCGAGGAAGGCGGAGGCTGCGGTGGCGATGCCGCCGAGGAGCAGCAGGGCGCGGGCGGCCGGCAGGGGCAGGCCGATGAGGCCGCGGGTGGCGGTCGTGGGGGTGGCGTCCGCGGGCGGGGTGGCGGGGCTCTTGGTCTCGGTCATGTCATCACGCCCTGTCCGCGACGCGCTCGCCGAGCAGGCCTTGTGGCCTGAACAGGAGTACGAGGATGAGGAGTACGAAGGCCCAGACGTTGGCCCAGCTCTGGCCGCCGAGCTGCTGCATGCCGGGGATGTTGCTGATGTAGGCGGAGGCCAGGGTTTCGGCGATGCCGAGGACGACGCCGCCGAGCATGGCGCCGTAGATGTTGCCGATGCCGCCCATGACGGCGGCGGTGAAGGCCTTGAGGCCCATCAGGAAGCCCATGCGGTAGTCGATGTTGCCGTACTTCAGGCCGTAGGAGAGTGCGGCGACGGCGGCGAAGAAGCCGCCGATGGCGAAGGCGACGACGATGATGCGGTTGGTGTCGATGCCCATGAGCTGTGCGGTGTCGGGGTCCTGGGCGGTGGCCTGCATGGCGCGGCCGGTGCGGGACTTGCGGACGAACCAGGCGAGGGAGGACATGCAGACGATGGCCGCGCATACCAGGAAGATGTCGGCGTCGGTGATGTCGACGGAGCCGATGCTGTGGGTGGCGTCCAGGCTGGGGAAGGCGCGGGACTTGTCGGCGCCGGGGTAGAAGTTGCGGACCAGTTCCTGGAGGGTCAGGGAGAGGCCGATGGCCGTGATGAGGGGCGCGAGGCGTGGCGCTTGCCGTAGCGGTCGATAGGCGAATCGTTCTGCGCCGACCGCGACGAGGACGGAGACGATGCCACCACCGATCAGCATGAGGGGGACTGCGGCCCACATCGAGGTGCCGTCGGGCAGGATGTAGACGTAGACCGTGAGGGCGCCGAACGCCCCGGTCATGAAGATCTCGCCGTGTGCGAAGTTGATGAGCTGGACGATGCCGTACACCATCGTGTAGCCGATGGCGATCAGCCCGTACATCGAGCCTAGGAGCAGCCCGTTGGCCAGCTGCTGCGGCAGAGTGTGCACCGCATGGCCTCCATGTCGCTGGTGGTCGTATGCACTGGTCGTGTGCTTGGGGTGGATGTGAGAACGGGCCGCGCGGTCGGGGTCCTCCTTCCGCGCGGCCCGTGGTGCGGTGTTTCCGGGGCTGGGGTCAGCCGCTGAAGATCAGCCGTTGAACGTGCCGGTCTTGACGGCGACCCACTTGCCGCCCTTGACCTGGTACACGGTCAGCTGCTTGTTCTGGGTGTCGCCGTACTGGTCGAAGGAGACCTTGCCGGTGATGCCGTCGAAGTCGGACTTCTGGACGGCGTCGACGACCTTGGAGCGCAGCTGGTCGCTGGCGGGCAGCTTGCCGCCGTTGGCGTCCTTGACGGCCTTCACGGCCTTGATGATGGCGGTGGCGGCGTCGTAGGAGTAGGCGCCGTAGGCGCCGTAGTCGCCCTTGTAGCCCTTGGACTTGTAGGTCGCGATGAAGCTCTTCGCGGCCGGCAGGGTGTCGGCGGGGACGCCGACGGAGGTGGCGAGGTCGCCCTCGGCGGCCTGGCCGGCGGTCTGGATGTAGGTGGTGGCGTACATGCCGTCGCCGCCCATGAGCGGGATGTTGACCTTGGCGCCCTTGAGCTGCTTCGTGATCTTCTCGGACTCGTCGTACTGGCCGCCGTAGTAGACCATGTCGGCGCCGGAGGCCTTGATCTTGGTGACGAGGGAGCTGAAGTCGGTGTCGCCGGTGTTGACGTGGTCGGTGCCGGCGATGCTGCCGCCGAGCTTCTTGAACGCGCCGTTGAAGATGCCCGCGAGGCCGGCGCCGTAGGTCTGCTTGTCGTCGACGACGAAGGCCTTCTTCTTCTTGAGGCCGTTCCAGGCGTAGTCGGCGGCGAAGCTGCCCTGCAGGGCGTCCGTGGTCGCGGTGCGGAAGTAGGTCTTGTACGGCCGCGACTTGTTGGTCTGCCAGTCCTTGCCCTGGGTCAGGGTGGGGTTGGTGTTCGAGGGGGAGATCTCGACCATGTTGGCCGAGTTGAACACCTGCTGCATGGACTGGGCGACGCCGGAGTTCAGGGGGCCGACGGCGCCGACGACGGAGGCGTCGCCGACCAGGGCCGTGGCGTTGGACTGGCCGGTGGCGGGCTGGGCCTTGTCGTCCAGGGCCTTGACCTTGAACTTGACGCCCGGGACCCAGTTGTTCTTGTTGGCGTCGTCGACGGCGATCTGGACGCCGTACTGGATGCCGAGACCAGTGGTGGAGTTCTCACCGGACAGCGGAGCGTCGACTCCGATGGTCAGCGTGGTGCCGGAGCTGCTGCCACCGCTTTTGTTGCCGTTGTCCCGGGAGCCGCAGGCGGTGAGGGTCAGAGCTCCGGTGGTCAGGACGGAGGTCAGAATCACCAAGGAACGCTTACGCACAATCAGTCCTTTCCGCAGGCACTTTCGCCCCGGTGGGAGGCGATGAGTGCCGCGCATGTACCGAACTCCCGATGGAGCGGTGACTGGCCGTGACTCTAAGCCCGGTCTGTACCCATGAGCATCGCCGTGCACTGGCTTGTGACTTTCTTGTTATGACGTGGTGCACACAGGGGTGGGGGGAAGGGGGTTCTCAGCCGTTTTGGCGGAATTTCCGTTCAGTCCGCATTCTGAGAACCTGCACTTCCGCTTGGCCGTGAGGGCAGCGGGGCGGGGGAGCGGTCGCAGGCCCTGTGAAGCACCGCGGAGAGGTCTTGGGAGTAGGCGCCGTCGAAGATGAAGCTGTGGTGTTGTATTGCGCGCGTGTTACGGAGCGTTACGTCGAGAAATGGTAGGTCGGCATCGAGCGGGAGGCCGGAGCAGTCGGTCACGGAAATCCTCACGGTGACCCGCCGGGTGGTGCCCGCGGGGACGGTGAAGGCGGGTTCGGGGGTGACGGTCGCGTCGAGTCCGGCGAAGGCGGCGTCGACGACGGTGAGGGTGACGGGCGGCCCGCTGTCGACCCGGACCGCGAAGCGGAACAGGCCGCTGCGGGGGCCCGGGGGCGTGGCGGGGCCGAGGTAGTGCCATCCGGTGACGTTCGCCGGGAAGGGGACCGGGGCGGCCGCTGGGAGGGCCCGGTCGGGGCCGGTGCCGGGTGCCAGGAGCACGGCGGCGAGGCCGGCCGTGGTGAGGGTGGCGGCCGCGAGCGTGGCGCCCCGGACGCGTGGTGACAGGGCGCGCCAGCGGTCGAGTGCCTGGTCGCCGAGGTGGGGCGCGTCGGCGCCGATCACGTCGTGGCCGGCGCCTGTCTCGGCCGGCCCGGCGGGTTCGACCGGCCCTGTGCCGCTCATGACCGCAGCCTCATGGGAAAACGGTAGGTGAGCGGGGTGGGCCGGGAAAGGTGCCGACGGCGACCGGGCCGGCCGGGCCTGGCGGTCGCCGGTCAGTCGGTGGCGTCCACGGGTGCCCCGTCGCCCGGGCGGACGTCCCGCAGCAGGCAGGTCAGCCGGGCGCTGCACACCCGCCGGCCCTCCTCGTCGCTGATCACGATCTCGTACGTGGCGGTCGAGCGGCCCCGGTGCAGCGGGGTGGCCACGCCGGTGACCAGGCCGGAGCGCACGCCCCGGTGGTGGGTGCAGTTCAGGTCGACGCCGACGGCGAGCTTGGAGCTGCCCGCGTGCAGCATCGAGCCGACCGAGCCCAGTGTCTCGGCGAGTACGGCGGAGGCGCCGCCGTGCAGCAGGCCGTAGGGCTGGGTGTTGCCCTCGACGGGCATCGTGCCGACGACGCGGTCGGCGGAGGCCTCGACGATCTGGACGCCCATCCGGGTGCCGAGGTGCCCGGCGGAGAACAGCGCGGGGAGGTCGACGCCGAGTGCCGCGTACTCGTCGATGACCTCCTGCGGGAACGTCACGTGCTGCTGCTCGCCCATGGGCCAGGCTCCGTTCGTCGTGATCAGTCGTGCAAGTCGACTGAGCAAACGCTCAGTCGGTTGCCGATTGTTCCAGACGTACGACGACGGACTTGCTGGCCGGGGTGTTGCTGGTGTCGGCGGTGTGGTCCAGCGGGACCAGGACGTTGGTCTCCGGGTAGTAGGCGGCCGCGCAGCCGCGTGCCGTCGGGTAGTGCACGACCCGGAAGCCGGGCGCCCGCCGCTCCACCCCGTCCTTCCACTCGCTCACCAGGTCGACGTACGACCCGTCGGCCACGCCCAGCCGCCGCGCGTCCTCGGGGTTGACCAGCACGACCCGGCGGCCGTTCCTGATGCCCCGGTAGCGGTCGTCGAGGCCGTAGATCGTGGTGTTGTACTGGTCGTGCGAGCGCAGGGTCTGCAGCAGCAGCCGGCCCTCGGGCAGCTCCGGGTACTCCACGGGGGCCGCGGTGAAGTTGGCCTTGCCGGTCTTCGTCGGGAAGCGGCGCTCGTCGCGCGGGGCGTGCGGGAGGGCGAAGCCGCCGGGGCGGGCCACGCGCGCGTTGAAGTCCTCGAAGCCGGGCACCACCCGCGCGATGCGGTCGCGGATCGTGGCGTAGTCCTTCTCGAACTCCTCCCACGGCACCACGCTGTTCTCGCCCAGCACGCGGCGTGCCAGCCGGCACACGATGGCCGGCTCGGACAGCAGCTCCCGGCCCGCGGGCTCCAGGCGGCCGCGGGAGGCGTGCACCATGCCCATGGAGTCCTCGACGGTCACGAACTGCTCGCCACTGCCCTGCAGATCGCGCTCGGTGCGGCCGAGGGTCGGCAGGATCAGCGCACGCGCGCCCGTGACGGCGTGCGAGCGGTTCAGCTTGGTCGACACGTGCACGGTGAGGCGGGCACGGCGCATGGCGGCTTCCGTGACCTCGGTGTCGGGAGTGGCGGCCACGAAGTTGCCGCCCATCGCGAAGAACACCTTCGCCTCGCCGTCCCGCAGCGCGCGGATGGCCCGTACGACGTCGAAGCCGTGCTCGCGCGGGGGCGCGAAGCCGAACTCCTTCTCCAGGGCGTCCAGGAAGGCGGGCGCGGGCCGCTCGAAGATGCCCATGGTGCGGTCGCCCTGCACGTTCGAGTGGCCGCGCACCGGGCACACGCCCGCGCCCGGGCGGCCGATGTTGCCGCGCAGGAGCAGGAAGTTGACCACCTCGCGGATGGTCGGCACGGAGTGCTTGTGCTGGGTCAGGCCCATCGCCCAGCACACGATGGTGCGCTTCGAGGCGAGCACCATGTCCAGGGTCTGCTCGATCTCCGCGCGCGTGAGGCCGGTCGCGGCGAGCGTCTCCTCCCAGTCGGCGGCCTTGGCCGCGGCGGCGAACTCCTCGTAGCCGTGGGTGTGTTCGCGCACGAACTCCTCGTCGACCGCGCCGTCCGTCTCCAGGATCAGCTTGTTCAGGAGGCGGAAGAGTGCCTGGTCGCCGCCGATGCGGATCTGCAGGAACAGGTCGGTGAGGGCGGCGCCCCTGAGCATGCCCTGCGGGGTCTGGGGGTTCTTGAACCGCTCCAGACCCGCCTCGGGCAGCGGGTTGACGCTGACGATCCGCGCCCCGCCCGCCTTCGCCTTCTCCAGGGCGGAGAGCATGCGCGGGTGGTTCGTGCCGGGGTTCTGCCCGGCCACGATGATCAGGTCGGCCTTGTAGAGGTCCTCCAGCAGGACGCTGCCCTTGCCGATGCCGATCGTCTCCGACAGGGCCGAGCCGGACGACTCGTGGCACATGTTCGAGCAGTCGGGCAGGTTGTTGGTGCCCAGCTCGCGCGCGAACAGCTGGTAGAGGAAGGCCGCTTCGTTGCTGGTGCGCCCGGAGGTGTAGAAGAGGGCCTCGTCCGGGGAGGACAGCCGGGCGATCTCCTCGGCGATGATGTCGAAGGCCCGCTCCCAGCTCACCGGCTCGTAGCGGTCGCCTCCCTCGGGCAGGTACATGGGGTGCGTGAGGCGTCCCTGCTGGCCCAGCCAGTAGCCGCTGCGGGTCGCGAGGTCGGTGACGGTGTGCGCGGCGAAGAACTCGGGGGTGACCCGGCGCAGGGTGGCCTCCTCGGCCACCGCCTTGGCGCCGTTCTCGCAGAACTCCGCCGTGTGCCGGTGCTCCGGCTCCGGCCAGGCGCAGCCCGGGCAGTCGAAGCCGTCCTTCTGGTTGACCCGCAGCAGGGTCAGCGCGGTGCGCCTCACGCCCATCTGCTGCTGGGCGATGCGCAGGGTGTGCCCGATGGCGGGCAGGCCGGCCGCCGCGTGCTGCGGCTCGGCGACCTGCGGCGCGTCCTGAACCGGATCGCCCTTGGGCGGCTTCGTTGCCATCGCTGAGTCTCCTTCGCCGGCGCCCGTGCCCTACACGTCCGATCCTCGCACGCACCGGCGACAACGCGGTCGCCGGGTTTGCCGAGGACACCAGCATGGTTGCGCATGGAGCAAGGGTTGCGGAAGGGGCAACGGCTTCCAGGCCGTGACCGTCGATGGCGGCCGACTGTCAGTGGGGCGTGGCAGGATCGGGGACGTGGCAGAGACAGCATCGAAGAAGACCGAGACGTCCCCCGGCGGCGACCGCCCCCGCCTGATGCTCATGGACGGGCACTCGCTGGCGTACCGCGCGTTCTTCGCGCTGCCCGCGGAGAACTTCACGACGGCGACGGGCCAGCCGACGAACGCGATCTACGGCTTCGCGTCGATGCTGGCCAACACCCTGCGTGACGAGGCGCCCACACACTTCGCGGTGGCCTTCGACGTCTCCCGCAAGACCTGGCGCTCCGAGGAGTTCACGGAGTACAAGGCGAACCGCTCCAAGACCCCGGACGAGTTCAAGGGCCAGGTCGAGCTGATCGGCGAGCTGCTGGACGCGATGCACGTCTCCCGGTTCGCGGTCGACGGCTTCGAGGCCGACGACGTCATCGCCACCCTCGCCACCCAGGCCGAGGCCGAGGGCTTCGAGGTGCTGATCGTCACCGGCGACCGCGACTCCTTCCAGCTGGTCTCCGAGCACACCACCGTGCTGTACCCGACGAAGGGCGTCTCCGAGCTGACCCGGTTCACCCCGGAGAAGGTCTTCGAGAAGTACGGGTTGACGCCCGCCCAGTACCCCGACTTCGCGGCCCTGCGCGGCGACCCGTCCGACAACCTGCCGGGCATCCCCGGAGTCGGCGAGAAGACGGCGGCGAAGTGGATCAACCAGTTCGGCTCCTTCGCCGAGCTGGTCGAGCGCGTCGACGAGGTCAAGGGCAAGGCCGGCCAGAACCTCCGCGACCACCTGGAGTCCGTCAAGCTCAACCGCCGGCTGACCGAGCTGGAGCGGCAGGTCCAGCTGCCCAAGGCGGTCACCGACCTGGAGCGCCCCGCGTACGACCGCAAGGCCGTCGCGATGATCCTGGACACCCTGGAGATCCGCAACCCCTCCCTGCGCGAGCGCCTGTTCGCCGTCGACCCGGGCGCCGAGGAGGCCGAGGCGACCCCGATCACCACGGACGGCGTGGAGCTGGACGGCACCGTCCTCGGCACCGGAGAGCTCGCCCCCTGGCTCGCCGAGCACGGCACCGGCACGCTCGGCGTGACCACCGTCGACACCTGGGCGCTGGGCACCGGCTCGGTGGCCGAGATCGCGCTCGCCGCGCCCGCGGGGCCGGCAGCCTGGTTCGACCCCTCCCAGCTGGACGAGGCGGACGAGACGGCCTTCGCCGCCTGGCTGGCCGACGCCGGCAGGCCGAAGGTCTTCCACAACGCCAAGGGCGCGATGCGGGTCTTCGCCGAGCACGGCTGGAGCGTCGACGGCGTCACCATGGACACCGCCCTCGCCGCCTACCTGGTCAAGCCGGGCCGACGCTCCTTCGACCTGGACGCCCTCTCGCTGGAGTACCTGCACCGCGAGCTGGCCCCCGCCGCGGCGGCCGACGGCCAGCTGGCGTTCGGCACGGACGACGGCGCCGAGGCCGAGGCCCTGATGGTCCAGGCCCGCGCCGTCCTCGACCTGGGCGAGGCCTTCGAGGGCCGGCTGCGGGAGGTCGGCGCCGCGGACCTGCTGCGGGACATGGAGCTGCCCACCTCCGCCCTGCTGGCCCGGATGGAGCGGCACGGCATCGCGGCCGACCGGGCCCATCTGGAGGCCATGGAGCAGATGTTCGCCGGAGCCGTCCAGCAGGCGGTGAAGGAGGCGCACGCGGCGGCCGGGCACGAGTTCAACCTCGGCTCGCCCAAGCAGCTCCAGGAGGTCCTCTTCGGCGAGCTGGCCCTGCCGAAGACGAAGCGGACCAAGACCGGCTACACCACGGACGCCGACGCGCTGGCCTGGCTGGCCACCCAGACGGACAACGAGCTGCCGGTGATCATGCTCCGCCACCGCGAGCAGGCCAAGCTCCGGGTCACCGTCGAGGGCCTGATCAAGACCGTCGCGACGGACGGCCGGATCCACACCACCTTCAACCAGACCGTCGCCGCGACCGGCCGGCTCTCCTCCACCGACCCCAACCTGCAGAACATCCCGGTCCGCACCGACGAGGGCCGCGCGATCCGCCGCGGCTTCGTGGTCGGCGACGGCTTCGAGTCGCTGATGACCGCCGACTACAGCCAGATCGAGCTGCGCGTGATGGCGCACCTCTCCGAGGACGCGGGCCTCATCGAGGCGTTCACCTCCGGCGAGGACCTGCACACCACGGCCGCCTCGCAGGTGTTCGCCGTCGAGCCGGGCGCGGTCGACGCGGAGATGCGCCGCAAGATCAAGGCGATGTCGTACGGCCTGGCCTACGGGCTGTCGGCCTTCGGCCTGTCCCAGCAGCTGAACATCGACGCGGGTGAGGCGCGGGCCCTGATGGACGCGTACTTCGAGCGCTTCGGTGGCGTCCGGGACTATCTGCGCCGGGCGGTCGACGAGGCGCGGGCGACGGGATACACGGCGACCCTCTTCGGCCGCCGCCGCTATCTGCCCGACCTCAACAGCGACAACCGCCAGCGGCGTGAGGCCGCCGAGCGGATGGCCCTCAACGCGCCGATCCAGGGCACGGCGGCCGACATCGTCAAGATCGCCATGCTCAAGGTGGACGACGCGCTGCGCGAGGCCGGCCTGAAGTCCCGCATGCTCCTGCAGGTCCACGACGAAATCGTCCTGGAGATCGCCCCCGGCGAGCGCGCGGCCACGGAGGAGATCGTCCGCCGCGAGATGTCCGACGCGGTCCACCTGAACGTCCCGCTGGGCGTCTCGGTGGGCGCGGGCCCGGACTGGGAGTCGGCGGCGCACTAGCCTTGCACTAGCCTCCGGCGGTCGAGCAGGGGGTTCGTCGTCGTGAGGTCGGGCTGCGACGCGTCGCGAGGTCATGCTGCGACTCGCACCCTGCTGCGGCGTGCCCCCCGCTCGAGGCCCGGTCACTCACGTGGCCCTTGTCAGCACGCCCCGCGCTCCTGGGTCCCGTAAGGATGCGGGCATGGGTATACGCCTGCTCCACCGCCGCCCTGCGCGAGCGCAGGGTGCCGCACCAGCCTCCGGCGGTCGAGCAGGGGGTTCGTCGTCGTGAGGCTGGGCTGCGACGTGTCGCGGGGTCATGGTGTGACGCGCACCCTGCTGTGGCGTGCCCTCGGCTCTGGGCCTGGTCACTCACGTGGCCCTTGTCAGCACGCCCCGCGCTCCTGGGTCCCGTAAGGATGCGGGCATGGGTATACGCCTGCTCCACCGCCGCCCGGCGGGAGCGCAGGGCGCCGCACCGGTGCCCGTCGTGCCCCCCGCCCCGGTGCCGGCCCACGCCGCCACCGCGAGCACCGCCCGCATCCCCGCCGACCTGGTCATGGCCCTGCGCCGCACGGCACACCGCACCGCCGTCGGCCTCCGCCGCAGGCTCACCACCCCCGGCGAACCGCCCCTGTGGCGGCTGTGGGCCGGCCTGGGCCGCAGCTACGCGGCCGGATGCGCCCTCCGCGCCCGGCACGCCGCCGCCCGCCTCCTCCGCCTCCGCCGCGGCCGCGCCTTCCCGGTGTTCGTCGTGCCCGCAGCCACCTTCACCGACCGGCCGGACGGCCCGACTCGGCGCTGAGGCCACCCACCACCGGCCCGCACGACGGCGCCGTTCCGCAGACGGCCGAGCTGCCGGCCGGCAACGAGCGAGGCCCGGACCACGCCGAACGGCACGGCACCGCCGCGAAGCCTTCGGCCGACCGAACGCCGTGCTCCCGTCGCCTTCGGCCTGATCGGCGGGCTCCGCCGCCGACGCCTTCGGCCGGTCGGAGTGCTTGGCTCCCGGCGTCTTCGGCCGGTCGGAGTGCTTGGCTCCCGGCGTCTTCGGCCGGTCGGAGCGCTTCGCTGCTGGCGTCTTCGGCCGACCGAATGCTCTGCTCTCGGTGTCTTCGGCCGATAGGAGGGTTTCGTTCCCGGGGTCTTCGGCCGGTCGGAGCGCTTCGCTGCTGGCGTCTTCGGCCGACCGAATGCTCTGCTCTCGGCGTCTTCGGCCGACAGGAGTGTTTCGGTCCCGGTGTCTTTGGCCTGATCGGAGCGCTTCGTTCCCGGCGTCATCGGCTGATCGAAGCGCTCCGCGCGACCTGTCAGCGACCGGCCGGGCGGCTCCGTTCCGCGATGGCGTGCTCCCGTTCGGCGAGCTCCGGGGGCCGGCGACGTGCTCGTACCCCGACGACGTACAGGAGCAGGCCCGGTACCAGGCCCGCGCCTGCTCCGAAGCAGATCGCCGGGATCAGCTCCCAGGGTTTCGCCGTGGATCCCCAGTACGCCCACCAGCGTGCCGCCCTTTCCGCCGCCCCGGCCCCGGCGCACCCGCCGACGACCACGAGGGCCCACCACCGGTCCCGCGCCGACAGCGCGGGAACCGCGGACGGGGCCCAAGGCGCCGGTGCGCGTCGCAGCGCCCGGACCAGCCACCCCGCGATCACCACCCCGGCGAGCACGGAAGACCCGTACTGCAGGTACCAGAACAGGGGGAAGCCCGCGACCACGTCGTTCAGCGCGGGGAACAGCCGTGTCCCGAACCGGTCGTGATGGGTGAACCCGTCCCACACGACATGCGTCAGCGCGCCCAGCGCCGCCGACCCGTACCACCGGGCCACCACCGACGGCCGTACGCGCGCGCGTGGCGCCCCGCAGCGCAACAGCGCGGCCGGGCGCGGTTGCCGGGCCCGGGGCAGCAGCGCCACCAGGGGTTCGCGCACCAGCAGCCAGAGACCCACCAACGCCCAGGCGATCAGCACGTCGACGGTGAGGACACCGGGCAGGGAATGGGTGACCGTCCCGAACTCCATGCCGCCGGAAACCACACTCGCCGCGAAGTAGGTCATGTCGGGCGCGAAGGAACCGGCCACGAGAACGGCCGGAACCAGTCGTCCCCGCCCGCTTCCGTCGGCGCGCACGGCGGGCAGAACCGCCGCCGCATGGCTCAGGGTGAACGGCAACGGGCCTCCTCCGCGGCGACATTGATCGGAAGGGTCCAGTATGCGGGCTCCGTTCCGGTCAAACCGCACATGGCCAACTGGTGAAAACCGGGCACGAACGGGTGCACCTGGAAAGCAAGTTGTCGTAGGGTCGCCTGGGTCACAGCCCGGAGCGGGCAACCTGCACCGTGGGTCGCTCGTCACAACAGGGCGAGGACACAGACAAAAGACGGGCGCTCGGGCGTCCACGGGAGGGGTTCACTCTATGGCGGCGCAATTCGGCAGGCGGCTGGCCAAGGGTGCGGCGACCACGGCCGTGGCAGCGGTCGCGGTGGCGGCACTGTCCGCGTCCCAGGCTCCGGGGGTGTCGGTCGACGACCACGGCAGACAGACCGCCGCGGACGCCCAGCCGACCCCCGAAGCGACCGCCGACAGCGGCACCGCCACCGGAAACTCGCGGTACTACACGGACCTGCCGCCGCTCGACAGCCCCAACCCCAGCCCCAGCGCCTCGCCGAGCGCCGGCTCCACCCCGGTCGCGCAGGGCGCGGCGGAGGCCGGCATCCCGGCGACCGTCCTCGACGCCTACAAGAAGGCCGAGCAGGCACTCAAGGAGGCCAAGCCCGGCTGCAACCTGCCCTGGCAACTGCTCGCCGCCATCGGCAAGGTCGAGTCGGGCCAGGCCCGCGGCGGCGAGGTCACCGCCGACGGCACCACCATCACCCCGATCCTCGGCCCGCAGCTCGACGGCAACGGCTTCGCGCTGATCAAGGACACCGACGGCGGCAAGTACGACGGCAACAGCCAGTACGACCAGGCCGTCGGCCCCATGCAGTTCATCCCCTCGACCTGGGCATGGGCGGGCCGGGACGGCAACGGCGACGGGGTCAAGGACCCCAACAACGTCTACGACGCCGCCCTCGCCGCCGCGCACTACCTGTGCCGCAACAACTGGGACCTGTCCCAGCAGTCGAACCTCAACAGCGCGATCCTCAGCTACAACGGCTCGCAGGACTACCTCAACCTGGTCCTGTCGTGGCTGGAGTACTACCGCAAGGGCACCCACGAGATCCCGGACGGCACGGGCACGCTGCCGTCGCACAGCAGCGACGACAAGACGAAGACCCATTCCAGGACGACGACCACGAAGCCGGCGAAGCCGGGGAAGACGACGCCGCCGAGCAGTTCCCCGAGCCCCACCCCGCCGTCGGGCACCCCGAGCACACCGTCCACCCCGTCGCCCACCCCCACCCCCACCGACACGGTGGACCGCCTGGCGGACGCCGGCACCCCCAAGCTCACCGCGATGGCCGGGGACGCCTTCACCGAGAAGATCAGCACCAAGGCCGTGACCAAGGCGGGCAAGGCCGTCGCCAAGGTCCGCGTCCGCTTCACCATCGTCGGCACGACCGACTCCGCCTTCACCGGCGGCGAGAAGGTCGCCACCGTCGTCACCAACAACTCCGGTGTGGCCGTCGCACCTGCCCTCCAAGCGGGGGAGAAGACCGGCGACTTCACCGTCAGGGCCACCGTCGTGGGCCGCGCGGTCACCGGCGTCGACTACAAGGCGAGCGTCACCGAGCGCGTCGCCGACACCCTCGTCCGCACCAGCGACACCGCGCTGACCTGCACCCCGGGTGGCCAGTTCGCCGACCAGGTCGAGGTGAAGGCCACCTACAAGGGCGCCGTCGCCGACAAGGTCGGTGTCACCGCGACCCTCGTCAAGTCGGTGCTCGACCCGACCGAGGACGACAAGGGCCCCTACTTCAAGGACGCCGACGGGAAGACCGTACGCACCCTGACGGGCCTTCAGACGGATGCCGACGGTCTGCTGAAGCTGCCGCAGCTGTACTCCGACGACACCACCGGCACCTTCGTCCTGCGCATCACCACCGCCGGCGGCGCCACGCTCGACGTCCAGCTGACCGTGGCCGCGGCCGACTCCTCGGCGAGCCCCTCGCCGAGCCCGTCCGCGAGCCCGAGCGCGTAGCCCTTCGTACGACGACGACGGCGTCCCCCTCACAGGGGGCGCCGTCGTTGTGTGTGCAACGTGTTCTCATCTCGGCCACCCGTTGCTACGGTGCCGGACCTGACGATGTATCAGTTCCGTCCGTCGGGAGGCAGGCATGCGCGCCCTGATCGCCGCCGCGACCGGTCTCGCCGTCGCGTTCGCGCTGGTCCTCACGATCACCGCGATGGGGACGCCGACGGGAAAGACGTCCCCGAAGCCGCTGCTGACGACGGTGCCCGCACACCCGTAGCCGTCCGCCCGGGAGGCCGAGATGCGCCGCAAGGCCAGTCTGGTCCTGCTCGCCTTCGCCGTGTTCTTCGCGGCCCTGTCCCCACTGCTGCGCTGGTACGCCTTCCCGCGCCTGGCCAAGATCCCGGCCAACCAGTACCAGGCGGTGGTGCTGGAGGCGAAGAACGCGACACTGCTCGACTACGGCACCATGAAGGCGCGCACCGTCCCGAAGGTCACCATCGTGCAGACCCTCAAGGGCGATGTGGCGGCCGCGAAGAAGATCGACCGGACGGCGGGGCGGGACGTCGTCGTCTGGGACGGCCTGTCCTACGTCCAGGGGCCCGACGGCAAGATGGTCTCCGAGATCCCCGAGCGCTACATCTTCGACGCCCACAGCCAGGCCCCGGTCCACGCGACCGGCGAGATGGTCGACGGCGACCCGGTGAAACGGACCGGCATCGAGTTCAAGTTCCCGTTCCTGACGCAGAAGAGGGACTACGAGTACTTCGACGCCCAGACCCGCACCACCAACCCCATCCACTACAAGGGCACCCAGGACTTCCGCGGCCTGAAGGTCTACTACTTCGAGCAGACCATCCCCTGGACCCAGGTGAGGTTCCCCAAGGTGATGCCGGTCAAGGGCATCACCCCCCAGTCCGTCGCCAGGACCGGCACCACCCGCTGGTACACCACGGTCCGCAAGTTCTGGGTCGAGCCGGTCACCGGCGCCCCCGTCTACGGCGAGGAGATCCACAAGGAGGAACTGCGCGGCGGCACCCTGCTCGGCGGCCGCGACAAGGTGACCGCCTTCGCCGGGCACGTGAAGATGCGCGAGGACTACATCAGGCACACCGTCGCCCTGGTCAAGTCCAACCGCACCCTCGTCCTGCTGATGACGTCCTACCTGCCCTGGGGCTTCCTCGTCCTCGGCACCCTGCTGCTGGCCCTCGCCCTGTGGCTGGAGGCCCGCGGCCGCCGCCCGGGCGACCCGGAACCGGCCGCGGCGCAGGCACCGGAACCGGTCAGCGCCTGAGGCGCGCGTTGGTGTGCCGGGTCGGCTCGGCGGAGGCGGGATCCTCGGGCCACGGATGCTTCGGATACCGGCCGCGCAGCTCCGCGCGCACCCCCTTGTAACCGTCCTTCCAGAAGGAGGCGAGATCGGCGGTGACGGCGGCGGGCCGGCCGGCGGGGGAGAGCAGATGCACCAGCAACGGCACCCCCGCGATCGCCGGCGACTCGTGCAGCCCGAACATCTCCTGCAACTTCACGGCGAGCACGGGCCGTTCAGGGTCGGAGTAGTCGATCCGGATTCCGGACCCGCTCGGTACGGTGATCCGCTCGGGCGCCAGCTCGTCCAGCCGCCCCGCCTCTCCCGAGGCCCAGGGCAGCAGACGGCCCAGCGCCTGGCCGGCGTCGATCCGGGCGAGGTCGGCCCGCCGCCGGGCCCGCCCCAGCTCCGGCTCCAGCCACTCGTCCACGCGCGCGTGCAGCGCGTCGTCGGACACGTCGGGCCAGGGCTGCCCGAGGTGCAGGTGCAGAAAGGCGAGCCGCTGCCGCAGTACGACGGCGGCGGGCGACCAGCGCAACAGGCCGAGCCCGTCCTGCCGCAGCCCTTCCACAAGCGCCTCGCGTACGAGGACGGGGTCGGCGTCCCCCAGCGGCCGCACCGCCAGCTCGATCGCCCCCAGCCGCTCGACACGCCGGGCCACGACGTCCCCGTCGGCCCAGTGGACCTCCTCGGCCTCGGAGTACAGAGGGGCGGCCGCGCGCCGGGCCACGTCCTCGTCGATCACGGCGGCGAGCCGTACACGCGCGTGCCCTTTGCCGACGGGCCGGTCGGCGACCGCCACGGCGATCCAGGGCGCACCCCGCAGCGGACTGCCCTCGCCGAGCTCGGCCCGCGTCCCCGACGCCATCAGATACGACCCCCCGTCCGCCTTCGCGACCCGCTCGGGAAACGCGAGTGCCGCGACAACACCGACCAGCGAGTCGTCATCGGAAGGGACGGGGGCGGGTGAGGAGCCGGCGACCGGGCGGCTCGCGAACGCGGGGATGTCGTGTGCGGCGGCTGTACGCGGCGGGTCGGCGGCCGTCGGAGAGGCGGTATCGGGCGACTGGGACGCGGCGGTCGTGGCGGGCGCGGCGGCCCCCCGTGCGGCTTCGTTCCCGGGTCGCGCCGGACCGGTCAGGTCGGTCGTCAGGGCCCGCAGTCTGCGCGCCTCCGCACGCCACCTCCCGGCATACGCGTCACCCCCGCGCCGAGCGATGCGCAGTGCGGTCGCCAGATCGTCGCCGTACTCCCGCGGCGGCTCCTCCGAGAGCAGGGCCACCGCCTCGGCGCCCTCGCCCGAGGTGTCCAGCGTCGCCCGCCCCAGTCGCGGATGAACCCCCAGCCGGGCCAGCACCACGCCCCGCTCCGTGGCCCGCCCGTCGGCGTCGACCGCACCTACCGCCGTCAGCACGGCCCGCGCCGCCGCCATCGCCCCGCCCGGCGGGGGATCCAGCAGCGCCAGCCCGGACGCGTCCGGGTCGCCCCAGCACGCCGCCTGGAGCGCGAAGGCCGTCAGATCGGCCACCTTGATCTCGGGCGCCGGGAAACGCGGCAGACGCGCGTCCTCCGCCTCCGCCCAGCACCGGTACACCGTCCCCGGCGCCTCACGCCCGGCCCGCCCCGCCCGCTGCCGCCCGGCCGCCTGCGAGGCCCGTACCGTCGTCAGCGCGCTCAGCCCGCGCGCGTGGTCGACGCGGGGCTCCCGCGCCAGCCCCGAGTCGACGACCACCCGCACTCCGGGCACCGTGAGGGAGGACTCCGCGACCGAGGTCGCGAGCACCACCCGGCGCCGTTCGCCCGGTGCCAGCACCGCGTCCTGCACCGCCGCCGGGGCCCGTCCGTGCACCTGGAGCACCTCGATGTCGCCGAGATCCCCCAACTGCCCCGCCACGCGCGCGATCTCGCCCACGCCCGGCAGGAAGCACAGCACGTCCCCGTCCCGCTCCCGCAGCGCCCGCCGCACCGTCGACGCCACATGCGCCAGCAGCGCGGGGTCCACCCGCATGCCGTGCGGCGGCCGTACCGGGCGGGCCGGCGGAGACCACACCACCTCCACCGGGTGCGCGGTGCCGGCGGCCTCGACCACGGGCGCGTCGCCCAGCAGCCGCGCCCACCCCTCCGCGTCCGTCGTCGCCGACGCGGCCACCAGCCGCAGCTCGGGCCGCAGCGTCTCCCGCACGTCCCACAGGAACGCGGCCGTGGTGTCCGCGTCCAGATGCCGCTCATGGCACTCGTCGAGCACGACCACGTCCACGCCGGCCAGCTCCTGGTCCCGCTGCAGCCGCTGCAGCAGCACACCGGTCGTCACGACCTCCACGCGCGCGTGCCGGCCGACGACCCGCTCGCCGCGCACGGTGTACCCGACGCTCCCGCCGACCTTCTCGCCCAGCAGCCACGCCATCCGCCGGGCGGCGGCGCGGGCGGCGATCCGGCGCGGTTCGGCCACGACGACGCGGCGCGCGGGCCCGTCCCCGAGCAGCCCGGCGAGCGCGAGCGGCACGAGGGTCGTCTTGCCCGTTCCGGGAGGCGCGACCAACACCGCCGTACCGTGCCCGTCCAGGGCGTCACGCAGGGCGGGCAGCGCGCTGTGCACCGGCAGCGCGTCCAGGGCGTCGTAACGGATCACGCCCCCAGTGTCGTACGGCTCCCGGAAACGCCGGCACGCGCGCGTACCGTCAGTCCGGCATCTCCGTCAGTCCCGCTCGCAGACGAAGATCGCCGTGCCCGGGATCAGGTTCCCGCGCAGCGGTGACCAGCCGCCCCACTCGGACGTGTTCCAGGCCGGCCACTCCGGCTCGACCAGGTCGACCAGCCGGAAGCCGCCGGCCACCACGTCCCGCACCCGGTCGCCGACCGTCCGGTGGTGCTCCACGTAGACCGCGCGGCCCTCCTCGTCCTGCTCGACGTACGGCGTCCGGTCGAAGTACGAGGCCGACACGCTCAGCCCCTCCGGGCCCGGCTCGTCCGGGAACGCCCAGCGGATCGGATGCGTGACCGAGAAGACGAACCGCCCGCCCGGACGCAGCACCCGCCGCACCTCCCTGAGGACCAGCACCGGATCGGCCACGAACGGCAGCGCCCCGTAGGCCGAGCACGCCAGGTCGAAGGAGCCGTCGGCGAAGGGAAGGGCGCCCGCGTCGGCGCACACCAGGGGGAACGAGCCGCCGATGCGCAGGGCGTGCTGGAGCTGGCGGTGGGAGATGTCGAGGGCGACCGGACGCGCCCCCTGCGCGGCGAGCCAGCGCGAGCACTGCGCCGCGCCGGCGCCGATCTCCAGCACGTCCCTGCCCTTGAGGTCCTCCGACGGGCCGAGCAGCTCCGCCTCCACCTCGTCGAGCCCCTCGGGACCCCACACGAACCGGTCGTCACCGAGGAACGTGCCGTGCTCGACCTGGTACTCGTCCGCGTTCCGGTCCCACCAGCCCCGGTTGGCCCGGGCGCTCTCACTGACGTCGGCCGCGCGCCGGGTGGCCTCCGGCTCGAACTCGGTCTCGGAAGAAACGGGCTCTTGGATGATCGGCTCCCTCGTATTAGTCTGCGGGCTCTTCCCTCCCGACGAACCCGACGCCCACCGGTGTCACGGAAGGGGAGTCGCGGGCCTGCGTGGCCTCGCGAGACGCTTCTTGTGCCGGGTATGGGGCGATCCGCCCCGGGTGTGCGCCTTCGCGCATTGACCCTGCCTGGCCGCCCCCGTATGCTACAAGTTGCGCTGCGGGCCTGCGCACCTCAGACGTAGCAGGCTGCGCTCGCATCTGTTGTATGTCCCCTCGGTTGTCGAGGCGCCACCAGTGGCTTTGTGTGGCGCTTCCTTGGCTGTCCGGCTTCTTCAGAGCGAAACGGGCTCCCGGCGTAAGCAGTACCTACGACTTCAATGTCCGTACCGGAGCCCTTTCCCACATGACGAGCAGCACCGAGACCACCGCAACGACCCCGCAGGTTGCGGTCAACGACATCGGTAACGAGGAAGCCTTCCTCGCCGCGATCGACGAGACGATCAAGTACTTCAACGACGGCGACATCGTCGACGGCGTCATCGTGAAGGTCGACCGGGACGAGGTCCTGCTCGACATCGGTTACAAGACCGAAGGTGTCATCCCGAGCCGCGAGCTCTCGATCAAGCACGACGTCGACCCGAACGAGGTCGTCGCCGTCGGTGACGAGATCGAAGCCCTTGTTCTCCAGAAGGAGGACAAGGAAGGCCGCCTGATCCTCTCGAAGAAGCGTGCCCAGTACGAGCGTGCCTGGGGCACCATCGAGAAGATCAAGGAAGAGGACGGCATCGTCACCGGTACCGTCATCGAGGTCGTCAAGGGTGGTCTCATCCTCGACATCGGCCTCCGTGGCTTCCTCCCGGCCTCCCTGGTCGAGATGCGCCGCGTCCGCGACCTCCAGCCCTACGTGGGCAAGGAGCTCGAGGCGAAGATCATCGAGCTGGACAAGAACCGCAACAACGTGGTCCTGTCCCGCCGTGCCTGGCTGGAGCAGACCCAGTCCGAGGTCCGCCAGACGTTCCTCACGACCCTGCAGAAGGGTCAGGTCCGCTCCGGCGTGGTCTCCTCGATCGTCAACTTCGGTGCCTTCGTGGACCTGGGTGGCGTCGACGGTCTGGTCCACGTCTCCGAGCTGTCCTGGAAGCACATCGACCACCCCTCCGAGGTCGTCGAGGTCGGCCAGGAGGTCACGGTCGAGGTCCTCGACGTCGACATGGACCGCGAGCGCGTCTCCCTGTCGCTGAAGGCGACCCAGGAAGACCCGTGGCAGCAGTTCGCCCGCACCCACCAGATCGGCCAGGTCGTGCCCGGCAAGGTCACGAAGCTGGTTCCGTTCGGTGCGTTCGTCCGCGTGGACGAGGGCATCGAGGGTCTGGTCCACATCTCCGAGCTGGCCGAGCGCCACGTGGAGATCCCGGAGCAGGTCGTCCAGGTCAACGACGAGATCTTCGTCAAGGTCATCGACATCGACCTCGAGCGCCGTCGCATCAGCCTCTCGCTGAAGCAGGCCAACGAGTCCTTCGGTGCCGACCCGGCCTCGGTCGAGTTCGACCCGACCCTGTACGGCATGGCCGCGTCCTACGACGACCAGGGCAACTACATCTACCCCGAGGGCTTCGACCCCGAGACCAACGACTGGCTCGAGGGCTACGAGACCCAGCGCGAGGCGTGGGAGACCCAGTACGCCGAGGCGCAGCAGCGCTTCGAGCAGCACCAGCAGCAGGTCATCAAGAGCCGCGAGGCCGACGCCGCCGCTGCCGCCGAGGGCGGCGACGCCGCGGGTGCGGCTCCGGCCGCGGGTGGCGGTTCGTACTCCTCCGAGGGCCCGGACAACTCCGGCGCGCTGGCCTCGGACGAGGCGCTTGCCGCGCTGCGGGAGAAGCTGGCGGGCGGTCAGAGCTGACGCCCACTGAGCAGTAGCTCCTGACTGAGGGGCCGTACCTTTCGGGGTGCGGCCCCTCAGTGTGTCCAGGGATCAGTGTGTCCGGGGAAAGCCTGCTTCACCTCGTCTCCCCCACAAAGCGCACCAAGAGATGGCTGATCAGGGGCGGTGGTGGGAATGCCCCTGGTCCAGGGGGCGTTGAAGCGTATGAACACGAGGAGGAGCGGTCACAGTGCTTGATCCGCAGGGTTTGTACGCATGGGAGCCGAAGGGCCTCGCCGTCGTCGACATGGCGCTCGCCCAGGAGTCGGCCGGCCTTGTCATGCTCTACCACTTCGACGGGTACATCGACGCGGGCGAGACCGGCGACCAGATCGTCGACCGGCTGCTCGACTCGCTGCCCAACCAGGTCGTCGCCCGCTTCGACCACGACCGGCTCGTGGACTACCGTGCCCGCCGCCCGCTGCTGACCTTCGAGCGCGACCGGTGGACCGACTACGAGGAGCCCACCATCGACGTGCGGCTCGTCCAGGACACCACCGGAGCGCCCTTCCTGCTGCTGTCCGGGCCCGAGCCGGACGTGGAGTGGGAGCGCTTCGCCGCGGCCGTCCAGCAGATCGTGGAGCGGCTCGGCGTGCGCCTGTCCGTGACCTTCCACGGCATCCCCATGGGCGTCCCGCACACCCGTCCCGTGGGCCTGACCCCGCACGGCAACCGCACCGACCTGGTCCCGGGCCACCGCAGCCCCTTCGACGAGGCGCAGGTCCCCGGCAGCGCCGAGGCCCTCGTCGAGTACCGGCTGATGGAGGCCGGCCACGACGTCCTGGGCGTCGCCGCGCACGTGCCGCACTACATCGCCCGCTCCCCGTATCCGGACGCGGCGCTGACCGTGCTGGAGGCCGTCACGGCCGCCACCGGGCTGGTGCTGCCCGGCGTCGCGCACGCCCTGCGCACGGACGCGCACCGCACCCAGACCGAGATCGACCGCCAGGTCCAGGAGGGCGACGAGGAGCTCACCTCCCTCGTCACGGGCCTGGAGAACCAGTACGACGCGGTCGCGGGCGCCGAGAGCAGGGGCAACATGCTCGCCGAGCCCGTCGACATCCCGTCGGCGGACGAGATCGGACGGGAGTTCGAGAAGTTCCTGGCGGAGCGCGAGGGCGACAACTGACACCTGAGGGGTGCGTTGTCAGAGGTGGGCCGTAAGCTCTCGGTCATGCTGAAAGTCGGCCTGACCGGGGGCATCGGTGCCGGTAAGAGCGAGGTGTCGCGGCTGCTCGTCGCGTGCGGCGCCGTGCTGATCGACGCGGACCGCATCGCGCGCGAGGTCGTCGAGCCGGGGACGCCCGGACTGGCGGCGGTCGTCGAGGCCTTCGGGGCCGACGTGCTCGCCGCCGACGGCAGCCTCGACCGGCCGAAACTCGGCTCGATCGTCTTTGCCGACCCGGACAGACTCGCCGTGCTGAACTCGATCGTGCACCCCTTGGTGGGCGCCCGCTCCCGGGAGCTGGAGCAGGCCGCCGCCGAGGACGCGGTGGTCGTGCACGACGTGCCGCTCCTCACCGAGAACGGCCTCGCCCCGCTGTACGACGTCGTGATCGTCGTCGACGCCAGTCCCGAGACGCAGCTCGACCGGCTGGTACGGCTGCGGGGCATGACGGAGCAGGACGCGCGGGCCCGCATGGCCGCCCAGGCGAGCCGGGAGAAACGCCGGGAGATCGCGGACGTCGTCATCGACAACGACGTACCGCTCGAGGAACTCCACCGCCGGGTCAAGGACGTGTGGGCCGATCTCGTCCGAAGAGCCCGGGCTCAGGCGGGTTCGTCCCGGCAGCCCCAGGAATAGCGGGGTCCTTCCGGCGCGTTGAACCCCTCCAGCGAGGGAAGGACTGTGCCGTGCCCGAGATCAGCGGTTCGACCGGACGTACTCCGGAGACGCATGTCATCGACTTCCGTGCCGCCGAGCAGTTGCTCAACGCACGGGACCCGCGCGGCGCGGTGAAGCTGCTCGATCCGGTGATCGCCGCCCACCCCGAGAACACCGCCGCCCGGCTGCTGCGGGCGAGGGCCTTCTTCGCCGCCGCCCAACTGCGGCCCGCGGAGCTGGAGTTCACCATCGTCCTGGAGCGCGAGCCGGACAACGCGTTCGCGCACTTCGCGCTGGCCCGCACCTACGAGCGCCAGGGCCGGGGTGAGCAGGCCAAACGCCACTTCCGTCTGGCGGCGGCCCTGGACCCCAACCCCCAGTTCCTGAAGGCGGCCCGCTTCGACGATCCGGCGTGAGCCGGCCGTCCGGGCCCGCCCGGCGGAGCGTGCCGGCGTCGCCGGACAGCCGCCGGCCGGACCGTCATGAGCGGGGCCGGCTCTCCGGCGGCCGGTACGGCGGGATGTCGCGGCCCGGCTGGTAGTGGGGGCCCTGGTGGATGTGCCTGAGGATGATCGTCATGTCGACGGTGATCACGAGCCACAGCGCCCCGCAGGCGGCCGCCCAGCCCGGCCGCCCGGCCAGTGCGAAAGCCGCCGTGCCGAAGATCGTCCAGACCAGCCCCCACACGCTCAGCCAGAACCGTGCCCGCAGTGCGCTGCGGGCGGTCGTGGGTTCACTGCCGGTACGCATCGCCGATCACTACTCCTCTTCGCAACGTACTCTTCGATGCGGACGTTCACCAAAGGGGGTTTCCGTGCTGCCGGCTGCGGACGAACTGGCCGAGGTACTGCTCGATCTCGCGGTACCCCATGAGGACATCGGCGACCTGGTACGGATGAGCCGCCGGGTGACCGACGACCCGGAACTGCGGCGGGCGCTGGAGACGTCGGTCGCGGAGCTCGTCCAGGGGCTCGGGGAGATCGGCACCGAACTGGACCTGCCCGACCTCGACTGGCCCTCGGGCCCCCTGCAGCGCTGCTTCCCCGTGTACGTCTTCGTGGCGGCGCTGCCGTACACCCGGGCCTACCACCGCAGACGAGGGATCCCCGACGACGTCTCCCGGCGCACCCTCGCCGACCTCGGCCGGCACATGGCCGTGCACCGGCGGCAGTACGGCGTCGCGGGCGTGCACGCCGTGTGGTGGTTCGGGCACCACTTCCGGGGCGAGCTGTACCAGCTGGGCAGGCTGCAGTTCGAGCGGGCCCGGCTGGGGCGGCGCACGGGGACGGCCCTCGCGGCGGCCGGGCTCGACGTCGGTCCGGGGACGCCGTGTCTGAGCCTGCACATCCCCGACTTCCTCGGCCCGTTCTCCCCGGCCGCCTGCGACCGCTCGCTGGCGCTGGCGGCGGAGTTCTTCGCCCGGTACTTCCCCGAGGAGAAGTACCGGGTCGCGACCTGCCACTCCTGGCTGCTGGACCGCCAGTTGCGGGACTACCTGCCGGCCGGCTCCAACATCGTCCGCTTCCAGGACCGGTTCCGCCTGGCCCGCGAGGAGCGGGAGCCCTCGGACACCGATCCGGTGGAGTTCGTCTTCGGCGATCCGACGCTGCCCGTGGAGACCCTGCCCCGGCGCAGCGCCCTGGAGCGGGCCGTCGGGGACCATCTGCGGGCGGGCGGCCACTGGTACACCGGGCACGGCTGGTTCCCGCTGTGAAAAGGGCGCGGACACCGATGAGTTCGGGCGAGGGCCCCGGTCTGTCCCTGTGACAGCGAGACGCACCGCTCACCACAGGAGAACACCATGTCCGAGACCACCGTCCCCGTCACCTCCGTCGCCCCCGCCGCCGTCTCCGCCCGCGGTCGCCGCGCCCGGATCGTCCTGCGCACCGTGCAGGTGCTGCTCGCCCTGTTCTACGGTGTCGCGAGCGCCCTGCCGAAGCTGATCGGCAACCAGTACGCCGTGGACTCCTTCGACAAGATCGGCTGGGGCAGCGCGGGCATGTACACCATCGGCGCGCTCGAACTGGCCGGTGCGGTGGCCCTGTTGGTGCCGGTGCTGCAGTCGGTGGCCGCCGTCGCGCTGAGCGCGCTGATGGTCGGCGCGTTCTTCGTCCAGATGATCGTCTTCCATGGCGAGAACGCCGCGACCCCGCTGATCCTGATCGTGCCGCTCGCCGTGATCGCCTGGGTGCGGCGCGGCTCCACCAGGGATCTGCTGAGTCTCGTACGACGACGGGCCTGAGCCCGACGACGGAGGTGGCGTCCGGTCAGTGCCGGACGCCACCTCCGCATGCCAGGGTCAGTGTCCGCCCGGCCGCCCGGAGCCGCCCATCAGGCCCCGCAGGCGCTCCAGCTCCCGCCGGTCGCGCTTGGTCGGGCGGCCCGCGCCGCGGTCGCGGATGCCGATGGGGGCGACGGCCTCGCGCGGGGGCGGGGGAGGGGAGTTGTCGACATAGCACTGAACCGCCACGGGAGCGCCCACCCGCTTGCGGATCAGCCGCTTGACGATCACGATCCGCTCCCGGCCCTCGTGGCGCAGCCGCACCTCGTCGCCGACGCGGAGGGTGTGCGAGGGCTTCACGTTCTGCCCGTTCACCCGGACGTGCCCGCCCTTGCAGGCGGTGGCGCCGAGCGAGCGGGTCTTGATGAGGCGCACGGCCCAGATCCAGCTGTCGACGCGCACGCTCTCGCCGTTGGCCGGCCCGGCCGCCTCGGCGGCGGCGATCGCGGCGGCGACCTTGGGATCGTCGGCCGCCGCGCTCTCGGCAGCGCCGGCCACGGCCGCCTCCTCGGGGGCACCCGGCCCGCTCTTCACCTCGTCACCTTCCCAACCCATGCCCCCGACCTTAGTCCTCCACCGCGCGCGACCCCTGCGGTTTTCCGACCCGGTGCGGGTGGGTCTTCGTCCCCAGCCCGTGGGGTGCGGTCCCGCGTGAACGGACCCCGGACAGCTTGTCGGCCGGTCGGAGACCTCGCCGTACCGTTGACGCATGGACAGTCTGGCCGAGCTCGATCAGCGGATCGCCGGATGCGGGGCGTGTCCCCGGCTGGTGGAGTGGCGTGAGGAGGTCGGGCGGGTCAGGCGGGCGGCCTTCCAGGACTGGACGTACTGGGCCCGCCCGGTGCCCGGCTTCGGGCCCGCCGACGCCTCGCTGCTGGTCATCGGGCTCGCCCCGGCGGCGCACGGCGGCAACCGCACCGGCCGCATGTTCACCGGCGACCGCTCCGGGGACGTGCTGTACCAGGCCATGTACGACGTGGGGCTTGCCTCGCAGCCGACCTCCGTCTCGGCGGACGACGGCCTCGCCCTGCACGGCGTGCGCGTCACCGCGCCCGTGCACTGCGCCCCTCCCGAGAACAAGCCCACCCCCGGCGAACGGGACACCTGCCGGCCCTGGCTCGTCCAGGAACTGAAGCTCCTGCGGCCCACCCTGCGCGCGGCTGTGATCCTCGGCGCGTTCGGCTGGCAGGCCGCGCTGCCCGCGTTCGCCCAGGCGGGCTGGACGGTGCCCCGGCCCCGGCCGGTGTTCGGGCACGGCACACGGGTGCCGCTCGACGGCCTCGACCTCTTCGGCTGCTTCCACGTCAGCCAGCGCAACACCTTCACCGGCAAGCTCACCCCCGAGATGCTGCGGGACGTCCTGCGCACCGCGGGGGAGGCGGCGGGACTGCCCGTGAAATGAGCATGCGGGCCGACCGGGGGAGCGTTACGGTGCCCGGATGCCCCTCTACCCCGAGATCGAACCGTACGACCACGGCCTGCTCGATGTCGGCGACGGCAACCGCGTGTACTGGGAGACCTGCGGAAATCCCCGCGGCAAGCCCGCGGTCGTGCTGCACGGCGGCCCCGGTTCCGGCTGCGGACCGTATTTCCGGCGTCTGTTCGACCCCGCTCTCTACCGCGTCGTGCTCCTCGACCAGCGCGGTGCCGGAGGCTCCACCCCGCCCGCGAGCGCGTACGACACCGACATGAGCGTCAACACGACCGCCCACCTCATCGCCGATCTGGAGCTGCTGCGGCGGCACTTGGGGATCGGGCGGTGGCTGGTGTGGGGAGTGTCGTGGGGGTCCGTGCTGGGGCTGCGGTACGCGCAGAAGCATCCCGACGCGGTGAGCGAACTGGTGCTGACCGGCGTCGCCACCGGATCCGACGCCGAAGTGGCCCTGCTGACCAGGGGACTCGGCCAGTTCTTCCCCGAGGCCTTCGAGCGCTTCCGGGCCGAGGTGCCCGAGGACGAACGGGACGGCGACCTCGCCGCCGCCTACAGCCGGCTCCTCGAGTCGCCCGACCCCGCGACGCGGGAGCATGCCGCGCGCGCCTGGACCGACTGGGAGACGGCGACCATTCCCGCGCCGCCACGGTCCGTCGAGCGGTTCGAGGACCCGGAGTTCCGCATGGGCTTCGCCCGCACCGTCACGCACTACTGGGGCAACGGCCACTTCCTGGGCGAGGGCGGCGACGAGGGCGTGGTCCTGCGGGACGCCCCGCAGCTGGCGGGCATCCGCGGCACCCTCGTCCAGGGCAGCCTCGACTTCGGCAACCTGCTGGGCATCGTCTGGCGGCTCCACCACGCCTGGCCCGGCAGCGAGTTGGTGGTCGTGGACGACGTCGGCCACACCACGGGCGCCCCCGGGATGGCGGAGGCGCTCGTGGCGGCCACGGACAGGTACGCCCGCGGGTGACCGGTCGTCAGACGATGCGCGCCGCCGCGACCGGGCGCTGCGTCACGTCGTAGGTCCCGGTGGTCTTCGAGGAGTTGACGCTCCATCGGTAGCGCGTGAACTCGCCCGTCGTGTCGGAGGCGTAGAACATCATGTGGCCGATGCCGACGCCCTCGAAGCTCTCGCCCGCGACGGTGGAGACCATGCGGGTGTCGGGGTACTTCGGGTAGTTGGTGAGCCCGTACACGCCGTGCGGGTCGGAGGTGCAGTCGACGATCTCCACGGCGTACTGCGTCTCCCCGGGGAAGTCGGCCGTGCCGCTGAAGACGCCCTTGACCTCGCGGACGATCACGATGTGCCCGGTGTTGGCGGGGTCGCTGCCGTTGTAGTCCACCGCGACGATGTCGCCGGGCTGCAGGTCGGTGACCTTGCGGATACGGCGGAAGCGCGGGCCGGCGGTGTCCTTCGTGAACGCCGTGCAGTAGTCGGCGGCCTCCGGGACGCGGTCCTGGAAGTACTGGGTGAAGTAGTCGTCGCTCGCCCAGCCGTGGCTGTGCTTGAGGACGGCCGTGACGAAGGAGGAGCAGCGGGCGCGGGCGATCCAGCTCGCCGGGTCGGCGGGGGAGCCCCAGGTGACGGTCGCGGACGAGCCGACCAGATAGACGTTGTTCTGCCGTGCCGTACGGCCGCTGACCAGGGCGACCTCCTCCGCGGTCAGGGCACGGCCGTAGGCCCGTACGTCGTCGACGGCGCCCTTGAACCGGTTGACGGGGGCGCCGTCGAAGCGGGCGCGGCCGATGCTGAAGCCCTGGGTCGCGGCCCAGGAGAGGGTCGTCGCCGCGCTGCCCTGGAGCTGTCCGTCGACGTACAGCAGGATGCGCGTGCCGTCCCAGACGCCGGTCAGATGGGTCCACACGCCGAGCGCGGGCCGGGTGGTGGCGAGGGCGGAGACCTTGCTGCTCTGGTCCTCGGCGCGGACCTTGAAGGCCCAGGTGCCGGCGGTGTCGTCGTACTGGAGCAGGAAGCGGCTGGCGGTGGCGCCGTCCTGGCTGACCGCGGTGTACATGCTGGTGAGGTCGGCGTCGGGCGCCAGGCGCACCCAGGTGGAGACCGTGAAGGGGGCCGTCGTGTCCAGCACCGAGCCGGTCGCCGCGTACGCCCCGGAGGTGCCGTCGAGGCTGAGTTCCCCGCCCGCCCGCAGCGCCGACCAGGTCGCCCCGGAGCCGAGCGTGAGCGGGTGCTCGCGGCCGGAGCGGTCGGCGCCCGAGCCGTCCAGGGGCCAGTGCCCGGCCAGCCCCGTCGGCAGATACCCGGCGGCCAGCAGCCGCTGGTACTGCACCATGCGTTCCGCCTCCGCCAGATGCGGAGTTCCGACCGGTGTGAACGGCGTGTCCAGCGGCGCGTCGGCGGCCGCGACCCCCGTGCCGCCGCCCACCATGCCCACGCCCAGAAGCGCCGCACCACCGAGCAGCCCACGTCTGCTGACCATGAATCCCCCCATGAGCGGCCGGCGTTCGCTACGCCTCCGCCTCTCCGAACAGGTGTCTGACGGTGGAACGATAGTTGGTCCGCACGCGGGACAGCGCGTGCGCCCGGGCACGTTCCGGGTCGCCGGAGCGATGGCGTCGTACGACTCCCGGTGTTCGACGAGAGTGCGGACCAGTCGGGCGGGGAGTTATGGGGTGCCGGTGGTCAAGCGGAGGGTTTGGGGGAGTGGGGGGTGGTGATGTGGTGATGTGGTGATGTCAGGTGCGGGTGGGATGGGGTTGCTCGCGCGGTTTCCCCGCGCCCCTTGAGGTGCGTCATGGGTCGGGATCCCGCGCGTGGGCGGCTGCGGGTGGTTGAGCACAATGATCGGCATGAACCTTCCTGACGGACTCGCCCCTGTGGCCGACGGGCTGCATCTGTGGGCTCCCGCGCACACCGGCACCTGGGGCTTCGCCAACTGTCTGCTGATCACCTCGGGGGAGGAGGCGGCGCTCGTCGACACCCCGTACGACCGGGTGATGACCGAGGCTCTCGTCGCCGCCGCCGGGTCGCTTTTGCCTGCCGGTGGCGTACGGATCATTGTCAACACGCACGGCAATGGGGACCACACCTTTGGCAACGGCTGTTTTCCCGGCGCCGAGATCATCGCCACCAAGGCCGGCGCCGAGCATCTGTGTCATGAGCCGTCGCCCCAGCAGATGCACTTCCTGACCCATCAGACACCGGCCGACCAGCCGCTGGGGTGGTACGCGCGCCGGCACTTCGGGCGCTATCGGTACGAGGGGGTCGAGGCCGTTCCTCCGACCCTTACGTTCTCCGGGCGGCACGAGTTGGCCGTGGGGGACATTCAGGTCGAGCTGATCGAGGTGGGGCCCGCGCACTCGGCTGGGGATCTTGTCGTTCATTTCCCGGGGCGTGGGGTCGTGTGTGCCGGGGATGTGCTGTTCGCGGGCGACCATCCCGTGCACTGGAACGGGCCGCTCGCCAATGTCGTCGCCGCCTGCGAGGCGATTCTGGCGCTGGAGCCGGAGGTGGTGGTGCCGGGGCACGGGGCGGTGATGACGCCTCGGGACGTCCAGTGCTATGTCACATACCTTCGGGAACTGGAAGCCTTGATCCACAGCCGGCATGCGGCCGGGTTCTCTGCTGATGAGGCCGCCGCGGACATCCTCGGTAGTGGGTTCCACGATCAGCTGGGGCTGCCGGAGCGGATCGTCATCCTCACGGCCGTGGAGTACCGCCACCTCGACGGCGACACCGGGGAGCCGGACCTGGTCGCGCTCGCCGCGCGGGCGGCGGACTGGGCGTACCGGAACCGCGGCGACGACTAGAGATCGGTGGCCGGGGAACCCGGTGATCCGCCCCCGACGACGCCGGACGACCGTTCGTCGCACAGTCGGCACCGTTCGCCGATTGCCGGCTGTGGGTGCGGCGCCTGCACGCCATAGGTGGTGCCTACAATGGATCTCACAATCTTGTGATCTGGATCACAGGAGGAGACGCAATGAGCACTCCGACCACCGAACAGGCCAAGATCGCGGACCCCGGCCCGCTCGGCCTCGCCGCCTTCGCCGCGACGACGTTCGTTCTCAGCACCTTCAACGCGAATCTCATCACCGACAAGACACTGGTCGCCGTCGTCCTGCCGCTCGCCCTCTTCTACGGCGGGCTCGCCCAACTCCTCGCCGGTATGTGGGAGTTCCGCAAGGGCAACACCTTCGGCGCCACAGCGTTCGGGTCCTTCGGCGCCTTCTGGCTGTCGTACGCGGCCTACGCGAAGTTCGTCGCACCCGGGCTGCCGGCGGCCACCGCGCACCAGGCCAGCGGGCTGTTCCTGCTGGTGTGGGCGGTGTTCACGGTGTACATGACCGTCGCCGCCACGCGGACGACGGGGGCGATCCTCGCCGTGTTCGTCACGCTGTCCGCGACCTTCATCGTGCTGTGCGTCGCCGACTTCGCGCAGTCGCCGAACACCGTCAAGGCCGGCGGCTGGCTGGGTCTGGTCACGGCCGTGTGCGCCTGGTACGCGTCCTTCGCGGGCGTCACCAACTCCACGTACGACCGTGCCGTCATGCCGGTCTGGCCCAACCTCGGTGAGCACCTGCGGCCGCACCGCACGCACCACCGCGGTCCCTTCGGAGCCCACGCATGACCGACTCCGGTGGCGAAACACTCTCCAACCTGCTCCGTGAGGAGCGACGGTTCCCGCCGCCCCCGGAGCTGGCCGACGCGGCGAACGCCACCGCGGCGGACTACGAACGTGCCGACACCGACCGTCTCGCCTTCTGGGCCGAGGCGGCCGGCCGGCTGGACTGGGCCCGGCCCTGGGACGAGGTCCTCGACTGGAGCCGTGCCCCCTTCGCCCGCTGGTTCGTCGGCGGGCGCCTCAACGCGGCGCACAACTGCCTCGACCGGCACGTGGCCGCGGGCCGCGGGGACCGCGTCGCCTTCCACTGGGAGGGCGAGCCCGGCGACACCCGCACGATCACCTACGCCGAACTGACCGCCGAGGTCTGCCGGGCGGCCAACGCCCTGCGGTCGCTCGGCGTCGGCACCGGCGATCGGGTGGCGATCTACATGCCGATGATCCCGGAGACGGTGGTGGCGATGCTGGCCTGCGCCCGCATCGGCGCCCCGCACACCGTGGTCTTCGGCGGCTTCTCCGCCGAGGCCCTGCGCGGCCGCATCCTCGACTGCGACGCGCATGTGGTGATCACCGCCGACGGCGGCTACCGCAGGGGCAGCCCCTCGGCGCTGAAACCGGCGGTCGACGAGGCACTGCGCGAGTGCCCGGACGTACGCAGCGTGCTGGTCGTCCGGCGCACCGGGCAGGACGTCGAGTGGACCGACGGCCGGGACGTGTGGTGGCACGACCTGGTGGACGGACAGCCGTCCGAGCACGAGGCGGAGGCGTTCGACAGCGAACACCCCCTGTACATCATGTACACCTCGGGTACGACCGCCCGCCCCAAGGGCATCCTGCACACCACCGGCGGCTATCTCACCCAGGTCGCCTGGTCGCACTGGGCGGTGTTCGACGTCAAGCCGGAACGGGACGTGTTCTGGACAGCGGCGGACATCGGCTGGGTCACCGGCCACTCGTACATCGTCTACGGACCGCTGGCCAACGGCGTCACGTCCGTGATGTACGAGGGGACACCGGACACCCCGCACAAGGGCCGCTGGTGGGAACTGGTCGAGAAGTACCGTGTGTCCATCCTGTACTGCGCGCCGACCGCGATCCGCACCTTCATGAAGTGGGGCGCCGACTTCCCGGCCGAGTTCGACCTGTCGTCGCTGCGGCTGCTGGGCTCGGTCGGCGAACCGATCAACCCGGAGGCGTGGATCTGGTATCGCAAGCACATCGGTTCCGACCGCTGTCCGGTCGTGGACACCTGGTGGCAGACGGAGACCGGCGCCCAGATGATCAGCCCGCTGCCGGGTGTGAGCGTCTGCAAGCCGGGTTCGGCCCTGCGCCCCCTGCCGGGCATCGCGGCCGACGTCGTCGACGACACCGGCAAGCCGGTGCCCGACGGCTCCGGCGGCTACCTGGTCCTGACCGAACCGTGGCCGGGGATGCTGCGCACCATCTGGGGCGACGAACAGCGGTACATCGACACGTACTGGTCGCGCTTCGCCGGGACGTACTTCGCGGGGGACGGCGCCAAGAAGGACGAGGACGGCGACATCTGGCTGCTCGGCCGGGTCGACGACGTCATGAACGTCTCCGGGCACCGCATCTCCACCACGGAGGTCGAATCGGCCCTCGTCTCCCATCCGATGGTCGCGGAGGCCGCCGTGGTCGGCGCGACCGACGTGACGACCGGGCAGGGCGTCGTGGCCTTCGTCATCCTGCGCGGGGACGCGGCTGCGGCGGGGGCCGGGGCTGGGAACGGGGCCGGTGCGGCCGGTGCGGACGAGGTGGCGGCCGCGCTGCGCGCCCACGTCGCCAAGGAGATCGGCCCGATCGCCCGGCCGCGGCAGATCCTGGTGGTCGCCGAACTGCCCAAGACCCGCTCCGGCAAGATCATGCGCCGCCTGCTGCGGGACGTCGCCGAGAAACGGGACCTCGGGGACGTCACGACGCTGACGGACTCGACGGTGATGGACGAGATCCGGGAGCGGCTGCCCTCGGCCGGCTCGGCGGGAGGTGAGGAGGAGTAACCGCGGGGCCCTGTGGTCAGGGGCGCCATAGGTACCGGACATCCGGCTCCCGCTCCTCGTTGCCGCTGCCGTCCGTGTAGGCGACGGCGACGAAGCCGTGCCGTTCGTAGAACCGGTGGGCGGGTTCGTTGACCTGGAAGGTCCACAGGGCCAGCCCCTGCGGTCGGCGCTCCTTGGCCAGCCCCACGAACCGGTCCCCGAGGCCGCGGCCACGCCAGTCGGGGGCCAGGTGGAGCTGGGACAGCTCGTCGTCGGCGAGCACCATGACCCCGACGATCCCGTGCCCGCCCCCGGCGTCCGCGACCCAGGTCTCCCGGAAGGGCACCACGACGTCCCGGAAGTAGCCGCGCACCTCGTCGGCGGACCGCGGGCTGACGACCGTCGGCAGCGCGGCGGCGAAGGAGGACAGCCAGACGTCGGCCGCGGCACGGGCGTCCGGGGCGGCGGCACGCCGCAGGACGACGTCCGCGTCGAGGGGGAAGGGTGCTTCGGCGCGGGTCACGGGCGGCCGTCCCCGTCCGGTACTACGGCGGTCGCGGTGATCTCCACGAGTTGCCCGGTGTACCCGAGGCAGGCCACGCCGATGAGGGTCGACGAGTGCGGCCCCGTACTGAGCCCGGACGCCTCGACGACGTCCCATACGGCGGACAGTACGGCTGGTTCGGCGGCGACGACGTACACGTCCGTCGCCACGACATGCGCCAAGTCGGAGCCGACCGCCCGCAGTTGCTCTTCCAGATTCACCAGCACCTGCTCGGCCTGCCGCACGGGGTCCCCCTCACCCACCAAGGCCCCCTCCGCGTCGAGCGGCACGGCCCCGGCGAGAAACGCGAGCCGCGTGCCTGCCTCGACGACGGAGGCGTGGGAGTAACGGGGCGGCGGAAAGAGCCCGGGAACGGTGACACGACGGATCACGGGGGTGACTCCTGGGGGCGATGTGGGGGACGGAGAGGAGGACGACACGGAAGGCGCTGCGGCGAGGTTGGACGACTCACCGATGGTCCGGTCCCCGGCCGGGCTCCGCATCTGGTTTTCGTTGCCCTCCCCGGTCGGCCCCGTCGCGATCCGCGCCAGCACCTTCCGCCGGATGCGCCGTATGACGGCTCTCGCCGCGTCCGGTCGCCGAACTTCCGCCGCCGAAGCGGCCCTGAACGCCTCACCGCGCTCGACGGACTCGACCCGCTCGACGGCGTAGAGGCGGATGGGCGGGGCCGTACGGGAGCAAGGGTGGGCGCGGACCGCATCGGGCTCACCGAGAAGGCGCCGCACCATCCCGCCGGTCCAGCCACGCGCCCGCAGCCGAGCCGACGACACATACGCCTCTCCCCGCCCCGCATGATCCTCGTCGCACGAAGTCATCACGACCTCCCCCGTCGTAACGCTGAGTGATGACTCCATTGATACAGCGCCCCACTGACAACGCCCCGGCTCTCCACAACCGAACGGGGAGACGCGATGACGTGACGGGATGACGGGATGACGTGACGGGATAACTGTTCGACACCCCCATTCCCAGTCGCCAGGCTGGCTGTCATGCCCGCCCTCACCGACTCCGCCTTCCTCGACTCCACGGTGGCCGCCGTGCTGCTGGGTGCAGTGCGGGCCGCGGACAGTGTGCGGGCGCGGATCGGTCAGTTCGCCGTCCTGCGGATCCTCGGCTCCGGGCGGCCCGAGGTGCGCGGAATCCTGCTCGGTGAAGCCGTGCTCTCCGGGGGAGCGGCGGGCCTGGTCGGCGTCGCCGTCGGCACGGGGCTCTCCCTCGTGCTGACCGGCCCGCTCAGCGACACACTGGGCTTGCCCATCGCCGTCACCGACGCCTTGCCCGGACCGGCGTGGGTTGCCGCGGCGCTGCTCCTGCCCGCCTTCGGACTGGCCGTCGGCACGCTCCTCGGCAGTCGTGAAGTCCTGCGCCAGGACCCGTATCTCACAGCCCGGGCGCACGGCTGACTTCGGTTGCGTTCATAAAGAACACGGTCTTTCCCGGCATCGTCACATCCCGGTAATACAAGCGGCTCAGACCCCGCACCTGCGCGATCTACCGTGGACGACCCCGCCCGCCCCGGCCACCGTCGCCCGAAGGCGTACCCCGCCCTCGTCCGGACAGGAGCCCCGTGTCCCGTACGTTCCTCGCTCTGCCCCCATGGCTCGCACATGCCTTTCGCGCTCAGGGCGGACCTGTGCCGTGGAGTGCGGTGGCCCGGGGTGCGCTGTCCGCGGGGCCGCTGCTGCTTTTCGCCGTGCTCGCCGACCGCACCCCGCTCGGTGTCATCGCCGCGATCGCCGCGATGCTCGCCGGCATCAACGACCGTCCGGGCAGTCGGCGGGTGTCCGTCATGAGGATCGGTGCGCCCGCGCTGGCGGGCGGCGGCGGGCTGCTCGTCGGGACGTACGGCGGGCAGCACCTCGGTGCCCTCGCCCTGACCCTGCTTCTCACCTGCGTCGGGCTCGTCGCCGGAGGCATCAGTGCCGTCGGGCCCGTCGCCTCCGGTGCCGGTACCCAGCTGCTCGTCGCCACCGCCGTCGGGGCCGGAATGCCGGGGCCCACGCCCGGATGGCTGCGGGCCCTCGCCTACCTGGGCGGCGCCTGCTGGCTGCTCGCGCTGCGGCTGGCGCTGCCCACGCCCGGCGCCACCGCCGGTGACTTCCGGTTCGACGGGGAGCGGGACGCCGTCGCCGCCGTGTACGACGCCGTCGCCGACCTGCTCGACGCTGTCGGGGGCGAGGAGGCCGTCGGACGGCGAGAAGCCCTCACCGCCGCCCTCGACCACGCCCAGGACGCCCTCTCCGGGCCCCGGTTGCGGAGGTACGCCTCCTCCGCGGCCGAACGGCGACTGCACGCGCAGTACGCCACCGCGCTGCCGCTCGCCGAGGCGGCGACCGCGCTCGCGTGGGCCGGGGAGGCGGTCGGCGGGCGGACGTCCGAGGGGCCACGGCGGCTCGCCGCCGCCGTACGGGAGAACACGCCCACCGGGCCGCTGCCCGCGCCGCACCGCTCCGCCCCCGCGCTGCGCGCGCTCGACGACGCCCTGCTGCACGCCGCCGACGCCTTCGACCGGGGGAGCGCCGGTGATCTGCACACCCGCAGGCGGACCGCTGCGAGTGTGCTGCGGCTCGTCCTCGGGGCCGGTGGGCGGGAGTACGGGCTGCGGGTCGCCCTCTGCTTCGGGGCCAGCGCCGCCGTGGCGCAGTATCTGCATCACGCCCGCTGGTACGGGCAGCACTCCCACTGGTACTGGCTCCCGGCCACCGCCGTGTTCCTGGTCAAGCCGGACCTCGGGCCGCTGGTCTCCCGGGTGCTGTGCCGGGCCGCCGGGACCGTGCTCGGCGCGCTGGTCTTCGCCGGGTTCGCCGCCGTGCTGCCCCAGCCGGAGGGGCTGATCCTGCTGGTGGCGGTGAGCGGCGCGCTGATCCCCGTCTCCACCCGGCACTTCGCCGCGCAGACCGCCGTCGTGACCGTCCTCGTCCTCGCCCTCGTCATGGTCGGCGGGGAGCCGCAGGCCTCCCTCAGCCGGATCGGGGAGACGCTGCTGGCCTGCGCGATCGTGCTGGTCGTGGGTCATCTGCCGATGCCGGGGCAGCGGGGCGGGGGAGTGCGGTCCCGGCTCGCGGCGGCGGGTGCGGCAGCGCAGGCCTACCTCGGGCATGTGCTGAGCGAGGCCCCACCGAGCGGGCGCGGCGGGGGCAGGTCCGACGACCGTACCGTCCGGTGGGCCCTGCGCCGGGAGGCCTACCGGCGGCTCGCCGAGGCCCGTACCGCCATCGCCCTGGCCGCCGCCGAACTCCCGCCGCTCGCCCGGCACTCGGAGGGCGCGGACGCTGTCGTCGCCGCCCTCGAACGGCTCGTGGACGCCACCACCGCCTGCGCCGTCCACCTCGACGACTCCGGTCGGCTCATGCCCCGGGATGCGCGCCAACTGACAGCTCTGCTGGATGAGTTGGGGCAGCAGCGGAGTGGAGTACGGCTGTCCGGACTGCCCTTGGCCGGATAGCGCCGGACACGGCGGTTCCGGACGGTGCGGCGGACTGCGGCGGACCGGGCCGCTGGGGCAAGCGGCCCACAGGACGTCGGCCGGTCGGGCGATTTCCCGGCCGGGGCAGCCACCGTCGCCGCGCGGCGACGCGCACGCTGCGTCTGGCGCCGCATCCGGTGCGCCGTGCCTCGTACCAGGAGAGACCCATGCCCCGATTCCCGCATCTGGCCGGTGTCGCCGCGGCCGCCCTCGCCCTCGGCGCGCTCGCCGCGGCGCCCGTGCCCGGTACCGGACCGACCCTGTCCCACCCGCGGATCGTCGCCCACTTCGACCTCGCCGCCGGACAGACCCCCGAGAACATCGCCCTGGAACCCGACGGGTCGGCCGACCTGACCTTCGCCTTCGCCCGGCAGGTCGCCAACGTCACCCGGAGCGGCGACACCCGGATCCTCGCCACGCTGCCCGCCGAGGCCCACCCGAACACGCCCATCATCCAGGCGGCCATCGTCCTCGGCATCGCCCGCGCCCACGACGGCACGCTGTACGTCAACTACGCGACGGGCACCAACAAGACGGGCATCTGGCGCATCGCCCCCGACGGCCGCCGGCCCGTGCAGATCGCGAGGCTGCCCGAGGACGGGCTGCCCAACGGTCTCGCGCTCGACGAGCGTCGCGGTGTGCTGTACGCGGCCGACTCGGTGCTCGGAACGGTCTGGCGCGTGCCGCAGGGGGGCGGCAGGCCGGTCGCGTGGGCGCGCGGGACGGCGCTCGACCCGGTGCCGGGCGCAAGCGGCTTCGGCGTCAACGGCATCAAGGTCCACAACGACGGCGTATGGGTGTCCAACACCGACCGCGGGACGCTGCTGCGCATCCCCGTCCGCCCGGACGGCTCGGCGGGCCGGATCGAGACACGGGCGACCGGACTCGACGGCATCGACGACTTCGGCTTCGTCGGACGGCGCGGGGACACCGTCCTCGCCGCGCTCAACACCGACAGCGAGGTCGCCCTGGTCCGGCCCGACGGCGGCCACACCATCGTGCTGACGCAGCGGGAGGGACTGTCCAACCCGACCTCCGTGGCCGTGCGCGACCGGCTCGTCTACGTGCCCAGCGCCGCGTACTTCACCATGAAGGACCCGAACCTGCTGTTGGCCCATCTGGACCAGCACCACGCTCGCTGAGCGATCCGCCGGAAGCGCCGCGGTGTGCCGTCGGCCGTCCGCGGCGTCCTCGTGACGGGTGGGTGCCCCGCCGCGGAACCGCAGCGGAGGTCACCAGGTCCGCTCGGCCCGGCGGCCGGCCCCTGGACGGAGTCCTGACCGGACGGCGGCCCGATCGGGGACCGTCGCCCGTCTTCCACTCGCACCCACACCGGTACGTGGTCCGAACCCGGTTGGCCGCGCCGCTGAGCCGGGTCCGGGCCCACCGACGGCAGGCGCGGGGTGTCCTCGCCGGGCATGCCCGTGCCGGCCGCCGTCACGCGGTGGACCGGACGGTGGCTGAGCAGCATGTGGTCGATCAGCCGGGAGGGCCGAGCAGGATCTGCGTGGTCGCGGCCCGCACCACAGCCCGGTGCCGCCAGGGAGGCGGTGGTGGCGATGCTCGGCTTCTTCACCCGGCTCCTCGCCGACAAGCGCGCCGAGCCCGCCGACGACCTGCTGTCGGACCTGATCGCCGTGCGCGAGGAGGGCGACCGGCTCAGCGAGGACGAGTTGATGTCGCTCGCCTTCCTCATCCTCTTCGCGGGTTACGAGAACACGGTCCAGCTCATCGGCAACGCCGTGCTCGCACTGCTGCAGCACCCTGACCAACTCGCAGCCCTGCGCCACAACCCCGATCAAGTCGCCCTGGCCGTCGAGGAGTTCGCCCGGTTCGAGACCCCCGGATCGCTGGCCATCCGGCGTTTCCCGGTCGAGGACGTCACCATCGCCGGCGTCACCGTCCCCGCCGGCGAGACCGTCTGGGTCTCCCTCGCCTCCGCCAACCGCGACCCCGCCCGCTTCCCCGACCCCGACCGGCTCGACCTCGCCCGCGACACCTCCGGCCACCTCGCCCTCGGCCACGGCATCCACTACTGCCTGGGCGCACCCCTGGCCCGCGCCGAGACCGAGATCGCGGTGACCGCCCTGCTGGAACGGTTCCCGGTGCTCGCCCTCGCGGACGGCGACCTCCGGTGGCGCCGCTCGCTGCGCGCCCGCGGCCTGGTCGCGCTCCCGGTGACGTACGCGCGGAAGAACTCCTGAGAAGGCCGCCACGCGCGCGCGTGGCGGCCTCAGCGCCGAGCGACGGCGGCTGCCCATGGTCGAGGTGGACAAGGAGGACGTCTTCGAGGGCGGCGACGGCAAGGCCGACCCACTGCGTCTTCGAGCGCGGGCTCGACGGGCTCGGCCCGCCCACGACGTTCATGGATCTGACCGTGCTGGGCCGGCGGGAGATCCCCCTTCGTCATCACGATGAGTGCGAGGACCGACACAAAAAGTGAACGATATCGCCGTAAAGTGACCGGATCCTCACACTCCGCGTTGAACAAGTGTCAACTACGTCTCAGTCCAGCAACTGAGCGAGGCTTTCTCGACCGCCAGGGCGTTAACTCCTACAAGTACAACGCTTTCTGGAGGTGCGAGATGGTGAACGGGCGAACAGTGCTCGAACGCTTTCCCGCAGGTGGGCCGCGAGGCTCGTGGCCGGCGGAGGAGTTCGCGCACGCGCGACGACTGGAAGGACTGCCCGCCGAGGTCGTCATGGACCTCGCGACGGACACGTTCCTGGTGATCGTGCGCGGGGACACGGCCGCCGACGCGGTCGCCTGAGCGGCGTCAGCCCGCCTTCGGGGCGGGCACCGGCGCGCTGAACTGCTCCGCCTGGAGCGCGTACAGCTCCGCGTAGATGCCCCCACCGGCCAGCAGCTCCTCCGGGGTGCCGGACTCGGCGAGCCGGCCCTGGTCCAGGACGTGCACCAGGTCCGCGTGGCGTACGGACGCCAGCCGGTGGGTGATGAGGATCACCGTCTGCCCGCCGGAGGCCAGGGCGCGGATCTTCTCGAAGACCTCCAGCTCGGCCCGTGCGTCCAGCGCCGCCGTCGGCTCGTCCACCACCAGGATCCGGCCGCGCCGATAGGCCGCCCGCGCGATCCCGAGCCGCTGCCACTGACCGCCGGACAGCTCGTGCCCGCCGCTGAACTGGCGGGCCAGCAGGGTGTCCAGGCCGCGCGGCAGATCGGCCACCACCTCCTCGGCGCCGGCCTCGGCGAGCGAGGCCGCCAGGCGTTCCTCGGTCAGCGGGGCCGAGGAGCGGCCGATGGCCACGTTCACCCGTGCGGTGAACGGCCAGCGCTTGAAGTCCTGGGCCACCATCGCGATCCGCTCGGCGAGCTGGTGCCGGTCCGCGGTCGCCGTGTCCACGCCGTCCCACAGGATCCGGCCCGCGTCCGGGGTGTAGAGGCCCGCCAGCAGCTTGACCAGGGTCGTCTTGCCGGAGCCGTTCTCCCCGACCAGCGCCACGATGCGGCCCAGGGGCAGGGTCAGGGTGACGTCGTCGAGGGCGGGACGGGCCGACTCACCCGGGTAGCGGAAGGTGACGTTCTCGAAGCGGATCTCCCGGGGGTCCTCCGGCAGCGGGTCGCCGCCGACCGGGATCGCCCGTGCGGCCGCCTCGACGTACAGCTTTTGCATGTCGCCCACGAACAGGGCCTCCTCGTGGAGCGAATTGACCGCCAGCACCATGTTGTCCAGGCTCGCCGACCCGGTGCGGATCGCGATCACCGCGGTGCCTGCCACCGACAGCGCCATCGCCCCGCCGAGCAGCAGCCCGACGAGCGTCGCGTACGTCGCCACGGTCGCGAGCCCCGTCCAGGCCGCCGCTATCAGCCCGGTGCGCGCCGCCAGCCGGGCCAGCCGGGCCTGCTCCGTCTCCGCGGTCTCCGACATGGCCCGGAAGTGGCGCAGCAGGAAGGGGCCGACGCCGTGCACGCGGATCTCGGGAGCCGCCGCGGGCTCGGTCAGCAGGCTGCTGATCAGCTGTCCGGCCCGCGCGTGCTGCACCCAGGTGTGCCAGGACTCGTAGCGCCGCCGCGCGTTCGTCAGCGCACCCCACGCGCTGGGCAGGGTCATCGTCACCAGCAGCGGAAGCAGCGCCGGATGCAGCACGGTCAGCACGCCCGCGGCCGCGATCAGCGAGATCAGCGCGTTGATCGCGCGGGTGGCGTACGAGATCATCCGCCGTGCGGATCCGGCGCCGTACTGCGCGGTGTCCAGCAGCTTGTGGAAGGCGTGGTCCTCGATCGCGGCCAGCTCCACGGCCGCCGCCCGCTCCAGGTACAGCTCGGTGGCCACCCGCTCCACCTTGGGCTCCAGCCGCCCGGTCGCATACGTCGACGCGGCCCGCAGCAGCGTCCCGACGAGCATGACGGCGGCCATGGCGGTCAGCACGGGTACGGCGCCGCGCAGCCGTTCCGCGATCGCCCCGCCGGCGATCAGCCGCCCCAGCACGCTGTTGACGGCGAGCAGGCTCACCGCCTGGGTGACGCCCCGGCCCGCCTCGGCGGCCAGCACGATCCGCGCCGCCCGGCGGTCGGCCTGCCAGGCCAGCCGGAAGCTGGAGCCGAGCAGGGCCGGCAGCCGCGTCACCATGGCCCGGAAGTTCAGCTCCAGGAACGCGTCCCGGTGCTGGTTCCAGCCCATGTCGTACCGCAGCGGGCCGCCGAAGAGCAGTTGCTCCGACTCGGAGACCCCACCGCCCGCCGACTCACGTTTCTTCACCACCGCCGGCCTCCCCCGATCCGCCTGGCACGCCGCCGAACGGCCACTATCGCGGGCTCACGGCCCGGCGGGCAGGGCGCAGGAGGAAGAAGGGGGAGCGCGCGGGCGTACGCCACCCGGGCGGCCCGATGTTTACGCAACCATGATGCGGTCGTGGCTACGCGGTGACCGGACGTGACCAGGTGGGCGTCGTCCCCGTCACCCGGCACACGGCCAGATACAGCGGGATCGGCGGGGTGTAGGGGAGTGTGCCGTCCGGCTTGTGGATCAGGCCGGGGACCGCCGGGGCGTCCGGAACAACCGCCCCGGCGGCGTACTGGGCGGGGGCGGGCCACTCCAGGGCGTAGTCGGAGTCGGACGGGACGAGCCACCACCAGTGCGCCTCATCGGCGTAGACGCACCCCACGCGTGGCAGCCGGGGCAGCACCAATGGGCCGAAAGGGGCCGGCACCGCCACCGCGTCGCATCCCAGGGGAGCCGTCATCCCGTCCGGTACGGGCAGTCGCCGGGGCGTGCCCGACGCGTGCAGCCCGCGTTCGAGGCGGACCAGCGTGTCCAGGTTCAGCACCCGGCGGCCGGACGCGGCCCTCAACCCCATGTGATCCCCGTCCCCTGCGTACCGTGGTGCGCGTCCGGCTCGTCCTCGTCCCCCGTGCCGTCGGCCGGTCCCGGCTTGGGGCGGGCTCCCCAGCCCAGGTCGTTGTACGGCTCGTGCGCCGTGCGGCCCTGACGTGTGCACGGCCCGCAGTCGTGCCGCGGCTCGTCCGCCTGGCGCGGCAGCTCCGCCCAGACCAGCAGCCCGGGTCCGTGTTCGTGCGCTCCCCACGCGTGACAGAGGGCGTCGATGAGAAGCAGTCCCCTCCCGTGCTCCTCCTCCGGCCGAGCCGGCGACGGGTGGGGCGCACCCGGCGCGCAGCCCTCGTCACGCACGGCTATCCGCACCAGGTCCGTGCCGTCGTGCAGTTCGCACACGATGTGGCTGCTCGCGGTGTGGACCAGTGCGTTGGTGACCAGCTCGGTGACCACCAGGGCGGCCGTGTCACAGATGTCCTCGCACACCGACCAGCCGTTCAGCCGGGCCTTGGTCAGATGTCTGGCCTGCGCGGGAGAGCCCGGATGCGCGGCCAGCTCGAACCGGAACCGGCGCTCGGCAGCGGCCCCGGCGGGGCCTGCCCCTGCGGCGGCACCGAGGCTGTGGGGGTGGCCTTCGGCAGCGTCTGTTCCTAAGGGCGCGGACGGAATCACGCTTGCCACTATCGCCCTGCCGTGGACACTTGGCAAGTGTCACTCTGAAAAATGCAGAGTGCGGTGTGACGTTGTGGAAGGGCGTGGCACACTGCTCGCAACAGCACGTCGAGCGGCGCCAGTTGAGATCAACGAAGATCGGTACCGAACCGTACGGATCTTCGAATAGGTCTTCGAATGGCGCCGCATGGCTGTCAGCATGCTTTTTCGGACCCGTCGACCAGTGGAGGTGGAGCGTGAGCGAGCCACGGTCCGCGCCGACGGTCGGTCAGGTCGTCCTCGGCCGACGCCTGCTGGACCTGCGGGAACGCGCGGGGCTCAAGCGCGAGGAAGCCGCCAAGGTGTTGCGCGTCGCCCCCGCCACGGTCCGCCGTATGGAGATGGCCGAGGTCGCCCTCAAAATCCCCTACCTCCAGCTGCTGCTGAAGTCCTACGGCGTCTCCGACGAGGAGGCGGAGACCTTCGTACAACTGGCCGAGGAGGCCAACAAGCCGGGCTGGTGGCAGCGGTTCCACGACATCCTGCCGGGCTGGTTCTCGATGTACGTCAGCCTGGAGGGAGCGGCCAGCCTCATCCGCTCCTACGACCCGCACTTCCTCCCCGGACTGCTGCAGACCGAGGACTACGCGCGCGGGGTTCTCACGTCGGGCGCCATCGGCCAGACCAAGCCCGAGGACATCGAGCGCCATGTCGCGCTGCGCATACAACGCCAGGAACTGCTCACCCGTCAGGACGCGCCCCGATTCTGGGCCGTGTTCGACGAGACCGCGCTGCGCCGCCCCGTCGGCGGCCCGGAGGTGATGCGTGCCCAGATCGACAGACTGCTCGAGGCCACGAAGCTGCCCAATGTGACGCTGCAGGTCGCGCCGTTCCTCAACGGCCCGCACCCGGGCACGTTCGGGCCCTTCGTGCTGTTCCGATTTGCCATGTCAGAACTGCCGGACATGGTCTACAGCGAGTACCTGACCGGCGCCGTCTACCTGGACGCGCGCGCCGAGGTGGCCACCCATCTCGAGGTCATGGACCGCATGGCGGCGCAGGCCGCTACGGCACATCGCACGAAGGAGATCCTCCTGGATCTCCGCAAGGAGCTGTGAATGGATCGCATCAAGCCGCGCAAACACGTCTACAACGGCATGCCCGCGCGGGAGTTGGGCAGCGAGGGCTGGCACAAGCCCTGGAGCGGCGGCAACGGCGGCAACTGCCTGGAGGCGATGAAGCTCGCCGACGGCCGGATCGCCGTCCGCCAGTCCACCGACCCGGACGGCCCGGCGCTGATCTACACCACCGACGAGATGACGGCGTTCATCGAGGGTGCCAAGGCGGGGGAGGCCGACTTCCTGCTGTTGTGAGCCACTGAACTGACGTGGCATTGCATTGTTGGTTGCTGAATTGACGGGTGCGTTAATCATGGTTGAGATCGACACAGGCAAGCCGTATCCGACCCGGAAGGGTCGCAGGCCCTAGCTTTCCGAGGGTCAGGTGCCGGGCGCGTGCGGTGGCAGCGCCCGGCACAGTGCTTCCAGGGCCGCCGCGTACGCGTGTTCCGGGGGCGTCGCACAGCCCACGACCAGTCCGTCCCCGGCGTCCATGTCCGTCTCCGGGTGCCGGAACGCGGCCAGTCCGTCCAGGGCGACGCCCTGCCGGGCGGCGGCCTCGACGGCGGAGCGCTCGGTGCCGGGCGGCAGCCGCAGCACCGCGTGCAGGCCGGCCGCGACCCCGGTGACGCCGACCTGCGGCGCGTGCTCGGCGAGCGCCGCCACCAGACGGTCCCGGCGGCCGCGGTAACGCTGCCGCATCCGCCGTACATGACGGTCGTACGCCCCGCTGGTGATGAACTCGGCGAGGCTCAACTGGTCCAGGACGCTCGCCCAGGCCTCGCGCTCGCCCTTGGCCGCGAGCACGTCGTCGACGTACCGCTCCGGGAGCACCATCCAGCCGAGCCGCACGGCCGGTGACAGGCTCTTGCTGACCGAGCCGAGCAGGATCACCCGCTCCGGGTCCAGGCCCTGCACGGTGCCCACGGGTCTGCGGTCGTAGCGGAACTCCCCGTCGTAGTCGTCCTCCAGCACCACGCCCCCACGCGCGCGTGCCCAGTCGACCACGGCCGCGCGTCGCTCCGGCCGCAGCGGCCCGCCGGTCGGGAACTGGTGTGCCGGCGTGAGCAGCACGGCCCGCTCGCGCCCCAGCCGGTCCACGCGCGCCCCGTCCTCGTCCAGGGGCAGCGGTACGGTCCGTACGCCGGCCGCCGTGAGCAGTTCCCGGTGGAAGGGCAGCCCGTAGGCCTCCACCGCCAGCGGTCCGCGCAGCACCCGGCCGCCGAAGAGCAGCCGCAGGGCGTGCGCGACGCCGGAGCAGACCACGATCCGCCCCGGCTCGGTCCGTACCCCACGCGCGCGTGCCAGATACTCGGCGAGCGCCTCCCGCAACTCGATCCGCCCGGCGGGATCTCCCGGCCCGAACGCCTCGTTGGGCGCCTGCTGGAGGGCCCGCCGACTGCACGCCAGCCACGCCGAGCGGGGGAACGACGAGGCGTCGGGGGTGCCTTGACGGAGGTCGTGGCGGGGGGTGGGTGGGGTCGCTTTCGCGGCACGCACGCGTGGTGGCTGCGTTGGGGCACGTCCGTGGGGAGGTGCGGTGGTCGAGGCACGGGGGCAGGCGGGTGCGCCAGCCGACGTACGCGCGCGTGCCGGTGCGTCAACGGGCCATTTCCCGGCGTGTCGCAGCGGTTCCGCCCGCTGCGCGACCCGCGTCCCCGAGCCCTGCCGCGCGGTGAGCCAGCCCTCCGCGACGAGTTCGGCGTACGCGTCGGCGACGGTGTTGCGGGCGACACCGAGGTCCGCGGCGAGCGAGCGGTACGGCGGCAGCCGGGTGCCGGGAGCGAGCCGCCCCTCGCGCACCGCCTCGCGCAGCGCGGTGATGAGCGCGGCCCGCCGCCCGCCCGTCGCGGGCAGTTCCAGATGCAGGTCGGCCCCGATCCGCTCAGCCGAATTGACCCATGAATTCGCCACGGAAATGCACCCTATCGGGGGTCTTTCCGCTCCGTAAGGTGAAGCACATGACGACGAACACGACGGTTTCCCCCGCCACGGCGGCCCTGCCCGAGCATCCCCGCCTCGACTTCGCGAAGAGCGCCCCGAAGGTGTTCCGCGCGCTCATCGGCTTCGACACCGCCGCCCGAGAGGGCCTCGACCCGGCCCTGGTCGAACTCATCCAGATCCGCGCCTCGCACCTCAACCACTGCGCGTACTGCCTCCACATGCACACGAACGACGCCCGTAAGGCAGGCGAGAGCGAGGACCGGCTGCACATGGTCCCCGTCTGGCGCGAGGCCCGCCACTTCTTCACCGAGCGGGAACAGGCCGCCCTCGCGCTGACGGAGGCGGTGACCCTGGTGGCCGACGCCGGCGTCCCCGCCGACATCTACGCGCAGGCGGCCGCGCAGTTCGACGAGACCGAACTGGCCCACGTGCTGGCCCTCATCCTCACGATCAACACGTGGAACCGGGTGGCGCTGTCCACGGGCAAGGTGGCGGGGACGGACGAACGCCGCCGCTGAACCGCGCAGTTACCGCAGCAGCCCTCGCGGTTCGCTACACGGTCATCGGCCGGTCGTACGGCCCGATCGGCGCCGGCAGTCGCGAACTCCCCGTCAGATGGCGGTCGACCGCCGCCGCCACGGCCCGCCCCTCGGCGATGGCCCACACGATCAGCGACTGCCCCCGGGCGGCGTCCCCCGCGGCGAACACGCCCGGCACGCTCGTCCCGAAGTCCGCGTCCCGGGCGATCGTCCCGCGCGGCTCCATCGCCAGCCCCAACTGGTCGATCAGTCCGTCGTTCCGGTCCGGCCCGGAGAAACCGAGCGCGAGCAGGACGAGGTCGGCGGGCAGCGTCCGCCCGGTCCCCGGCAGCGGGCGCCGTCCCGCGTCGACCTCGACCAGGTGCAACGACCGCACATGCCCGCTGTCGTCCCCGGTGAAGCGGAGCGTGGACGCCGCGAACAACCGCACGTCCGCGTCCGCCTCCGGCGCCGTCTCCAGATCCCGCGCCTCCTCGTGCGCGGCCGACAGCCGGTAGATCTTCGGGTACGTCGGCCACGGTTCGGTGTCGTCGTCCCGCTCGGCGCCCGGCTGCGCGTAGATGTCCAACTGAGTGATGGACGCGGCCTCCTGACGCACCGCCGTGCCCAGACAGTCCGCCCCCGTGTCACCGCCCCCGACGATGACGACATGCTTCCCGGCGGCGGACAGGGGGGAGCTCTCCAGGTCTCCCTCGCACACCCGGTTGGCCAGCGGCAGATACTCCATCGCCTGGTGGATGCCGTCCAACTCCCGTCCGGGTATGGGAAGTTCACGCCACGCCGTCGCGCCGGTCGCGATCACCACCGCGTCGTACCGGGACCGCAGCTCCGCCGCCCCGACATCCCGCCCGACCGCCGTCGACGTACGGAACTTCGTCCCCTCGGTCCGCATCTGCTCGATCCGGCGCTCCAGATGGTGCTTCTCCATCTTGAACTCGGGGATGCCGTAGCGCATCAGCCCGCCGAGCCGGTCGTCCTTCTCGTACACGGCGACGGTGTGTCCGGCCCGCGTCAGCTGCTGCGCGGCGGCCAGCCCGGCCGGCCCCGAACCGATCACCGCGACGGTCCGCCCGGAGAGCCGGTCCGGCGGACTCGGCGGCGCGAAGCCCAGCTCCCAGGCCCGGTCGGCGATGGCCGCCTCGACGTTCTTGATGGTCACCGCGGGCTGGTTGATGGCGAGCACACACCCCGCCTCGCACGGCGCCGGGCACAATCGCCCCGTGAACTCGGGGAAGTTGTTGGTGGCGTGCAGCCGGTCCGCCGCCGCCCGCCAGTCGTTCCGGCTGACCAGGTCGTTCCACTCCGGGATCAGATTGCCGAGCGGACAGGCGTCATGGCAGAACGGTATGCCGCAGTCCATGCAGCGGTCCGCCTGCTTGTCGATGATGGGCAGCAGAGCCCCGGGGACATAGACCTCGTTCCAGTCCCGGACCCGCTCCGCGACCGGTCGGCGGGGCCAGTCCCGGCGAGGCGTGGTCATGAATCCCTTGGGATCGGCCATGGCCGTCTTCCTTGAGGTACGCGTGCGACAGGCCGTGCGTCTTCGGGCGGCACTCTTTCGGCCACGATACGACGTGTCGGCCCCGGTCGCAGAGGGACGGAAAGTGCTTTCCGTACGTGCTCTTCCGGTCTCAGCGCCCGCTCAGCGGTCTCAGGGCTGCCGGGTGGGACGGGCGGGGGATTCGGGGCGCGAGGGGTGCGTGGATTCGGGGCGGGACGGGTGGATGGACTCAGGTCAGTGCCAGTACGTACGCCACCGCGGCGCCTGCCGAGGCCACCGTCCGGACGTGGTTCCACATGGTCCACTCGCGCACGTACGACGGCCAGTACGCCGCCGCCTCCGGGGTGCCCGGGTCGAGTCTGAGCAGCGCCTCGTTGCGCGGCACGTTCGCGACCATGGTCACCCCGAACGACCCGAACAGATACAGCACGCTGCCCACCAGGAGCTCCACCTTCCCGTCGTCCGGCCACAGCACGAAGGTCACCACGCCCAGCACCGCGCACAGCACGGCCGACCCCACGAACACGACCATGAACGCCGGCATCACCGCCGTCACATTGATCGCGTTCATCGCCGCCACGCCCTGCGCCGGCGGCAACGCGGCCAGTCCGCGCATCACGAACGTCGAGAACCCGCAGAACACGCCCGCCACCAGCCCGGTTCCGAGCACACCCAGCACCGTCAGCCAGAGGTACGGTCCGTCGATCACGTCAGCGTCATCTCCCCGCATCGAGCCGAGCCCAGCCCCGGCACCGCTTGTCCCTCCAGTGAATGCCCACGCGTCCCCGGTGACCATGACCGAGAGACGCGGACACATACGCGAACGTCCAGAGCCGGAGAGGACGCGAACGCATGAACATCGGGGCCCCTCGCGTCCCGTCCGCGCCGCCGGTTCCGCGCCGCGCAGGGTACCGACGGAGGCCGCACGAATCGACCACCGCCCTGTCCGGTCGCCACGGCGCCAAACCGCCCACCGCACACAGACGTTGCCCGGCGACCGCCTCCCACACCTCGCCCGCCAGGTCACCCCGCGTCCACTCTCGTCCCCGTCCCCATCCCCTCGTCCCGCCATCCCTCCAGCACCGACTCCACCCCCGCCCTGATCCGCCGCCGAGCCTCGTGCCGCGGCACGCCACTCATGAGCAACTGGTCGTACGGCGTCTCCACATGCCGCACCGACGCCACGACCGCCGACACCACCGCCCCCTCCGACAACGCCCGCCCCGCCGCACTCCGCCCCACCCGGCCACTGCCCCGCACGGACGCGTGCGCCGCGATCTCCCGCGCCCGCTCCTCGGGGCACCCCGGAAACAGCCTCCGTATCTCCGCCGCGAACGCCTCCGCGAACCGCACGTCCTCCGCGGCCCGCCGTCCGGCGTCCCGTGCCCGGCGCCGCCGCCGCGCCTCCGCGTCCGCCAGACACCGCTCCTCGGCCCGGACCAGCCCCGCCTCCTCCACCAGGACGCCCTGCCGCTCGTACCGCGCCTTGCGCCGGTTGAAGCGCACCACCACCGCCGACAGGGCGCTCTCCTCCCGCGACCGCCGCGTCAGCGCCGTGTCACCGCGCGGCAGGAACACCAGATGCCCGAGATCGGCGCAGTCCAGACACCGTGGCGCCCCCTCCTCGATCACCAACAGCGACAACGGCCCCGCATGGCACTCCCCGCACTGCCGCCGCCTCAGCGGCTGAATGACGAGAAGTCCGGTACGGCTCGGAGGAGTTGCGAGGTGCGCCATACCTGTTCCCTTCCCCGTCGCACGACCCGGACCTACCCCGATCCGGACACCCCGTCACCGACACCGCTCCCCGGCACGGGGGTGTCCGGGAGCCGGCTCGGCGTCCCGGCCCGCGGATGTCCGGGAGCCGGCTCGGCGTCCCGGCCCGCGGGCGTCCGGGTGTCGGCTCGGCGTCCCGTTCTCCGTATCCACGAACGGGACGACGCGTCCCGAGCCGTGGCGCCGCACCGGCGCGACGCGTCCCGAGCCGTGGCGCCGCACCGGCGCGACGCGTCCCGGTCGGTACCTGACGCATCATGGGCCCTGTGCGACTCGAAGCGATCACCTGGGACCGGCTCGGCGACCTCCTGGCCGAGCGTCTGCTCGCCCTGAAGCCCGCCGACGGCAGCCCCTGGCCCCGCATCGCCTTCGACGGCGCCCCCGCGGCCCGCCCCGGAGACCTCGCCGAGCGCGTGTCCGAGGCGCTGCGCGTAAGCGGTCGCCCCTCGCTCACCGTCGGCACCCAGGGCTTCCTGCGCCCCGCCTCGCTCCGCCTGGAGTACGGCCATCAGGACGTGGAGGCCTACTACGACGGCTGGTTCGACACCGCCGCCCTGTGGCGCGAGGTCTTCGGTCCTCTCGAACCCGGCGGCGACGGACGCGTCCTGCCCGATCTGTGGGACCCGGCCACCGACCGCGCCACCCGCAGTTCCTACGTCCAACTCCCGCCCGGCGGCTTCCTGTTGCTGCACGGCCCCCTCCTGCTGCGGCACTGGTTCCCCTTCGACCTGACCGTCCACGTGCTCCTCTCGCCCGGTGCCCTGCGCCGCCGCACCCCCGACGCCGACCACTGGACGCTCCCCGCCTACGAGCGCTACGAGTCCGAGACCGACCCGGCCGGCACCGCCGACGTCCTGGTACGGGCCGACGATCCACGGCATCCGGCATGGAGCGGCTGACCGACGGAGGCCCAAGCGCGATCCGTAATCCACTCTTCAATGCGCATGCATGTAATTAGCCTCTTCGCATGACGACCTCCTCGATCGACCCCGTCACCTTCACCGCCCCGGTCCGCGCCCTCCTCGACGGCCGGAACTTCGCCGCCGTCGCCACCCTCGGCCCCGACGGCTCCCCGCAGAACTCGGTGGTCTGGATCAAACGCGAGGGCGACACCGTGCTCTTCTCCTCCACTGACGGCCGTCAGAAGGTGCGCAACCTTCGCCGCGACCCCCGCGTCAGCCTCTCGGTCTTCGACCTCGCCGACCCCTACACCTCGGTCGAGATCCGCGGCACCGCCGAGATCCTCCCCGACGAGGGCAAACGCCTCCCGTACGTGCTCTCCCACAGGTACCTCGGCATCGACCCGCCCGCGGAGAAGGACGACGAGGTCCGCGTGATCGTCCGTGTCGTGCCGCGGAAGATCATCGGCTTCTCCGCTTGACCGTCGCCCTTTCCCGGTGGCATGGGCCAATTCGCCTGACCGTCACCCGTCCACGGTGCCACGGACCCGTTCGCCCTCCTGCCACCGCCGGGTTCCGGGTGCGCCCGGCATCCGGCGCGGCGAGAATGTAGGGCGCCGGTTTCAGCGGTGCGTCCCGTGCCGCGCCGGCCGCCCGGCACCGGGAGGTACTCCATGACCACCGCCGGAGACATCATGCACCGTGGCGCCCAGTGGATCCCCGCCCACGAGACGCTGGACCGCGCCGCCCAGCTGATGCGCGAGCTGAACGTCGGGGCCCTGCCCATCAGCGACGAGAACGAGCGGCTGTGCGGCATCCTCACCGACCGCGACATCGTCGTCGGCTGTGTGGCCGTGGGCCACGACCCGGCCAGGGTGACCGCCGGAGAGATGGCCCACGGCACCCCGCGCTGGATCGACGCGAGCGCCGACATCGGCGACGTGCTCAGGGAGATGCGGGACCACCAGATCCGCCGGCTCCCCGTCATCGAGAACAAGCGGCTGGTCGGCATGATCAGCGAGGCCGACCTGGCCCGGAACCTCACGGAGGACCAGATCGCCGACTTCACCCACGGCGTCTACGCCAGGACCATGACCCACTGACCGGCCGCGCCCCGGACGTCACAGCCAGCCGTTGCGCCGGAAACCGCGGTACAGCGCCAGGCACGCCACGGATATGACGCCGATGACCAGGGGGTAGCCGAACCTCCAGTGCAGCTCCGGCATGTGATCGAAGTTCATGCCGTACACCCCGCAGACCATGGTCGGCACGGCGATCACCGCCGCCCAGGCCGTGATCTTCCGCATGTCCTCGTTCTGAGCGACCGTCACCTGCGCGAGATGGGCCTGCAGGATCGAGTTGAGCAGTTCGTCGAAGGCGGCGATCTGCTCCTTGGCGCGCATGAGGTGGTCCAGGACGTCCCTGAAGTAGGCCTGTATCTCCGGGTCGACCACCCGGATCGGCTGGGTCGCGAGATCCTCGACCGGCCGGGCGAGCGGCACCACGGCCCGCTTCAGCTCGAGCAGTTCACGCTTCATCTGGTAGATCCGGCCCGGGTCGGCCCGTGCGCCGTTCTCCGCGAACACGTCCGTCTCGACCTGGTCGATGTCCTCCTGGACCGAGTCGGTGACGCTCAGATAGTCGTCGACGACGTGGTCGGCGATCGCGTGCAGAACCGCGGCGGGGCCCTTGGCGAGCTGCTGGGGGTGCGCCTCCAGCTCCTCGCGCAGCGGACCCAGCGAGCCGTGCATGCCATGGCGGACCGTGATCACGAAGTCCTCGCCGACGAACACCATGATCTCGCCGGTGTTCACCACCTCGCTGGTCGCGGTCAGCTTCTCGTGCTCGACGTAGCAGACCGTCTTGAAGACCGCGAACAGCGTCTCGCCGTACCGCTCCAGCTTCGGGCGCTGATGGGCCTCGACCGCGTCCTCCACCGCCAGCGGATGCAGGTCGAAGAGCTCCGCGATGCCCGCGAACTCCTGGTCCGTCGGCTCGTGCAGCCCCAGCCACACGAAGCCGTGTCCGCTCTTGCGCACCCGCTGCACCGTGTCGACCAGATCACCGCTCGCGGGCACCCGTACGCCGTCGCGATAGGTCACGCAGTTGACCACCGAGGAGCCCAGCGGGGACCTGGCCGGGTGGCTCAGGTCGACGCGTGGGCGCCGACGGGCCAGCCGTGCCACCTTGCGCAGGCCGCCGACCCCGCTGAGGCTCGTGACCTTCCGCAGATTCCCTGCCATGGACATCTGGATCTCCTTGCGTGGATCCCCCCGGACTCGGCGCCGGGTGGCTGCGACGAGCCGCTTTTCCGTGCCTTGGCGGCCAGTCTGCCAGGTTCGGGTAAGCGGCGGTTGAGGCTGTGGGAACAGGAGATTCCGCTTTGTTCCCGCCTGTGGAAAAGCGTTTTGCCCGAGTTGGGTCGTCATCTCGTCCCGGGGACCGCGTCGGCCACTCCGCACAAGCCCGGCAACTGGGATGATCGCGGCATGACGCGATCCGACGGGTACCTCCTCGACAACCGGCAGTCGGAGGCGGCCGAGCGCTTCGACGCCTTCGCCACCCTCTTCGACCCCACGACGTTCCGGCACATGGAAGGATTCGGCATCGGGCCCGGCTGGCGCTGCTGGGAGGTCGGCGCGGGCGGCACCTCGGTCGTGTCCTGGCTGGCCAAGAAGGTCGGTCCGACGGGAAAGGTCGTGGCGACCGACATCGACACCACCCGGCTCGCCTCCGCCGGCCGGCCGCCGGTGGAGGTGCGGGTCCACGACGTGGGCGCCGAGGAACCGCCGGGGGAGGGCTTCGACCTGGTGCACGCTCGGCTCGTCCTCGTCCATGTCCCCGACCGTGAGCGGGCGTTGCGGTCGATGGTCGAGTCCCTGCGTCCCGGTGGCCGCATCCTCGTCGAGGACGCCGACCCCGCCCTGCAGCCGCTGCTCTGCCCCGACGAACACGGTCCCGAGCAGCGGCTCGCCAACCGGCTGCGGCACGGTTTCCGCCAGCTCCTCGCCGAGCGCGGCGCCGATCTCTCCTACGGCCGCCGCCTGCCACGCCTGCTGCGCGAGGCCGGACTGCGCCGTGTCGAGGCCGACGCGTACTTCCCGCTCACCTCACCGGCCTGCGCGGCCCTCGAATCGGCCACCGTCCGCCAGATCCGCCCCCAGCTCGTCGAAGCCGGCCTCGCCACGGACGAGGAGATCGACCGCCATCTGACCAACATCGCGGCCGGCGGCATGGACCTGGCGACGGCTCCGATGATCTCGGCGTGGGGGAGGAAGGGGTAGGCGGTTGGGGGGACGCGTGGGGAACGAAGGGGCAGCCGGTCGGGGAAGACGTGTGGGGGAGGAAGGGGTAGCCGGTTGAGGGACGCGTGAAGGAGTTTGGGGACAGGCGGTTGCCGGTCCCGTCCGCGCCGCCCGCCGTCTCACCCGAGGGACAGGCGGTTGCCGTCCCCTCTGTGTCGCTCGCCGTCACCCCCGCCCCGGCGGTCTCGCTCCCACCCGTTCGACGGCCAGTGCCCCCGCTCGGCAGCCTTCCCGCGCTGCCGTTTCCGGGGTGGCGCCCGAGATCAGCGCGGCCAGGAACGCGCCCGTGAAGGCGTCGCCGGCGCCCGTCGTGTCCGTGGCGTCCGCCGGGACCGCGGGCACGTCCGCGGTCACCGTCCCCGCGCGGGCGACCAGCGCGCCGTCCGCTCCCTGCTTGGCGACGACCAGTGGGATGTGCCGGCTCAGCTTGGCGGCCGCGTCCGCCGGATCGGGCAGCCCCGTGAGCAGACATGCCTCGTCCCGGCTGGGCAGCAGCAGATCCACTCCGTCGACGAGCTCCAGGAATCGGCCGACCCCCAGCTCGCGCAGGAAACCGGCCGACGCGGGGTCCAGACTCACCGGCACCCCACGTGCGCGTGCCGAATCCAGCGCCACCCTCACCAGCGCGCGGCTCGGCTCGGAGAACAGCAGATACCCCGAGAGGTGCAGCCGGGCCACCCCGTCGAGCAGCCCGTCCGACCAGTCACCGGGCTCCAGCCGCAGCGAGGCCCCGCTGTCGGTCAGAAACGCCCGCTCGCCCGAAGCGCCCGTGTCGACCAGGCAGATCACCGTCCCGGTCGGCGCCTCGGCATCGACGACGAGCAGGGGCCGTACCCCGCACGCGGCGAGCGCGCGATCGTGCCAGTCCGCCGCGTCCGCTCCCACCCGTCCGAGCAGCCGTACCTCCGGACAGCCCCGATGGGCCGCCCAGCACGCCACGTTGGCACCCGCGCCTCCCGGCAGCGTGCGGATCACGGCGGCCGTGTCGGTTCCCGCCGCCAGCGGTCCCCGGTGGCGGGCGACCACGTCCGTGATCACGTCCCCGACGACCAGCAGCGCACCGGTCCGCGAACCGAGCGAGCCCGCTCCCCCGCCCGCGCCGCCCGGCTCCGTCGTCACGCCGCTGCCCAGGCCGCCGCGATCCGCGCCGCCAGCCGTACGTTTCCGCGCACCGCCGCGAGGTTCGCGGTCAGCGAGGCCCCGTCGGTGTGCCGTACCAGGTAGTCCAGCAGGAACGGCGTGACGGCCTGCCCGGTGACACCCCCCGCCTCGCACGCGTGCAGCGCGTCGGCGAGCACACGCGCGTGCAACTCGGGATCCAGCTGTTCCTCCGGGGGCACGGGGTTGGCGACGATCAGCGCCGACCCGGGTCCGTCGAGGGAGTCCTGCGCCCGCATGACGTCGGCGACCTGCGCGGGGCTGTCCAGGGTCCAGTCCACGGGGTGTCCCGAGTCCGACAAGTAGAAGCCGGGGAAGCGGTCCGTGCTGTATCCGGCCACGGCGATCCCGAGCGTCTCAAGCCGTTGCAGCGTCGCCGGCACGTCCAGGATCGACTTCACGCCCGCGCACACCACCGTGATCCGCGTCCGGGCCAGCAACCCCAGGTCGGCCGACTCGTCCTGAGTGACGGTCCACTCCCGGTGCACCCCGCCGAGTCCGCCCGTCGCGAACACCCGCACGCCCGCCAGCGCCGCCAGCAGCGCCGTCGCGGACACCGTGGTCGCCCCGCTCGCACCCGACGCCGCCGCGAGCGGCAGGTCGCGGTGGCCCAGCTTGCGGATCCCGTCCTCGTTGGCGACCCGCTCCAACTGCTCCTTGTCCAGCCCCACATGAGGCCGCCCGTCCAGCACCGCGATCGTCGCGGGAACGGCGCCCTCCCGTCGTACGACCTCCTCCAGCTCCAGCGCGACCTGCAGGTTGCGCGGGCGCGGCAGCCCGTGCGCGATGATCGTGGACTCGAGAGCCACCACGGGTCGACGCGCGTCGATCGCCTCGCGTACTTCCTCCGACACCCTGAGCACCACGCGCCTGCCTCCTGTCGTTCGGTCCTCCCTCATCTCTGGCGGGAAGTGTGCCCGGTCAAACCCTTGCGGCCTGTGGTGGACGACACCAGCCTTGGGGTGCATGACCGACAACACGACACGTCTCGACCACGTCGTCCTGTGGGTGCGCGACCCGGTCGCCTCGGCCGACTTCTACGAGAAGACGGTCGGACTCCGGCCGCTGCGGGTCACCGAGTTCACCGAGGGGAAGGTCTCCTTTCCCTCCGTACGGCTGAACGACGAGACCATCCTCGACCTCATGCCCCATTCCATCGCGCCGGACATGAAGATGCTCCCCGGCGCCGCCGACAGCGCGGGCCACCCGGTCAACCACGTCTGCATAGCACTGCCCGGCGACGACTTCGACACCCTCCGCAGCCGTCTGGAGGAGCGCACCGTCCCCGTCTCCGAGTTCTCGTACGACTCCTTCGGCGCACGCGGGAACGCCCGGCGCAGCTTCTACTTCCGCGACCCGGACGGCAACGTCCTGGAGGCCCGGCACTACGACTGACAGCCACAGGGGCGCTCACGCGCGCGTCGCCGCCACCAGGGACGACGTCAGAACAGCGGCTCGGGCAGCACTCCCTCCAGGGCCAGCAGCTTCCGCTTGGTCTCCAGACCGCCCCCGAACCCGCCGATACCGCCGTCGCTCTCGACCACCCGATGGCAGGGCACCACGACCGGCAGCGGATTGGATCCCATCGCCACGCCCACCGCCTGTGCCGCCCCGGGCTGTCCCACCCGCCCGGCCAGGTCGCCGTAGCCCACCACCGCCCCGTACGGCACCCCGGACGCCAGCTCGCGCAGCACCTGACGGTTGAACCCGGAGATCAGCGACCAGTCCAACGGCAGCTCGAAGTCGCGCCGCTCGCCTGCGAAGTACGCCTGGACCTGCCGTATCGGCTCGGCCAGCCAGGGTGAGTCCGGTGCCTCGACCGGCTCGCGGCCCAGCCGCGACGCGAGCCGCTCCAACGCCTTCACGCGGACCGCGTCCATGGCATGGAACACGACGTTGACCAGGCCCTCGCGGGTCGCGGCGAGCAGCAGCGGACCGATGCCGGTGTCCACCACCGCCAACACGACCTGCTCTTCGTACTCCCCATGGCTGTCCATGCCCCCACCGTACGACCCGCCACTGACATCAAAGCCCGGTGCGGCGGACCGGCTCAGGGTGCCTGCAACGCCGCCCGGACCACGTCGGCCTTGTTGGTGATGACGCCGTCGACGCCGTACCGCTGCACGCGCCGGGCGACGGCCGCGTCGTCGACGGTCCAGGCGAACACCGTGAGCGGCTTGCCGTGCGGCCCCTTGAGCGCGTGCACCGAGGTGACGTATCCCGTCGAGATCGTGCCGTAGGACGGGTTGATCCCGTCGGTGAAGGCCGCGTACCGGTTCAGGTCCGCGACCGGCGGTGTGCCGAGCAGGGCGGTCCTGACGGCCGGCGCGAGGTCGTGGACGATCCGCAGGCTGTCCGCGCTGAAGCTCTGCACGATCAGCCGGCCGGCGAGATGCCGCCGGTCCAGCCAGCCCTCGTTGCCGAGGACCTTCAGGGTCTCCCGCTCGATGCCCGGGTACAGCTGCGGGTTCTTGATCTCCAGGAGCAGCTTCTGGTGGTTGTGCTCCACCTCCCGCATGTACTGCGTCAGCGTCGGCACGCGCGTGCCCGCGTACTGGTGTCCGAACCAGCTGCCCGCGTCCAGGCGCGCGATCTCGGCGGCGGTGAAGTCCTTCACCTTCCAGGGGGACCGGCCGGGGAAGAGCTGCCTGACGTTCGTCGTGCGCCGCAGGCTGTCGTCGTGGATGACGACCAGCTCGCCGTCCTTGGTGCGCTGGACGTCGTTCTCGACCCAGGAGACGCCCATCGCGGCCGCCTTGTCGATGGAGGCCAGGGTGTTCTCGGGCGCGTAGGCGGCCGCACCCCGGTGACCGATGACCAGCGGAACCGGGCTCTTGGCGACGTCGCGCGCCCGGGCGTCGTTGTGCGGCAGCAGGAAGGCGGCGGCCCCCAGCAGCGCGGTGCAGACGACGGCAACTACGCGCGTGTACATGCGTACTCCCTGGCATCGGGCGATCACGGACTGCTCAACTCTGACAGCAGAACGTCAACGATGTCGGGGTACAGAACGGCCACACAAGGAATGGAGTTGCCCAAGTCCGCTCACTGGTGCCGCACAACTGGGGCAACGACGTGTTTCTTTGCCGGAAAATCGTTCGACCATTCCGGTGGGGGTCATACTCTCTGCCTCAACCCTGACCGCTGGGGCGGTTCTGGGAGGGGGCGCATTTCAGAAGATTCCGGGACGTAAAAGGGCGGGAAGGGCAGCCGCGCATGCAAGGCACGGTCGACGGATTCAGCTACGGACTCGTCACACCGGTGGTGGCCTTTCTCATGGCCTCCCTCGGTGGCGCCCTCGGCCTGCGCTGCACCACCAGATCGATGCTCGTCGCCCACTCCTGGCGTCCCGGCTGGCTCGCCCTCGGCTCGGTGGCCATCGCGTCCGGCATATGGACCATGCACTTCGTCGCCATGATGGGCTTCAAGGTCAGGCAGGCGCCGATCCACTACGACAAGGCGATGACCTTCGCCAGCCTCGGCGTCGCGATCGTCATGGTGGGCATCGGGATCTTCATCGTCGGCTACCGTGGCGCGAGGGGAACCGCTCTCTTCACCGGCGGCACCATCACCGGTCTGGGCATCGCCTCGATGCACTACCTGGGCATGGCGGCGATGCGCCTGAACGGACGACTGGAGTACAACACCCTCACCGTCGCCGCCTCCGTCGTCATCGCGATGGCCGCCGCCACCGCCGCCCTGTGGGCGGCCGGCCAGATCCGCGGGTTCCTGTGGAGTGTGGGCGCCAGCCTCGTCATGGGGCTCGCCGTGAGCGGCATGCACTACACCGGGATGGCCGCCCTGAGCGTCCATCTCCACGGCACGGCGGCCCCGACCGCCGGTGAGTCGGCCGCGGCGCTGCTGTGGCCCCTGCTGATCGGCCCGCTCGCCTTCCTGGCGATCGCTGCCGTCGTCGTGGTGTTCGACCCGATGATGGTCATGGGCAGGCCCGACTGGACCCCCGTCGAGCACAAGCCAGGCGTCCCGGCCCATCCCACCGTCCACCACCCGGCGCACCGGCCCCCGCTCCGCCCGGTCCGGCAGGCCGTCCGACGCACCTCACGCACCTCACGCACCCCGCAGAACCGCTGACCCGACCGCATTGTCAGTGGGGGGTCGTACGGTGGATCCCATGCGGCCCGTTTCCAACATCGAACGCACGGTGGCGCCCTTCGAGGTCGTCAGCCCCTACCAGCCCAGCGGCGACCAGCCGGCGGCCATCGCCGAGCTGGCCAAGCGCATCGAGGCCGGTGAGAAGGACGTCGTCCTGCTGGGCGCGACCGGCACCGGCAAGTCCGCCACCACCGCGTGGATGATCGAGAAGCTCCAGCGCCCCACACTCGTGATGGCGCCGAACAAGACCCTGGCCGCCCAGCTGGCGAACGAGTTCCGTGAACTGCTGCCGAACAACGCGGTCGAATACTTCGTCTCGTACTACGACTACTACCAGCCCGAGGCGTACGTCCCGCAGTCGGACACCTACATCGAGAAGGACTCCTCGATCAACGAGGAGGTCGAGCGGCTGCGCCACTCCGCGACCAACTCGCTGCTCACCCGCCGAGACGTCGTGGTGGTCGCCTCCGTCTCCTGCATCTACGGCCTGGGCACACCCCAGGAGTACGTGGACCGCATGGTCCCCCTGAGGGTCGGCGACGAGATGGACCGGGACCTGCTGCTGCGCCGCTTCGTGGACATCCAGTACACGCGCAACGACCTGGCCTTCACCCGGGGCACCTTCCGCGTCCGCGGCGACACCATCGAGATCTTCCCGGTCTACGAGGAGCTCGCGGTCCGCATCGAGATGTTCGGCGACGAGATCGAGGCACTCTCCACCCTGCACCCGATCACCGGCGAGATCATCAGCGACGACGAGCAGCTGTACGTCTTCCCCGCCTCCCACTACGTCGCCGGGCCCGAGCGCATGGAGCGGGCCATCAACGACATCGAGAAGGAGCTCGGCGAGCGACTGGCCGAGCTCGAGAAGCAGGGCAAGCTCCTGGAGGCCCAGCGCCTGCGGATGCGGACGACGTACGACATCGAGATGCTCCGCCAGATCGGCTCCTGCTCCGGTGTCGAGAACTACTCGATGCACTTCGACGGCCGCTCGCCCGGCTCCCCGCCCAACACCCTGCTGGACTACTTCCCGGACGACTTCCTCCTGGTCATCGACGAGTCGCACAACACGGTCCCGCAGATCGGCGCCATGTACGAGGGCGACGCCTCCCGCAAGCGCACCCTCGTCGACCACGGCTTCCGCCTGCCCTCCGCCCTCGACAACCGCCCGCTGAAGTGGGAGGAGTTCCAGGAGCGCATCGGGCAGACGGTGTATCTGTCGGCCACCCCGGGCAAGTACGAGCTCTCGCGCGCGGACGGCGTCGTCGAGCAGATCATCCGCCCCACCGGTCTCGTCGACCCGGAGGTCGTCGTCAAGCCCACCGAGGGCCAGATCGACGACCTGGTGCACGAGATCCGCACCCGCACCGAGAAGGACGAGCGCGTCCTGGTCACCACCCTCACCAAGAAGATGGCCGAGGACCTCACCGACTACTTCCTGGAGCTCGGCATCCAGGTGCGCTACCTGCACAGCGACGTCGACACCCTGCGCCGCGTCGAGCTGCTGCGCGAGCTGCGCTCCGGTGAGTTCGACGTGCTGGTCGGCATCAACCTGCTGCGTGAGGGCCTCGACCTGCCCGAGGTGTCCCTGGTGGCCATCCTCGACGCCGACAAGGAGGGCTTCCTGCGCTCGGGCACCTCCCTGATCCAGACCATCGGCCGCGCGGCGCGCAATGTCTCCGGCCAGGTCCACATGTACGCCGACAAGATCACCCCGGCGATGGAGAAGGCCATCGAGGAGACCAACCGGCGCCGGGAGAAGCAGGTCGCGTACAACAAGGAGCGGGGCATCGACCCGCAGCCGCTGCGCAAGAAGATCAACGACATCGTCGCGCAGATCGCCCGCGAGGACGTCGACACCGAGCAGCTGCTCGGCTCGGGTTACCGCAAGTCGAAGGACGGCAAGGGCGCCAAGGCACCCGTGCCCGCCCTCGGCGGCAAGGCGGCCGCCGGTACCAAGAAGGCCAAGGGCAAGGCCACGGAGACCGTCCCCACCGACCGTCCGGCGGCCGAACTCGCCGAGCAGATCGAGGAGATGACGGCGCGTATGCGCGCCGCGGCCGCGGACCTCCAGTTCGAGATCGCGGCCCGGCTGCGCGACGAGGTGTCGGAGATGAAGAAGGAGCTGCGCCAGATGAGGGAGGCGGGTCTGGCCTGACTCCTGGCAGCCGCCGGACCTCGGCACATGCGCACTGTGTTGCAAGACCGACACAAAGTACGAGCCGGGGTTCGGCACTGTCGGTGCCGCTGCGTAGGGTTCTGGACAACCGCGGACTCCGCGGCAACAGGGGACAGTTCGAGAGGGGAACCAGCCGTGACCGTCAACATGACCAAGGGTCAGGCCATCAGTCTGCAGAAGAACGACGGGGGCAGCCTGACCGCGGTGCGCATGGGTCTCGGGTGGCAGGCGGCTCCCCGGCGCGGCCTGTTCGGCTCGCGCACCCGCGAGATCGACCTGGACGCCTCCGCCGTCCTGTTCGCGGACAAGCAGCCGGTCGACGTCGTCTTCTTCCGCCACCTCGTCAGCGACGACGGCTCGGTCCGCCACACCGGTGACAACCTCGTCGGCGGTGTCGGCCAGGGCGGCGACGACGAGGCGATCCTCGTGGACCTGGCGCGGGTCCCGGTCCACATCGACCAGATCGTCTTCACCGTGAATTCGTTCACCGGGCAGACCTTCCAGGAGGTGCAGAACGCGTTCTGCCGCCTGGTCGACGAGACCAACGGCCAGGAGCTCGCCCGCTACACACTCGCGGGCGGCGGCGCCTACACCGCCCAGATCATGGCCAAGGTGCACCGAGCCGGCTCCGGCTGGACGCTGACCGCTCTCGGCACCCCGGCCAACGGCCGTACCTTCCAGGACCTGATGCCGTCGATCCTGCCCCACCTGTAGGACCACCCGACGACCGCACACGAGACGACGCCGGCGACACAGGGGGGACGAGGGCGATGACGGCCGAGCTGGTGCGGGGGCAGAACCACCCGCTCTCCCAGGTCCGTCTCGAGATCCGGGTCTCGGCCGGCACGCCGGTCGTCGCCTCGGCCACGCTCGGCGACGAACAGGGCAGGGCGCATGGCGTGGAAGGGGTCGCCCACCCCGGCGCGCCCACCCTGCCCGGCCTCGAGGTGTCCCGGCAGGCGGCCGCCGACCACCGGCTCGCAGTCGACCTGGGGGCCATGCCCGAGGCCGTGCACCGCGTCCATGTGCTCCTCGCCCTGCCCGACGGGGGGCCGACGAGGTTCGGTGCCGTCGCCGCTCCCTTCGTCGCCGTCACCGGCCTCGACGGCACCGAGGTCGCCAGCTACACGATCACCGGCCTGGACGCGGAGTCCGCCGTCGTCGCCGTGGAGTTGTACCGCCGGCAGGGCGCCTGGAAGGTGCGCGCCGTCGGCCAGGGGTATGCCGGCGGTCTCGCCGAACTCTTCGGCGATCAGGGCCTGCCCGAGCCGCAGCGGCTCGCGGCCCGCATCGACGAGGCGGTCGGTCAGAGCCTGGCCCGAGCGGTACCGGCACCCCCGCAGCACACGGCGGACGGCGACCGCACCCGCCGGACGGCGGTGCCGGCTCCCGGCCCTGACCAGGGCGGAGCGCCCCACCGCGACTCGGGCCCGGCCGCACCGCAGCAGCCGGCCGACCCGTACGGCGTCCCGGCACCGCCGACCGCTCCCTACGGCGCCCAGAGCACCACCGCGGGTGGTGTGCCGCAGCCCGGAATCCCGCCCACGGCCCCGTCCACCGCCACCCAGCCCTCGGCGACCGGTGGTCCGATCGACTACAGCCACCCGGCCCGGCAGACCGCCGCGCCGCCGCCACCCCCGCCGACCGCGCCTCCTGCCGCCCCCGGACAGCCCGCCCGGCCCGTCGCCGGTGATGCCACCGGTTGGTCGATGGACGAGCGGCTCTACAACCAGATCTGGGGCATGTTCGAGGACCTGGCCCGCACCACGGCCGCGTACCGCAGCGCCGTGGACTTCGCCGACTCGCGCATGGAGAAGGAGCTCGACCAGGTCCTGTCCGACCCGCGCAGCAGGATCGGCGGCCAGGGCGAGGCCGCCCGCGAGACGGCCCGCGCCAAACACGCCGACCTGATCGACCAGGCCCGGGCGGCCCTCGACCGCGACCTCGCCCAGCTGTCCGCCGAGTCCGACGTCGTCGAACCCGCGCTGCCCTGCGCCTACGCCCGCTGGGACAATCCGGTGTGGCACGCCTACCGGGTCCCGATGGAGATCCCGATGGCCCTGCGCCTGGGCGACCTCTACCTGCCCGAGAGCGAGCTGCTGCGCATCCCGATGCTGGTACGGCTGCCCCTGGAGCGCGGTCTGTGGATCGACGCGGGATCCGCGGAGGCGTACGACGAGTCGTTCGCCGACGCCCATGAACTGCGCCACCGCGCGATGGAGACGGCGGTGGCACTGGCGGCGAGGCTGCTCGCGGTCCATCCGGCCGGCGAGTTCACCGTGCATGTCATCGATCCGGCGGGGTCCGGATCCCGGGCACTCGCGCCGCTGGTGCGGACCGGCGTCCTTCCGGCCCCGCCCGCCCAGGGTGCCGCGGGCGTGGCGGACGTCCTGACCCGGCTCACCCAGCGCGTCGACCTGGTCCAGATGGCGGTGCGCGGTGGAGCGGCCGACTCCCTTCCGCCCGGCCTGGACACGGCCGAGCAGCTGCTGATCGTCAACGACTTCCCGCACGGCTTCGACGACCGGGCCGTGACCCAGCTGCGCTACCTGGCGGACGAGGGACCGTCGGTCGGCGTCCACCTGGTGATGGTCGCGGACCGCGAGGACGCCCAGGCCTACGGTCCTTTGCTCGACCCCCTGTGGCGTTCGCTGCTGCGACTCACCCCCCTGCCCGACGATCACCTCGCCGACCCGTGGGTCGGCCACGCCTGGACCTATGAACCGGCGCTGGTGCCGACCGGGAGCCAGGTGCTCGAGCAGGTGCTCGCTCGGGTCGCGGCAGCCCGCACCAAGTACACGTAAAGAGCCCTGAGCAGCGGATTTGGTCTTTCTTTTACTGATCTCTTTACCTTTCCTTGGTGATTGGGGTACAGTCTTTCTCACGGAGGGGAGTACTCCCTATCTGCTGCGGCGTACCCGTCAGTACGGATCAACCAGATCCCGGGGCGCCGGCCCAGGGCCCGTGCCTGGGTGGAAGAGACCTCCGGTAGCGACGACGCTCACATTTGCCGTTACGTATGCCGGAGGCGCAGTGGATGTTTCCCCGACCCTGTGGGTCCTGACCATCGCGGGCCTTGCCGCCCTCATCGCGGTCGACTTCTTCATCGGCCGCAAGCCGCACGACGTCTCGATCAAGGAAGCCGGGATCTGGACGGTCGTCTGGATCGCCCTCGCGGGGCTCTTCGGACTCGGCCTGCTCGTCTTCGGCGGCGGCCAGGCCGGCGGCGAGTTCTTCGCCGGCTTCATCACCGAGAAGTCGCTGAGCGTCGACAACCTCTTCGTCTTCGTCCTGATCATGGCGAAGTTCGCCGTGCCCTCGCAGTACCAGCAGCGCGTCCTGCTCGTCGGTGTGCTCATAGCCCTGGTCCTGCGGGCGATCTTCATCGCCGCCGGCGCCGCGATCCTCGCCAGCTTCTCCTGGGTGTTCTACCTCTTCGGCGCCTTCCTCATCTGGACCGCCTGGAAGCTCATCCAGGAGGCCAGGGCCGACGAGGAGGACGAGGAGTTCGAGGAGAACAAGCTGCTCAAGGCCGCCGAGCGCAGGTTCGGTGTCGCCGACCGCTACCACGGCACCAAGCTGTGGATCCAGCAGAACGGCAAGCGGGTCATGACCCCGATGCTGGTCGTGATGCTCGCGATCGGCACCACGGACGTCCTGTTCGCGCTCGACTCGATCCCCGCGATCTTCGGCCTGACCCAGGACCCGTACATCGTCTTCACCGCGAACGCCTTCGCGCTGATGGGCCTTCGCCAGCTGTACTTCCTCATCGGCGGGCTGCTGAAGAAGCTCGTCCACCTCAGCTACGGTCTGTCGATCATCCTGGGCTTCATCGGCGTCAAGCTGGTGCTGCACGCGCTGCACGAGTCCGGCGTCCACGTTCCGGAGATCTCCATCCCCGTCTCCCTCGGCGTGATCTGCTCGGTCCTGATCGTCACCACGATCACCAGCCTGAGGGCGTCCAGGAAGCAGGCGGCGGCCCAGGCGGCGCAGTCGGAGAGCGAAGGCGCTCCGAAGGACAGCATCCAGGCCTGACGACGACCGACGTAGGAACAACCAGCACCGGGAGCGCCGCGCGATGAATTGCCGATCACCGCTCCCGGTGCTTCGTTGGGAGCCGAGCGTTCCCGCACAGGGAGCGCCGTGGCCGGGTGGAGGAATCCATGGACGCACCCGTCAAGTTCATACAGATCGTCGACTTCGAGACCGAGCGCATCGAGGAGATGCGCAAGCTGTCCGAGGAGATGGACGAGCGGTTCGCGAGCCGCAGCGGCGGTCCCACGCACCGCCTCGTCCTCAGGGACAGGAACCAGCCGAACCGCTACCTCGTGGTGATCGAGTTCAACTCCTACGAGGAAGCCATGGCCACCAGCAACGCCCCCGAGACGGCCGAGTTCGCGCAGCGCATGGCCGCGCTGTGCACCCGGCCGCCGGCCTTCACCGACTGCGACCTGGAAGGGATGACGGAGTTCAAGTGATAGGCAGCAGGCCCCGCAACGCCGGAATGCGGGGCCTGTGCCCCTCTGCGAGGATCGCTCCATGATCGCTCGGTCCAGGTCGCTCACAAACCAGTGGACGCTCCTCGTACCGGTCCTCGCGGTCGTTCTGCTGGTCTTCACCTGGGGGCGCGATCTGCCGGGCGCGGTGGTCGCGCTGGTCACGCTCGTCCTCGCGGGTGCCGTCCTGGCGGCCGTGCATCACGCGGAGGTGGTCGCCCACCGGGTCGGAGAGCCGTTCGGTTCCCTCGTTCTCGCCGTCGCCGTCACGATCATCGAGGTGGCGCTGATCGTCACCTTGATGGCGGACGGCGGCGACAAGAGTTCGACGCTGGCCAGGGACACGGTCTTCGCGGCCGTGATGATCACCTGCAACGGCATCGTCGGCCTCTGTCTCCTGGTCGCCTCCCTGCGACACGGCACGGCGGTGTTCAACCCCGAGGGCACCGGCGCCGCCCTCGCCACCGTGGCCACCCTGGCCACGCTCAGCCTGGTGCTGCCGACCTTCACCACCAGCAAACCCGGCCCGGAGTTCTCCGCCGTACAGCTGACCTTCGCCGCGATCTCCTCGCTGATCCTCTACGGCCTGTTCGTGACGACCCAGACGGTGCGGCACCGCGACTACTTCCTCCCCATCACCCGCCAGGGAGAGGTGATCAGCGCCGACGACCACGCCGACGTCCCCTCCGCGCGTACCGCCTGGATCAGTCTGGGTCTGCTCGGGCTCGCCCTGATCGGTGTGGTGGGCCTGGCCAAGGGGGTGTCGCCCACGATCGAGTCGGGCGTCGAGGCAGCGGGCCTGCACCATGCGGTCGTCGGTGTGATCATCGCCCTGCTGGTGCTGCTCCCCGAGACCATCGCCGCTCTGCGCTCGGCCCGTCGCGACCGCGTCCAGACCAGCCTGAACCTGGCGCTCGGCTCCGCCATGGCCAGCATCGGACTGACCATCCCCGCGGTCGCCCTGGCCTCGGTCTGGCTCTCCGGCCCGCTCGTCCTCGGCCTCGGTGCCACACACATGGTGCTGCTGGCCCTGACCGTGGTGGTCAGCTCGCTGACGGTCGTACCGGGCCGCGCCACACCACTGCAGGGCGGGGTGCATCTCGTGCTGTTCGCGGCGTACTTGGAGCTGGCGATCAACCCGTAGGCCGCCGCGTGATAGACCGGTCCGAGCAGCCCACCTCACCGGACCGGAGGAACCGTGCCCCGCACCCTGGCCAACGCCCCGATCATGATCCTCAACGGGCCCAACCTGAACCTCCTCGGCCAGCGCCAGCCGGAGATCTACGGCAAGGACACCCTGGCCGACGTGGAGGCGCTGTGCGCCAAGGCGGCCTCCGCGCACGGCGGCACGGTGGACTTCCGGCAGTCCAATCACGAGGGCGTGCTGGTGGACTGGATCCACGAGGCGCGGCTGAACCACTGCGGGATCGTGATCAACCCGGGCGCCTACTCCCACACGTCGGTCGCGATCCTGGACGCCCTCAACACCTGCGACGGGCTGCCCGTCCTCGAGGTCCACATCTCCAACATCCACCAGCGCGAGTCCTTCCGGCACCACTCGTACGTCTCGCTGCGCGCCGACGGCGTCATCGCGGGATGCGGGGTGCAGGGCTATGTGTTCGGCGTCGAGCGGGTGGTGGCACTGGCGGGGGCGGCGCAGGCCGAGGCGTAAGCCCCGGCCGCCATGGCGCGCGCCCCTTACAACCGCCCCGCCTCCACGATCCGTTTCAGGAAGCGCCGCGTGCGCTCCTCCTGCGGATCGCCGAAGATCTGCTCGGCGGTTCCGCGCTCCAGGACCACGCCCGAGTCCAGAAAGCAAACCTGGTCGGCGACGTCCCGCGCGAAGCCCATCTCGTGCGTGGCCAGCACCATCGTCATGCCGTCGTCCTTGAGGTCGCGGACGACGGTGAGGACCTCGCCGACGAGCTCCGGATCGAGCGCGGCCGTGATCTCGTCGAACAGGAGCAGCCGAGGGCGCACGGCGAGGGCGCGCACGATCGCCACACGCTGCTGCTGGCCGCCGCTCAGCCGGTCCGGGTACTCGCCCGCCTTCCCGCCCAGTCCGAGCCGTTCCAGCAGCTCCCTGGCCCGCTCCTCGGCCTCCCCTCGGGACACGCCGTCCACGCGCCGCGGAGCGAGGGTGATGTTGTCCAGGACCGTCATGTGCGGAAAGAGGTTGTACGCCTGGAAGACCACGCCGATACGGCGCCGTACCGCGTCCTGGTCCACGCGCGGGTCGGTGATCTCCTCGTCGTCCAGCCAGATCGCTCCGTCGTCGATCTCCTCCAGGAGGTTGGCGCACCGCAGCAGCGTCGACTTGCCGGAACCGGACGCGCCGATCAGCGCGGTCACCGTGTGCGGAGCGACCTCCAGACCGACGTCCCGCAGCACCACCGTGCCGCCGAACGTCTTGCGCACGGACTCCATGCGCAGCACGGGCGCGTCGCTCATATCGCTCCTCCCTGGGCCCGCTGCCGGTCCATCCGCGCCGTCACCCAGTCCGTGAACCGGGTCATCGGAATGGTCAGCGCCACGAAGACCAGGCCGGCCACGATGTACGGCGTGTAGTTCAGGCTGCGGCCCACGATGATGTCGGCGGCCCGTACGGCGTCGATGGCGCCGCCGATCGAGACAAGGCCGGTGTCCTTCTGCAGCGACACCAGGTCGTTCAGCAGCGGCGGCACCTGGCGCCGCACGGCCTGGGGCAGTACGACGTACCGCAGCGCCTGTCGGTTGGTGAGGCCGAGGGAGCGGGCCGCGGCGCGCTGCGAGGGGTGCACGGACTCGATGCCGGCACGGAACACCTCGGCCACGTACGCCGAGTACGTCAGCGTGAGCGCCGTACCGCCCAGGAGGACCGGGTCGACGGTCACACCCTGCAGGCGCAGCGCCGGGACGCCCAGGACCACGATCATCAGGTTGATGATCAGCGGCAGTCCGCGGAAGAAGTCGGTGTACGCGGCGGCCAGCACCCTGAGCGGGAAGAACACCGGGCCGCGCAGCGTGCGCGCGATGGCGATCAGCATGCCCAGGACGAGCACCGCGACCCCGCAGACCAGCAGCAGCCGGACGTTCAGCCACAGCCCTTCGAGGACCTTGGGGAACGCCTCGCGCGCGTACTGGCCGTTGAAGAAGGTCTCCCTGGTGCGCGGCCAGCCGGGCGCGTTGACGACGACCAGGTAGAGGACCACGCCCGTGACGAGGGTCGAGAGCGCGGCGATCGCCGTCGCGCGGCGGGTACGCGCGCGTTTGAAGGCCTCGCGCTCGATCCGCCGCCGCGACGGGACGTAACCGTCGCCGTCACCTGACATGTCACCGTTGTCGTCCGCGCCCTCCTGGCCGGACTCCTCCTTGGTGACCGTCACTTGAGCACCGGTGCGTCGACGGCGTCCGAGAGCCACTGCTTCTCGATCTTCGCCAGCGTGCCGGCCTTGCGCAGGGCGTCCACCGCGTCCGTCACGCACGGGGTGAGCGCGCTGCCCTTGTCGAGCACGAGCCCGAACTGCTCCGGCGTGCCGCCCTGGTTCTCGAACTGGCCGACGATCTTGGCGTTGGTGACCTCGGCCGCCGTGATGTAGAAGGCGGTCGGCAGGTCGGTGACGATGGCGTCCACCTGACCGTTCTTCAGCGCGGACTTGGCCTGGTCGTTCTTGGCGTAGACCGCGGCCTGCTGCTTGGGCTTCACCACGTCGGTGATGTAGTCGAGGCTCGTCGTGCCGACCTGTGCGCCCAGCTTGAGGTTCCTCAGGTCCGCGATGCTGGTCGCCTTCGCGGCCTTGGAACCCTTGAGGGCGATGACGGCCTGGCGCACGTCGTAGTAGCCGGAGGAGAAGTCCACGGCCTTCCTGCGCTCGGCGCTGATCGACACCTGGTTGATGTCGAAGTCGAAGGTCTTCACGCCGGGCGCGAAGGCCTTGTTGAAGGGAACGCTCTGCCAGACGACGGCGCTCTTGTCGTAACCCAGCTGCTGCGCGACGGCGTAGGCGACCGCCGACTCGAAGCCCTTGCCGTTGGCGGGCTTGTCGTCCTTGAACCAGGGCTCGTACGCCGGTTCGTCGGTGGCGATCGTCAGCTTGCCGGAGGTCTTGGTGGCCAGTTCGCCCTTGGCGCAGGTGGTGCCGGTCGAACCGGACGGCGAGGCAGCCGCCTTCTCCTCCGGCTGCGGAGCGCAGCCGACGGCGGTGGCGAGCAGGGCTATCGTTGCCGCGGCTACGGCGCGGCGCAGTGCGCGAGGGGCGAGGTGCATGGCCGGAGATTGACAGTCGATCGCCTGTTTGTCGAGGTCACGACCGTAATTGTCCGCATAGTGGGAACGGGTGTTGCGGTCCTGTGAACAGTTCCCGGGCAGAGGCAGAGGCCGGGGCCGCCGGCCGAGGGCGGGGATTCGAAAGACCGGCGGCCCGTACCGCGCAGGAGCCGTCATCCTGTGCGGGGCTGCCTCCAGTTGACCGCGCAACGAAGTACGCCGGGAGCGCGCGCATGACACCGGCGCGTGCGAACGGTTCACACGGGGCGCGCGCCTTCAGGCGTGCGCCGGGCGGGTGTTGGGAATTCGCGCCGGGGATGTGACGCATCCGGCGCCCTGTGCGCTGTAGGGGTGACTCCCATGGGTCACCGGCCCGCCCTCACGAGGCGGCAGCGGGCCGAGACGTGCGGGGGCGGCGGGTCGTGGCGGCCGGCCGCCCCTGTACGGCGTCCCCGGCGGCCACGGGCCCGCCGTACCGGGTGAGTCACCACCCGCGCGCGTGCCACTCCGGCAGATGCGGGCGCTCCGCGCCCAGCGTGGTGTCGTTGCCGTGGCCCGGGTAGACCCAGGTCTCGTCCGGGAGCACGTCGAAGATCTTCGTCTCGACATCGTGGATGAGGCTGGCGAACGCCTCAGGATCCTTACGGGTGTTGCCGACGCCACCCGGGAAGAGGCAGTCGCCCGTGAAGACATGGGGATGCCCGTGCGGGTCGTCGTACACGAGGGCGATGGAGCCCGGGGTGTGCCCCACCAGATGGCGCGCGGTGAGCTCCACCTGTCCCACCCGGATGGTGTCGCCGTCGTCCACGAGGACGTCGGTCGGGACCGGGATGCCGGTGGCGTCCTCCCGGCCCGCGTACGTCCGGGCGCCGGTGGCCGAGACGACCCGGGCGAGGGCCTGCCAGTGGTCGCCGTGCTGGTGCGTGGTGACGACGGAGGCGATGCCGTCGTCACCGATCATGCCGAGCAGGGTGTCCGCGTCGTTGGCCGCGTCGATCAGCAGCTGCTCGTCCGTGGCCCGGCAGCGCAGCAGATAGGCGTTGTTGTCCATCGGGCCGACCGCGATCTTGGTGATCATCAGGTCCTTCAGCTCGTGCACGTCCGCCGGGCCGCCGACCTTCACCTGTCCGCTGTACGTCATGGCGGTCAGCCTATAGCGGCGAAGCGCCCGGATCCCCGCCGAGGCCCCGTCGTGCACGCTACGGCCGCGGCGGGGGCCTGCTGCCGGCTACAGCGGCGGGAGCTTCGGCAGCTCGCCGCCCTCGGTGGTCAGCCCCGAGCCGTCGCGGCGCCCCGCGAGCCAGCCCAGCAGCTCCGGTGCCGGACCGGTGACGGTGACCTCCGGGCCCTCGGCCTCCCGGCCCGTCCGCCACGCGCGCGTGCCGTCCGTCAGGCGGGTGGCCGCCACGTCCGGGTGGCCGGAGAAGCGCTCGACGAGGAAGTCGATCTCCCGCTCCACGAATTCTCCGGGCAGGTCCTCCAGCTCGTACCCGATGCCGAGGTCGACGTGGTGCAGCTCCACCTCGGCCCAGCGGCGGAACGGCACCCGGGACGCCGAGTCGGTGACCCCGTTGCGCAGCTCCACGGTGCGCGACCAGTCCGCCGGCACGCTCCCCGCGGCCTGGAAACGGTCCGCGCTCTCCCGCAGGTCGGCGAGGTGCGCGTCGAGGGGTCGCGGGGCGTCCCGTTCGATGTCGGCGTCACGGGCGTCCGCGGAGGGGTACATGGGCCGGCCCTGAAGGACGTTCACCAGGGCGTCCGCGTTGCGGGCGAGGTGGGCGAGGACGTGGCCGCGGCTCCAGCCGGGAAGCCGTGACGGCTCGGCCGCCGACGCGTTGTCCATGCCGGCGGCTGCGGTGAGCAGCCGGTCCGTCGCGTCGCGTACAGACGCCAGGTCATGACCGTGATCAATCATGGTGCTGACCCTAGCCCCGCCACACCTTTGGGTGAAGGTGGTGAAGCCGTGCCTTAAATCGAATGCGCGTGCTATATGGTCGGGGGCGGCGTCGGGCATGCTGGAGTGTCGGGGATTGTTATGCATCCGGGAATCCGACCGGCGTTGTCAGTGGCTCCCCCTAGTCTGAAGAAGCACGGGGGCCTCGCCCCTGTCACTTCTCTCAAGAAAGGTGCGGACCGGCGTGGCCGACCGTCTCATCGTCCGTGGCGCGCGCGAGCACAACCTGAAGAATGTCTCGCTCGACCTGCCGCGCGACTCGCTCATCGTCTTCACGGGCCTGTCGGGGTCGGGCAAGTCCTCGCTGGCCTTCGACACCATCTTCGCCGAGGGGCAGCGGCGCTATGTGGAGTCGCTCTCCTCGTACGCCCGCCAGTTCCTCGGGCAGATGGACAAGCCGGACGTCGACTTCATCGAGGGCCTGTCACCGGCGGTCTCCATCGACCAGAAGTCGACCTCGCGCAACCCGCGCTCGACGGTCGGCACCATCACCGAGGTCTACGACTACCTGCGTCTGCTCTTCGCGCGCATCGGCAAGCCGCACTGTCCCGAGTGCGGCCGCCCGATCTCCCGCCAGTCGCCGCAGGCCATCGTGGACCGGGTCCTGGAGCTGCCGGAGGGCAGCCGCTTCCAGGTGCTGTCCCCGCTGGTGCGGGAGCGCAAGGGCGAGTTCGTCGACCTCTTCGCCGACCTGCAGACCAAGGGCTACTCCCGCGCGCGGGTCGACGGCGAGACCGTCCAGCTCTCCAGCCCGCCCACGCTCAAGAAGCAGGAGAAGCACACCATCGAGGTGGTCGTCGACCGCCTCACGGTGAAGGACTCCGCCAAGCGCCGCCTCACCGACTCCGTGGAGACGGCCCTGGGCCTGTCCGGCGGCATGGTCGTGCTGGACTTCGTCGACCTTCCCGAGGACGACCCCGAGCGCGAGCGCATGTACTCGGAGCACCTGTACTGCCCGTACGACGACCTGTCCTTCGAGGAGCTGGAGCCCCGTTCGTTCTCCTTCAACTCGCCCTTCGGCGCCTGCCCCGAGTGCACCGGCATCGGCACGCGCATGGAGGTCGACCCCGAGCTGATCGTCCCGGACGAGGACAAGTCCCTCGACGAGGGCGCCATCCACCCCTGGTCGCACGGGCACACCAAGGACTACTTCGGCCGTCTGATCGGCGCCCTCGCGGACGCGCTCGGCTTCCGGACGGACATCCCCTTCGCGGGCCTGCCCCAGCGCGCCAAGAAGGCCCTGCTCTACGGCCACAAGACACAGATCGAGGTCCGCTACCGCAACAGGTACGGCCGCGAGCGCGTGTACACCACGCCCTTCGAGGGCGCCGTCCCCTTCGTGAGGCGCCGGCACAGCGAGGCCGAGAGCGACGCCAGCCGTGAGCGCTTCGAGGGCTACATGCGCGAGGTGCCCTGCCCCAGCTGTGAGGGCACGCGTCTGAAGCCGATCGTCCTCGCGGTCACCATCATGGAGAAGTCGATCGCCGAGGTCTCCGCGATGTCCATCAGCGACTGCGCGGACTTCCTGGGCGAGCTCAAGCTCAGCGCCCGCGACAAGAAGATCGCCGAGCGGGTGCTGAAGGAGGTCAACGAGCGGCTGCGCTTCCTGGTCGACGTCGGCCTGGACTACCTCTCGCTGAACCGCGCGGCCGGCACCCTCTCCGGCGGCGAGGCCCAGCGCATCCGCCTGGCCACCCAGATCGGCTCCGGGCTCGTCGGTGTGCTGTACGTGCTGGACGAGCCGTCCATCGGCCTGCACCAGCGCGACAACCACCGGCTGATCGAGACCCTGGTCCGGCTGCGCGACATGGGCAACACGCTCATCGTCGTCGAGCACGACGAGGACACCATCAAGGTCGCCGACTGGGTCGTCGACATCGGCCCCGGCGCGGGCGAGCACGGCGGCAAGGTCGTGCACAGCGGCTCCCTCAAGGAGCTGCTCGCCAACGCCGAGTCGCAGACCGGCCAGTACCTGTCCGGCAAGAAGGCGATCCCGGTCCCCGACATCCGGCGCCCGCAGGACCCGTCCCGGCGGCTCACCGTGCACGGTGCCCGCGAGAACAACCTGCAGGACATCGACGTGTCGTTCCCACTGGGCGTCTTCACGGCCGTCACCGGCGTCTCCGGCTCCGGCAAGTCGACGCTGGTCAACGACATCCTGTACACGCACCTGGCCCGCGAGCTCAACGGCGCGCGCAGCGTCCCGGGGCGGCACACGCGCGTGGACGGCGACGACCTCGTCGACAAGGTCGTGCACGTCGACCAGTCGCCCATCGGCCGCACCCCGCGGTCCAACCCGGCGACGTACACCGGCGTCTTCGACCACATCCGCAAGCTGTTCGCCGAGACCACCGAGGCGAAGGTCCGCGGCTACCAGCCCGGCCGCTTCTCCTTCAACGTCAAGGGCGGCCGCTGCGAGAACTGCGCGGGCGACGGCACCATCAAGATCGAGATGAACTTCCTGCCGGACGTCTACGTCCCCTGCGAGGTCTGCCACGGCGCCCGCTACAACCGGGAGACGCTGGAGGTCCACTACAAGGGCAAGTCCATCTCCGAGGTCCTGAACATGCCGATCGAGGAGGCGATGAACTTCTTCGAGGCCGTTCCGGCGATCAACCGTCACCTCAGGACGCTGAACGACGTCGGGCTCGGCTATGTCCGGCTCGGCCAGTCCGCGACCACGCTGTCCGGCGGTGAGGCGCAGCGCGTCAAGCTCGCCAGCGAGCTGCAGAAGCGCTCCACCGGCCGCACGGTCTACGTCCTCGACGAGCCGACCACCGGTCTGCACTTCGAGGACATCAGCAAGCTGCTGAAGGTCCTGGCCGGCCTGGTCGACAAGGGCAACACGGTCATCGTCATCGAGCACAACCTCGACGTGATCAAGACCGCCGACTGGGTCGTCGACATGGGTCCGGAGGGCGGCGCCGGCGGCGGACTCGTCGTCGCGGAGGGTACGCCCGAGGAGGTCGCCGGGGTTCCGGCCAGCCACACCGGCAAGTTCCTGCGCGAGATCCTCGGCGCCGACCGGATCAGCGACGCGGCCTCGGTACCGGCCCCGCGCAGAACGGCAGCCAGGAAGACGGTCGCGGCGAAGTCGGCGGCGAAGAAGACGGCGACGGCCAGCACGGCCAACGACACGACCGCGAAGAAGGCGGCCGGGGCGACGAAGAAGACGGCTCCGGCGAAGAAGACGGCCCGGGCACGGAAGGCCTGAGCCCGGCCGCCCGACACGGCGGAGAAAATCCTGAAAAGTACGGCGCCCCGCGGGAACTCCCGGCGGGGCGCCGCTCGTTGCACAAACAGCCGCGGGATTTCCGCGGTCACCAGGAACCTTGACTCCTGAACAGCGGAAATCAGCGCGCAAAGTCAGCGACGAGAAGGCCGTACGCCCCTCACCAGTCCCCGAGTTCGGAGGCGTACGGCGGCTCGGCGCCCGCGCGGGAGCAGGTGACGGCGGCCGCGCGCGCCGCGAACCGCAGCAGCCGGGTCCAGCCCTCCCGGCCCAGTTCCGCGAGCCCCTCCGAGGACAGGGCGTCCTGAGCGGCGAGGCCGTGCAGCAGAGCCGCGTTCACGGTGTCGCCGGCGCCGATGGTGTCCACGACCTCGACCTTCTCGCCCGGCACCGGATACACGGCGCCGTCCCGGGTGAAGGCGGTGAGCCCGTCCCCGCCATGGGTGATCACGACGGCCGCGGGCCCGGCGGCCAGCCACTCGCGCGGGGTGCCGCCCAGCCACCGGGCGTCCTCCTCGGACAGCTTCAGTAGGGACACAGAGGGCAGCCAGCTCTTGAAACGTGCCCGGTAGGCGTCCGCGTCGGGGATCAGGACCGTCCGGATGTTGGGGTCGAGCGCGGTGAACACGCCCTGGTCCGCCGCGGCCCGCAGCAGGGTCTCGTAGGCGGTCGCGCCGGGTTCCAGGACGAGGGAGCAGGTGCCGAAGGAGACGGCCCGGGTCCCGGCGGGCAGTGCCTCGGGGGCCGTGAACAGCCGGTCGGCGGTGCCGTCGACGTAGAAGGAATAGGCGGCCGATCCGGTCTCGTCGATCGTGGCGACGGCGAGCGTGGTCGGCTCCGTGCCGCGCTGCACGGCGGAGACATCCACGTTCGCCCGCCGGAGCCCGTCCAGGAGGGCCTCGCCGAAGGCGTCGTAGGAGGTCCGGGAGCAGAAGGCGGTGGGGGAGCCGAGGCGGCCGAGGGCCACGGCGGTGTTGTAGGGGCCGCCGCCGAGCGCCGGCTGCAGTCCCGCGAGGGCACCCGTGCCCTGCGGTACCAGATCGATCAGGGCCTCACCGGCGACGACGATCACGAGACGCTTCCTTTCTCGAACTTCCGGGGTTCCGGGGTTCTGGGGTGCTGGGGCTGTGTGGGGACTACGACCGCGCGGACGGTTCCGGGCGTCGGGCACTCCCGAGTTCCTCCGGGCACCCGCACGAGCCGCGGTGGACGAAGGAGCACGGCAGCCGCACGGTGCGGGCCGGGCGCTCCGGGGAGGCGAGACGGTCCAGGAGGAGGCGTACGGCCTCGGCGCCGATCTCCCTGCTGGGCTGGGCGATCGCGGTCAGCCGGGGTGAGAAGAGGTCGGCCCAGGCGAAGTCGTCGAAGCAGCACAGCGCGATGTCCTCGGGCACGGACAGGCCGCGGTCGCGCAGAGCGCGCAGGGCGCCGATGGTCATCGCGTTGTTGGCGGTGACGAGTGCGGTGGGCGGGGCGGTGAGGGAAAGGAGGGCTGCGGTGGCGCGTTCCGCGCCGGGGGACTCGGAGTCGCCGTGCGCGACGAGGCGTTCGTCGTAGGGGAGTCCGGAGGCGGCGAGGCCGTGGCGGTAGCCGGTGATGCGCTCGCGGGTCGTGCTGAACCCGGGCAGACCGGCGACCAGGGCGATACGGCGGTGGCCGAGTTCGGCGAGGTGGGTGACGAGCCGGGCGGTCGGTTCGGCGCTCTCGGCGCAGACCTGGTCGTGGTGGGGAATGTCGTCGGCCGGGGTCTCGACGAGCCGGTCGAGGAAGACGGCCGGGACCTGGTGGCGTCCGAGGTAGGCGAGTAGTTCCCGTGGGTTCGCGGAAGGGGCGACGATCATGCCGTCCACGCGCCGCTCGTGCAGCAGTTGGACGACCTTGCGCTCGTGCTCCGGGTCGTCGTGCGGGTCGGCGATGAGGAGGCTGTACCCGTGTTCCAGGGCGCCGGCCTCGACGCCCTGGAGGATCTCCGTGAAGTACGGGTTGCTGATCGCTGACACCGCGAGCCCGATGGACCGGGTGCGCGAGGTCACCAGGGAGCGGGCGAGGGTGTTGGGGGTGTAGCCGATCCGGTCGATCGCGTCCAGGACCGCCTGCCGGGTGTGGGGCAGGACCGGCCGGGTGTCGTTGAGGACGTGCGAGACGGTCGCCACGGACACACCGGCGCTGCGCGCGACATCGGCCATGGTCGGCAAGGTGCCCCCTCTCGTCGGTTTCCGGGGCCGGTGAAGGACCCAGGCCGGGAAGTTATCCCATCCGACGGCGGACGTAAACGCTTGCGCAAACGCTTACGTCCAGCCAACCCTCCTCAGCGACACCCAACCCGCGCGAACCCGGAGGAACCACCCCCGCTATCGTGCCGCGTGCACCACCCCCGACCAGTGGAGATCCGCATGCCCGGCCGTCCCTCCCCGAGCCGCCGTACCGTCCTGCGAGGAGCGGCCCTGACCCCGGTGGCCGGACTCGGCCTCACCGCCTGCTCCGCCGCAGGCGGTGTCACCGCACCGGCGACCCCGACAGCGCCGGTCGAACTCGCCGACGAGAGCGGGATCGCCAAGGGGAGCGCCGAGCTGTACCGGGATCACAACGTCGTGGTCAGCCGGGGCGAGAACGGCTCGCTGAAGGCGTACAGCACGATCTGCACGCACGCGGGGTGCCCGATCGACAAGCTGGAGGGGACCACGCTCGTCTGCCCGTGCCACGGCAGCGAGTTCGACGCCAGAACCGGCAAGGTGCTGCGCTCTCCGGCCACCCAACCCCTGCACGAGCTGCCGGTGGCGACCAGGAACGGCAAGATCGTCGCCGGGCCGGGGGTCTGACGCGGGGCTGCCCGGGGGACGGCACGCGTGCTGATCAGAGCAGGCGAACAAGCAGGTCAGGACGGCCCGCGCGTCCCCCACGGCAACACGACGGCCGACCAAACCTGCCCGGCCGCCCCCGACCCTCAGCTCCGGCCCGGCTCACTCCCAGTCCCAACCGATGCCCACGATCCCCGTGCGCACCCGGGGTTCGACCAGGTGGACCGAGTGGTGGTGACCGCTGAGGGGGAGTTCCTGGCGGCCGCTGCGAGGGGCCGCCGGTGAGTGCTGGGCGAAGCGGTGGCAGCGCACGGGCAGGGCGCGTTCGTCGAAGCGGACCTGGAGCGCGTACTGGCCGCCGGCCGGCCCGAATCCCCGGACGTACTCGCGGGAGACGCCGGCCGTGCCGTCCTCGACGCCGTAGCGGAAGAGATAGGTGTCCCCGGCCCGCAGACGGGTGTCGAAGAGGAGTTCGGCGACGAGTACGCCGGTGTCCTGGTGCACGCGCACGCGTCCCGTGCGGCAGTTCTCCAGTGCCTGGACTCGCACGCGCTCCGGCACGCATCCCGGGTCGCCGTGGTGGACGGCCACGAAGCGGTCGACGCCGTCCTTGTGGGCGCGCACGATGTGGTGCGACTCGCGCCCCGCCAGCTCGCGACGCGCCCCGATGCGGACCCGCTCATGGTGTCCGAGGGTGTGCAGACCGCCGTCCGGCGGCAGGCCGAGCTCGGTCAGCAGCCGTTCCAGCACGCCCGACGCCTCCACCAGGGAGCGGTAGGAACGGCCCGCGGGCCGCTGTCCCGGAGAGGCCTCATCGGTCTCGGCGAGCAGCCGGATCAGGGACTCCTCCGGCAGTTGGAGTATCTCCTCCAGGGCCCGTACGGCCCGCAGGGACTCGGGGCGCTGCGGACGCCGGGCGCCCTGCTGCCAGTAACTCAGGCTGGTGACACCGACCTTGACCCCGTAGCGCGAGAGATGGTGCTGCACGCGCTGCAGCGGCAGGCCGCGGGCGGCGATGGCGGCGCGCAGCGCGACGTGGAAGGGGCCGCCTCGCAGAGCCGAGTCCAGTTCCGCGGTGGCGACGGCGGCGACGTCCGCGTGCTGTGTGGCGTGCGGCATGCAGGGGCCTTTCTGTGAAAGCTCGCTACGGCTGGTCGGGCCGGGTTCGCGCTGGTTGCCGGGGCACCCCGTCGGCGTCGAGGCGTCTTCACATCCGTACGCCGTCGTTCACGGCCCCGAGTTCCCACGCATTGAAGCGTGTTGACCAAGTCCCGACAACACCTGAAGCCCAACAGTCGCGCGCTCCTGGCCGAGACCCGCCAGGCCCCCTCAACTCGGTGCGGGCCAGGCGCCGTTGCCGAGCACCACCTGGACCGCCCGTGCGGACAGGTCGGACTTGTGCAGGAAACCGCGGGCCGGACTGGCGGCGACGAGTTCCTCGACGTCCTTCAGGGCGAGGGCCGAGATCAGGCCGTCGCGTTCGAGCAGGGTGCGGGCGGCCTCCAGGAACCGGACGCTGTCATCGACGAGAAGACAGCCCAGGGACATGCTGACAGGGTGCCAAGCGCAGGTTGATTGCGCTTTCCGGCTCACCAGAAAGAGTCGGGAGCGGCGTTAGCTGTCAGCTGAAAGGTGCTGAAGTCCCGTGCCCCACGCGCGGGTTGGCGCTCACATTACGCAGCCGGGTGTCACCGGCGGTAGCACGGATCCGCCCTGGAGAGACCGTGGTCGTCCGGTCGAGTGGGGTGTGCGATGCGGGCTTCGCTCGTGAGCAAGCTGGTCTCGGGAGTGCCGGGGGCCGCCCTGCTAGTGGCTGGATGCGGTGGTGGCGGGGGCGGAGGGCCGAACCTCTATGGTCACCGACCCCACGTCCGAGCTGTCCCAACAGCTCGCCCATATGAGCAAGGGGCTCGAGGACGCTTTCCAGGACCTGCTCCAGGTCGCTCGCGGCATCCACCTGGCGGATCCTGTCCCAGGGCGGCCTCGGGCCGCACTGCGTTCCCTGGCCCGTCGCTCGGCCGTCCCCGTGCAGCTCGACCTCGCCCTTCCCGCCGCTCGACTGCCGGAGCAGCGGGAGGTGGCCGCGTACGACGTGACCTCCGAATGCCTCACCAACACCGCCAAGCACGCGCACGCGCGCGTGGTGCGCAGCGAAGCCGGGGTCCGTGACGACGTCCTGGAGCTGACTGTCGCCGACGACGGGGCCGGAGGTGCCGAGCCCGGCCGGGGCTCCGGTCTGATCGGGCTGACCGACCGGGTCGAGGCGATCGGCGGCAAACTCGATGCCTGGACTGGTGACGTCGCGTACGCTCCGGGCGGTCCTGTCGGACGGAGAGGCGTCCGTCCGGCTCTATGCGTAGCCCGTGCGCCGCCGTGATCAGTGCTCCGCGGGCGCTTGGCCCGCAAGATCTCGTGGTGCTGCTGATCCAGCAGCGCACTCCACGCGTGCGTGTCGTCCGGGTACCGGCGGGCGCGGACCGGCCGCCGTGGCCTCTCCATCCGCGTCCGACGCAGCTCCGCAGCCCTTCCACCCGTGGACCTGCCGGCAAATCGCCTGGACCGGCCGATCCGCTGTGCTCTGCTCTGCACCGAGAATCGCCCGTGACCGGGTCCGCGTCGTCACCGCGAGCCTCCAATCCCGCTTCCGGCTAGCCGAGACCCCCGGGACCATGGACGACGCATCGCAGCGGCCGGCACAGGAACGGGTCGTCCTCGCCGACGACGACGTGCTGCTTCGCGAGGGGCTCGCCAGCCTGTGCGAGCGGCTCGGGTACCACGTGGTGGGGCAGGCCGGAGACGCCGTGGGCCTCCTCGAACTGGTCGCCGGGCACCGCCCCGACCTCGCGATCGTCGACATCAGGATGCCGTCGGACCGCTCCACCGAAGGACTCAAGGCGGCCCGCACCATCCGGGAGCGCCACCCCGACACGGGCATCCTGGCCTGTCGGCGTTCGTCGAGGTCGAGGAGGCGCTGGAGCTGCTGGCGAGCGGCCACAAGGTCGGCTGTCTGCTCAAGAGCCGGGTCACGGCCGTTGACGAGTTCGTCGAGACCCGGGAGCGCGAGGTCCTCGCCCTCATGGCCGAGGGACGCTCGAACGCGGGCATCGGCCGCCGTCTGTGGGTCACCGAGGGCACGGTCGAGAAACACGTCCGCAGCATCCTCGGCAAGCTCCGCCTCAGCGAGGGCACCGACGACCACCGCCGGGTCCTGGCCGTCCTGGCCGTCCTGACCTTCCTGGAGTCCCGCTGGGCGTTGTCCACAGGCCCGACGCGGTGTCAGTCCTCGCCAGTAGGGTGTGAGACATGGCCGACCCCTCCAGCTACCGCCCCCAGCCGGGACAGATCCCGGACTCTCCCGGGGTGTACAGGTTCCGTGACGAGCACCGCCGGGTGATCTACGTCGGAAAGGCGAAAAGCCTGCGCCAGCGCCTGGCGAACTACTTCCAGGATCTGGCGAACCTGCACCCGCGCACCCGGACGATGGTCACCACCGCCGCGTCCGTGGAGTGGACCGTGGTGTCCACGGAGGTCGAGGCCCTGCAGCTGGAGTACTCCTGGATCAAGGAGTTCGACCCCCGGTTCAACGTCAAGTACCGCGACGACAAGAGCTATCCGTATCTCGCGGTGACGATGAACGAGGAGTTCCCGCGCGTGCAGGTGATGCGCGGCCACAAGCGCAAGGGCGTCCGGTACTTCGGGCCCTACGGGCACGCGTGGGCCATCCGGGACACGGTCGACCTGCTGCTGCGCGTCTTTCCCGTGCGCACCTGCTCGGCGGGCGTCTTCAAGAACGCCACCCGCACCGGCCGCCCCTGTCTGCTCGGTTACATCGGCAAGTGCTCGGCGCCTTGCGTCGGCCGCGTCGATCCGGAGGAACACCGCGAACTGGCCGAGGAGTTCTGCGACTTCATGGCCGGCCGCACGGGCACGTACATCCGCCGCCTGGAGAAGCGGATGACCGAGGCGGCCGAGGAGATGGAGTACGAGCGCGCCGCCCGCCTGCGTGACGACATCGAGGCCCTGAAGAAGGCCATGGAGAAGAACGCGGTCGTGCTCGCCGACGCGACCGACGCCGACCTGATCGCCGTAGCCGAGGACGAGCTGGAGGCGGCCGTGCAGATCTTCCACGTGCGCGGCGGACGCGTGCGTGGCCAGCGCGGCTGGGTCACCGACAAGGTCGAGGAGATCACCACCGGCGCCCTCGTCGAGCACGCCCTGCAGCAGCTCTACGGCGAGGAGAAGGGCGACTCCGTCCCCAAGGAGGTCCTGGTCCCCGCTCTGCCCGACCCGGTCGAGCCCGTCCAGGAGTGGCTCACCGACCGCCGCGGCTCGGGCGTCTCGCTGCGCATCCCGCAGCGCGGCGACAAGAAGGCCCTGATGGAGACCGTGCAGCGCAACGCCCTGCAGGCCCTCGCGTTGCACAAGACCAAGCGCGCCTCCGACCTCACCACGCGCTCGCGTGCCCTGGAGGAGATCGCCGAGGCCCTCGACCTCGACAGCGCCCCCCTGCGCATCGAGTGCTACGACATCTCGCATCTGCAGGGCGACGACGTCGTGGCCTCCATGGTGGTCTTCGAGGACGGTCTGCAGCGCAAGAGCGAGTACCGTCGCTTCCAGATCAAGGGTTTCGCCGGTCAGGACGACGTCCGCTCCATGCACGAGGTGATCAGCCGCCGCTTCCGGCGCTACCTCGCGGAGAAGGAGAAGACCGGGGAGTGGGTCGAGGACGGTCATGAGGACGGCCTCGCGGGTGAGCTCGGCGGAGGCCTCAAGGACGCGGACAGTCCCGGCGGAGGTCTCAAGGACGAGGACGGTCGCCCGAAGAAGTTCGCCTACCCGCCCCAGCTGGTCGTGGTCGACGGCGGACAGCCGCAGGTCGCCGCCGCCAAGAAGGCCCTCGACGAGCTCGGCATCGACGACATCGCCGTCTGCGGCCTCGCCAAGCGCCTGGAGGAGGTCTGGCTGCCGGACGAGGACGACCCGGTGGTCCTGCCCCGCACCAGTGAGGGCTTGTACCTGCTGCAGCGCGTCCGCGACGAGGCGCACCGCTTCGCGATCACCTACCAGCGCAGCAAGCGGGCCAAGCGCTTCAAGGCCAGCCCCCTGGACGAGGTGCCCGGCCTCGGGGACACCCGCAAGCAGGCACTTCTGAAGCACTTCGGTTCGTTGAAGAAACTGCGGTCCGCCACCATCGACCAGATCTGCGAGGTCCCCGGCATAGGCCGCAAGACGGCCGAGACGATCGCCGTGGCCCTCGCTCAGGCGGCTCCCGCCGCACCCGCCGTCAACATGACGACTGGAGAGATCATGGAGGAGGAACCCGGCACCATGGGTTCCGGTGGGGAGCCCGTGACGACGGGCGCCCCGGACGAACGACGGGGGCAGGAGACATGAATGTGAACGAGCACGACAAGCGCGAAGAGCAACACGGGCAGACGGGCCAGGGTGGAGACGGAGCACAGGTGAGTACGGGCACGACCGGCGACCAGGGCGGGCTCCCCGAGGCAGCCATCCCCGAGCTGGTGATCATCTCCGGAATGTCCGGTGCGGGCAGGTCGACGGCCGCCAAGTGCCTGGAGGACCTCGGCTGGTTCGTCGTGGACAACCTGCCGCCCGCGCTGATCCCCACCATGGTGGAGCTCGGCGCCCGGTCGCAGGGCAACGTGGCACGGATCGCGGTCGTGGTGGACGTCCGCGGCCGCCGCTTCTTCGACAACCTCCGCGAGTCCCTCGCCGACCTGGAGGCCAAGCACGTCACCCGGCGGATCGTCTTCCTGGAGTCCTCCGACGAGGCCCTGGTGCGCCGCTTCGAGTCGGTGCGCCGCCCGCACCCCCTGCAGGGCGACGGCCGGATCGTGGACGGCATCGCCGCCGAGCGCGAGCTGCTGCGCGAGCTGCGCGGCGACGCCGACCTGGTCATCGACACCTCCAGCCTCAACGTGCACGAGCTGCGCGCCAAGATGGACGCCCAGTTCGCCGGAGAGGAGGAGCCGGAGCTGCGGGCGACCGTGATGTCCTTCGGCTTCAAGTACGGCCTTCCCGTGGACGCCGACCTGGTCGCGGACATGCGCTTCCTGCCCAACCCGCACTGGGTCCCGGAGCTGCGCCCCTTCACCGGCCTGAACGAGGAGGTGTCGGCGTACGTCTTCAACCAGGCCGGGGCCAAGGAGTTCCTCGACCGCTACGCCGAGCTGCTCCGGCTGATCGCGGCGGGTTACCGCCGCGAGGGCAAGCGGTACGTGACGATCGCGATCGGCTGCACCGGCGGCAAGCACCGCTCGGTGGCCATGTCGGAGAAGCTCGCCGCGCGGCTGGCGGCCGAGGGCGTGGAGACGGTGGTCGTGCACCGGGACATGGGACGCGAATGACGGAGCGCTCTGTGCGGCTGAGCAGGCTGCGCCGGACGGTCCCCGAGTCGCGGGCCGGGCGGAACGTGGAGGCCCGCGGTGCCCGGCCGCGCCGGCGCGGCGCCCAGCCCAAGGTCGTCGCCCTCGGCGGCGGAATGGGCCTGTCCGCCTCGCTCGCCGCCCTGCGCCGGATCACCGGCGACCTCACCGCCGTCGTCACCGTGGCCGACGACGGCGGCTCCAGCGGGCGCCTGCGCGACGAGCTGGGCGTGCTGCCGCCCGGCGACCTGCGCAAGGCGCTGGCCGCGCTGTGCGGCGACGACGACTGGGGTCAGACCTGGGCCCGGGTCATCCAGCACCGCTTCCACTCCCAGGGCGACCTGCACGACCACGCGGTCGGCAACCTCCTGATCGTCGCCCTGTGGGAGCAGCTCGGCGACCACGTCCAGGCACTGGACCTGGTGGGCAGGCTCCTCGGTGCGCACGGGCGCGTGCTGCCCATGTCCGCCGTGCCGCTGGAGCTGCAGGCCCTCGTCAAGGGGCACGATCCGGCGCGGCCGGAGGACGTGGACACCGTGCGCGGGCAGGCGACCGTGGCGCTCACGCCCGGCGAGGTGCAGTCCGTGCAGGTCGTGCCGCACGACCCGCCCGCCGTCCCCGAGGCCGTCGAGGCCGTGCTGGACGCGGACTGGGTGGTTCTCGGCCCCGGCTCCTGGTTCTCCTCGGTCATCCCGCACCTGCTCGTGCCGGAACTGCTGGACGCGCTCACCGAGACCAAGGCGCGCCGGGTACTCTCGCTGAACCTCGCCCCGCAGCCCGGAGAAACCGAGGGCTTCTCCCCGCAGCGTCATTTGGAGGTTTTGGGACGACACGCCCCTAAACTCGCCCTGGACGTGGTGCTGGCCGACGAGGCCGCCGTGCCCGACCGCGACGTGCTCACCGAAGCCGCAGGGCGGCTCGGAGCAGCGGTCGAGCTGGCCCCGGTGGCCCGGAGGGACGGAACTCCGCGGCACGACCCGGAGCTGCTGGCCGCCGCGTACGACCGTATTTTTCGGATGCATGGAAGGATCGGCCCATGGCGATGACGGCAGCGGTGAAGGACGAGATCTCCCGGCTCCCCGTCACCCGGACCTGCTGCAGAAAGGCGGAGGTCTCCGCCATCCTGCGGTTCGCCGGCGGCCTCCATCTGGTCAGTGGGCGCATCGTGATCGAGGCGGAGCTGGACACCGCGATGGCGGCCCGGCGCCTGAAGCGGGACATCCTGGAGATCTTCGGCCACTCCTCCGAGCTGATCGTGATGGCGCCCGGCGGACTGCGCCGCGGCTCGCGGTACGTCGTCCGGGTCGTCGCCGGCGGTGACCAGCTGGCCCGGCAGACCGGCCTGGTGGACGGACGGGGCCGCCCGATCCGCGGCCTGCCCCCGCAGGTGGTCTCGGGGGCCACCTGCGACGCGGAGGCCGCCTGGCGCGGCGCCTTCCTGGCGCACGGCTCGCTCACCGAGCCCGGCCGCTCCTCCTCCCTGGAGGTGACCTGCCCCGGCCCCGAGGCCGCCCTCGCCCTGGTCGGAGCCGCCCGCCGCCTGTCGATCGCCGCCAAGGCCCGCGAGGTACGCGGCGTGGACCGCGTGGTCGTCCGGGACGGCGACGCGATCGGCGCCCTGCTCACCCGCCTCGGCGCGCACGAGTCGGTGCTGGCCTGGGAGGAGCGCCGGATGCGCCGCGAGGTACGGGCCACGGCGAACCGTCTCGCCAACTTCGACGACGCCAACCTCCGCCGCTCCGCGCGTGCTGCGGTCGCCGCAGGCGCCCGCGTCCAGCGCGCGCTGGAGATCCTCGGCGAGGAGGTTCCCGAGCACCTCGCGGCCGCCGGCCGGCTGCGCATGGAGCACAAGCAGGCCTCGCTGGAGGAACTGGGCGCGCTCGCCGACCCGCCGCTGACCAAGGACGCCGTCGCCGGCCGTATCCGCCGCCTGCTCGCGATGGCCGACAAGCGCGCCTCCGACCTCGGCATCCCGGGCACCGAGTCCACTCTGACCGAGGAGATGGCCGACAACCTCGTCGGCTGACCAGCGTCCAACCCGTCGGTGCCGACGCCCACTTGGGCTGTCGGCACCGGTGTTTGACTGTCTTTGAGGCACCCTTGACTCGGCTGTGAAGTGGCATGAGCCTGGCAACACTTCGTCGCCGTGACGAAGGACGGCTAGGGGGGTTCATGAGACACAGAGCGAGATCGATCCTCGCTGTCGGCGCGCTCCTGATCGGCGGAGCGAGCCTCGCACCCATCGCCCAGGCACAGAACGGACCGTCACAGGGTTCGGACCCCAATGAGGTCAACGTCTACCGCGCGGACGTCACCGCCAGGCAGGTACCCCTGCTGCTGGCGGCCGGACAGGACGGCCAGGAGCTCGCCGAGCAGGTCCCCGCGAAGGGCACGGCCTCGGTCGAGCTCTATCTCACCGATCGGCAGGCCCGCCGGCTCGAGAAGCAGGGCGTCGACCTCACCGAGCACACACTTTCGGCCAAGGCCGAGAAGCGGGTCGACGACGCGGCCCAGGGCGTGTTCCGCCCGTACAGCGGAAGCGGCGGCATCAAAGAGGAGATCGTCCGCACCGGACAGCAGAACCCCGGTCTGACCAAGGTCGTCTCCATCGGCAGGACGATCAACGGCCAGGACATCCTCGCGCTCAAACTGACCAGGAACGCGAAGAAGTCCAAGGACGGCTCGAAACCCTCCGTGCTGTACATGTCCAACCAGCACGCGCGCGAGTGGATCACGCCGGAGATGACCCGCCGGCTGATGCACTACTACCTGGACCACTACAAGACGGACAAGCGGATCAGGAAGATCGTCGACTCCACCGAGCTGTGGTTCGTGATCTCGGCCAACCCCGACGGCTACGACTACACCTTCAAGAACTCCGACATCCGTCTGTGGCGCAAGAACCTGCGGGACGTCAACGGCGACGGCGTCATCTCCACCGGCGACGGCGTCGACCTCAACCGCAACTTCGCCTACAAGTGGGGCTACGACGACGAGGGTTCGTCCCCCAACCCCACCAGCGAGACCTACCGCGGCGCGAGCCCGGGCTCCGAGCCCGAGACCAAGGCGCTCGACGCGTTCGAGAAGCGCATCGGCTTCTCCTACGGCGTCAACTACCACTCCGCCGCCGAACTCCTCCTCTACGGCGTCGGCTGGCAGGTGGCCACCCCGACCCCCGACGACGTCGTCTACAAGGCGCTCGCCGGCACCCCGGACAACTCCGCGATCCCCGGCTACCGTCCGCAGGTCTCCTCGGAGCTGTACACCACCAACGGCGAGGCGGACGGCCACGCGGCGAACGTCAACGGCATGTCGATGTTCACCCCCGAGATGTCGACGTGCCAGACCGCGTCGAACGCCGACCCGAACGACCAGTGGAACGCGGCCGACTGCCAGTCCGTGTTCAACTTCCCGGACGACGAGAAGCTGATCCAGCAGGAGTTCGTCAAGAACGTCCCGTTCGCGCTCTCGGTCGCCGAGACCGCCCAGCACCCGGACACCCCCTCCTCCTCGCTCGGCCTGAAGGCCGCCGACTTCACCCCGGCGACGTTCGCCACGTCGTACTCCCGCGGCGCCGACCAGGAGGTCTCCGTCGTCGTCCGCAAGGCCGTCCGCGGCAAGGAGCTCAACTACCGCGTCAACGGCGGCCGTACGAAGGACGAGCCGCTGAGGGCCTGGAAGGGCGGTGAGACCTACGGCGGCGATGACAACCTGCACTTCGACGAGTACCGGGCCAAGGTGAAGGACGGCGACCCGGGCGACAAGGTCGAGGTGTGGTTCACCGGCCGCGGCGCGAGCGGCAAGAAGGTCTCCAGCGAGCACTTCACCTACACCGTCGCCCAGCGCGCCAAGGCCGACACCCTCGTCGTCGCAGAAGAGGGCGCGACCGCCACGCAGGCGCAGACGTACGTGGACGCGCTGAAGGCGAACGGCCGCAAGGCGATCGTCTGGGACGTCGCCACCCAGGGCGCGCCCGACGCACTCGGGGTGCTGAAGCACTTCAGGACCGTCGTCCACTACACGGGCGCGAGCGTCCCCGGCAACGCCACCCAGCTCCAGTTGCGCGCCTACCTCAACGAGGGCGGCAAGCTCATCGAGGCGGGCGAGCAGGCCGGCGGCAACGTCGACCTCGGCGACGGCACCCTGTCCAACGACTTCAGCCAGTACTACCTGGGCGCCTACTCCCGTACGTCGACCCCAGGCGCCACCGGCTTCACCGGCTCCGGCGACCTCGGCGGCTTCAGCGGGCCCCTCGGCGCCGCGCCCGGCAACCCGCTGGACAGGGCCGGCACCTACAGCGTCACCTCCGACTCGCTGCCCGCCGACAAGTACCCGCAGTTCGCCGGCGCCGGCGCGGGCCAGTTCGCCGGGACCGTCAACCCGTACGGGCCCTACGCGGGTTCCTCCATGGCGGCCGCCGTGCACACCGACGACGCCTACAAGCGCCTCACCCGCACCATCGACCTCACCGGTGTGGCGGCGGCCCAGCAGCCGACCCTGCGCAGCCAGTTGCTGTGGGACACCGAGCCCGGCTACGACCATGTGATCGTCGAGGCCCACACCGTCGGCGCCGACGACTGGACCACCCTCCCGGAGAAGGGCGGCGCGAGCAGCCGGACCGTGCCCTCGGAGTGCGGGGCGGGCTTCCTGGTCAACGAGCACCCGTGGCTCAAGCACTACCTGACCATCGCGAACAACGCCTGCACCGCCACCGGCACCAGCGGCGCCTGGAACAGCCTCACCGGCGCCTCCAGCGGCTGGCAGCAGGTGAACTACGACCTGAGCGCCTACGCCGGCACCTCCGTCCAGGTCTCCATCAGCTATGTCACCGACCCGAGCACCGGCGGTCACGGCGTTCTCGCCGACGACGCCTCACTCGTCCTCGGCGGCACGCCGACGCAGACCGAGGGCTTCGAGTCCTCGCTCGGCGCCTGGAGCGTGACCGGACCGCCCGCGGGCAGCCCGGCCGCGCTCAAGGACTGGGAGCGGACGGGCGCCCTGTTCAAGACGTACGGCGCCGTCACCACCGACCGGACCGTGCTGCTGGGCTTCGGCCTGGAGCACGTCACTGCGGCGGCGGACCGTGCCGCACTCGTCAAGAAGGCACTCGCCGCCCTGCAAGGGTGAACAGGCTGGTCAACGATGACTAGCACTCCGTAGTCAAAAAGAGTGATCGCACGATTCGAGCCGGGCGGTCCGTACCCCTACTGGCGGGTACGGACCGCCTGCCCGTGTATGCGGCATCTCGATGTCACTCCGGGGCCCGCAGGGAGGTAGGGTCGGGGGTGGTCGGGGACATCCCAAACAGAGCTCGCCGGCACCGCATGGCCGGCGTACCAACGAGGAGATCGGTTCGTGACGATCCGCGTAGGCATCAACGGCTTCGGTCGTATCGGTCGCAACTACTTCCGCGCGCTGCTGGAGCAGGGTGCTGACATCGAGATCGTGGCTGTCAACGACCTGGGTGACACCGCGACCACCGCTCACCTGCTGAAGTACGACACCATCCTGGGCCGCCTCAAGGCCGAGGTCTCGCACACCGCCGACACCATCACCGTCGACGGCAAGACCATCAAGGTCCTGTCCGAGCGCAACCCCGCCGACATCCCGTGGGGCGAGCTGGGCGCCGACATCGTCATCGAGTCCACCGGCATCTTCACCAAGAAGGAAGACGCCGCGAAGCACATCGCCGGCGGCGCCAAGAAGGTCATCATCTCGGCTCCGGCCAAGGATGAGGACATCACCATCGTGATGGGCGTCAACCAGGACAAGTACGACCCGGCGAACCACCACGTCATCTCCAACGCCTCCTGCACCACCAACTGTGTGGCGCCGATGGCGAAGGTCCTCGACGAGAACTTCGGCATCGTCAAGGGCCTGATGACGACGGTGCACGCGTACACCAACGACCAGCGCATCCTGGACTTCCCGCACAAGGACCTGCGTCGCGCGCGTGCCGCCGCCGAGAACATCATCCCGACCACCACGGGTGCCGCCAAGGCCACCGCGCTGGTCCTCCCGCAGCTCAAGGGCAAGCTGGACGGCATCGCCATGCGCGTCCCGGTCCCGACCGGCTCGGCCACCGACCTCGTCGTGGAGCTGTCCCGCGAGGTCACCAAGGACGAGGTCAACGCCGCCTTCAAGAAGGCCGCCGAGGGCGAGCTGCAGGGCTACCTGACCTACACCGAGGACGAGATCGTCTCCTCGGACATCGTCAGCGACCCGTCGTCCTGCACCTTCGACTCCTCCCTGACCATGGTCCAGGAGGGCACGTCGGTGAAGATCCTCGGCTGGTACGACAACGAGTGGGGCTACTCCAACCGCCTCGTCGACCTCACGGTCTTCGTCGGCAACCAGCTCTGATCCACGGAGCAGGCACTTTGCTGTGAGAACAGGGCTCGGGCGGCGCAGGGACGCGCCGCCCGGGCCCTGACTCACGTACAGAACAGCTCTCGTACGATCAGAGCAGCCCTCACCAGGAGTCCCTCATGAAGACGATCGACGAACTTCTCGCCGAAGGCGTGGACAACAAGCGGGTCTTCGTCCGCGCCGACCTCAACGTGCCGCTCGCCGACGGCCTCATCACCGACGACGGCCGCATCCGCGCCGTACTGCCCACCGTCAAGGCCCTCGTCGAGGCGGGCGCCAAGGTGGTCGTCGCCTCGCACCTGGGCCGCCCCAAGGGCGCCCCGGACCCCGCCTTCTCGCTGCTGCCCGCCGCCGAGCGACTCGCCGAACTGCTCGGCGCCCCGGTCGCGTTCGCCCAGGACACCGTCGGCCCCGCCGCCCACGACGCGGTGAACGGCCTCCAGCCCGGCCAGGTCGCGGTCATCGAGAACCTGCGCTTCAACGCCGGCGAGACCGCCAAGGACGACACCGAGCGCGGCGAGTTCGCCGACCGGCTGGCCGCCCTCGCGGACGTGTACGTCGGTGACGGCTTCGGCGCGGTGCACCGCAAGCACGCCTCGGTCTTCGACCTTCCGGCCCGTCTGCCGCACTACGCCGGCTACCTCATCGCCACCGAGGTCGGCGTCCTGATGAAGCTCACCGAGGACGTCAAGCGCCCCTACGTCGTCGCGCTCGGCGGCGCCAAGGTCTCCGACAAGCTCGCGGTCATCGACCAGCTGCTCGGCAAGGCCGACCGGCTGCTCATCGGCGGCGGCATGGCGTACACCTTCCTCAAGGCCAAGGGCTACGAGATCGGCAAGTCGCTGCTCCAGGAGGACCAGATCCCCGCGGTCCTGGAGTACATCGAGCGCGCCGAGAAGACCGGCGTCGAGCTGGTCCTGCCCGTCGACGTCGTGGTCTCCCAGGAGTTCCCCGACCTGGCGGGCAAGGCTCCGGCCAACCCCACCACCGTCGCCGCCGACTCCGTCCCCGGTGACCAGATGGGCCTGGACATCGGTCCCGAGTCCCGCAAGCTGTACGCCTCGAAGATCACCGACGCCGCGACCGTCTTCTGGAACGGCCCGATGGGCGTCTTCGAGCACCCCGATTTCGCCGAGGGCACCAAGGCGGTCGCCCAGGCCCTCCTCGACTCCCCGGCCTTCACGGTCGTCGGCGGCGGGGACTCCGCCGCGGCCGTCCGCCTCCTGGGCTTCGACGAGACCGCGTTCGGACACATCTCGACCGGTGGCGGCGCCTCCCTCGAATACCTCGAGGGCAAGACGCTCCCCGGCCTCGCCGCACTGGAGGACTGACCCACATGGCTGCATCTGTTTCTTCTGGGCGCACGCCGATCATGGCGGGCAACTGGAAGATGAACCTCAACCACCTCGAGGCCATCGCGCACGTCCAGAAGCTCGCCTTCGCCCTCGCGGACAAGGACTACGAGGCCGTCGAGGTCGCCGTCCTGCCGCCCTTCACCGACCTGCGCTCCGTGCAGACCCTGGTCGACGGCGACAAGCTCAAGATCAAGTACGGCGCCCAGGACATCTCGCAGCACGACTCCGGCGCCTACACCGGCGAGATCTCCGGCCCGATGCTGGCCAAGCTGAAGTGCACCTATGTGGTGATCGGCCACTCCGAGCGCCGCCAGTACCACGCCGAGACCGACGAGATCGTCAACGCCAAGGTCAAGGCCGCCTACAAGCACGGTCTGACCCCGATCCTGTGCGTCGGCGAGGAGCTGGACGTGCGCGAGGCGGGCAACCACGTCACACACACGCTCACCCAGGTCGAGGGCGGCCTCAAGGACCTCCCCGCCGAGCAGGCCGAGTCCGTCGTGATCGCCTACGAGCCGGTGTGGGCCATCGGCACCGGCAAGGTCTGCGGCGCCGAGGACGCGCAGGAGGTCTGCGCCGCCATCCGCGCCAAGCTCGCCGAGCTGTACACCCAGGAGCTGGCCGACCAGGTCCGCATCCAGTACGGCGGCTCCGTCAAGGCGGGCAACGTCGCCGAGATCATGGCCCAGACCGACATCGACGGCGCGCTCGTGGGCGGCGCGTCCCTCGACGCCGACGAGTTCGTCAGGATCGTGCGCTTCCGCGACCAGTGAGTATGCGCTAGGCCCGATCCGTCGTACCCTTGCGGGGTCCAGCACTGTGCCGGACCCCGCGTGTACATCCGAATCCGAGGAAGTTGGTCCAGCCGTGGTTTTGGGGTTCTCGATCGCCCTGATCGTCTTCAGCCTGCTGATGATGCTGCTGGTGCTGATGCACAAGGGCAAGGGCGGCGGTCTCTCCGACATGTTCGGTGGCGGCATGCAGTCCTCCGTCGGCGGCTCCTCGGTCGCCGAGCGCAACCTCGACCGCATCACCGTCGTGATCGGTCTGCTGTGGCTGGCGTGCATCGTCGTGCTCGGCCTCCTCATGAAGTCGTCCTGACGACGAACAGCTGAGCGGCAACCCGCACACAGCACCTCCATTCCGCACGTAAGGCCCCATGTTCGGTACGCGCAGCTGAGCGCGGCCTATCATGGGGCTTGCGTCTGGGTGTGGGGCTTGTAACTCCAACCACTGGACGTGCGTTGGGCCTTACGTAGACTGAGGCGCTCGCAACGAAGCGACACGCCGACTCGCTTCGCGGCACCATCACGCAGGGAGTTACGACCGTGGCAAGTGGCAACGCGATCCGAGGAAGCCGGGTCGGGGCGGGGCCGATGGGCGAGGCCGAGCGCGGCGAGTCCGCGCCGCGTCTGCGCATCTCCTTCTGGTGCTCCAACGGGCACGAGACGCAGCCCAGCTTCGCCAGCGACGCGCAGGTTCCCGAGACCTGGGACTGCCCGCGCTGTGGCTTCCCGGCCGGACAGGACCGGGACAACCCGCCGGACCCGCCGCGCACCGAGCCCTACAAGACGCACCTCGCGTACGTCCGGGAGCGGCGCAGCGACGCGGACGGCGAGGCGATCCTCGCCGAGGCGCTCGCCAAACTGCGGGGCGAGATCTAGGAGTTGACGGCCGGCCGGGCACCTCAGCGGGTGCCTGGCCGGACCTGTCTCCCTCACCGGGGCCGACCGCCTCCGGACCGATTGTCAGTGGTGCCCTCTACGGTTTGTGCAGACGCGAATCGTGAGGGGGAGACGTGGCGACGGTGGAATCCGCGGGCGGGTGTGCGCCCACGTGGCGCGGGGGGTTCGGGCGGCTGTGGACGGCCGCGGTGGTCTCCCGGTTCGGTGACGCGCTGCGCGGTGCCGCCCTGCCCCTGCTCGCCGCCTCGCTGACGGACCGGCCCCTGCTCATCGCGTCCGTCACCGCCTGCGGTTATCTGCCCTGGATCGTCTTCGGGCTGCTCGGCGGCGCGGTCGCGGACCGGGTGGACCAGCGGCGCGCGATGTGGACGGTGGACGCGGTACGAGGGTTGCTCGTCGCCGTGTTCGCCGTGGCCGTCGCACTCGGTCACGCCTCCATCGCGCTGATCATCGCCCTCGCCTTCGCCCTGACCACCCTCCAGACCCTGTTCGACAACGCCTCCACCGCCCTGCTGCCCGTCCTGGTCGACCGCGCGGCGCTCGGCAGCGCCAACGCCCGGCTGATGACCGGGCAGCAGATCGCGGGCGGTCTGATAGGGGCGCCCGTGGTGCCCCTGCTGATCGCGGCGGGGGCCGCCGTCCCCTTCGTGGCCGACGCGGGGACCTTCCTGGTGGCCGCAGCGCTGGTCGCCTCGCTGCGGACCGAGGCGCCCGAGCGGCCACCGGCACCGGCGGGCAGCACCCTGCGCAGGGAGATCGCGGACGGGCTGCGTACCCTGTGGCACGATCGCGCCCTGCGCGGACTGTGCGCCGCCACGGCCCTGTGCAACATCGGCATGGGCGCGCTGATCGCCACGCTGGTCGTCCTGGTCACGGGGTGGCTCGACGCCGGCACCGCCGGTTACGCGGCGGCGACCACCGCGTACACGGTTGGCGGACTCGCCGGGGGAGCGGTGAACCGGCGCGTCACCGCCCGGCTCGGGGCACCGCGCGCCGTACTGCTCGCCGGACTCGTGCAGATCGGCGCCCTGGTGGTGATGGGCGCCGTGCGGAGCCTGACGGCGCTGGTGGCGGCCCTGGCCGTGTTCGGGTTCATGGGCATGGTGTGGAACGTCAACACCACCACGCTCACGCAGCGGCGCGCGCCCGCCGAGATGCTGGGCCGGGTCAGCTCCGCCTTCCGCACCCTCGCCGTCGCAGGGGCCCCGCTGGGCGCGCTCCTCGGGGGTGCCGCCGCCACCGCCTGGGGGCCGGGCGCCCCGCCCCTGCTGACCGCGGCCTTCTTCGTCCTCGCCGTCACCGCGCTGATACCTGTCCGCAAGCAGGACGTACCTGTTGTTGCGCCGGACGACGACGCCATGACGGCTCGCGCGCCGCGCTGATCAACTAGGTTGGAACAGCTGGACAGGCACGAAAGAAGGCTGAAGTCGGATATGAACGCAGACGGCCGTACCAGGCTCAACCAGACGCCCGAGTGGACCGCGCTGGCCAAGCACCGCGAGGAACTCGCCGACACGAGCCTGCGGGAGCTCTTCTCCGCCGACCCGGGCCGCGGCACCGGCTACACGCTGCAGGTGGGCGACCTGTACGTCGACTACTCCAAGCACCTGGTCACCGACGAGACCCTGCGGCTGCTGCGCGAACTGGCCGCCGCCACCGACGTGTTCGGGCTGCGGGACGCCATGTTCCGCGGCGAGCGGATCAACACCACGGAGAACCGCGCCGTGCTGCACACCGCCCTGCGCGCCCCGCGCGACGCGGTGATCGAGGTCGACGGCGAGAACGTGATGCCCGGGGTGCACGCGGTCCTCGACAAGATGGCCGACTTCGCCGGCCGCGTCCGCTCCGGCGCGTGGACCGGACACACCGGCAAGCGCATCAAGAACATCGTCAACGTCGGCATCGGCGGCTCCGACCTCGGGCCCGCGATGGCCTACGAGGTGCTGCGCGGCTACACCGACCGCGATCTCACGGTCCGCTTCGTGTCGAACGTCGACGGTGCCGACCTGCACGAGGCCACCCGCGACCTGGACGCGGCGGAGACGCTGTTCGTCATCGCCTCCAAGACCTTCACCACCATCGAGACGATCACCAACGCGACCTCGGCGCGCGCCTGGCTGCTGGACGAGCTGAAGGCCGGTCAGGAAGCCGTCGCCCAGCACTTCGTGGCCCTGTCGACCAACGCCGGCAAGGTCTCCGAGTTCGGTATCGACACGGCCAACATGTTCGAGTTCTGGGACTGGGTCGGCGGACGGTACTCGTACGACTCGGCGATCGGCCTGTCCCTGATGATCGCGATCGGACCGGACCGCTTCCGGGAGATGCTCGACGGCTTCCGGCTGGTCGACGAGCACTTCAGGACCGCGCCCGCCGAGTCCAACGTGCCGCTGCTGCTGGGGCTGTTGGGCATCTGGTACGGCAACTTCCACGGCGCCCAGTCGCACGCGGTGCTGCCGTACAGCCACTACCTCTCCAAGTTCACGGCGTATCTGCAGCAGCTGGACATGGAGTCCAACGGCAAGTACGTGGGCCGGGACGGGCAGGAGGTCGACTGGCAGACCGGACCGGTGGTGTGGGGCACCCCGGGGACCAATGGGCAGCACGCGTACTACCAGTTGATCCACCAGGGCACGAAGCTGATCCCGGCGGACTTCATCGGGTTCGCCGAGCCCGTGGCCGAACTGAGCGAGGCGCTGAAGGCGCAGCACGACCTGCTGATGGCCAACTTCTTCGCGCAGACACAGGCGTTGGCCTTCGGTAAGACCCCGGACGAGGTGCGCGCGGAGGGTGTGCCCGAGGAGCTGGTGGCGCACAAGACCTTCAAGGGCGACCACCCGACGACCACGATCCTCGCGCGCGAGCTGACGCCGTCCGTGCTCGGCCAGCTGATCGCGCTGTACGAGCACAAGGTGTTCGTGCAGGGCGCCGCGTGGAACATCGACTCCTTCGACCAGTGGGGCGTCGAGCTGGGCAAGGTGCTGGCCAAGCGGGTGGAGCCGGCGCTGACGGAGGGCGCCGAGGTGCCGGGCCTGGACGAGTCCAGCAAGGCACTGGTGGCCAGGTACCGGGAGCTGCGCGGCCGACAGTGAGATGACGGACAGCGCGCCGCCCGCCGGTTGGTGTCTGGGGGCGCGCCGCTCGTCTGTGGGTGGCCGAGCGTGCCGCCAGCTTGTCGGTGTCTGGCGACGTATCGCTCGGCTGCGGGTGGCCCGTGGCGTGCCGCTCGCCTGTCGGTGGCCCGGGTCACAGCCGCTGACCGTGGAACTCCAGTCCCAGATACGGCAGTTCGGCAGCAACATCGACGTCCTGGCACCGGGCGCGTTCGTGTCCCTGGTGGTGCCGCTGGTGGTGTTCTTCGCCTTCCAGCGGCACGTTGTGCAGGGCGTGATGGCGGGCTCGGTGAAATGAGACGGTGGGGGCTCCCGACGGTAACCCCGGGAACCCCCACCGCACGCTCACGGCGAGGCCGGTGGGTACAGGGAGCGGGGCAGCTGGGAGGCCGCCGCCGCGTCCAGCAGCCACAGGGTGCGCTGGCGGCCCTGGGCGCCCGCCGCCGGGGCCTGGATCTCGCCCGCGCCGGAGAGGGCGATCGCCGCCGCCTCCGCCTTGTCCTCGCCCGCCGCCAGCAGCCACACCTCGCGGGCCGCGCGGATGGCGGGGAGGGTCAGGGTGACCCGGGTCGGCGGCGGCTTCGGGGAGCCGTGGACGCCGACCACCGTGCGCTCCGTCTCACGCACCGCGGGAAACTCCGGGAAGAGCGACGCCACATGGGTGTCCGGGCCCACGCCCAGCATCAGGACGTCGAAGGTGGGGACGGACCCATGGTTCTCGGGGCCGGCCGCACGCGCCAGTTCCTGCGCGTACCCTTCGGCCGCCGCCTCCACGTCCGCTCCGTAGGGACCGTCCGACGGGGGCATGGCGTGCACGCGCTTCGGTTCCAGCGGGACGGCGTCGAGCAGGGCCTCGCGGGCCTGGGTGACGTTGCGCTCCGGGTCGCCCTCGGGCAGGAAGCGCTCGTCTCCCCACCACAGGTCCAGCCGGGCCCAGTCGATCGCGTCCCGGGCGGGAGCCGCGGCCAGCGCCGCCAGCAGGCCGTTGCCGTTGCGGCCGCCCGTGAGGACCACGGACGCGAAGCCCCGGGAGGCCTGCGCGTCCACGATCTTCGTGATCAGACGGGCCGCCGCGGCCTGCGCCATCAGTTCCTTGTCGCGGTGCACGACCAGCTGAGGGGTGCTCACTTCGCCGCCGCCTTCCTGGACTCCTGCTTCACCGGTTCCCGCGCCGCCGCTTCCTGCGCGGGAGCTTTCGCAGCGTCCTCGACAGGCGTTTCGACGGCGACGGGCTCGTCACCGGAGGGCTGTCCTGTGGTGACCGGTTCTCCTTTGGCGACCGGATCTCCTGTGGGAGCCGGTTCCTGAAAGGAGGCGCCGTCGTTCAGCTTCTCGACGCCGAACCGCAGCGCCGAGGCGTACGTGTCGTCCGGGTCCAGCCGCCGCAGCTCCTCCGCGATCAGCTCGGCCGTCTCACGCCGCTTCAGCGCCACCGCACGATCCGGCTGGCCCTCGATGGAGAGGGTCGCCAGGGAACCGTCCGCGCGGTCCAGGGTGATCGGGCCGCAGTCCGTGTGCATCCGGACCGCCGTCAGACCGGGGCCCGAGGACAGCGACCGCTTCACCGGCACCTCAAGGCGGTCCGCCAGCCACATCGCCAGCAGTTCGCAGCTCGGGTTGAACTCCTCGCCCTCCACCTCGACGGCCTCCACCTGGCAGGTGACCTGGTCGAGAGCGGCCGCCAGCATCGAACGCCAGGGCGTGATACGGGTCCAGGAGAGGTCGGTGTCGCCGGGGGTGTAGGTGTCGGCGCGGGCCGTGAGCTCCCGTACCGGCTGCTCGGCGGCGTAGGTGTCCGTCACCCGGCGCTGGGCGAGGGCGCCCAGCGGGTCGTTCGCCGGGTCGAGCGGGGCGTTGACCGGCCACCAGACCACGACGGGCGCGTCCGGTAGCAGCAGCGGCAGGACGACCGACTGGGCGTGGTCCACGATCTCGCCGTACAGGCGCAGCACCACCGTCTCGCCCGTCCCCGCGTCCGCGCCCACCCGGACCTCCGCGTCCAGGCGGGACGACGTGCGGTCGCGGGGGGAGCGGGAGACTCGCCTGATGACGACGAGCGTGCGCGAGGGGTGCTCGCGCGAGGCGTCGTTCGCCGCCTTCAGAGCGTCGTACGCGTTCTCCTCGTCCGTCACGATGACCAGCGTGAGCACCATGCCGACGGCCGGCGTGCCGATGGCCCGCCGGCCCTGCACGAGCGCCTTGTTGATCTTGCTGGCCGTGGTGTCCGTGAGGTCTATCTTCATGGCCGGCGCCAGCTCCGTCCCTCTCGTGCGAGCATTTCGTCCGCCTCGACGGGTCCCCACGTACCGGACGGGTACTGCGCGGGCCTGCCGTTGGTGTCCCAGTACTGCTCGATCGGGTCGAGGATCTTCCAGGACAGCTCGACCTCCTCGGTGCGCGGGAAGAGGTTCGAGTCGCCCAGCAGGACGTCCAGGATCAGACGCTCGTACGCCTCGGGGGAGGACTCGGTGAAGGACTCGCCGTAGGCGAAGTCCATCGACACGTCCCGGATCTCCATCGACGTGCCGGGCACCTTGGAGCCGAAGCGGACCGTGACACCCTCGTCCGGCTGGACGCGGATGACGATCGCGTTCTTGCCCAGCTCCTCCGTCGCCGTGTGGTCGAAGGGCGAGTGCGGGGCCCGCTGGAAGACGACCGCGATCTCGGTGACCCGCCGGCCCAGCCGCTTGCCGGTGCGCAGGTAGAAGGGGACGCCCGCCCAGCGGCGGTTGTCCACCTCCAGCTTGATCGCCGCGTAGGTGTCGGTCTTGGAGTTGGCGTCGATGCCCTCCTCCTGGAGGTAGCCGACCGCCTTCTCACCGCCCTGCCAGCCCGCCGCGTACTGACCGCGCACGGTGTCCCGGCCCAGGTCCTTCGGCAGCCGGACGGCCCCGAGCACCTTGGTCTTCTCCGCGGCCAGCGCGTCCGCGTCGAAGGAGGCGGGCTCCTCCATGGCCGTCAGGGCCATGAGCTGGAGCAGGTGGTTCTGGATGACGTCACGGGCGGCGCCGATGCCGTCGTAGTAGCCGGCGCGGCCGCCGATGCCGATGTCCTCGGCCATCGTGATCTGCACGTGGTCCACGAAGGACCGGTTCCAGATCGGCTCGAACATCGTGTTGGCGAAGCGCAGCGCCAGGATGTTCTGGACGGTCTCCTTGCCCAGGTAGTGGTCGATGCGGAAGACCTGGTCCGGGGCGAAGACCTCGTGGACGACCTTGTTGAGCTCCTCGGCCGACCTCAGGTCGTGGCCGAAGGGCTTCTCGATGACCGCGCGGCGCCAGGAGCCGCCGGTCTGGTCCGCCAGCCCGTGCTTCTTCAGCTGCTGGATGACCACGGGGAAGGAGCGCGGCGGCACCGACAGGTAGAAGGCGAAGTTGCCGCCCGTGCCCTGGGCCTTGTCCAGCTCCTCGATGGTGCCGCGCAGCCGCTCGAAGGCGTCGTCGTCGTCGAAGGTGCCCTGGACGAAGCGCATCCCCTGGATGAGCTGCTGCCAGACCTCCTCACGGAACGGCGTGCGGGCGTGCTCCTTGACGGCGTCGTGGACCTCCTGGGCGAAGTCCTCGTTCTGCCATTCGCGGCGGGCGAAGCCCACCAGCGAGAAACCCGGCGGCAGCAGACCCCGGTTGGCGAGGTCGTACACGGCGGGCATCAGCTTCTTGCGGGAGAGGTCGCCGGTGACGCCGAAGATGACCAGGCCCGACGGCCCCGCGATACGCGGGAGCCGTCGGTCGGCGGGGTCACGAAGCGGGTTCGCTCCGGAACCGGAAAGAGGGGCCAAGGTCTCAGCCCTCCGCGGGGGCGAGGCGCTCCAGCTCCGCCTCGGTCGACTTGAGCAGGTCGTTCCAGGACGCCTCGAACTTCTCGACGCCCTCGTCCTCCAGCAGCTGCACCACCTCGTCGTACGAGATCCCGAGCTTCTCGACGGCGTCGAGGTCGGCGCGGGCCTGCTCGTACGTCCCGGCGATGGTGTTGCCGGTGATGGAGCCGCTCTCCTCGGTGGCGTGCAGGGTGGCCTCCGGCATGGTGTTCACCGTGTTCGGCGCCACCAGGTCGTCGACGTAGAGGGTCGGCTTGTACGCCGGGTCCTTCACGCCGGTGGAGGCCCACAGCGGACGCTGCTTGCGGGCGCCCGCGTTCTCCAGCCTGCTCCAGCGGTCGGAGGAGAAGACCTCCTCGTAGGCCTCGTACGCCAGACGCGCGTTGGCGACGGCGGCCTTGCCGCGCAGCGCCTTGGCCTCGTCGGTGCCCAGGGCGTCGAGCCGCTTGTCGACCTCGGTGTCCACGCGGGACACGAAGAAGGACGCCACGGAGTGGATCTTCGACAGGTCCAGGCCGCGCTCCTTGGCCTTCTCCAGACCCGCCAGGTAGGCGTCCATGACCTCGCGGTAGCGCTCCAGCGAGAAGATCAGCGTGACGTTGACGCTGATGCCGAGGCCGATGACCTCGGTGATCGCCGGGATGCCGGCCCGGGTGGCCGGGATCTTGATGAGGGTGTTGGGCCGGTCGACGAGCCAGGCGAGCTGCTTGGCCTCGGCGACGGTGGCCTTGGTGTCGTGGGCCAGACGCGGGTCGACCTCGATCGACACACGGCCGTCCTGGCCCTCGGTGGCGTCGAAGACCGGGCGCAGGATGTCGGCGGCGTCGCGGACGTCCGCCGTGGTGATCATGCGGATCGCCTCTTCGACGGTGACCTTGCGGGCGGCGAGGTCCGACAGCTGCTGGTCGTAGCCGTCGCCCTCGGAGATCGCCTTCTGGAAGATCGTCGGGTTGGTGGTGACGCCCACGACGTGCTGCTGGTCGATCAGCTCGGCGAGATTGCCGGACGTGATCCGCTTGCGCGACAGGTCGTCCAGCCAGATCGCGACGCCTTCCTCGGAGAGGCGCTTGAGTGCGTCTGTCATGGAATTACATCTCCTACGTGTCGTATACGGGCGTCAGCGCTGGGTGGCCGCGAGGGATTCCCGGGCCTTGGCGGCCACGTTCTCGGCAGTGAAGCCGAACTCGCGGAAGAGGACCTTGCCGTCCGCGGAAGCACCGAAGTGCTCCAGGGAAACGATGCGGCCGGCGTCCCCCACGTACTTGTGCCAGGTGAGTCCGATACCGGCCTCGACCGCGACCCGCGCCTTCACCTGCGGCGGCAGGACGCTGTCCCGGTACCCCTGGTCCTGCTCCTCGAACCACTCCACGGACGGCATGGACACGACCCGCGTCGGCACCCCGTCGGCCTGCAGCTGCTCGCGCGCCTCGACGGCGACGTGCACCTCGGAACCGGTGGCGATCAGGATGACCTGAGCGGCTGCGCTCTGCCCTTCGGGCCCTTCGGCCTCGAACAGGACGTAACCGCCCTTCGCCGCCTCGTCGTTGGGCTCGTACGTCGGCACGCCCTGACGGGTCAGCGCGAGGCCGTGCGGGGCGCCCTTGCCGTAGACCTTCGTGTAGCGGCGCAGGATCTCGCGCCAGGCGATGGCGGTCTCGTTGGCGTCGGCCGGGCGCACCACGTTCAGACCCGGGATGGCGCGCAGCGAGGCGAGGTGCTCGATCGGCTGGTGGGTGGGGCCGTCCTCGCCCAGGCCGATGGAGTCGTGCGTCCACACGTAGGTGACCGGCAGGTGCATCAGCGCCGACAGGCGTACGGCGTTGCGCATGTAGTCGGAGAAGACGAGGAACGTGCCGCCGTAGACACGGGTGTTGCCGTGCAGGGTGATGCCGTTCAGCTCCGCGGCCATGGAGTGCTCGCGGATGCCGAAGTGGATGGTGCGGCCGTACGGGTCCGCCTCCGGCAGCGGGTTGTCCGCCGGGAGGAAGGACGACGTCTTGTCGATCGTCGTGTTGTTGGAGCCGGCCAAATCGGCGGAGCCGCCCCACAGTTCGGGGATGACGGCGCCGAGCGCCTGCAGCACCTTGCCGGAGGCCGCGCGCGTGGCGACGCCCTTGCCCGGCTCGAAGACCGGGATCTTCTCCTCCCAGCCGGCGGGCAGCTCACCCTTGCTGACGCGGTCGAACTCGGCCGCGCGCTCGGGGTTGTCCTCCCGCCACTGCTGGAAGGACTTGTCCCACTCGGCCTTCGCCTCGCGGCCGCGGTCCAGCGCCTGACGGGTGTGCTTGAGGACCTCGTCGGAGACGTCGAAGCTCTTCTCGGGGTCGAAGCCGAGGACGCGCTTGGTGGCGGCCACCTCGTCGTCGCCGAGCGCCGAGCCGTGGGCGGCCTCGGTGTTCTGCGCGTTCGGGGCGGGCCAGGCGATGATCGAGCGCATCGCGATGAAGGACGGCTTGTCCGTCACCTTCTTCGCGGCCTCGATCGCGTTGTAGATCGCGTGCGGGTCGATGTCGCCGTCCGGCTTCGGCGCGACGCGCTGGACGTGCCAGCCGTAGGCCTCGTAGCGCTTGACGGTGTCCTCGGAGACAGCCGTCTCGGTGTCGCCCTCGATCGAGATGTGGTTGTCGTCCCACAGCAGGATCAGATTGCCGAGCTTCTGGTGGCCGGCCAGCGAGGAGGCCTCGGCGGAGATGCCTTCCTGCAGGCAGCCGTCACCGGCGATCGCGAAGATGAAGTGGTCGAACGGGGATTCGCCCTGCGCCGCCTCCGGGTCGAACAGGCCGCGCTCGTACCGGGCGGCCATGGCCATGCCCACGGCGTTGGCGACACCCTGGCCCAGCGGGCCGGTCGTCGTCTCGACGCCCTTGGTGTGGCCGTACTCCGGGTGGCCGGGGGTCTTCGAGCCCCAGGTGCGGAAGGCCTTCAGGTCGTCCAGCTCCAGGCCGAAGCCGGCCAGGTAGAGCTGGGTGTAGAGGGTCAGGGACGAGTGGCCGGCGGACAGCACGAAGCGGTCGCGGGCCACCCAGTCCGGGTCGGCCGGGTCATGCCGCATCACCTTCTGGAAGAGGGTGTAGGCGGCGGGTGCCAGACTCATGGCCGTACCCGGATGGCCGTTGCCGACCTTCTGTACGGCGTCGGCGGCCAGGACGCGGGCGGTGTCGACGGCCCGCTGGTCCAACTCGGTCCACTCGAGGTCTGTGGTGGTCGGCTTGGTGCTCACCCTGGGTCAGGGCTCCTCTCCACATGTTCGAACGCCGGTGCACTGGACGCCCACCGGCCGCTGTCGAGCCTACCCCCGGAACAAGCGCGTTTTTTCGAGTCATTCCAGACTGCCCGGCCCGCGGGGGATCCGCCTCCCGACTGCGGTGATGCGTGTTCGGCAAGTGAATACGCAGCCGCTCATCTGACTGCTCAATCGAGCCTGTGCACGACCGTCTGTACGACCTCGTGAACCACTGCCGGAGGGCGCCCGCCAACACGACCCCACCCCCGCGAAGGTCGGGGTATGGGCAACGTCTACAGTGGCGTGGTACGCGCGAGCCTTTACCGGGCACTCACACGGTCCGGCTCGCTGGGATGTCTCTGTAGGGGTGTGCGTGACGGCCGTCGAATCCCGTCCAGCGGGGGTAATCGGTGCGAGCGAGAGCCCGCGTCACCGGCCGTTCGGGGCCCGTGTCAAGGCGTTCGTGGCGCTGACCAAGCCACGGATCATCGAGCTCCTGCTCATCACCACCGTGCCGGTGATGTTCCTCGCCCAGCGGGGGGTGCCGGACCTGACGCTGGTCCTGCTCACCTGCGTCGGCGGCTACCTCTCGGCGGGCGGCGCGAACGCGCTCAACATGTACATCGACCGGGACATCGACGCGCTGATGGACCGCACCTCGCAGCGTCCGCTGGTCACCGGCATGGTGAGCCCGCGCGAGTGCCTCGCCTTCGGCATCTCCCTGGCGGTCGTCTCCACCCTGCTCTTCGGCCTCACCGTCAACTGGCTGAGCGCCTGGCTCTCCCTCGGCGCGCTCCTCTTCTACGTCGTCGTCTACACGATGATCCTCAAGCGCCGTACCGCGCAGAACATCGTGTGGGGCGGCATCGCGGGCTGCATGCCGGTGCTGATCGGCTGGTCGGCCGTGACCGACTCCCTGTCCTGGGCCCCGCTCATCCTCTTCCTGGTCATCTTCTTCTGGACGCCGCCGCACTACTGGCCGCTGTCGATGAAGGTCAAGGAGGACTACGCGCGCGTGGGCGTGCCGATGCTGCCGGTCATCGCCTCCAACAAGGTGGTCGCCCGGCAGATCGTGATCTACAGCTGGGTCATGGTCGCGGTCTCCCTGCTGCTCACCCCGCTCGGCTACACGGGCTGGTTCTACACCTCGGTCGCGCTGGTCGCGGGCGGCTGGTGGCTGTGGGAGGCGCACGCGCTGCAGAGCCGCGCGAAGGCGGAGGTGACGGGCGCGAAGCTCAAGGAGATGCGCCTGTTCCACTGGTCGATCACCTATGTGTCGCTGCTGTTCGTGGCGATCGCGGTGGACCCCTTCCTGCGCTAGGGCTGCGCCAGCCGCCGGTGAGGCGGGGGTCACGTGCCCCGGCCGTCGCCAGTCGATCTACCCATCGGTAGCATCCTGGCCATGGCAGACACGCAGCAGGTTGACGCGAAGGCGGAGCGCAAGGCGGCGAAGCTCGCCCAGCGGATCGAGGCCTTCTCCAAGGCGCACGGCGGTGCCGAGGGTCAGGTGGCCTACATCGGCGGACGCGGCGCCCGCATCGTCCTCGTCGGCGAGGACGGCGCCTGGGGCGACCTGGTCGCCCCCACCTACGAGATCGCCGGCAAGGCGGTCGAGCAGTCCGGCATCACGGTCCACGAGTCCTTCGACGGCGAGTTCGCGGCGAAGGTGCGCACCGGCGCCTACGAGTGGAAGCGCATGGCCGGCATCCAGCTGGGCGGCTGAGCGACGCCCCGCAGGCCGCGACCTCACACCCGGTTCACCCGTTAGGACGTGTAAGACCACGTCCCACGGGGAGTCCGGATGATCGAAACGCCGTCCCTGGTGGACCAGTACTGCCACGGCGTGCTGAGAACGGAGCTGGGTCTCGGGACCTTCGAGACCCAGCTGGCCCGGACCGAGGGCCCGCCCGCCCCGGGCACCACCCTCTTCGACACCCAGACCGGTTTCGCCGTACGACGCTGGTGTCCTCCCTTACTCGGTCTGGAACCGCACTGTCACCCCGCCCGTTATCTCGCCCGCCGCCGGGAGCTCGGCGTACTGGAGTCGGGCCGCAGGCTGCTGCGGGGCAGCGGCATCACGACGTACCTCGTCGACACGGGGCTCCCCGGCGACCTCACCGGACCGTCCGAGATGGCGTCCACGGGCGACGCCGACGCCCATGAGATCGTGCGGCTGGAGCTGCTCGCGGAGCAGGTCGCCGACACCTCCGGCACCGTCGAGTCCTTCCTCGCCAACCTCGCCGAGTCGGTGCACGGCGCCGCCGGCAACGCCGTCGCCTTCACCTCGGTCGCCGGCGTACGGCACGGTCTCGCGCTGGCGCCCGAGCCGCCCGGTCCCGGGGAGGTGCGGGGCGCGGCGGGGCGGTGGCTGGCGGGCCGCAGGGTGGGCGGTGAGCTGACCGACCCGGTCCTGCTGCGCCACCTCCTGTGGATCGCCGTGGCCTCCGGCCGCCCCCTCCAGCTCCACGCGGGCCTCGGCGAACCGGGCACCCGCATCGACCGCACGGACCCGGTGCTCCTCACGGACTTCGTGCGTGCGACGGCCGGCCTCGGCACGGATCTGGTCCTGCTGCACGGCTATCCCTACCACCGCCACGCCGCCCACCTGGCCGGCGTCTTCCCGCACGTCTACGCCGATTCCGGCGCCGCCCTCGTGCGCACCGGCGCGCGCTCCGCGAGCGTCCTCGCCGAGATCCTGGAGCTGGCACCCTTCGGCAAGATCCTCTTCTCCAGCGGCGCCCACGGCCTGCCGGAACTGCACGTCGTGGGCGCTCGCCTGTTCCGCGAGTCCCTCGCCCGGGTCCTCGGCGCCTGGGTCACCGAGGGCGCGTGGTCCCTCACGGACGCCCAGCGGGTGGCGGGGATGGTGGCCGCGGGGAACGCGCGGAGGGTGTACGGGCTGGACTGACCCCGTGCGCCGGGCCGGCGGCCTATCCGTCCTGCTGTTGCGGCTCGTCGTCCGGCTCCGTCCAGACCGGCTCCACCTCGGCCCAGCCCGGCCGCAGCGCGGGAAGAGGCGGCGGGCCGTCCGTGGGGGTCACCCTGACGTCGTTCCGGTAGATCACCCGGGACAGGTCGACGGCACTGTCGGCGCGGCAGAACTGGGTGTCGTACTCGCCGTATGTCGTCGCCCTGTGGGAGCGCGGCCCGGTGACGACGCAGTTGAAGCCGTCCCCGGGCTCGACGTACGGCGGTGTGTGCATCTCCGCGCCGACGGCGAGGCTGTTGGCCAGGACGACCGAGGCGCCGAACTCCTCGATGCAGCGCTGGGCGGCCTGGCGTTCCCACTGGGCCCTGGCGCGCATGATCGGCGCGGCGAACAGCGGGACGAGGATATGGGAGACCCCGAACGCCTGCAGCTTGGCCGCCCAGCGGACGGACTGCTTGACGTCCTCGCAGATGAACACCGCGATGCGCCCCAGGGTGCTCTCCAGCACGGTGATCTCCAGCCCCCGGGCGATGTCCTCGCGGGCGAGCCCCTGGTGCGGTTCGCCGGGCAGCCGCCAGTGTGCGGCGAGGTCGGCGGTCAGTGTGAAGCCGGCCATCTTGTCCTGCTCCAGGATCACCTGGCCGGTGCGGCAGTCCATCAGCACGGCCCGGTTGGGCGGCGGGACGTCGGCGCTGGGTTCCTCGTTCGTGTCGTCGATCGGCCCGGTGCCCAGCAGCACCCACTCCAGGGCGCTGTCCTCGGGCAGTTCCCTGAGCAGGTTGCTCCAGTGCCGCAGCAGGGGAGTGGACAGCGTGCTCTCCGGCAGGACGCCGATCCGGGCGTCGGACTCCCAGAGATTGCGGACCGCCTGGCGGACGCGCTCGGTGAGACGGGCCTCGGACGGTGTGATCCGGTATCGCCGGCCCGGGCCTTTGGGACGCCATTCGAACTCCAGATCGGAGTATTTTTCCAGCAGCGGAACGGAGCCGAGGGAAATCGGCTGCTCGGCGCTGAATGCCGGGTCGTTCCGGCTCGATATCCGGCCCAGGCGGATTCGCCGGCAGTCCTCCGGGGTGACCCGGTGCACGTTGAAGAAATCCGCTTTGTTCTCCCACTCCGCCATGACCTTGCCGGGGCGCGCGCACCGGGGCAGCAGCAGGCCGGTCGTCTCATGGGGGTTGTTCAGCCGGTTGTGGCGGATGTAGCGGACGCTCAGCCAGGACATGGCCGGCTCGTCGAAGCCGGGGCTGAACGGATTGGCCGCCGCCAGGGCCCAGTCGAGACCGACCAGGACGGCGAACATGCCCAGGTGGCCGTGGGTGTCGACCTCGCGGACGACGTCCCCCGCCAGTCGTCCGGTGACGCGGCCGCTGCCCAGGACCTGCTTGCACACATGGTCCGCGATTCCCAGGACGGTCGAATCCCGTAACCAGTCGATCGCCTCGTCGGCGCGGAAGCGCTCTTCCGGAAGCAGATCGTAAAGAATCACGAACAGGTCGGCCGGATCGGTCGATAATTCGACCCCGTTGATCGAATGCGAGGCGCGCGGCATTTCTTCGTCCATGGTTCGTCCCCCCGATGCGTGAGCGCGTAGCGAGAATATTAACGGCGGCTCGCGCATATGCGTCCTGAACGTTTCGACAAGTGCGCAAAAAATCATGACCGTCTCGCTTGACACTCACTTGACATCGCCGCATGGTGGAGGAGAACCCACAGCCGAGGAGTGGATCGGGGGACGACCATGAGCGAGCAGGAGAGCGCTCGGCGCGACAGGGCGACCGAGGTGCGCGATCTGATCGACGACATGCAGGTCGACTACGGCATGTCGGACGAGTGCTTCAGTTCGCTGGGCATGCTCATCACCGACGCGTCCCTGGCGGCGGACGAGCCCGCCCTGCGCACGGCCCACGACGGACTGCGGCGGTTGTACGGACAGCTCGTGCCGGAGGGCGACAACCCCAAGGTCGTCGAGCAGCGCGGCAGGCTGCTCGGACTGATCGACGTGACGTTCTGGGCGCTGCGCCGGCTGCCCTCGGGCCTTGGGCTGAAGCTCGATCCGCAGGGCCACGCGGCCCGCTTCCTGACCGAGATCGCCCGGGACCCCGGCCTGAGCAACGAACAGCTCGCCGAGCGGCTGGACGTGGACATCACCGAGGTCAGCCGGGTCGGCCGCAAACTGCTGGCGGCGGGTGTGGCGTGGAAGGACCGCCAGTGGCGGCACAACGTGTGGACGATCACCCCGCGCGGCGCCGTCTGTCTGGAGCAGGCGGGCCTCGTCGACGCGCAGGACTCCGGCAGGGACTAGGCGACGGCGGTGAGCGAGGGGGAGAGCGGAAGACAGCGGTCCGCGGGCGAGCCCGCGTCCGAGGAGGGCATGACCGCCGGCGTCCAGTTCGCGACGGGGTGGGACGTCCTCGTGCTGGTCGGTGTGCTGCTCGTGCTCACCGTGGCCCTCGCCACCGTACTGATCCAGGCCTGGCCGACCACCGCCGTGCCGGGCGGCGGCGCCGCGAAGGCCGAGCGGGTACGGATCCTGCTCTGGACGCCCCTACTGCTGCGCGACACCCTGCTCTTCCTGGTCGTCACGGCGGCCGGCGGCCTGGGCGCGCTCATCCACGTGCTGCGCTCGGTCTACGAGTACGTCGGCGACCGGAGACTCAGGCGCAGCTGGCTGCCGATGTACCTTCTGGAACCCTTCGTGGGGGCCGTGCTGGCGCTGGTCGTGTACTGCGTCCTGCGAGGCGGGCTGACGACCAGCATGGCCTCGTCCAGCGACATCAACCCCTATGGTGTCACCGCCGTGGCCGCGCTCGTCGGGATGTTCTCCCGGCAGACCGTCGACAAGCTGCACGCCGTCTTCAACACCCTGCTCACACCGCCCCGGGACAGCCCCGAGGAGGGGCTGACCCGCACCGAGGGCTCGCCCTCAGACCCCGGCCCCGACCGCTGACCCCGACTGCGCCGGCCCCGGGATCCCCAGATCCGCCCCGGGCCGCTCCCGCAGCGCCAGCAGCACGCGCAGGACCCAGATCCAGATCAGGCCGGAGCCGAGCATGTGCAGGCCGACCAGGAACTCGGGAAGGTGCGTGAAGTACTGGACGTAGCCGATGACGCCCTGGGCGAGCAGGACCAGGAACAGTTCACGGGTGCGGACCAGCGGGCCCCTCGGGGCGTCGACGGCCTTCAGGATGAACCACAGGGCGAAGGTCAGCGTCACCACGATCCAGGCGAGCACCGCGTGCATCTTGGCGACCGTCTCCCAGTCGATCGGGATCCGCTCGACCTCCTTGGAGTCACCCGCGTGCGGCCCGGCACCGGTCACGACCGTGCCCACCGCGATCAGCAGGGCGGACGCGGTGACCAGGAACCACACCAGCTGCTGCACCGGCTTGCCGACCAGCGGGCGCGGGGCGCCGTCGCCCTCGCGGGTGCGCTGCCACATCACCGTGGCGACCGCGATCAGGCCGGAGGACAGCAGGAAGTGCGCCGCGACCGTGTACGGGTTGAGGCCCACCAGCACCACGATGCCGCCGAGGACCGCGTTGCTCATCACGATCCAGAACTGGGCCCAGCCGAGCCGGGTCAGAGAACGCCGGTACGGCTTCTCGGAGCGCGCCGCGATGATCGCCCAGCCGACGGCGGCGCACAGCACGTACGTCAGCATGCGGTTGCTGAACTCGATCACGCCGTGCACGCCCATGGCGCTGGTCGTGGTGAGCGAGTCGGCGGTGCACGTGGGCCAGGTCGGGCAGCCGAGCCCGGACCCGGTCAGCCGCACCGCACCGCCGGTGACCACGATGACCACCGACATGACGAGCGCGGAGAGGGCCGCCCGCTGAACCGTCCGGGGGGCCGGGGTCCAGCGTGCGGCGATGAAGGCGAGCGGGTTGCGCACGGCCGCGAGGGCGTCGGCGCGGGTCACGTTTGGCACGCGCCCCATCGTAGGCCGCCGCTTGTGCACGCTTTCACGAGGGTCCATGCCGCCTACTCCCAGCGGAAGAACTTCCCGGCGACCGCCAGCCCCAGGACCGCCCACACGGCCAGGATCCCCAGGTCGCCCCAGGGCATGCCGGCGCCGTGCTGCAGGACGTCCCGCAGCCCGTCGGACAGGGCCGAGATCGGCAGCAGGCCCAGGACGTCCTGGGCGCCCTGCGGGAACTTGTCCAGCGGGACGATGACGCCGCCGCCGACGAGCAGCAGCAGGAAGACCAGGTTGGCCGCGGCCAGGGTCGCCTCCGCCTTCAGGGTGCCCGCCATCAGCAGACCCAGACCCGAGAAGGCCGCCGTGCCGAGGACCAGCAGGAGCAGGACGGCCAGGGGGTTGCCGTGCGGGTTCCAGCCGAGCGCGAAGGCGATCACCGTCAGCAGGACGACCTGCAGTATCTCGGTGACCAGGACCGACGCCGTCTTCGCCGTCATCAGGCCCCAGCGGGGCAGCGGCGAGGAGGCGAGCCGCTTGAGGACGCCGTAGCGGCGTTCGAAGCCGGTGGCGATCGCCTGTCCCGTGAAGGCGGTCGACATCACCGCGAGGGCCAGGATGCCGGGGGTGAGGAAGTCGACCGCGTTGCCCGCGCCCGTGTCGACGATGTCCACCGAGCTGAACAGCAAGAGCAGGAGGGTCGGGATCACGACGGTGAGCAGGAGCTGCTCGCCGTTGCGCAGCAGCATCTTCGTCTCGAGCGCCGCCTGGGCCGCGATCATGCGGGGCAGGGGGGCCGCACCGGGCCTCGGGGCGTACGTACCGGTCGCCGTGGTCACGAGCGCAGCTCCTTGCCGGTCAGTTCCAGGAAGACGTCTTCGAGGGTGTGGCGCTCCACCGAGATCTTGTCCGGCATCACACCGTGCTGGGCGCACCAGGACGCCACCGTCGCGAGCAGCTGGGGGTCGACCTTGCCGACGACCCGGTACGAGCCCGGCGTCAGTTCGGCGGCGCTGCAGTCCGCGGGGAGCGCCTTCAGCAGGGAACCCACGTCGAGACCGGGGCGGCCGACGAAGCGCAGCGTGTTCTCGGCGCCGCCCCGGCACAGGTCCTCGGGCGAGCCGTGGGCGATGACCCGGCCCGCGTCGATGATCGCGACGTCGTCGGCGAGCTGCTCGGCCTCCTCCATGTAGTGCGTGGTGAGGATGACGGAGACGCCGTCGGCGCGCAGATCGCGGACCAGGTCCCAGGTGGCGTGCCGGGCCTGCGGGTCCAGGCCGGCGGTCGGCTCGTCCAGGAAGACCAGCTCAGGGCGGCCGACGACCGCCATCGCGAGGGCCAGGCGCTGCTGCTGGCCGCCGGACAGGCGGCGGTAGCTCGTACGGCCGCAGCTGCCGAGGCCCAGGCGCTCGATCAGCGCGTCCACGTCCAGCGGATGGGCGTGCAGCTTCGCCACGTGCCGCAGCATCTCGTCCGCCCGCGCGCCCGAGTAGACGCCGCCGGACTGGAGCATCACGCCGATGCGGGGGTGCAGCTCGCGCGCCTGCCGTACCGGGTCGAGGCCGAGCACGCGGACCGTGCCGGAGTCCGGTCTGCGGTAGCCCTCGCAGGTCTCCACGGTGGTGGTCTTGCCCGCGCCGTTCGGGCCGAGTACGGCGGTCACGCCCGCCCTGGCCACCAGGTCGAGGCCGTCGACGGCGGTTTTGGTGCCGTACCGCTTCACCAGGGCCTGAACCTGGACCACGGGCTCACTTCGCATGGGCCCGAGTCTAGGTACGCGGTCCGCGGCCCCGACGGGCGGGTGCGGGATCTCCACCCGGTGACACCTCGTCCTCCCGGGACCGGTGCAGCGCCAGCCACCGCTTTGCGTAGGCCACCGCGTCCGCCACGGGGAACAGCCGCACGTCGGCGGCGCCCACCGTGCCCCGGACGACGGGACGGTCCCGCTCGAAGTCGTGTCCCAGTTCGTCGAAGCGGTCAGAGGTGATCGACACCTCGGTCACCGTCTCCCAGCCGTCCGCGCCCGGCCGGCCGACCCCGACGAGCGGGGACGGTATCCGGTATTCGGCGAGATGGAAGCAGGTGCAGGTGGCGTAGCCGGCGCCGAGGAGCAGTACGCGTGCGTGCAGCTTCTCCAGGCGGGCCAGCGGGCTGCGCTCACCGAGCCGGCAGTCGGGCGCGTGGCCGTCGAGTATCTCCGCCGCGCGCGGACCGAGGGCCGCGAAGGACGTCTGCGGGTGCGCGCTGCGCAGGGCGCCCGGCCAGGTGCGCAGCGTCTCCGGGATCACGCCCACCCCGCGCGAGGGCGTGATCCGCGGGTCGTACGCCGGCATGGTCGCCCGGATCCGCTCCCACCACTCCTCGGGCACGGGCGGCCTCTCCCACAGGGCCGGGTCCGAGAGGTCGGCTGTCTGGGTCGGGACGACGACCGTGCCGTCCGGGCCCACCGCGTCGAGCAGACCCTGGACGACCGCCACGGCGCCCCCGCAGACCCAGCCGAGGCTGCTGAGCGAGGAGTGCACGAGGAGGGTCTCGCCGGGTTCGACGCCGAGTGCGCGCAGCTGTGCGGTGACTGTGTCCTGAGTGACAAGCGGGCCGGTCGGAAGGGGTGTCGGCATGGTGGGGGAGTCTGCTCGACCCGGAACGCGAACGCCACCGATTTGATCGATCAAAGATCGTTTCCGCAGGTCATCTTAGGTGAACCTAAGTGACGCAGGGCACCGCCCGTCGGGGCGGAGGTGGGTTGCCCGGCCCTGAGGAATTACGCAACAATGGTGTTGTGAAATACGTCGGCGAGGCTCAGGAGGAACTCGCGACCGGTGAGCGCTCCACGCGCAACCGGGTCGCGCGGTCCATCCTGGACCACGGCCCGTCGACCGTCGCGGAGCTGGCCGGCCGGCTGGGCCTGACCCAGGCCGCCGTCCGCAGGCATCTGGACGCACTGGTCGCCGACGACGTCGTGGAGGCCCGCGAGCAGCGGGTGTACGGCACGCGCACGCGTGGGCGCCCCGCCAAGGTCTTCGCGCTCACCGACTGCGGCCGCGACGCCTTCGACCAGTCGTACGACAAGCTCGCCGCTGACGCCCTGCGCTGGATCCAGGAGCGCTTCGGCGGGGACGAGGCGGTCGTCGCCTTCGCACGCGCGAGGATCGCCGAGCAGGCCGACGCCTACCGCAGGGCGATCGAGGCCGCCGCCCCCGAGGAGCGCACGGAAGCCCTGGCCAAGGCGCTGAGCGTGGACGGGTACGCTGCTACGGCGCGCAGCGCACCGGTCGGCGAGCAGCTCTGCCAGCACCACTGCCCCGTCGCCCATGTCGCGGAAAAGTTCCCCCAGCTCTGCGAGGCGGAGACCGAGATCTTCTCCCAGCTGTTGGGAACCCATGTCCAGAGACTGGCGACCATCGCGCACGGTGACGGCGTCTGCACGACGTTCATCCCCAAGATTTCCCACAACGCATCTGCAAGCACGGCCGGGAGGAACCCCGCATGACTCTCCCCATCGAGGAGACCGCCCACCCTGAGCTCGAAGGTCTGGGCAAGTACGAGTACGGCTGGGCGGACTCCGACGAGGCCGGCGCCTCTGCCAAGCGCGGTCTGAGCGAGGAGGTCGTCCGCGACATCTCCGCGAAGAAGAACGAGCCGGAGTGGATGACCAAGCTCCGCCTCAAGGGCCTGCGCCTGTTCGACAAGAAGCCCATGCCGAACTGGGGCTCGGACCTGTCGGGCATCGACTTCGACAACATCAAGTACTTCGTGCGCTCCACGGAGAAGCAGGCGGAGTCCTGGGAGGACCTGCCCGAGGACATCAAGAACACCTACGACAAGCTCGGCATCCCGGAGGCGGAGAAGCAGCGCCTCGTCGCCGGTGTCGCGGCCCAGTACGAGTCCGAGGTCGTCTACCACCAGATCCGTGAGGACCTGGAGGAGCAGGGCGTCATCTTCCTGGACACCGACACCGCGCTGAAGGAGCACCCGGAGCTCTTCAAGGAGTACTTCGGGACGGTCATCCCGGTCGGCGACAACAAGTTCGCGTCGCTGAACACCGCGGTGTGGTCGGGCGGCTCCTTCATCTACGTCCCGCCGGGCGTCCACGTGGAGATCCCGCTCCAGGCCTACTTCCGCATCAACACGGAGAACATGGGCCAGTTCGAGCGGACCCTGATCATCGTCGACGAGGGCGCCTACGTGCACTACGTCGAGGGCTGTACGGCGCCGATCTACAAGTCGGACTCGCTGCACTCGGCGGTCGTCGAGATCATCGTCAAGAAGAACGCCCGCTGCCGCTACACGACCATCCAGAACTGGTCGAACAACGTCTACAACCTGGTCACCAAGCGCGCCGTCGCCTACGAGGGCGCCACCATGGAATGGATCGACGGCAACATCGGCTCCAAGGTGACGATGAAGTACCCGGCCGTCTACCTGATGGGCGAGCACGCCAAGGGTGAGACCCTCTCCATCGCCTTCGCGGGCGAGGGCCAGCACCAGGACGCCGGTTCCAAGATGGTCCACATGGCGCCGAACACCTCCTCCAACATCGTCTCCAAGTCGGTGGCGCGCGGCGGTGGCCGCACCTCCTACCGCGGTCTCGTCGAGATCGGCGAGGGCGCCCACGGCTCCAAGTCGAACGTGCTGTGCGACGCGCTGCTCGTCGACACCATCTCCCGCTCCGACACGTACCCCTACGTCGACGTCCGCGAGGACGACGTGTCCATGGGCCACGAGGCGACCGTCTCCAAGGTCTCCGAGGACCAGCTCTTCTACCTGATGAGCCGCGGTCTGTCCGAGTTCGAGGCGATGGCGATGATCGTGCGCGGCTTCGTCGAGCCCATCGCCAAGGAGCTGCCCATGGAGTACGCCCTCGAGCTCAACCGGCTGATCGAGCTCCAGATGGAAGGCGCGGTCGGCTAAGCACCGACCGCCGTCCCCATCACGTCACTTACGCAGGAAAGAGAGCAGACCGACAGCCATGGCTGAGGCCCAAAATATCCCGGTGGGTTCCACCACCGCCGGCTCGATCGCGGTCGCCGCCGAGTCGACCGTCGCCACGCGCATGAGCGCGCCCCCGTCCTTCGACGTGCGGGACTTCCCCGTCCCGCACGGCCGTGAGGAGGAGTGGCGTTTCACCCCGCTGGAGCGCCTGCGCGGCCTGCACGACGGCACCGCCGTCGCGACCGGCGAGGGCGTCACGGTCGAGGTGGAGGCCCCCGAGGGCGTCACCGTCGAGACCGTCGGCCGTGACGACGCCCGGATCGGCAAGGCCGGCACCCCGGTGGACCGCGTCGCCGCCCAGGCGTACTCCGCGTTCGAGAAGGCCGGCGTGGTCACCGTCCCCAAGGAGACGGTCCTCACCGAGCCCATCCGGATCGCCGTGCACGGCGAGGGCGGAGTCCGCTTCGGCCACCAGGTGATCGAGCTGGGCGCCTTCGCCGAGGCCGTCGTCGTCATCGACCACACCGGTGACGCCGTGCTCGCCGCCAACGTCGACTACATCCTGGGCGACGGCGCCAAGCTGACCGTCGTCTCCGTCCAGGACTGGGACGACGAGGCCGTGCACGTCGCCCAGCACAACGCCCTCATCGGCCGGGACGCGTCCTTCAAGTCCGTGGTCGTCACCTTCGGCGGCGACCTCGTACGACTGCACCCGCGCGTCTCCTACGCCGGCACCGGCGGTGAGGCCGAGCTGTTCGGGCTGTACTTCACGGACGCCGGCCAGCACCAGGAGCACCGCCTCCTGGTGGACCACAACGCCCCGCACTGCAAGTCCAACGTCGTCTACAAGGGCGCGCTGCAGGGCGACGACGCGCACGCCGTGTGGATCGGCGACGTCCTCATCGAGGCCAAGGCCGAGGGCACCGACACCTACGAGATGAACCGGAACCTGGTGCTGACCGACGGCGCCCGGGTCGACTCCGTGCCGAACCTGGAGATCGAGACCGGCGAGATCGTCGGCGCCGGACACGCCTCCGCCACCGGCCGCTTCGACGACGAGCAGCTCTTCTACCTGATGGCCCGCGGCATCCCGGCCGACGAGGCCCGCCGTCTCGTGGTCCGCGGCTTCTTCGCCGAGCTGGTCCAGCAGATCGGCGTCGAGGACATCGAGACGCGGCTGCTGGAGAAGATCGAGGCCGAGCTGGAGGCCACCGTCTGATGGCCTACCTACGTGCCTGCGCGCTGAGCGAGCTGGAGGAGGACACCCCGAAGCGGGTGGAACTCGACGGCACGCCGGTCTCCGTCGTGCACACCGCGGGCGAGGTCTTCGCGATCCACGACATCTGCTCGCACGCGAACGTCTCGCTGTCCGAGGGCGAGGTGGAGGACTGCCAGATCGAGTGCTGGCTGCACGGCTCCAGCTTCGACCTGCGCACCGGCAAGCCGTCCGGCCTCCCCGCCACGCGCCCCGTCCCCGTATACCCCGTAAAGATCGAAGGGGACGACGTGCTCGTCTCCCTCAACCAGGAGTCCTGAGGCAATCCATGGCAACGCTTGAAATCCGAGACCTGCGCGTCACCGTCGAGGCCGACAACGCCACGAAGGAGATCCTCAAGGGCGTCGACCTGACCGTGAAGCAGGGCGAGACGCACGCCATCATGGGCCCCAACGGCTCCGGCAAGTCGACCCTCGCCTACTCCCTCGCGGGCCACCCCAAGTACACGATCACCGGCGGCACCGTCACCCTCGACGGCGAGGACGTCCTGGAGATGTCCGTCGACGAGCGCGCCCGCGCCGGCCTGTTCCTGGCGATGCAGTACCCGGTCGAGGTCCCCGGTGTGTCCGTGTCGAACTTCCTGCGGACCTCCGCCACCGCCATCCGCGGCGAGGCCCCCAAGCTGCGCACCTGGGTGAAGGAGGTCAAGGAGGCCATGGAGCGCCTCAACATGGACCCCTCCTTCGCCGAACGCAACGTCAACGAGGGCTTCTCCGGCGGTGAGAAGAAGCGCCACGAGATCCTCCAGCTCGAACTGCTCAAGCCGAAGGTCGCGATCCTCGACGAGACCGACTCCGGACTCGACGTCGACGCGCTGCGGATCGTCTCCGAGGGCGTCAACCGCGTCCGTGAGACCGGCGAGGTCGGCACCCTGCTGATCACGCACTACACGCGCATCCTGCGCTACATCAAGCCCGACCACGTGCACGTGTTCGCCGGCGGCAAGATCGTGGAGTCCGGCGGCGCCGAACTCGCCGACAAGCTGGAGAACGAGGGCTACGAGGCCTACACGAAGGGTGGCGCATCCGAGTGACACAGTTGCCGGGCCTCCTCGACACCGAGGCGATCCGCAAGGACTTCCCGATCCTGGACCGGCTGGTCCACGACGACCGGAAGCTCGTGTACCTGGACAACGCGGCGACCTCGCAGAAGCCGCGCCAGGTGCTGGACGCCCTCGCCGAGTACTACGAGCGCTACAACGCCAACGTCCACCGCGGTGTGCATGTGCTCGCCGAGGAGGCCACGGCGCTGTACGAGGGCGCACGCGACAAGGTCGCCTCCTTCATCAACGCGCCCTCGCGGGACGAGGTGATCTTCACCAAGAACGCCTCCGAGTCGCTCAACCTCGTGGCCAACATGCTCGGCTGGGCCGACGAGCCCTACCGGGTGGACTCCGAGACCGAGATCGTCATCACGGAGATGGAGCACCACTCCAACATCGTGCCGTGGCAGCTGCTGGCGCAGCGCACGGGCGCGAAGCTGAAGTGGTTCGGTCTGACCGACGACGGCCGGCTCGACCTGTCCGACATCGACGAGATCATCACCGAGAAGACGAAGATCGTCTCCTTCGTGCTGGTCTCCAACATCCTGGGCACGGTCAACCCGGTCGAGACGATCATCCGGCGTGCCCAGGAGGTCGGCGCCCTCGTCTGCATCGACGCCTCCCAGGCCGCCCCGCACATGCCGATGGACGTGCAGGCCCTGCAGGCCGACTTCGTGGCCTTCACCGGTCACAAGATGTGCGGCCCGACCGGCATAGGCGTCCTCTGGGGCCGCCAGGAGCTGCTGGAGGACCTGCCTCCGTTCCTCGGCGGCGGCGAGATGATCGAGACGGTGTCGATGCACTCGTCGACCTACGCCCCCGCTCCGCACAAGTTCGAGGCGGGCACCCCGCCGATCGCGCAGGCGGTCGGTCTCGGCGCGGCGATCGACTACCTGAACGCCATCGGCATGGACAAGATCCTCGCCCATGAACACGCGCTGACCGAGTACGCGGTCAAGCGTCTGACAGAGGTCCCCGACCTCAGGATCATCGGCCCGACCACGGCCGAGGAGCGCGGCGCGGCGATCTCCTTCACGCTCGGCGACATCCACCCGCACGACGTGGGCCAGGTCCTCGACGAGCAGGGCATCGCGGTCCGGGTCGGCCACCACTGCGCGCGGCCCGTCTGCCTGCGGTACGGAATTCCCGCGACCACGCGAGCGTCGTTCTATCTGTACTCCACGCCGGCCGAGATCGACGCCCTGGTCGACGGGCTGGAACACGTACGGAACTTCTTCGGCTGATGGGACGAGCAATCGCATGAAGCTGGACTCGATGTACCAGGAAGTCATCCTGGACCACTACAAGAACCCGCACGGGCGTGGTCTTCGGGACGGCGACGCCGAGGTGCACCACGTGAACCCGACCTGCGGCGACGAGATCACCCTCCGCGTGCGGTACGAGGGCACGAGGATCGAGGACGTCTCGTACGAGGGCCAGGGCTGCTCGATCAGCCAGGCCTCCGCCTCCGTGCTGAACGAACTCCTGGTGGGCAAGGAGCTGGCGGACGCGCGGAAGATCCAGGAGACCTTCCTGGAGCTGATGCAGTCCAAGGGCAAGCTGGAGCCCGACGACGCGATGGAGGAGGTGCTGGAGGACGCGGTCGCGTTCGCCGGTGTCTCCAAGTACCCGGCCCGGGTCAAGTGCGCCCTCCTCAGCTGGATGGCGTGGAAGGACGCGACGGCCCAGGCGCTGGGTGGCGCCGAAGCCGAAAGGAAGACGGCATGACCGACACCGTGGAGATGAAGCCGGCCTCGGAGGAGGAGCTCCGCGAGGCCCTCATGGACGTCGTCGACCCCGAACTGGGCATCGACGTCGTCAACCTCGGCCTGATCTACGGCATCCACATCGACGACGCCAACATCGCGACCGTCGACATGACCCTGACCTCCGCGGCCTGTCCGCTGACGGACGTCATCGAGGACCAGGCCAAGTCCGCCACGGACGGCCTCGTCAACGAGCTGCGGATCAACTGGGTCTGGATGCCGCCGTGGGGCCCGGACAAGATCACCGACGACGGACGCGAGCAGCTGAGGGCGCTGGGGTTCAACGTCTGAGACACCCCCGAACACAAGCGAAAAAGAAGCGGCGGCACCTCACGGGTGTCGCCGCTTCGTGCTGTCAGGCCACGCTTCGTGCTGTCAGGCCACGCCGCCCACCAGCCGGAACGCCGAGTCCGCCAGGTACAGGGGGCTGTTCTGGAACGGGGCGAGCTTCAGCTGGAAGTTCTGGTGGCGCAGGAAGCGGCCCGGGTAGTTGATCGACTCCAGCATGACCGCGCCCGGGTAGGCGGAGCCGCGGGGGCAGAAGGTCGCGTCCTGCTGGAAGAGGGGCGAGCCGTCGTTCGGTTCGTCGCGCAGCAGGAAGTTGCGGTGACGCAGGTACTTGCCGTCATGCGTGACGAACGAGTAACACGAGCTGTTGGCAAGGCCCTTGACCTGCTTGAAGGTCGAGTCCTGGCGGGACTCGGAGCCGCCGAGCGGGTCGAGCTTCACGAAGTCGCCGCTCACGTGCCAGTAGCGGTCCGGGTAGTTGACCGAACGCAGGGACCGGTAGGTGGCCGACGGCTTGGGCCTGCTGGGCGAACCGGCGTGGGAGGTCGGCGACTTGGCGGGCTTCGGGGCGTGGGCCGCGGACGGCGAGCCGTTCTCCAGCGGGGTGGGGGAGGTGTCGGTCTCCCCCGAGGAGAGGCCGCTCTTGCCCGAGGGCGGGGCGGTGGCCTCGTTCGTGGGCGGCGTGGCGTAGGAGATCAGGCCCGGGACGGTGGCGCCGGCGGTCGGGGACGGGTTCTTCGCCGCGTCCGTCGAGGCGCCCGTGCCGTTGTCCATCACGGCTATCCAGGTCACACAGGTGATGATCGTGGCCACGGCCAGTCCGCCGGCCAGCCACAGTCTTCGGGTGCCGGGCGCGCGGGACGTGTCAGGGGTCCAGCCGTTCTCCCATGGTTCGTTCCGCGGAGGCTGGGGGGTGGTTTCTTGCATGCGCTGTTCCTCCAGCGGCGCCCGAGGCGGCGGCCGGGGGTGTGGGGATGGGGTGGTTGAGCGGTGAAACACTAGTGGAGACAGGGGTGTTGGGGGGAGATGTTTCAGCGAGCGGTTTCCATGAATGCTGAACCTCCCTGCGGAACTCCCCCTATGGGATAGCGCGCCCCCTCCTCCGCCGTCCGCGGCTTCACATCTCTTCCTCAAGTGCAGGTCGATGTGTACGCGAGTACGCAATCGTTGTGTACGCTCGTACACATGGGATATCTCTTGCTCGGCACGGCCATCGCCGCCGAGGTGGGCGCCACCACCGCCATGAAGTACAGCGAGGGCTTCAGCCGGCTGGTGCCGTCCGTGCTGACCGTCCTCGGCTACATCGTCTCCTTCGTCCTGCTCGCACAGACGCTGAAGACGATCTCCGTCGGGACGGCCTACGCCATCTGGTCCGGCATCGGCACCGCGGCGATCGCCACGATCGGGCTGCTCTTCTTCGGGGAGGGCATGACCGTCACCAAGGCCGCGGGGATGGCTCTGATCATCGTCGGAGTGGTGGTGCTCAACCTCGGGGGCGCGCACTGATGGCCCGCCGTTACGACCCCGACCGGCGGCAGCGGATCATCGACGCGGCGATCCGGGTGGTCGGCGACAAAGGGCTCGCCGGGCTGACCCACCGCACCGTCGCGGCCGAGGCCGACGTGCCGCTCGGCTCGACGACGTACCACTTCAGCACCCTCGACGAGCTGATGGTCGCCGCGCTGCGGCAGGCGAACGAGGGCTTCGCCAAGGTGATCGCCTCACGCGGCGGACTGACGGACCCGGACGCCGATCTGGCCGCCGAACTCGCCGGCTGGATGGGCGAGTGGCTCGCGGGCGACCGGACCGGCGTCGAGCTGGAGTACGAGCTGTATCTCGCGGCCCTGCGCCGCCCCGCGCTGCGGCCGGTGGCCGCCGAGTGGACCGACGACCTCGTCCGCCGCATCTCCCGCCACACCGACCCGACCACGGCACGGGCGCTGTGCGCGCTGATGGACGGCATCTGCCTACAGGTCCTGCTGACGGGAACCCCGTACGACGAGGACTACGCGCGGGAGATGCTGGCCCGGGTGATCCCCACGGATCCGCCGTAGCGGACAGCCGCCGGCCCTGGGAGGGGACGGTTCCGCGCCCAGTCACGGCGGTCGCCGCCCGGCACCTGAGACGGGTGCGGGGCTGGTTGGCCTGGGCGGGGGTCGGGCGGTTAGGTTGCCCTCATGACCGACACGACTGCTCCTCGCTCCACCGGTGCCGTGGCCGCCGGGCTCGCCACCATCGCCGCCGACGGCACCGTCCTCGACACCTGGTTCCCCGCGCCCGAGCTGACCGAAGAGCCCGGTCCCGCCGGCAGCGAGCGGCTGGACGCCGAGCGGACCCGGGAGCTGCTCGGGGAGCACGGCGTGGCCGCCCTCGGCAAGGACGAGGTGCGCGGCGTGGAGATCGTCGCGGTGCGCACGGTCATCTCCTCGCTCGACGACAAGCCGCTCGACACCCACGACGCCTACCTGCGCCTCCACCTGCTCTCGCACCGGCTCGTCAAGCCGAACGAGCAGAGCCTGGACGGGATCTTCGGCCTCCTCGCCAACGTCGCCTGGACCTCCCTCGGCCCGGTCGCCGTGGACACCCTGGAGACGGTCCGGCTCGCCGCGCGCGCCCGCGGACTGCACGTCGGCGTCTTCGGCGTCGACAAGTTCCCGCGGATGACCGACTACGTCGCCCCGGCCGGTGTGCGCATCGCCGACGCCGACCGCGTCCGCCTCGGCGCCCACCTCGCGTCCGGCACCACGGTCATGCACGAGGGCTTCGTCAACTTCAACGCCGGCACCCTCGGCACCTCCATGGTCGAGGGCCGTATCTCCCAGGGCGTCGTCGTCGGCGACGGCTCCGACATCGGCGGTGGCGCCTCCACCATGGGCACCCTCTCCGGCGGCGGCAAGGAGCGTGTCCGCATCGGCGAGCGCTCCCTGGTCGGCGCCGAGGCCGGCGTCGGCATCGCGCTCGGCGACGACTGCGTGGTCGAGGCGGGCCTCTACCTCACGGCGGGCACCAAGGTCACCCTGCCCGACGGCCAGATCGTCAAGGCCCGCGAGCTGTCCGGCGTGGACAACATCCTCTTCCGCCGCAACTCGGTCACCGGCACGGTCCAGGCCGTGCCGAACAACGCCGAGTGGGGCGGTCTGAACGACATCCTGCACAGCCACAACTGAGCATCGGCGCGGTGACGGGCGCCCCTCCGCCGGTGGGCGGAGGGGCGCCCGCTCATGTGCGCTGAGTCCGGGCGAACTCCGCCAGCGTCCGGAAGTCGTCGTCCCGCAGGCCCACCCTGGGGCTGACCTGGTGCAGCAGGGCCGGAGCCGGATGCGCCGCGGACACGTACCGCTCGTCCGCCGGGGTCTGTTCGTCGTCCACCCAGGCGAAGGGCCGGCCGTCGGCGAACGCCACGATCGCCTCCGTCTTCCAGTGGACGCCGTCCGGGCGCAGCGCGAACAGACCCTCGCCGAAGTCGACGTACGGCAGCTCCGGCAGTCCGACGGTCGGGCCGATCCAGCGGTTCGCCGCGTCCATCCAGGTCGTCGCCCAGCACAGCTCGTAGCCGAGGCCGAGCAGCGCCGGTCCGTGCGAGGGGTTCAGCCACACCCGCAGGGCCTGGCCCGGCCGGAGGGCGACCCGGATCGTCGTATAGCCCTCGGGGCGCCGCTCGGGCTTGGCCGCCCAGGGGTTGAGGGGACCGTCGACGTCGAGGAAGAGCAGGGGAGGGCGCACAGGGACAACGTACGGCCGATGGTCCGCTCGCGGGCGGAGACGGACCTACGTGGTGTCGGCGGCGGTGGTCAGCCGGTCGTGAGCTCCTCGTAGGCGGCCAGCAGCTTGTCGACCGTCTCGCGGGCGGCGGGACGCAGCGGGGCGCGGACGGGTCCCGCCGGCAGACCGAGTTCGTTCAGCAGCGCCTTCGCCGTGACCGTGCCGGGCAGGCCCGCCGCCATCATCGACTCGATCAGGGGAGTGGCCCGTCGCTGGGCGCGGGCCGCCGTCGCCGTGTCGCCCGCGTCGAACGCGTCGAGGACGGAACGGAGTTGGGTGGGCACGACGTTCGCGACGGTGCTGACATAGCCCGCGCCGCCCACCGCGTACAGCGCGAGGTTGTGCTCGTCGCAGCCCGCGTAGTACGCCAACTCCGTTCGGGCGAGCACCTTCTGGGCGCCGAGGAAGTCGTAGGAACAGTCCTTGACTGCCACGATCCGGGGATGCTCGGCGAGCCGCAGCATCGTCCCGGGCTCGATACGGGTGCCGGTGCGGCCGGGGATGTCGTACAGCACCACCGGCAGGCCCGAGGCGTCGGCGACCGTGCGGAAGTGGTCCTCCAGCGCGTCCTGCGGGGGTCGGCTGTAGTAGGGGCTGACCACCAGCACCCCGTCCGCGCCCGCCTTTTCGGCCTGCAGCGCCAGCTCCACGGTGTGCCGGGTGTCGGAGGTGCCCACCCCCGTCACGATCGACGCCCGGTCGCCCACCGCCTCCCGCACCGCCTCGACGAGTGCCGCCTTCTCGGCGTCCGAGGTGGTCGGCGACTCACCGGTGGTACCGGACAGCACCAGGCCGTCGCAGCCCCGGGAGACGAGGTGGTCGGCGAGCCGCTGGGCCCCGTCGAGGTCGAGTGCGCCGTCCGCCGAGAAGGGCGTGATCATGGCGCAGAGGGCGCGGCCGAAGGGTGCGGTGGTTGTCATGCCGTACAGTCTCGGCAGAGTGATGGTGAAGCTCCACTTAATTTTTCTACGAGGTATTGTGAAGGATTACTTCACGATGGATGGGGTCGACCATGCCCTATGTCCTTTCCGCCCCCTCATGAGTCACCATGAACAGGACGGTCATCGGCATCGGCCCATGGAGGCGTCATGAAGCTCGGCAAGGCACTGGCCACCGGAGTCGCGCGGGAAGAGCAGCCGCGGGCTGAGGTCCGGGAACCCGAGGAGCTCGAACTCCCCGAGGAGATCAAGGACCTGAAGGCCCCCGAAGAGGTTCCGGCGGCCCGATGAGACTGCGGCTTCCGGAGGAACACCCGACGGAGCCGCCGACCGGATACAAGATCGCCCACCCGGTGCTGTCCCAGGACGGCACCCGGGCCGGGTTCACCGGTGTGTCGCTCGGCGGCGCGCTGCCGTACGGGGTCCTCGCGGACGCGTCCTGCGTCTACGGCCTGCGGCACCGGTCGCCGCACCGCCGCTGCGACTACGGCTTCCACTGCGTGCACGACCGGGCGGCGGCCGAGGCGCTGCTGTGCACGGCCGAGCACCGGGCGGCCGTCCTGCTCGAGGTGTCCGTCCTCGGCCGCTACATCCGCTTCGAGCGCGGCTTCCGCTACGCCCGCCAGCGGGTGCGCACCGCCACGGTCGGCCCCTGTACCTGCGGCACCGTGGCCGCCACCCTCGCCGACGCGGGCTGGGGCCGCCCGGGATGGCGCGTCCTGGCACCCTGCTGCGCGGGATGCCTCCGCGGTCGTACGTCCCTCTCGCTCGCCGCCTTCGCCCGGCTGGCCGGCGACGGGCTGCGGGTGATCGCCGGGGGCCAGGGCGCCCGTCCGGTGGCCGGCCTCACCGCCGCCGACGATCTCGGAGTGCCCGAACTGGCCGCGGAGGCCGCGCTGTTGCAGGCCCGCCTCGACTGGTTCCAGACCCAGCTGGCCCGGCTGCGCGAGCCCGGGCGGGGTGGCGGGTCAGAGGGGTAGTGGGGGCCGGTCCGGGTACCCGGTGTTCCGAACGTTTTCGAACCAGTGGAACACGAGAGGAGGCGACCGTGACCGGGACCACCCACTCCGGGCCGGTGCACGACGAGCACCACTCGGTGGGCGACCTCGTCGGCCAGGCCACCGAACAGCTCTCCCGGCTCGTACGACAGGAAGTGGCCCTCGCCAAGGAGGAGTTGGCCGAGAAGGGGCGGCGTGCCGGGCGCGGCGGCGGACTGCTCGGCGCGGCGGGCGCGTTCGCGTACGCCGGGCTGCTCGCGGCGGCGGGCACGGCCGTCGCCGCCCTCTCGCTGGCGCTGTCCGTCTGGGCCGCGGCGCTCATCGTGACGGGCGTGCTCTTCGTGATCGCCGCCGTACTCGGCGCGACCGGCCGCGCCCAGCTGCGCCAGGCCACACCCCCCACTCCGGAGGAGGCCCTCGGCAGCGTCAAGGCCGATGTCGAGGAGATCAAGGAGAGGGCACACCGATGACGGACAAGGCGACGGGGGAGACGGGCGCGAAGGGCCCCGACGAGCTGCGCCGGCAGATCGAACACACGCGCAGCGAACTCGGCGACACCGTGGAGCAGTTGGCGGGCAAGATGGATGTGAAGGGCCGGGCACGGGCCCGGGCGGCGGACCTCAGGGACAAGGCCGGCGCGATGACCGTGCAGCTGCGCAGCACGGCCGCGCTGGCCGGACACACGGTGCAGGAACGGGCCACGCAGGCAGGTCACATCGTGCAGGAGCGTGCCACACATGCCGGGCACATCGCGCAGGAGCGGGCCACGAAGGCCGGGCACAAGGTCCAGGAGCGGGCGACGGACACCGGGCGGCAGATGATCCAGGCGGGCCACACCGCCCAGGACAAGGCGACGGAGACGGGCCGCACCCTGGAGCGCCGGGCCGAGAGCGACCTGCCGTGGCCGGCCGGCCCCGTGGTCAGGGCGGCGGTACGGCACCCCCGCCCCGCCCTGATCATCGGCGCGGCGCTGGCGGTGGTCGTGGTGGTGGGGTGGAGGTACCCCAAGAAGTGACGCGAGCGTCGGTACGCCGGACGGGCAGTCTCAGCCCGTCCGGCGTTCTGCTGCCCTCGAGGCGGCTCCGGGACTGACCAACGGACGTCGTGCCCATGGACGTCCCTGAACAGGAGTGTGCCGAAAACTCGGATCGTCTGGACAAAAAAAGTTTTCGGTGAGACGGTGGACGCATGCTGGACGTCACCGTGATCGAGGACCCCGAGGCCGCCGCCGTCTCCCTGGACCCCATACGCGCCCGTCTGCTCGCCGAACTGGCCGCGGGGCCGGCCTCGGCGGCGATGCTGGCCGGGAAGGTGGGGCTGCCCCGGCAGAAGGTGAACTACCACCTGAAGGCGCTGGAGCGGCACGGCCTGGTCGAGCTGGCCGGGGAGCGCCGCAAGGGAAATGTCACCGAGCGGCTGATGCGGGCGACCGCGGCGTCGTACGTCATCTCGCCCCTCGCGCTCGCCTCCGTGCAGCCGGACCCGGACCGCTTCCGCGACCAGCTCTCCGCGCGCTGGCTGCTCGCCCTCGGCGCCCGTCTCGTGCGGGACGTCGGCTCACTGATCACCGGCGCGGCCAAGGCCCGTCAGGGGCTGGCCACGTACGCGCTGGACGGTGAGGTCCGCTTCGCCTCGGCCGCCGAACGGGCCGCGTTCATCCAGGAGTTGACCGCCGGGGTCGGCGCTCTGATCCGCAAGTACGACGCCCCGGACGCCGAGGGCGGCCGGGACCACCGGATCGTCGTGGCCGTCCATCCCACCCTCAAGCAGACCGAGTTGGAATAGTCAGGAGCCCGCCATGTCCAAGGAGTTCGAGATCGTCCGCGAGTTCGAGGTCGACGCGTCGCCGGAGGAGGTGTGGGAGGCGATCACCAACGCCACCGGTGCCTATCTGTGGCCGATGGACCCGCCTGAGCCCCACATCGGCGGCCGGGCCGCCTTCGGCTCCACCGTCACCGCCTACGACCCGCCGCACCGTCTCACCGTCCGCAGCGAGGACGTCGGCTTCTCCGTGCAGAGCGTCAACCAGCTCGACCACACCATCGAGGCGCGGGACGAGGGGCGCCGCGCCTGGGTGCGCTATGTCCACAGCGGCATCTTCACCGACGACTGGGACAACCAGTACGACGGCGCCGCGAAGCACACCGACTTCTATCTGCACACCCTGCGCGAGTACCTCACCCACTTCGCTCCGCGCCCGGTGACCTTCGCCCAGCTGCAGGGCCCCGAGGCCTCGCAGACCGCCGACGCCTTCACCGCCGTCGGACGCGCGCTCGGGCTGGCCGAGGACACGGCCGCGGGCACGCGGGTGCGGGCGCACGGCCCCGAGGGCCAGACCCTCGACGCCGTGCTGGACTTCCGCAACCCCTGTTTCATCGGGCTGCGCACCGAGAACGCCCTGATCCGCTTCTTCGGCCGCAACCACTGGGGCGCCCCCGTCGGCATCAGCGTCCACGACTTCGCCCCGGACGCCGACGCCAAGGCGACCGAAGCCGCCTGGCAGCACTGGCTGGACGGGGTCTACGCCTGACCACGACGACCCCGCCCAGCTACTGCCGCGACACCGCAGGTGCTACGGGCGGAACCGCAGCACCTGCGGGTCGTGGTCGCTGATCTGGTCGTTGAACTCCGAGTTGATGTGCACGCTGTCGTACTCGAAGTCGCAGGACTTCCGGATCGACGGGCTGATCAGGATCTGGTCCAGGACCTGCTCGTTGCCCTGGTAGTCGTAGGTGTAACGCTCGCTCCTCGGCAGCGACTTGATCGCCGACCACAGTTCGCCGTCACCCTCGAGGATCTTCGCCGTGTCGGAGAACTCGAAGTCGTTCATGTCGCCGAGCGCGATGACGTCCGCGTTCTTCTGGACGTCCAGGATGCTCTTGACGAACGCGTTGACCAGCGTCGCCTGGGCGTGGCGCTGGGTCTCCGAGCTGCGTACCGGCGGCTGGTACTGCGAGGTCAGCCCCTGGTCGCCGCCCTTGGAGTTGAGGTGGTTGGCGATCACGAAGACCGTGCGGCCGCGGAAGACGAACTCGCCGGCCAGCGGCTTGCGGCTGGACTTCCAGGCGTCGTTCGCCGGGTCGACACGGCCGGGGGAGGCCGTCAGCTGCGCCTTGCCGTGCACCTTGGTGACGCCGACGGCGGTGGTGGAGTCGCCGCCCGCGCGGTCCACGAACGACACCCGCTCGGGGTTGAAGAGGAACACCTGACGGATGTTGCCGCCGGGCTCGCCGCCGTCCTGGTCGTTGACCGGGTTGATCGAGCGCCAGTCGTACTTCGGGCCGCCCGCCGCGACGATCGCGTCGATCAGCTTGTTCACGGTCGTGCTCGCGTCGACGACCCCGTCGTCCGTCGCGCCGTCGTTGTCCTGGATCTCCTCCAGGGACACGATGTCGGGCGACTGCAGGTTGTTCACGATCGCGGCGGCGTGCGCGGCGAACGTGGTGTCGGACGGGTCGAGGTTCTCGACGTTGTAGGTGGCGACCGCCAGCTCGCCGCGCGACTGCTTCTTCGTCGTCTCGCGCTGCAGCCCGCCGCTCTTCAGCGTGCCCAGCTGACCGGCGACCAGCGTGTAACCGCCGAACTGGTTGTAGTCCAGCGGGCCGGTGGTGGTGCCGGTGAGGGTGTCGCCGACGTTCGCCTTCGGGAAGTCGGCGACCGCGCCCAGCGACTGGATCTGCAGCCGGCCGGTGTTCTGCGAGGTGTAGGAGCCGTAGAGCGTGCCGCCGCGGCGGGTGGGGTGCTCGTGCGGCTTCACGGTGACCCACAGCTCGGCGTACGGGTCGGTCGCGGTGACCACCCGGGCGTTCGCGACCTGGACGTTCATGCCCTCCAGGGACTCGTAGTAGTCCAGGGCGTACTTCGCCGGCTGCAGCGGCAGGCCGTTGACCGAACCGTTCGCGGCGGTGTCGCCGGCCGGGGTGTACTCGGCCGGCACCGACTTCGCGTCGATCACGACCGGCGCCGGGACCGCGTTGCCCGTCGACACCGTGGTGACGGTCGGCTTGGTGATCTCGGTCAGCGACTGGTTGCCGGTCGAGGCACCGCCCGGGACGTACTCCGAGACCGTGCCGGTGACCGTGACGGAGTCGCCGACGGAGACCTTCGGGGTGGAGCTGGTGAAGACGAAGACGCCCTCACTGGTGGCCGGGTCGTCGTCCGGGTTCGGATCCTGGAGCCAGAAACCTCTGGACGAGCCGTACGTGCGCGTGGCGGTGACGATCCCGGGCACGTCCGCCACCTTCTGGCCGGCGTACGGCGATATTCGGGTCGTGCCCTGGATGTCGTGGATGCGTACGGTGTCGGCGTGCGCGGGCGCCGTCAGGGCGACCGTGGAGGCCGCGGAGCACACGGCGGCGACGGTGAGCGCGGCGAGACGCGCGGAAGACTTGCTCGGCAACGGAATCCCTCCGGGGACGTACAGAGCGCCGGGACGAGGGTGGTGCGTGGAGCGTCTGGTGACGCGCGTAGAGATGAGTGAACAGTCGTCCCCCCGTTTCTACGCGCGTCAATCTCCTGCCTGCTCAGGCCAGTTGTCAAGGTTTCGGCCATGTACGGACCCTGACCAGGAGATGAACCGGGCGGCATGGGGCGAAATCCGTCTAGGCTGAGCGATTGAGCCGTACGTCGTCCAGATGGTCGTACGGCCGCCCGGGCGCCCTAGGAGAACCAGCCGATGTCAGACAGCTCCCCCCTGCCGCCGGTACGGCTGCACCCCGAAGCGGAGCTGGCGCGGGACGCGCTGTCCACACCCGTACTGTCCCGGGCCGCCCGGCTCGCCCGCTGGGCCGGCCCCGACACCCGCGTCGACGCCGTGGGCGAACTCGTCGACGAGCAGGTGCCGGCCGCCATCGAGGTGCTGGGGCTGACCGGGGACGGTGCCGCGGCCGACGCGAGCGAGGCCTGGCGGGTGGCCCTGGACACCGGGCTGGTCGAGATCGCCGACGAGGACGAGGGCACCGTGCGGGCCGGCGCGGAGCTGACGCTGCTGACCGGCGGCTCACCGCACGACGTGCTCGCCGTGTGGCAGGGGGCCCTGGAGACCGTGCTCGCCGACGCGAGCGTGCCCGACATCGAGGGCCTGGAGGAAGCCCTGGACTCGGGCGGCGAGATCGACTTCGACCAGCTGGAGTGGGACCCGGAGGCGGAGGCGGACTTTCTCGACGGCGTCCTCGGCAACCTGTACCTGCTCTCCGTCACCGAGGAGGGGCCCGGGGACTCCCCGGTCCCGCTGCCCGCGCTCGCCGCCTCCATGATCGTGCCCTCCGACATGGGCGAGCCCACCAACGACGTCCTGGAGCAGGTCTCGGACGCGATGATGAAGCTGGACGACCAGTTCCGGCTGCTGGAGCCGGTCGGACTCGTCGAGTACCAGCCGGTCGACGAGGCGCTGATGACGGACACCGACGAGGAACCCGCCGCGCCGGTCGACGACACGGACGTCTCCCGCTACGGCATGGTGCGGCTCACCCCGCTCGGCCGCTACGGCCTGCGCACGCGGCTGCGGGAGGCCGGGTTCAGCGCGCCGGCCGTCGGTGACCTCGCCGACAAGGGCGCGGACGCGCTGCTCGACGGGGCGGCGACGTTCCCTCCGCAGGCCGCGCGGGCCGAGACCGAACAGTGGCTGGCGAGGCGGCAACCGCTCGACGCCGCCCGTGAGTTGCTCGCCGCGAGCCGCGGCTCGGACGCGGGCGCGCCGCTGCGCCGGCTGCGCTGCCAGCAGGCGCTGGCCCTGGTGGGGGCGGAGGCCGAGCCGGCGCTGCGGGAGGTGCTGGACGACCCCGAGCTCGGCGGGCTGGCCCGCGTCTGGCTGAGCGAGCACGGGGCGCCGGACGTGCCCGCGCCCTCGGAAGCGATGATCTTCTGGCTCACCATCGACACCGTCGCCGCCCAGCTCGCCGCCGAGGGCAACTCCGAGGAACTGCGTTCCCTGGTCCAGGGGTTGGCGGCCCAGCACGGCGGCTTCTTCGCCGCGGCCTGGCGTGTGGACCATCCGGCCACGGCGGACGTACTGGAGGCGATGGGGCGGCTCCACCCCGACAAGCGGATCGCGAAGGAAGCCCGGAAGGCGGCGTTCAAGGCGCGGTCGCAGCAGGGGGGTTGAGGCGGAGGGGGGGCACGGGGGACTGAGGCGCCGGGGGGTGAGGCGGGGGCCGCTTCGAGCCTGCTTGGAGCCGGGTGTCGTCGCGGTCGCGGGTGATGCGGCGGGGTGCGGGGGTTGTGGCGTGCGCGGGCGGGTGCGTCGTGGCGGGGCGGGCTCTTCGCTTGGGGTGCCGTTGCGGTGGGTGTGGGGGGTTGGCAGCGGCGTGGCGGGCGCGCGGGCCTTCGGTTCGTGGTGTCGTCGTGGGCGCTGCGAGGAAGGCCGTCCGGTCCTGGGTGTTGCTGCGAGAGCTGCGGGGTGGCCTTCGGTTTGGGGTGCCGTCAAGGGTGGTGAAGAGCCCTTGGCTTCCGCGTGCCGTCGCGGAGGGTGCGGGCTTTTCGCTGGGGGGCCGTCGTGGCGGGAGCGTCCTCGCTTCGGGGTGTCGTCGCGGCTGCTGCGAGGAACAGCGTCCGGTTCCGGTGTTGTTGCGGGTGCTGCGGGTGGTGGCCTTCGGTTTTGGGGTGCCGTCGTGGTTGGTGAAGCGCCCTTCGCTTGCACGTGCCGTCGCGGCGGGGACGGGCCCTTCGCTTGAGGGTGTCGTTGCGGCGGGGCGCGGGGAGTTGGCGTCGTGGCGTGCGGGCCTTCGCTTCGGGGTGCCGTCAAGGGTGGTGCAGAGCCATCGCTCCTTTGCGCCGTCGCGGCTGGCGTGGAAGCGCTTCTCCTCGCGTGGCTCGTGGATGGCGCGGAGGCCCTTCTTGGTCGCGTGCCGTCGCGGCTGGTGCGAGCCTGTTTGCCCCGGGTGCGAGCCTCCTTGGCCCGGATGCGAGCCTCCTTGGCCCGGGTGCCGTAGCCGCAGGGGCTTTATCAGGAGCCGAAGGTCTTTGGGGTTCCATGGGGTGTGGTGTACGGATTCATGGAAGTGGGGTCGGAGTGGTCGCCCTGTGTTCAACTCGCGTTCAGGCGTGGGCGGAACCGTGTCGCCGACCCGAGGTCCGCCACCCTCCACGGCACACCCACCGTCACAGGAGACACCATGTCGCTCACCCGCAGGGACTTCGCCAGAAAATCCGCGATCACCGGTGCGGGGGTCGCGCTGGCGGGCAGCGTCGGCGCCCTCGCCACCGCGCCGAACGCCCTCGCGTCCACGGAGACCGACGAGACCGACGGCGCCGAGGAGTCGGCGCACGGACACCATGGCGTCGGTTACGGACCGCTCGTCCCCGACCCGCACGGCATCCTCGCCCTCCCCGCCGGCTTCACGTACCGCATCATCACCTACAGCGGCAGGACGAAGCTGGAGTCCGGCGAGTTCACCCCGTCCAACCACGACGGCACGTCCACCTTCGACGGCCCCCGCGGCGCGACCCTGCTGGTCAACAACCACGAGCTCAAGGGCCCGCGCTCCAGCTGGAAGTACCCCGTCCCGCTCACCGAGGGCCTGGTCTACGACCCCGCCGCGTCCGGCGGCTGCACGGTCGTCGAGGTGCGCCGCGACCACGTCGCCGAGTGGGTCGGCATCGCCGGCACCTCCACCAACTGCGCGGGCGGCAACACCCCTTGGGGCACCTGGCTGACCTGCGAGGAGACCGAGGACAAGGCAGGCCAGAACGGCATGACCAAGGACCACGGCTACGTCTTCGAGGTCGACCCCGAGGACCGCCGGGCCAACCGGAACCCCAAGCCCATCAAGGCGCTGGGCCGTTACGCCCACGAGGCCGTCGTCGTCGACCCCAGGCGCGGCCACCTCTACCTCACCGAGGACGCCTCCGGCCCCAACGGCCTGCTGTACCGCTGGACCCCGCCGGCCGGCTTCCACCACGGCCGCGGCAGGCTGCGCACGCTCGCCGACGACGCGGGCGTCCTGCAGGCCTTCAAGTGCTTCGACTCCGGCGGCAAGTTCGTCGACGACCTCTCCCGCGCCACGAAGATCGGCACGGTCTACGGCGTCGACTGGGCGGACGTCCCGGACCGGGACGCGAAGACGGTCTCGACGCGCAAGCAGTTCACCGCCGGCCAGATCACCCGCGCCCGCAAGCTGGAGGGCATGTGGTGGGGGGACGGCGGCACCTACATCGTCTCCTCGTACGCCCGTGACGAGAGCCCCGTCCAGCACGACGGCGCCGTCTGGTTCTACGACCCCAAGCGCCGCACCCTGACCCTGAAGGTCCTGATCGGCGTCAACCCCGACCCGTCCGTCGAGGGCGACTTCGACGGCCCCGACAACATCACCGTCTCGCCGTACGGCGGCCTCGTCATCGCCGAGGACGGCGAAGGCCTGCAGCACCTGTTCGGCGCGACCGACAGCGGCCGTACCTACCCGATCGCCCGCAACGAACTGAACCTCGGCACCGAGGAGGACCCCGAGTACAGCGAGTTCACCGGCGTCACCTTCTCCCCGGACGGCAGGACCCTGTACGCCAACATCCAGGAACCGGGGATCATGCTGGCGATCACGGGGCCGTGGAAGCGGCAGAAGCGGTAAGTCCCCCCGCCGGGAACGGCATTTAATTCATTCGCCCCACCAGAGCCGTGCCTCCTACAGTGAGATCAGAAAACAGCGCACCTCCCGGTGCGAAGACAGCGGCTACTTCTCTCTCAAAGAATCCGATGCCGCCGTCGACCTGATCTCGGGAGGCGCAGCTCATGGTGGATGCCCGGTGCGCAGGCGACGGATACTTCTGGGATCTGGTGCTTCAGGCGAAGCGTGCGGGTTCGAATCCCGTCATCGGCCCAGGGCCGATGTGGCGGAACGGAAGACGCGCCAGGATATGGTCCCGTCGCCGACTCCTGAACTCGGGCATCCACCTCTTGCTGTGTCTCCCTCCGAACAGCCAAGCACAGCCAAGAACAGTCACGAACAGCCAGGAACAGCCGCGAATTCGGGGGGAATTCATCATGGCGCGATTCAACCGAAAGGGCGCGAAGGCGCAGCCCACTTCCCGGGTCACTTCCACCGGCCGCGTGCTGCGGACCTACGAGGGCGGCCGGGGCCGAGAGCGTGACGCACGCTCCGAACTCTTTCTGCTCGCCGTCGCCAATTTCGTCTCGCAGCAGACCTTCTACGAGAGCGGCGCCGACCGCGACGACCGTTTCGCGGGTCTCGTGCGGCGGCTCGCCGTCGAGGACCCCGCATGGACGGCCGGTCTGCTCGGCTGGCTGCGCGCCGAGGGAAACCTCCGCACCGCCTCCCTGGTGGGCGCCGCCGAGTACGTGAAGGCACGCCTCGACGCGGGCGTCACCGACGGCCCGGCCAACCGTCAGGTCGTCGCCTCCGTACTGCGGCGCCCGGACGAGCCCGGCGAACTGCTCGCGTACTGGACGGCGACGTACGGCCGCAACGTTCCCAAGCCGGTCAAGCGCGGGATCGCCGACGCCGTACGCCGTCTCTACAGCGGCAGGTCGCTGCTGAAGTACGACACCGCGTCCAAGGGGTACCGCTTCGGCGACATCCTCAACCTGGTGCACGCGACGCCGGACCCGGACAAGCCGTGGCAGGGGGAGCTGTTCCGGTACGCCCTCGACCGCCGGCACCACCCGGACACGGCGGTACCGCCCGCCGCCGACGGCGTCCTGACCGCGCACCGCGAGCTGATGGCGCTGCCGGTGGGGGAGCGCCGCGCGGTGGTGACCTCTCCGGGCGGTGCCGAGCGGCTCGCGGCGGCCGGGATCACGTGGGAGGCGCTGGCCGGCTGGCTCCAGGGCCCGATGGACAAGGAGGCCTGGGAGGCCGTGATTCCGTCCATGGGGGCGATGGGGCTCGTTCGTAACCTGCGCAATTTCGATCAGGCGGGTGTCTCGGACGAGGTTGCCGCCCAGGTCGCGGCGAAGATCAGCGACCCGGCCGAGGTCACGCGCTCGCGGCAGTTCCCCTTCCGGTATCTCGCCGCGTACCGGCACGCGCCCTCGCTGCGCTGGTCGTACCCGCTGGAGCAGGCGCTCGGTCACTCGCTGGCCAACGTGCCCGCGCTGCCGGGCCGGACGCTGATCCTGGTCGACCGCTCAGGCTCGATGTGGGCGCGGCTGTCGGACCGCTCCGAGCTCAACCGGGCCGACGCGGCGGCGATCTTCGGCACGGCGCTCGCGCTGCGGGCGGCCGACGCGGATCTCGTCGAGTTCGGCACCACGAGCCGGCGCCTCGCGTTCCGCGGGGGCGAGTCGGTGCTGGGGATCCTGGACCGCTTCGGCGACCTGGGCGGCACCGACACCACCAGCGCGGTGCGCGCGCACTACCGGGGTCAGGACCGGGTGCTGATCGTCACCGACGAGCAGTACGCCTTCAACCACCACGGCGACCCGACGGAGCAGGTCCCGGCCCAGGTGCCGGTCTACACCTGGAACCTCGCCGGGTACCGCGCGGGCCACGGCCCCTCGGGCAAGGCGAACAGGCACACCTTCGGAGGCCTCTCGGACGCGGCCTTCCGGATGGTTCCGCTGCTCGAGGCCGCCCAGGACGCCGACTGGCCCTGGGCCGCCTGAGCCCACGATCGTGGCCCGCACTTCCACGGGGGGTGCGGGCCGCACCCTTGCCCGCGGCTCCGGCTGACATCTAACATTTCAGTTGTGGAGGCCATACGACCCGTCCGGCGCACCCTTCTCCGGGACCGCGCCTACGCATCCATCCGGGACGCCATCGTGGCCGGGGAGCTGGAGCCCGGTGCGGTGGTGCGGGACGCCGAGCTCGCCGAGCGGATGGGGCTGTCCCGGGCGCCGGTGCGGGAGGCGTTCGCGCGGCTCGTGGACGAGGGGCTGCTGGAGAGCAAGCCGCAGAGCTACACGCGGGTCACCCCGGTGGTCGCCGCCGATGTGCGGGACGCGGCCGCCGTGGTCGGCGCCATGCACGAACTGGCGACCCGGGTCGCCGTACCCCGTCTCTTCGCCGCCGACGTGCAGACCATGCGCGCGGCCAACGACCGGTTCGCGGCGGCCGTCGGCGCGGGTGACGTGGACGGTGCGCTGCGGGCCGACGACGCCCTGCACGACGTCCTCGTGCGCGTCGCCGGCAACCACGCGGCCGCCGCCACCATCGCCCGCTACACCCCGCTCATCCGCCGGCTGGAGCGCCGTCGCTTCGGGGAGGGCGGCACCTGCCGTTCCGCGGGCCTGCACGAGCGGCTGATCGAGGCCTGCGCGGCCGGTGACGCGCACACCGCGGTGCGGATCACCGCGGAGATCTGGCGCAGCCTCGCCGACCTGGTCGAGCTGACGGACCCCGACCCCACCGACCCGGACCCCACCGACCCCGACCCCACCGGCGGCGACCGGGCCGACGGCGACTGATCCCGACCCCGGGAGGACCCATGTCCCTTTCCTCGTACGAGCGTTACCCCCTCCTCTTCGGCCCCTCCCCGGTGCATCCACTGGAGCGGCTGACCGCCGAGCTCGGTGGCGCCTTGCTCTGGGCCAAGCGGGAGGACTGCAACTCCGGTGTCGCCTACGGCGGGAACAAGACGCGCAAGCTGGAGTACCTGGTCGCCGACGCGCTCGCCCAGGGCTGCGACACCCTGGTCTCGATCGGCGGGGTGCAGTCCAACCACACCCGCCAGGTCGCCGCCGTCGCCGCGCGTGCAGGGCTCAAGTGCGTGCTGGTTCAGGAGAGTTGGGTGGACTGGCCGGACTCCGTGTACGACAAGGTCGGCAACATCCTGCTCAGCCGGCTCGCCGGGGCCGACGTACGGCTGGTGAGGGCCGGGTTCGGGATCGGGTTCAAGGAGAGCTGGGAGCAGGCGCTCCGGGAGGTGGAGGAGCGGGGCGGGAAGCCGTACGCCATTCCGGCGGGCGCCTCCGACCATCCGCTCGGCGGCCTGGGGTTCGCCGGCTGGGCCTACGAAGTCGCCGAGCAGGAGCGGTCGTTGGGCGTCTTCTTCGACACCGTGGTCGTGTGCTCGGTGACCGGCTCGACCCAGGCCGGCATGGTCGCCGGGTTCGCCGCGCTGGAGGAGGCGGGCGGACGGCGGCGCCGGGTGCTCGGCATCGACGCCTCGGCCAAGCCCGCCGCCACCAGGGAGCAGATCGCCCGGATCGCCGCGAACACCGGCCGGCTCATCGGCGTGCGGCGCGAGGTGACCGAGGACGACGTCGAGCTGGACGAGCGGTACCACGCGGGGACGTACGGCGTCCCCGACGAGACGACCCTGGAGGCGATGCGCCTCGCCGCCCGCACGGAGGGGATGATCACCGACCCCGTCTACGAGGGCAAGTCGATGGCCGGGATGATCGACCTCGTGCGGCGCGGCGAGATCGGCGCCGAGTCGACCGTGCTCTACGCCCACCTCGGCGGACAGCCCGCGCTGAACGCCTACAGCGCGTTGTTCTAGTCGTACGCCCGGATCACGTCCGGCCCGGGCGGTCGGCCCTGATCACCGTCGCACAGACCACCAGGGCCGTGGCGGCGATCAGGGCGGCCGCGCCGAACGCGCGTGCCGAGCCCTCGGTGAGGATCTCGGCCGGGGTGCCGACGGCGTGCCGGGTCGCCGTGCCGAACACCGTGACCAGGACCGACAGTCCGAGGGTGCCGCCGAGCCACTGGAGGGTCTGGAGCAGTCCGGAGGCGGCGCCGGCCTCGCGCGCCTGGACGCGGGCGAGGATGGTCGCGTTGAGCGGCATGAAGCTGAGGCCCACGCCGACGCCGATGAGCAGCAGCGGGCCGAGCAGACCGGCCGCGTATCCCTCGCCCGGCCGCAGCCGCCACAGCCATCCGGCGGCGGTGGCCAGCAGGGCCATGCCGGTGAGCAGGATCGGCCTGGCGCCGAGCCGGCCGACCAGGCGCGGCACGAAGCGGACGGTGGTGAACATCAGCAGCGTCATCGGCAGGAAGGCGAACCCGGCGCGCAAGGGGCTGTAGCCCAGCACCTGTTGGCAGATCAGCGTCAGGAAGTAGAACGCGCCGAACATGCCGGCGGGCAGCAGCAGAACGCCCGCGTAGCCGCCCGCGCGATTGCGGTCCGAGAAGAGCCGCAGCGGCATGATCGGCTGGGCGGCACGGGACTCCACCAGGGTGAAACCGGCGAGCAGGGCGGCCGCCGTGGTGAACGAGAGCAGCGCGAGGGTGTCGCTCCAGCCCTGGGCCGAGACGCGGATGAAGGCGTACACGAGCGAGGTCATGCCCGCGGTGCCGGTGAGCGCGCCGGCCGCGTCGAACCGGCCCGCGTGGCGCGGGGTCTCGGTGACGAAGCGGGGCAGGGCGAGGGCCACGCCGAGCCCGATCGGCACGTTGATCAGCAGGGCCCAGCGCCAGGAGGCCCAGGAGGTGAGCATCCCGCCGACGACCAGGCCGATGGAGGCGCCGATGCCGGCCATGGAGGCGTAGACGCCGAGCGCGTGGTGGCGGCGCGGGCCTTCGGGGAAGTTGGTGGTGATCAGGGCGAGGGTGCTCGGCGCGACGAGAGCGGCGCCGACGCCCTGCAGCGCGCGGGCCGCGAGCAGCCAAGCGCTGTCGGTCGCGAGGCCGCCGAGCAGGGAGGAGCCGGCGAAGAGCAGGACACCGGTGGCGAGGGTGCGGCGGCGGCCGACGATGTCGCCGACGCGGCCGCCGAGCAGCAGCAGGCCGCCGAAGGCGAGGGTGTAGGCGTTGAGGACCCAGGACAGTCCGGTGCGGCTGAAGTGGAGGTCCTGTTGGATGGCGGGCAGCGCGACATTGACGACCGTGGAATCGACGCCGACCATCAGGTAGGCGGTGACGATGACGAAAAGGACGGTGCCCAGGCGGGCGGGGTGCTGGAGTGCGGGGCGTGTTTCGGTGGTCGTGGACGGGCCGGACATGGAGTTCTCCCGTTTCGAATGTCCTCGGTGGGATGCGCGCGGGCAGCACGAAGCAACGGAGTGTGGGCAGGTGGAAGGGCCCGCGGAGATAACCGGGGACTGTCTCCGTTTAACTCTCGCTAAGATACGGAGAGGGTCCCCGGTTCGCAAGGAGTATCTGGATGGCGCAGGTCAAGCCCATGCGGGCGGACGCCCGGCGGAACTATGAGCGGCTGCTGAAGAGCGCGGCGGACGCCTTCGCCGAGCACGGGGAGAACGCGTCCCTCGACGACATCGCCAAGCGAGCGGGGGTGGGTTCCGGGACGCTGTACCGGCACTTCCCGACGCGGCAGGCGTTGCTGGAGGCGGTGTACGTCGACGCCATCGAGGCGCTCGGCGACCGTGCCGACGCCATCGCCAAGGAACTGCCGCCCGGCGAGGCCCTCCAGGAGTGGCTCTACGAGGTCTGCGTCCGCACCATCGAGGTGCGGGGGCTCAAGGCGCTGCTGGGGGCGGCCGTCACCGACGGCAGCAATGCGGCCCTCACCGCCTGCGGCACGCACATGAAGAGTGCGGCGGCGCGGCTGGTCGAGGCGGCTCAGCGGGAGGGGACGCTGCGGGGGGACCTCGAACCGATCGACGTGCTGCGGCTGGCCCATGGGGTGGCCTCCGCCGCGGAGTTGGCGAACGGCGGCAGGCCGCGCATCCGCCGGTATCTGTCCCTGCTGACCGAAGGGCTGCGGCCGGCGGAGGACTGAGACGTCGGGTGCCCCCGCCCGAGGGGGCACCCGGGGACGTCGTACGGCCGCTTACAGCGCCTGGGCGGCCGGCTTGACCATGTTGCGGACCGTGCGGGCCTTCACGAACTGGCCCATCGCCGTCATGTCCCACTCGCCGGAGAACTGGCGGATCAGCTTGGCCATCATCACGCCCGTCTGGGCCTCCGCGTTGGTCAGGTCGAAGCGGACCAGCTCCTCGCCGGTCGCGGCGTCCAGGAGGCGGCAGTAGGCCTTGGCCACGTCGGTGAACTTCTGGCCGGAGAAGGAGTTGACCGTGAACACCAGGCCGGTCACCTCCTGCGGGATGCGGCCGAGGTCGACCACGATGACCTCGTCGTCGCCCGCGCCCTCGCCCGTGAGGTTGTCGCCGGAGTGCTTGATCGCGCCGTTGAGGATGGACAGCTTGCCGAAGTAGCAGCTGTCGATGTGGTTGCGCTGCGGGCCGTAGGCGATGACCGAGGCGTCCAGGTCGATGTCGGCGCCGCGGTAGGCCGGCTCCCAGCCGAGGCCCATCTTGACCTGGGCGAGCAGCGGGCGGCCGCCCTTGACCAGGGAGACGGTCTGGTTCTTCTGGAGGCTGACCCGGCCCTTGTCGAGGTTGATCTTCCCGGCGCCGGGAGCGGGCGCGGCGGGAGCCGGCGGGGCGGGCGGGGGAGGCGGAGTGGTGGACAGCGGCGGGGCCGGCGGCGCCACCGGGGGCTGCATGGTGGGCTGGGGCGGGGCGACGGGCGCCGGGGCGGGCTCCTCGACCGTCACGCCGAAGTCGGTCGCGATGCCCGCCAGCCCGTTGGCGTATCCCTGGCCGACCGCGCGGGCCTTCCAGGCGCCGTTGCGCAGGTAGATCTCGACGATCACCAGCGCCGTCTCCGTGCCCAGCTGCGGGGGTGTGAAGGTGGCGAGGACGCTGTTGTCGTCCGCGCCGCGGATCGTGGCCGTCGGCTCGATGCCCTGGAAGGTCTGCCCGGCCGCGTCCGGACTCGCCGTGACGACGACCTTCTCGATGCCGGGGGGCAGGGCGGCGGTGTCGACGGTGATCGCGTCGGGTGCCGTACCGCCGCCGGAGCGGTACGTCACGCCCGGTCCCGCCGGCTGGTTGTAGAAGATGAAGTCGTCGTCGGAGCGCACCTTGCCGTCGCCCGTGAGCAGCAGGCCCGACACGTCGAGCCGCACCGGGGCGGCGACGTCCACCGTCACACGGGTGACGGGGAGAGGGATGTTCGAGCCAGGGGTCATAGCTGTCATGCCGGGACAACGAACGAGACCGCTTTACCGTTCCCTTACCCGGCGGCCGATCGGCCGATCGGCCGACCGCTCGATCGGCCGAGCTCGGCTCAGTGTCTGTTGCGGGGGTGGTCGCGGGCCGTGCGCTCGTTGCCCCGCTTGTAGTTTCCGGTCCAGCGGGCCATGACCAGTTGGGGGTCGCCCGACGTCACCTCGGCGAGGAACCGCTCGGCCCGCGCGCCGCGCAGCGTACCGGCGGCACGTCCGTGATGGGTGATCGTCACGGTTCCGTCGGACTGGTGCTCGTACGTGAATCCCCGGGGTGTCGGCATGACCGGGAGGGTAGAGGCCCGGTCATGCCGGAGGACAGCGAATTTAGGGCGTGACGACGATCTTCCGCCCCACCCCCGCCGCGAACTGCTCCAGCGCCTGCGGGTAGCGCTCCAGCGGGATCCGGTCGCTGATGAAGACCTCCGGGTCGAGAACGCCGTTCGCGAACAGCTCGGCCGCGCGTTCGAAGCTGTGCAGGACCGCCATCGACCCGGTGATGGTGATCTCCTGGTTGTAGATCCGGTACGGGTCGATCGTCACGCGCGTCGCGTAGTCCGCCACCCCGAACTGCAGGAACGTCCCCGCCTTGGCCACCCGCCCCAGGCCGTCCTGGATGGCCGCCGCGTTGCCGGTCGCGTCGATCACGACGTCCCAGCCCTGCGGGCGCTCCAGTTCGTCGGCGTTCGGCGCGGAGGACGACACGCCGAGGCGTACGGCCGTCTCCAGGCGGGCCGGGTTCAGGTCCACGACGTCCACGCTCGCCGCCCCGGTCCGCTTGGCCAGCTCCAGCATCATCAGGCCCATCGTCCCGGAGCCGTAGATCAGCACGTGCGCGCCGAGGCGGGAGCGCAGCACGTCGTAGCCGCGCACGGCGCAGGACAGGGGCTCGATCAGGGCCGCGTCCTGGGTGCGGACGTGCTCGGGGAGCTTCACGCAGTTGGCCACCGGGGCGACCGCGAACTGGGCCGCGCCGCCCGCCGTGGTCACGCCGATCGCGGCCCACCGCTCGCACAGGTTGTTGTGGCCGTCACGGCAGTAGCGGCACTCGTGGCAGTACAGGGACGGGTCGACCGCCACCCGGTCGCCGACCGCGACCTCGGTGACCTGGGTGCCGACCCCGACCACCTCGCCCGCGAACTCGTGCCCCGGCACGATCGGCAGCTTCGGCGCGAACTCGCCCTGCAGGATGTGCAGATCGGTGCCGCACAGACCGCAGGCGGCGACCTCGACGACGACCTCGCGGGGGCCCGGCGCCGGGTCGGGGACCTCGGCGACGACGGCACGGCCCACGGACTCGATGACGGCGGCCTTCATTTCACGGCTCCCAGCGACAGGCCCTGGACCAGCTTGTCCTGGGCGGCGAACCCCGCGGCGAGCACCGGCAGGGAGATGACGAGCGACGCGGCGCACACCTTCGCCAGGAACAGTCCCTGGCTGGTGATGAAGCCGGTCAGGAAGACGGGGGCGGTCTCGGCGACCACGCCCGTCAGCACCCGGGCGAACAGCAGCTCGTTCCAGCTGAAGATGAAGCAGATCAGGGCGGTGGCGGCGATGCCGGGCAGGGCGATCGGGGCCACCACGCGCGCGAGGATCGTCGGCAGCCGGGCGCCGTCGATCTGGGCCGCCTCGATCACCGCGACCGGCACCTCGGCCAGGAAGGACTGCATCATCCACACGGCGATCGGCAGGTTCATCGAGGTGTAGAGGATGACCAGCAGCCAGATGTTGTCCAGCAGGTGCGTGTTCTTGGCGAACAGGTAGATCGGGAGGAGACCCGCGACCACCGGGAGCATCTTGGTGGACAGGAAGAAGAACAGGACGTCCGTCCACTTCTTCACCGGGCGCACCGACAGCGCGTACGCCGCCGGCAGCGCCAGCAGCAGCACCAGCAGCGTCGACGCCACCGACGCCACGGCCGAGTTGACCAGGGCCGGCCAGGGGCTCGCCCCGCCGCCCGTGCCGAAGAACTCGCGGTAGCCGTCCAGGGTGAGCGCGGCCCCGAAGGAGGGCGGGTTGGTGGCGGCGTCCGCCTCCGAGTGGAAGGACGTCAGGGCCATCCACGCGATGGGCAGGAAGAACACGATCCCCAGCAGCCAGGCCACCAGGCCGAGTCCGGCGCCCTTGCGGCGGCCGCCTCGCAGTCGTACGGCGACGGTGCTCATCCTCGAGCCACCTCCTCGCGGAACAGGGACGACACCACGCGCAGGGCGAAGGTCGCGATGACGATCGAACCGATGACCACCAGGACGCCCGCGGCCGAGGCGAGGCCGTTCTCATGGGCCTGGTAGAAGCTCTGGTAGACGGTGTACGGCAGGTTGGCGGTGCCCAGCCCGCCGGAGGTGATCGTGAAGACCGCGTCGAAGTTCTGGACGATGTAGATCGAGCCCAGCAGGGCGCCGAGTTCGAGGTAGCGGCGCAGGTGCGGGAGCGTGAGGTGGCGGAAGATCTGCCAGTCGCTCGCGCCGTCCACCCGCGCGGCCTCGATCTGCTGGTGGTCACGGCTCTGCAGGCCCGCCAGCAGGATCAGCATCATGAACGGCGTCCACTGCCACACCAGGGAGGCCTCGACCGCCAGCAGCGGGGTGTTCGAGATCCAGTCCGGCTGCGGGCCGCCCACGTAGTGCAACAGGCCGTTCAGCAGGCCGTATTCGGGGTTGTAGAGGACGTGCTTCCACAGCAGGGCGGCTGCCACGGGGACCACCAGGAAGGGCGCGATCAGCAGGGTGCGGACCACGCCCCGGCCGCGGAACCGCCGGTCGAGGAGCAGCGCCAGCGCCAGGCCCAGGACCAGGCTGACCACGACCACGGCGACCGTGAGCAGGACGGTCGTCCACACCGAGTGGCGCAGGTCGGCGTCGGTGAGGACCTGTCGGTAGTTGTCGAGGCCGGTGAAGTGACGCGCCTTCGGATAGAGGGCGTTCCAGTCGAAGAACGAGATCACCAGCGTGGCCACGAACGGCAGCTGGGTCACCACGATCATGAAGACCAGGGCGGGCAGCAGCGGAGCGCGGGTCGCCCAGGCCTTCAGCCGGGCGGAGGGAACGCCCTTGGTGCGTGCGGGAGTCGCGGCTATCGGAGCCGTCGTTGTCGCGGTCATCGTCCCTCGTACTCCTTGGAGATCTTCTCGGCGAGTTTCTGGGACTTCCTCAGGGCCGAATCGACGGACTGGCGTCCGGCGATGGCCGCGCTGATCTCCTGGGAGACCTTGGTGCCGAGATCGGTGAACTCGGGGATGCCGACGAACTGGATGCCGGGCGCGGGGCGCGGCTGCACCCCCGGGTCATTGGGTTTGGCGCCCTCGATGGCGGCCTTGGTCATCTCCTGGAAGGAGGCGGCGGACTTGACGTACTCGGCGTTGGTGTAGGTGGAAGCGCGTTTGCCCGCCGGTACGTTGGGCCAGCCGCTGGTCTCGCCGACCAGCTGCTCGTACTGCTTGCTGGACGCCCAGGAGACGAACTTCCAGGCCTTGTCGGGGTTGCGGGAAGCCTTCTGGATGCCCCAGGCCCAGGTGTAGAGCCAGCCGGAGTCGGCGGTCTTCTCGACGGGGGCCGGCGCGTAGCCGAGCTTGCCCTTGACCGGGGAGCCTGCGGCCTCCAGGGAACCGGCGGCCGAGGTGGCGTCGTACCACATGGCGACCTTGCCCTGGGTCATGTTGTTGAGGCACTCGGCGAAGCCGGACTGGGCGGCGCCGGACTCACCGTGATCGCGTACGAGGTCGACATAGAACTTCGTCGCCTTCTCGAAGGCGGGGGAGTCGAGTCGGGCCTTCCAGTCCTTGGTGAACCAGGTGCCGCCGAAGGTGTTCACGACCGTGGTCAGGGGCGCCATCAGCTCGCCCCAGCCGGGCAGTCCCCGCAGGCAGATGCCCCGCATACCGGGCTCGGCGCCGTCCACCTTCGCGGCGAGGTCGGCCACCTGGGTCCAGGTCGGGTGCGCGGGCATGGTGAGGTGCTTCGCCGCGAACACGTCCTTGCGGTACATGAGGAAGGACGACTCCCCGTAGAAGGGCTGCCCGTAGAGCTTGCCGTCGTCGGCGGTCAGCGACTGCCGCATCGGCTTCAGCACGTCCTGCTCGTCGTAGACCGGGTCCTTGGCGACGTACGAGTCCATCTCGTGCAGCCAGCCGTTCTTGGCGTAGATCGGTATCTCGTAGTTGGACAGCGTCGCCACGTCGTACTGGCCGGCCTGGTTGGCGAAGTCCTGGCTGATCTTGTCGCGGACGTCGTTTTCCGGCAGGACGGTGAAGTTCACCTTGATGCCGGTCTCCTTGGTGAAGTGGGCCTTGGTCAGCTTCTGCAGCTCCACCATCTGCGGGTTGTTGACCATCAGGACGTTGACGGAGTCGCCGCCGGAACCGGACCCGCCCGCCCCGACCCAACAGCCGGAGAGCAGCGGGGCGAGCAGCGTCCCTGCGGCGGCCAGCGCGAGCGTGGCTCGCGGCGGCCGTCGTCGGCTCTGGGTGCGCATGGATCGCTCCTGGACATAGAGGGATATAAGGGGTGCTTTGGGGGGTGGGTCGCCTGTGGTGGGAGCTCGGCCCGCCGGGTCAGACCCTGATGACCTGCGGTCCCAGCAGTGAGTACCGGTGGGCCTCGGCCGACGGCAGCAGCGTGCTGGTGACGATGGCCTCCAGCGCGCCGATCTCCGCGAAGCGGCAGAAGCTGACCGCGCCGAACTTGGTGTGCACGCCCGCGAACACGGTGCGCCGCGCGGCCCGGATCGCCTGTGCCTTGACCTCGCTGACGGCGGGGTCGGGGGTGGTCAGGCCGTGCTCGCGGGAGATGCCGTTGGCGCCGATGTAGGCGAGGTCGAGGACGAAACCGGCCAGCATCTTCGTCGTCCAGTGGTCGACGGTGGCCAGGGTGCCGGGGCGGACGCGGCCGCCGAGCAGCAGGACGGAGACGTTGTCCGCCTCGGCGAGGGTGCCCGCGACGGGCAGGGACGCGGTGACCACGGTCAGCGGCCGGTCCCGGGGCAGGGCCTCGGCGATGAGCTGCGGGGTGAAGCCCTCGTCGACGAAGACCGTCTCGGCGTCGCCGAGCAGTTCGGCCGCGGCGGTGGCGATGCGGCGCTTCTCGGGGACGTGGCTGGTGGCGCGGAAGGCGAGGGTCGTCTCGAAGCCGGCGCTCTCCACGGGGTAGGCGCCGCCGTGGGTGCGGCGGACCAGGCCGTGGTCCTCCAGGGCGCGGAGGTCTCGGCGCACGGTCTCCTTCGCCACGCCTAGTTGGGTGGCGAGGGTGTTGACGTCGACGGAGCCGGTGGCTCGCGCCGCCTGCACGATGTGCCGCTGGCGGTCCTCGGCTGTGCCGGGCATGGGGTCACCCGCCTTCCCTGCGCTGTGCCCGTTCGGGCCGTTGGGGGAAGTTGTACAGCGGGTGGGTGGCGGTGACCAGGTCTGTTGCTGGAGGGATCGTGTCCGCGTGTGCCCGTTCGGGCGAGGTTCGCCCAAGAGCTCGTGGGATGGCGGTGGTGCGCGGCTGCGAGTCCGTCGTGGCTGGTCGCGCTCCGCGGCGCAGCCGCACATGTCACGGCCCGCGCCCCTGGGGAGGGCGCCGGCGCGCCTCGCGAACAGCCGCCGTCCATGCCCGAACACACCTGCGGGCGGGCCCGTTCGGTGCCCGCCCGGGGTGGGGATTGATCAGTACGGCCAGATCGGGGGGTCGCTGACGAAGGCGCCGCCCAGGTAGTCGTGCGCGATGTTGCCCGGTTCCAGTTCGCCCTGTTCGGCGATCAGCTTCTCCGCGAACTGCTCGGAGTCGTCCTGCGGTTCGTAGCCGAGGGCCCGGGCGGTCGACAGGTCCCACCACAGGCGGGTGTTGGCGGAGGAGCCGTAGACGACCGTGTGGCCCACGTTCTCGGCGGTGAGGGCCGCGTGGAAGAGGCGGGCGCCGTCCGGCGGGCTCATCCAGACCGACAGCATGCGCACGCTGGTCGGCTCGGGGAAGCAGGAGCCGATGCGCACCGACACGGTCTCCAGGCCGTACTTGTCCCAGTAGAGCTGTGCGAGGTCCTCGCCGAAGGACTTCGACAGGCCGTAGAAGGTGTCGGGGCGGCGCGGGGTGTCGATCGGGATCAGGGGGTCGTCGCCCCGGGGGCGCGGGGTGAAGCCGACCGCGTGGTTGGAGGAGGCGAAGACGATCCGGCCCACACCCTCCTCGCGCGCGGCCTCGTACAGGTTGTACGTGCCCTCGATGTTCGCCTTGAGGATCTTCTCGAAGGGGGCTTCCAGCGAGATGCCGGCGAGGTGGAGGATCGCGTCGACGCCCCGTACGGCCTCGCGCAGGGCCTTCCGGTCGGCGAGGTCGGCGGTGATCGCGTCCGGGTCGCCCTCGATCGGACGGATGTCGAGGAGGCGCAGCTCGTAGTCGAAGGCGGGCAGCAGGTTCCGCATCAGGGTGCCGAGCCCGCCGGCGGCGCCGGTGAGCAGAACGGTGCGGGGGGCTGGCATCCTCGCTTCTCCTTCGGTCGGCGGGGTCGCGTGTGTGCACGATATTCACATTCGTGGACACGCTAGGGATCCGGGGCAGGACCCGTCAAGTGTCCCACGCAGGCCGGAAATCTGCTGGTACGAGGCCGTAGGCGCGCTTGACCGGCCAGGATGGGGCACTTTAGCGTGGTGTCGTTCAGAGATGTAGACGCCGATCATAAACATGTAACCGGGAGAGCCCGTGACGCCTGCCCCCCTCGCCGCTCGGCTCAGCAACCCCAGCGGGCCGCTGTTCTTCCCCGTCACCGCCTACGCACCGGACGGCTCGCTCGACCTGGAGGTCTACGGCGCCCATGTCCGCCGCGGGGTGGAGAACGGGGCCGCCGCGGTCTTCGCGTGCTGCGGCACCGGCGAGTTCCACGCGCTCACCCCCGAGGAGTTCGAGGCGTGCGTCCGGGTGGCCGTCGAGGTGACCGGGGGACGGGTGCCGGTCGTCGCCGGCGCCGGCTACGGCACCGCGCTCGCCGTGCGCTACGCGCGCGTGGCCGAGGCGGCCGGCGCGGACGGACTGCTCGCCATGCCGCCCTACCTCGTGGCCGCCGGACAGGAGGGGCTGCTGCGGCACTACCGGGAGGTGGCCGCCGCGACCGCGCTGCCCGTGATCGTCTACCAGCGCGACAACGCCGTGTTCACCCCGGAGACCGTCGTCGCGCTCGCCCGTACCGACGGGATCATCGGCTTCAAGGACGGCCTCGGCGACCTCGACCTCATGCAGCGCGTCGTCAGCGCCGTCCGCACCGAGGTCCCCGGCGACTTCCTCTACTTCAACGGCCTGCCCACCGCCGAGCAGACCCAGCTCGCCTACCGCGCCATCGGCGTCCCGCTCTACTCCTCGGCCGTCTTCTGCTTCGTCCCGGAGATCGCCCTCGCCTTCCACGAGGCGCTCAGGACCGGCGACGAGAGCACCGCGCACCGCCTCCTGGACGGCTTCTACCGCCCGTTCGTGGAACTGCGGGCCCAGGGCCGCGGCTACGCCGTCTCCCTGGTCAAGGCGGGTGTACGGCTGCGCGGACTGGACGTGGGGGAGGTCCGCCCCCCGCTCCACGAACCCACCGAGGACCATGTCAAGCAGCTCGCCGAGCTGATCGACCGCGGGTACGCGCTGCTGGAGGAAGGCAAGTGAAGGCGTCGACATTCGTCTACCCCTGGGACGTCAACGGGGACCCGGAGGCCGCCGGCCGTATCGCCGCGCTCGGCGTGGAACAGGTGACGCTGGCCGCCGCCTACCACTCCACGCGCGCGCTCACCCCCCGCCACCCGCGCCACCGGATCGTCACCGCCGAGCACGCGGCCGTGCTGTACCCGGCCGGTGACCGCTGGGCGGGCCGGGAGCTGCGCCCGTACGCGGCCGGCGACTGGGCCCCCGGTGACGCCTACGGCGAGGCCGCGAGCGCCCTCGCGGAGGCCGGCCTGGAGGTGCACACCTGGGTCGTCCTCGCGCACAACTCCCGTCTGGGCGCAGAGCATCCGGACACCTCCGTCGTCAACGCCTACGGCGACCGCTACCCCTGGGCCCCCTGCGTCGCCCAGCCCGCCACGCGCGCGTACCTCGTCGACCTCGCCGCCGAGGCGGCCGTACGCCCCGGCGCGCGCGGCACCGAGCTGGAGTCGCTGGGCTGGTACGGCCTGGAGCACCTGCACGCCCACGACAAGACCGGCGGAGTCCGGCTCGGGGACGCCGGTCACTACCTGATGGCACTCTGCTTCTGCCCCGTCTGCCGGGAGGGTTACGGCGAACAGGGCCTGGACGCCGACGAGTTGGCGGCCTCTGTACGGGACGCGCTGGAGCCGCTGTGGCGGGGGGCGCCCGACGACGGAGGCTGGGCCGGGGTCGAGAAGCTGCTCGGCGAGGCGAAGGCGGCCGCCACACGCGCGTGGCGCGACGACACCGCCCGCACCCTCCAGGAGACGGCGGTCCGCGCGGTCCGCGAGGCGGCCCCCGACGGCTTCCAGGTCCTGCTGCACGCCGACCCGGTCACCCACCACGTCGGCGCCAACCCGGGCGTGGACCCCGAGCACATCCTGTCCGTCGCGGACGGCGTGGTCGTCCCGTGCGCCGGCGGTACGGGCCTGCTAGCGCCGTTCGCCGAACAGGGCCGGGCGGGGGCCGTGATCGCGGCCAACTTCCCCGTCGTCGGCGGCATGGGCGGCAGCCCCGGCACCCTGGCCGCCGGCATGACGGAGGCCCGGGACCGGGGGGCCAGCGAAGTGCGGCTGTATCACGCCGGGTTGGCGTCGGACGGGGACCTGGAGGCGGTGCGGTCGGCGCTGTCGGGGCGCTGAGGAGGGGGCGGGGGCGCCGCCAGGGGCGCGAGTGGCGCTGCCGCCGGGTGGTGCGCCCTCGTGACGGTCGAGCTGCCTTGCGGACCCGGAGTGCCGGCAGTAGGCGGGCCGTCTGACTCCCAACTGGCGCTGTCTCAGAGCCGATTGGCGTCGGACGGGAACTCGGCGGCGGTGCGGTCGGCGCTCGCCGGGCGCTGAAGCAGCGGGGCCGCCGTCAGCAGCAGACCGGCGCCGAGGGTGGCCAACACCAGCCGGTAGTCGGCCAGTTCGACCAGTGCCGCGCCGAGGGCCAGGCCGAGCACGTTCGGTGTGAACATCAGCGTGCTCGCCGTGGCGGCCGTACGGCCGAGCAGCGCGTCCGGCGTCTCGCGCTGCACGGTGGTCGCCGCGGCGATCAGCACACAGGGCAGCCCCGCGCCGATCCCCGCGCTGCACACCAGGGTCAGCGGGTCCGAGGGCAGGGCCCGCAGCGCCACCGCGAGGGCCGTGAGGCCGATGCCGCACGCCGCGAACCGGCGGGCGCCGAGCAGCCGCAGCCCGGTGCCCGAGAGCAGCCCCACTGCCACCGAGCCGGCGCCCTGGACGGCGTACAGGACACCGGCGTAGGCGGGGGAGTGGCCCAGGCCGTCGATCACGGCGTAGATCAGCGCCCCGTTGGCTCCCGCGAAGAGCATCGTGGTGCCGCCGACGACGACCAGGGGGCGCAGCCGCGGGTGCCCCCACAGGAAACGGGTGCCCTCCGCGGTCCGCGCCCACCAGCCGTGCGCGGGCGGGCCGGGCCTCTCCTCGCGGACGCGCAGCAGGGCGTAGACCCCGGCGGCCAGCACGAACGTCCCGGCGTCCAGGAGGGCCACGCTCGCGCCGCCGTACGCCGCGTACAGGCCGGCGCCCGCGAGCGGCGCCACCAGCTTCATGCCCTCGGTGGCGGTCATGCGCAGTCCGTTGAAGTCGCCGAGCAGGGCCGGGTCGACGGCGGCGGCGACCAGGGCGGACTCGGCCGCGTCATGGACGACGCCGACGGCGCCGTACACGAACAGGACCGCGTACACCGGCCACGGTCCGGTTGCGGAGTCGACGGTGAGCAGAACCGGCAGCAGGGCCGCCATCAGCAGGTTCACGCCGATCAGCAGGGGCTTGCGGCGGACGCGGTCGGCGAGGGTGCCGAGCGCCGGGCCGGCCAGGGTCGGCGCCCACATGGCGAGCAGGCACAGCGCGGCCAGCCCGTCCGACCCGGTGAGATCCCTGACCCACACCCCGGACGCCAGCCACAACGCCGAGGTCCCGAACCCGGAGACCACGACCCCGGTCAGATACAGCCGCGCGTCACGGTCCCCGAGGACCCGCGTCACCGCCCATGTCGATGTCGTCATGCCTGGCCATCGTGCGCCTAAGGCCCCGACGGACGCATGAGGCATGTGCCCTATCGCGACGGCGGAAACCCGTCGGAACCTGTCGGTTATCCCGATGGGACGCGTGTCCCGCCGCCCCAGGACGACGCGCCGCTGCTCGACCGGGCGGTGGGGCTCAGCGGGCGCGATCCCGGCTGGATGCCGTAACACCGTAACGGCGTAATCGCCGTCCGTCAGAGGTATTTCTGTCCGAAGCATTGACGAACCCTGCGCCTCCTCCTACCTTCAACGCGTCGTACTTCGTACGTCATATATGAGACGCGATACGCGAGATCAGATACCCGAGATCTGATACGTGACTTCCGAGAGGCGCGCATGACCTCTGTGCCCACGCCGATCCCCTCCCGCACGCAGTTCGTGCTGGAGGAGATCAAACGCCGCATCCTCACCGGGCGGTTGACGCCGGGTCAGGCCCTGGTGGAGACCGAACTCGCCGCACAGTTCGGGGTGTCCAAGACCCCGGTGCGGGAGGCGCTCAAGACACTGGCCGGAACCGGACTGGTCGTGATGAGCCAGTACAAGGGCGTCACGGTGCGCATGGTGGACGCGGACATGGCGCGCGAGGTCTACGACGTACGACTGCTCCTCGAACCCGAGGCGCTCAAGCGGGCCGTGCGGCGGGGTGCCTCCCTCGACGCCGCCCGGGACGCGCTGACCCGCGCCGACGACGCCACCGACACCGCCGAACGCTCCCTCGCCAACCGGGAGTTCCACCGCGCCCTGTACCTGCCGTGCGGCAACCCGCTGCTCGGCCGGATGCTCGACGAGGTCCGCGACCAGGCGGCCCTCGTCTCGGCCGTGGCCTGGGCCGCCTCGCCCTCCTGGGAGCGGGAGGCCGGCGAGCACCGGGAGATCCTGCGGCTCGCCCTCGACGGCGACGCGGACGGCGCCGCGCGGGCCCTCCACGACCACATCGCGTCCTTCGTGCGGCGAGCGTTCCCCCAGGCGACGGAAGAGGAAGGGCAGGCATGAGCAGCGTGACGTTCGAGACCGCGCGGGCGGCCCTGGCCGACGTGGTGGCGATCCCGGTGACCCCGTTCGCCGAGGACGGCTCCGTCGACCAGGAGGCCCACCGGGCCCTGCTGCGCCGGCTGCTGGAGGGCGGGGTGCGCATCCTCACCCCCAATGGCAACACCGGGGAGTTCTACGCCCTGACCCCCGAAGAGCGCCGCCTGGTCACCGAGTTGACCGTCGAGGAGGCCGGCGACCGCGCCGCGATCCTCGTCGGCGTCGGCCACGACGTCCCCACCGCCGTCGCCTCCGCCCGCCACGCCCGGGAGCTGGGCGCCCGGATGGTCATGGTCCACCAGCCCGTCCACCCCTACGTCTCCCAGGCCGGCTGGGTCGACTACCACCGCGCGATCGCCGCCGCCGTCCCCGAGTTGGGCGTCGTCCCCTACATCCGCAACGCGCAGCTGTCCGGCTTCCGCCTCGCGGAGCTCGCCGACGACTGCCCGAACGTCATCGGCGTCAAGTACGCCGTCCCGGACGCCGCCCGGTTCGCCGCCTTCGCACGGGACGCGGGGCTCGACCGGTTCGTGTGGGTGGCGGGACTCGCGGAGCCGTACGCGCCCTCGTACTTCTCGGCAGGCGCCACCGGCTTCACCTCCGGCCTGGTGAACGTCGCCCCGTCCGTCTCGCTGAACATGATTGAAGCGCTTCGATCCGGTGACTACCCGGCCGCCATGAAGGTCTGGGAGCAGATCCGCCGCTTCGAGGAACTGCGCGCGGCCCACGGTTCCGCCAACAACGTCACCGTCGTCAAGGAGGCCCTCGCCTCCCTCGGCCTGTGCCGCCGCGACGTCCGCCCGCCGAGCCGCACGCTGCCGGAGGACGAGCGCGCCGAGGTCGCCGCGATCGCCGCGGGGTGGTCGATATGACCGACAGAAAGCGCCCCGAAGAGCTCAGAAGCCACCAGTGGTACGGCACCGAGGGCCAGTTGCGCACCTGGTCGCACAACGCCCGGATGCGCCAGCTCGGTTACGAGGCGGAGGAGTACCGGGGCCGCCCGGTGATCGCCGTCCTCAACACCTGGTCCGACATCAACCCCTGCCACGTCCATCTGCGCGAGCGGGCCGAGGCGGTCAAGCGGGGCGTGTGGCAGGCCGGCGGCTTCCCGCTGGAGTTCCCGGTCGCCACGCTCTCCGAGACGTACCAGAAGCCGACCCCGATGCTCTACCGCAACCTGCTCGCGATGGAGACGGAGGAGCTGCTGCGCTCCTACCCGATCGACGCGGCGGTACTGCTCGGCGGCTGCGACAAGTCGACACCCGCGCTGCTCATGGGCGCCGCCTCCGCCGACGTGCCGTCGCTCTTCGTGCCCGCGGGTCCGATGCTGCCCGGTCACTGGCGCGGCGAGACCCTCGGCTCCGGCACCGACATGTGGAAGTACTGGGACGAGCACCGCGCCGGCAATCTGACCGACTGCGAACTGCGGGAGCTGCAGGGCGGGTTGGCGCGTTCGCCCGGTCACTGCATGACCATGGGGACCGCGTCGACGATGACCGCGGCGGCCGAAGCCCTCGGCATGACGCTGCCGGGCGCATCCTCGATCCCGGCCGTCGACTCCGGGCACGAGCGGATGGCCGCAGCCTCCGGACGCCGGGCCGTGGAACTCGCCTGGACGGGGCTGAAGCCGTCGGAGATCCTCACCCGTGACGCCTTCGAGGACGCCGTCACCACGGTGCTCGGACTCGGCGGCTCCACCAACGCCGTCATCCACCTGATCGCGATGGCGGGACGCTGCCAAGTCCCGCTCACTCTCGACGACTTCGACCGCATCGCCCGTACCGTGCCGGTGCTGGCGAACGTCCGGCCCGGCGGTCGGACCTACCTCATGGAGGACTTCTACTTCGCCGGCGGTCTGCCCGCCTTCCTCTCCCGGATCACCGACCTGCTGCACCTGGACCGGCCGACCGTCAACGGCACGCTGGGAGCGCAGATCGAGGGTGCCGTCGTCCACGACGACGACGTCATCCGCACCCGCGACAACCCGGTCGCCGCCGAGGGCGGGGTCGCCGTCCTGCGCGGCAACCTCTGCCCCGACGGCGCCGTCATCAAGCACATCGCCGCCGAGCCGCATCTGCTCAAGCACACCGGCCCCGCGGTCGTCTTCGACGACTACAAGGCCATGCAACGCACCATCAACGACCCGGAGTTGAACATCACCGCCGACAGCGTGCTGGTGCTGCGCAACGCCGGCCCCAAGGGCGGCCCCGGCATGCCCGAGTACGGCATGCTGCCGATCCCGGACCACCTCCTGAAGCAGGGCGTGCGCGACATGGTCCGCCTCTCCGACGCCCGGATGAGCGGCACGAGTTACGGCGCGTGCGCCCTGCACATCGCCCCCGAGTCGTACGTCGGCGGCCCGCTGGCCCTGGTCCGCACCGGCGACCTCATCACCCTCGACGTCGAGGCCCGCTCCCTCCATCTCCACGTGGACGACGAGGAGCTGGAGCAACGCAGGGCGGCCTGGACGCCCCCGCCCACCCGCTACGAACGCGGCTACGGCGCCCTCTACAACGACCAGATCACCCAGGCGGACACCGGCTGCGACTTCGAGTTCCTGGCCCGCCCCGGCAAGGCCCCAGATCCCTACGCCGGTTGACCAGTCCCACTTAGGGGCGCGGGGAACTGCGCGAACAGCCCCACCGGACCCGCACCCGCCACACAACCCCACGAGGCACCCCCAACCGCGAACAGGGGACAGACCTCCGCATATCGAGAAAGCGCTTCCTACGCCCCACCGCAAGAACAGAACCCGCACCGAGAACGGAGCCCCTGTCATGGCCCAAGCCGCAGCCGTGGCGAAACCGCCCGCGCCACCCCGGCGGCGCCGTGCCTCCGCCACTCCGCGCAGGCTCCCGTACCTGCTGATCGCTCCGGCCGCCCTGCTGATGCTGGGCTTCATCGCCTACCCGGTCCTCAGCGTCTTCTACTACAGCCTGCAGAACTACAACCCCACCAAGCCCTGGCGGAACGGCTACGCGGGCTTCGACAACTTCGTCCAGATCTTCACCAAGGACACCCAGTTCTGGGACACGCTGACCTTCAGCGCCAAGTGGGTCGTCGTCGAGGTCGGCCTGCAGCTGCTGTTCGGTCTCGCGCTCGCGCTGATCGTCAACCAGACCTTCGTCGGGCGGGCGCTCGGCCGCGCGCTGGTCTTCTCCCCGTGGGCCGTCTCCGGCGTGCTGACCTCCGCGATCTGGGTGCTGCTCTACAACTCCCAGACGGGCATCACCCGTTACCTCGCGGACGCCGGCATCGGCTCGTACGGCACCAGCTGGCTCTCCGACACCTCGACCGTCTTCCCGGCGGCCGTCGTCGCCGACCTCTGGCGAGGCGTCCCCTTCTTCGCGATCCTCATCCTCGCCGACCTCCAGTCCGTCTCCAAGGACCTCTACGAGGCCGCCGAGGTCGACGGCGCCAGCCGGCTCAAGCAGTTCTGGCACATCACCCTGCCCCATCTGAAGGACGCCATCGTCCTGTCGACGCTGCTGCGCGCGGTGTGGGAGTTCAACAACGTCGACCTGCTCTACACGCTCACCGGCGGCGGGCCGGCGGGCGAGACGACCACCCTCCCGCTCTACATCGCCAACACCAGCGTGGACGCCCACAACTTCGGCTACGCGTCGGCCCTGACCACGGTCGCGTTCGTGATCCTGCTCTTCTGCTCGATCGTCTATCTGCGGCTGAGCAAGTTCGGAGGTGAGAAGTGATCACCGAGATCGCGCCCGCGCCCGAGCGCGTGGAGACCCGGCCGACGCGTCCCCGTGGCAGGCGCCGCGCCTGGGACGAGGTCCCCCGCCGGCACATCTACCTGCCCCTGTCGATCTACCTGCTCTTCACGCTGATCCCCTTCTACTGGATCCTGCTCTTCGCCCTCCGCCCGGCCGGCTCGACCTCCCTCGTGCCCTGGCCCATGACCTTCGACCACTTCAACAAGGTCTGGAACGAGCGGGCGTTCGGCACCTACTTCCAGAACAGCGTCCTCGTCGGCATCGCGACCCTCGTGATGACCACGCTGGTCGCCCTGGCCGGCGGCTACGCGCTCGCGCGGTTCGACTTCCGGATCAAGAAGGCCTTCATGCTGGCCCTGCTCTGCACGCAGTTCGTGCCGGGGGCCCTGCTGCTGGTCCCGCTCTTCGAGATCTTCGCCAACCTGCGGATGATCAACTCCCTCGGCAGCGTCATCATCGCCGAGACCGTCTTCCAGCTGCCGCTGTCGATGATCCTCATCAGCGGCTTCATCCGGAACGTGCCCTACTCCCTGGAGGAGGCCGCCTGGGTCGACGGCTGCAACCGCTTCACCGCGTTCCGGATCGTCGTCCTGCCACTGTTGCGGCCCGGGTTGATCGCCGTCGGCTCCTTCGCCTTCGTGCACGCCTGGAACCACTTCCTGTTCGCCCTGATGTTCCTCTCCGACCAGAGCAAGCAGACCATCCCGGTCGGCCTCAACACCCTGATGAGCGCGGACAGCGTCGACCTCGGCGCGCTCGCCGCCGGGGGCATCATCGCGGCGGTGCCCGTGGTGATCGTCTTCGCGTTCATCCAGAAGTGGCTGATCACGGGATTCAGCGCCGGGGCGGTGAAGGGATGACGACCCGTCCGACGCCCGCCCGACACGCTCCGACCGGCGCGGGGAGGATCCCATGAGCACGGACATCGTCCTGGTGGGCGCACGCGGTCACGGCCGCTGGCACCTGGACAACATCCGCCGGCTCCAGGACAAGGGGATCGTCCGGCTCGCGGGCATCTGCGAGCTGACCCCGCTGGCCCCGGACGAGATCCCCGACGGCCTCGGCACGCCCGAGCAGTCGCCGGACCTCGCCGCCCTCCTGGACGCGACCGGTGCCCGGATCGCGGTGATCTGCACCCCCATCCCCACCCACACCGACCTGGCGCTGACGGCCGCGCGCAGGGGCGTGCACCTGCTCCTGGAGAAGCCGCCCGCGCCTTCCTACGCCGAGTTCCGGCGGATGGCGGACGGGATCGCCGGGGCCGGGGTCGTGTGCCAGATCGGGTTCCAGTCGCTGGGCTCGCACGCCGTGCCGGCGATCCGCGAGATGGTCGCCGAGGGGAGGATCGGCGAACTGGTCGGGGTCGGCGGCGCCGGGGCGTGGGCACGGGCGGAGGCGTACTACCGGCGGGCCCCCTGGGCCGGCAGGCGGCGCCTGGACGGCGTGGACGTCGTCGACGGCGTGCTGACCAATCCCCTCGCCCACGTGGTCGCCACCGCCCTCGCCCTGAACGGCTCCTCCCGCGCCGAGGACGTCACCGACATCGAGCTCGAACTGCTGCGCGCCAACGACATCGAGTCCGACGACACCTCCTGCGTCCGGATCAGCACGGCCCAGGGCCGCCAGGTCACCGTCGCCGCCACCCTGTGCGCCGAGCACCCCGACGAGCCGTACGTCCTGTTGCACGGCACCAGCGGCCGCATCACCTTCTGGTACAAGCAGGACCGCGTCCTGCTCCAGCGTGCCGACCACGGCCCCGAGGAGTACGAGTACGGCCGCACCGACCTGCTGCAGAACCTGGTCGACCATATCGGCGACGGTGCCGAGCCGCTGGTCACGCCCGAGGCGACGGGCGCCTTCATGCGGGTCGTCGAAGCGATTCGGCAGTCGCCCGACCCGGTCCCGCTGCCGCCGGAGGCCTGGCGCCGGGTCCCCGACGAGGACCGCAGGGCCGTGACCGGCGTCGACGGCCTGGTCGCCGCCTGCGCCGACACCCTCGCCCTCTACTCCGAACTCGGCGCCGCCTGGGCCCCGGTGAAAGAGGTGAGCAGATGACGACCAACGACTCCCCGGTCCTGCGCGTGGCGGGCCGCCCCGTCGGCCGGTACGTCACCCGGCCCGAACTGCCCGCCGGGCTCTCCCCGCGCCCGTATCTGCACCCCGTCACCACCCTGGCCGGCACGGCCGTCACGGAGCTGAGCCCGGCCGACCACACCCACCACCTCGGCGTCGGTGTCGCCGTTCCCGACGTCGAGGGGCACAACTTCTGGGGCGGGCGGACGTACGTCCGAGGCCGGGGGCCGACCGAGCTGGACAACCACGGCGCCCAGCGCCACACCTCCTTCCAGCTCCGCGACCCCGACGGCTTCGTGGAGGAACTGCGCTGGGTCGCCTCCGGCAGCGAACTGCTGCGTGAGCGCCGGACGGTGGCGTCCACCGAACTCACCGACTCCGCCTGGGCGTTGGACTTCACCTTCTCCCTCACCAACGTGACCTCCGGCCTGCTCTCCATCGGCAGCCCCGCCACCAACGGCCGCCCCGGCGCCGCGTACGGGGGCTTCTTCTGGCGCGCGCGCAAGGAGCGGGAGGCCCCGCACGTCTTCACCCCCGAGCGCGAGGGCGAGCCGGAGGTCCACGGCACCCGCGCCGACTGGCTGGCGCTCGCGGGCACCGGCTGGACGCTGGTCTTCGCCGGCGCCACGGACGCCACCCGCCGTGACCCGTGGTTCGTGCGCACCGCCGAATACCCGGGCGTGGGCTCGTCGTTGGCGTCCGAGGAGCGGCTGCCGATCGAGCCGGGGGCCACGGTCGTACGGCGGGTGGTGACCGTCGTCGCCGACGGCCGGCTCGGCCGGGGCGAGGCCGCCGCGCTGGTCCGCAAGGCGGTGAGCCAGTGACGACGTACACCAACCCGGTCCTGAACGCCGACTGGTCCGACCCCGACGTGGTCCGCGTCGGCGAGGACTTCTACCTCACCGCCTCCAGCTTCGGGCGGGTCCCGGGCCTGCCGCTGCTGCACTCGCGCGACCTGGTCAACTGGACGCTGGTCGGCCATGCGCTGCAACGCCTGGAGCCCGCCGCCGAGTTCGCGGCCCCCCGGCACGACTGCGGGGTCTGGGCGCCCTCGATCCGGCATCACGACGACCGCTTCTGGATCTTCTGGGGCGATCCCGACCAGGGTGTCTTCCAGGTCAACGCCCCCGAGATCCGCGGTCCTTGGACCCGCCCGCACCTGCTCAAGGCGGGCAAGGGCCTGATCGACCCCTGCCCGTTGTGGGACGAGGAGACCGGCGACGCCTACCTGGTGCACGCCTGGGCCAGGTCCCGCTCCGGCGTCAAGAACCGCCTCACCGGCCACCGGATGCGCCCCGACGCCACCGAACTCCTCGACGAGGGCAAGGTGATCGTCGACGGCGACCGGATCCCGGGCTGGTTCACCCTGGAGGGCCCCAAGCTTTACCGGCACGACGGCTGGTTCTGGATCCTCGCGCCCGCCGGGGGCGTCGAGACCGGCTGGCAGGGCGCCTTCCGCTCGCGCGGCTTCTTCGGGCCGTACGAGGAGAGGATCGTCCTCGAACAGCGGGACACCGACGTCAACGGACCGCACCAGGGCGGCTGGGTGCGCACCCCGTCCGGGGAGGACTGGTTCCTGCACTTCCAGCAGCGGGGCGCGTACGGCCGTGTCGTGCACCTCCAGCCGATGCGCTGGGGCACGGACGGCTGGCCGGTGCTGGGCGACGAGGGCGCCCCCGTGGCCGTACACCCGCTGCCCGGTCTGCCTCCGCAGCCGCCCGCCGCGCCCGCCACCGACGACGACTTCCCCGGCGGACGCTTCGGCCGGCAGTGGAGCTGGACCGCCAACCCCCGGGACGGCTGGGCGACCCACCACTCCGGTGACGGGCTCCGGCTGGCCTGCGTCCGCTCGGCCGACGCCCACGACCTGCGCAAACTCCCCAACATCCTCACCCAGCGGCTGCCCGGCACACCCTCGGCCGTCGAGGTGGAGCTGCGGCTGCACAGCGAGGAGGCGGGGGCGCGGGCCGGACTCGCGGTGCTCGGGGACGCGTACGGCTGGATCGGGCTGCAGCGGGGCGCCGACGGGACGGTCCATCTCGTGCACCGGTTCGCCGAGGAGGTCGCCGAGCACGAACGGGACGCCGATCACCCGCGGATCGCGCCCCAGGGGAGGGCGCGGCTGCGCATCGAGATCGGGGCCGGGGCGCGCTGCCGGTTCCTGTACGACACCGGGGAGGGGCCGCGTCCCTCGGGTCCCGTGTTCGCCGCCACCCCCTGGCGCTGGGTCGGCGCGCTGCTCGGCCTGTTCGCCCTCGCGCCGGCCGGCTCGGGACACGCCGGGGCGGCAACTTTCACGCACTTCAGGATCAGCCCTCTGTAGCCCACTCCCGCCCGCCTGTTGGAGGCCCGATGACGCACCTCCGTAGCAAGCGCTTACACGCCTTGAGGACGTCCCCCCACAACGTCACAACTCCGTTGGATCCAGAAGAAGAGAGCCGACCAATGAAGAGCAGCATCCGCAACCGCAGAAGCAGGGCCGCCATCGCCGTCGCCCTGGGCTCCGTGCTCGCGCTGACCGCCACCGCCTGCGGCGACGACGGCAGCGGCAGCGCGGGGGACAAGGGCAACGAGGGCTCCGGCAAGGGCGAGATCACCTTCTGGGACAACAACGGCGGTGTCCGCACCGACATCTGGAAGCAGATCATCGCCGACTTCGAGAAGAAGAACCCGAACATCAAGGTCAACTACGTCGGCATCCCCGCCGCCAGCGCCCAGTCCAAGTACGACACCGCCATCCAGGGCGGCGGTCTGCCCGACGTCGGCGGTGTGGGCACCGCGATGCTCGCCGAGGTCGCGGTGCAGGGCGCGCTGGAGCCGCTCGACAGCCGGCTGGCGAAGAGCTCGCTGAACGGCAAGCTGAGCCAGAAGCTGCTGGACAACAGCCGGGCCGCCGGTGGCGGCAAGGAGCTGTACCAGATCCCGACCTCCTCCAACAACGGCGTGCTGTGGTACCGCACCGACCTGTTCCAGAAGGCCGGGCTGGACGCGCCGACGACCTGGTCGAAGTTCTACGCGGCCGCTGACAAGCTCACCGACAAGGGCAAGAACCAGTTCGGGTTCACGATCCGGGGCGGCGAGGGGTCCATCGCGCCGGCCCTGGACGCGGCGTACAGCCAGAGCGGTGTCACCTCGTTCTGGAACGGCGACAAGACCACGGTCAACGACCCGAAGGTCGTGGCCGCGCTGGAGAAGTACGTCGGGCTGTACAAGAAGGACACGCCGTCCGCCGACGTCAACAACGACTTCACCAAGATGGTCGCGCAGTGGGACAGCGGCACGATCGGGATGCTGAGCCACAACCTCGGCTCGTACCAGGACCATCTGAAGGCGCTGGGGGCCGACAAGTTCCGGGGACTGCCGAACCCGACGCTGGACGACGGCAAGCGGGTGCAGATCTCCAATCCCGTCGACGGGATGAGTGTCTTCAAGTCCAGCAAGAACAAGGCGGCCGCGTGGAAGTTCGTGGAGTTCGCCGTCTCGCACGAGGAGAACTCGAAGTTCAACCAGTCGGCCGGGCAGATTCCGGCGAACACGGAGGCCGCGCAGGACGCGTGGATCCAGAAGGCCGAGCCCACGAAGCTGGCGGCTGAGGCGTTGAACGGCAGTGACACGACGATCGTGCAGTTGCCGTACTACCTGCCGGACTGGAACACGATCTCCAAGGCCGACAACGAGCCGAACTTCCAGAAGGTGCTGCTCGGGAAGATGACGGCGAAGGCGTTCCTGGACACGCTCGCCGATCAGTTGAACAAGGCTCAGGCGGACTGGAAGAAGAACCACTGAGCTCGGTGCGTTCGGTTGTGGGCGCGGCCGCTGTTCGTGGCTGGTCGCGCCCACGCGGCGGAGCCGCACATCGACACAGCCCCGCGCCCCCCAGAACAGTCGGAAAGGTGAACGGTCTTGTCACTTACCCGTAGGCAGGTCACCGCAGGCGCCTTGGCCGCCGTTCCTCTCGTCGGTCGCTCTCCCGAGAGGAAACGCACCCTCTACATCGCCGGTGATTCCACCGCCGCGCAGAAATACGCCGACGCCGCCCCGGAGACGGGGTGGGGCATGGCTCTTCCGTTCTTTCTTCGGAAGGGTCTTGTCGTCGCCAACCATGCCGTGAATGGGCGGAGTTCGAAGAGTTTCGTCGATGAGGGGCGGCTCGACGAGATCCTTTCCGTCATCCGGCCCGGAGATCTGCTGCTCGTGCAGTTCGCGCACAACGACGAGAAGAGCGACGACCCCACTCGCTACACCGAGCCCTGGACGACGTACCAGGACTATCTGCGGATGTATGTCGAGGGGGCTCGGAAGAAGGGGGCCCGGCCCGTTCTCGCCACCCCCGTCGAGCGGCGTCGGTTCGACGCCGGGGGGAACGCCGTGCCGACGCACGGGGAGTATCCGGCGGCGATGCGGGCGCTCGCGCGCGAGGAGCGGGTGGCGTTGCTCGACATCGAGGCGCTGTCGCTCGCGCTGTGGCAGGAACTCGGGGTCGAGGAGACGAAGAAGTACTTCAACTGGACCGACACCGAGCAGGACAACACGCACTTCAACCCGCCGGGGGCCATCGCCGTGGCCCGGCTCGTGGCGCGGGAGTCGCTGCGCACCCGGGTGCTGGCCCGGCACGACGTCGTCCGGCTGCACGAGGAGATACCCACCTCCTGGATCACTTGGCCAACCGCAAGCTGAGGAGAGCCGCACAGTGCGTACACCGAAATGTCATGGACGTGTCATAGCGTCGGTCGTGGGCTGCACCGCCCTGGTCCTCGGGGTCACCGGGACCGCCACCGCCCAGGCCCAGGGACGGGACCTCGGGCGGCAGACGCTCGCCGCCAAGGACGGCTGGGCCTCCTACGGGACCGGCACCACCGGCGGTTCGGCCGCCGACGCCGCGCACGTCTACACCGTCACCGACTGGGCCGGCTTCAAGGCCGCGCTCGCGGCCGGCGGCAGCACCCCGAAGATCATCAAGGTGAAGGGCACGATCGACGCCGACGGGCCGAGCTGCGCCTCGTTCGAGGCGCCCGGGTACGACTTCGCCACCTATCTGAAGATGTACGACCCGGCCGTCTGGGGCCGTGACAAGAACCTGGACGGCGAGCCCGACGACAGCCCCGAGGGTCTGCGCCGGGCCTCGCAGGCCAACCAGACCGCGTATGTCGAGGCCTTCGTCCCGGCCAACACCACGATCGTCGGCATCGGCAAGGACGCCGGCTTCAAGGGCGCCAGCCTGCAGATCAAGGGCGTCGACAACGTGATCATGCGCAATCTGCACCTGGAGAGCCCGCTCGACTGCTTCCCGCAGTGGGACCCCACCGACACCGCCGACGGCAACTGGAACTCCGAGTACGACAGCGCGGTGATCTACGGCTCCACGCACGTCTGGATGGACCACAACACCTTCACCGACGGCGACCACCCGGACAGCACGCTGCCGTACTACTACGGGCGCATCTACGAGCAGCACGACGGCGAACTCGACATCGTCAAGGGCGCCGACTACGTCACCGCCTCCTGGAACGTCTTCGAGGACCACGACAAGACGATCCTGATCGGCAACAGCGACAGCGCGTCGACGGCCGCCGTCGACCGGGGGCACCTCAAGGTCACCTTCCACCACAACCTGTTCGCCAACCTGGTGGAGCGGGCGCCGCGCGTGCGCTTCGGGCAGGTCGACTCGTACAACAACCACTTCGTCGCGGGCGACGGCTACGGCTACAGCTACGGCATCGGCATGGAGTCCCAACTCGTCGCCGAGCACAACGCGTTCACGCTGGCGGAGGGGGTGCGGGCCGGTTCGATCCTGAAGAAGTGGAAGGAGGCGCCGCTCACCGCCGACGACAACTACGTCAACGGGCAGCCGACCGACCTGATCGCCGTGCACAACGCCCAGGTGCCCGGCGAGATCCTCCAGTCGGGCGCGGGCTGGACGCCGACCCTGCGCACCAAGGTCGATCCGGCCAGGGCGATCCCGGCGATCGTCGACCACTGCGCGGGCGCGGGCGAGCTGCGCTGACGCACCGGGCCGGGGCGCCTCGGGGCGCCCCGGCCACCCCTCCCCAGAGCCGCACAGCGAAGGAGCACCCGCATGCCCTCGCCCCAACCACCCCTGTCCAGAAGGGGATTCCTCGCCGCCGGTGCCGGGGTCACCGCCACGCTCGGCCTCGCCGCCGCCCCCGCGCGAGCCGCCGAACGAGCGCGCCCTTTCGGCCGGTACGGTTCGCCGGGCCGCCGTCTCACCCCGGGGACCCTGTACGTCGACCCGCACGGCCGGGGCGACTTCACCTCCGTCCAGGCCGCCGTGACCGCCGCGAGCGGCAGCGGCCGGACCCTGGTCCTCGCCCCCGGCACCTACCGGGAGACGGTCCTCCTCGACACCACCCGCACCGAGGCCACCTGGATCGGCGCGTCCGAGGACCCCCGTGACGTCGTGATCGTCCACGACAACGCCAACGGCACCCCCAAGCCCGGCGGCGGCACCTACGGCACCTCCGGTTCGGCGACGACGACCGTACAGGCCGACGGGTTCACCGCCCGCTGGATCACCTTCGCCAACGACTGGCTGCGCGCCGACCACCCGGACATCACCGGCACCCAGGCGGTCGCCATCAAGGCGCAGGGCGACCGGAGTTCGTTCACCGACTGCCGCTTCCTCGGCCACCAGGACACCCTGTACGCCGACTCGATCGCGCTCGGCACCTTCGCCCGCCAGTACTTCGCGCACTGCTACGTCGAGGGAGACGTCGACTTCGTCTTCGGGCGGGCGACCGCGGTGTTCGAGCACTGCCACTTCCGCACCCTGAACCGCACCGACCTCGCCGCAGCTCCCTACGGCTTCGTCTTCGCGCCCTCCACGGCGGTCGCCAACCCGCGCGGCTACCTGGTGACCCGGAGCCGGGTGAGCAGTGAGGCCCCGGACGGCTTCTACAAGCTGGCCCGTCCCTGGGTGCCGGGCTCCGACACCACCGCCCGTCCGATGCTCACCGTCCGCGAGACCTGGCTCGGCCCCGGCATCGACGCGACGGCCCCCTACACCAACATGTCGGACACCTATCCCTGGCAGAACCAGCGGTTCGCCGAGTACCGGAACACCGGTCCGGGCGCCGTGATCTCCGTCCCCGCGAACCGGCCTCAGCTCACCGACTCCGAAGCCCGGTCGCACACCCCGGCGGCCTACCTCGGCGACTGGCGTCCCTGAGGCGCCGCCCCCGTCCCCCAGAACGACGAAAGGACCGCACTCCATATCTCGTCGTACCGCTCTCACCCACACCGTCGCTCTTGCGCTCGGCACCGGACTCGCCGTGCTCCCCGGCCAGGCGCAGGCCGCGACCGTCGTCGTCAGCAACTCGACCGCCACGAAGAACCGAACGTTGACGGAAGGTCGGTGACGCGCGTAGAAACCTGTCATGCATAAGACACTGCGTTTCGTGGCCGTCGCCGCCACCTGTGCGCTCGCCGGTGCCGCCCTCTACGGCGCCGGCGCGGCCACGGCCGGTCAGTCCACCGCGAACTCCACCCACGAGCCCTACAACATCGGGCTCCTGGTGAAGGACATCGACAGCTACTACGGCACCACGGCGGACGCCAACGGCGTGTACCAGGCGTCCCCGGCCAGCCCGTACGCCAAGGACCTGGCGCGCATCGACGCCGCGGCCCGCACGTACATCGACCGGGCGGCCCGCAAGGCGCACCACCGGGGCGAGAAGCCCGCCGTCGTCTTCGACATCGACGACACGCTGCTGCTCAGCCTCGACTACGAGAAGCGCTACAACTACACGTACAACTCGGCCACCTGGGCTGCGTACGTCAACAAGGCCGACCGCCCGGGTGTCTTCGGCAGCGCGGAACTCGTCCGGTACGCGGAGAAGAAGGGCGTCGAGGTCTTCTACAACTCGGGCCTGAGCGAGGCGCAGCGCACCGCCGCCGTGGAGAACCTGAAGAAGATCGGCGCCGACGTGAACCTCGACGCCGACCACATGTTCCTCAAGAACGCGGCCAACCCGCCGTCCTACCTGAGCTCCTGCGCCACCCCCGGCACCTGGACCTGCACGACCGTGCAGTACAAGTCCGGCACGCGCAAGCACATCGAGGACGACCTCGGGTACGAGATCGTCGCCAACTTCGGCGACCAGTACTCCGACCTCGACGGCGGCTACGCCGACCGCACGTACAAGCTGCCGAACCCGACGTACTTCGTCAGCTGAGGCCCTCCAGGGTGGGCACGACCGGCTGAAGGGTACCGTCCGGGGCGAACCACAGCCGATCGATCGCCGTCTCCCGGTGCATGCCGTCCCCGCCGGGCCTGCCGGGGCCGTTCAGGGCGAACCGGTGGTAGACGACGTACCACTCGTCGGCGCCGGGCGCCTTCACCACGGAGTGGTGGCCGGTGCCGAGGATGCCGTACTCGGGGCGCTTGGACAGGATCGTCCCCCGCTCGGTCCACGGGCCGAGCGGGGACGGTCCCGTCGCGTAGGCCACGTGGTAGTCCTCGCTGCGGGTGTCGTCCTCGGACCACATGAAGTAGTACGTGCCCTGGCGCTTGACGACGAAGGAGCCCTCGCGGAAGTCGCGCGGGGTGATCTCCTCGACCTTGGACGGGTCGAAGGAGGTCATGTCGTCGTTCAGCGGCACGACGTACGCGTGCATGTTGCCCCAGTAGAGGTACGACGTCCCGTCGTCGTCCGTGAAGACGGCCGGGTCGATCATCTGGCCGGCGAACTGCCCTTTCGCGATCAGGGGTTCGCCCAGCGCGTCCGTGAACGGGCCGGCCGGCGAGTCGGCCACCGCGACGCCGATCTGCTGCTCGGCGCAGAAGTAGAAGTAGTACCTGCCGTCGCGCCCGGCGATCGTGGGCGCCCACGCGTACGAGTCCGCCCAGGAGACGTCCCTCCCCAGGTCGAGAACGACCCCGTGGTCCTCCCAGTGGACCAGGTCCGGCGAGGAGTACGCCCGGAAACTCGTGCTGGCCCAGCCCGGGTGGCCGTCCGTCGTCGGGAAAATCCAGTACCGGCCGTCCAGATGGTGCGCGTCGGGGTCGGCGGTCAGGCCGGGCAGGACTGGGCCGCCGGTGCGGACGGCCTCGACGGTCCAGGTGCGGGTGGAGCCTCTCCCAGTGCCAAAAGCCTGGGAGGTACCCCCAGCGGCGGTCACGGTGTACGTCCGCGGGGTGCGGAAGTCGCGGGCCGTACCGGATGCGGGGGTCAGGGTCGCGCCCTCGGCCACCGCCAACTCCGGTGCGAGACGGGAGAGATCGGCGTCCGGCTGCACCGGCAGCACGACCTTCGAGGACGCCTCCGTCACGACGGCGTACGCCCGCTGACCCGCCGCCGTCACGTCCACCACCGACGCGGGAGTGGCGGGGTAGGCGGCCAGCAGCCGGTCGTACTCCTCGCGCGTCACCGGAAGGACCGTGCCGTGGCGGGGACTTGTGGGCAGCTGGTGGTCGGCGGACATGGTCCAGGTGCCGGAGTCGAGGTCGGTGGTCTCGAAGGGGACGTAACCGCGTCCGCCGTACTCGTCGATGAACAGGTACCACTTCTCCTCGGTGTTGGACCGGAAGACCGTCGGCCCCTCACCGTGCTCGATCGACCCGCCGCCGATGCGGTCGCCGAGGAAGTCGTACCTGGTCGCGGTCAGGCTTGTCGACTTCTCCGCGGTGATGAACTTCGAGCCGGGGGAGCCGGAGGACGGGTCGCGCTCGTCCTTGGTGAAGCGGTAGTAGGCGTCCCCGTGCCGGATCACCGTCGAGTCGATCACCGAGTGGCCCGGGTCGGACCAGATCCGGGGCGTGCCGAAGGTGTGGAAGTCCTTCGTGGTCGCGTACATCATGCGGTTGTGGGTGTCGGCCGTGTGGGCCGGATCGTCGTCGGCGTACAGCTTCGACGCCCAGAAGACGACGTACTCGCCGCGGGATTCGTCCCAACAGGCCTCCGGGGCCCAGACGTTGCCCGCGTTGTCCGGGGCGACCCGGACCAGGCGCCGGTCGGTCCAGTGGACCAGGTCGGTGGACTCCCAGACCATGACCGACGTGCTGCCGTGCCGCTGGACCTCGTCCCAGCTCCCGCCGCTGTCGCCGTACATGCGCAGGTCGGTCGCGATCAGATAGAACCTGTCGCCCTCGGGGGAGCGGATGACGAACGGATCGCGCAGTCCCTTCTCTCCGATGTCGGAGGTCAGAACGGGCCTGCCCTGGTTCAGCTCCCGCCAGTGCAGCGGGTCGTCGCCGCGGCTGAGGGCGTAGCGGATCTGTTCGCCGTCGGCGGTGTCCTCGCCGGTGAAGTAGACGAAGAGGTAGCCGGCGTACTTGGGGTGGTTCACAGGCAATCCTGTCGGAATGTGATTGTTTCTGTTGGGTGCGGTGTGGCTCCATGAGAGTTTCAAGGGATTTCCTGCTCCACGGCAACCTCTTTCGGCCATGGCGGCGACTGGAGCGCGTAGCTTCTCCCGAGGAAAGGAACGCCCCGTGCGACTGAGCACCGGACGCCACCGCAGGACGCGCACGCTCTCCATCGCCGCGGCGGTGGCGCTCTCCGCCGGGGCGGGCGGCGTGTACCTGGGCCTGTCGAACGGCGGCGCCCAGGCCGCGACGACGACCGTCACCGTGTCGACGACCGCGCAGCTGGAGTCGGCCGTGAGGAACGCGGCCGCCGGCACCGTCATCCAGGTGCGCGGAGGGACGTACTACCCGACGGCCACTCTCAAGTCGACAGCGAGCGGCACCAGTTCGAACCGGATCACCCTGCGTGCCTATGGCACCGAGAAGGTGCGGATCGACGGCTCCAAGCTGCCCGCCGGCTCCTGGCTGGCCGGGATCTACGGCAGCTACTGGACCGTCCAGAACCTCACCTTCCAGAACTCCCCGGCGCAGGGCTTCGTCGTCACCTCCTCCACCGGCGGAGTCTTCAAGAACCTCGTCACCGCGGACAACGGCGACTCGGGCTTCACCCTGCGCGGCGACGACACGGTGGACAACCTCGTGCAGAACCTGGACAGTCACGGCAACTACGACGCGGCCGGACACGGGCAGAACGCGGACGGGATCGCCGTCAAGTTCGGCTCCGGCACCGGCAACAGGGTCACCGGCGCCCGCCTCTACGACAACTCGGACGACGGGCTCGACCTGTGGCAGTTCTCCTCGCCGGTCACCGTCGAGCACAGCTGGGCCTTCGGCAACGGAAAGAACCGGTGGGACGACCCGGCGTTCCAGGGCAACGGCAACGGGTTCAAGCTCGGCGGCGGGGGCGTGGCGGTGGCGCACGTCGTCAACAACGACGCGGCCTGGGACAACACGCTGAACGGGTTCACCGAGAACTCCAACACCGGTGCCATCGCGCTGAACCGCAACACCGCCTACGCCAACGGGGAGGCGGGGTTCTTCTTCGCCACGGGCCGGGCCAGGCTCGCACGCAACCTGGCGGTGAGCGACCGGGGCGGTCTGGACAAGCTGAGCTCCCACACCGTCTCCGCCGCGAACAACTGGGACAGCGGCGTCAGCACGCCGGCCTTCAGGTCGACGGACGCGACGAGCGCGTACGGCGCGCGCAAGGCCGACGGCTCCCTGCCCGCGACCACCTTCCTCACCACGGGGTCCACGGCCATCGGCGCGAGCATGAACTGACCGGCCTGTGGAGACACGGACGCCCCGCCGGTCGTCGCCGGCGGGGCGTCCCTTCGCCGACGAGGGGGGCTCAGTCGGCGGCTGCCGGCCGAGGGGGGCTCAGGCCAGCAGGTCCATGCAGTCGAACGAGGTCCCGGCGCTCAGAAACCCTGTGCCGCCCGAACCGCTCACCACGTCGAGCTTCAGTACGTTGAACTGACGTACGTCCGACTTCCACGCACTGGAAGGGACGCTGAAAGTGAAGGTGTGGTTGTTTCCCCGGTACGAACCCGTGGTGAGAGAGCGCGTCGAGGGCTGTGAGGGCGCTGTGGGAATGGCCGAGACCCAGTCGTTGACGGTGACCCGGGGCCGCCCGCCCGAGAACGCGTCCGTCACCCCGATCCGCAGCGTGTGCGCGGCGGCCGCCTGGGCACTGGTCAACTTGAAGTAGACCAGGACGCCGCCGTTGACGTCCTTCCAGATGTACGCCGGGAAGGACGCCGCCTCGCCGCCGCTGCCGATCGTGACGTTCCCGGTCCACTTGGCGGCCCGGGCGTCGGACGGATGCGCGTACGTCATCAGCTTGGCGTTCTTGAACTCGCCGGGCGTGCCGTCCCAGTCGCCGAGCCGCCAGACGGTGGCCGCCTTCGAGGGGTCGCCGGTGAGGGTGAGGGTGTGCAGGGAGGTCGTGGCGCCCGCGGTGACCTTCACCGACTCGGTGTGGACGGCGAGTTCGTTCTTGTAGACGGTGAGCGTGTACGTCCCCGGAAGCATCCCCTTGCAGGAGAAGGCGCCGGTGCCGGCCGCCGCCCTCGCCCAGTACTGGGCGTCCTCGTTGGCGAACCCCACGGTGTAGGCGTACGTGGCGTCCATGCCCTTGAGCCCGACGCCCGCCACCTTGCCGCGACCCGCCCTGCCCACCCAGCCGGTGATGCCGAGGCCGTCGGCCCAGGTGGTGTCGAGGTCGGCGTGGAAGAGACCGGAGGAGGGCGCGCCGCCGTCGGTGAAGGCGATGACGTACGGACCCTGGAGGCCGAAACGTTCCGCCTCGGTCTGGGCCTCGTTGTAGTGCAGGATCTCGTAGAGCCCGGCGCCGCCCTCGTTGGAGTGGCGCAGCAGGGAGCGGTAGAACGGGCCGCCCGACGCCTTCTCGTGGTTGGACCGAACCAGCCACAGACCGACCGAGCCGGTTGTGAAGCCGACGTAGTCGTAGTCGATGGTCCGCTTGCCCGAGTAGTGCTTGGAGTGGGTGGTGCCGTCCGGGGCCCGCCAGACGTCACCGGCCTCGATGATCTTGTCCTTCGTCGAGTCCCAGGCGTCCGAGCCGCTGTTGGGGAAGATGCCGGGCCTGACGCGGACGATGTAGCGGGTCGCGGTGAAGGAGGCGTCCGCCTTGTTCGTCCACAGATAGACGTTGTTCTGGCCGCTGCGGGCCGCGTACCACTGGGTGATCGGCCCGTGCACGACCTTGATCAGGACGGTCCCGCCGGACTGCCGGACGGTGACCGTGGAGGCGCCGAGGCCCGACTCGACGTGCGAGTGCTTGCCGCCGTAGCCCTCGTACTCCTTGCCCTTGTAGACGAGGGAGGTGAGGTCCCCGGTCGACTTGGAGACCTTGAAGACCAGGGAGGCTCCGGTGTCGACGACGTAGTTCCCGCCGTCGTCGCGGTAGCCGAAGCCGGCGGCGGACGCGGTCGTGAGGAGGCCGGTGCCGCCCGCGACGGCGGCGCCGGTGGCGGCCGCGCCGATCGCGGAGGCCCCGAGTACCCGTCTGCGGGTGAGGTGCTTCTTGTGCGCGCTCAAGGGTCGAGATCCCGTCGTACGTGAAACTCAGCTGGGTGGAGGGAGCCGTGCGCTTCCTGGTCGCCGCAGCGGAGGAAAAGGGTTGCCGCCTGGCGCGGACTTTTTTACGAGTCGCCCTCGCCGGAGCTGTGCGCCGCGAAGTCGCCGCCCACCGCCCGCCGATCGCCGTCCGCCGTCGCGTTGATCGTGTACGAGTCGTCCCGGGCGTCCCGGCCGCCGCGCTGGTGGTTGTACTGCCCGGCGAACACCCACTCGCCCTTGGGGACCGTACGGCCCTCCTTGAGCACCCAGGTGTAGACCAGGAACCCGTCCTGCTCGCCGACCGTGAAGGTGAAGTCCTGCTCCGGCAGCGAGCGCCAGGCCCCGGCCGAGCTCACCCCGCCGGTCTCCTCGACCTTCAACTGCACGGTCAGGGCGGTGAGTTCCTTCTGGGTCTTGAGCGTGACGTTGCTCTGCGCCCAGAAGTCGTTGCTGTGTGGGTCGACCGAACCGTCCGACCACAGCGGGCCGTCGCTCTCCCCGCCGGCGGACGGCAGGACGGAGACGGAGGCCGAGGGCGGCGCGGTGGACGGGGTGCCGCTCGGCCGGTGCGTCGACTCGGTCGCCCGGCTCGGGGCCGGGTCCACCGGCGGCAGCGGCGCCCGGCTGGTCGCGTCCGGTGACGGCGTGGGCGTCGGCGAGGTCTCGACCGTCTGCTGCCGGGTGGGCGGGTCGTCCTTCACCGCCGACGCCACCGCGTACCCGCCGACCGCGAGCATGCCGGCCACCGCCGCCGTGGCACCCACGACCCTGGCCCAGCCCCACACCGGGGGACGGGTCGCCCGGTGGTCGCGGCGGTCCTGGCGGGTCATGCCCCGCTCGACGCGGGCCAGGATGCGGGCCCGGTCCGGCTCGTGCGCCTCGGCCGCCTCGTGCAGCCGGGCGCGCAGCTCGTCGTGCACGTCCTGCTGCCTCATCGGTCCGTTCCTCCGGTCTCGCCGCCGCGCGCCATCGCCGCGTGCACCTTCTGTGGGGCGCCCCGGGAACCGAGGATCTTCTGCAGCTCGGCCATCCCCTTGGACGTCTGGGACTTAACCGTACCGACGGAAACACCCAGGGCGAGCGCGGTGTCCTTCTCCGACAGGTCGAAGGCGTGCCGCAGCACCACACAGGCCCGCTTGCGGAACGGCAGCCTGCGCAGGGCCTCCTGCACATCGACCACGCCCGCGATGTCCGGGTTCTCGGTCTTCTCCTCGCGCTGCGACCAGAACAGCGAGATCCGCCGGCGCTCGCGCACGGCGCTGCGGATCCTGGTGCGGGCCAGGTTGGCGACGACGCCACGGGCGTAGGCGACCGGGTGATCGGCCGCGCGCACGCGGTCCCAGCGGTGCCACAGGGCGAGCAGCGCGTCCGCGGCCAGGTCGTCGGCCGCGTCCGCCTCGCCGGTCAACAGATGGGCGAGCCGGGACAGTTCGGCGTAGTGCCGCTCGAAGAAGGCATGGAACTCCATGGAGGCCGCGTCGTCGACGACAGTGCCCACGGGCACCCTTCCTGTGTGTGTCATGTGAATGACATGTGATCTTCCGGGGCGGGCCCGGGCGAGATCCGGAAGCGTAGCAGTGATCGTTGTCCTGGTTTCGTACGGGGCTTCGAACGCGGTGTGACGGGGCGGTCGATTCCGTAACACGAAAGGAACCTGAAAGAGGTTCAACGCGGGAACAATCCAGCCAGCATCCGCACACGATCAATCAGCCGACGAGGAGCACCCGCCATGTCCGACACGAAGAAGGCGGCCGACCGGCCAAGTGCCGCGCCGCCAGGGGCGAACGGTGTCGACCGGTTCTTCCGGATCTCCGAGCGGGGATCCACCTTCGGCCGGGAGATACGCGGCGGCTTCGCCACGTTCTTCACGATGGCCTACATCCTTGTCCTGAACCCCATCATCCTGGGCAGTGCGAAGGACAAGTTCGGCCACCAGCTCGACACCGGCCAACTGGTCACCGCCACCGCGCTGGTGGCCTGCGTGATGACGATCATCATGGGCGTCGGCGGCAACCTCCCGCTCGCCATCGCCGCCGGCCTCGGCCTCAACGCCGTCGTCGCCTTCCAGCTCGCCCCGCTGATGAGCTGGTCCGACGCGATGGGCCTCGTCGTCCTCGAGGGCATCCTGATCTGCGTGCTCGTCGTCACCGGGCTGCGCAAGGCGATCATGGACGCCATCCCGCACCAGCTCAAACAGGCCATCGGGGTCGGCATCGGGCTGTTCATCGCGTTCATCGGGTTCGTCGACGCGGGGTTCGTCAGCCGCATCCCCGACGCGGCGCAGACCACCGTGCCGGTGCAGCTGGGCGCGGTCGGCCGGCTGACGGGGTGGCCGGTGCTGGTGTTCTGCCTCGGCGTGCTGCTCACCATCGCCCTGCTCGCGCGCAAGGTGAAGGGCGCGATCCTGATCAGCATCGTGACCATGACGATCGTCGCGATCGTCATCGACGCGGTGGCCGACATCAAGAGCTGGGGTCTGACCACTCCGCACGTGCCCGACAAGATCGTCTCCACGCCCGACTTCGGACTCATCGGCCACTTCAGCCTGTTCGGCGGGTTCGCGAAGGCGGGCGTCCTCACGGCCGTCCTGCTGGTGTTCACGCTGATCCTGTCCGACTTCTTCGACGCCATGGGCACGATTGTGGGCATCAGTGCGGAGGCCGGGCTGCTGGACGAGCAGGGGCAGGTGCCGGGGATCGGTCGCGTGCTGTTCATCGACGGCGCGGCGGCGGTCGCCGGCGGCCTCGGATCGGCCTCCTCCAACACCGCGTACATCGAGTCGGCGGCCGGTGTGGGCGAGGGGGCGCGGACCGGGTTCGCGAACCTGATCACGGGCGGGCTGTTCGGGCTCGCGCTCTTCCTCACGCCGCTGCTGACGATCGTGCCGCTGCAGGCGGCGGCGCCGGCGCTGATCGCCGTGGGATTCCTGATGATGACCCACGTCAAGCACATCGACTGGGACCGGTACGAGATCGCCATCCCGGCGTTTCTGACCATCGCCGCGATGCCGTTCACCTACTCGATCACGGACGGCATCGGGGCGGGGTTCATCGCGTATGTGCTGATCAAGGCGGTGCTGGGGAAGGCGAAGGACGTGCACTGGTTGCTGTGGGGCGTTACGGCGCTGTTCGTCGTGTACTTCGCCATTGACCCTGTGGAGCAGGTGCTGGGTGTGAAGTGACGGGCGCTGCGCGGCCGGTGCGGGTTTGTGGGGGCTGGTCGCGCCCGCGCGGCGGAGCCGCATATCGGCACAGCCCCGCGCCCCTGTGGGGCGCCCCAGTTGCGGGCGGCTATTGGTTAAGGGCTGCTTTCATCATCGCCTTTGCCACGGGGGCCGCCAGGCCGTTGCCGCTCACCTCCGAGCGGGCAGCGTCGGACTGTTCGACCACCACTGCCACGGCGACCTGTTTGCCGCCCGCCTTGGCGTAGGAGGTGAACCAGGCGTACGGGGTCTGGCTGTTGTTCTCGCCGTGCTGGGCGGTGCCGGTCTTGCCGCCCACCGTCACGCCCGGTATCCGCGCGTTCGTACCCGTGCCCTTGTTCACCACCGTCTGCATGGCGGACTGGAGTTGGGCGGCGGTGGAGGAGCTGACGATCTGCTTCGTCCCCGCGTCGTCGTAGTTCTTCAGGACGTCGCCGCCGCTGTCGGTGATCTGCGAGACCATGTGCGGCGAGACCAGCTTGCCGCCGTCGGCTATGGCGGCGGACACCATGGCCATCTGGAGCGGGGTCGCGGTGACGTCGTACTGGCCGATGCCCGTCAGGCCCGTGGACGACTTGTCCATGTCGGACGGGTAGACGCTGGTGTATGCCCGCACCGGTACGTCCTGCTTCGTGTCGTTGAAGCCGAACTTCTCCGCCATCGCCCGCACCTTGTCCTGGCCCAGGTCGACGGCCATCTTCGCGAAGACGTTGTTGCAGGAGTACTCCAGCGCGGTGCGGATGGAGGCGTTCTCGCAGGGCGCGGCCGGGTTCTCGTTGGACAGGTCCTTGGTGGTGTTCGGCAGCCGGTACGGGTCCGGGCTGTCGGTGCGCACGTCCACCGACGAGTACAGGCCGTCCTCCAGCGCGGCCGCCGCCATGACCAGCTTGAACGTCGAGCCCGGCGGCAGCGGCTGGCGCAGCGCGCGGTTGGTGAGCGGCTTGTCCGAGTCCGCGTTCAGCTTCTTCCAGGCGGTCCCGGCGGTGTTGGCGTCCGTGAGCGACGTCGGGTCGTACGACGGCGTCGAGACGACCGCGAGGATCCTGCCGGTGGACGGGTCGATCGCGACGGCCCCGCCCTTCTTGTCGCCGAGCGCGTCGTACGCCGCCTTCTGCACGTCCGGGTCGATCGTCGTGACCACGGTGCCGGGCGCGGCCCGCCGGCCGGTGACCGTGTCCATCACGGTCTTCAGCCGGCTGTCCGTGCCGTTGAGGAGGTCCTGGTAGATGCCCTCCAGCTGGGTCGGCGCGTAGGCCTGCGAGGCGTAGCCGGTCACCGCCGCGTACAGCGGGCCGTTCTTGTACGTGCGCTTGTACGCGAGGTCGCCGCCTGTCGTGCGCGCGGAGCCGGTGATCGAGTTGCCGGCCACGATGATGTTCCCGAGCGGCTCCGCGTACGTCTCGATCGCGTTGCGCCGGTTGTCCTTGTCGTCCGCGAGGGCCTTGCCGTCGTAGAACTGCACCCAGGTCGCCCTGATCAGCAGGGCGCACACCAGGAGCAGTACGAAGACGGAGGTCCGCCTGATCGTCTTGTTCATCATGCCGATCAAGAAGACGAGCGGGGCGGGGAGGACGTTCCCTCCGCCCCGGATTCTCATCGGACGCTCAGGAAGCGCGGTCAGCCGCGCAGCGTCATCACGACCTCGTCGATCTCCTCGCCCCGCGCGTTCGCGAAGCCCGTCGCCGTCGCCGTCAGCCGGAAGCCGCACTTCTCCAGCACGCGCCGCGAGCCGGTGTTGTCCGCCGCCGCGCGCGCGTACAGCGGCCGCTCCGGCACCTCGGCCAGCAGCCCGCTCAGCGCCGCCGTGGCCACCCCGCGGCCCCAGTACGCCCGGTCCACCCAGTAGGTGACCTCACGCTCGCCCGGCTCCCCGTACACCGCCGCGCTGCCCACCACGTCACCGTCGACCAGGATGGTCCGCAACACGTCCGCGGAGGCCCGCACCCGTTTCCAGTGGGCGTCGAACGCCTCCCGGTCGGCGGGATCCTTCGGCGTGAACGCGGCCGTCCACAGGGCCTCGGGATCGTTCATCTGCCGGAAGAAAACCGGCAGATCACTGTCGTGCACTTCCCGCAGTACGACATCCATGGGCCCCGAGCTTAGGGCCTGCCCGGGGAGTCACAGCCTCCTGGTCGCCAGGGTCAGGCGGTCGCGGGCGTCGAACAGGGCGTCCTTGACCATCTGTTCGTGGGCGGGGGTGAGACGGGCCACCGGTACCGAGCAGCTGATCGCGTCGCGGGCCGGGGTGCGGTAGGGGATCGCCACGCCGAAGCAGCGCAGCCCCAGCGTGTTCTCCTCGCGGTCGACGGCGAAGCCCTGCTCCCGCACCTGGTGCAGCTCCTCGATGAGCTTCTCCCGGTCGGTGATGGTGTTCTCGGTGAGCGCCGGCAGCGTCTCCGGGAGCATCTTGCGGACCTGCTCGTCGGTGTAGGTGCTCAGCAGCGCCTTGCCGAGGGAGGTCGAGTGCGCCGGGAGGCGGCGGCCCACGCGCGTGAAGGGGCGCAGGTAGTGCTGGGACTGGCGGGTGGCGAGGTAGACGACGTTGGTGCCGTCCAGGCGCGCGAGGTGGATGGTCTCCGTGGTGTCGTCCGAGAGCCGGTCCAGCGTCGGCCGCGCCGCCGCGACGACCTCGTCGCCGTCGATGTACGACGTGCCGACCAGCAGCGCCCGCACCCCGATCCCGTACCGCGTGCCCGTCGCGTCCGTCTCCACCCAGCCCAGCTCCACCAGCGTGCGCAGCAGCATGTAGAGGCTGGACTTGGGATACCCGACGGCCTCCTGGACCGACGCGAGGGAGTGCATGCCGGGGCGACCGGCGAAGTATTCGAGCAGTTCCACGGTCCGCACCGCGGACTTGACCTGCGCACCGCCGCCTGTCTCGGCTGCCGACATCGCCCTTGACCCCTTCGTTGGACGAGAAACCGAAGATATAGTCTCCAACAGCATATTCATCATCAGAGACAGCGTTCAGCATATCGAACGACCCTGGTGAATGACCCGGATATACCTGGAGGGACCCGCGGTGGCAGCAGCACCAGTCTGGAGTGTCGACCCCCGAACCGGGAAGCAGCGTGAACAGGTTGCGGTGGAGGCCACAGCACAGGAGGTCGACGCCACCGTCCGCGCCGCCCACGCGGCACGCGCCTCCCTCGCCGACCGCGCCGTACGCTCGGCGTTCCTGCGCACCGCCGCTGAGCAGCTCGAGGCGGCCAAGGACGGGCTCGTGGAGACCGCCGACGCGGAGACCGCGCTCGGCCCGGTCCGGCTCACCGGCGAACTCGCCCGTACCTGCTTCCAGCTGCGGGCCTTCGCGGACATCGTCGACGAGGGCGCCTTCCTCGACGTGATCATCAACCACCCCGACGACACCGCGACGCCGCCCATCCCGGACCTGCGCCGCTACAAGGTGCCCCTGGGTGTCGTCGCCGTCTACTCGGCCTCCAACTTCCCCTTCGCCTTCTCCGTCGCCGGCGGCGACACCGCGAGCGCGCTGGGCGCGGGCTGCCCGGTCGTCGTCAAGGCGCACCCCGACCACCCGGCCCTGTCCGAGTACGTCGCCAAGGTGCTGCGCCGGGCCGCCGCCGCGCACGGCATCCCCGAGGGCGTCGTCGGCCTGGTCCACGGCTTCGAGGCGGGCGTCGAGCTGGTCAAGCACCCGCTGGTCGCCGCGGCCGGCTTCACCGGTTCCGTACGAGGCGGCCGTGCCCTCTTCGACGCGGCGGCGGCCCGTCCCAACCCGATCCCCTTCCACGGTGAGCTGGGCTCCCTCAACCCCGTCGTCGTCACCGAGGCGGCGGCGGCCGAGCGGGCCGAGGCGATCGGCACCGGACTCGCCGGCTCCATGACGCTCGGTGTCGGCCAGTTCTGCGTGAAGCCGGGCCTCGTGCTGGCGCCGAACGGCGCGGCCGGGGACCGGCTGCTGAAGTCGCTCACGGACGCGGTCAGCGACACCGACGCGGGCGTGCTGCTCGACCACCGGATGCGGGACAACTTCATCGCCGGCGTGGCCGAGCGGGCGGAGCTGCCCGACGTCGAGTCGCCCGTGACCCCGGGCGCGGGCGGCGAGCACACGGTGAGCGCCGGCTTCCTGACGGTGTCGGCGGACAAGCTGGCCGAGGAGGGCGCCTACGACCTGCTCCTGGAGGAGTGCTTCGGCCCCGTGACGGTCGTGGCCCGCTACGAGGACGAGGCCGAGGTCCGGTCCGTGCTGTCCCGGCTGCCGGGCAACCTCACGGCGACGGTCCACCTCTCGAGCGAGGAGGCGGCCGGGGAGGGCCGTGGCGCGGAGCTGCTGGCCGAGCTGACCCCGCTCGCCGGGCGCGTGCTGGTCAACGGCTGGCCGACGGGCGTCGCCGTCGCCCCGGCCCAGCACCACGGCGGCCCGTACCCGGCGACCACCTCGACGTCGACGTCGGTCGGCGGTACGGCGATCGAGCGCTGGATGCGGCCGGTCGTGTACCAGGGCGCGCCCGAGGCGCTGCTGCCGCCCGAGCTGCGGGACGACAACCCGCTCGGTCTCCCGCGCCGCTACGACGGCCGCCTCGAACGGTGACCGGCCTCACCTGACACAATCGCCGGATGGACGTCGAACTTCCCGAACTCCCCTTCGCCCTGCGCACGTACGGTCCCGAGGGCAACTGGTCGTACGAGGACGGAGTGCTCACCGGATGGGCCGGGCCCCGGCAGGACCGGTTCGTCCCGCCCACCGGGGAGGCGCTGGAGCCGGCCTCCGACGCGCCCCGGCTGCTCGGCTGGCCGGAGGGGGACTTCCAGCTGATAGCCCGGGTCACCGTCGGCTTCGCCGGGGCGTTCGACGCGGGAGTGCTCTACGTCCATGTCGGCGAGCGGGCCTGGGCCAAGCTGTGCCTGGAGTACTCCCCGGACGTGCCCACCGTCTGCACGGTGGTCACCCGGGGCCACTCCGACGACGCCAACTCCTTCAGCGTCGAGGGCAGTTCGGTGTGGCTCCGGGTGAGCCGCACCGGACGCGCCTTCGCCTTCCACGCCTCCCGCGACGGCAAGCGCTGGACCTTCGTCCGCCTGTTCACCCTGGGCGGCGAGAAGGAGACGGACGCGGCCCTGGTCGGCTTCATGACCCAGTCGCCGATGGGGGAGGGGTGCGTGGTGACGTACGACCACCTCGAGTTCAGGCCGAACTGGCCGCGGGACCTGCGAGACGGAAGCTGAGTCCGAAGGTCAGCAGGAGCAGGCACGCGCCGATCACCAGGCTCATCCGCATCCCGCCCGTGAAGTCGCCGGCCACCAGCGCCCCGAACACCGCGATCCCGAGCCCGCCCGCCACCTGACGCGCCGAGTTCAGCACCCCGGCCGCGAGCCCCGCCCGCTCGGCGGGCACGGCGTCCATCATGGCGGCGGTCAGCGGCGGAACCGTCAACGCGCAGCCCAACGCCAGCGGCACGAGAAGCACGGCCACCAGGGCCGCGGGCGTGTCGTGCCCGCACACCCCCCGGCGCTTCCACGCCGACAGCGGCGTGAGTCCCCTCCAGTGGCTCCTGCACCAGCGCGTCGAGCGGGCCAAGGAACTCCTGGAGACCACCACCCTCCCGATGGACCGCGTCGCCCGAGCCTGCGGCCTCGGCACCGCCGACTCCCTCCGCACCCACATACACCGCCGCACAGGCCTGACCCCAACGGCATACCGGGCCCGGTTCAGCCGTGTGGGAACCATGGCGGCCGGGAGCACGTCCTCCGCCGCATGATCAGTAACAGAGTCGTGGACGGCCGGATGATCCGCACGGCGCTGCCCGCCGAGGCCGCAGCCGTCACGTCGCTGCACGCGCGGGCCCGGGCGACGTACTACCCGGGCGGGGTCCCCGAAGACGGCACGGACTGGCTCGCCGCCTGGCGGGGTGCCATCGAGCGGTCGGACGGGCAGGTGCTGTGCCTCGTCGAGAAGGGCCGCGTCATGGCCGTCGCGTCCTTCCGGACTCCGCAGGACGCTCCGGAGGAAACGGTCAAGCTGTACCAGTTCCACGTCGGCCCCGATGCCTGGCGGCGCGGCATCGGCACGGCCCTGCACACCGCCTGTGTCGAACAGTGGTGCGCCGACGGCAGACGGACGGCCATCCTCGACGTGCACGTCGACAACCATCGCGCCCAGGCCTTCTACGCCCGCCAGGGCTGGGTGCCCGACCCCGAGAACCCGCCGGTCGAGGGCGATCATCATTTGTTCCTGCGGTACGTGGTCGGGGAGCGCAAATCGCCCCGGGAATGATCCCCGCTGCTTGAATGTTCAGGGATCAGGCGGAGGCGGCCTCCGCGTACACCCAGCTGTTGGAGAGAACATGAAGGTCGAGATCTGGTCGGACATAGCGTGCCCCTGGTGCTATGTCGGCAAGGCCCGTTTCGAGAAGGCGCTCGAGGCCTTCCCGCACCGTGACCAGGTCGAGGTGGTGCACCGCTCCTTCGAGCTGGACCCGGGCCGCGCCAAGGGCGACGTGCAGACCGTGATCTCCATGCTCACCAAGAAGTACGGCATGAGCGAGGCGCAGGCCGAGGCCGGCGAGGACAACCTCGGCGCCCAGGCCGCCGCCGAGGGCCTGTCGTACCGCACCCGCGGCCGCGACCACGGCAGCACCTTCGACATGCACCGCCTGCTCCACTTCGCCAAGGACCAGGGCAGGCAGGACGAGCTGATCCAGATCCTCTACAAGGCGAACTTCGCCGAGGAGCGCTCCCTGTTCGCCGAGGGCGAGGAGCGGCTCGTCGAGCTCGCCGTCGAGGCCGGCCTGGACGCCGACGGCGCCCGCAAGGTCCTCGCCGACCCCACCGCCTACGCCGACGACGTCCGCGCCGACGAACGCGAGGCCGCCCAGCTCGGCGCGAACGGCGTCCCCTTCTTCGTCCTCGACCGCAAGTACGGCGTATCCGGCGCCCAGCCCGCCGAGGTCTTCGCCCAGGCGCTGACCCAGGCCTGGGGCGAGCGCTCACCGCTCCAGCTGATCGACCAGGGCGACGCGGACGCCTGCGGCCCCGACGGATGCGCGGTGCCCCAGCACTGAACCACCGGGCTGAACCACCAGGTCAGCCGCGATCCATAAGCGTTCCTTCGCGAACCCACGCACGATTCGGCAATGGACCGGGACTCCTCCCAGGCCCACAGTGGACCCATGGAGACCTTCGAGAGCCTCGTCCGAGCCGAGTTCGCGCCGAAGAACACCTACCTGAACACCGCGAGCACCGGTCTGGTACCCGCCCGCACCGTCGCCGCCCTGCGCACCGCCGTGGCGGCGTCGGCCGCGGGCGAGCCGACCGACATGTTCGGGGACGTGGAGGCGAGCCGCGCCTCCTTCGCACGGCTCGCCCGCGTACCGGCGAACCGCGTCGCGGCCGGCGCCTCGGTCGCCGTCTACAGCGGACTGATCGCCGCCTCCCTCCCCGAGGGCGCCGAGGTCCTCACCGCGGAGGGCGACTTCAGTTCCGTGGTGAACCCCTTCCACGTCCGCCCCGATCTCAAGGTCCGCGCCGTCCCGCTGGAGCGCGTCGCCGAGTCCGTCCGCCCCGGCACCGCCCTGGTCGCCGTGAGCGCGGCCCAGTCCGCCGACGGACGGATCGCCGATCTGCCCGCGATCCGGCAGGCGGCACGCGAGCACGGCGCCCGCACCTACGTCGACGCCTCCCAGGCCGCCGGCTGGCTGGACCTCGACGCCGACGCGTACGACTACTGCGCCTGCGTCGCCTTCAAATGGCTCGTGAGCCCGCGCGGCGTGGCCTTCCTGGTCGTCCCGGAGGACCTCGGCGGACTCACCCCGCTGTTCGCCGGCTGGGTGGCCGGCGAACGCCCCTGGGACGCCTGCTACGGCCCCATCGACGAACTCGCCCACTCCGCACGGCGGTTCGACGAGAGCCCCGCTCTCTTCTCCTACGCCGGCGCCCGCCGCTCCCTCGAACTCCTCGAAGAACTCGGCGTGGACGCCATCCGCGCGCACGACCTCGCCCTCGCCGACCGCTTCCGCAGCGGCCTCGCCGCCCTCGGCCACGAACCCGTCCCCGCACCGGGCTCACCCATCGTCTCCGTGCCCGGACTCGGCCAGCGGCAGCCGGAGTTGAGCGCCGCCGGAGTCGAGGTCTCCGACCGCGCCGGACATCTGCGCGCCGCGTTCCACCTCTACAACACCCCCGCCGACGTCGACCGTCTGCTGGACGTCCTGTCCGGCTGACGAATCTTTGACCGACCCGCCGGACCCGGCGCTCGCAAGGGGCGCATGATGGCGGCAGACTGCTTGCCGGCGAGAGGAGGCGCAGGGTGACCGACGACGACCACGAGAGGGTCCGCGACCTGCTCGCGGCCTGGGCCTTCGGCACCCTCCCGCCAGAGGAGCGGCAGCCGGTCGCCGACCACCTGGCCGAGTGCGCGAGCTGCGCGGCCGAGGCGGCACGGCTGCGGGAGACGGTACGGCTCCTGGACGGGCCCGCGGGCAACGGCGCGGACGGGCAGCCGGACGCCGCGCCCACCGCCGACCTGTACGCCGAGTCCGCGCAGGACCTCTCCGGTGTGCTGTCCGCCGCCCTGCGCGCCCGCCCCGCCCTGCCCCGGGTGGCGGAACACGCCGTTCCCTACGCCGCCGCGGTCGCCGGACTGAAGGCGCTGCTGCCCGAGGCGGAGGGCCGCTGGTCGACCCCGGTCGTGCACGACTGGGACCTGCACGCGACCATCGCCCACCTCCTCGCCGCCGACGAGCCCCTCGCCGGGCGACTGGGCATCGCACCGCGCGTCCCCGGCACGCCCGTCGAGGGCGAGGCGGACTGGGCGGGCGCCTGGAACCGCCGCACCGCCGAGGTCATCGCGCACGAGCACGGCCGTACGCCCGCCGAGACGGTCGCCGACTGGTCCGCGCAGGCCGCCGCGCTGCTCGCCGCGCCGGAGGCCCACGACCCCGAACTGGCGGCGCGGGCGACGACGTTGATGGGCATCCGGCTGCCCGTCGCCGAGCACTTCCTGGTGCGGGCCTTCGAGACATGGATCCACACCGACGACATCGGACGCGCCCTGGGCCTCGCCGTACCGCCCCCGCCCGCCGACCATCTGGGGCAGCTGGTACGGCTGGCCGTCCGCATCCTCGGCCTCGCCCTCGGACCCACCGCACCCCCGGTGCTGTTCGCGGTGACGGGCGGCGAACAGTGGGTGCTGGGCTCCGAGGACGAGCCCGTGGGGGCCGAACTCACCCTGGATCCGGTCGACTTCTGCCTCCTGGTGGGCGGCCGGTACGCACCGGAGGAGGTCCCGCGCGGCACCACGGGCGACGACGCGGCCGTACGGAACGTGCTGGAACGGGCCGCGTCGCTGTCCTGGCTGTAGCGGGCGCGTCCGACGACGCGTCAGCGCACCGGGGTGAAGTCCCGTGCCCCGATGAACTCCGGTCGCCGTACGGGCGCCGCGAACGGCTCCACCGCCGCGTTCTCCACGCTGTTGAACACGATGAACACGTTGCTGCGCGGGAACGGCGTGATGTTGTCGCCGGAGCCGTGCATGCAGTTGCAGTCGAACCAGGTCGCCGAACCGGCCCTGCCCGTGAAGAGCTTGATGCCGTACTCGCTCGCCATCTTGGTCAGCGCCTCGTCCGAGGGCGTGCCCGCGTCCTGCATCTGCAGCGACTTCTTGTAGTTGTCCTTGGGCGTGGCGCCGGCGCAGCCCAGGAACGTCCTGTGCGAGCCGGGCATGATCATCAGCCCGCCGTTGGTGTCGTAGTTCTCGGTCAGCGCGATCGAGACGGACACCGTGCGCATGTTGGGCAGGCCGTCCTCGGCGTGCCAGGTCTCGAAGTCCGAGTGCCAGTAGAAGCCGCTGGCCCCGAAACCGGGCTTGACGTTGATGCGCGACTGGTGGACGTACACGTCCGAGCCGAGGATCTGCCGGGCCCGGCCGACGACGCGCTCGTCGCGCACCAGGTTCGCGAACACCTGGCTGATCCGGTGCACCTCGAAGACCGAGCGGATCTCCTTGGACTTCGGCTCGATGATCGAGCGCTCGTCCGCGAGGATCTCCGGATCGGTGGTCAGCCGCTCCAACTCACGCTGGTAGACGGCGACTTCGTCCGGGCCGATCAGCTGGTCGACGGCGAGGAAGCCGTCCCGCTCGAAGGACTGCAGGTCGACCGCGGGGATCGGGCCAGGAGTGTCCGGGGATCCCCAGACGACCGGGTCCTGACGGGGGACGGACACCTCGGCGGGGCCGCGGCTGGGGTAGAGATCGGTGACGGTGGTCATGGGGTTCTCACACCTCCTCGGGCTCGGTGAGCAGGGGGTAGACGCCGTTCTCGTCGTGGTCCTCCCGGCCGGTCACCGGCGGGTTGAACACACAGATGCAGTGGAAGTCCTCCTTGACCTTGAGCGTGTGCCGCTCATGGCCGTTGAGGAGGTACATGGTGCCGGGCGTGATGTGGTACGTCCGGCCGGTCTCGCGGTCGGTCAGCTCGGCGTCGCCCTTGGTGCAGACGACGGCCTCGATGTGGTTCGCGTACCACATGTGCGTCTCCGTACCCGCGTACAGGATCGTCTCGTGCACCGAGAAGCCGACCCTCTCCTTGGCCAGGACGATGCGCTTGCTCTCCCAGGTGCCGGACGCGGATTTCACATGCCGGTCGGTGCCCTCGATCTCCTTGAACGAACGGACGATCACAGTGCCGCACTTCTCCTCTGTCTCGATGGTTCTCAGCGGGTTTCTCAGCGGGTTTCGCGCACGGCGCGGGCGAGGACGCTGAGGCCCTCGTCGAGCTCTTCGGCGGTGACGGTGAGCGCCGGGAGGAGCTTGACGACCTCGCTCTCCGGGCCCGACGTCTCGATGAGCAGGCCGAGTTCGAAGGCGCGCCGGGCGACCCGGTCGGCGCGCTCCTTGTCGTGGAACTCCATGCCCCACACCAGCCCGCGGCCCCGGTACTCCTTGACGTCGGCGCGGTTCTCGTCGCTGATCGCGGCGAGCGCCCGCTCGACCTGCTCGCCGCGCGTCCGGGTCTGCTTCTCCATCGCGGACCCGTCCGCCCAGTACGACTCCAGGGCGGCCGTGGCCGTGACGAAGGCGGGGTTGTTGCCGCGGAAGGTGCCGTTGTGCTCGCCCGGCTCCCAGATGTCCAGCTCGGGCTTGAACAGGCACAGCGACATGGGCAGTCCGTAGCCGCTGATGGACTTGGAGACGGTGACGATGTCCGGGGTGATCCCGGCCTCCTCGAACGAGAAGAAGGCGCCCGTACGACCGCAGCCCATCTGGATGTCGTCGACGATCAGCAGCATGTCCTGCCTCTCGCACAGATCGGCCAGCGCGCGCAGCCACTCGGGACGCGCCACGTTGATGCCGCCCTCGCCCTGCACGGTCTCCACGATCACGGCGGCGGGCTTGTTGAGCCCGGAGCCCTGGTCCTCCAGCAGCCTCTCGAACCACAGGAAGTCCGGGACCGTGCCCTCGAAGTAGTTGTCGAAGGGCATGGGCGTACCGTGCACCAGCGGGATGCCCGCCCCGGCCCGCTTGAAGGCGTTGCCGGTGACGGCCAGCGACCCGAGCGACATCCCGTGGAAGGCGTTGGTGAACGACACGATCGCCTCGCGTCCCTTCACCTTCCGCGCCAGCTTCAGCGCGGACTCCACGGCGTTGGTGCCCGTCGGCCCCGGGAACATGACCTTGTACGGCAGGTCGCGCGGCCGCAGCACCAGGTCCTGGAAGGTCTGCAGGAAGGTCCGCTTGGCGGTGGTCGACATGTCGAGCCCGTGCGTGACGCCGTCGCGCTCCAGGTAGTCGATCAACGCCCGTTTCAGCACCGGGTTGTTGTGGCCGTAGTTGAGTGAGCCGGCGCCGGCGAAGAAGTCCAGGTACTCGTGGCCGTCCTCGTCGTACATGCGGCTGCCGTGCGCACGGTCGAAGACGGTGGGCCAGCCGCGGCAGTAGCTGCGCACCTCGGACTCGAGGGTCTCGAAGACGCTGAGGTCGGGCTGGGTGATGGTCACGACGAATCGCTCCTCGTTGCGTGGGGGGAGTGTGTGGGGTCGTCAGTGGGGCGGCTGGTGAGGGGGGCGGTCAGAGGGAGAGGGGACCGATGCGGTACAGGACCTCGGGGTCGTGCGGTCCGTCCGGGAACGCCTCGGTGGCGAACAGCACCTCGCGCTCGACCTCGGCGCCGTGCCGCTCGGCGAACGAGGTGAACAGGCGCTCCGAGGCGGTGTTGCCGGGGGTGATGGTGGTCTCGACGGCGGTGATCCGGTGGCTGGCCGAACTCCGCGCGACGAGCCCGTCCAGCAGCTGGGCGGCGAGTCCGCGGCCCCGGTACGCCTCGTCGACCGCCACCTGCCACACCAGCAGGGTGCGGGGGCGGTCCGGCCGTACGTAGCCGGTGACGAAGCCGACCGGTTCGCCGCGGCCGTCGCGGGCCACGGCGGAGGTGGCGGCGAAGTCGCGGCACCACAGCAGATAGCTGTACGACGAGTTCAGGTCGAGCGTCTTCGAGTCCCGCGCCATTCGCCACAGCGCGGCGCCGTCCGCCACCGTCGGTCGGTCGATGTGCAGTTCTGCTCGGGGTTCTGCTCGGTCTGCTTGTGCGGCAGTCATGCGAAATGAACTTACCGAGCGGAAATGAAAAATGCATGGCCGGACGGGGTTACGCACGGGCGCCTGATGTGTTATCGCGCGGGCGCGAGTTCATAGGTGAGGTCGACGCCGATTCACCCGGTTTGCACGGCAGATACCGCACAAAACGGGCGGGATGTGTAACGCGTCACAGCCGCGTAACCCTCACGAGATCTGCCCGAATTAACCCCGCCGACGTTCGCGAAATCTTTGCGTTTAGAGAGATGAAAACCGGGCAGAAGAAGACGGGAAGCTGCCCGGAAAAGTACCAAGAAAAGGGCCCCGCTAATCACGCCGAATTCAGGCCCCGGTAACCCCGTCGATACACTCCCGAAGAATATCCACGTGCCCGTTGTGCCGCGCGTACTCCTCGATGAGATGAACGAACACCCACCGCAGACTGACTTCGACCCCGGCCATGGGACCGTCGGCGACCCGCCCGACCTCCTCCAGCGACCGCCCGGCACACACCTCCCGCCCCCGCGCGATCTCCCGCCGCCAGGCACCCAAGGCCTCATCGATCCCCCGCTCCGGATCGAGCCCGTACCCGGTCTCGTTCTCCTCTCCGAACACGGGCGGCACGTCCAGCCCGGCGACCACGCGCTGGAACCAGTTCCGTTCCACCTCGGCGAGGTGCTGCACCAGTCCGAGCAGCGTCAGCGACGACGACCCCGCCGCGGCGGCCCGCACCTGCGTGTCGTCCAGCCCTCGGCACTTCAGCTCCAGCGTGGCCCGGTGGAAGTCGAGCCAGCTCTCCAGCATGGCCCGCTCGTCACCGGTGAGGAGGGGGATGGGCCGGCCGTCGGGAAGCGTCTGCGGGGTCTCGGTGGTCATGCCGGGAGCATGCCACGAAGCCCCGCCGCCAACGGCTCCCTTTTCAGCCCCAGTTGGCCTCCACCGCCCGTCCTGCTCCCTCCACGTCCACGCTCAGGCCCTTCTCCGACAGCGTCGTGCCCAGTGCCGTCAGGCTGGCCCGGACCGCCTCCGGCGTCGCGTCCGGGCCGTAGTGGTTGACCCGGATCATTTCCTTGGCCAGTGCTCCGCCGCCCGCGGCCAGCGGGAGGGTGGGGTCCGTCGAAAGGGCCCGCGTCACCAGTTCCGACGCCACCACCCCCGCCGGCACCCGCAGTGTCGTCGCCACCGGTGCCGCCTCGCGCGCCTCGTACACGTACGGCTCCAGCCCACCGCCCAGCGCGAGCGCCCCCGCCCGGGTCGCGGCGGCAGCCGACGCGTGGCGGGCCGTCACCGTCTCCAGCCCGGCCGTCTCGATCCGCTCGACGCACGCCTCCAGCGCCAGCATCTCCAACTGCGCCGGAGCGTGCAGCAGCGCGGTGCGGCCGGCGTCGGTCCAGCGCTCCTTCCAGTCCAGGAGGGAGAGGTACGACCGCCGCGGCGCCGCCGGGTTCGCCGCCATCCGCGCCCACGCCCGCTCGCTCACCGACACCGCCGACACCCCGGCCGGCCCGCCCATCGCCTTCTGCGCCCCGATGACGCACAGGTCGACACCCCAAGGGTCGGGAAGGACCGGCTCGGCACCGATCGACGCCACCGCGTCCAGGTAGAAGAGCGCGCCCCGCTCCCGTACCACCTCGCCGATCTCCGCGACCGGATTGGTGTTGCCGGTCGCCGCCTCCGCGTGCACCAGGGACACGAAGTCGATCTCCGGGTGCTCGGCGAAGGCGTCCCGGACCTGGTCGGCGGTCACCGCCGTGTGGAAGGGCACCGCGAGGTCGATCACCGTCGCACCGCAGTCCCGCAGCCAGTTCCCGAAGGTCTGCCCGTACGGCCCGGTGATCACGTTCAGCGCGGTCGTCCCGGGACCGGCCGCACCCCGGATCGCCCCCTCCAGCGGCAGCAGTGCCTCGCCCTGCATGATCACGACGTCCTGACCGGTGTCCAGCAAACGGGCGACCCGGTCCTCGATCTCGGCGAAGCGGGCGGCGCTCAGCGGGGCCAGGTCAAGGAACGGATGTGTCACGGCGGTGCCTTCTCCTCGGTCATGGGGTACAGGTGTCGAGAGTAACCGGCACCCCACTTCCACCCCTGCCGGTGACTTCGCACTCCCGCCCCACCGGAGGTTCCCGTGTACACCGTCCCCGGCCGCAGAAGCCACGCCCTGCCCCGTGCCCTGGCCGCCACCACCGTCACCGCCTCGCTGGTGCTCGTGGCCGCCTGCACCTCCAGCGGCAGTGGCGGCAGCGGAAGCAAGACCGCCGCCGGCGGCGTCGAGCTGGTGAAGGCCGGACAGCTCACCACCTGTACCCACCTGCCGTACCCGCCCTTCCAGTCCGAGATCAACGGCACGGTGCAGGGCTTCGACGTGTCGATGATCGACCTCGTCGCCAAGGACCTCGGCGTGAAGCAGAAGATCCTCGACACGCCCTTCGAGAACTTCAAGACCGGCGCCTTCCTCAACTCCGGCGAATGCGACCTGGCCGCGGCCGGCATGACCATCACCGCCGAGCGCAAGAAGAACGTCGACTTCTCCGACCCGTACTTCGACGCCACCCAGGCCCTCCTCGTCGCCAGGAGCAGCGGCATCACCTCCCTCGCCGACGCCAAGGCCAAGAAGGCCAGGCTCGGCGCGCAGGCGCAGACCACGGGTGAGGACTACGCCAAGAAGCAGGGCTTCGACCCGGTCTCCTTCGAGTCCTCCGACGCCGTCCTCAACGGACTGCGCACCGGCCAGGTCAAGGCCGTCATCATCGACTACCCGGTCGTCCAGGGCTGGTTGAAGACCAAGGCCAACGCGGACGCCTTCAAGCTCGTCGACAACATCAACACCGGTGAGCAGTACGGCTTCACGGTCAAGAAGGGCAACACCAAGCTCCTGGCCGCCATCAACAAGGCGATCAAGGACGCGAAGGCCGACGGCACGTACAGGAAGCTGTACGAGAAGTGGATCGGCCCCTACAACCAGTCCGCGGCGTCCCCGTCGGCCTCATGACCGCCACGGACGTACGGCTCCAGCCGAAGAAGAAGGGCCTGACGCGACGTCAGAAGCGCAGCCTGTCGCGCGGCGCGCAGTACGTCGTCTTCGTCGCCGCCGTCATCGCCTTCGCGGTCTCGGCGGACTGGGGGCGGCTGAAGAACCAGTTCGCGCAGGGCGGCATCGCCAAGCAGATGTTCCCCGACGTCATCACGCTGGCGCTGAAGAACACCGTGCTGTACACGCTGTCGGGCTTCGTGGTCGGACTCGCCCTCGGCATGGTGATCGCGCTGATGCGGCTGTCGTCCGTCGGCCCCTACCGCTGGGTCGCCGGCGTCTACATCGAGATCTTCCGCGGACTGCCCGCCCTGCTGATCTTCATCTTCATCGGCGTCGCGGTCCCGCTCGCCTTCCCGGGCACGGAGATCGTCGGCGGCACGTACGGGAAGGTCGCCCTCGCCCTCGGCCTGGTCGCCGCCGCGTACATGGCCGAGACGATCCGCGCCGGCATCCAGGCGGTGCCCAAGGGGCAGATGGAGGCGGCCCGTTCCCTGGGCTTCTCCCCGGCCCGCGCCATGATCTCCATCATCATCCCGCAGGCGTTCCGCATCATCCTCCCGCCGCTGACCAACGAACTCGTCCTGCTCTTCAAGGACTCCTCACTGGTCCTCTTCCTCGGCGTCACCCTGGAGGAGCGCGAACTGTCCAAGTACGGCCGCGACCTGGCCAGTACGACCGCCAACTCCACGCCGATCCTGGTCGCCGGCCTGTGCTACCTGCTGGTGACCATCCCGCTCGGCTTCGTCGTGCGCCGGATGGAGGCCAAGGCCCAGGAGGCCGTCACATGAGCGAGCAGCAGCCTTCGGCGGGACCCGAGATCGAAGTCCGGGGCCTGCACAAGTCGTTCGGCGACAACGAGGTCCTGCGCGGCATCGACCTGGAGATCCGCCAGGGTGAGGTCGTCTGCGTCATCGGCCCCTCCGGCTCCGGCAAGTCGACGCTGCTGCGGTGCGTGAACCTGCTGGAGGAGCCGACCAAGGGCCAGGTCTTCGTCGGCGGCACCGAACTGACCGATCCCGACGTCGACATCGACGCCGTACGCCGCCGTATCGGCATGGTCTTCCAGCAGTTCAACCTCTTCCCGCACCTCACGGTCACCGAGAACCTCACCCTGCCGCAGCGGCGGGTGCTGCGCCGGGACAAGGCGACGGCGGCGAAGGTGGCCGCCGAGAACCTGGAGCGGGTGGGCCTGTCGGAGAAGGCGGACGCCTACCCCGCCTCCCTCTCCGGCGGCCAGCAGCAGCGCGTCGCCATCGCCCGCTCGCTGTCCATGGGCCCCGAGGTGATGCTCTTCGACGAACCCACCTCGGCCCTGGACCCGGAGCTGGTCGGGGACGTCCTCGCGGTCATGCGGATGCTCGCGCGGGAGGGCATGACCATGATGGTCGTCACCCATGAGATGACCTTCGCGCGGGAGGTGGCCGACCGGGTGGTCTTCATGGACGGCGGAGTGATCGTCGAGGACGGCGCCCCCGACCAGGTCATCGGCGCCCCCGCCCACGACCGCACCCGCCACTTCCTCTCCCGGCTGCTCGACCCCGCCATGGCCCAGGTGGAGGAGGAGACCTCGGACCAGGTCGGCGGGACCGGCTGACGATCCTCCCGGCCGTCCGCACCCGGTCCCGCCGGTCGTCCTAGGCTGAGCCCCATGAGCGATCAGGCGGTACTGCACGTGAAGGGCCGGGTCCTCGTGGGACCCGAGGACGTCCGCGACGAGTTGTGGGTGGTCGGCGGTCGTGTCTCCTACGACCGTCCGGCCGGCGCACGTGATGTGCGGACCGTCGACGGCTGGGCCCTGCCCGGCCTCGTCGACGCCCACTGCCACGTCGGCCTCGGCCCGCACGGCCCGGTCGAGCAGGACGTCGCCGAGAAGCAGGCGCTGACCGACCGGGACGCGGGCACCCTCCTGATCCGCGACGCCGGCTCGCCCTCGGACACCCGCTGGGTCGACGACCGCGAGGACCTGCCGGAGATCATCAGGGCCGGCCGGCACATCGCCCGCACCCGCCGCTACATGCGCGGCTACGCCCACGAGATCGAGCCCGAGGACCTCGTCGAGTACGTCGCCGGGGAGGCGCGGCGGGGCGACGGCTGGGTCAAGCTGGTCGGTGACTGGATCGACCGCGACCTCGGCGACCTCGCCCCCAGCTGGCCGTGTGACGCGGTGGAGGCTGCCATCGCCGAGGCCCACCGGCTCGGCGCCCGGGTCACCGCGCACTGCTTCGCCGAGAACTCCCTGAAGGACCTGGTCGAAGCCGGCATCGACTGTATCGAGCACGCCACCGGCCTGACCGACGACCTGATCCCGCTCTTCGCCGAGCGCGGGGTCGCCATCGTCCCGACCCTCGTCAACATCGCGACCTTCCCGCAGCTCGCGGCCGGCGGCGAGGACAGGTTCCCGCAGTGGGCGGCCCATATGCGCAGCCTGTACGAGCGCCGCTACGACACGGTGCGCGGCGCCCACGACGCCGGCATCCCGGTCTACGTCGGCACCGACGCCGGGGGACACCTCGCGCACGGCCTGGTCGCGGGCGAGGTCGCCGAACTGGTCACCGCCGGCATCCCGGCCGTCGAGGCACTGTCGGCGACGACGTGGGGCGCCCGGGCCTGGCTCGGCCGCCCCGGCCTGGACGAGGGCGCGCCCGCCGACCTCGTCGTCTACGGGGACGATCCGAGGGTCGACGTACGCGTTCTCGCGGCCCCGCGCCGGATCGTGCTGAACGGGCGGATCGTCGGTTAGTAGGTGAAGCGGCTGGTCGACGATCCTCCCGTTGACGTTCCGCGCGCCGTCTCGCACGCCGGTGCGTCACCCCTCCGTGCACCGTCGCACGGGCCCGGGAGGCGGTACGGCGGTGAAACAGTGGAACGCCTGTGCCGATGGATTCGAAAACGTTCACGCAGGGCCCACGATGGAGTGAAGTGGCGGCGGAAAGCCGCCAGTTCACTCGTCGTGCGTAATTCTTGGCGGGTCCCGAGCACGTCTCCTCCGAGGGGTCCCCACCTTGAACGGCAAGAAATTCCGCATGCCCGCACGCCGTCTGGCCACCGTCGCGACGGCCACCGCCCTTGCCGCCGGTCCCGCGGCCCTGGCCGGCGCGGGCACCGCGCACGCGACCGGTGACCAGGGCCGGGCGAGCGCCGTCGTGCTGCGCACCGGGCTCGACGTGTCCCTGGCCGACAAGACCGTGAACGTCCCGCTCGCCCTCGCCCTCAACCAGGTCGAGGCGCCGCGCAGTGCCGAACAGACCGCCCTGACCGCGAAGTTGGACGGGGTGGACGGCGGAAGGCCGTTCAGCGTCCTGGACGCGCGCACGGCGACCGCGAAGGCCACGGTCACCGGCAGCGGGGCCGAGGCCTACACGAACCTCGCCGACGCCAAGGTGCACGTTCCTGGCCTGCCCCTGCTGTCCCTAGTGGAGATCGAGCAGGTCACCTCCAGGGCGACCTGCGCGGTGGGCCGGGCACCGGTCGCCGAGACGCACCTGCCCGGCGCCGTCACCGTGCTCGGCAGGAAGGTCACCGTGACGGCCGGCGGCACGACCGACGTCAAGGTCCCCGGTGTCGGCGAGGTCCGCCTCGACCTGTCACAGCGGGAGACGGCGTCCCGCACGGCCGCCGCCACCGCCCTCGTACTCCAGGTATCCGTCAACCCGTTGAAGCTCAACGTCGCCGACGTCAAGGGCAGTCTCACCCTCGCCAGGGCCACCTGCGAGACCCCGGCGGCGCCCGCGGCGGCGGATCCGAGCACGGAGCCCGCCGGGGACGTCAGGCCGCAGGGCGCCCCCGCAGAACCCGCCAAGAAGGCGGACCTGGCCGAGACCGGCGGCAGCTCCCTGACCCCGTACCTCGCGGGCGGCGCGATCGCCCTGCTGCTGGCGGGCGGGGGAGCGGTGGCGGTGGCCCGGCGCAACCGGAGTGGTATGTGACACAGCACTGAACGTGACCCGCGGATCAGGCCCTGGCCAGCGTCATCGCCCGATCCAGCGCCTGCAGGAACCCGTTCACCGTCCCCCGGTCCCGCACCGCCAGCCGCAGCCACTCCTCGCCCAGCCCCGGAAAGGTGTCACCGCGCCGCACCGCGAACCCCAGGTCGCGCAGGTGCCGGCGCACGGCGGCGGCCCGGGGCAGCCGGACGAGGACGAAGGGGCCCTCGGCGGGCTCGACGACCCGCAGCCCGTCCGGGGCGAACGCGCCGAGCCCGGCGACCAGATGGGCCCGGTCGGCGGCGACGCGGTGCGCCGCGTGGGCGGCCTCCGCCAGCGCCCTCGGGGCAACACAGGCCTCGGCGGCGGCCAGCGCCGGCGTGGACACCGGCCACAGCGGCTGGGCGCGCTCCAGTTCGGCCACGGTCTCCGGGGCGGCGAGGACGTACCCGACGCGCAGCCCGGCCAGACCCCAGGTCTTGGTCAGGCTGCGCAGGACGACGAGTCCGGGCACGTCGGTCCGCCCGGCCAGCGCCTCGCGCTCACCCGGCACCGCGTCCATGAAGGCCTCGTCGACCACCAACGTCCGCCCGGGGCGGGCGAGTCGGGCGATCGTGTCGGCCGGATGCAGCACCGACGTCGGATTGGTCGGGTTGCCGATCACCACTAGGTCCGCGTCCTCGGGAACCGCCTCCGGACCGAGCCGGAAGCCGTCCTCCTCCCGCAGCAGCACCCGGTCCACGGTGTGCCCGGCGTCCCGCAGCGCCGCCTCCGGCTCGGTGAACTGCGGATGCACCACGACCGGTTGACGCACCTTCAGCGCACGGGCGAGCAGGACGAAGGCCTCCGCGGCCCCCGCCGTCAGCAGCACCCGCTCCACCGGCAACCCGTGCCGCGCCGCCACCGCCGCCCGGGCCGCCCGCCCGTCGGGGTAGGCGGCCAGCGACCCCAGCGAGCCCGCGATCAGCTCCCGGAGCCACACCGGGGGCGTGTCCGCGCGGACGTTCACCGCCAGGTCGACGAGCGCGGCCCCGTCGTCACGCACCTCGGCGTCGCCGTGGTGCCGCAGGTCGTGTTCAGTGGGCATGCGCGTGTCCGCCGTGGTGGTGCCCGTGGTGGTGATGGTGGCCGTCGTCGTCGGGGTGGAAGTGCGGCTGCTGCGCCAGCCCCACCTTGTCCTCGAAGCCCGGCAGCGCGATGCGGTAGACGCACGAGTCGCAGTTCATCCGCAGATCGCCCTTGACGGCCTCCTGGTACCGCTCCATCACCAGGTCCAGCAGCTCCGGCTCGGGCCCGATGACCTCGGCGGACCGCACCTCGATCTCCGGGTGCGCGCCCGCCCACTCCCCGGTCTGCTCCTTCACCCGGTCCGGCAGGATGCCGGTGAACAGGAAGTACGGCAGGACGACGATCCGCCGCGCGCCCAGTTTCCGGCACCTCTCCAATCCGCTCGGCACGTCCGGCGCCGCGAGCGACACGAACGCCGTCTCCACCCCGGCGTACCCGCGTCCCTCCCACAGCAGCCGCGCCGCCTTGTGCACCTCGGCGTTGGCGTCCGGGTCGGTCGAGCCGCGCCCGACCAGCAGCACGGTCACATCGGCCCGGTCCTCGGGGCCGCCGGCGCCGAGCACCTCGTCGAGCCGGCGTTCCAGCACCGCCAGCAGCGAGGGGTGCGGGCCCAGCGGGCGGCCGTAGGTGTACGAGATCCCCGGGTGCCGTTCCTTCTCGCGGGACAGCGCGGCCGGGATGTCGCCCTTGGCGTGTCCGGCGGACACCAGCATCAGCGGGACGGCCGCGAACCGCCGTACCCCCCGCTCCACCAGCTCGGCCACCGCCTCGCCCAGCGGCGGCGGGGACAGCTCGATGAAGCCGCCCGCGACGGGCAGCTCGGGGTGACGGCGGCCGAGCTCCCGCACGAAGTCGCGGAACGCCTCGGCCCCGGCCTCGTCCCGGGTGCCGTGACCGGCGATGAGCAGGGCGGGCGGCGGGGTGGTCACGTTGTCTCCTCGGACGGTGAAGTGGGGTGGTACAGCAGGGCGTTGAGGGCGGCGGAGGCCACCGCCGAACCGCCCTTCTCGGACACGTTGCTCACGGCGGGCAGCCCGCTCCCCCGCAGCGCGGCCTTGGACTCGACCGCGCCGACGAAGCCGACGGGCAGGCCGATGACGAGCACCGGGTCCACGTCCAGGGTCAGCAACTCCTCCAGCGCGGTGGGGGCGTTGCCGATCACCCAGAGGGCGCCCGGACCGACCTGCTCGTACGCGAGCCGGATCGCGTGCGCCGAACGGGTCAGCCCGGGACCGGCCTTGGCGTCCCGGAGCCGGCAGACGGTCTCGCGCCGGGTGATCCCGGCGGCCACCATCTCGACGTCGACCACGACCGGCGCCCCGGCGTGCAGCGCCGTGTGCGCCTTCGCCAACTCGCCCTCGTCCATGACGAGATCGGTCGCGTAGTCGAGGTCGGCGGCGGAGTGGACGACCCGCTCCACCACGGCCCGGGTCAGCGGCGGGAAGTGCGAGGTGTCCAGCCGGGCGCGCAGGCGGCGGTAGGACTCCTCCTCGATGGGGTGGACGACGCGGTTCAACCGCCCCGTGACGGAGTCGCTCATGACGCGGCCTCCTGCCAGCGGTAGCCGCGGGGCGTGACCATGCGCCCCGCGATGTCGCGGGTCGCGGTGTTGCCCACGGTCACGACGGTCATCATGTCGACCGTCGCCGGATCCAGCGCGGCCAGCGTCGTCAGCCGACTGGACTCGTCGGGCCGCGAGGCGTTGCGTACGACACCGACCGGCGTCGTCGGCTCGCGGTGTTCGGCGAGGATCGCGAGCGCCTTGGGCAGCTGCCAGTCCCGGCCCCGGGAGCGGGGGTTGTAGAAGGTGACCACGAGGTCCGCCTCGGCGGCGGCCCGTACCCGGCGCTCGATGACCTCCCACGGGGTGTGCAGGTCGGAGAGGCTGATCGACACGTGGTCGTGGCCGAGCGGCGCCCCGAGGATCGCCCCGGCCGCCAGCGCCGCCGTCACGCCCGGCACGCCGATCACGTCGATGTCGTCGGACGCCTCGGCGAGTGCGGGCGAGGCCATGGCGTAGACGCCCGCGTCCCCGCTGCCGATCAGCGCGACGGCCAGTCCCTTGCCCGCCTCGGCCACCGCGGTCCGCGCCCGCTCCTCCTCGGCCCCGAGCCCCGACTCCAGGATCCGGGTGCCGGGGCGCAGCAGGTCGCGGATCTGGTCGACGTACTGGTCGAGCCCGACGAGCACGGAGGCCCGCCGCAGCTCGGCCTTGGCGCGCGGGGTGAGCAGGTCGCGGGCGCCGGGACCGAGCCCGACCACCGCGAGCCGGCCGCGCGCGGGACGTCGTACGACCGCGCAGGTCGCCATGGAGGCGTGCCCGTCCGCCCGCGCCGACTTCCGCTTGGGGACGAGGAGTTCACCGCCTCCGGCGAGCGCGGCGGCCTCGGCGACGGACGGGGTGCCGACGGCTGCGAGGGGCGCGTCGGAGGGGTTGGGGACCTCGACCGCGGCCAGCTCCTCGGCGGAGCGGGTCACCAGGGGCACACCGAGCCGTTCCGCTGCCCGCACGATGCCGGGTTCCGCGGACTTGGCGTCGACGGTGGCGAGTTCGGCGACGGACCGCACGGACAGTCCCGCGTCCCGCAACGCCTCCTGGATCAGCTCCAGCACCTCCTCGACGGGCGCGCCCTTCGAGGCGCCGACACCGACGACGAGGGACGGAGGCCGCAACAGCACCTCGTGCTCGGCGGGTTGGACAGCGCGGTCGGTGACCCGGATGACGTGGGACCCCTCGGCGGCCACCGGCAGGGGCGGCAGCGGCCAGCTCACCTCGGTGTCCAGGACGACCGGTTCGCCGTCGAGGAGCGCACGGGAGACAGCCGCCACGGCGCCCTCAACGGGCAGCCCCAGCGTGTCCAGGCCCGCCAGGCCGGTGGCGTCCGTCGCCGTCGTCACCACGGGCTGGGCGCCCAGCAACTCGCCCACCTCGGCGGCGAGTTCGTTGGCCCCGCCCCCGTGCCCGCCGACCAGCGACACGGCGAACCGCCCGCCCTCGTCGACGCAGACCACACCCGGGTCGGTCGTCTTGTCGCCCAGCAGCGGCGCCAGGAGCCGTACCACCGCCCCCGTGGCGAGAAAGCACACGAGCTGCTCGCACTCCGCGAACGCGGCCCGCACGGCGTCCCCGACGGGACCCTCGTACACGCGGGTACGGTCCGGCCACGCGGCGGCCAGCCGGTCCCGCGCAGCCGTCCCCGCCGCGGTGGCGGAAATGAGGCCGATCACTGAGCGACTCCTTCACGACAGACGGGAGTTCTGACTCCCCACAACAGGAAAACGGGATTGGTCGCCGCCAGCCGGGTCACGTCACCGGGCAGCGGCGCGAGCCGGGAGGACTGCAGCAGCACGCCGTCGCAGTCGAACCCGGCGCCGGTGAGGGCCTCACGGGCGGCGGGTACGCGGTCCAGGGCGGCCATCGCCACCACGACCGTCCGCCGGGCGCGGCGCGCGCAGGCGGCGACGATGGCGGGCAGCTCACGCCCACCGCCGCCGACGAACACGGCGTCGGGGTCGTCGAGTCCGTCCAGCGCGGCGGGCGCCGATCCGTGCACGACCCGTACGTCCACGCCGTGCGCGGCGGCGTTGGCGCGGATCCGCTCGACGCCGTCCGGGGACTTCTCGACCGCGGTGACGGCGGCGCCGAACCGGGCGCACTCGACGGCCACGGAGCCGGAGCCCGCGCCGACGTCCCAGACCAGCTCGCCGAGCCGGGGCCCGAGCCGGGCCAGCGCGAGGGCCCGCACCTCGAACTTGGTGATCATGGAGTCACGGTGCGCGAACTCGTCCTCGGAAAGCGCCCAGCGAGCGGGACCGGCGTCCGCCCCCGCGACCGTACGCACACCGCCGAGCACCCGCGTCTCGTCGAGACACAGCACGACACTGACGTCCGTCCCCCAGTCCCGGCCGACGGCCTCGGCGGGCGTGACCCGCTCGACGCGCTCCCCGGCGGCACCGAGCGCGGAGGCGACGAACAGCACCCGGGCGTCCGCCCCGAGAGCGGCTCCGAGTTCGGCGGGCCCACTGCCCGGACCCGTCAGCACCGCCACCTTCGGATGGGCCCGGCACGTGTTGACCGCGGTGCGCAGGTCCCGGCCGTGGGCGCTGACCACCACCGCGTCGTCCCACGGCAGCCCGGCCCGGGCGAAGGCGGCGGCGACGGAGGACACCCCAGGGCGTACGTCCAGCCGGTCCGCTCCGAAGCGTTCCGCCAGCACCCGCACGATCCCGAAGAACCCGGGGTCCCCGGAGGCCAGCACGACGACGCGGCCCTCCTTCTCCAGGTGCCGCTCGACGACGTCCAGGGCGGGTGCCAGCGGGCCCAGGACGACCTGCTCGGCGTCGGGAGGGACCGGGGCCGCGTCGAGATGCCGCCGGCCGCCCACGACCAGCCGGGCCCCGTCCAGCACGTCGTGGGGAAGCGGCGCCCCCGTCCCCGTACCGACGACCGTGATCGGGCCGCTCACGTACTCGCCCCCCGTTCGCGCAGCGCCCTGCGGGCCTCCGGGTCGGCCTTGCGGTACCCGTGGAAGTGGCCGGGGTGGTACAGGTGCGAGCGCGTGCCCTCGGCGTCCAGCGCCGGGCCGACGAGGAAGAGGGTGTGCTTCCAGAGCTTGTGCTCCTTGACCGTCTCCTCCAGCGTGCCGATCGTGCACCGCACCAGCAGCTCCTCCGGCCACGTCGCCTGGTAGGCGACCACGACCGGGGTGGAGGTGGGATAGCCGCCCTCCAGCAGCTCCCGCACCAGCTGCCCGCTGCGGGCCGCCGACAGGAAGACGGCCATGGTCGTGCCGTGGCGGGCGAACTCCCGCACCTCCTCGCCGGGCGGCATCGGCGTCTTGCCGCCGCCGAGCCGGGTGAGGATCACGGACTGCGCCACCTCGGGGATGGTCAGCTCGCGCCGGGCGAGCGCGGCGACGGCGGAGAACGCGGAGACGCCCGGGACGACCTCGGTCGCGATGCCGACGTCCGCGCACCGGTCGAGCTGCTCCTGCGTGCCGCCCCACAGGGCCGGGTCGCCGGAGTGGATCCGGGCGACGCGCAGCCCCTCGGCGTGCGCGCGCTCGTAGACGGCGACGACGTCCTCCAGCGACATGGTCGCCGAGTCGAGGATCTCCGCGTCCTCGCGCGCGTGTTCGAGGACCTCCGCCTGGACCAGGCTCGCCGCCCAGATCACGACGTCGGCCTCGGCGATGGCGCGCGCGGCACGGAACGTCAGCAGATCGGCGGCGCCGGGGCCGGCACCGACGAAGGTCACCTTGCCGGTGGGGGCATCGGCCATGGAAATCGGGTCCTCTCTGTACAAAAGTGTCACGGGTGCCGTCGGCGCGGCCGTCCGATGTGCGCGAACGGCCGTTGATCGGATAACAAGTCCCCATGGCGGTCTTCGTCGCGCTCGGCGCGTTCCTGATGACGCTGGCCGGTGGCTGGACGGCACAGCGGGTGACCGACCGGCGTCACCTGGTCCTGGGCCTGGCCGGCGGACTGATGCTCGGGGTGGTCGGCCTCGATCTGCTGCCGGAGGCGCTGAAGGCGGCCGGGGACGAGGTCTTCGGCGTGCCCGCGGCGCTGCTGCTCTTCGTGGCCGGCTTCCTCCTCGCCCATCTCGTGGAGCGCACCCTCGCCGCCCGGCAGGCCTCGCACGGCGGTGAGGAGCACTCCCACCGGGCTCCCGAGGTGGGGCTGACGGCGGCCGCGGCGATGGTCGGTCACAGCGCGATGGACGGCGTGGCGATCGGCGCGGCCTTCCAGGTCGGCGGCGGCATGGGCGCGGCGGTCGCCCTGGCCGTGGTCGCCCACGACTTCGCGGACGGCTTCAACACGTACACGATCACCAGCCTGTACGGGAACGCCCGCCGCAAGGCGCTGACCATGCTGTTCGCGGACGCGGCGGCCCCGGTGATCGGCGCCGCCTCCACGGCGTTCGTCACCATCCCGGAGGGCCTGCTCGGCGGCTATCTCGGTCTCTTCGGCGGCGTACTGCTCTATCTCGCGGCCGCCGAGATCCTCCCCGAGGCCCACCACGAACACCCCGCCCGCTCGACCCTGCTGTTCACGGTCGCGGGCGCGCTGTTCATCTGGCTGGTGGTGGGCCTGGCCGGCTGAGCCGGGCCATGCGGGGACGGTCACAGCTTGCCGCCCCGCCCGCCGCCGCGCCGCGCGGGCGCGATGAGCGTGGAGAGGTACGGCAGCGGGGCCCCGTCGAGCTCGGCGGCCGGCCGGATGGACTCGCTCTCCAGCCCGAGCGCCGACCCCCACACCGCGTCGCCGAGCCGCCCGGTCTCCCGCAGGGCCTCGGCGACCTCGCCCGCCTGCCGCCCGAACTTGTAGGCGACGACCGTCCCGGGCCCGTTCAGCGCGTCCTTGAGCACGGCGGACCCGGCGGTGACGGGGACGAGGGTGAGCGGTTCGGTGCCCTCGGTCAGCACGGCCCCGGAGCGCGCCGCGAGCTCCTGCATGGCGGTGATGCCGGGCACGGTCTCGACGACGGTCCCCGGCACGAGCTCGGCGATGGTCTGCGCGAGATAGGTGAACGTCGAGTACACGTTCGGGTCGCCGATGGTGGCGAAGGCGACGACGGAGTGCGCGGTGAGCAGGGCGGCGACCCGCGCCCCGGCCGCGTCCCAGGCGGCCTCCCGCCGCTGACGGTCACTGCGCTCGTTCAGCGCGAACACGACCCGGACGACCTTCTCCTCGGGCACGTAGTGCAGCACGGTCGCCTCGGCCCGGCCCGGCTCGCCGCCGTCCTTCCCGTCGGGCGCCGCCATCACGGGCACGACGACGACATCGGCGGCGCGCAGCGCGTTGACGCCCTTGACGGTGACGAGTTCCGGATCGCCGGGTCCCACTCCGACCCCGATCAGCCTGCTGTTGCTCATGACGTCCGGCACCTCTCCACGAACCGACGGGCGACACCGGGCTCGGACGCCCAGTGCGTGTGCAGATAACTCGCGTGCACACCTTGCTGTACGAAGCCTTCGACCCGCCTGCCGGCGGCGCGCACGCCCCACGCGGGAGCCGCCCCCGCCCCCGGCTCGACGACGGTCCGATGGAACTCGTGCCCCCGCATCCGCGTCCCGGCGGGCGCGAGCGCGCTGTCGCTGACGGCGACGGCGTCCCGGTAGCCGAGCGTCAGTCGCTCGGACATACGGGCGTCGGCGTCGATCACCCCGCACATCGGCCGCCCGTCCAGCTCACGGCAGAGATACAGCAGTCCGGCGCACTCGGCGGCGACGGGGGCACCGCTCTCGGCGAGCGCCGCGACGGCCTTGCGCAGGGGCTCGTTGGCGGACAGCTCGGCGGCGTACACCTCGGGAAACCCGCCGCCGATCACCAACCCGGCGGTCCCGTCGGGCAGTTGCTCGTCGCGCAGCGGATCGAAGACCACGACCTCGGCTCCGGCGGCGGCGAGCAGCTCGGCGTGCTCGGCGTAGGAGAAGGTGAAAGCACGTCCGCCGGCAACGGCAACCGTCAGCCCGTCTGGGGGAGTCTGAGGACGAGGCCCGGAGGGCCGATGGGGGTCCAGGGGGCGGAGTCCCCTGGGCGGGGCCGAAGGGGCGGCAGCTCCTGGAGGTGGGACGGGAAGGGGCGGCGGGGGCGAGGAGACCAGGGCCTCAGCCGGATCCCATGCCGCACAGGACAACGCACCCGCCCCCCGGGCCAGGTCCAGCAACCCCTCCAGATCACACCCGGCAGCCACCTGCGCCGCCATCGCCGCCACGGCGTCCACGGCGGCGGCCTGCCGCTCGGCTACCGGCACCAGGCCCAGATGCCGGGACGGCGTGTCCACCTGCGGAGCCCGCCGCAGGACGCCCAGCACCGGCACCCCGGCCGCCTCCAGCGCCTCCCGCAGCAGCTCCTCGTGCCGGTCCGACGCCACCTTGTTCAGGATCACGCCCCCGACCCGTACCTCGGGGTCCCAGGAGGCGAACCCGTGCACCAGCGCCGCCACCGACCGGGACTGCGAGGACGCGTCCACGACCAGCACCACCGGCGCCCGCAGCAGCTTGGCGACCTGGGCCGTGGACGCCAGCTCGCCCTCGCCCGCAGCCCCGTCGTACATCCCCATCACCCCCTCGACGACGGCGAGTTCGCACCCGCGCGCCCCGTGCGCGAACAGCGGACCGATCAACTCCGGCCCGCACAGGTACGCGTCGAGGTTCCGTCCCACCCGCCCGGTGGCGAGCGCGTGGTACCCGGGGTCGATGTAGTCCGGTCCGACCTTGTGCGGGGACACGGCGAGCCCCCGCGCGGTGAACGCGGCCATCAGCCCCGTGGCGACGGTGGTCTTGCCGCTGCCGGAGGACGGCGCGGCGACGACCAGCCGTGGGACGGACGAGGTCACCACTCGATGCCCCTCTGCCCCTTCTGTCCGACGTCCATCGGATGCTTCACCTTGGACATGTCGGTCACCAGGTCCGCGAACTCGACTAGCTTCTCGGGCGCGTTGCGTCCGGTGATCACGACATGCTGGGTCCCGGGCCGGTTCCGCAGCACCTCCACGACCTCGTCGGTGTCCACCCACCCCCAGTGCATCGGGTAGGCGAACTCGTCGAGCACGTACAGCTTGTAGGTCTCGGCGGCCAGGTCCCGCTTGACCTGCTCCCAGCCCTCCCGGGCCTTCTCCTCGTTGTCCAGCTGCTCGTCGCGCTGCACCCACGACCAGCCCTCGCCCATCTTGTGCCAGTCGACGCTGCCGCCCTCACCGGAGGCGCCCAGCACCCGCAGCGCGTTCTCCTCGCCGACCTTCCACTTGGCGGACTTGACGAACTGGAACACCCCGATCGGCCACCCCTGGTTCCAGGCCCGCAGCGCGAGCCCGAACGCGGCGGTGGACTTGCCCTTCCCGATCCCGGTGTGCACGACCACCAGCGGACGGTTACGGCGCTGACGGGTCGTCAGTCCGTCGTCCGGTACGACACTCGGCTGCCCCTGCGGCATTACGCGGCCCTCCTCTGTACGTCCTTCACCAGCCCGGCGATGGAGTCCGCCCGCAACTCGTCGAGCGTCACCGCCGTACCGCCCAGCTCACCGGCGAGCTGCCCCGCCAGCCCCAGCCGCACGGGCCCCGACTCGCAGTCGACGACGACCGAGGCGACCGACTCGGCCGCGAACAGCCGGGCCGCACGCCCGGCGAGCGCCACGGGTTCGGGACCCCCGGTGGCCCGTCCGTCCGTCACCACGACCACGAGCGGCCGTCGCGCGGGATCCCGCAGCCGCTCCACCCGCAGCACGTCATGCGCCTTGAGCAGCCCCGCGGCGAGCGGCGTCCGCCCGCCCGTCGGCAGCGACTCCAGCCGGGCCGCGGCCGCGTCGACGGACGACGTCGGCGGCAGCGCCACCTCCGCCGCCGCGCCCCGGAAGGTCACCAGCCCCACCTTGTCCCGCCGCTGATAGGCGTCCAGCAGCAGCGACAGGACGGCGCCCTTCACGGCGCTCATCCGCTGCCGCGCCGCCATCGACCCGGAGGCGTCGACCACGAACAGCACGAGGTTGCCCTCGCGCCCCTCCCGCGTCGCCTGCCGCAGATCGTCCCGCCGCACGACCAGCCCTGGCCCGGAGCGTCCCCGCGCCCGCTGATGCGGCGCCGCGGCCTGCACGGTCGCCGCCAGATGCAGCTTGGTGAGCGTGCCCCTGGGCCGCCTGGCACCCGTCGTGCGCCCGTGCTCGGTCCGCGCCCGGGAACGCCGGCCCGCCGCGCCCTCGCCGATCCCGGGCACACTCAGCACCTTGGTCCGGAAGGGCTCGGCGGCCCGTACGGCGGACTGCTCACCGGCGCCGGAGGCCTGCGGTTCGCCGTCCTCCCCGGCCTCCGGGCGCGCGCCCGTGTCCCCGCCACCCTGGGGGCCCTCGTCGGGCGTCGGCTGCCCGCCGCCCCCGCCGGGTCCGTCGCCGTCGGGTTCCGGGTCGTCGTCCTCGGCGTACTGCTCCAGCGTCTCGTCGAGCTTGTCCTCGTCGAGGCCCGGCGCGTCGAAGGGGTTGCGTCGGCGCCGGTGGGGCAGCGCGAGCAGGGCCGCCTGCCGTACGTCCTCGGCGAGCACCTCGGTCCGTCCCGCCCAGGCGGCCAGTGCGGTCGCCGTGCGGGCCATCACGATGTCGGCCCGCATGCCGTCCACCTCGAAGGCCGCGCAGGTCGCCGCGATCTGCCGCAGCGCCCCGTCGCCCAACCGCACCGACGGCAACAACTCGCGGGCGGCGACGATCCGTTGCCGTACGGCCGCCTCCTCGTCCGCCCAACGGGCCGCGAACCCGGCCGGATCGTCGTCGTAGGCCAGCCTGCGCCGTACGACCTCCACCCGCTGGTCGGGCTCGCGCGAGGCGGCCACCTCCACCGTCAGGCCGAACCGGTCCAGCAACTGCGGCCGCAGCTCGCCCTCTTCGGGGTTCATGGTGCCGACGAGCAGGAACCGGGCCGCGTGGCGCACGGACACACCCTCGCGCTCGACGTAGGAGGCGCCCATCGCGGCCGCGTCCAGCAGCAGGTCGACCAGATGGTCGTGGAGGAGGTTGACCTCGTCGACGTACAGGATCCCGCGGTGGGCGTCGGCCAGCAGGCCCGGCTCGAAGGCCTTCACGCCCTCTGCCAGCGCCCGCTCGATGTCCAGGGCGCCCACCAGCCGGTCCTCGGAGGCGCCCACCGGCAGCTCGACCATCCGCGCCGGGCGCGTCTCGAACGCCCCCGGCTCGTGCGGGCCGTCCGGGCAGGCCGGGTCGGGGGAGTCGGGGTCGCAGGAGAAACGGCAGCCCGAGACCACGTTCAGCTGCGGCATGAGCGCCGAAAGGGCCCTGACCGCAGTGGACTTGGCGGTGCCCTTCTCGCCGCGCACCAGCACACCGCCGACCGCCGGGGAGACGGCGTTCAGCAGCAGCGCCAGGCGCAAATCGTCCTGGCCGACGACCGCCGTAAAGGGGAAGGGGGTGGTCACTGGTCGCCCTCCAAGTCGCCTTCCAGCTCCAGGTACGTGGCGCGCAGCCGCTCCAGGGTCTCCGCGTCCGGCTCGGCCCACAGTCCGCGTTCGGCGGCTTCGAGGAGCCGCTCGGTGATGCCGCGCAGCGCCCACGGGTTGGACTTCTTCATGAACTCCCGGTTCTCCGGGGCGAAGACGTACTCGGCGCTGAGCTTCTCGTACATCCAGTCGTCGACGACCCCGGCCGTGGCGTCGTAGCCGAAGAGGTAGTCCACGGTCGCCGCCATCTCGAAGGCGCCCTTGTAGCCGTGGCGCCGCATGGCCGCCATCCAGCGGGGGTTGACCACCCGGGCGCGGAAGACGCGGTGGGTCTCCTCGCCGAGCGTGCGGGTCCTCACCTGGTCCGGGGTGGCGGAGTCGCCGACGTACGCCTCGGGGGAGGCGCCGGTCAGATGGCGCACCATGGCGACCATGCCGCCGTGGTACTGGAAGTAGTCGTCGGCGTCGACGAGGTCGTGCTCCCGGGTGTCGACGTTCTTGGCGGCCACGGCGATCCGCTTGAACGCCGTCTCCATGTCCCCGCGCGCGGCCCGCCCGTCGAGCCCGCGCCCGTAGGCGTAACCGCCCCACACCGCGTACACCTCGGCGAGGTCGGCGTCCGAGCGCCAGTTGCGGGCGTCGATCAGCGGCAGCAGCCCGGCGCCGTACGCGCCCGGCTTGGAGCCGAAGATACGGGCCGTGGCCCGGCGCCGGTCACCGTGCTCGGCGGTGTCGGCGTCGGCGTGGGCCTTCACGAAGTTGCGGTCGGCGGGCTCGTCCAGCTCGGCCACCTTCCGGACCGCGTCGTCGATCAGCCCGACCACATGCGGGAACGCGTCCCGGAAGAAGCCGGAGATGCGGACCGTGACGTCGATGCGGGGCCGGCCCAGCTCCGCCGGGGGGATCACCTCGAACCCCGTGACCCGGCGCGAGGCGTCGTCCCACACGGGTCGGCAGCCCAGCAGCGCCAGGATCTCGGCGATGTCGTCGCCCTGCGTCCGCATGGCGGAGGTGCCCCACACCGTGAGGCCCACCGACTTCGGGTACGCGCCGGTGTCCTGCAGATAGCGCTGCACGAGGGAGTCGGCGAGCGACTGGCCGACCTCCCAACTCAGCCTGGACGGAATGGCCTTGGGGTCGACCGAGTAGAAGTTGCGGCCGGTCGGCAGGACGTTGACCAGACCGCGGGTGGGGGAGCCGGACGGGCCCGCGGGGACGTAACCGCCCTCCAGCGCCCTGAGGATGTGCCCGATCTCGTCGGTGGTCTGCGCGAGCCGCGGTACCACCTCGGTGCAGGCGAACTCCAGCACCGCGACCGCGTCCGGGAGCTCGGTGCCGAGGACGTCACGGACGAGAGCGGGGACGGCGCCCGCTTCCCAGCCCCGCGCCTCCATGCCCTCCGCGACCCGCCGGCACAGCTGCTCCAGCAGGTCCACGGCGTCGGCGGCCGTGCGGGAGGGGCCCTCGACCAGATCCGTCAGCTCCACCGGCACCTTCACCGGTGCTCCGGGCTCGGCCAGCAACTCCTTCTCCACCAGCCCGAAATGAGCGGCCAGCGCGGCCCGGAGCCCCGGCAGCGCGTCGGCCTTTCCGCCCCACACCTGCGAGGCGCGCAGCACGGCGAGCACCAGGTTCACGCGCGGCTCCCCGACCGGACCGCCGCCGAGGATGTGCAGACCGTCCCTGATCTGCACATCCTTGATCTCGCACAGATAGCCGTCGATGTGCATGACGAACTCGTCGAACGCCTCGTCGTCCGGCTGCTCGTCGACGTGCAGGTCGTGGTGCAGCTCGGCCGCCTTGACCAGCGTCCAGATCTGCGCGCGCACCGCCGGTGCCTTGGTGGGGTCCAGGTCGGAGACGAGCGCGTACTCGTCGAGCAGCTGCTCCAGTTTCGCCAGGTCGCCGTAGGTGTCGGCGCGGGCCATCGGCGGCACCAGGTGGTCGACGACCGTGGCGTGGCCTCGCCGCTTGGCCTGGGTGCCCTCGCCGGGGTCGTTGACGATGAACGGGTAGACCAGCGGGAGTTCACCGAGCACGGCGTCCGGGGCGCAGCCGCCGCTCAGGCCGAGTCCCTTGCCCGGCAGCCACTCCATCGTGCCGTGCTTGCCCATGTGCACGATCGCGTCGGCGCCGAAACTGTTCTCCAGCCACCGGTAGGCCGCCATGTAGTGGTGCGAGGGCGGCATGTCGGGGTCGTGGTAGATCGCGATCGGGTTCTCGCCGAAGCCGCGCGGCGGCTGAATCATCACGACGACGTTCCCGAACCGCAGGGACGCGAGCACGATGTCGTCCCCGTCGACGTACAGCGAGCCCGGCGGCTCGCCCCACGCCTCCAGCATCCCGTCGCGCAGCTCCGGATCGAGCTTGTCGAACCAGGCCCGGTAGTCGGCGAGCGGCACGCGCGCGGGCGCGGCGGCCAGCTGCTCCTCGGTCAGCCACTCCACGTCGTGACCGCCGGCCTCGATGAGCCGGTGGATCAACTCGTCCCCGTTGTCGGGGTATTCGGTGAGCGCGTACCCGGCGTCCCGCAGCGCGTCCAGCACCCGCACCGCCGACGCGGGCGTGTCGAGCCCCACCGCGTTGCCGACGCGCGAGTGCTTCGTCGGGTAGGCGGTGAACACCAGCGCCAGCTTCTTCTCGGCGTTCGGCTTGTGCCTGAGCCGCGCGTGCCGTACGGCGATCCCGGCCACCCGCGCGGCCCGCTCGGGGTCTGCGACGTACACCGGGACGTCGTCGGGGCCCTGCTCCTTGAAGGAGAACGGCACGGTGATCAGACGGCCGTCGAACTCCGGGATCGCGACCTGCATCGCCGCGTCCATGGGAGAGAGGGCGGCGTCCGAGGCGTCCCAGGTCTCCCGCGAGGAGGTGAGGCAGAGCCCTTGCAGCACGGGCACGTTCAGGTCCGCGAGAGCCCCGACGTCCCACGCCTCCTCGTCGCCGCCCGCCGAGGCCTCTGAGGCGTGCGTGCCGCCGGCCGCCAACACGGTGGCGACCAGGGAGTCCGCCCCGGCGAGGATCTCGTACAGCCCCGCGTCCGCGCCGCGCAGCGAACCGCAGTACACGGGAAGGGCGTTGGCGCCCCGCGCCTCGATGGCCTGGCACAGGGTGTCCACGAACGCGGTGTTGCCGCTCAGTTCATGGGCCCGGTAGAAGAGCACGCCCACGGTCGGACGGCCGTCGACCCGGTCGTAGGAGCCGTGGACCCCGTACTCCGGCATCTTCCGCGGCTCGACGAACCCCTCGCCGGTCAGCAGCACGGTGTCCGAGAGGAACCGGGCGAGTTCGGTGAGGTTGTCGGGGCCGCCCTCGACGAGGTACTTCAGCGCCTCGGCCACCACACCCGCCGGCACGGACGACTCCGCCATCAACTCCGCGTCCGGCACGGCCTCCCCGCCGAGCAGCACGGTCGGGACGCCGGACGCCCTCAGCGCGGCGAGCCCGTCCTCCCACGCCCGTTTCCCGCCGAGCAGCCGTACGACGGCGATGTCGGCGCCGTCGAGCAGAGCGGGCAGTTCCTCGGCGACGTCGACACGCGTCGGGTTGCCGATCCGGTAGTCGGCGCCGGAGGCGGCCCGGGCCGCCAGCAGGTCCGTGTCGGCGGTCGACAACAACAACACTGTGCTCATGCGGGCGCTCCCGGTGGAATGAAAGGCAGTCCTTGCGGCGCGCCCGACTCGATGAGCCGCCACAGCGCGTCCGTGTCCGCGTGCTGTTCGATCAGGTCGCCGAGCCGGTCGAGCTGCTCCTCGCGCAGCGCGGCGAACGACGTGTCCTCGGCCGGCACGAAACGGCGGCCCGCGGCGGCCGCCACCTCGCGCAGAAAGGCCCGCCGGAAGCCGTCCGACTCCAGCGAACCGTGCCAGTGGGTGCCCCAGGTCTGGCCGACCCGGCAGCCGTCCAAGAAGGCTTCCCCACCGGTCACGTCGGCGACCCCGTGGTGGATCTCGTACCCCTCGACCCGCTCGCCGAGGGCCTCTCCCACGGGCCGGGTGAGCGTCTTCTCCCGGGCGAACCGGACGCGTACGGGCAGCACGCCGAGCCCGTCGACCGTGCCGGCCCGCGACTCGACCTCGTCCTCGATGCGCTCGCCGAGGATCTGGAAGCCGCCGCAGACGCCGAGGACGGGCCGCTGCTCGGCGGCCCTGCGCCGCAGCGCGTCCGCCAGGCCGCGCTCCCGCAGCCACTCCAGGGCCCGGACCGTGCCCCGGGTCCCCGGGATCACGACGAGATCGGCGTCGGCCAGCTCCTCCGGCCGGTCCACGAACCGCACCACGACCCCGGGTTCGGCGGCCAGGGCGTCCACGTCGGTGAAGTTCGACATGAGCGGGATCGCGCAGACGGCGACTCGCAGCACGTCCTCGCCGACGGGGGGCGCGGTGTTCGACTCCCGCACGGTCCCGCGCAGGGAGACCCGGAGCCCGTCCTCCTCGTCGATGCCGAGCCCGTGCCGGAAGGGCAGCACGCCGAACGTCCGCCGCCCGGTGAGCCCGTGCAGCATGTCGAGGCCGGGCTCCAGCAGGGAGACGTCCCCCCGGAACTTGTTCACCAGGAACCCGGCGACGAGCCGCTGGTCCTCCTCCGACAGCAGCGCCACCGTCCCGAAGAACGAGGCGAACACACCCCCGCGGTCGATGTCACCGACCACGAGGACGGGAAGCCCGGCGTTGCGGGCGATCCCCATGTTCACGATGTCGGTCCGGCGCAGATTGATCTCCGCGGGACTGCCGGCCCCCTCACAGATCACCGCGTCATACGTGCCCCGCAACTCGGCGAGACACTCCAGCACGGTCCCGAGGAGCTTCTGCTGCCGCCCGCCGTGATACCCCCGCGCGCTCAGCTCGCCCACCGGCTTGCCCATGAGCACGACCTGGCTGCTCTGTTCGCCCCCGGGCTTCAGCAGCACGGGATTCATCAGCGCCGTCGGCTCGATCCGGCACGCCTGCGCCTGCATGGCCTGCGCCCGCCCGATCTCGGCACCCTCGCGCGTCACGAAGGAGTTGAGCGACATGTTCTGCGCCTTGAAGGGAGCCACCTTGACCCCTTGGCGCACCAGCCACCGGCAGATCCCGGCGGTGACGACACTCTTGCCGGCGTCGGAGGTGGTGCCGGCGACGAGGAGACCCCCGCTCATGACGTACGTCCCTTCACCGACAGGCGCGCGGCGGCACTGACGCCGAGCGCGAGCAGACCGACGCGCCGGGAGAGCCGTACGGCCCGCTCGATGTCCGGTACGGCGACGGCGCGGCCGTGCGCGTTGAGCACGGGCCGGTGCTCGACCCGCCCGCCGTAGGAGAGGGGCCCGCCCAGGCGCACCCCGAGCGCTCCCGCGAACGAGGCCTCCACAGGACCGGCGTTGGGGCTCGGATGCTTCCCCGCGTCCGCCCGCCAGGCCCGTGCCGCCCCGCGCGGGTCGCCCCCCGCGACCGTCGCCAGGGCCGCCGTCAGCCGCGCCCCCGGCCAGCCGGCCACGTCGTCCAGCCGCGCGGAGGCCCACCCGTAGCGCCGGTACCGCGCCGACTTGTGCCCGACCATGGCGTCCAGCGTGTTGACGGCCCGGAACCCGAGCAGCCCCGGCACCCCGCCGACGGCCCCCCACACCAGCGCCCCGACCACCGCGTCCGAGGTGTTCTCGGCGACCGACTCCACCACGGCCCGGGCGATTCCGTCCGCGTCCAGCGCCTGCGGATCCCGCCCGCACAGATGCGGCAGCCGCTCCCGGGCACCCTCGACGTCACCCGCCTCCAGGGCCCGCCCGATGACCCGCGCCTCGCGCGCGAGCGAGCTGCCGCCGACAACCGCCCAGGTGGCGGCGGCGGTCAGCGCCACGGAAGCGGTACGGGACGGACGTACGACCTTCTCCGCCACGGCGCCCAGCGCCACGGCACCCCCGACGCACACGGCGGTGTGCAGCGCCCCCCACCCGCGGTGGTCCCGCCACAGCACCCGCTCCACGGCACCCGCGGCCCGTCCGAACGCGGCGACCGGGTGCCCCCGGCGCGGATCGCCGAGCAGCTGGTCACCGAGGAGCCCGGCGGCGGCGCCGTACGCGAAGACGCGACCGGCACGCATCGGCTCAGCCGGCCGTGGGGCGGGGAAGCGACCCGGGGCCCTTCCGAAGGATCCCGGTCCTGTACCTCAAACGGCAGGCGAGCATGGCTGTATGTCCTCACTCAGGGTGTCCGCGCCCTGGTTCGACGAGACCGGCGGTGGGAGTTCCTGGCTCCCGGGGCTACCTACCCCGGTGACAGTGGCGGGACCGCGCCGGACTCGCACCGGCTTCCTCCCTTGCCGCCGTACATGGCTCCGGCAGTCCACCACGCACCCGAACGGCAGTCAACTTGCCGTTGACCTGCGACGGGAGAGTGTGCTGAGGCCCACACGCGAGGAATCGCCGTGTTCACGGAAACGCGAGGTGCCGGGACGGATCACCGTCCCGGCACCAACTGCGGGAAAGGGCTCAGCCCTTGGCCATGATCAGGTTGATTCCGTACGCCACCGCCGCCGCGCAGCCCGCGAAGGCCACGTACGCTCCGGCCGTCGCGAGGGCCGCCGAGCCGCCCTGTGCGGTGGCCCGCTCGCGGTGCGACAGGCCCATGACGCCGAGGGTGAACAGGGCCACGAGTCCCACGGTGACCGCGAGGCTGACACCGAAGACGGAGCCCAAGGCCGACCAGTCGATCTTCATGCTGCTGCTTCCTTCGTTACCGGGTGGCCGGGGCTCAGACGGCGGCCGGCGGGGCCGCCGGCTCCGTGGTGGTGACCGGCGGCGCGGCGATCGTGGCCGTCAGGCCCTCCGTCACCGTGCCCGGGGGAGGAGGGGTGACCGCGGCGATCGCCGTGGTGACGACGCCGGCCGGCTCCTCGGTCTCGTTGACGTTCGACGCGTCGACGACCTCGCGGCGCGAGACCTTCCAGATCGCGGCGCTCGCGGCGACGAGGAAGACGGCGACGACGGCGGTGCCCCAGTCCCCGAGATCGGTCACGGACTCCGCGCCCGCGCCGACCAGGGCGGCGGCCGGCAGCGTCAGGACCCAGGCGACCAGCATCCGGGTCGCCGTCGACCAGCGCACCGCCCCGCCCTTGCGGCCGAGGCCCGCGCCCATCACCGAACCGGAGACGACGTGCGTGGTGGAGAGGGAGAAACCGAGGTGCGAGGAGGCCAGGATGGCCGTCGCCGCGCTGGTCTGGGCGGCGAAGCCCTGCCGGGGCTGAAGCTCGGTCAGGCCCTTGCCCATCGTGCGGATGATGCGCCAGCCGCCGATGTAGGTGCCGAGGGCGATGGCCAGACCCGCGGAGAGGATCACCCAGGTGGGCGGGTCGGAGTCGGGGGCGACGGCGCCGCCGGCGACCAGGGCGAGGGTGATGATGCCCATCGTCTTCTGCGCGTCGTTGGTGCCGTGGGCCAGCGAGACCAGGCCGGCCGAGGCGATCTGCCCGGCGCGGTAGCCCTTGTCGGCCGCCCTGCCGTCGGCCTTGCGGTCGAGGGCGTAGGAGAAGCGGGTCGCGAGCATCGCGGCGAGCCCGGCGACGACCGGGGCGGCGAGCGCGGGCAGCAGCACCTTGGTGACGAGCACGTCGCCGTGGACCGCGCCGAAGCCGGCCGAGGCGACGGTGGCGCCGATCAGACCGCCCATCAGGGCGTGCGAGGAACTGGAGGGCAGGCCCACCAGCCAGGTCACCAGGTTCCAGAGGATCGCGCCGACCAGGGCGGCGAAGATGACCTCGGGACGGATGCCGTTCTCATCGACGAGACCCTTGGAGATCGTGTTCGCGACCTCCACGGAGAGGAAGGCGCCAACAAGGTTGAGCACGGCGGACATGGCCACCGCGACCTTGGGCTTGAGTGCGCCGGTCGAGATGGTGGTGGCCATCGCGTTGGCGGTGTCGTGGAAACCGTTCGTGAAATCGAACGCGAGTGCGGTGATCACCACAATCGCGAGGATCAGCGAGAAGCTTTCCATTTACCCAGGCAATCGTTCGAAGTCATCGGTCGGTTGACCGTAGGAAACCTGGGTGAACGGAAGATGAACTGAGGGGGGCGTCGGAGTGTCGCAAGCGGGAGCCCCGGGCGAACTGGGGGGCCGGGCCGGGATGCGCCTGGGATGATCGCGGCATGGGTGAGGAGCAGTGGGACGGGCGGAACGCACGGGAAGAGCGGGGCAGGGGCGCGCTCCCCGAGGAGACGCGGGCCTGGGAGGAGCTCGTGGCGACGGCCCGCCGCACCGTCGCCGACGGCCTGGTCGTCGGCACCTCGGGCAACGTCTCGGCCCGCGTCGGCGACACCGTTCTGGTCACCCCCACGGGCGTCCCCTACGACCGCCTCGCACCGGACGACATCACCGGCGTCGACCTCGACGGCCGGCAGATCCTCGGCACCCTGATCCCGACCAGCGAGCTGCCGATGCATCTCGCCGTATACCGTTCGACCGGCGCGCGGGCCGTCGTCCACACCCACGCCGTCCACGCGACGGCGGTCTCCACCCTCGTCCCCGAGCTCCCGACGATCCACTACATGGCCGCGGCCCTGGGCGGCCCCGTCCGAGTCGCCCCGTACGCGACCTACGGCACCGACGAGTTGGCCAAGAACATGCTCCGCGCCCTCGCCGACCGCAGCGCCTGCCTCCTGCAGAACCACGGCACGGTCGCCCACGGCACGAGCCTGTCCCAGGCCTACGACCGCACGGCCCAGCTGGAGTGGATGTGCCGCCTGTGGCTCACCGCCTCCTCGGTGCCGGGCATGTCGCCGAACCTGCTCTCCCTCGCCCAGGTCGAGGAGGTGGGCGAAAAGCTGCGGGGGTACGGGCAGCAGAGGTGACGTCACGGGGTACCGGGGTGAGGTGAGCACACCACACCGCCGCCGACGGACGGCATCACCCCGCTTCCTCCTTCCGCTGGCCGGTCACCCGGACCGCCAGGACACTGGACAGGTGCGCACTGTCAAAGCGACGGCCGCCGCCGTCACCGTAGCCCTGGCCGCCGGCGCGGCCTCCGTGGCCGCAGGCCGGTTCGCCAGCGACGCCGCGCTCAAGGCGCCGCCCGGCCGCCCCCTGCCCACCGAACCCCGGCTCACCGTGCACGCCACGGCGGCCGGCCAGATCGCCCTCACCCGCGACCTCGCCGCGCTGCGCCCCGGCACCTACGGCCTGGCCGGGGACGGCACGCACGCGGTCGTCGGTCCCGTCCTCGCCCACGCGACGCACTCCGCCGACACCGTCGTACGCCGCCTCGAACGCGTCACGCACGGCACCCTCGAACCCGGCGACAAGGTGTGGCTCACCCCCAACCTGTACGTCGGCAACCCCCGCGACTCCCTCGGCCTCGACCACACCGACGTCCAGATCCCCGGCGAACTCGGCACCCTGCCCGCCTGGTTCGTGCCCGGCGCGCGCGGCACCTGGGTCATCGCCGTGCACGGCCTCGGCGCCACCCGCGAACACACCATGAACCTCATGGAGTTCCTGCACCGCCAGCGCTTCCCGGTGCTCGCCCCCGCCTACCGCGGCGACCCCGGCGCCCCCCGCTCCCCGGACGGCCTGAACCACCTCGGCGAGACCGAGTGGCGCGACCTGGACGCGGCCGTCCGGCACGCCGTCGGCAACGGCGCCCAACGGGTCGTGCTGCTCGGCTGGTCCACCGGCGCCACCATGGCGATGCGCGCCACCGCCCACTCGGGACTGCGCGACCGGATCTCCGGGCTGATCCTGGACTCGCCGGTGCTCAGCTGGGCGACCACCCTGCGCGCCCTCGCCGCCGCCCGCCGCACCCCGGGCGCCCTGCTGCCGCTCGCGGTGCGCGCCGCGCAGGGCCGCACCGGCATGGAGGGCGACCGCTCCGCCGCGGCCGCCGCCGAACCGAGTGTGCCGACCCTCGTCATCCACGGCCCGGACGACACCCTGGCCCCCTGGCAGTTCTCCCACAGCCTCGCCGAGGGCCGCCCGAACATGGTCGCCCTGCACACCGTCCGCCGCGCCCCGCACGCGGCGATGTGGAACGCCGACCCGGAAGGCTACGAGGAGGCGCTGCGCCGCTTCCTGACCCCGCTGATGTGACCCGCCGTGAGGAGGCGGGGCCGAACGGTCGACCCGATTCCGTTTAAGGCCGTACCACTGGCCTGTTCCAGGCCCTTCACCGCTCCCGCGCCGCCGTCCCTTGGCCACGCCCGTCGCCCCCGGTGACGTTCCGTTTGGGTTTTCGGACCGTCAACCGGAAGACTGCACCTGTGACGTCCCGTATCCCGCGCGACTCCAGGCTTCGAATCGTCCGCCCGCGACCCCTGGCCGCCGCCCCCACAGCCGTGAACCAGCGGCGCCCACGGCGCCCGGCGCCGCGCCCGCCGGAGGGCACACCGGCACCCGCGGAGCTGGCCAGAATGGCGCGCTCCGGTCTTGCCGACGCGGCCCGTGTCGCCCACTGGGCCGACGCCGCCCTCGGCCCCGGCAGCGAGGGCGCGCGGGCCGACGGCAAGGCCACCCTCTCCGACGCGACCGCCGAACGCGCGGCCCGGGACCTCGGCCTGACCGTCGCTCAGGTCCGCGCCGACTGGGACACCGCACGGCTCGCGGGCCTCATCGAGGTGCACGGCGACAGCGCCCGCCCCGGCTGGCGGCTGCGCGCCTGGGACCGGGACGACAGCGCCGTGCTGCGCGGCTGGGTCGCCCTGTTCGACGCCTGGTCGCTGGCCCACGCGGAACTCTCGGAGCGCGAGCCCGCCGCCGTCGCCGAGGTCGTCTCGGCGATGCCGCAGGTGCTCTCCTTCCTCCAGCTGTCCGCCGGGCCCGTCCCGGTGGAGCAGCTGCTGGACCTGCTGGAGCAGCGGGTCGTCGAACTGCGCACCGAACGCTGCGAGATCCCGTACGGTCCGCAGCCCGAGCCCGTCGAGCAGCCCGAGGCGCCCGACGCCCCGCTCGCCCCCCTCCTGGACTGGGCCCTGCACGCCCTCGCCTCCGTCGGCGCCCTCACCTACGGCGACGGACACGCGACGCTCACCCCGCTCGGCAGTTGGGCGGTGTGGGTGAAGCTGGAGCAGATCTGCGTCGCCGCGCAGAGCCCGGCCGGGAACATCGAGGCCGTCGCCGAGGAGATGCTGCGCGGCTGCGCCCAGCTGCGCCCGAACGCCGCCCGCGCCGAGTACCGCGCCTGGCTCGCCGCCCGGCCCGTCGGCAGCGCCGTGACCGAGCTCATCGCCGCCGCCCGCGGCGACGACGCCCTGCTGCGCGGCCTCGCCTTCGAGGCGCTGCGCGTGGTCGGCGCCCCCGCAGAGCCCGATGTCCGGGCCGTCGCCGACGAGCCCACCCTGCGCCCGTACGCCCTGCTGTGGCTGGCCGAGCACGACGGCGTCGACCCCGAGGACGCCCACGAGGTGCTCACCCGCGAGGAGGCCACCTGGCTGTGGGTCGACACCGCGGCCGCCGTCGCCGACCACGGCGAGGCCCCCATGCTGGTACGGCACCTGGAGTCCGCAGTGCAGCCCACGGTGCCGATGCTGCTCGACGAGGTGCGCGCCGTCGGCCACCCGCGCACCGTCCAGGTCCTGGTCGCCCTCGCCGCCGCCCACCCCGACCCGGCTCTCGCCAAGGCCGTGCGCCGCGCCGCCTTCCAGGTGCACACCGGAGGGAACTGACAAGTGCCGTGACGAACACCCGGACGTAGAAAATGCGCTTGCACGGCCCCGTTAGACTTGGCCCATGGCCATTCTCCTCGCGCATTAGACGGCGGGAACGTCCTCAGCCGCCCATCCGTCAACCCCCTGTCCGCCCTGGAGCATGTCCGTGATCTCCGCCACCGGTATCGAGCTGCGCGCCGGCGCCCGAGTCCTCATCGAGTCCGCCACCTTCCGAGTCGCCAAGGGCGACCGCATCGGCCTGGTCGGACGCAACGGCGCCGGCAAGACCACCCTCACCAAGTGCCTCGCCGGCGAGGGCATCCCCGCCGCCGGCCAGATCACCCGCTCCGGCGAGGTCGGCTACCTCCCCCAGGACCCCCGCACCGGCGACCTCGACGTCCTCGCCCGCGACCGCGTCCTCTCCGCGCGCGGCCTGGACGTCCTGCTGCGCAAGATGCGCGAGAACGAGCAGCGCATCGCGAACGGCCAGGGCGCCACACGCGAGAAGGCCCTGAGGCAGTACGAGCGCCAGGAGACGGAGTTCCTGACGAAGGGCGGGTACGCCGCCGAGGCCGAGGCCGCCACCATCGCCGCCGCGCTCAACCTGCCCGACCGGGTCCTCGGCCAGCCGCTGCACACGCTCTCCGGCGGTCAGCGCCGCCGTATCGAGCTGGCGCGCATCCTGTTCTCCGACGCGGACACCCTGCTGCTCGACGAGCCGACCAACCACCTCGACGCCGACTCGATCATCTGGCTGCGGGACTACCTCAAGACCTACCGCGGCGGCTTCATCGTCATCTCCCACGACGTCGACCTGGTCGAGACGGTCGTCAACAAGGTGTTCTACCTGGACGCCAACCGCGCCCAGATCGACGTCTACAACATGGGCTGGAAGCTCTACCAGCAGCAGCGCGAGGCCGACGAGAAGCGCCGCAAGCGCGAGCGCGCCAACGCCGAGAAGAAGGCCGCCGCGCTGCACTCGCAGGCCGACAAGATGCGGGCCAAGGCGACCAAGACCGTCGCCGCGCAGAACATGGCCCGCCGTGCCGACAAGCTGCTCGCCGGCCTGGAGGCGGTCCGGCAGTCGGACAAGGTCGCCAAGCTGCGCTTCCCCGAGCCCGCGCCCTGCGGCAAGACCCCGCTGATGGCCGAGGGCCTGTCGAAGTCCTACGGCTCGCTGGAGATCTTCACCGACGTCGACCTGGCCATCGACAAGGGCTCCCGGGTCGTCATCCTCGGTCTGAACGGCGCCGGAAAGACCACCCTGCTCCGGCTCCTCGCGGGCGTCGAGCAGCCCGACACGGGCGGTGTCGTCCCCGGGCACGGCCTCAAGCTCGGCTACTACGCCCAGGAGCACGAGACCCTGGACGCCGACCGCACCGTCCTGGAGAACATGCGCTCGGCCGCCCCCGACATGGACCTCGTCGAGGTCCGCAAGGTGCTCGGCTCGTTCCTGTTCTCCGGCGACGACGTCGACAAGCCGGCCGGCGTCCTGTCCGGCGGCGAGAAGACCCGTCTGGCCCTCGCGACCCTGGTGGTCTCCTCCGCCAACGTGCTGCTCCTGGACGAGCCCACCAACAACCTCGACCCCGCCAGCCGCGAGGAGATCCTGGGCGCCCTGCGTACCTACAAGGGCGCGGTCGTCCTGGTCACCCACGACGAGGGCGCCGTGGAGGCACTCCAGCCGGAGCGCATCATCCTGCTGCCCGACGGGGTCGAGGATCTGTGGGGTTCCGACTACGCGGACCTCGTCGCCCTCGCTTGATCGAAAGCGTGATCAACGGCGTATGGATCATTCGGCCCATCGGTGATCCACCATCTGTGTGAGATCTCCTCGTACCGAGGTGTGTCCTACATCGATTTCCCGGCCGAGCCCTCCCTCCGGAAGGGCTCGGCCGCGTCACGTCCTGACCTGGCACTTCGTGGATCAACCCGTTCGGCCGAACGAACACGACCACGCGGAACATCAGGTTCCGTATGTGGGGACGCGCTCCTGTCGTCAAAAGCCTGTCTCACGGACCTTGCCGAATGGGTGGCCATGACGGCCCGGAGGGGTGATCATGAGGAGACCAGAGCGCACTTCCCATGAGGAGGCACGGGTGGCCGAGACTCTGAAGAAGGGCAGCCGGGTGACCGGCGCCGCGCGCGACAAGCTCGCGGCAGACCTGAAGAAGAAGTACGACTCCGGTGCGAGCATTCGGGCACTGGCCGAGGAAACCGGCCGCTCGTATGGCTTCGTGCACCGGATGCTCAGCGAGTCGGGCGTCACGCTCCGTGGGCGTGGCGGTGCGACACGGGGCAAGAAGGCCGCCTCGTCCTGACCCGGGCGGCCCATCGGCTTCGATGGTGGCCACCCGGTCGGCCGGATGACTGGCCGGGTGGTTACTGTGCAGTCACTTAGCTTGTAGTCCCTACTGCTCTGCTGACCGCACGCATCGGAGGCGCCCCATGGCCACGTCCGCCCAGGACCTCGGTCCCGTACTCGACAAGGACGGCGTACGGCTCACCGTCGACGACGCGATCGCCACGGTGACGCTCACCAACCCGGCCAAGCGCAACGCGCAGAGCCCCGCGATGTGGCGGGCGCTCGCCGAGGCCGGGCGGGTGCTGCCGGGGTCGGTCCGTGTCGTGGTGCTGCGTGCCGAGGGGCAGTCCTTCTCCGCCGGCCTCGACCGGCAGATGTTCACGCCCGAGGGCATCGAGGGCGAGCCGACGTTCATCGACCTCGCACGCAGCAGCGACGGTGAACTCGACGCGAGCATCGCCGGTTTCCAGGACGGCTTCACCTGGTGGCGGCGCGGCGACCTCGTCTCCATCGCCGCCGTACAGGGACATGCCATCGGGGCCGGCTTCCAGCTCGCCCTCGCCTGTGACCTGCGCGTCGTCGCGGACGACGTGCAGTTCGCCATGCGCGAGACCAGCCTGGGCCTGGTCCCGGACCTGACCGGCACGCACCCGCTCGTCGCCCTCGTCGGCTACGGCCGCGCACTCGAGATCTGCCTCACCGGCCGCTTCGTCCAGGCCGAGGAGGCGGTCAGCACCGGCCTCGCCAACCTCGCCGTCCCCGCCGACCAACTGGACGCCGCCGTCTCCGACCTGGCGTCGGCGATCCTGTCGGCCCCCCGGGACGCGGTCATCGAAACCAAGACCCTCATCCGCGGCGCCCACCACCGCACCTACGACGACCAGCGCGCAGCGGAACGAGCCGCCCAGGCCCGCCGCCTGCGAGACCTGGCGGGCCTCGGCGAGTGACCCACGGCCCGAGGCGACGCTCAGGTCAGTGATCCACCGCCGTGACCAGCACCGTTACCGCCGGGTGGTCAGGCAAGGACTCGGAGACGGCGGTGCGGACCTCGCGGGCCACGTCCAGGGCCCGGCGGTCCACGTCGACCGCGAACTCCACGTGTGCGTGGCGGCGGGGGAGTGCGCCCTCCGTCTCACGGTCCTCCGCCAGGCGCACGGCCCGGCGTCCGAGGGCGCTCGTCAGACGGGTCACGCCCGGGACGGTCAGGACGGCGGCGGCCACTCGGTCCTCGTCGGGAGTCCCCGGGTCCGTCGGCCGCTGCGGTGCCGTCGGGGCATCGGCGGGGCGGACCGCCGAGGACACACCGGCCTCCGCCGACTCCTGCTCCTCGTCCAGCAGTTCCGTCACCCGTAGATCCACCTCCGTCACCGTCAGCCCCAGCAGTTCCGTCGCCGCCGTCGCGAGCGTCGTGCGGAGGAGGGTCGCCGTCGTCGGCAGTGGCTCGGTCGTCGTCGCCGCGAAGTCCGCCGTGATCCGCAGCGGTCCCGGCGGCAGTGCGCTCGGCGGGGGCGGTACGACGGGGTCGTGGGCGTCCTCCGGGTCGGTGAGGGCGATGCGGAGGACGTCCAGCCGTACTGCGGGCAGACCGGCGGCCGCATGCCGCAGGACCGCCGCGGCCGCCTCCTCCGCGATCCACGCGCCGTCGCCCGGCGCCCCCAGCGGCAGGAGCCTGCCCACCCCCAGCCGGTGCCGTACCGTCCGAGCCCATCCGTCCGCGGTCATTCCTCCAGCCTGCCGCATCCCCGGCGCGCCCCGCGGCAACCCCACTTACCGTGGTCACAGGACGACGAACCGGAAGGGACGTACGGCGATGACCGACATGACGGAGCAGAACCGGACGAGGACCCCCACGGGCGAGAAGGACCTACCCGAGACCCCGGGGACCCGCAGGTCGCAGGCGACACGGCGCGGCGGCGGAGACCCCGGCACCCGCGGCCGTACGACCATCGCCGACGGGGTCGTGGAGAAGATCGCCGGGCTGGCCGCCCGGGACGTGCTCGGCGTCCACGCCCTCGGCAGTGGACTCAGCCGCACCTTCGGCGCCGTGCGCGACCGCGTGCCCGGCGGTTCGAAGTCGGTGACCCGCGGGGTGAAGGCCGAGGTCGGCGAGGTGCAGACCGCGCTCGACCTGGAGATCGTCGTCGACTACGGCGTCTCCATCGCCGACGTCGCCCGCGCCGTCCGTGAGAACGTCATCGCGGCCGTGGAGCGGATGACCGGCCTCGAGGTGGTCGAGGTCAACATCGCGGTGAGCGACGTGAAGCTGCCGGAGGAAGAGGACGAGGAGCCGGAGCCCCGGATCCAGTGACCGACCGGCCTGTGAACGACCGTGAGGGGAGCACACGATGAGCATGGCCGTGGTCGGCATGATCGCCGGGATGGCGCTGGGCTTCGCCGGCTACTTCGGCGGCTTCGGGGCCTTCCTGCTGGTGGCGGCCCTGGGCGCCATCGGCTTCGTCGCGGGCCGGTTCCTGGAGGGGGACCTGGAACTCGGCGACTTCTTCCGCACGCGTGACGACCGCCGGCGGTGACGGGGGTGAGCGACGGCGTCGGTGAACTGGGCAGACCCCCGGCCGCCGTCGCGCCGGGGGAGCGCGGCGCGACCCGGATCGCCGACCGGGTCGTCTCGAAGATCGCCGCCGAGGCGGCCCGCGAGGCGCTCACCGGCCAGTCCGACGAGGCGTCACACCCCTACGCGACGGTCGTCGTCCACCACCGCACCGCCCACATCCGTCTCCATCTCGAACTCGACTATCCGTGCGACATCGGCGCCCGGTGCGCGGATGTGCGTCGACATGTCGCTTCCCGGGTACGCGCTCTGGTGGGCATGGAGGTGCCGGAGGTCGCCGTCCACGTGGAACGGCTGCATCTGACCCCGGCGCACGGCGCGGCACAGGGGAGGACGCGATGAGCGAGCCCCAGGGCTCGGAGGGCACCACACAACGACTGCCGGTCATCGAGCGGGCGCCGGAGGCACCACCGCCCCCGGTCGTCGGCGACCACGGCCCCGAGGGCCGCTTCTGGTCCGCGCGCCGCGTCCCCGCGGCCGTCGTGGCACTGCTGGTCCTCGCCGTCGCGGGCATGTTCCTGTACGACGTCGCCGCCGTACGGGCGCACCGGCCCGCCATGGCCTGGCGCCGCGAACTGGCCCACCAGCTCGCCCACCGCCCCCTCGACGACACCTGGGTCCTCGTCGGCGCCGGAGTCGCCGCCGCCCTCGGCGTCTGGCTGATCGTGCTGGCGGCCACGCCCGGACTGCGCGGCGTCCTGCCGATGCGGCGCGTCCACCCCGACGTCCACGCCGGACTGCACCGGGAGGCCGCGGCCCTGGTGCTGCGCGACCGTGCCATGGAGATCGCCGGCGTCCAGTCGGCGCGGGTCAGGATGGGCCGCTCGCGCGCCGACGTGCACGTCGTCTCCCACTTCCGCGAACTGGACGACGTACAGGAGGACCTGGAGGCCTCGCTGGGTGCCGCGATCAGCGGTATGGGGCTCTCGCGTCCGCCCGCGCTGCGTGTCCGTGTACGGCGCATCGGGCGGAAGGGGTGAGGGCGGTGCTGCGGATCGTCAACCGTGTGCTGATCGGCGTCGTGGGCCTCGCCCTTCTGGCCCTGGGCGGCTCCGTCCTGGCCGTCGGGCTGGGCGCGAACCCGCCGTCCTGGTGGATCCACGGCGGCCGCCACGACGTCCTGCTGAGCGACGCCGAGCGCACCCGTTGGGAGGGTCACGGCTGGTGGTGGCCGACGGTGCTCGGCGCCCTCGCCGTCCTCGTCCTGCTCGCCCTGTGGTGGCTGGCCGCGGTGCTGCGCCGGCGCAGGCTGGGAGAGGTCCTGGTGGACACCGGCGACAGCGAGGGGGCGCTGCTGCGGGGCCGCGCCCTGGAGGGCGTCCTGGCGACAGAGGCGGCGGAGCCGGACGGCGTCGCCCACGCCCACGCCCACCTCACCGGCCGTCGCACGGCCCCGCAGGCCCGCGTCCAGCTCCTCCTGGAGCCGCACGTGGACCCGTCCTGGGCCCTGCACCACCTGACGACCCGGGCCCTGACCCACGCCCGCGACTCGGCGGGCCTGGCCGCCCTCCCGGCGGAGGTCCGCCTGAAGGCCGTCAAGCACCGTGCGGAAAGGGTCAGTTGAGCCCCGCAGGCCCTCAGGAGCAAAGGGTTGGTCGAGCCTCTGAAGCCCTCAGAAGCCGTGCCGCATCCCGCCGTCCACGGGAAGCATGATGCCCGTCAGATAGGACGCGGCGGGCGACAGCAGGAACGCCGCGGCCCGCCCGAACTCCTCCGGAGTGCCGTAACGCCTGAGCGGGATACGGGACTCGTGCGCGGCCCGCGTGGCCTCCGGGTCCGCGGACATCCCGTCCAGCTCGCGCACCCGGTCCGTGTCGATGCGGGAGGGCAGCAGGCCCACGACCCGGATGCCCCGCGGCCCGAGCTCGTCCGCCAGGGACTTGGCGAAACCGGCGAGCCCGGGCCGCAGCCCGTTGGAGATCGTCAGTCCCGGGATCGGCTCGTGCACCGACGCCGACAGCACGAACCCGATGACACCCCCGGCCTCCAGCTCCGCGGCCGCCGCCCGGGCCAGCCGCACCGCGCCGAGGAACACCGACTCGAACGCCGTCTGCCACTGCTCGTCCGTGTTGTCGGCGACGAACCCCGGAGCGGGCCCGCCGACGCTCACCAGGACGCCGTCGAACCGCCCGAACCGCTCCCGCGCCACCGCGATCAGCCGCGCCGCCGCCTCCGGATCGGCGTTGTCGACGGCCACCCCCATGGCGTCCGGCCCCAGTTCGGCCGCCGCGTCGGCGGCCCGCTTCTCGTCCCTGCCGGTCAGCACCACCTTCGCCCCGTCGGCGACAAGCTCCCGCGCCGCCGCGTTGCCGAGGCCCCGCGTGGCTCCCGTGACGACGTACACCCGGTCCTTCAGTCCAAGATCCATGGCCCCTATCCTGCCTCGCCGCCGCCGAACAGGGCGAGGGCGGTGTTCACCAGACCGACGTGACTGAAGGCCTGCGGGAAGTTGCCGAGCTGGCGGCCGGCCACGGGGTCGTACTCCTCGGACAGCAGCCCCACGTCGTTGCAGAGCCCCACCAGCCGTTCGAACAGCTCGCGTGCCTCCTCGGCGCGGCCCGTCATCTGCAGCGCGTCCGCCAGCCAGAACGAGCACACCAGGAAGGTGCCCTCGTCGCCGGGCAGCCCGTCGACGGTCGTCTCGTCCAGGCTGTAGCGGCGCAGGAAGCCGTGGTGCGCCAGGTCCTCGCGGATCGCGTCGATCGTGCCGCGCACCCGCGGATCCTCCGGCGGCAGAAAGCCCACGCGCGGGATGAGCAGCAGCGCGGCGTCGAGTTCGCGCGAGCCGTAGGACTGCGTGAAGGTGTTCCGCTCGCTGTCGAAGCCCTTCTCGCAGACCTCGCGGTGGACCTCGTCGCGCAGCGCGCGCCAGCCGTCGAGGTCGCCGTCCAGCTGAGGGTTCTCCTCCAGCGTGCGCACGGCCCGGTCGGCGGCCACCCACACCATGACCTTCGAGTGCACGAAGTGCCGCCGGCCGCCGCGGACCTCCCACAGCCCCTCGTCCGGCTGCCGCCACTCGTCGCGCAGCCAGTCCATCAGCGCCACCTGGATCGCCCACATGTGCGGCCTGGTGGACAGCCCCGAGCTCCGGGCCAGGTACAGCGAGTCCATGACCTCGCCGTACACGTCCAGCTGCAGCTGCGTGTAGGCGTCGTTGCCGGTCCGTACGGGCGTGGAGCCCGCGAAGCCCGACAGCCACGGCAGCTCGGTCTCCGGCAGCCGCCGCTCGCCCGCGAGGCCGTACATGATCTGCAGGTCGGCCGGGTCGCCCGCGACCGCGCGCAGCAGCCAGTCGCGCCAGGCCTCGGCCTCCTCGCGGTAGCCCGCGGACAGCCCCACGTTCAGGGTGAGGGTCGAGTCGCGCAGCCAGCAGTAGCGGTAGTCCCAGTTGCGCACGCCGCCCGGCTCCTCCGGGAGCGAGGTGGTGGGGGCGGCCACGATGCCGCCGGTGGGACGGTAGGTGAGGGCCTTGAGGGTGATCAGGGAGCGGACGACGGTGTCGCGGTGCGGGCCGTCGTAACGGCAGCGCCCCGCCCACTCCCGCCAGTCGCGGACGCTGGTGCGCAGGGCCTTGTGCGGGTTGATGCGCGGCGGGGGCGACTCGTACGAGGGGTGCCAGCCGAGGACGAACGCGACCTGCTCGCCCTCCTCGACGGTGAACTCCGCGTGCGTGCCGAAGTCCTCGCCCCAGGTGTGCACCTCCGGTTCGCTGCGCAGCCACACCGCGTCCGGGCCGGCGACGGCCACCCGCTCCCCGCCGGACCGGTGCACCCAGGGCACGATCGAGCCGTAGTCGAAGCGCAGGCGCAGGGTGCCGCGGACGGTGACCCGGCCGCCGAGGCCCTCGACGATGCGGACGAGGTGGGGGGTGCGGTCCCGCTCGGGCATCAGGTCGGTGACGCGCACCGCGCCCTCGCTCGTCTCCCACTCCGTGTCCAGGACGAGGGTGTCGTGCCGGTAGGCCCGCCGGGTGCAGGGGCCCTCGGCGTCCTTGGGGGCGATGCGCCAGTAACCGTTGTCCTCGTCGCCGAGCAGCCGGGCGAAGCAGGCCGCGGAGTCGAAGCGGGGCAGGCACAGCCAGTCGACGGAGCCGTCACGGCCGACCAGCGCCGCCGTCTGTTCGTCGCCGATCAGGGCGTAGTCCTCGATGCGCGGGTGCACGCTGTGCGGGTTCCCGGCGGCGTGGGCCGACAATCAGGCGGTGAGCCGGGCGGGTGAGCCGGGCCGGCGCCTCACACGGACGCCGGTTCGGCCTCCGTCTCGGATTCCTTCGCCGCCGCCTCGGCCCGGTCCCGGCGCTCCCGCTTGACCAGCACCCACCAGCCGTAGGGGACGCCGGCCGCGAACAGCCACCACTGGATCATGTACGCGTAGTTCAGCGGGGCGTCTTCCTTGCCCGGGTCGGAGATCTGCTCCGGGGTGTCGCCCTTCGGCTGGGGCGCCGTCTGCTGGATGTAGCCGCCGAGCACCTCGGCGCCGAGACGGCGGGCCTGCTCCTCGCTGTTGATCAGCATGATCTGCCGGGGCGGCAGCCCCTTGAGGTCCTTGATGCCGCTGGCCGCGGTCGTCTCGTCGGGCATCAGCCGCCCGGAGATCGTCACCGTGCCGGCGGGCGGCGCGGGCACCTTGGGGAACGTCGTCTGGCTCGGGCCGTCGGAGGGGATCCAGCCGCGGTTGACCAGCAGCACCTTGCCGTCGGCGAGCACGAACGGGGTCAGGACGTGGTAGCCGACCTCGTCGTCGTCATTGGTGCGGCGGCGGACGACGACCTCGTCCCTGGTGTCGAAGTGACCTTTCGCCGTGACCGTGCGGTAGCGGTCGTGCCTGGTCACGGTGTGTCCCGGCGAGGTCAGCTCCTCGACGGGCACCGGCTTGGCGTGCAGCGCGTCGGAGACCAGCTGGTTGCGGGCGCTGCGCTCCTCGTAGCGGTGCATCTGCCAGATGCCCAGCCTGATCATCGTGGGGATGAGCAGCAGGGCGACCAGCGTGAGGATCACCCACTGCCGGGTCAACAGGAAGCGGTACACCCCACGACCGTACAACTCGGTCGTGGGGCGCACGCACGCGGGTGGCGGGTCACACCTTGTCGACGATCCCCGTCTTCCCCGCCTCGCGGGCGCAGTGGGCACCGCAGTACCACTGGTTCCCGACCTCGACGCCCTGCCCGATGATCTGCACCCGGCAGTGCTCGCAGACGGGGGCCATGCGGTGGATCGCACAGGAGAAGCAGTCGAACACATGGACAGCACCCTGTGCGTGGACCTCGAAGGTCATTCCGTAGTCATTGCCGCAAACTTCGCATCTCGCCATGGGTCATAGGGTGAGCCGTCACCGCCGCGGGGGCGAGTCGGCGGTGGGCGAGTCGCCGCGCGATCACCCGTCCGTACGGGTCACTCGTCGGCCGGCGCCACATCGCGCAGCAGCTGCCCGAAGGCCGCCTCGTCCACCACCGGGGTGCCGTACTGCCGCGCCTTGACGACCTTCGAGGTGCCCGAGTCCGGGTCGTTCGTGACGAGCAGACTGGTGAGCCGGGAGATGCTGGTCGAGACGTGCAGCCCCGCCTCCACCGCGCGGTCCTCCAGGAGGTCCCGCTCGACGGAGGTGTCGCCGGAGAACGCCACCCGCATGCCCTGTTTGAGCGGTTCGCCGTCCTGGTAGCGGCCCGGGTTGGGGTAGGGGCAGGCGGGCCGTCTGCGCGAGGGGCGCCAACTCGTCGGCCGGTAACCGCCGTAGCCGCCCGGCTGGTGCGGCACCGGGCTGTCGCTCCACTCCGTCAGCGGGCGGCACTCCAGCAACGGCAGGCGCACGCCGCCCGCCGCCGCTGCCGCGAGGCTCGGCCGGAAGACCTCCGCCAGCACCCGCGCGTCGTCCAGCGCGTGATGCGCCCGGCGCTGCACCACGCCGAAATGGGCGGCCAGGGTCTCCAGCTTGTGGTTGGGCAGCGGCAGGCCCAGCTCCTTGGACAGGGCGATGGTGCACAGGCGCTGACGGACCGGCGCCTCACTCCGCGCGCGTGCGTACTCCCGCGCGATCATCTGCCAGTCGAAGACCGCGTTGTGCGCGACGAGCACCCGGCCCTCCAGCCGGGTCGCGAACTCCCCGGCGATGTCCGTGAACAGGGGGGCGCCTTCGAGCATCTCGCTCGTCAGACCGTGGATCCACACCGGGCCCGGGTCCCGCTCCGGGTTGACCGTCGTGTACCAGTGGTCCTCGACCTCGCCGCGCGCGTCCAGCCGGTAGACGGCCGCGGAGATGATCCGGTCGTCCCGGGCGAGGCCGGTGGTCTCCACGTCAACGACCGCGTATCCCTGCGGATACGCGGCCGGCCACGCCGTGGGGGAGGGCGCTGCGGTCGTCGTACGGTCTTCGAGCATGGTCCCTGAGGATACGGGCCGCCACTGACACTCCCTTCCGTCAGGTGCCCTGTCCCACAAGCCGGTTCGAATGTCCGGAATGCCCCGCGCGCGGCTATGGACCTTTTCACCGCCCGGTGCAAGCGTGCCTCCCGCCCGGCGTGTGACCCCTCGACGGAAGGGCGGTACGGCGTATGGCACGCGTACGGTACGGCGCACGGACCGAGGCGGAGATCGCCGCGGCGCGGACGGCGAGCGCGAGACTTCCCGACATCTGGTCCACCGGTGTGGTGGCCCGGTGGGAGACCGACCCGGACGCCCTGGCCGCGGTGCTGCCACCGCCGCTGAAACCCACCGGCCGGCCGCTGGTCCGGGTGAACATCAGCGAGGTCGACCTGCCCGGATACCCGCTCGGCGCGGGCTCGTTCGCGGTCGCCGCGAGCCACGGCGGCGTCGACGGCTGGTACCCGCTCGTGATGCCGATGACCCATGAGCGGGCCCTGACCGGCGGCCGTGAGGTCTTCGGGGAGCCGAAGAAGCTGGGCGAGGTGCGGGTCGAGCGGGACGGGGCCGCGGTGCGGGCGTGGATGGCCCGGCACGACATCGCCTTCGTGGAGGTGCGCGGCCGGGTCGGCGAGGAGCTGCCCCTGCCCGAGCCGAGCCGCAGGACCGACTTCTACTTCAAGTTCCTTCCCGCGGTGGACGGTTCGGGCTTCGACGCCGACCCGGTGCTCGTGCACTGCGTGCGCCACGAGAAGGTACGCCGGCTGGAACGCGTCACCGGGGACGTCGTCCTGCGCGAGTCGATGTTCGACCCGGTGGCCGACCTCCCGGTCCTCAGGCTCCTCGACATCACCCTCGGCGAGAAGACCAGCGACCAGCGCGGCAAGGTCGTCGAACGGGTCGGCGGCGAGGCGCTGCTGCCGTACGTCCACCAGCGCTACGACGATCCGCGGCAGGTCCACGACGCGCCGCCGGAGAGCCCCGAGGGGAGCGTCGGCTGATGGAGCTGCGGGCAGGCCAGGTCGCCGTCGTCACCGGTGCCGCGAGCGGGATCGGGCTCGCGATGGCCCGGCGGTTCGCGGCGGAGGGGCTGAAGGTGGTCCTCGCGGACGTCGAGGAGAGCGCGCTGGAGAAGGCCGCGGGGGATCTGCGGGCCGCCGGCGCCGAGGTGCACGCGCGCGTGGTGGACGTCGGCGAGCGCCAACAGGTGCTCGACCTCGCCGAGTCGGCCTACGACACCTACGGCGCCGTCCATCTGCTGTGCAACAACGCCGGGGTCGGCTCGGGCGCCGAGGGCCGGATGTGGGAGCACGAACCGAACGACTGGAAGTGGGCGTTCTCCGTCAATGTGTGGGGCGTCTTCCACGGGATCCAGGCGTTCGTTCCACGGATGATCAACTCCGGTCAACCCGGTCATGTCGTCAACACGTCCTCCGGTGACGGCGGCATCGCCCCACTGCCCACCGCCTCCGTGTACGCCGTCACCAAGGCGGCCGTCGTCACCATGACCGAGTCCCTGTACGCCCATCTGAGGGCGGAGCACGCGCGCGTGGGCGCCTCGGTGCTCTTCCCGGGCCCGCACATGCTGCGCACCGGCCTGTGGGAGTCGCACCGCAACCGTCCCGAGCGGTACGCGAAGGAACGGCAGCGCAGAACCCCGTACCGCAGCCTCGACCAGTGGGAGACCGCGATGCGGGCGGCGGGCAAGGAGGTCCGTTTCACGCCCGTGGAGGAGGTCGCGGAGTTCGTCGTCGAGGGCGTCCGCGCCGACCGCTTCTGGCTGCTGCCGCCGAGCGAGCACAGCGACGCCCAGATCCGCGCGCGGGCCGGTTCGATGCTGGAGCGCACGAACCCGTCGTACCTGGAGAGCTTCATCCTGGACTGAGGAGGCCGATGTGACCGACCAGGAGCCGTATCTGATCATCTCCTCCGACTGCCACGCCGGACTGCCCACCGAGGAGTACCGGCCCTATCTGGACAGCCGTTTCCACCGGGACTTCGACGAGTTCCTCGCCGGGCGCGAACGCCGTCGCGAGGAGATGACCCGGCTCGGCATCCGCAACGACGCGTTCGCGGCCAAGTGGTTCCAGGACAACGAGGAGGGCTTGCGCGGGGGTTGGGACACAGTGCAACGGCTGAAGGAGCTCGACGGCGACGGGGTGGCCGCCGAGGTGGTCTTCCCGGACGCGGACGCCGTCGACAGCCGGACCGCCGCGCCCTTCGGAGTGGGCCTCGGCCTGTCCGGCGACCACGACCCGGAGCTCGGCATGGCCGGCGCGCAGGCGCACAACCGCTGGCTCGCGAACTTCGTGTCGCAGAACCCCGAACGGCACTGCGGGGTCGCCCTGCTGCCCGTCACGGCCGAGGTGACCAAGGTGGTCGCCGAGATCCACCGGGCCGGCGAGTCGGGGCTCGGCGCGCTGATGATCCCGGCGCTGTGGGGCGACAACGAGCCCTATCACGACCGCCGTTACGACCCCGTGTGGGCGGCGGCGGCCGAGTGCGGGATGCCGGTGCTGACCCACTCCGGCTCGGCGCCGCGCCACGAGTACGGCGACCACCTCGGCATCTTCGTCAGCGAGGTGACCTGGTGGCCGGCCCGCCCCCTGTGGTTCCTGCTCTGGTCCGGGGTCTTCGAACGCCATCCCGGCCTCAGGTTCGGGGTCGCGGAGTCGGGCTGCTGGTGGCTGCCGAACCTGCTGTGGTTCATGGACCGCCTCTACCTCGGCGCGCACGGCGGCAAGAAGCTCTCCCCCTTCGCGGAGCTGAAACGGCCGCCGAGCGAGTACCTCGACCGCCAGGTCTTCGTCTGCGCGACCAACACCAAGCGCCGCGAACTCGCCCAGCGCTACGAGATCGGCGTCGACAACATCCTCTGGGGCAGCGACTTCCCACACCCCGAGGGCACCTGGCCCGACACGCGCGCGTGGCTGCGCCGGACCTTCCACGACATCCCGGTCACCGAGACGCGCCGCATGCTGGGCCTCGCGGCCGCCGAGGCCTTCGGCTTCGACGTGGCGAAGCTGACCCCGCTGGCCCGGCGCATCGGCCCCACCCCGGCCGACCTCGGCCAGCCGGACGACCAGGAGGCCGTGGTGGCGTCCTGGGCGCGCTCGCGCGAGGTGGGCCGGCACTGGCTGACCGACCATGACTTCCCGACCCTGGGGGTGACGCGGTGAACGACAGGTACACGGTCATCTCGGCCGACTGCCACGCGGGAGCCGACCTCCTCGACTACAAGCCCTACCTGGAGAAGCGCTACCACGACGAGTTCGACGTGTGGGCGGCGACCTACGTCAACCCCTACGAGGACCTGCTCGCCGACGCGGCCGACCAGAACTGGAACTCCGAGCGGCGGCTGGCGGAGCTGGAGCAGGACGGCATCGTCGCCGAGGTGGTCTTCCCCAACACCATCCCGCCGTTCTTCCCGTCCGGGTCCCTGATGGCGCCCGCCCCGACCGCCGAGGAGTTCGAGCGGCGCTGGGCCGGACTGCGTGCGCACAACCGCTGGCTCGCGGACTTCTGCGCGGCGGCGCCCGGCCGGCGCGCGGGCGTCTTCCAGATCCTTCTCGGTGATGTCGAGGCCGCCGTCAAGGAGATCAGGCGGGCCGCCGAGGCGGGCCTCAAGGGCGGCCTGCTGCTCCCCGGCACCCCGCCGGGCTCGGGGCTGCCGGAGCTCTACTCGCAGGCGTACGACCCCATCTGGGCCGTCTGCGAGGAGCTGGGCGTGCCCGTCAACCACCACGCGGGCTCGGCGTCCCCGCCGCTCGGCGACGAACCGGCCGCCCGCGCGGTCTTCATGGTCGAGACGACCTGGTTCTCCCACCGGGCCCTGTGGCACCTGGTCTTCGGCGGCGCCTTCCGTCGTCATCCGGACCTGAGACTCGTCCTCACGGAGCAGGGCTCGGGCTGGATCCCGGGCGTGCTCGACATGCTGGACTACTACCACGGCCGTCTGGTCGCCGCCGCGACCAAGGCGTCCACGGCCGAGTCCAAGTTCGGCGCCGGCCTCGCCGCCCGCATGGGCAAACCGCCCTCCGAGGTCTGGCGCCACAACTGCTACGTCGGCGCCAGCTTCATGCGGCCCCACGAGGTGCCGCTGCGGGACCGCATCGGCGTCGACAAGATCATGTGGGGCAGCGACTACCCGCACGACGAGGGCACCTACCCGTACACGCGCGAGGGCCTGCGCTTCGCCTGCGCGGCCGTGCCCCGGGAGGACCTGACCGCGATGCTGGGCGGCAACGCGGCCCGCGTCTACGGCTTCGACCTGGACCTGCTGGACCCCATCGCGGCGAAGGTGGGCCCGACGGTGGAGGAGATCGCCCAGCCCCTGCCGGAACCCCCGGAGGACGCGACCAGCCCGCTGTTCGCGAAGGGGGCCCAGGTCCGCGTCTGGTGACGTCGAGAGGGTTGGTACGCCTGTGATCGTCCTCGGGGTGGCATCCTCCCCGTGTGACCGAACCAACGCACGGCGAGGCGCACGGCGGCCCACTGGGGCAGCGGCTGAACTGGCTGCGGGCGGCGGTGCTCGGCGCCAACGACGGCATCGTCTCCACAGCGGGGCTCGTCGTCGGTGTGGCCGGCGCGACCGACAACCGTTCCGCGCTCCTCACCGCCGGGCTCGCGGGGCTGCTCGCCGGGTCGATGTCGATGGCCGCGGGCGAGTACGTCTCCGTGTCCACCCAGCGCGACTCCGAGATGGCCGCCCTGGCGATGGAGAAGCGGGAGCTGCGCGAGCAGCCCGAGGCCGAGCTGGAGGAGCTGACACAGCTGCTCGAGGAGCGCGGACTGTCCCGCGAGGTCGCCCGTGAGGCCGCCGAGCAGCTGACGGAACGGGACGCGCTCAGGGCGCACGCGCGCGTGGAGCTCGGCATCGACCCCGACGAGCTGACGAACCCCTGGCACGCGGCCTGGGCGAGCTTCTTCGCGTTCACGGTGGGCGCGTTGCTGCCGCTGCTCGCGATCGTGCTGCCGCCCGCGGGCTGGCGGGTGTGGATCACCGTGGTCTCGGTCCTGGCCGCCCTCGTCCTCACCGGCTGGAGCAGCGCCCGCCTGGGCGCCGCGGAACCGGGGCGCGCCGTTCTGCGGAACGTGGTGGGCGGCGCGCTGGCGATGGGCGTCACGTACGCGGCGGGGGCGCTGCTCGGCGCCGCCGGGGTATAGCGCGCGCCGGCCGCAGCGCGCACACCCATTGGCGGAGATGACCAAGAAGCAAGCGCGTACCCCGGGAAATACTTGTGGGTAACAACGTCTGGCCGCGGCCGACCAGCGGTTCTACGGTGCCCCCATGCCGAACCTGCCCGATGTCGTGCTGTGGTCGATACCCGCCTTCGTGCTGCTCACCGTGGTCGAGATGATCAGCGTGCGCGTCCATCCCGACGAGGAGGCGGCCGGATACGAGACCAAGGACGCCGCGACCAGCGTCGGCATGGGGCTCGGCAGTCTCGTCTTCGACTTCTTCTGGAAGATCCCGATCGTCGCGATCTACTCGGCCATCTACGAACTCACGCCCCTGCGCGTGCCCGTGCTGTGGTGGACCGTCCCCCTGATGCTCCTCGGCCAGGACTTCTTCTACTACTGGTCCCACCGCGGCCATCACGTCATCCGCATCCTGTGGGCCTGCCACGTCGTCCACCACTCCAGCCGTAAGTTCAACCTCACCACCGCGCTGCGCCAGCCCTGGACGACGTGGACGGTCTGGCCGTTCTACGTCCCCCTGGTCGCCGCCGGCGTGCACCCGGCCGCCCTCGCGTTCTGCTCCTCGGCCAACCTCGTCTACCAGTTCTGGATCCACACCGAACGCATCGACAAGATGCCCCGCTGGTTCGAGTTCGTCTTCAACACCCCGTCCCACCACCGCGTCCACCACGCCTCCCAGGGCGGCTATCTGGACCGCAACTTCGGCGGCATCCTCATCGTCTGGGACCGGCTCTTCGGCTCCTTCGTGCCCGAGACCGAACGCCCCGTCTACGGGTTGACCAAGAACATCAACACGTTCAACCCGGTCAAGGTGGCCACCCATGAGTACGTCGCGATCATCAAGGACGTCCGGGCGGCGAGGAGTTGGGGCGAGCGGGCCGGGCGGGTCTTCCGGGGGCCGGGCTGGGCGCCGACGCCCCCGGTGGAGGCCGCCCCGGTCGCGGAGCCGGCCCCGGCCGAGGGGACCGCGGCCGCGTGACACCGGGCTCTGAGGGCAGGGCGCGCATCCGTGCCCTCGCGCATCTCCTCCTCGGTGCCTTCGTCACCGCCACCGTCGTCGATCTCGTCTCCCTGGCCGCCGGCTTCCAACCCGGCCACGTCGTCGCCAAGCCCCTGCTGATGCCGCTCCTCGCCGCCCACGCGGGCGTGCGCGGTGGGCCCCGGCTGCTGATCGCCGCGCTCCTGTGCGGCTGGGGCGGTGACGTCCTGCTGCTGTCCGACGCGGACTGGGCTTTCCTCGCCGGGATGGCGTCCTTCGCCGCGGGGCACGTCTGTTACGTCGTCCTCTTCCGCCGACGGCGACCGCCGCATGGCACGTCCCGCGCGCGTGGCCGTCTGCTCGCCCCCCTCTACGCCGCCGCACTCGTCACCACGGTCGCCGTGCTGTGGCCGGACCTGCCCACGGACCTGCGCGTCCCCGTCGCCTGCTACAGCGCCCTGCTCACGGCCATGGCGTACACCGCCGCCGCCCGGCTCGGCCCGGTCGCCGGGCTCGGCGGTGCGCTGTTCCTGCTGTCCGACACCCTCATCGCGACCGGCGTCGCCGACTGGCCGCAGCCGCCGAGACCCGACCTGTGGATCATGCTGACGTACGCGGCAGCGCAGTTCCTGCTGGTCCGGGGCACCCTCGAAGAGCGGCCCGCGCCCGCGACGGCGTACCGTGAACTGCGCTCGACCACCCCCTGAGCGCAGCCACGACACCGCACGAGAGGGATCCTCGCCATGCGCGCCACCACCATCCACGCCCCCTATGACATGCGGGTGGAGGACGTGCCCGAGCCCGTGGTGCAGCTGCCCACCGACGCGGTGGTGCGGGTGCTGCGAGCCTGCATCTGCGGCAGCGATCTGTGGGCCTACCGCGGCGATGCGGCCCGTCGGCCGGGCTGGGGGTCCCCCCAGGCCTTTAAGGCACTGGGGGAGCATCGGGCACGAGTTCCTCGGGTTCGTCGAGGAGACCGGCAGCGAGGTCACGGGAGTGCGGCGCGGTGACCTGGTCGTGGCTCCCTTCATGTGGTCCGACGGCGTCTGCGACTACTGCCGCGAGGGCCTGACCACCTCCTGCGAGCACGGCGGCTTCTGGGGTTCCGTCGGGCACGACGGCGGCCAGGGCGAGGCCGTGCGCGTGCCGTTCGCCGACGGCACCCTCGTGGGGCTGCCGAAGGAGGCCGCGTCCGACGAGCACCTGCTGTCCGCGCTGCTGACCCTCTCCGACGTCCTGGGCACCGGCCACCACGCGGCCCTCGGCGCGGGCACCCGCCCGGGTGCCACGGTCGCCGTCGTCGGCGACGGAGCGGTCGGTCTGTGCGCGGTGCTGGCCGCCAAGCGGCTGGGCGCGGAGCGGATCATCGCGCTCGGCCGTCACCAGGTCCGCACGGACATCGCCCGCCGTTTCGGCGCCACCGACGTCGTCGCCGAGCGTGGGGAGGCTGCCGTCGAGGCGGTGCGCGAACTCACCCGTGGCCAGGGCGCGCACGCGGTGGTGGAGGCCGTCGGCACCGAGCAGTCGATGCGCACGGCGATCGAGATCACGCGCGACGGCGGCGCCATCGGCTTCGTCGGTGTTCCGCACGGCAGCGGCACCGGCGTCGACCTGGGCGTCATGTTCGACCGGAACATCGCGCTGCGCGGCGGCGTCGCTCCCGTCCGCGCCTACATCCCGGACCTGTTGCCCGATGTCCTGGACGGCACGATCGACCCGTCGCCGGTCTTCGACATGACCGTCGGCATCGAGGGCGTCCCGGACGGCTACAAGGCGATGGACGAGCGCACGGCGCTCAAGGTCCTGGTCACCAACGGTTGATCAACGGTTGATCAACGGATGTGGATCAACGTCACGACCAGCGGATCGGCAGCGGCAACGCCGTCAGCAGCCCCGAGACCACGACCACGACTCCCAGGGCGACGACCTCGGCGCGCGCGGGGGAGCAGGCCGAGAGCGGGTCGGTGGCGCGGCGCAGCCGGATCCGCGCGCACAGGGCCAGCAGGGCGACGGCGGCCACCAGGAGCACCTTGGCCAGCAGGGTGCGCCCGTAGGCCGTCGTCGTCAGCTGGTCCAGGATCGTGTGCGGGGGCATGCGGCGCAGCGAACTCCACACGCCGGTCGCGGTGATGGCGGCGAGCAGGACGGCCGCCACGCGCGCGTAGAGGCCGAGCAGCGCCGGGCCCGCCTCGACGGGACCCCACAGGCGCAGGGTGCGCAGGGCGTGCAGCAGACCGCCCACCCACAGAGCCGCGCAGGTCAGATGAACCAGCGTCAGCCCTGAGCCGAGGAGCGGGGTGTGCTCGGTGCCGGGATGCGCGCGCAGGGCCTCGGCCACGATCACCGCGGCCACCGGCCAGAGTTGGATGGCGGGGCGGCGCGAGCGGGCGCACAGGGCGGCCACGAGGAAGGCGTTGACCTCGAGCAGCGCGAGCCGGCCGTCGCGTGTGGCGTACAGACCGCCGACGTCGACCTGGGCCAGGCTGCGCGGCACCAGATTGCCCGTCGAGACGATGGAGGCCAGCCCCAGGGCCGCGACGAAACCGGCGAGGGCCGCCCAGAGGCTCCAACTGCGGGGCGTGTCGCGCGGGGCGCCGGGCAGCGAGCGGGCCAGACGGTTGATGAACCACTCGCCCACCGGGACGCACAGCGCGGCGAACAGCACCGACCGCAGCAGCGCCACACCGGCGACGGCGGGGGCGGCGGCCTCGCCGGTGCCGTGCAGCGCGGCGGTCGGACCGAACAGGGGTATCAGGGCCGCGAGGCCCACCAGGACGAGGACGGCGGTGGCCCGGCCGGCGCCGGGGCGCCGTATGGGCCCGCCGGCGTCGGCCGCCTCGGGCGTGGGTCTGGTCAAAGTCACCCGAAGATCTTCACCAGGTGCCGCAGAACCGGGCAAGTCGAGGGAAACAACAGAGGGTACGGCATTCCGCACATGGGTACGTTTTCGGACGGCCCGTGGCTCAGTCCCAGCGAGCGGAATCCGATCCCCAGGGCCTCGGCGGCCGCGCCCAGTCGACCGGCCCGCCCGTGAAGGACACCGCAGGCAGGGCGTACCGCAGCCGTCCCAGCGCGCTGTCCGTCCCGGCGAGCCAGGGCCCGGGCCCGTCGTAGGAGAGCTCCCCCGCCGGACCGGCGGTCACACCGTTCAGGAGCCATTGGGCCGTTCGTGCCAGCGCCAGCCGCACGGACCTGCTGCCGCCCTCGGAGGACTGCTCGGTCAGCGCCCGCAGCACGGCGCCGGCCAGCAGATAGCCCGTCCCGTGGTCGAGAGCCTGCGCGGGCAGCGCGCCCGGCGCCTGCATCGACCCCTCGACCGCCGCGATGCCGGTCGCGACCTGCACCAGGCTGTCGAAGCCGCGCCGCCCGGCCCAGGGCCCGTACGCGCCCCACGCCGACACCTGGGCCACGATGATCCCCGGCCGCCGCTCGGCCAGCGCCCGGGGCGAGAGCCCGTACCGGTCCAGGGCGCCGGGCCGGTACCCGGTGACCACGACGTCCGCCCCGCCGAGCAGTTCCTCGAAGGCGGCCCGGTCCGCCGCCAGGTCCAGCAGTGCCGAGCGTTTCCCGAACCCCGTGTCGGCGTGCTGGTCGGGCAGTTCGGGCAGATGCGGGGGGTCCAGGCGCAGTACGTCCGCGCCGAGCAGGGCGAGGGTGCGGGTCGCGACCGGGCCGGCCAGCACCCGCGTCAGGTCCAGCACGCGCACCCCGGCGGCGGGCAGCAGGGGAGTTCCGTCGATCGGCGTGAGCACCCGCGCGGGTGCGTCGTCGAGCCGCTCGTGCTCGACGAGGGGCCGCCGCGCCACCTCGGCGCCCTGCTCATGGGCGGCCCACTCCTCGGGGGTGCGCAGGGCCACGGCCAGGCCCCCGGCCGCGTGGACGGACTCCTCGACCTCCGCCGCGGTGCGCGCCGCGAGCGCCGCCTCGACGGCGCCCACGTCCTCGGGCGCTTCCAGCACACCGAGCAGCCGCGCCCGATGGTGGGGATAGTTCGCGTGCGTCCGCACCCAGCCGTCCGACGTCCGCCAGAACCGCGACAAGGGCGCGAAGGTGACCGGCGCCCGTCCGTCGACGAGCAGATGCCGCTCGCTGTGGAACGCGGTGGCGACGGCCCCGTCGTCCACCCGGACCTCGGGCACCCGGTCGAGCCCCGCCCGCAGCGCCGCCAGTCCGGCGGCGGCCGAGGCGCAGGACCCGACGCAGGCGCGCGCCAGCTCCCGTACGGGAAGGCGCCCCTGGAGAGCGCCCTCCCGCACCACTGTCTTGATTGAAGTCATGACTGCACTATGCAGTATTGACTCAATCAATATATGGACCGAGGGGATCCGTACCGCAAGGATCCGTGCCGGTCTACTTCACCGCGCGCAGGGCGCTCACGATGCCGAATCCGTAGAAGCCGTTGACGCGCTTGCCGCCCACACAGGTCGCGTCCACCACGCCGTCGCCGTCCCCGTCGTACGGGTCCGTCGGGCAGCCCGGGTTCACCGCCTGGGCCTTCAGCAGCGACTGCAACTGGGCCGGCGTCGCCCACGGGTGCGTCGACTTCAGCAGCGCGGCCACGGCCGCCACGTGCGGAGTCGCCATCGACGTGCCCTGGAGGTAGCCGTACTGGTTGTCGGGCAGCGTGGACAGGATGCGGCCGTTCTTCGACGGCGTGTCCGGGATCTGGTACTTGTCCCCGCCCGGCGCCGCGACGTCGACGACGCCGTAGCCGTAGCTGGAGTAGTACGACTTGGCGCCCTTGACGCCCGTCGCGCTGACCGTGACGACACCCGGCAGCTGGGTCGGCACGTCGAAGCACTCGTGCGGATCGACCGTACGGTTCACCGGCGTCGAGTCGTCCGGGCTGGAGGCGTCGACCAGGGCGTTCGAGTCGAGGTCGTCGTTGGAGTTGCCCGCCGCGGCGACATTGAGCGTGCCCTTGCGCTGGGCGTACAACTGGGCCCTGTTGACCGCGTCGACGATCGCGCGCTGATCGGGATCGTCCATGCAGTTGTACTGCCACGGATCAACGTAGTAGCTGTTGTTCGTTATCTCGACGCCGTGGTCGGCGGCGAACACGAAGGCGCAGACGACGCTCTCCGGGAAGAACAGCTGGTTCGCGTCCGGCTGGGCCACCGTGATGCCGGCGACCTTCACACCGGGCGCGACGCCCGCGACACCGATGCCGTTGCGAGCGGCGGCGATCTCGCCGGCCACATGCGTGCCGTGGTAGTGGTCGGCGTCCACCGGCCGCCAGGAGCCGTACGTGGTGTCCGCCTTGCCGCTCACGCAGTTCGCGGACTGTGAGGGCGAGAAGTTCGGCGCTATGTCGGGGTGGGTGTCGTCGACGCCGACGTCGATGACCGCGACGGTCACCTTCTTGCTGCCCGGGTCGATCCGGGCCGCCTTGTCGGCGCCGATCGCCCTCAGGTCCCACTGGTCGGCCTCGAGCGGCTCCTCGCCCGCGGTGGCCCCCTTGGCGACCTTCGCCGACTCGGCCTTGGAGAGGTACTGCACCGCGCCCTCGTCCGTCGTCCCCGCCGCCTGCACCGGCGAGGTCCGCGAGGCGCCGGCGGACTGCACGCCGCGTACCTTGCGTATCTTCTTCGCGAAGTCGAGGTCCGTGGAGTGGACGACGATCACACCGATCCTGTCGTACGACACCACGACGGAACCGCCGGCCGCCTTGATCGCGGCCTTGACCGACTTGATCGTGTAAGGGTCCGTCCTGGTGTTGACGAGGTAGGCGTAGGTGTCCGCGGCGGCGGCCTGGGAGGCGGACTCCGCTCGCGGGGCGGCCTGCGCGGCCGCGGGGAGGAAGCCGAGCGAGGCGGTCAGCGACAGCGCGATCGGCACCGCGAGGGCGAGCCGGCGTCTGGAACGCAGATGAGCCATGGGGTCTCCACATCATCCGGATACGAGAACCGCCCGAGACACAGGTGGTGCTCGGGCAGGTACATGACGGGCGGTCCAGGGCGAAAACTATCCCCCGACGTCGCTGGTCAGCAATGAGTTCCCCAAGGCGAGTTCGGAAAGAGGTCAAGGACGTTGAACCTGTCCTCGCGTGGCGCCGTGACCTTGGACAGGGAACGCGAGGACACTCGCCCCGACCCCGTCCCGCCCGCATCCGCAACGCGAGGAGACTCCGTGGCCACCGAGACACCGCCCCCCTCGAAAACCCAGGCCCAACTCCCCTCCACCGAGGAGTTCGTGACGGTCCAGGAGAGCGCGGAGTTCGGTGAACTGCGCCGCTCCCACCGCTCGTTCGCCTTCCCGCTCACCATCGGCTTCATCGCCTGGTACCTGCTGTACGTCCTGCTGTCGAACTACGCGGACGACTTCATGGGCACCCAGGTGGTCGGCAATGTCAACGTGGCCCTCGTGCTGGGCCTCGCCCAGTTCCTGACCACGTTCCTGATCGCCTGGTGGTACTCGCGGCACGCCGCCGCCGAGCTCGACCCCAAGGCCGAGGCCATCAAGACCCGGATGGAGGGCGGCGCATGAGCCCCGCGCAGCACACCCTGCTCGCCGCGGGCGAGGCGAGCCAGCACCGCCCGCTGATCATCACCCTGTTCGCGGTGTTCGTCGCCGCGACCCTCGTCATCACCGTCTGGGCCGGCCGCCAGACCAAGGACGCCGCCGACTTCTACGCCGGCGGACGCCAGTTCACCGGCTTCCAGAACGGCCTCGCCGTCTCCGGCGACTACATGTCCGCCGCGTCCTTCCTCGGCATCGCGGGCGCCATCGCCCTCTTCGGCTACGACGGCTTCCTGTACTCCATCGGCTTCCTGGTCGCCTGGCTGGTCGCCCTGCTCCTGGTCGCCGAACCGCTGCGCAACTCCGGCCGCTACACCATGGGCGACGTCCTCGCCTACCGCATGCGCCAGCGCCCGGTCCGCACGGCGGCCGGCACGTCCACCATCGTCGTCTCGATCTTCTACCTGCTGGCCCAGATGGCGGGCGCGGGCGTCCTGGTCTCGCTGCTGCTCGGCATCACCAGCGACGGCGGCAAGATCGGCATCGTCGCCCTGGTCGGCGTCCTGATGATCGTGTACGTCACCATCGGCGGCATGAAGGGCACCACCTGGGTGCAGATGGTCAAGGCGGTCCTGCTGATCGCGGGCGCGCTGCTGCTGACCTTCCTGGTGCTGCTGAAGTTCCACTTCAACATCTCCGACCTGCTCGGCTCCGCCGCCGACAACAGCGGCAAGGGCGCCGCCTTCCTGGAGCCCGGCCTGAAGTACGGCGCCACGGGCACCACCAAGCTGGACTTCATCTCCCTCGGCATCGCCCTGGTCCTGGGCACCGCCGGCCTGCCGCACATCCTGATCCGCTTCTACACGGTGCCCACCGCCAAGGCCGCCCGTAAGTCCGTGATCTGGGCGATCGGCCTGATCGGCGCCTTCTACCTGATGACCCTCGCCCTCGGCTTCGGCGCCGCCGCGCTGATCAAGCCCGACGAGATCATCGCCTCCAACAAGGCGGGCAACACGGCCGCGCCCCTGCTCGCCCTCCATCTCGGGGGCGTGGACTCCAACTGGGGCGCGATCCTGCTCGCCACCATCTCCGCGGTCGCGTTCGCCACGATCCTCGCGGTCGTCGCGGGCCTGACCCTGGCCTCGTCCTCCTCCTTCGCGCACGACATCTACGCGAACGTCATCAGGAAGGGCCAGGCCACCGAGAAGCAGGAGATCGGCGCGGCCCGCTGGGCGACCGTCGGCATCGGCGCGGTCTCCATCGTCCTGGGCGCCCTCGCCCGCGACCTGAACGTGGCCGGCCTGGTCGCGCTCGCCTTCGCGGTCGCCGCCTCCGCCAACCTCCCGACGATCCTCTACAGCCTCTTCTGGAAGCGGTTCACCACCTCCGGAGCCCTGTGGTCGATCTACGGCGGCCTGGTCACCGCGGTCGGCCTGGTGCTGTTCTCGCCGGTCGTCTCGGGCAAGCCGACGTCGATGTTCCCGGACGTCGACTTCCACTGGTTCCCGCTGGAGAACCCCGGCATCATCTCGATCCCGGTCGGCTTCCTGCTCGGCATCGTCGGCACCTACCTCTCCAAGGAGCAGCCGGACGCCGGCAAGTACGCCGAACTGGAGGTCCGCTCCCTCACCGGCACCGGAGCCCACTGACAACCCCCGCACCACCCCTCGCGGCGGCCGCGTCGTAGATCCCTACGACGCGGCCGCGTCGCACCTCGTGGGATCCGGCCGCTGTCGTTGTCAGTCGTGTCACGTAGGCTCGCAGGTGACAGGAAAAAGTTCATCGGCGCTGATCCGCCCGCACTGATCCGCTACGAGGGAGGGGGCCCGCGTGCTCATCGACACCTACGGCCGAGTGGCCACCGACCTGAGGGTCTCACTGACCGACCGGTGCAACCTCCGCTGTACGTACTGCATGCCCGAGGAGGGCCTGCAGTGGCTGGCCAAGCCCGATCTGCTCACCGACGACGAGATCGTCCGTCTGATCGACATCGCCGTCACCTCACTGGGCATCGAGGAGGTCCGCTTCACCGGCGGCGAGCCCCTGCTGCGCCCCGGCCTGGTCGGCATCGTGGAGCGCGTCGCCGGGCTGGATCCCCGCCCCCAGATGTCCCTCACCACCAACGGCATCGGCCTGAGGCGCACCGCGACGGCCCTGAAGGCGGCCGGTCTGGACCGGGTCAACGTCTCCCTCGACACCCTGCGCCCGGACGTCTTCAAGACCCTCACCCGCCGCAACCGCCACCAGGACGTCCTCGACGGCCTCGAAGCCGCCCGCGAGGCGGGACTGACCCCGGTGAAGGTCAACTCGGTCCTGATGCCGGGCCTGAACGACGACGAGGCCCCGGACCTCCTCGCCTGGGCCGTCGCGCACGACTACGAGCTGCGCTTCATCGAGCAGATGCCCCTGGACGCCCAGCACGGCTGGAAGCGCGAGGGCATGGTGACGGCGGGCGACATCCTGGCCTCCCTGCGGACCCGCTTCGACCTCACCCCCGAGGGCGCGGACGAGCGCGGCTCGGCCCCCGCCGAGCGCTGGCTGGTCGACGGCGGCCCGCACCGCGTGGGCGTCATCGCCTCCGTCACCCGCCCCTTCTGCGCGGCCTGCGACCGCACCCGCCTCACCGCCGACGGCCAGATACGCACCTGCCTGTTCGCGAGGGAGGAGACGGACCTGCGAGCCGCCCTGCGCGACGGATCACCGGACGAGGAGATCGCCCGCATCTGGCGCCTGGCGATGTGGGGCAAGAAGGCGGGCGCCGGCCTGGACGACCCGTCCTTCGTCCAGCCGGACAGGCCGATGTCGGCGATCGGCGGTTAGTGTCGTTGCGGTATTAGGCTCCGTCGGCCGTTTCCCACTCCGAGAGCAGCACGACGTCCTTCAGGAACCCCCGTACCCCGAGGAACTGCGACAGATGCTCCCGGTGCTCCTCACAGGCGAGCCAGGTCTTGCGCCGCTCCGGCGTGTGGATCTTCGGGTTGTTCCACGCCAGCACCCACACGGCGGCGACGCGGCAGCCCTTGGCGGAGCAGATGGGGGTGGTCTCGTCACTCACAGATTCGTCTCACAACCGCTGCACAAAAGGCGACGCCGAGCAGCCACGGGGGGAGCTGCCCGGCGTCGGTCCGTCGCTCCGACGGGGGATGCGGAGCGCCTACGAAGTATGTCACGGGTAACCCGTCGCCCGGCACTGGAACAACATGATTGATCTGAGCTTTTCTTGAGCTTGGCGCGTAGTCGCCTTCCGTTTACGACACCTCCGCGCCGCTCAGGCCCGGTCGCGCGGCTCGCTTCGTACGCCCGGCCCCGGCTCCGTCGCGACATCTTCCGGGACGGGTTCCGCGAAACCGTCGTTCGTCCGTGGCGGTGTGATCATCGGACGCATCGGCATGGTCACGAAGGTCGTCGGAAGCGACGGCGCGTTCTCCCGTCCGGCGTTCGCGATCACCACCGCGATATAGGGCAGCGCCGCTCCCAGTACCAACGCCACGATCGCGACAGGCCGTTCGACGTTCCACAGCGAGGCCGCGAGGATCACCGCCACCGTACGGATCGACATCGAGATCACATACCGCCGCTGCCGGCCGCGTACGTCCTCGTGGAGTCCCGTCCGGGCCCCGGTGATCCGGAACACCTGGCCGTTGCCACCGCCATGCTGCTTCCGCATCACATTCCACCATCCGCCCGCATCGGCCCCGCACCGCCCCGTGCCCGGTCCGACCCCGGTCGGGGTACGAGGTCCGGACCCCTCCAACGTTACGCCGCGCCTGCGTCGCCTACGAGACCGGGTCACCTCCCGCCTGGGCGAACGGCATCGGCCGTAGCACGTACGGCGGCACCCGACATGCGCCGTACGGGGTACGGGCGAAGACTGTCCCTAGTGCTCACCGCGAGCCGTAGAAGGAGGCAGTCATGGGCTGGTTGTGGGCGATCATCGTGGGATTCGTGCTGGGCCTGATCGCCAAGGCGATCATCCCCGGCAAGCAGCACAGTCCCCTCTGGCTGACCACCATCTGCGGCATGCTCGGCGCGATCGTCGGCAACGCGATCGCACGCGCCGTCGGGGTGGAGTCGACCCGCGGCATCGACTGGAGCCGCCACGCCTTCCAGCTCGTGGCCGCGATCATCATCGTCTTCGTGGTCGACATGCTGTACATGGCGACGCTGGGCAAGCGGAAACAGACGGCCTGACAGGACAGGGCCGGGTTTCCATGCACCGCCATGGAAACCCGGCCCTCGTCGACTACGCGGAGTCCGTCGACTACGCGGAGTCCGTCGACTACGCGGACGTCACCTCGACCGCCGCCAGGTTCTTCTTGCCCCGGCGCAGCACCAGCCACCGCCCGTGCAGCAGATCCTCCTCGGCCGCGGCGGCGTCCTCGGAGGCGACCTTGACGTTGTTCACGTACGCCCCGCCCTCCTTCACCGTCCGCCGCGCGGCCGACTTGCTGGCCACCAGACCGACCTCGGCGAACAGGTCCACGACCGGGCCGAGCTCGGCGACCTCGATGTGCGGCACCTCGGACAGCGCCGCCGACAGCGTCCGCTCGTCCAGCTCCGCCAGTTCACCCTGCCCGAACAGCGCCTTCGACGCGGCGATCACCGCGGCCGTCTGTTCGGCGCCGTGCACCAGCGTCGTCAGCTCCTCCGCCAGCGCCCGCTGAGCGGCCCGCGCCTGCGGTCGCTCCTCGGTCTGCTTCTCCAGCTCCTCGATCTCCGCACGGGAGCGGAAGCTGAAGATGCGCAGGAACTTGGAGACGTCCCGGTCGTCCGCGTTCAGCCAGAACTGGTAGAAGGCGTACGGCGTGGTCATCTCGGGGTCGAGCCAGACCGTGCCGGACTCGGTCTTGCCGAACTTGGTGCCGTCGGCCTTGGTGATCAGCGGCGTGCCCAGCGCGTGCACCACGGCGTCGGGCTCGACCTTGTGGATCAGGTCCGTGCCCGAGGTGAGGTTGCCCCACTGGTCGCTGCCGCCGGTCTGCAGCGTGCAGCCGTAGCGCCGGTACAGCTCCAGGAAGTCCATGCCCTGCAGGATCTGGTAGCTGAACTCGGTGTAGCTGATGCCCTCCTGGGACTCCAGGCGCCGGGCGACGGCCTCCTTCGCGATCATCTTGTTCACGCGGAAGTGCTTGCCGACGTCCCGCAGGAACTCGATGGCCGACATCCCCTGGGTCCAGTCCAGGTTGTTGACCATGACCGCGGCGTTCGGCCCGTCGAAGTCCAGCAGCGGGGCGATCTGCGCGCGCAGCCGCTCCACCCAGCCCGCGACGACCTCAGGCGAGTTCAGCGTGCGCTCGGCGTTGGGCTTCGGGTCACCGATCAGACCGGTGGCACCCCCGACCAGGCCCAGCGGACGGTTGCCCGCGTTCTGGATCCGGCGCATCGTCAGGATCTGCACGAGGTTGCCGAGGTGCAGGCTGGGCGCGGTCGGGTCGAAGCCGCAATAGAACGTGACGGGACCGTCCGCGAACGCCTTGCGCAATGCGTCCTCGTCAGTGGAGAGGGCGATCAGCCCGCGCCACTTCAGTTCGTCGACGATGTCCGTCACGGTTCTCGTATCTCCTTGATGATCTTCGGGCGGTCGAGCGACCACCGGCTACGAGGTTATACGCCCTGACTGACAGAGCTCATATTGAAGTCGGGCACCCGCAGCGCCGGCATCGCAGCCCTAGTGAACCAGTCGCTCCACTCCCGCGGCAGCGTCTTTTCCGTGCGCCCGGCCTCGGTGGCCCGGCCCAGCAGGTCGACCGGGGACTCGTTGAACCGGAAGTTGTTCACCTCGCCGGTCACCTCGCCGTTCTCGACGAGGTAGACGCCGTCCCGGGTCAGGCCGGTCAGCAGCAGGGTGGCCGGGTCGACCTCGCGGATGTACCAGAGGCAGGTCAACAGCAGCCCGCGCCCGGTGCCCGCGACCATCTCCTCCAGCGAACGGTCCGCGCCGCCGGTCAGGACGAGGTTGTCGATGGCGGGAGCCACCGGCAGCCCGGTCAGGCCCGCGCTGTGCCGGGTGGTCGTGAGGTGCCGCAGCTCGCCCTCCCGCACCCACTCGGTGGCCCTGAGCGGAAGCCCGTTGTCGAACACCGACTGGTCGCCCCCGGAGGAGTGCGCGATCACGAAGGGCGCCGACTCCAGACCCGGCTCGTTCGGGTCGCTGCGCAGAGTCAGCGGCAGCTCGGTCAGCCGGTCGCCCACGCGCGTGCCGCCGCCCGGCCTGGAGAACACCGTGCGCCCCTCGACCGCATCGCGGCCGGAGGCCGACCACAGCTGGTAGATCAGCAGGTCGGCCACCGCGGTCGGCGGCAGCAGCGTCTCGTACCGCCCGGCCGGCAGCTCGACGCGCCGCTGGGCCCAGCCGAGGCGGACGGCGAGCTCGGCGTCCAGCGCCGCCGGGTCGACGTCCTTGAAGTCCCGCGTCGACCGGCCCGCCCACGCCGAGCGCGTACGGTCCGGCGACTTGGCGTTCAGCTCCAGGGTGCCGTTGGGCTGGTCGTGACGCAGGCGCAGCCCCGTCGACGTACCGACGTAGCTCGTCACCAGCTCGTGGTTGGCGAAGCCGTACAGCTCGCGCCCGCCGGCACGCGCGCGTGCGAAGGCCTCGCCCAGCGCGGGCGCGAAGTCGGCGAAGACGGCGGAGGTGGTCTCCGCGGGCCCGTCCGTGAAGTCCGGGGACGCGGGTACGCCCGCCACCAGCGGCTGCGCGTCCTCGGCGGGCCCCGCGCTGCGGGCGGCGGCCTCGGCGGCCCGCACCAGGGGCTCCAGCTCGTCCACGGTCACCGCCGAGCGCGAGACCACACCGGAGGCGGTGCCCTCCTTGCCGTCGACGGTCGCGACGACCGTGAGCGTACGGCCGCGGGTGACGCCGTTGGTGGTGAGCGCGTTGCCCGCCCAGCGCAGGTTGGCGGTGGACTGCTCGTCGGCGATGACGACACAGCCGTCGGCGGTGGACAGCTCCAGCGCCCGCTCGACGATCTCGTGGGGCTTGTGGGTGCGGGCGCTCATCGACCGGCCTCCTGCGTCGTGTTGAGGATGTTGACGCCCTTGAAGAGCGCGGAGGGGCAGCCGTGCGAGACGGCGGCGACCTGGCCCGGCTGGGCCTTGCCGCAGTTGAAGGCGCCCCCGAGGACATACGTCTGCGGGCCGCCCACCGCGGCCATCGACCCCCAGAAGTCGGTGGTCGTCGCCTGGTAGGCCACGTCCCGCAGCTGCCCGGTGATCCGCCCGTTCTCGATCCGGAAGAACCGCTGGCCGGTGAACTGGAAGTTGTAGCGCTGCATGTCGATCGACCACGACCGGTCCCCGACGACGTAGATCCCGCGGTCCACGCTGCCGATCAGATCCTCCGTCGACATGCCCGCCGGATCCGGTTGCAACGACACGTTGGCCATGCGCTGCACCGGCACATGGCCGGGGGAGTCGGCGAAGGCGCAGCCGTTCGACCGTTCGAAGCCGGTCAGCCTGGCGATGCGCCGGTCCAGCTGGTAGCCGACGAGCCTGCCGTCCCTCACCAGGTCCCAGGACTGGCCCTCGACGCCCTCGTCGTCGTACCCGACGGTCGCGAGTCCGTGCTCGGCGGTGCGGTCGCCGGTGACGTTCATCAGATCGGAGCCGTACCTGAGCCTGCCGAGCTGGTCGAAGGTGGCGAAGGAGGTGCCGGCGTAGGCGGCCTCGTAGCCGAGCGCGCGGTCCAGCTCGGTGGCGTGGCCGATGGACTCGTGGATGGTCAGCCACAGGTTGGACGGGTCGACGACCAGGTCGTACAGACCCGCCTCGACGCTCGGCGCCCGCATCTTCTCGGCGAGCAGCTCCGGGATCTGCTCCAGCTCGCTCTCCCAGTCCCAGCCGGTGCCCGTGAGGTACTCCCAGCCGCGTCCGACCGGCGGCGCGATCGTCCGCATCGAGTCGAACTCGCCGCTGGACTCGTCGACCGACACGGCCGTCAGCGACGGATGCAGCCGCACCCGCTGCTGGGTGGTCACCGTCCCCGCGGTGTCGGCGTAGAACTTGTTCTCGTGCACGGTCAGCAGCGAGGCGTCGACATGGTTGACGCCGTTCGCCGCCAGCAGCCGCGCACTCCAGTCCGCGAGCAGCGCCGCCTTCTCCTCGTCGGGCACGCTGAACGGATCGATCTCGTACGACGAGACCCACGTCCGGTCCGCGTGCACGGGCTCGTCCGCCAGCTCCACGCGCTCGTCCGAGCCGGCGGCCTTGATCACCTGGGCGGACAGCTTCGCCATCGCCACCGCCTGCGAGGCGACCTTGGCCGCCGCGTCGAGCGTCAGATCCACTCCCGACGCGAAGCCCCAGGTGCCACCGTGCACGACCCGCACCGCGTACCCGAGGTCGGTGGTGTCCGACGAACCGGCGAGCTTGGCGTCCCGCAGCCGCCAGGAGGCGCTGCGCACCCGTTCGAACCGGAAGTCGGCGTGCTCGGCGCCCAGCGCACGCGCGCGTGCCAGCGCCGCGTCGGCGAGGGCGCGCAGAGGTAGGGCCGTGAAGGCTTCGTCGATGGTATGAGGCACCGAGGTCTCTCCTTGACTGTCGTGACCTGACCGGACCGGCGGTTGCCCCGATCATGTCGCGTCGACGGGCGCGCCGACCACAGGTTTCGGGCCGCTGCCGGGAACATTCTGTAGGGACCCGACAGTGAGTCCCGTACGCCACTGTCGGTGCCCGAATGTCCTCGGGTGCGACCGGCCCGATAGGTTTTCGACTGAAGCCGCCTGTCACCAGGTGTTGGGCGGGTGTGTCAGACCCCTATCGAAAGGGTGATCCGTTGAGCCGCTCGGTTCTCGTCACCGGAGGCAACCGGGGCATCGGCCTCGCCATCGCCCGCGCGTTCGCCGACGCCGGCGACAAGGTCGCGATCACGTACCGCTCCGGGGAGCCGCCGGCCGCCCTCACAGAGTTGGGCTGCCTGGCCGTCAAGTGCGACATCACCGACACCGAGCAGGTGGAGCAGGCCTACAAGGAGATCGAGGCCCAGCACGGCCCGGTCGAGGTCCTCATCGCCAACGCCGGCGTCACCAAGGACCAGCTCCTGATGCGTATGTCCGAGGAGGACTTCACGTCCGTCCTCGACACCAACCTCACCGGCACCTTCCGCGTGGTCAAGCGCGCCAACCGCGGCATGCTGCGCGCCAAGAAGGGCCGGGTCGTCCTCATCTCGTCGGTCGTCGGGCTCCTCGGCTCGGCCGGCCAGGCCAACTACGCCGCCTCCAAGGCCGCCCTGGTCGGCTTCGCGCGCTCCCTCGCCCGTGAGCTGGGCTCGCGCAACATCACCTTCAACGTCGTCGCGCCCGGCTTCGTCGACACCGACATGACCAAGGTGCTCACCGACGAGCAGCGCGCGGGCATCGTGGCCCAGGTGCCGCTCGGCCGCTACGCGCAGCCCGAGGAGGTCGCCGCGACGGTGCGGTTCCTCGCCTCGGACGACGCCTCGTACATCACTGGAGCCGTCATCCCCGTTGACGGCGGACTGGGAATGGGTCACTGAACACCATGAGCGGAATTCTCGAGGGCAAGCGCGTCCTGATCACCGGTGTGCTGATGGAGTCCTCCATCGCCTTCCACGCCGCCAAGCTGGCCCAGGAGCAGGGCGCCGAGATCATCCTGACCGCGTTCCCGCGGCCCACGCTGACCGAGCGCATCGCCAAGAAGCTCCCCAAGCCCACCAAGGTCATCGAGCTCGACGTCACCAACGACGAGCACCTGGCCCGGCTGGCCGACCTGGTCGGCGAGGAACTCGGCGGGCTCGACGGCGTCGTGCACTCCATCGGCTTCGCACCGCAGGACGCGCTCGGCGGAAACTTCCTGAACACGCCGTTCGAGTCGGTGGCCACGGCCATGCACGTCTCGGCGTACTCCCTGAAGTCGCTGACCATGGCCTGCCTGCCGCTGATGCAGAACGGCGGCTCGGTCGTCGGCCTCACCTTCGACGCCTCCTTCGCCTGGCCGCAGTACGACTGGATGGGTCCGGCCAAGGCCGCCCTGGAGGCCACCAGCCGCTACCTCGCGCGCGACCTCGGCAAGCAGAACATCCGCTGCAACCTGGTCTCCGCGGGCCCGATCGGCTCCATGGCCGCCAAGTCCATCCCGGGCTTCGGCGAGCTGGCTTCCGTCTGGGACAGCCGCTCCCCGCTGGAGTGGGACCTCAAGGATCCGGAGCCGGCCGGCAAGGGCATCGTCGCCCTGCTGAGCGACTGGTTCCCGAAGACCACGGGCGAGATCGTCCACGTCGACGGCGGTCTGCACGCCATCGGAGCCTGATCTCCGTACGTCTCGGCGCCCCGTTCCGTGGAGGAGCGGGGCGTCCCCCGTTCGGCCTAGCCGAGCGGGCGCCGGAGACCCCTGACAACGCACTCTGGATTACGCGTCCCCCGCGACACGCCCCCTCCCGAGCACGGCCGAGGAGGTCCCCTTGTGCGCCTGTCCCGCAGCCTGGCCTCAGCGACCGCAGCCGTCGTACTCGTCCTGTGTCTCCCTTACGAGGCGGTGCCCCACGCACGCGTGAAGCGCCCCGCCCCGACGGAGCCCTTCGGCGCCGAGTGCCGTACCAAGGTCACCGGGTCCCAAGTGACCGCGTACTGCCACAACCCCTATCCGCAGACCGACGGCGTCAGCCTGCACGTGGAGTGCGACCGGTGGTGGGACCTCGACACCGACAGCGCCACCGTCGACGCCGGGCCGGCCATGACCGTACGGCTCACCGGGCGCTGCTGGGAGGAGGTCCGCTCGGCGTGGATCACCCACCAGAAGCGGTGAACCGCCCCGGACGGCACAGGAACGGATAGCTGGCCGCCGCCGCGCCGGCCGCCTCCGCGTCACCCGCGCGGATCGCGTCCACCAGCCGCGTGTGCTCCATGTACGTCTCCGGGGTCAGCGCGCCGCCCACGTCCTCGCGCAACCAGTCCCGCAGCACCTCGCCCAGGTCCGCGTACATCGCGGTCATCACGTCGTTGTGGGAGGCGGAGACCACCGCGAGGTGGAAGGTGGCGTCGGCCGTCACGAACGCCTCCGCATCGCCCGACTCCCAGGCCTCCTCGCGGCGCACCAGCAGCGCGTCGAGCTGCTTGAGGTCCTTCTCCGTGCGCCGTTCGGCCGCCAGCCTCGCCGCGGCCGACTCCAGCGCGGAGCGCAGCTCGGCGATGTGCCGGGGGTCGGCGTCGGCGAAGCGGCGGTGCATCACACCGGCCAGCTCGCTGGTCGCCACCACGTACGTGCCCGATCCCTGGCGGATGTCCAGCAGACCGTTGTGCGCCAGCGCGCGGACGGCCTCACGGACCGTGTTGCGGGCCACACCGAGCTGCTCGACCAGCTCCGGCTCCGTCGGGATGCGGGAGCCGACCGGCCACTCGCCCGAGGTGATCTGGTTGCGCAGCGCGGCGATGACCTGCTCGGACAGCGCGGAACGGCGGGGATGACTCAGGGGCATGGCACACCTTCGCACGAGGTGGCCGAGTGCGGCCGACCAGGGGATGGACAACAAATCATCCCATGATTCTATGATGGGGGCATGCGGAGCGAGGAAACCACGACGACGACGTCCGAAACCGTGCGCAGTTCGGTCGGCCAGGACCCCGGGCCGCCCGCCACGCGCGCGTGGACGATGCGGCTGCTGGTCATCGGCATCGTCCTGTCGGCGCTCAACCTCCGCCCCGCCATCACCAGCCTCGGCGCGCTCCTGGAAGAGGTCCGCGACGGGCTCGGCATGAGCGGCAGCGTGGCCGGACTCCTCACCTCCGTACCCCCGCTCTGCTTCGCCGTCTTCGGCGTCACGGCCCCGCGCCTCGCCCGCCGGTTCGGTACGGGCGCGGTCGTCTGCGCGGGCATGGTCGCAATCACCGCCGGCCTGCTGATACGGCCGTACGCGGGCGGCACGGCCGGCTTCCTGGCCGCCAGCGCGCTCGCCCTCATGGGCATCGCCGTCAGCAACGTCCTGATGCCGGTCATCGTCAAGCGCTGGTTCCCGGACCGCGTCGGCTCCATGACCGGCCTGTACTCCATGGCCCTCGCCCTGGGCACCTCGGTCGCGGCGGCGGTGACCGTGCCCATGGCGGACGCCCTGGGAGGCAGCTGGCGGACCGGCCTCGCGGTGTGGGCGGGGCTCGCGGCGACGGCCGTACTGCCGTGGATCCCGTTCGTACGGGACCGGGGCGCGACGCCCGCCGCCACGGCGGTACGGCAGGAGCACGCGCCCGTGGAGGCGCCCGCCCGGGGCCGGACCTCCGCCGGCGTCCACGCGCGCGTGGAGACGCCCGCACTGCGGATCACCCGCAGCCGTACCGCCTGGGCGCTGGCCGTCTTCTTCGGGCTGCAGGCCACCGCCGCCTACATCACGATGGGCTGGATGGCGCAGATCTTCCGGGACGCCGGGGTGCCCGCGAGCACGGCCGGGCTGCTGCTCGCCGTCACGATGGTCATGGGCGTGCCGCTGGCCCTCGTCATCCCGCGCGTGGCCACCAGGCTGCCCCACCAGGGCCCGATCGTGCTGGCACTCGGCGCCTGCGGCCTCGCCGGGTACGCGGGCCTGTACCTCGCGCCGGCCGGCGGCGCCTGGGCCTGGGCCCTGCTGCTCGGCGTCTCCAACTGCGCGTTCCCGCTCGCCCTGACGATGGTCGGCATGCGGGCCCGGACCGGTGCCGGCGTCGCCCAGCTGTCGGCCTTCGCGCAGAGCACCGGCTACCTCATCTCCATCCCCGGGCCCCTGCTGGTCGGCGTGCTCTACCAGCACAGCGGGGGCTGGGGGCTGCCGATCGCCCTCATGGCCGCGCTGATGGTCCCGCAGATGGTGGTCGGCGTCCTGGCGGGCCGCGACCGCACGGTGGAGGACGAGGCCGCCGCCCGCTGAGCTCACCCCGGCGGATCCGGCGCGGACGGGGGGTGCGAGACTGGCCGTATGCCAGTGCTCGAGCCGAATCCCCAGAACGGCCAGAAGAAGATGCTGATCGTCTTCGGCTCGTTCTTCGCCATCTTCGTGATCATCGCCATCGTCGCGACGATCGTCTCCCCGTGACCTTCCTGCCGTCGGTGACGGCCGTCATCGCGCCGGGGTAGGGCTAACCCCCCATCCCCTAGGGGGTGGGTGTCAGGGTCAAGTGGGTGGATCTCCGGATGGGTTGAGGGAGCCGGATTCCGTACCTTCGAAGTGTGGCCGCGGACGGCGGACCACCGACCACTCGAAGACCGCGGAGGCACCCATGTCGGCCCGTACGCACACCCGGCCCCTCCCGGCGAGCACGGGCGGCATCGACATCCGGCTGCCCTGGTGGGCCCTCGCCCTGCCCGCGCTCGCCTTCGTCGTCCTCCTCGCGCTCATGCTGAACCCCAGCGACGCACAGGCGGCCGGCGACCCGGTGATCACCCACGTCTTCGAGCGGGCGCAGCAGCTCATAGCCCGCTGAGCACCCGTCGAGCACCCGTGGAGCCGCCGGTCAACTCCCTGCGCCCCATGGCCTGTTTCATGCGAAGCTGGGTGGCATGAGCGTCGCTGAACCCCGCAGGATCGTCCTCTTCCGCCATGCGAAAGCCGACTGGCCACAGGTGACCGACCATGAGCGCCCCCTCGCCGAGCGGGGCCGACTGGACGCCGCGGCCGCCGGACGCAGGCTGGCCGACACCGGCATCCCCTTCGATCTGGCCCTGTGCTCCACCGCGACCCGCACCAGGGAGACCTGGAAGCTCGCGGTCCACGAGTTCCCGCAGCGGCCGAAAACCGTCTATGAGGAGCGGATCTACGAGGCCTCGCCCGGTGAGCTGATCGCCCTGCTGAACGAGACCCCGGACGACGCGCAGAACGTCATCCTGATCGGCCACAACCCGGGTGTGCACGGCCTCGCCGACATCCTGGCCGGCTCGGGCGAGGGCGACGCCCGCGAGCGGATGAACCGCCGCGGCTTCCCGGCCGCCGGTTTCGCCGTCCTGTCCTTCGACGGCTCCTGGAAGGGCCTGGAGCCCGCCGCGGCCACCCTCGTCGACTACTGGGCGCCGACCGAGTAGAGCCCGCCAACCAAGGCCGTGGGCCCGGCACCGCAACGGTGCCGGGCCCACGGCCTTGGTGCGACGGCTCTCGCGAGCTCTCCCGAGCGAATCACCGGTCGTCGTGCGTGTCCGCAGCCTCGACCTCTTCGCGGGTGACGCCCAGCAGATACAGGACCGTGTCCAGGAACGGCACGTTCACCGCGGTGTGCGCCGCCTCCCGTACGACGGGCTTGGCGTTGAAGGCGACACCGAGACCGGCCGCGTTGAGCATGTCCAGGTCGTTGGCGCCGTCGCCGATCGCCACGGTCTGGGCGAGCGGTACGCCCGCCTCGGCGGCGAAGCGGCGCAGCAGCCGCGCCTTGCCCGCGCGGTCCACGATCTCCCCAGTGACCCTGCCGGTCAGCTTCCCGTCGATGATCTCCAGGGTGTTGGCCTGGGCGAAGTCCAGCCCCAGCCGCTCCTTGAGATCATCGGTGACCTGGGTGAACCCGCCGGAGACGACACCCACTTGGTAGCCGAGCCGCTTCAGTGTGCGGATGAGCGTGCGCGCGCCCGGCGTCAGCCGCACCTCGCTGCGCACCTTGTCCACCACGGAGGCGTCCAGCCCCTCCAGCAGCGCCACGCGCGCGTGCAGCGACTGCTCGAAGTCCAGCTCCCCGCGCATCGCGGCGGCCGTCACCTCGGCGACCTTGTCCTCGCAGCCCGCGTGCGCGGCGAACAGCTCGATGACCTCGTCCTGGATGAGCGTGGAGTCGACGTCCATGACGACGAGCCGCTGGGCCCGCCGGTGCAGCCCCGCGGCGACCACCGCGACATCGACACCGAGTGCCGCCGCGTCCGTGACCAGGGCGGTGCGCAGGGGCTCGGTCTCCACACCGGAGACCGCGAACTCGACAGCGGTCACCGGGTACTTGGCGAGCCGGAAGATACGGTCGATGTTGCCGCCGGCCTCGGCGATCTTCGCGGCGATCCGGGCGGTGGCCTCCGCGGTGAGCGGATGGCCGAGCACGGTGACCAGGGAGCGGCCGAGGCCGCGCGGCCGGTTGTCGCCGCGGCCGGAGATGATCTCCGCCTGCATCTTCATCGACTCCGCCCAGCTGTGGACGGTGGCGCGGAGGTCGCCCTCGAGCGTGGCCGCCGGATGGGTCACGAGCGCGCACAGCGTGAGTCGGCCACGGGTGACGACCTGCTCGATGTCGACCACGTCGACGGAGTAGGCGGCGAGGGTGTCGAAGAGGCCGGCCGTGATGCCCGGCCCGTCCTTGCCGAAGATCTTGACGAGGAGGGTCGGGGCGTCGGCCGGAACGTCGGAGGTCGGGATCTGCGAAGCGCTCATGGTCCTCCCACCGTATCCGGCACCCAGTGCCGCCCGCCGCCGCGGTCCGCCTGGCGGACACGGAACAGTGGGTGTCGACGGGGTGGCGGGCACATGACGGAGGGACCACGGCGGCCCGCACCACCACGGGTAACCGCCGCGCGTCCGGGTAGCCGCCCTGCGTCCGGGGGACGGCCCGGCGTCCGGGGAACGGCCCCGTGCCTGCGGAACGGCCTCCGTCTGGGGAACGGCCCCGTGCCTGAGGAACGGCCTCCGTCTGGGGAACGGCCCCGCGCGTGCGGAACGGCCTCCGTCTGGGGAACGGCCCCGCGCGTGCGGAACGGCCTCCGTCTGGGGAACGGTCCTGTGCCTGGGGAACGGCCTCCGTCTGGGGAACGGTCCTGTGCCTGGGGAACGGCCTCCGTCTGGGGAACGGCCCCGCGCGTGCGGAACGGCCTCCGTCTGGGGAACGGCCCCGTGCCTGGGGAACGGCCTCCGTCTGGGGAACGGCCCCGCGTCCGGGGGAGCGCCACGCGCGTGCGGAACCGCCCCCCCCGTGTGGGGAACGGCCTCGCGCCTGGGGAACGGTCTTGCGTCCGGCGAACACTCCTGTGTCCGGGGAAGCGCCCTGCGCCTGCGGAACGGCCCCGGTCTGGGGAACGGCCTCGCGCCCGGGGAACGGCCCTGCGTCCGGGGGACGGCCCTGCGTACGGGGAACCGCCCCGCGTCCAACGGAACGGGCCGCGTCCGGGGGACGGCCCTGCGCCAAGGGGGAACCGCCCCGTGCCTGCGGAACCACCCTGCGCCTGGGGAAACGCGGCCACGCTCAGTGACCCCCCTTGGGGCGGCCGGGTGGGGGAGGGGGCGGGGGCGGCGGGGGTGGCTGGCGGCGGTTGCCCTCCGGGGAGCGGCCGCTCCCCGGTCGACGTGGCGGGGGGCCGTCGTAGGGCCGGGCCACGGTCGGCGCGCCGTACACGTCCCTGTTCCCCGTGCCGGGCGGTGGTGCCTCGCCCGTCCCCTGCTCCTCGCCGGGGCCGGGACGCTCGTCCTCCGGTTCCCGCAGTTCCTCCGGCAGCTGCAGATACGGATTGGTGGCGGGGTTCGGCGGCCGGTACGACGAGCCGGGCCGGTACGGCCCCGGCACCCCCGTTCCCGGTTCACGCACCGGCATCGGAGGCGGCTGCGGCCCACGCGCGTGCCGGGGATACTCGGCGGTCCCGACCGGCGTGCCCGCCCCCACGGCTCCCGTGCCCAAGCCGGCCCCGGCAGCCCCTGCACCCACGGGCCCAGCGCCAGCAGCCCCTGCACCCGCGCCCCCCGCACCCAAGCCCCCCACCGCCAGCGGCGCCGCCCGCCGCCCCGCCGCCCCCGTGACCCACGCCAGCAGCGCCCCGGCCGCCCCCGCGCCGGCACCCCACAGGGCACCGAGCAGCAGTGCCGTACCGAGATTCCCGCGCAGCTGGATCCCGGCGCCGAACGCGTCGAAGCCCAGGACCGACAGCGAGGCGTCCACCGACACCTCCGTCAGCCACGCGAGCAACGGCAGCGTCAGCGCGGTCAGGACGCCGAGCCGAAGCGCACACCGCCCCGCGAAGGCGAGGGCACCCGGACCACCCACGCCTCGGGAGTCCGTAGCGCGCGCGATGACCGGGGTCCGTACCGCCGCCAGCACCCCCGCCAGCAGCATCGTCACCGCCGCCGCCACGCCGAGCAGCCACACCCGTCCGTCCAGGTCGGCCAGGCGGCCGAGGGTCACCGACTGGTCGGTCTTCGCGGTGAGGAGCTTGTCCAGGGGATCGGGAAGGAACTTGGTCAGCACGCCGGTCGCCCTGCCGTCGAAGGGGACGAACAGACCGATCGGGATGCCGAGCCAGGTGCCGTTGGGCGCTCCCAGCAGCGCCGCCCCGAAGATCCGCTTGGGGTGGGCGTCGCCGATCGCCGCGTACACCGCCGCCGCGCACCCCGTCGCCACGGCGACCAGCAGCACCGTGACGAGCGCGGAAGCGGCCGGCCGTACGACACGGTGCACGGCCTCCCAGCCGCGCGGCAGGGGAGTGCGGCGCGAGGCCAGCAGCGCGATCAGCAGGATCCCCACCGACCAGCCGAGCCCGCCCAGCACGGTGGGCGCCGTGTCGACCGAGAAGCCGACGGCCGCCTTGGCGTGGATGAGGTTGCCGATGTTGTCGGGCAGCAGCCCGCCGATGTTCCCGACATCCCCGAGGCCCGGGATGTTCACACCGCCGCCCCCGCCACCGGCGCCGGGGAGCTTGTCCAGCCCGAGCGAGCCGCCGTCGATGGTGATGACGTCGTGCCCCGCCCACACCAGCCCGCCCAGTGTCGCCACGAACAGCACCACCACCGCGCCCGCGCGCGCGAGGAGTTCGGCAGGCGCGATCACAACTCCCGCGGACCGCAGGGACCGTAGGAAGACCCAGGACAGCAGCAGCGCCCCCACCAGGCTGACGCCCAGTGGCGTGATCGTGACGGCCGTATGGGCCTCCGCGCCCTTGAGCCCGAACGCGGACACGTCGCCGGACGGCGATATCGAACCGCCTGCCCCAAGAGCCACCACGGCAGCGGTCATCGGGCCCAGCGAACCCGCCGAGTCCGCCTCCAGAAGATGCAGACCGAGGGCCGCCGTGCCCGCCATCCCGATCAACGCCCAGCTCACGGAGGCGATCGCGGACAGCAGGACGTCTCCCCACGGCACCCTTGTGCCGCTCCGTACGGACTCGACACTCGACGACGCGCTCATGGCAGACCCCCCGATCCGCTGCGCGACCGAGCGGCCGCGCGTGTCCCCCTCGCGTGATTTACCACTCTCCGGGTCGGTTTCAACCCCGTCAACGGAACCGACGGATGCGTATGAGCGTGGTGTTCACAAGGTCCGACTTTCGGTCAGAGGGGCGGGCCTGAAATAGTTCCCGACGATGTTCGACATCCCTAGACTCCCTGTGATGGGGGTAACTCGGGGGACTACTCAGTGGGGCTTGGAGTGCCGGAACTCGTACTGGAATCAAATGGACGTACCTGGACGCTCGAGCCGTCCAGGACCTACACCCTCGGACGCGATCCGCAGGGCGACATCGTGCTGGAGGACGCCAGGGTGTCCTGGCGCCACGCCACGATCAGCTGGGGCGGCCGCAGTTGGGTCATCGAGGACCACGGCTCCACCAACGGCACGTTCGTGCAGGGCCGGCGCATCCACCAGATGGAGATCGGGCCCGGCTCGGCCGTCCACCTCGGCAACGCGACCGACGGCCCTCGGCTGAACCTCTCCGGCGCGGCGGCGGCCGTCGTAGCACCGCAGGCCCAGCCGCAGCAACAGCCGTTCGCCGCGCAGGGCGCGAGCCCCGGCTGGGCGCAGCAGGCACCGCAGCAGCAGGCGCCGCAGCCCGCGTGGGGACAGCCTCAGCAGGCCGCCGCGCACGTCCCGCAGCAGCCGGGCCCCGGTGGTGGCGCGGGGGCGCCGCCGGTCTACGGCGACCGCAGCCCGACCACGTTCCACCAGTTCTCCATCGGCCGCGTGATGCGCATCGGCCGTGCCCTGGAGAACGAGCTGGTCGTCTCCGACCTGCAGGTCTCCCGGCACCACGCCGAGTTCCACTCGATGCCCGACGGCCGCATGGAGATCCGCGACCTCGGCTCGCACAACGGCACCTACGTCAACGGCCAGCCGATCCCCAAGGGCGGCTCCCAACTCCTCGGCCCGGCCGACATCGTGGGCGTCGGCCACTCCACGTTCCGGATCGTCGGCGACCATCTCGAGGAGTTCGTCGACACCGGTGAGGTGTCCTTCTCGGCCCGTCATCTGACGGTCACGGTCGACGGCGGCAAGCAGATCCTCAAGGACGTCTCCTTCGGCGTCCCGGAGAAGTCGCTGATCGCGGTCATCGGCCCGTCGGGCTCGGGCAAGTCGACGCTCCTGAAGGCACTCACCGGCTACCGGCCCGCCAACCAGGGCGACGTCCTCTACGACAACCGCAACCTGTACAAGCAGTTCGCCGAGCTGCGCCAGCGCATCGGTCTGGTCCCGCAGGACGACATCCTGCACAAGGAACTGACCGTCAAGAAGGCCCTCAAGTACGCGGCCAAGCTCCGCTTCCCGGCCGACACCACCGGCGCCGAGCGTGAGGCCCGCATAGACGAGGTGCTGCGCGAGCTGAAGCTCGACATCCACAAGGAGAAGAAGGTCACCTCCCTCTCCGGGGGCCAGCGCAAGCGCGTCTCGGTGGCCCTGGAGCTGCTCACCAAGCCGTCGCTGATCTTCCTGGACGAGCCGACCTCGGGCCTCGACCCGGGCATGGACCGCGACGTCATGCAGCTGCTGCGCGGCCTCGCCGACGACGGCCGCACGGTCCTCGTCGTCACCCACTCCGTCGCCGAGCTGGCGCTGTGCGACAAGCTCCTCGTGATGGCGCCGGGCGGCGCGGTCGCCTACTTCGGCCCGCCGGAGGAGGCGCTGAACTTCTTCGGCTACGACACCTGGGCCGACGTCTTCTCCGCCTTCGAGAACTACCGCGACTACGACTGGGCCGGACGCTGGAAGGGCTCGCAGCACTACCAGATGTACGCCGCGGACATCGACGCGGTCGCACCACAGTCCGTACAGATGCCGCCGATGCAGGCGATGAAGCCGCCGAAGCCGCAGGGCTGGATGAGCCAGTTCGGCACGCTGGTGCGCCGCTATGTGTCGGTCATCGCCTCGGACCGGGGCTTCCTGGCCCTGACGGTGATCCTGCCGCTGGTCCTCGGCGCGGTGAGCCTGCTCATCGACTCCGGCAAGGGCCTGCTGCCCAACCCGATGATCAACCGGGCCACCGGCCAGCCCGTCCCGAACGGCACGGCCACCACGGTGCTGCTGATCCTCGCGGTCGGCGCCTGCTTCGCCGGCGCGGCGAACTCCGTCCGTGAGCTGATCAAGGAACGGGTCATCTACGAGCGCGAGCGCGCCACCGGCCTGTCCCGCTCCGCCTACCTGATGTCCAAGGTCTTCGTGCTCGGCGTGGTCACCGTGCTGCAGGGCCTGATGGTCGGCGTCATCGGCTTCGCCAGCCGGGAGATCCCCAAGCAGGGACTGGTCCTCGGCAACGCCACGCTCCTGGAGCTCTGTCTGCCGATCATGGCGCTGGGTTTCACCTCGATGATGTTCGGCCTGATCATCTCGTCGTTGGTGAAGACCTCCGAGAAGACCATGCCGCTGCTGGTCATGTTCGCGATCATCCAGGTCGTCTTCACGGGCTGTCTGTTCACCCTGAACGGCTCGATCGGCGCCAACCAGGTCTCGTACCTGATGCCGTCCCGCTGGGCGGTCGCCGCGGCGGGCGCCACGCTGGACTTCAACAAGATCAGCCCCCCCGGCAAGGGCAAGAGCAACGACCCCCTGTGGGAGCACACCGTCACCGCGTGGAGCATGGACATGATCGCGCTGCTCGTGCTGGCTGTGATCTGCGCCTTCTTCGTGGCCCGCTTCCTGCGCCGCCACGAGCCGGAGGTCATGCGCAAGTAGTCCGGTCCTCCCGTACGACGTGTCCGTACGACGCGAAGGGCGGCACCCGTCAGGGGGTGCCGCCCTTCGGCGTTCACGTGGCAGAGGTCCGCGCTGACCTCAGTACGCGCTGTTGACGTTGTCGATCGTGCCGTAGCGGTGGGCCGCGTAGTTGGCGGCTGCGGTGATGTTGGCGACCGGGTCGTAGATGTTCCAGGACGTGCCGGCGACGTGGTACGTGCTGAAGGTCGGCGGGATGACCTGCAGCAGGCCCTTGGACGGGATGCCGTTGATGGCGTTGATGTCCCAGTCGTTGATGGCGTTGGGGTTGCCCGAGGACTCGCGCATGATGTTGCGGTACAGGCCGTTGTAGGAGCCCGGGATGCCCTTGGACTTCATGATGTCCAGGGAGTGCTTGATCCAGCCGTCGAGGTTGTTGCCGTAGGACCTGACGGTCGCCTTCTTGAGGGCGGCGCGCTTGGCGGAGCGGCTCGCGGCCTCCTTGGCCCTGCGCTCGGCGGCGGCCTTCTTCCGGGCCTGCGCCTTCTTCTTGGCCTCCGCCTCCTTCTTGGCGGCGGCCGCGGCGGCGGCCCGCTTCTTCGCGGCGGCGGCGACGGCCTTGGCGCGGGCCTCGGCCTGTGCCTTCGCGGCCTCGGACTTGATGCTGTCGGCGGCGAGCCGGTCGGTGACGCTCGCCTTGACGTCCTTGATCGGCTCGTTGCTGTAGGCCACGCGGGACGCGGGGGCCTCGCTCGTGGTCGTCTCGGCGCTGCTGGGCACCGCGGTGAAGGCGATGGCGGCGGCACCGAGGGCGGCGACACCACTGATCGCGATCTTGTGATGGCGGGTCAGCGCACGACTGTGACGGCGGATGTCGATGTTCTTGGGCATGGCAGACGGACCTCTTCGAATAGCGCGGAGGTCGCTCTTCGGTAGGCGGGGGACAGGGGCCCTTCCCGCACGAACGCCGCGGGCTGGAACCCGCGGCGCTGAGCGACGGCAGCCATTCTTAGCGGCCGCAAAATGCCGAGGCAAAGGTGTGACGTACGATCCCGGGTAGTGGATCAGGCAGGGGCAAAACGGGGCAGACTGGACCGTCTGTCCCGCTCATGAGGTCAGTCTCTATCTCCTACCGACCTTCGTACGTGATCTGCGCCCTATGCGCGGGCTCACATCGCGCCCCCGCCCGTCTCACCGGCAGTTGCTGGAGCAATGCTCTGCGTGAGGGTGTGCCTCCGGCAGGATGAGATGGACGTCCCCGAACTCGTGCCACAGGTAGCGTCCGCGCAGCGCCTCCTCGTACCCGCGGTCGAGCGCCGCCCGCCCCGCGATCGCCTCCAGCATCAGCAGATGCGAGGCCTCCGGCTCGTGCAGACCGGTCAGCAGCCCGTCCACCACCCGCACCCCGCGCTCCGGGGTCACCACCAGGTCCGTCCACCCCTCACGCGCGCGTACGACACCGTCCGCGCCCGCCGCCGACTCCACGGCCCGCACGGCCGTCGTCCCCACCGCGACGACCCGCCCCCGACCGGCCTTCACGGCGTTGATCAGCCGCGCCGAGGCCTCCGGCACCGAGAACCGCTCCGGATACGGCGGCTCGTGCGCCTCCGCCGAGGCCACCCCGGTGTGCAACGTGACGGGCGCGAACTGCACGCCCCGGCTCACCAGCTCCGCCACCAGCCGCGCCGTGAAGGGCCGCGCCGCACTCGGCATCTCCGCGCTGCCCGTCCCGTCGGCGGACGGCAGCGCGAACACCGTCTGGTAGACGGACAGCGGCTGGTCCCGCTCGGTGTAGGAGTACCGGATGGGCCGCCCGTGCACCCGCAGCATCCCGAGCACCTCCGCCCCCGCGGCCCGCCCCCACCACAAACGGTCGCCGCACGCGCTCAGCGGTTCCTCCAGGACCAGCCGCACACCCCCCGGCAGCCGCACCTCCGTCCCCGCGGGGCCGCCCGCGCGCACGCGCGTGGTTCCCTTCCCGTCGGGATCGCGCAGTTCGACCGCCCACCGCCCGTCGTCCCCGCGCGTGGAGAAGTGGACCACCACACGCGCGTGCCCCACCCGCCCGTCCACGGCGGCGGCCAGCGTGGTCGACGTGTTCACGATGAGCAGATCCCCGGCCCGCAGCAGCCGGGGCAGCTCCCGGAACGCGTGATGCGACACCTCCGTCCCCCGCGACACGAGCAGCCGCACGGCGTCCCGGTCGAGCCCGGGCCCACGCTGCTCGACCGGGACACGCGCCGACAGCTCCTCGGGCACGTGCACGGCCAGCGTCATCGCCCCTCCGCCAGCAGCGACGGAGCCGCGTACCGCCCGCTCGCCGGCCGTTCGTCCAGCAGCCGCAGGAAGGCCGGGACCACCCCGGCCGGCGCGGGCCGCGGATCGTCGTCGTCCGGTACGGCCGCCGCGTACAGGTCCGTCGCCATGTCCCCGGGGTCCACCGCCCACACCCGCAGCCCGGGCTCCTCCTCGCCGAGCACCGCCGCCAGTTGGTCCAGGGCCGCCTTGGAGGCCCCGTACCCGCCCCAGGTCTCGTAGGGCTCGGCGGCCGCGTCCGAGCTGACCGCGATCACCGCGCCGGCCTCCGCGGCCCGCAGGAGCGGCAGCGCCTCCTGGACCAGGCCCAGCGCGGCCACCACGTTCACCTCCAGCGCCCGCCGCAGCCCCTCCAGGGGCAGCCCCTCCAGCCGTACGAGCGGCTCGGCACCCAGCGCGCTCGCGTTGCTCACCAGCAGATCGACGCCGCCCAGTTTCCACGCCGCCGCCACCAGCTCGGCCCGGTGCCCGGCGTCCGTGACGTCCCCGGGCAGCGCCCGCACGCGCGTGCCGTGCCTCGCCTCCAACCCTGCCGCCGTCTCCCGGAGCACCTCGGCCGTCCTGGCGTCGAGCACCAGATCCCAGCCCCGCGCGGCCAGGGCCTCGGCGAGCGCCCGCCCCAGCCCCTTGGAGGCCCCCGTGATGATCGCTACCGGCATGACTCCACGTCCCCTCGTCGTCGCCGCCTTCCGACGGCCATGCCCTCAACCTAGGAACGGGCCCGCCCGCCGGCCTCGGACGCGGGCACCAAAGCAGCGCGGTCCTTCGGCCTACGTCGCAGGTCCGGGGCCCCGGACCTAAGCCGACCGCCCTAGGCCCAGCGGTCCCGACCAGGCACCCGCAGGTCCGATCCGCGCTGTCACACCCCGCCGGTACCGTGAGGTCATGAGCCAAGGCCCCCGGACCGGTCTCGCCGCCGTCAGCGACGCGCTGCTGGCCATGAGCAGGCATCTCGAGGTGCGCGACGTCCTCAAGACGATCGTCGCCTCCGCCCGTGAGCTGCTCGGCGCGCAGTACGCCGCGCTCGGCGTACCCGACGACCACGGCGGCTTCGCCCAGTTCGTCGTCGACGGGGTCAGCGACGACCAGTGGAAGGCCATCGGCCCGCTCCCGCGCCAGCACGGCATCCTCGCCGCGATGCTGCACGAGGCCAGGCCGGAGCGCCTCGCCGACGTGCGCAAGGACCCCCGCTTCGAGGGCTGGCCGTCCGCCCACCCCGACATGTCCGACTTCCTGGGCCTGCCCATCCGCGACGGCGACGAGGTCATCGGCGCCCTCTTCCTCGCCAACAAGCAGAACTGCCCCAAGCCGGAAGGCGGTTGCGGCTTCACCGAGCAGGACGAGGAGCTGCTGGCCATCCTCGCCCAGCACGCCGCGATCGCCCTCACCAACGCCCGCCTGTACGAGCGCAGCCGCGAACTGACCATCGCCGAGGAGCGCTCCCGCCTCGCGCACGAACTGCACGACGCCGTCAGCCAGAAGCTGTTCTCCCTGCGCCTGACCGCCCAGGCCGCCGCCGCCCTCGTCGACCGCGACCCCGCCCGCGCCAAGGGCGAACTGCAGCAGGTGGCCGCGCTCGCCGCCGAGGCCGCCGACGAACTGCGCGCGGCCGTCGTCGAGTTGCGCCCCGCCGTTCTCGACGAGGACGGCCTCGTCGCCACCCTGCGCACCCACGTCCAGGTCCTCGACCGCGCCCACACCGCGCGCGTCACCTTCGACAGCCACGGCGTGCGCGCCCTGCCCTCCGCCCACGAGGAGGCCGTCCTGCGCGTCGCCCAGGAGGCCCTGCACAACGCCCTCAGGCACTCCGAGGCGAAGGACGTGCGCGTGACCCTGGCCCGCCACGGCACCGGCACGCTGCTCAGGGTCACCGACGACGGCAGCGGCTTCGACCCCAAGGCCGTCCGCCGGGCCGGGCGCCACCTCGGTCTGGTGTCCATGCGCGACCGCGCGAGCGGGGTCGGCGGCAGGCTCACGGTGGAATCGGCGCCCGGGAAGGGCACCACGATCGAGATGGAGGTCCCCGGTGGCTGACGCAATCAGGGTGCTGCTCGTCGACGACCACCAGGTGGTCCGCCGCGGCCTGCGCACGTTCCTGGAGGTGCAGGACGACATCGAGGTCGTGGGCGAGGCCGCCGACGGCGCCGAGGGGGTCGCCCGCGCCGAGGAGCTGAGGCCCGACGTCGTCCTCATGGACGTCAAGATGCCGGGTATGGACGGGGTGGACGCGCTGCGCAGACTGCGCGAACTCGACAACCCCGCGCGCGTGCTGATCGTCACCAGCTTCACCGAACAGCGCACGGTGGTCCCTGCCCTGCGCGCCGGAGCCGCCGGGTACGTCTACAAGGACGTGGACCCCGACGCGCTCGCCGGCGCCATCCGCTCCGTGCACGCCGGGCACATCCTGCTCCAACCCGAGGTCGCGGGCGCCCTGTTGTCCCAGGAGGAGGCCAACTCCGGCCAGGGCAGGGCTGGTTCGCTCACCGAGCGGGAGCGGGAGGTGCTCGGCCTGATAGCGGACGGCCGCTCCAACCGGGAGATCGCCCGCGCCCTCGTCCTGTCCGAGAAGACCGTCAAGACCCACGTCTCGAACATCCTGATGAAGCTCGACCTCGCGGACCGCACCCAGGCCGCCCTGTGGGCCGTACGCCACGGCGTGGCGGGCTGAAACACCCTGCGCGGGGCCGCACGGACGGCAATACGGAGGGTTCCGCTCCGGACAGAGATTCATACCGTCGTGGGAATGTCCCCCGGATGGCGCAACCTCCGGTGATCTCCGCCGTTCTCCAGTGCGTGCTGCGGCGACTGCCGCGGCGATCGCTAGGAGGGCTCAGAAGTGAAGAACCTGAAGAAGGCAGCGGCCGTGACGATGGTGGCCGGCGGTCTGATCGCCGCCGGTGCCGGGATGGCCTCCGCCACCGACGCGCACGCCGACGGCCAGGCCGTCGGCTCCCCGGGCGTCGTCTCGGGCAACCTCGTCCAGGCCCCGGTGCACATCCCGGTCAACGCGGTGGGCAACAGCGTCAACGTCATCGGCGTGCTGAACCCCGCCTTCGGCAACCTCGGCCTCAACCGCTGACGTCCGACGACACCGGTCAGTGACCTCCGGCCTCCCGGGTGCTCCCGGAAGGCCGACACCGGGCCCCTTGAGTCCACGGCGACTCGAGGGGCCCTTGTGCGCACCGGTCGAGGGCCCTTGTGCGCACCGGCCCGGGACGCTCACCGCATCCCGCGCTCCCGCTCCTCCACGTACGCGTTGTAGGCCGCGACCTGCGCCCGCCGAGCCGTCCGCTCAACAGGCCGCAGCGCCTCGGCCCGAGCCCCCATCTCCGCCGAACTCACCGCGCCCCCGTGCCCGTTCTCCCGGGCGAGGGACACCAGCAGACCCACCCGCCGCGCCAGCTCCAGCACCCGCACCGCCCGCGGCGGATACCCCGGCGCGAGCACCTCCCGGCCCCTCTCGGCCCGCGCCCGGTACGCGTCGATCGCCGCCTCCGCCGCCGGCCCCGACCCGGCCACGTCCAGCCGCGACAACACCTCCGTCGCCTCCCGCAGCGCCTCAGCCAGCTCCCGCTCCGCCTCGCCGAGCGAGGGCACGTCCGCCGGCGGCGCCTCCCGCACCGGCAGACAGTGCCAGACCACCTCGACGTGCACATCACCGTCGGGCCCGGCCTCGTACACCTCCGGCACCAGACCCAGCGCGGCGCCGTGACAGACCACCGCCTCCTCGGCCTCGATCGCCCGCGCGTTGAACTCCGGCGGACCGCTCAGCCCCAGCGGATGCCCCGGCGCGGGCAGCGCCACCCTGAGACCGCTCACCCCGAGCGCCCGCAGCCGCCCCAGCCCGAGCGTGAGCCCGACCGGCCCCGACTCGCCGGGCAGCCCCTCCATCCGGTGCACGGCATCCTCCCCGACGACCGCGAGCACCGCGTCGTCCGGTGAGACAAGTCCGGCCAAAAGGGCGTTTCCCCAAGCCGCGAGGCGTCCTGAACGTGGTTCCGAGAACATGCGTCCACCCTAAGGACCGGACCGATGGAATGGACCGGCCGACCGGTGGCGTAGATTTCTTCGAGGGCGGCGCCCGCAGGCGCCCGCGACCGCCGAGACGCCGAGACCGGTCACACTGCAAGGGGAGACAACGCGCTCATGAGCGATGTTCTGGAGCTGGAGGACGTATCCGTGGTCCGCGAGGGCCGGGCTCTGGTGGAGGAGGTCTCCTGGTCGGTCAAGGAGGGCGAGCGCTGGGTCATCCTCGGCCCCAACGGCGCCGGCAAGACCACCCTCCTGAACGTCGCCTCCAGCTACCTCTACCCCAGCAAGGGCACCGCCACCATCCTCGGCGAGACCCTCGGCAGGCCCGGCACCGACGTCTTCGAACTGCGCCCCCGCATCGGCGTCGCCGGCATCGCCCTGGCCGACAAGCTCCCCAAGCGCCAGACCGTCCTGCAGACCGTCCTGACCGCCGCCTACGGCATGACCGCCGGCTGGCAGGAGGAGTACGAGGACATCGACGAGCAGCGTGCCCGCGCGTTCCTCGACCGCCTCGGCATGAGCGACTACCTCGACCGCAAGTTCGGCACCCTCTCCGAGGGCGAGCGCAAGCGCACCCTCATCGCCCGCGCCCTGATGACCGACCCCGAGCTGCTCCTGCTCGACGAGCCCGCCGCCGGCCTCGACCTCGGCGGCCGCGAGGACCTCGTACGCCGTCTCGGCCGTCTCGCCCGCGACCCGATCGCCCCCTCGATGCTGATGGTCACCCACCACGTCGAGGAGATCGCCCCCGGCTTCACCCACGTCCTGATGATCCGCCAGGGCAAGGTCCTCACCGCCGGTCCGCTGGAGCTCGAACTCACCTCCCGCAACCTCTCCCTCTGCTTCGGCCTCCCGCTCGTCGTGGAACAGGTAGGCGACCGCTGGACCGCCCGCGGCCTCCCGCTGTCCTGACCCCCGCGACACCCCGCGCAGCAGTCTCCTCGGCCATCCCCTCAACAACCGGGGGGTTACGGACTTTTGCGCCCTGTCGGTGAACGGACCGCCGGTCCTACCATGACCATGTGAACGACATCGACGCCTGGGTGTGGTGGCTGGTCGGCGCGGCCGCGCTCGGAATCCCGCTCGTGGTAACGGCGATGCCGGAGTTCGGCATGCTCGCGGTGGGAGCCGTCGCCGCCGCGGTCTTCGCCGGACTCGGCTTCGGCGCCGTGGCCCAGGTGCTCACCTTCGTCGTCGTCTCGGTCGCGCTGATCGCCGTGGTCCGGCCCATCGCGGTCCGGCACAGCAGACAACGTCCCCAACTCGCCACCGGTGTCGACGCGTTGAAGGGCAAACAAGCCGTCGTCCTGGAACGGGTCGACGGTTCCGGTGGCCGGATCAAGCTCGCCGGCGAGGTCTGGTCGGCCCGCTCCCTCGACACCGAACGCGCCTACGAAGTAGGCCAGGAAGTGGACGTCGTGGAGATCGAGGGGGCGACCGCGATCGTCATCTGACCTCGTACGACTCAACTGAACCGAACAGCACCCGAGTTGCACGACGGTCTGTCAGACTCGACCAGCAAGATCTTCAACAAGCATAAGATCTTCCGAGAGCGCCGAGGCGGAGAAGGGTACGGGGAACGACGATGGAACCGGTCATCATCGTCCTGATCATTCTGGTGGTGTTGGTCTTCATCGCCCTGATCAGGACCATCCAAGTCATCCCACAGGCCAGCGCCGCCATCGTGGAGCGCTTCGGCCGCTACACGCGGACGCTGAACGCGGGCCTCAACATCGTCGTCCCGTTCATCGACACCATCCGCAACCGCATCGACCTGCGTGAACAGGTCGTACCGTTCCCGCCGCAGCCGGTGATCACCCAGGACAACCTGGTCGTCAACATCGACACGGTCATCTACTACCAGGTGACGGACGCCCGCGCGGCCACCTACGAAGTCGCCAGCTACATCCAGGCCATCGAGCAGCTGACGGTCACCACCCTCCGCAACATCATCGGTGGCATGGACCTGGAGCGGACCCTGACCTCCCGCGAGGAGATCAACGCGGCCCTGCGCGGCGTCCTCGACGAGGCCACCGGCAAGTGGGGCATCCGCGTCAACCGCGTGGAACTGAAGGCGATCGAGCCGCCGACCTCCATCCAGGACTCGATGGAGAAGCAGATGCGCGCCGACCGTGACAAGCGCGCCGCGATCCTGACCGCCGAAGGTACCCGCCAGGCCGCCATCCTCACCGCGGAGGGCGAGAAGCAGTCCCAGATCCTGCGCGCCGAGGGCGAGGCCAAGGCCGCCGCCCTGCGCGCCGAGGGCGAGGCCCAGGCCATCCGCACGGTCTTCGAGTCCATCCACGCCGGCGACCCCGACCAGAAGCTCCTCAGCTACCAGTACCTGCAGATGCTGCCCAAGATCGCCGAGGGCGACGCCAACAAGCTCTGGATCGTCCCCAGCGAGATCGGCGACGCCCTCAAGGGCCTGTCCGGCGCGATGGGCAACTTCGGCCTGGGCGGCAACTCGAACGGCGCCGGCTCCGACAGGGCCACCGAGCGCCGCGAAAACCCCTCCATAGACTGACGGTTCCCCACAAACACAGGTTCCCCGCACCCACCCAAGGGGTGCGGGGAAGTATCGATGTGCGGCTCCGCCGCGTGGGCGCGACAAGCCACGAACAACCGTCAGCCGCAAGACCACCGCAACGTCGCAGACGCCGCGCCATACGGCTACGCGGCGTCCATGGCGAGCCACTCAGGCAGCGCCTCGAACTCCTCGGCGCCCAAAGCCAGCAGCATCGCGTCCCGCGGCGTCGGCTCGAACGGCTGCCTGAGCAGCGGCATCCCCGCCTGCTCCGGAGTCCGGTCCGCCTTGCGGTGGTTGTCCTCCGCGCACGAGGCCACGGTGTTGAGCCAGGAGTCCGTACCACCCTGCGCCCGCGGCACCACGTGGTCCACCGTCGTGGCCCTGCGGCCGCAGTACGCGCACCTGTGCCGGTCCCTGACCAGCACACCCCGCCTGGACCACGGGGCTTGTCTTCGGAACGGCACCCGTACGTACCTGCAGAGCCTGATCACCCGGGGCACGGGTATGTCCACGTCGGCGCCCCGCATGCGCAGTTCGGGGTGGGCCTGCTCGACGACGGCCTTGTCCTGCAGCACCAGGACAACGGCTCGGTTCAGCGTCACCGTCGACAGCGGCTCGAAGCTCGCGTTCAAGACCAGCGTGTCCCGCATCCAGCCCACCTCCTCTGTGCACCGGCCCACCCCCTGGCGGGCTGGATCAACTCTGGCCGGGCACGCCGAGATGGACAACGCAATAAAAACTGCCCGCCCCTGATCAATTCCAAGACCAGGGGCGGGCAAACGTTCCATGAACGTCAGTCTTCGGCGGGCACCTCGTACACACCGATCAGCTGCGCACGCGCGAGCGCGTGGAACCGCAGGTTGAAGCCGATGACGGCCGGGGTCGCGTCCGCGTCCGGACCGAGCTTCTCCTGGTCCACCGCGTACACCGTGAACACATACCGGTGCGGCCCGTCACCGGCGGGCGGAGCGGCCCCGCAGAAGTCCCTCGACCCGTAGTCGTTGCGAACCTGGATCGCGCCCTCGGGCAGCCCCTCGAACTTGCCGCTGCCCGCACCCGCCGGCAGCTCCGCCACCGAGGCCGGGATGTCGAACACGACCCAGTGCCAGAACCCGCTGCCCGTCGGGGCGTCCGGGTCGTAGCAGGTCACGGCGAAACTCTTGGTCTCGGCGGGGAAGCCCTCCCACCGCAGCTGCGGCGAGGTGTTGCCGGCCGCGTAGACCTGAGCATCCTTGAGCGTGGCGCCCTCCTGGACGTCCTCACTCGTCACCGTGAACGACGGCACGGGCGGGTGGAAGTCGTGGGGGAGCGGCCGCCGCTTGAGCTCGGGCACCTCGGTACCTCCTGATCGATGACGTGAATCAGTGGTTCCGAGCCTAGAACCAGTTGCGCTTGCTGCCGACCTCGGACAGCCACTGGTTCAGATAAGCCGCCCAGTCGGTCCCGTGGAAGTCGTGCAGACCCACCTGGAAGGACCGGTAGGTGTCACTGCCCTCGCTGAACAGCCCCGGCTTCTTGTCCATCTCCAGCACGACGTCCATCGCGTGCTCGTCGGCCACGAAACTCAACTCGACCTGGTTCAGTCCGCGGTACTGGGACGGCGGGTAGAACTCGATCTCCTGGTAGAACGGCAGCCGCTGCCGGGTCCCCCGGATGTGACCACGCTCCATGTCCGCGTTCTTGAAGCGGAAGCCCAGCTGGATGAAGGCGTCCAGGATCGCCTTCTGCGCCGGCAGCGGGTGGACGTTGATCGGGTCCAGGTCACCGGAGTCGACGGCCCGCGCGATCGCCAGCTCGGTCGTCACCCCGATGTTCATCCCGCGCAGCGCCTGACCGTCGATCATCGTGATCGGCGTCTCCCACGGGATCTCCAGCCCGAACGGCACCGCGTGCACGGCCCCGGCCTGCAGCTCGAAGGCCCCACCGAGCCGCACCTTGGTGAACTCGATGTTCTGCTTGTACTCCTCGTCGCCGCTCTCCACCTCGACCTTGGCCTGCAGCCCGACGGACAGCCCCTCGATGTCCTGGTTCACGGACCCGCCCTGGATCCGCACCTCCCCCTGGACCACGCCACCGGGAACGACGTTGACCTCGGTCAGCACCGTCTCCACCGAAGCCCCGCCGGCCCCCAGACTCGCGAGCAGCTTCTTGAACGCCATGTCTCTCCCTCTGCGTGTACGTGCCGTACGTCCGGACCCTTGATCCCTACAAACGCGATCCGGCCACGACCGGTTCCGCCCCACACCCTGGCAAGGAGGGGAAATCTTGACCACCCCTTGGCATCCAGCCGCCTGGACTACGCTCGGACGCCATGATCGCGCCCCCGGACCGTACGCCACTCCCCAGGGAGTTCTTCGACCGCCCCGTCCTGGACGTCGCCCCGGACCTCCTCGGCCGCGTCCTCGTGCGCACCACACCGGACGGTCCGATAGCCCTGCGCCTCACGGAGGTGGAGGCGTACGACGGCCCGAACGACCCCGGCTCCCACGCCTATCGCGGCCGCACGCCCCGCAATGACGTGATGTTCGGTCCCCCCGGTCATGTGTACGTCTACTTCACCTACGGCATGTGGTTCTGCATGAACCTCGTCTGCGGTCCCGAGGGCCGGGCGAGCGCGGTCCTGCTCCGCGCCGGCGAGGTGATCGAGGGCGCCGAACTCGCGCGCAAACGTCGACTCTCGGCCCGCAACGACAAGGAACTGGCCAAAGGCCCGGCCCGCCTGGCCACGGCCCTGGGGGTGGACCGAAGCCTCGACGGTACGGACGCGTGCGCCGCCGGCGACACCCCCTTGCGCATGCTCACGGGCACCCCGATCCCCTCCGACCAGGTACTCAACGGTCCCCGCACCGGAGTGGCCGGCGAAGGAGGCGTTCACCCGTGGCGCTACTGGCTCGCGAACGACCCGACGGTGAGCCCTTATCGGGCCCATACGCCGAGGCGCCGCCGAAGTTGACGCTGCCTTGGAAGGTGCGTAATGTAGCCCGAGCCGCTTGAACCGGGTACGGCGATTCGCCAGCAGCCGGAAGCGGCCAAACCACTACCTACGATCACCCCTCAGCGGGGTCGAATTCGTCATGTCCGCATGTCCGAATTCGAACTCGCGGAACTCGATTATGAGTTCTCCGGGGAATCGGCTAACGTAGTGAATGTCGAAAGGCCCCGCC
>NZ_JAKWBE010000079.1 GCF_022513565.1 Streptomyces gilvus | reverse complement strand
GAGAGGGTGGCGGCCAGGACGGCGCGGACCTCGAAGGCGGGCCGGCCGCCGTGCTGGAGGTAGGCGTGCAGGATGTCGGGGGTGTTGACGAAGAAGTTGGGCCGCATGTACGCGGCCGTCTCCGTGGACAGCTCGGTGAGGTACTCGGTCAGTTCCTGCTTGGTGGTGCGCCAGGTGAAGTAGGTGTAGGACTGCTGGAAGCCGGTCTGGGCCAGGGTGCGCATCATGGCCGGCCGGGTGAACGCCTCCGCCAGGAAGATCACGTCGGGGTCGCTCGCGTTGATCTGCTCGATCACCCTCTGCCAGAACAGGACCGGCTTGGTGTGGGGGTTGTCCACCCGGAAGATCCGCACGCCGAGGGACATCCACAGCCGCAGGACCCGCAGGGTCTCGGTGATCAGGCCGTCCATGTCGGCGTCGAAGGCGATGGGGTAGATGTCCTGGTACTTCTTGGGCGGGTTCTCGGCGTAGGCGATGGTGCCGTCGGGGCGGTGGTGGAACCATTCGGGGTGCTTGTCGACCCAGGGGTGGTCGGGGGAGCACTGCAGGGCGAAGTCCAGGGCGATCTCCAGGCCGAGGGCGGCGGCCTGGTCGACGAACCGGGCGAAGTCCTCGAGCGTGCCCAGCTGGGGGTGGACGGCGTCGTGGCCGCCCTCGGGGGAGCCGATCGCCCAGGGCACGCCGACGTCCTGGGGGGTGGGGGAGAGGGTGTTGTTGCGGCCCTTGCGGAAGGTGGTGCCGATGGGGTGGATGGGGGGCAGGTAGACGACGTCGAAGCCCATCGCGGCGATCGCGGGCAGCCGGCGGGCGGCGGTGCGGAAGGTGCCGTGGGGCTGCTCGGCGGTGCCCTCGGAGCGGGGGAAGAACTCGTACCAGGCGCCGTACAGGGCGCGTTCCCG
>NZ_JAKWBE010000078.1 GCF_022513565.1 Streptomyces gilvus | reverse complement strand
TCCAGGGCGCGCTGGTCGTCGCCGTGGAGGAGGTCGACGATGACGCGGCCGGTGTTGTACTCGTAGTCGTGCGCGCATTCCTCGGGGGTGAGGTCGCGGGTGACCGGGATGGGGCCGTTGAAGGTGTCGGCGTGGGTGGTGCCCAGGACGGGGATGTCGCGGTGGGCCTGGGCGAAGGCGACGGCGTGGGTGGAGTGGGTGTGGGTGATGCCGCCGATGGAGGGGAAGGCGAGGTAGAGGCTGCGGTGGGTCTCGGTGTCGGTGGAGGGCCGCAGGTGTCCGGCCACGACCGCCCCGTCCGACAGCCGCACCGTCACCAGGTCCTCGATGCTGAGGCGGTCGTAGGGCACGCCGGAGGGTTTGATGACGAAGATGCCGGCCTCACGGTCGACGCCGCTGACGTTGCCCCAGGTCAGGGTAGCCAGGCCGACCTGGGGGATGGCGAGGTTGGCGGCCAGGACCTCCTGATGCAGGCCGGCCATCACAGGGCCTGGGCCAGTCGGTGGTAGGCGGCGTTCCAGCGGATCTCCTTGGCGAACTGTTCGGTGCTGGTGTGCTCGTCGATGGTCAGCAGCTCGACCCCGGTCATGGCGGCGAAGTCGGTCAGGGTCTCCAGGTCGACGGCGGAGGAGAGCACGGTGTGGTGGGGTGCGCCGGCCAGCAGCCAGCTCTCGGCGGACTCGGCGAGGGAGGGGCGGGGTTTCCACACGGCGCGGGCGACGGGCAGGCGGGGCAGGGGCTGGCTGGGGGCGACGACGTCGACGGCGTTGGCGGTCAGCCGGAAGCGGTCGCCGAGGTCGGCCAGGCCGACGACGAGGGCGGGGCCGGGGGCGGCGTCGAAGACCAGCCGGACGGGGTCCTCACGGCCGCCGATGGACAGGGGGTGGATCTCCAGGCTGGGGCGGGCGGCGGCGATGGAGGGGCAGACCTCCAGCATGTGGGCGCCCAGGATGCGCGGCTCGCCGGGGCCGAGGTGGTAGGTGTAGTCCTCCATGAAGGAGGTGCCGCCGGACTGTCCCGCGCCCATGACCTTCAGGGTGCGCAGCAGCGCGG
>NZ_JAKWBE010000077.1 GCF_022513565.1 Streptomyces gilvus | reverse complement strand
TGAGATCGTTTCATCTTGAACTCGCAGGTTGCGGTACTGGTGTGAGCCCGTGATGCGGTGCTCGTGCTGGCAGACGGAGTGATCGCCGTCGGGTGATCGTCTGTCCCGCTGGACTTCGCAGTTCGCCAGAACGAGCAGGGCCCGTAGGAGCGTGGTGGCGTGCCGGGCGTTCATGCGGACCTTGGTCAGAATGCGCCAGGTCTTCAGGTTCGCGAAGGCGTGCTCGACGGCGGCGCGTTCGCGGCTGACCAGCCGGTTCGCCTCCTTCTCGGCGTCGGTGAGACGGTGGGAGCGGGTCGCCTTGCGGCCGGTGATGATGACCGGAGCATCGTCGGGGTCGTCGTCGAGGCCGACGAAGCCGAGGTCGGACAGGGCGCCGAGGCCGGCCTCGCGTAGATGCCTGGTGATGTGGTCGTGGCGAGCGGCGGTGATCTCGCTGGCCCGGCCAGCGCGGGCGGAGGAGATCCAGATCAGGTTTCCCTTCTCGTCGGTCAGTGCGAGGAAGAGCAGGCCATGGGCCTTGTGTTTGCCGCTGTAGTTCTTGCGGTTGTCCGCCCCGGTGCGGCGGCGGGTGCGCACGAGGGTGCCGTCCAGCAGGACCACCGCACCGCCCCGACGGGCGATCTTCTTCAGGGCGCGGTCCAGACGCGGAGCCCGGGCAGCGAGCAGGTCGAGGACCTCCAGCACCCAGCGGCGGACGGTTGCGGCCGAGACGGAGTTGCCGCCGGCCATGTCGGCCAGGCGCTGGTCGTGGCGCAGGACGGCCAGCACGACGATCGCCTGTGTGCCCGGAGCGGCCTTGCGCCAGCGTGTGCCCAGCTGTTTGCGGCGCCGGCGTATCAGTCCGCCGACGAGATCGACGGTCCGCTTCGACACAGGAAGCCGGACCTGGTAGACAACACCGGGAGAGCCCTCGGCGGGCGGCTGTTTCTTCACACAAACGCCAACTCCCGCTGGGGGCCCTCGTGTTACGGCCGGAACTGGCCGTTCTGCCCCAGCCGACGATCAACGCGGCAGGTACCGTCCCGAGCCCGTCCGGGTCAGCCAGCCCCGGTCGGACAGCTTGCGCAACTGGCCGCGGACCGGCTCGACCTGTGCCGGAGTGTTCTCACGGCCCAGCGCGAGCGCAACGTCCTTGGCCATCACCGGTCCCGACGCAGCCGCGATGACCTCCATGATCCGCCGATACTCCGGCGTGAGCACCTCCACCCCCATGCCTTC
>NZ_JAKWBE010000076.1 GCF_022513565.1 Streptomyces gilvus | reverse complement strand
CGGACCACTGTCAGGGCGGCGGCCAGTTCCTCCGGGGTGGGGTTGCCCCGTACGACCTTGATGGTCACAGCGTCTCCTTAGAGGGGGATGTTGCCGTGCTTCTTGGGGGGCAGGGACTCGCGCTTGGTGCGCAGTTGGCGCAGGCCGCGGACGACGTGGCGGCGGGTGTCGGACGGCATGATGACGGAGTCGACGTAGCCGCGCTCGGCCGCGATGTAGGGGTTGAGGAGGGTGTCCTCGTACTCCTGGATGAGGCGGGCCCGGGTGGCGTCGAGGTCGCCGTTGGCCTCGGCCTCGGCGATGGTGCGGCGGTGCAGGATGTTGACCGCGCCCTGGGCGCCCATGACGGCGATCTGGGCGGTCGGCCAGGCGAGGTTGAGGTCGGCGCCGAGGTGCTTGGAGCCCATGACGTCGTAGGCGCCGCCGAAGGCCTTGCGGGTGATGACGGTGATCAGCGGGACCGTGGCCTCGGCGTAGGCGTAGATCAGCTTGGCGCCGCGGCGGATGATGCCGTCGTGTTCCTGGTCGACGCCGGGCAGGAAGCCGGGGACGTCGACGAAGGTGAGCACCGGGATGTTGAAGGCGTCGCAGGTGCGCACGAAGCGGGCCGCCTTCTCGCTCGCCTTGATGTCGAGGCAGCCGGCGAACTGCATCGGCTGGTTGGCGACGATCCCGACGGGGTGGCCCTCGACGCGGCCGTAGCCGGTGAGGATGTTCGGCGCGTACAGCGGCTGGGTCTCGAAGAACTCGGCGTCGTCCAGGACGTGCTCGATCACCGTGTGCATGTCGTACGGCTGGTTGGCGCTGTCGGGTACGAGGGTGTCCAGCTCGCGGTCCTCGTCCGTGACCGCGAGGTCCGCCTCCTCCGGGTAGACCGGCGCCTCGGAGAGGTTGTTGGAGGGCAGGTAGGACAGCAGCTGCTTGATGTACTCGACCGCGTCCTTCTCGTCGCCGGCCATGTGGTGGGCCACGCCGGAGACGGAGTTGTGGGTGCGGGCGCCGCCCAGCTCCTCGAAGCCGACGTCCTCGCCGGTGACCGTCTTGATGACGTCCGGGCCGGTGATGAACATGTGCGAGGTCTGGTCGACCATCACCGTGAAGTCGGTGATCGCCGGGGAGTAGACCGCGCCGCCCGCGCAGGGGCCGACGACCAGGGAGATCTGCGGGATGACGCCGGAGGCGTGGGTGTTGCGGCGGAAGATCTCGCCGTACGCGCCCAGGGACGCGACCCCCTCCTGGATGCGGGCGCCGCCGGAGTCGTTGATGCCGATGACCGGGCAGCCGGTCTTCAGCGCGAAGTCCAT
>NZ_JAKWBE010000075.1 GCF_022513565.1 Streptomyces gilvus | reverse complement strand
TGAACCGCCCCGGGTTCGATAGAGATCTCAGATTGTGTTTGTGACCTGGGGCTTTGCGGATTCCATGTAGTGGTTGGCTTCGTACTCGACGGGCGGAACGTGGCCTATCTCACCGTGGAGCCTGCGATGGTTGTACCAGTCGACCCACTCGGCGGTGGCCAGTTCGACGTGGGCGAGCGTCTTCCAGGGCCGCTGGGGTTTGATCAACTCGGTTTTGTACAGGCCGATCGTCGACTCCATCAGGGCGTTGTCGTAGGCGTCGCCGACCGAGCCGATAGAGGCGGCGATGCCGGCCGCGTCCAGGTGCTCGGCGAGCTTGAACGATGTGTACTGCGACCCGGCGTCCGAGTGATGGATCAACTCGCCCGGACGGATAGGGCGTTGGTCCCGGTCGCGTTGCCAGACGGCCATCTCGAGAGCGTCAAGGACGAAGACGGTCTCCTTCACGGTAGCCGCCGACCAGCCGACGATCCGGCGGGAGAAGGTGTCCACGACGAACGCGATGTAGACGGTGGAGGACCACGTCTTCACATGGGTGAAGTCCGCCACCCAGCACCGGTTCGGAGCGGCGGCGACGAAGTCGCGGTCGACCAGGTCTGGGGCTCGCTCAGCCTGCCCGCCGGGGATCGTGGTGATGACGCGCTTGCCGCGCACCGCGCCCTGGAGCCCGAGCTCGCGCATGAGGCGCTCGACGGTGCAGCGGGCCACCGCATGTCCCTGGCGGTTCAGCTCGCGCCAGATCTTCCGGGCCCCGTAGACGCGGTAGTTGGACGTGTAGACCTCCCGGATCCGCTCTTTGAGTTCCTCATCGCGCACGGAACGGGCGGAGGGAGTTTTGAGGCGTTTCTTGTGGGCGTAGTACGTGGATGGGGCGATCTTGCAGTCGTGTGCGGTGAGCGTCCTGCAGATCGGCTCGACGCCGCCGAAGCGGTCCCGGTGCTCGTCGATGAACGCTACGAGCGCGTGTGTGGCCGGTCGAGCTCGGCCGCGAAGAAACTCGCCGCGGCCTTCAGGATCTCGTTGGCCCGCTTGAGCTCGGCGTTCTCTTTCTTCAGTGCCTTGATCTGGGCGGACTCCTCCGTCGTCGTCCCCGGGCGCGTCCCCGCGTCGATGTCGTGCTGCTTCAGCCAGTTCCGCAGTGTCTCGCGGGAGCCGATGCCGAGCTTGTCGGCGACCACCTGCAGGGCGGCCGTCTCGTTCGGGTAGTCGTCGCGCACCTCGGCGACCATGCGCACCGCACGACGGCGGAGCTCAAGCGGGTAACGGGAAGGTCGTGCCATGACTCGATCCTTTCATGAAATCGAGTCTCCATTCGAACCGGGGCGGTTCA
>NZ_JAKWBE010000074.1 GCF_022513565.1 Streptomyces gilvus | reverse complement strand
TGAACCGCCCCGGGTTCGGTAGAGATCTCAGGCTGTGGTTGTGACCTGGGGTTTCGTGGATTCGGTGTAGTAGCTGGCTTCGTATTCGACGGGCGGGACGTGGCCTATCTCACCGTGGAGCCTGCGGTGGTTGTACCAGTCGACCCACTCGGCGGTGGCCAACTCGACCTGGGAGAGCGTCTTCCATGGCCGCTGGGGCTTGATCAACTCGGTCTTGAACAGGCCGATCGTCGATTCCATCAGGGCGTTGTCGTACGCGTCGCCGACCGAGCCGATGGAGGCGGCGATGCCAGCGGCGTCCAGGTGCTCGGCGAGCTTGAACGATGTGTATTGCGACCCGGCGTCCGAGTGATGGATCAACTCTCCTGGCTGAACGGGCTGTTGGTCGCGATCGCGTTGCCAGATGGCCATCTTTAGGGCGTCCAGGACGAAGACGGTCTCCTTCACGGTGGCCGCGGACCAGCCGACGATCCGGCGGGAGAAGGTGTCCACGACGAACGCGACATAGACGGTCGCGGACCAGGTCTTCACATGGGTGAAGTCCGCCACCCAGCACCGGTTGGGAGCGGCGGCGACGAAGTCGCGGTCGAGCAGATCGGGAGCCCGCCCGGCCTGCCCGCCGGGGATCGTGGTGATGACGCGTTTGCCACGCACCGCGCCCTGGATACCGAGCTCGCGCATCAGGCGCTCGACAGTACAGCGGGCCACCGCATGCCCCTGCCTGTTCAGCTCGCGCCAGACCTTCCGGGCTCCGTAGACACGGTAGTTGGACGCGTAGACCTCCTGGATCCTCTCCTTGAGCGCCTCGTCGCGCACGGAACGGGTGGAGGGCGTTTGGAGGCGTTTCTTGTGGGCGTAGTACGTGGAAGGGGCGATCTTGCAGTCGTGTGCGGTGAGCGTCCTGCAGATCGGCTCGACCCCGCCGAAGCGGTCCCGGTGCTCGTCGATGAACGCTACGAGCGCGTGTGTGGCCGGTCGAGCTCGGCCGCGAAGAAACTCGCCGCGGCCTTCAGGATCTCGTTGGCTCGCTTCAGCTCGGCGTTCTCCTTCTTCAGCGCCTTGAGCTGGGCGGACTCCTCCGTCGTCGTCCCCGGACGCTGCCCCGCGTCGATCTCTTGCTGCTTCACCCAGTTCCGCAGCGTCTCGCGGGAGCCGATGCCGAGCTTGTCCGCGACCGCCTGCAGGGCGGCCGTCTCGTTCGGGTAGTCGTCGCGCACCTCGGCGACCATGCGCACCGCGCGACGGCGCAGCTCAAGAGGGTAACGGGAGGGTCGTGCCATGACTCAATCCTTTCATGGAATCGAGTCTCTACCTGACGCGGGGCGGTTCA
>NZ_JAKWBE010000073.1 GCF_022513565.1 Streptomyces gilvus | reverse complement strand
GGGTCTGTACGGTGATCGGTGTAACTCCCGAGCAGGAAGCGGAAGTTGATGACCGACGTGAGTGTCACCGAGACCGAGGGCCGGGCAGAAGAGCCGGCGGCGGGTGTGGATGACGAGCTGGTTGCCCAACTGGTGGCGCGGGCGCAGGCCGATGGGCTGCGGCTGACCGGCGAGGGAGGTCTGCTGCAGCAGCTGACCAAGCGGGTGCTGGAGTCCGCCCTGGAGGGCGAGCTGACCGACCATCTGGGCCACGAGCACGGCGAGAAGTCTGAAGGCGGGCGGGAGAACTACCGCAACGGGCGCCGGGCGAAGACGGTGGTCACCGAGGTCGGCCCGGTCGAGATCGAGGTTCCCCGGGACCGGGCGGGCACGTTCGAGCCGATGCTGGTCAAGAAGCGGCAGCGGCGGCTCGGCGGGATCGACGAGATGGTCTTGTCGCTGTCGGCCAAGGGCCTCACGCACGGGGAGATCTCCGCACACCTCGCCGAGGTCTACGGCACCGAGGTGTCGAAGCAGACCATCTCCACGATCACCGACAGCGTGGTCGCCGGCATGCTGGAATGGCAGAACCGGCCCCTGGACGCGGTGTATCCGGTGGTCTTCATCGACTGTGTGCACGTCAAGGTCAGGGACGGGCAGGTCGCGAACCGTCCTGTCTATATGGCGCTGGCCGTGACCGCCGAGGGCACCCGCGACATTCTGGGCCTGTGGGTCGGCGATGGCGGCGAGGGCGCCAAGTACTGGCTTCAGGTCCTCACCGAGATCAAGAACCGGGGGGTTCGGGACGTCCTGATGCTGGTCTGCGACGGACTGAGCGGACTCCCGGACGCGGTGAACACCGTCTGGCCTGCGACGATCGTGCAAACTTGCGTCGTTCACCTGCTCCGCAACAGCTTCAAGTACGCGGGCCGCCAGGACTGGGAGAAGATCGCCAAGGCCCTCCGCCCGGTCTACACGGCACCGACCGAGGAGGCCGCCATGGAGCGGTTCCTGGAGTTCTCCGAGGAATGGGGAGCGAAATACCCGGCCATCGTGCGGTTGTGGGAACGCGCCTGGGCGGAGTTCGTCCCCTTCCTCCAGTTCGACGTGGAGATCCGCAAGATCGTGTGCACGACGAACGCAATCGAGAGTGTGAACGCCCGGATCCGCAAGGCCGTCCGTGCCCGCGGACACTTCCCCACCGAGCAGGCCGCCCTCAAGTGCGTCTACCTCGCGGTCATGAGCCTGGACCCGACCGGGAACGGCGCGAAACGCTGGACCAGGCGGTGGAAGCCGGCCCTCCAAGCCTTCGACATCGCCTTCGACGGCCGCCTCACCGCGACTCAGCGGTAACAACCAACCCACGAGTTACACCACTCGCTGGACACACCC
>NZ_JAKWBE010000072.1 GCF_022513565.1 Streptomyces gilvus | reverse complement strand
CAGGGTCATTGCAAGATCGAGATCTGTCCGGGTTCGTCAGGTGAGACCGAGGGCTCGTAGGGGCCGGTGGTAGTCGCGGCCGGTGTGGCGGAGGGCGGCGGCGATGTTGGTCTGGCCGTCTTGGCGGAAGACGCTGATGGCGAGGTTGCGCAGGGAGGCCATGGCACGGGGCAGGTTGCCAGTGCGGATTTTGGAGTCGTCCTCGCGGAACGTGCGGTCCCGTACGTGGTGCAGAAGGTTCTCGATACCCCAGTGGCCTCTGATCCAGGTGGCGAGCTCGGTGCAGGTGGCGTCGAAGACGCTCAGGCTGGTGATCAGGTAGACGCGCTCGATGGTCAGCTTCCCGGTGCTCAAGTCGCGTCGCCACCGCACGACTTGGATCGCCTGGCGGGCGCCGGGGTAGTCGAGGTGGCTGAACGCGGCGACCTTGAGCCGGCGGATCTCGTCGCGGTGGTGGGCGTGGTCGCGAGTGCGGTGCCCGAGCGGGATGTCCCGCCAGGGCAGCTTCCTGACCTGGGTATACAAGCCGGGATGGTTCTTCTTGACGACGGCCACGTAGTGCGCACCGCAACTGACCAGATAGGCCCCGTGATCGTGCTGGGTGTGCAGGGCGTCGGCGGTCACCACCGTGTTCTCCAGCTCAAGACCGTCCAGCAACGGCGCGAAGGAAGGGATCTCGTTGCTCTTGGAAGCGACCTGTCGCTGGGCCAGGACCACGCCGTGGTGATCCATCGCCGCCAGCAGCTGGATGGCCGCGGCCGTTGCGGTTCGCGACCCACGGACCACCTTGCCGTCGACCGCGATCACCCGTCGCACTGGCGCCTCCTCCGCCTCAAGCTTGACCGGTGGCAGCGTTCTGGCCTGCAGATATGCGCCGATCGCCGCGTCCAGCGCGTCACCGTCCACACGCTGCAGCAGGCGACGCACGGTTGCGGCGTGCGGCACCGGCCGCAGACCGGTAAGCGGGTCGACGGCGAAGCCGAGGACACCCAGCACATGCTGTGGGGCATCCGTGATCCACTCACCGATCGCGATGAGCGACCGCGCGCCGGTCAGCACCGCCGAGACGGCTGCGGACAGCAACGCGAGGGCCGGATAGCGCAGTCCTCGCGCATCGCGTGGATCGGCGACCAGGATCAAGAAACGTCGCAGGTCAACGACATCGCTTGAGGTGAGGGGATCACTCAGGGAGCCCAGTCGCTCCAGTGCGGGAGGGATGGGCGATGATATTCGGGCAGGCACGGTCTCGCTCGGTTCTCATGGGTCTCGACAACCACATGATCACCAGCACCGTGCCTGCTCTACTCTGCGGGGTTCCTTGCCACACAGCGGACATGACGGCACGTCACCCGCGAGACCGGCGAACCCGGACCAATCCTCATCACGCAATGCCCCT
>NZ_JAKWBE010000071.1 GCF_022513565.1 Streptomyces gilvus | reverse complement strand
TAGTACTCCAGCTGTAGATCGCGATCTTGCTGGTCGGGGCGGGTCCGGGAACGGATGCGGCCACCGGTGATCATCGGTGTGTGAAGACAGAAGATCAGTCGGTGGCCGCAGGTCACAGCATAGATCCTGGCCGCTGGCAGGAGACGTTCGAGGTCCTGATGGGCCGTATAGCGGGACGGTTCGGCCGGGTGGAACCCCGGCGCCGGGCACGGGCGTTCGTGCTCGGGCTGTTGTCGGACCTGCCGCGCAAGAACTGCTGGACGCTCGCCGAGTATGCCGGGGATGCGACCCCCTACGGTCTGCAGCACCTGCTGTCGAGGGCCAGCTGGGATGCCGACGCGGTACGCGACGACATCCGCGGCTTCGTCGTCGAGCGCCTGCACCACGAGGACGCGGTGCTGGTTGTGGACGAGACCGGCGACCTGAAGAAGGGCACGCACACGGTGGGCGTGCAGCGCCAGTACACCGGCACCGCCGGACGCATCGAGAACAGCCAGGTCGCCGTCTACCTCGCCTATTCCACTCCGCTCGGGCACGCAGCGATCGACCGGGAGCTGTATGTCCCGCGTTCCTGGACCGAGGATGCGGTCCGCTGCCGGGCCGCCGGGATACCCGACGCCGTCGGCTTCGCCACGAAGCCCGCGCTCGCCGCACGCATGATCGGCCGTGCTCTGGACTCCGGCGTCGCCGCGTCCTGGGTGGCCGGTGACGAGGTCTACGGAGGCAACCCGCACCTGCGAGGCGAGCTGGAAAGACGCGAGACCGGCTACGTCCTCGCCGTCGCCTGCGACCATCAGGTCACCACCCGCGCGGGCAAGCTCCGCGCCGACGCCCTGGTCAAGAAGCTGCCCGCACGGGCCTGGCAGAAGCTCTCCGCCGGCGCAGGCGCCAAGGGGCACCGCTTCTACGACTGGGCCCTGGCCGACATCGCCGACGACCGGCCCGGCCACCGCCAGTTGCTCGTCCGCCGCAACCGGCGCACCCGTGAACTCGCCTTCTACCGCTGCTACTCAGCCACCCCGGTCCCACTGACCACCCTGGTGCGGGTCGCCGGACGCAGATGGACAGTCGAGGAGACCTTCCAGTCCGGCAAGGGCCTGGCCGGACTGGACGAACACCAAGTCAGACGCTGGACGTCCTGGCACCGCTGGGTCACCCTCGCGATGCTCGCCCACGCCTTTCTCACCGTCATCCGCGCCGACGAACACACCCGCCACCCGAAGCCGGACGGGCTGATACCGCTCACCTGCAACGAGATCCAGCACCTGTTCACCGCACTCATCGTCCGACCCGCACGTGACGCGGCCCACCGGCTCACGTGGTCCCACTGGCGACGCCGCCACCAGGCCCGATCCCAGACCAGCCACTACGCGCGACAAGCCACTCAAGCATGAAGATCGCGATCTACAGCTGGAGTA
>NZ_JAKWBE010000070.1 GCF_022513565.1 Streptomyces gilvus | reverse complement strand
CCGATCTCCGCGGACAGGCCCTTGATGGTGCCGGACTTGTGGGCGTTGAGGGGCTGTTCCATCTTCATCGCCTCCAGGACGACGACCAGGTCGCCCTCCTTGACCTCCTGGCCCTCCTCCACGGCGACCTTGACGATGGTGCCCTGCATGGGAGAGGCGAGGGTGTCGCCGGAGGCGACCGGGCCGGACTTCTTGGCGGCGCGGCGCTTGGGGCGGGCGCCGGCGGCCAGGCCGGTGCGGGCCAGGGTCATGCCCAGGGAGGCGGGCAGGGAGACCTCCAGGCGCTTGCCGCCGACCTCGACGACGACCGTCTCCCGGCCGGAGTCCTCGTCCGTCTCGGCGTCCGTCGGGGCGGCGAAGGGCTTGATGTCGTTGACGAACTCGGTCTCGATCCAGCGGGTGTGGACCGTGAACGGCTCGTCGGAGCCGGTCAGCTCCAGGGCGAAGGCCGGGTCCTTGACGACCGCGCGGTGGAAGGGGATCGCGGTGGCCATGCCCTCGACCTGGAACTCCTCCAGGGCGCGGGCGGCCCGCTGAAGGGCTTCCTTGCGGGTGCGGCCGGTGACGACCAGCTTGGCCAGGAGGCTGTCCCAGGCCGGGCCGATGACCGAGCCGGACTCCACGCCCGCGTCCAGGCGCACGCCGGGGCCGGTGGGCGCGGCGAACGTGGTGACGGTGCCGGGGGCGGGCAGGAAGTTGCGGCCCGGGTCCTCGCCGTTGATGCGGAACTCGAAGGAGTGGCCGCGCAGTTCGGGGTCGCCGTAGCCGAGTTCCTCGCCGTCGGCGATGCGGAACATCTCGCGCACCAGGTCGATGCCGGCGACCTCCTCGGTGACGGGGTGTTCGACCTGCAGGCGGGTGTTGACCTCCAGGAAGGAGATCGTGCCGTCCTGGCCGACCAGGAACTCGCAGGTGCCTGCGCCTTCGTAGGAGGCCTCCTTGAGGATCGCCTTGGAGGCCCGGTACAGCTCGGCGACCTGCTCGTCGTTCAGGAACGGCGCGGGCGCCTCCTCGACCAGTTTTTGGTGGCGGCGCTGCAGCGAGCAGTCACGGGTGGAGACGACGACCACGTTGCCGTGCTTGTCGGCCAGGCACTGGGTCTCCACGTGCCGGGGGCGGTCGAGGTAGCGCTCGACGAAGCACTCGCCGCGGCCGAAGGCGGCCACCGCCTCACGCACCGCGGAGTCGTACAGCTCGGGGACCTCTTCGAGGGTGCGCGCGACCTTCAGACCACGCCCGCCGCCGCCGAAGGCGGCCTTGATGGCGATGGGCAGGCCGTGCTCCTCGGCGAAGGCCACGACCTCATCGGCGCCGGAGACCGGGTCGGGGGTGCCGGCCACGAGGGGGGCGCCGGCGCGCTGCGCGATGTGGCGGGCGGCGACCTTGTCACCGAGGTCGCGGATGGCCTGCGGCGGCGGGCCGATCCAGATCAGGCCCGCGTCCAGCACCGCCTGCGCGAAGTCGGCGTTCTCCGACAGGAAGCCGTACCCCGGATGGACGGCGTCCGCGCCCGACTCGCGGGCGGCGTTCAGGATCTTGTCGATGACCAGGTAACTGGTGGCCGGGGTGTCACCGCCCAGGGCGAACGCCTCATCCGCGGCGCGGACATGC
>NZ_JAKWBE010000007.1 GCF_022513565.1 Streptomyces gilvus | reverse complement strand
CACCTTGACGATCTTCTGCCCGTAGACCTCGCCCAGGGCGCCGCCGAAGACCGTGAAGTCCTGGGAGAACACCGCGACCGGGCGGCCGTCGACCGTGCCGTAACCGGTGACCACGCCGTCGCCGTAGGGCCGGTTGGCCTCCAGGCCGAAGTTCGTGGAGCGGTGCCGGGCGAACTCGTCCAGCTCCACGAACGACCCCTCGTCGAGGAGGAGTTCGATGCGCTCACGGGCCGTCAGCTTGCCCTTGGCGTGCTGCTTCTCGACGGCGCGCGCGGAGCCGGCATGCGTCGCCTCGTCAATACGACGCTGGAGATCCGCGAGCTTGCCCGCGGTGGTGTGAATGTCGATCGCTTCCGGCTCGGACATCGGGATCGCGGCTCCCTGCCTGCTCAAAAGGGGGACGGTTACTCATCCGTAGAGTAGTGGTGACCCTACGAATCAGCAGTGCGGCGTTTCACACACCTAGGGTGGCTTGCATGACGCCGCAAGATGCATCAGACGACAGCCGCTGGTCCGATCTGGAACGGCCTCCCCTCAACGCCGTGGCGCTGCGCCGCGGGCTCGTGCGGGAGGGCGGGCTGTGGCGGGAACTGGACGTGGTGCGCGCCACCGGCTCCACCAACTCCGACCTGGTCGCCCTGGCGGCGGCCGGCAAGGCGGCCGAGGGCTGGGTCCTGGTCGCCGAGGAGCAGACCGCGGGGCGGGGCCGCCTGGACCGCCAGTGGACGGCACCGGCCCGCTCGGGCCTGTTCTTCTCCGTGCTGCTGAATCCGGCCGAGGTGCCGGTGGCCCGCTGGGGCTGGCTGCCGCTGCTGACCGGTGTGGCGGTGGCGACCGGGCTGGCGCGTGCTGCGGGAGTCGACACCGCACTCAAGTGGCCCAACGACCTGCTGGTCTCCATCGCCGGTGAGGAACGCAAGGCCGGCGGCATCCTGGCCGAGCGCGCCGGGGCGGACGGGGTGGTCATCGGCGTCGGCATCAACGTGACCCTGCGGGAGGACGAGCTGCCGGTCCCCGCCGCGGGGTCGCTGGCGCTGGCCGGAGCGGTGAGTACGGACCGGGATCCGCTGCTGCGGGCCGTGCTGCGGGCCCTGGAGGAGTGGTACGGGCGCTGGCGGGAGGCCGGCGGCGACCCCGCGGAAAGCGGTCTGCAGGAGACGTACGCGGCGGGCTGCGCGACGCTCGGCCGGACCGTACGGGCCGAACTGCCCGGGGACCGGTCGGTCACCGGGGAGGCGGTGGCCGTCGACGGCGACGGACGGCTCGTGATCGCCACGGCGGACGGCGTCCAGGAGCCGGTGGGAGCGGGAGACATCGTGCATCTGCGGCCGGCGTGAGAAAAGACGGCGCGTGCGGCGTTGTGAGGACGGGGCCCGCAAACGAGGCGGGCCACCGGGCCGGTACGGGTGACGTAGCGTCGGCTCCGCGGGAGTGAGGTAGCGCACAGCTGCCGTAGAGTGAAGGCCGGTCGATACCTGACCGTGGCAGATCGGAAGGGCAGCAGGCGTGACCGTCGACGACACGGGCTCCGGTTCGGACGCGGACGGCCGGGTGGACCCCCACGCCGCCGACTCCGGCGAGGACCCGCTCGCCCTGCGTCTCGAACACCTGATCCTGGGTGCCGAGCGGCGCTACACGCCCTTCCAGGCGGCCCGTAGCGCCGGCGTCTCGGTCGAGCTGGCGACCCGCTTCTGGCGGGCGATGGGTTTCGCCGACATCGGGCAGGCCAAGGCGCTGACGGAGGCCGACGTCCTGGCGCTGCGCCGGCTGTCCGGTCTGGTCGAGGCGGGCCTGCTCAGCGAGGCCATGGCGGTCCAGGTGGCCCGCTCCACCGGCCAGACCACGGCCCGTCTCGCCGAGTGGCAGATCGACTCCTTCCTGGAGGGCCTGACGGAGCCCCCGGAGCCGGGGATGACCCGGACCGAGGTGACGTACCCGATCGTCGAGCTGCTCCTGCCCGAGCTGGAGGAGTTCCTGGTCTACGTCTGGCGCCGCCAGCTCGCGGCCTCCGCCGGGCGGGTCGTGCAGGCCGCGGACGACGAGGAGATGGTCGACCGGCGCCTCGCCGTCGGGTTCGCCGACCTGGTGGGGTTCACGCGGCTGACCCGCCGGATGGAGGAGGAGGAGCTCGGCGAACTGGTCGAGGCCTTCGAGACGACGGCTGCGGACCTGGTCGCCGCGCACGGCGGCCGGCTGATCAAGACGCTGGGCGACGAGGTGCTGTACGCCGCCGACGACGCGGGCGTGGCCGCCGAGATCGCGCTGCGGCTGATCGAGACCATGGCGAACGACGAGACGATGCCGGAGTTGCGGGTGGGCATCGCCTTCGGCACGGTGACCACCCGAATGGGCGATGTCTTCGGTACGACCGTGAACCTCGCCTCCCGGCTCACCTCAATAGCCCCCCGGGACGCCGTCCTCGTCGACAGCGCCTTCGCGGAGGAACTGATCCGCACCGGTGAGGCGCCCGCCTCCGAGGCGGAGGCGGCCGAGGCCGCGGCGACGGCGGAGAAGGAGGGGGAGGAGCCCCCGGTCTACCGTTTCGCCCTCCAGCCGATGTGGCAGCGGCCGGTGCGTGGCCTGGGCGTGGTGGAGCCGTGGCTGCTCACCCGCAGGGGCGGAGCGGGTTAGCCGACGGCGCCTCGGGTCAGCCGTGCTGCCCCGACCCGCCGACGCACAGCCCGACGATCGGCACGCACAGTCCGGGGTTGCCGGGCCGCGGGGTGGCCGTCGGGGCCGTGCTGCGGCTGGGCGTGGGCGTCGGCTGCGGGGCGGGGGCGGCCGGTGTCGTCTCGGGTTCGCGGGGTGCCTGGGGCGCGGTGGTTTCCGGCGCCGGGGTGTTCGGCGCCTCGGGGATCGTGGTGCTGCCGGGGGTCACGGCGGGGTCGGCGGACATCGGTCGCGTCGAGGGGCCGGTCGGCACGGGCACGGACGTCGAGGTGGCCGACGGTGTGGCACTCACCCCGCCCATCACCGAGGTGGCCGAGGGGCCGGCGGTCGGTGCGGCGGCGTCGGTGGCCTGCTCCGCCCCCCTGCCCGGGTCCAGCCGCGGCTCGGCCTCCGCGCTCCCGCCCCCGCCGACCCCGGCCTCGGGAGTGAGCCGCACCAGACTCAACGCCCCGGCCGCCAACGCGAGCCCCCCGACGGCGAACACCACCTTCCGAGGCCGCGGCCGCCTGTGCCGCCCCCGGATCCGGGATCCGAAGAGAAAGGGGCGGGCGGAGGGGAGTTCGACGTCGGGGGTGGGGGTGGCCTGCGCGGAGCGAACGGGCTGCGGGGTGGGAGCGGCCTGTGGGGCGGGAACGGGGAACGGGTCGGCCGTCGGGACGGTATGCCCCGCCGGGCCGGCGGAACCGGTCGACCCGGCAGGGCGTGGCCCGTGGGCGGGGGGCGTGGTGCGGAGTCCCCCCGCCGTCGGCGCTCCGACCGGCTCACCGCTCCGCCGTCCTTCCGGCTCCGCCGCCCTCGCCGTCTCCCCGGTCTGGGTTCTTTGCGGTCGGCTCGCCCGTGGCGTCTCGCCGGTCCGGTGCCATTGCTGCCGGCTCGCTGGTGCTGTCTCTCCGGTCGCTGTCGGTCCCGGTCGGTCGTTACGGAGTTCCGTCGCCGTCGGTTTCGGCCGTTCTCCGTGTCGTGCCGGGTCTGTCGTTTCCGGCTCCCTCATCGCGTCCTCCCCGATGCGTTCGCGCCCCCGGTGCACCGTGGCGGACGCACGTTATGCGCTGCTGTGGGGGGTGGGCGGGGAGTTGGGCGGGATGTCACTCGAACGGGTTGTCGGCCCCGGGCCCGGGAACCGGCCTTCCCCCGCCGCGCACCCGGCTGCGATGATCGGGCGAGGCGTTGTTAACCCGCGTTAACCGGAGGGTGTCATGGGCGAGGAGCGGTTCGGGGAGTTCGTGCTGGTACGGCGGCACGGCGACGGCGGGCATGTCGTGGAGCTCGCCCTCGACCGGCCCAAGGCCATGAACGCCGTCTCCACCGCGATGGCCCGGTCCATCGCCGAGGCCTGTGCCGCGCTGGGCGCCGACCGGGACGTACGGGTTGTCGTGGTGACCTCCACGCACGAGCGCGCTTTCTGCGTCGGCGCGGACCTGAAGGAGCGGAACTCCTTCAGCGACGCCGATCTGGTCCGGCAGCGGCCCGTCGCCCGCGGCGCCTACACCGGCGTACTGGAACTGCCCGTGCCGACCGTCGCCGCCGTGCACGGCTTCGCACTGGGCGGCGGCTTCGAACTCGCCCTGTCCTGCGACCTGATCGTGGCCGACCGTACGGCCGTGGTGGGGCTGCCGGAGGTCTCCGTGGGGGTCATCCCGGGCGGCGGGGGCACGCAGCTGCTGCCGAGGCGGGTCGGGGCCGCGCGGGCCGCCGAACTGATCTTCACGGCGCGGCGTGTGGAGGCGGCGGAGGCGCGGGAGCTGGGACTCGTGGACCAGCTGGTGGAGGCGGGGCGGGACACGGAGGAGGCGCTGGCCCTCGCGTCCCGCATCGCCGCGAACTCGCCCGTCGGGCTCAGGGCGGCCAAGCGCGCCCTGCGGCTCGGGCACGGGCTGGACCTGAAGGCCGGGCTGGAGGTCGAGGACGCGGCCTGGCGGTCGGTGGCGTTCTCGGGCGACCGGGCGGAGGGAGTGGCGGCGTTCAACGAGAAGCGGAAGCCCCAGTGGCCCGGTGAGTGACCGGATGCCGTAGGGCCGCTCGGCGACCTCACTCCGCGCAGCCGCCCGGTCACCCCACCGCCGCATCAATCGAACGAAACCCCACAAAACTCCCTAACCTGGGGTGATGGGTGAGGACAAGCGGCTCACGGCCGTCGTCGCTTTGGCTCAGGGGATGGCGGCGGCGCACGGCTCGCGCGAGGCGTGGCGGGCCGCGGCCGGCGGCGCGTGCCGCGCGCTGGGCGGGAGTTTCGCCGCGCTGTCGGTGTGGGAGCGGGAGCTGGGGCGGCTGCGGGTCCTCGTCAACGTGGGGGAGCGGACCGCGGGGGAGGACGAGTTCCCGGACGACGAGTCGTATCCCGTCCACCAGTTTCCCGAGATCACCGAGTTCCTGCACGAGCGGTGGGCGGGCGGCGGGGAGCCCAACGCCTGGGTGGAGACGGCCGAGGGACCGGCGGCGGGGCGCCGGCCCGGCTACGTCCATCAGCGCGTCGCCGCACTGCGCCGCCGCGGCCGGGGCAGCTGTGTGGTCGCGCCGATCGTGCTGAACGGGCGGGCGTGGGGCGAGCTGTATGTCGCGCGGAACCTCGGGGTGCCCGTCTTCGAGCGGGCCGACGCCGACTTCGCCACCGTGCTGGCCGCCGTCGTCGCCGCCGGGATCGCCCAGGCGGAGCGGCTGGAGGAGGCGAGACGGCTGGCCTACACCGACGCGCTCACCGGCCTCGCCAACCGCCGCGCCGTCGACGTGCGCCTCGACGAGGCCGTCGAGCGCCATCGCGTGGACGGCACGGTCGTCAGTCTCGTCGTCTGCGACCTCAACGGCCTCAAGCGGGTCAACGACACCCGCGGACACGCCGTCGGCGACCGGCTCCTCGAACGCTTCGGCTCCGTGCTCTCGCTGTGCGGCGCGATGCTGCCGGGGGCGCTCGCCGCCCGGCTCGGCGGGGACGAGTTCTGTCTGCTCGCGGTCGGGCCGTCCGCCGACGAGGTGGTGAAGGCGGCCGACGAGCTGTGCCGCCGGGCGGCGGAGCTGGAGCTCGGCGAGGGCGTGGCCTGCGGGGTGGCGTCCACGGAGGACCCCATCGGTCCGGTCCGCTCGGCCCGCCGTCTCTTCCGGCTCGCGGACGCGGCCCAGTACAAGGCCAAGGCCGAGCGGGCGTCGAGGCCCGTGATCGCCGGCCGCGAGGGCCCCGACGACCCCGTCGTACGGCTGGCCGACGCGGCGCCGGCCGAGGAGGGGGCCGTGGAGCGGCGGCGCTTCCGGGGGCGCCGGGTGTAAGGGTCGTAACCTCCCCCCGCTAGTGACATCTCTGTCTTCACTGCGTACGCTCCTGAATATGGATATGCACACTGTGGTGGTGGGGACGTCCGGGGTGACCGCGTCCGACGTTCTCGCCGTGGCGCGCGGCGGCGCTCGCGTCGAGCTTTCCGGGGAGGCGGTCGCGGCACTCGCCGCGGCCCGCGAGATCGTGGACGCGCTCGCGGCCAAGCCCGAGCCGGTCTACGGCGTCAGCACCGGCTTCGGCGCCCTCGCGACCCGGCACATCAGCCAGGAGCTCCGGGCTCAGCTGCAGCGCAACATCGTCCGCTCGCACGCCGCCGGACTGGGCCCGAGGGTGGAGCGGGAGGTCGTACGGGCCCTGATGTTCCTGCGGCTCAAGACCGTCTGCTCGGGACACACGGGCGTCCGGCCCGAGGTCGCGCAGACCATGGCCGACGTGCTCAACGCGGGCATCACTCCCGTCGTCCACGAGTACGGCTCCCTCGGCTGCTCCGGCGACCTGGCGCCGCTGTCGCACTGCGCCCTCACACTCATGGGCGAGGGGGAGGCCGAGGGCCCGGACGGGACCGTGCGGCCCGCCGGCGACCTGCTCGCCGAACACGGGATCGCCCCCGTCGAACTCCGCGAGAAGGAGGGCCTCGCGCTGCTCAACGGCACCGACGGCATGCTCGGCATGCTCGTCATGGCCCTCGCCGACCTCGACACCCTCTACAAGTCGGCCGACGTCACCGCCGCGCTGAGCCTGGAGGCGCTGCTCGGCACCGACAAGGTGCTCGCGCCCGAACTGCACGCCATCCGCCCGCACCCGGGGCAGGGCGCCTCCGCCGCCAACATGCTCGCGGTGCTGAAGGGCTCCGAGCTCACCGGGCACCACCAGGACGACGCCCCGCGCGTCCAGGACGCCTACTCGGTGCGCTGCGCCCCGCAGGTCGCCGGCGCCGGCCGGGACACCGTCGCGCACGCCCGGCTGGTGGCCGAGCGCGAACTGGCGTCGGCCGTGGACAACCCGGTCGTGCTGCCGGACGGCCGGGTGGAGTCCAACGGCAACTTCCACGGCGCGCCCGTGGCCTACGTCCTCGACTTCCTCGCCATCGCCGCCGCCGACCTGGCGTCCATCGCCGAGCGCCGCACCGACCGGCTGCTCGACAAGAACCGCAGCCACGGGCTGCCGCCCTTCCTCGCCGACGACGCCGGGGTGGACTCCGGGCTGATGATCGCCCAGTACACGCAGGCGGCGCTGGTGAGCGAGATGAAACGGCTGGCCGTACCGGCGTCGGCGGACTCCATCCCCTCCTCCGCCATGCAGGAGGACCACGTCTCCATGGGCTGGTCGGCCGCGCGCAAGCTGCGCACCGCCGTGGACAACCTCGCGCGCGTGGTCGCCATCGAGCTGTACGCCGCCACGCGCGCCGTCGAGTTGCGCGAGGGCCTGACCCCGGCCCCCGCCTCGCGGGCCGTCATCGAGGCCGTACGGGCCGCCGGTGTCGCGGGTCCGGGCCCGGACCGGTTCCTGGCGCCCGACCTGGCCGCCGCCGACGCGTTCGTGCGGGAGGGGAAGCTGGTGGCCGCCGTCGAGACGGTCACCGGGCCGCTTCAGTAGGCGTACCGAAGGGGCCCCGCTTCGCAATTCGCCGACGCGGGGCCCCTTCTCGGATGTCAGGTGAGGTCAGAAGCCGAGGCGTTCACGGCGCACCGAGTAGACGACGAAGCCCGCACCCAGTGTCAGGAAGAGCGTTCCGCCGACGACGTACGGGGTCGTGTCGATGCTTCCGGTGTCGGCGAGCTCGGTGTTCTCCTGCGCCGAGTTCTCCTGCGCCGAACCGGAGTTCGCGGAGTCCGCGGACGTCTCGGAGGTCCGCGCCGAGGTGACCCTGGCCTGCGTCGTCGCGGTCGCCGAGGGCTGCGTTCTCGCCGGTGTGTCCTGTGACGCGTTGGCGGACGGGACGAACCACAGGGCGCCCAGGAGGGTCCCCGCGGCGGTGGCGGTCAGCAACGATCGGCGAGCGGATGACACGGAATATCGATCCCCTTGTGGCGCTGGCTAATTGGCCGTGTGGGGCGATGTTAGTGAAAGGCGCGGGTCACGGGAAAGTCACGGGAGCCAAGCGCCGTACGCTCCCGCCATGAGCACTGAAGAGACATCACGTTTTGTCCGCCTTCGGGTGGAGCTCGTCCTCGAGGTGGAGAACGCCGACGCCGTGACGAAGGCGGCTCTGCGCCGGATCGCCGACGAGCCGGAGATGCCCGACGACGAGCGGGCGCACGCCGAGGGCGCTGTGACGGAAGACACTGCCGAGGCCCTCGCGTACCTCGTCGACCCGTTCGACCTGGTGAGCGAGGTGCCCGGGGTGGAACTCGCGCAGGCCTCCTGGTCGAGCGAGCCCGTCGACTACGACCCGGACTCGCCGGACTGGGACCTGGACGAGGATGATGTCCGGGAGGACGACGAGGAGGACGGCGTCGGCTGAGCGGCCCGGGGACATCGGTGACCCCGGCCGGCAACCGCCGGCCGGGGTTTCGTCGTCTCAGGGGACGCGCAGGCCGTGATCCGCACCCTCCGCCCCGGCGGACGTGGTGTGCCCCACACATCAGAGGAATGTGGAACGGGTGAAACCGGCCGTAGCGTTGAAGTTCGTTGACGGCTGAAGTTCGTCACGGGCTGAGGTTCGTGAACGCGAGGTTCGTGAACGCTGAGGTTCGTAAAACGGGGCCCTCGGGGTTTTCAGGGGATACGGCGACTGATGGAGAAGCGTGTGATGACGAACAGTAGGCGGCGCAAGGGCCTGACGGTCGCGTCCGCCCTGCTCGGTGGGGTTCTGGTGCTCTCGGCCTGTTCCGGCGGCGGCGGTGGCGACAAGGCCTCCGGCAGCGGGAACAACGACACCTCGCAGGCGAAGGCCGACGAGGCGGCGGCCAAGAAGGCGTCGGAGGCCGACATCAAGATCACGCCCAAGGACGGCACCGACAACGCCTCCATCAACAACTCCGCGGCGGTCACCGTCAGCAAGGGCACGCTCACCAGCGTGAGCATGACGACCGAGAACGGCACCGCCGTCGCCGGCGCGCTCTCCGCGGACAAGACCAGCTGGAAGCCGAACGCCCAGCTGGAGCGCTCGACCACCTACAAGGTCGCCGCGGCCGCCAAGGACTCCGACGGGCGGGTCGCGCACGAGAACGCGTCGTTCACCACGGTCTCCCCGGCCAACAGCTTCATAGGCACCTTCACGCCGGACAACGGGACCACCGTCGGCGTGGGCATGCCGGTGTCGATCAACTTCGACAAGTCGATCACCAACAAGGCCGCGGTCCAGAAGGGCATCACGGTCACCTCCAGCAGCGGCCAGGAGGTCGTCGGGCACTGGTTCGGCGCGAACCGTCTCGACTTCCGCCCGGAGCAGTACTGGAAGGAGAACTCGACCGTCACGCTGAAGCTCGCGCTGGACGGCGTCGAGGGCGCGAGCGGCGTCTACGGCGTGCAGCAGAAGACGGTCACCTTCCACATCGGCCGCAACCAGATCTCCTACGTCGACGCGAAGACCAAGCAGATGAAGGTCACGCAGGACGGCAAGGTCATCAAGACCATCCCGATCTCGGCCGGTTCGCCGGAGCACACCACGTACAACGGCGTCATGGTGATGTCCGAGAAGTACAAGCAGACCCGGATGAACGGCACGACCGTCGGCTTCACCGACAACGACGGCAAGGCCGAGTACGACATCAAGGACGTGCCGCACGCCATCCGGCTCACCAACTCCGGCACCTTCCTGCACGGCAACTACTGGGGCGCGAAGTCCGTCTTCGGCAGCGTCAACACCAGCCACGGCTGCGTGGGCCTGTCCGACACCAAGGGCGCCAACGACACCAGCACTCCGGCGTACTGGATGTACACGCACTCGATCGTCGGTGACGTCGTGGTCGTCTCCAACACCGGCGACAAGATCGTCCAGCCGGACAACGGCCTCAACGGCTGGAACCTGAGCTGGGCCCAGTGGAAGGCCGGCTCGGCCGTCTGACGCACCGTCGGCCCACAGCGTTCCGATGCCGCCCCCAGGGGCGGCATCGGTGTTTCCGAGGCTGTTCCGGGCCGGGCCACAGGCTTCTCATGCAGCTCTTATGGCGGGCTTATCCAGTCATCACGCGCCGTCCCTACCTTGCGGCCATGTTCTTCACCTACCTGAGGCGCGAGTTGCGCCGCCGCAGAAAGGCGGCCCTCGTCGTCGCCTCCGGCCTCGCGCTGGGCATCGCGCTGGTCATCGTGGTCAACTCCGTGTCCTCCGGCATGGGGAAGGCCCAGGACAAGGTCCTCCAGTCGCTCTACGGCCTGGGTACGGACATGACGGTCACGAAGGCGGCGACGCCGACCACGAGCACCTCGCAGCGGCCGCGCTTCCAGTTCGACGCGCGGGGCAACGACGACAAGTCCACGCAGAGCAGCGACCGGATCATGCCGCAGGGCTTCACGACCCTCGCCTCCTCCACCGTCACCAAGGTGGCGGACCAGAAGGGCGTTTCGTCGGCCGTCGGCGGGCTCAGCCTCAACGTGGTGAAGATCAGCGGCCAGTTCACCCGCGGGCAGTTCCGGCAGAACGGCGGCAGCGGCGGCTTCCAGCGGGGCGGCGGCAACGGCCAGCCGCAGGGCGAGGTGCAGGGCGGCGGCGCCAACTTCGACGTCAACAGCTACACGGTCTACGGCACCGACGTCACCCAGAGCGGGCTCGGCCCGCTGACCTCGTCGAAGATCACCAGCGGCCGCACCTTCAAGACGACGGAGTCCTCCGCCAAGGTGCTGGTCGCCGACTCCGCGTTCGCCAAGGAGAAGAAGTACAAGGTCGGTTCCACCGTCACGATCAAGAACGTCAAGTTCACGATCATCGGTATCGCGACGGCCGACAGCGGTGACTCGGCGGCCAACCTCTACATGCCGCTGAAGGAGGCCCAGACGCTCGCGGACCAGAAGGACAAGGTCACCACGATCTACGTCAAGGCGACCGACTCGAAGCAGATCTCCGCCGTCAAGTCGACGATCCAGAAGAACGTCTCCGGTACGACGGTCACCACCTCCTCCGACCTCGCGAGCACGGTGTCCGGTTCGCTGTCCACGGCGTCCAGCCTCGCCACCAACGTCGGCAAGTGGCTGTCGATCGCGGTGCTGGTGGCCGCCTTCCTCGTCGCCGGTCTGCTCACCTCCTCCGCCGTCTCCCGGCGCGTCCGTGAGTTCGGCACGCTGAAGGCGCTGGGCTGGAGGTCGGGCCGGGTGACCCGGCAGGTCGTCGGGGAGGCCATGGTCAACGGGCTGCTGGGCGGTGCGCTCGGTATCGCCCTGGGTCTCGCCGGCGCGTACGTCGTGACGGCCGTCAGCCCCACCCTGCAGGCGCAGTTGGGCGGTGGCGGTGGAGGCGGCGGCTTCGGCGGCGGTCCAGGTGGCGGTGGCGGCTTCGGCGGTCCGGGGCGGGCGGCTGCCAGGACCCTCGACGTCGCCCTGACGGCACCGGTGAGTGTCACGACGGTGGCCATCGCGGTGGCCCTGGCGGTTGCGGGCGGTCTGATCGCGGGCGCGTTCGGCGGCTGGCGGGCGTCCCGGCTGCGGCCGGCGGACGCGCTGCGCCGCGTCGAGTAGCCGACCCCGGACCCGTACCACCACCAACCCCACCCAGGAGCCAACCCCATGTACGAACTCAGAAACGTCACCAAGCGCTACACCCGGGGCAAGGAGACCATCCACGCCCTCGACGGCGTCGACCTCACCATCGGCGACGGCGACCGTCTCGTCATCCAGGGCCCCACCGGCGGCGGCAAGTCCACGCTGCTGCAGATGCTCGGCGGCCTCGACCGGCCCACCGAGGGCGAAGTCGTCCTGGACGGCACCGACTTGGCCAAGCTGTCCGAGGCCCGGCTGACCAAGGTCCGCAGCGAGAACATCGGCTTCGTCTTCCAGAGCTTCAACCTCATCCCGACGCTCACCGCCCAGGAGAACGTGGAAACCGCTCTCGTACCCCTCGGCGTCAAGGGGAAGGACCGGCGCGAGCGGGCCGCCGAGGCGCTGAGTTCGGTCGGTCTCGGTGAGCGTCTCGCCCATCTGCCCTCGGAGATGTCCGGCGGTCAGCAGCAGCGCGTCGCCATCGCCCGCGCGCTCGTCAAGCAGCCGAAGGTGCTGCTCGCCGACGAACCCACCGGAAACCTCGACGAGTCGATGCGCGACGAGATCATGGAGGTGCTCGAACGGATGTGGAAGGAGCTGGGGTTGACGTTCATCATGGTCACCCACGACTCCGCGATCGCGCGGAAGGCCCCGCGGCTGGCGACGATCCGCAAGGGAAGGATCACGGTCAAAGAGAACGCGGGCGCGTAACTCGACGGAACGGTAACGGCTTTCCCTCGGGCGCGTAACAGTGGGCGGGCCGCTCCTCTTACCCTTCTCTCATCTCTTGAGCTCGCTGATCACCCCCCGGCATACTGCGTATCCCGGGGGGTCCGTGCGTGTGTGCGGTAGTTCCCCCGGCCGGGTGAACGGGGAATTCGCCCGGTACTTCATCTCCAGGGGGAGACTTGCGCAGACAAGTGAAGAGAGCATGCGCGGCCACCGTGGCGACGGCGGCCGCCGTGGCCCTCGCGGCGGGTATGACCAGCCCGGCGCAGGCCAGGGCCGAGCATCCGAGCGCGGCCTCGAAGTCCTCACTCGCGTCCCAGCACCGCATCACCCTGATCACCGGCGACCGGGTCGTCGTCGACGCCAAGGGGCGCGTCGTCGGCCTGGAGCGGGCCAAGGGGCGCGAACACATACCCGTGCAGTTCCGCAAGGCCGACGGGCACACGCTCGTCGTCCCGGCCGACGCGGCCCGGCTGGTCGCCACCGGCAAACTCGACCAGCGGCTGTTCGACATCACCGAGCTCAACAAGTCCGCCACCCGCAAGTCCCAGGCCAAGGGCCTGAAGGTCATCGTCGGCTACCAGGGCGCGGCGAGGACGGCCAAGGCCGACGTCCGTGACGCGGGCACCCTGCGCCGGACCCTGAAGGCCCTCAACGCGGACGCCGTGCAGACCCCGGTCAAGGAGACGCCCGAGCTGTGGGACGCCGTCACCAACGGCGACCGTACGGCCTCCGGCATCGCGCACGTCTGGCTCGACGGCACCCGCAAGGCCAGCCTCGACAAGTCCGTGCCGCAGATCGGCGCACCCACCGCCTGGGCCAAGGGCTACACCGGCAAGGGCGTCAAGATCGCCGTCCTGGACACCGGTGTCGACGCCGACCACCCGGACCTCAAGACCCAGGTGATCGCCGCCAAGAACTTCTCCACCGCGGCCGACGCCGACGACCACTTCGGCCACGGCACGCACGTCGCGTCCATCGCCGCGGGCACCGGCGCCAAGTCCCACGGCAAGTACAAGGGCGTGGCGCCCGGCGCCAAGATCCTCAACGGCAAGGTCCTGGACGACACCGGCTCCGGTGACGACTCGGGCATCCTCGCCGGCATGGAGTGGGCGGCCGAGCAGGGCGCCGACATCGTCAACCTGAGCCTGGGCGGCCAGGACACCCCCGGTATCGACCCGCTCGAGGCCGAGGTCAACAAGCTGTCCGAGGAGAAGGGCATCCTCTTCGCGATCGCCGCGGGCAACGACGGCCCGGAGTCGATCGGTTCGCCCGGCAGCGCCGAGGACGCCCTCACCGTCGGCGCCGTCGACGACAAGGACAAGCTGGCCGACTTCTCCTCCACCGGTCCGACGGTCGACGGCACCATCAAGCCCGACGTCACCGCCCCCGGCGTGGACATCACGGCCGCCGCGGCCCCGGGCAGCGTCATCGACCAGGAGGTCGGCGAGAACCCGCCCGGCTACCTGACCATCTCCGGCACGTCGATGGCGACCCCGCATGTCGCGGGCGCCGCGGCGATCCTGAAGCAGGAGCACCCGGACTGGAAGTTCTCCGAGCTCAAGGGCGCCCTGACGGGCTCCGCGAAGGGCGGCAAGTACACGCCGTTCCAGCAGGGTTCGGGCCGTATCGCCGTCGACAAGGCCATCCAGCAGACCGTGATCGCCGACCCGGTGTCGGTGAGCTTCGGGGTGCAGCAGTGGCCGCACACCGACGACAAGCCGGTCACCAAGCAGGTGACCTACCGCAACCTCGGCACCAAGGACGTCACGCTGAACCTGGCGGCCGCCGCGACCAACCCCAAGGGCCAGGCCGCTCCGGCCGGCTTCTTCAAGCTGGCCGCGACCAAGGTGACCGTCCCGGCGGGCGGCAAGGCCTCCGTCGACCTGACCGTCAACACCAAGCTCGGCGGCACGCTCGACGGCGCGTACTCCGCGTACGTGACGGCGACGGGCGGCGGCCAGACGGTCCGTACGGCCGCGGCCGTGCAGCGTGAGGTCGAGTCGTACGACGTCACGATCAAGCACATCGACCGGGACGGCCAGCCGACCGGCAACTACAACACCGCCCTGCTCGGCTACTCGGGACTGGCCGAGGGCCGTGGCTACCAGGTGACCCTCTCGGACACCGGCACCACGACCATGCGCCTGCCCAAGGGCAACTACCTGCTGGACGCCTGGATCGCCAAGGACCTGGTGAACTTCCAGGGCGGCGTCGACTGGCTGGTCCAGCCGAAGCTGTCCGTCACCAAGAACACCACGGTGACCATCGACGCCCGCACGACCAAGGCGGCCGACATCACCGTGCCGGACGCCCAGGCCAAACCGCAGCTCGCCATGATCGGGTACAGCTACGACCCGGCGGGCATCGGCATCGGACTCGGTCTGCAGTCCTTCGCCGACCTGCGCATGGCGCCGCTGGGCGGCGACGTCACGGGCCTGCACCAGACCTGGAACGGCCAGTGGGCCAAGGGCACGGACGCCGAGTACGACGTGGCGACCACCGCGAACGTCAAGAAGATCCAGGGCGACAAGGTCCGCCACTTCAAGGCGAGCGAGCTCGCCACGGTGCGCAACAACCTCGGTTCGGGCGCCGTCGGCAAGACCGGTGCGCTGATGCCGCTGGGCGAGTTCCCCGACGACGTCGTCATCTTCAACGGCATCGAGCAGAAGCTGCCCGGCGCCCGCACGCTGTACCTGTCGACGTCCGACAAGATCCAGTGGTCATGGGACTTCTCGCAGTTCAAGGGCCACGACCAGGACGGCTTCCCGATCCCGGAGGCGTACTACACGCTGGGTGACGCGCAGACGTTCAAGGCGGGCCAGAAGTACACGAAGACCTTCAACACGGCGGTCTTCGGCCCGCACCTGAACACCTACTACGGCGTCTTCCGCGACGGCAACAGCATCTACGGCTACATCCCGCTGTTCTCCGACGGCGCGGGCCACGCGGGCTCCTCGGACTTCACCGGGGTCACCACGACCCTCTACCGCAACGGCACCAAGGTCGGCTCCAACGACGACCCGCTGTTCGGCCAGAAGGAGTTCAAGGTCCCCTCCGGTGACGCCGAGTACCGGCTGACGACCTCGGTCAAGCGCAGCGTCCACGTCGCCGCGGCCTCCACCCGCATCGACGCCAGCTGGACGTTCCGCTCCAAGAAGCCGGCCGCCGGCACGGTGGCCACGCTGCCGGCGTCCACGGTCCGCTTCAACGCCACGACCGGCCTCGACAACCGGGTGCCGGCCGGCAGGACGGTCTCCGTCCCGGTCACCGTCGAGGGCGCGGCCAAGGGCAGCAACCTCAAGTCCCTGACGGTGTACGTGTCGTACGACTACGGCCAGACCTGGAAGCAGGTCAAGGTGGTCCACGGCAAGATCACCGTGAAGAACCCGGCGAAGGGCCAGGCCATCTCGTTCCACGCCAAGATCACCGACAAGAAGAACAACAAGTCGACGATCTCGATCTACAACGCGTACTACGGCAAGTGAGCCGTTCGCGAGGCGAGTGAGTCGCTCGACGGGCGCGTGAGCCGTCAGCGAGAGCCCCGCCGGAGGTGCAGCCTCCGGCGGGGCTCTCGCCGCGCCTGCATCGTGGGGGTGGGGGTCATGCCGCCGTATCGGGGCTGACCCGGCCCGCGCGGGTCGCGTCCGCGCCCCAACTGGCCAGCAGCCGCAGGGCCTCGGCCGAGGGGGAGCCCGGTTCCGCGTGGTACGTCGTCATCGCCTGCCCGTCGTCGTCGGCCAGCCGGAAGGACTCGTAGTTGAGCGTCAGATCGCCCACCAGCGGATGCCGCAGCCGCTTGACGCCGTAACTCTTCTCCCGGACGTCGTGCGTGGCCCACAGCCGCCGGAACTCCTCGCTCTTCACGGAGAGTTCGCCCACCAGCGCGGACAGCCGCGGGTCGTCGGGGTAGCAGCCCGCCTCCATGCGCAGGAAGCTGACGATGTCGCTCGCCTTCTGCTCCCACTCCACGAACAGATCGCGGTACTCGGGCGTCAGGAACACCAGCCGCGCCCAGTTCCGCTGCTGGGCCGGCAGCTCCCCCCAGTCGCCGAAGACGGCCGCGGCCATCCGGTTCCAGGCGAGGATGTCCCCGCGCCGCCCCGAGACGTACGCCGGCACCCCGTCCATCGTGTCCAGCAGCTGCCGCAGCGCGCTGCGCACCTGTTCGGTCCGGGCCGCGGGCTTCTTCTTGTGCTGCTTCGGCTTGGCCAGGTGCGTGAGGTGGTTGTGCTCGGCGTCGCTCAGCCGCAGCGCCCGCGCGATCGAGTCCAGCACCTCCGCCGACACGTTCCGCCCGTTGCCCTGCTCGAGCCGGGTGTAGTACGCCACGGAGACCCCGGCGAGCTGTGCCAGCTCCTCACGCCTGAGCCCCGGCACCCGCCGGTGCCGGCCGAAGTCTGGCAGTCCCACGTCCTCCGGCTTCAGCCGGGCCCTCCGGGTGCGCAGGAACTCGCTGAGCTCGGCACGCCGGTCCAGGGCGCCGCCGGCCCCCTGTACGGCCTCGGGCTGTTCGTCCATACGGCAAGTATTCACGGTCGTACGCCCAGCAGCCTGACCCCGCCAGTGGTAGGACCACCGGACGTACGCAGAAGTGTGGCCTGGGTGGACCGGCCGGGACGGGGCATGCTGATCACCGTGCCCGGACGGAACGACAGAAGGCAGCCGGGCGCGAACTTCGCTTAGGAGAATCCCCGGCATGACCACCGTTGCCGCATACGCCGCCCCCGCGGCGAAGGCTCCCCTGGAGCGCACCACCATCGAGCGCCGCGAGGTCGGTGAGTTCGATGTCCTGATCGACATCAAGTTCGCCGGTATCTGCCACTCCGACATCCACCAGGCCCGTGAGGGCTGGGGCGAGGCCATCTTCCCGATGGTCCCCGGTCACGAGATCGCGGGCGTCGTCTCCGCGGTCGGCTCCGGCGTCACCCGGCACAAGGTCGGCGACCGCGTGGGCGTCGGCTGCCTGGTCGACTCCTGCCGCGAGTGCGAGAACTGCCGGGCCGGCCTGGAGCAGTACTGCCTCAAGGGCGGCGTGGGCACGTACAACGCGATCGGCAAGGACGGCGAGCCCACCTACGGCGGCTACTCCGAGAAGATCGTCGTCGACGAGAACTACGTCGTCCGCATCCCCGACGGCCTCTCCCTGGACGTGGCCGCCCCGCTGCTGTGCGCCGGCATCACCACGTACTCGCCCCTGCGCCACTGGAACGCGGGCCCCGGTAAGAAGGTCGCGATCCTCGGCATGGGCGGCCTCGGCCACATGGGCGTCAAGATCGCGCACGCGCTGGGCGCCGAGGTCACGGTGCTCTCGCAGTCCCTGCGCAAGAAGGACGACGGCCTGAAGCTGGGCGCCGACCATTACTACGCGACCAGCGACGAGCAGACCTTCCAGGACCTCCAGGGCACGTTCGACCTGATCCTCTCCACGGTCTCGGCCCCGCTGAACCTGGACGCGTTCCTGTCCCTGCTCAAGACGGACGGCGCCTTCGTGAACGTCGGCGCCCCCGAGGAGCCCGTCAAGCTCAACCTGTTCTCGGTGATCGGCGGCCGCAAGACCCTCGCCGGGTCCGGCATCGGCGGCATCCAGGAGACCCAGGAGATGCTGGACTTCTGCGCCGAGCACGGCTTCGGCGCAGAGATCGAGCTGATCCGCGCGGACGAGATCAACGAGGCGTACGAGCGGGTCCTCTCCAGCGACGTCCGCTTCCGCTTCGTGATCGACGCGTCGACGATCTGACGCAGAGGGCCGTGGCTGAGGCGGCGGGGGCCCTGCACGCGGGGCTCCCGCCGCTCCGGTCGCCACGGCAGGCTCACCCGCGCCCGGCTGCCAGATGACGCAGGGCGCGGGACGACGGGGAGCCCGGGTCCGCTGTGATCAGGACGACCTCCTGGTCGTCCTCGGGGACGAGCAGGACGTCGCAGTTGAGGTGGAGGCGGCCCACGGCCGGGTGGTCGACGGTCTTGGTGCGGTGACCGGGCGCGTGCACCGGCCGCTCCTCCCACAGCGCCCGGAACTCCGCGCTGCCGGCCCGCAGTTGACCCAGCTGGGCGGCGAGCCCGGGATCGTGCGGATACCGGTCGGCGGCCCTGCGCAGCCGTGCCACCACGATGGGCCCGAACTCCTCGGCGCTGGAACTGTCGTACATCCGCCCCTCGCCCAGGAAGCGCCGCCGGGCCAGGTTCGTCGTCCCGCGACCGAGATCACCGCCGAACACCGCCTGCGCCAGCGGATTGAAGGCGACGAGCCCGTACGCCGCGTCCGTCACGATCGCCGCCGTCTCCGGCAGCCGCTCCAGCATCCGCGCCACATGCGGGCGTACGCTCCGCACCGGACCCGCACCCGGCGGCGCCGCCGACCCGGCCAGCCGGAAGAGGTGGTCGCGCTCGGCGGGACTGAGCCGCAGCGCCCCCGCGAGCCCGTCCAGGATCCGCGCCGACGGCCGGGGCCCACGGGCCTGTTCGAGCCGTACGTAGTAGTCGACCGACATATGGGCCAGCTCCGCCAGCTCCTCGCGCCGCAGCCCCGGCGTGCGGCGCGGCACGCCGTCCGGCAGCCCCACGTCCCGTGGCCGCAGACCCGCGCGCCGCTCCCGCAGGAACCGCGCCAACTCCTGCCTCGGCACCCGCCCACCTCCTTCGGCGAACCCCCGGCCCGCCCGCTGCCTGGTACGGGTCGTCCCTGGCAGACCCGTACCCACCGGAGGACCGTGGTCGGCATGAACGATCGCACCGCACTCGTCACGGGTGCCAACAAGGGAATCGGCCGCCATATTGCGGGGCGGCTCGCGGCCGAGGGGTTCACCGTGTACGTGGGCGCGCGGGACGCCGGGCGCGGCCGGCGGGCCGTCGAGGAGATCGGCGACCGGGCCCGTCCGCTGGTCCTCGACGTCACCGACCCCGACTCCGTCGCCAAGGCCGCCGCCCACGTGGAGCACCTGGACGTCCTGGTCAACAACGCGGGCATCAACCCCTCCCTCGCCCCGCCGACGGAGTCCGGCGCGGAGGAGTTCCGCCGTGCGTACGAGACGAACGTGATCGGCGTCCTGGAGGTGACCAACGCCCTTCTGCCGGCCCTGCGCCGCTCGGCGCACCCGCGCATCGTCAACGTCTCCAGCGGCCCGTCCTCACTGACCTGGAGCACCCGGTCCAACCCCCAGTTCACTCCCGGCCGTCCGGGCTCCGCCGCCTACCGCGCCTCCAAGTCCGCCCTCAACCTCCTCACCCTGCTCCACGCCCAGGAACTCGCCGAAGAGGGCTTCAAGGTCAACGCCCTCGCCCCCGGCCTGCGCGCCACCGACCTGGTGCCGGGCGCGAAGGCCGTGGGCGGCGACCCGGCGGAGGGCGCCGAGGGAGCCGTACGCCTGGCGCTGCTGCCCGACGACGGGCCGACGGGGCGGTTCTTCTCCTGGGACGGGACGCCGGTGCCGTGGTGAGGCGGCGCCGTGGTGAGGCCGGCGTGCGGCTGCGGTGGACTCAGGCCCGTAGCCCCTGCACCCCGTCGTACGCGGACATGACGATCTCCAGCCCCCGGTTGTCGTCCCCGGGTTCACGCATCTGGTTGGTCACGTAGGCGACCACCATCCGCGCCCCGGGGTCGATCATGACGAGGGAGCCGCCCCAGCCGCCCCATCCGTAGGTGCCGCCGAACAGTCCGTACCCCAGGCCCCACCGCATCGGCATGCCCAGGCGCAGGTCGTCGCCGCTGAACTGCTCCGCCACCGCGCGCTCGCACCCCGCGGGCGACAGCACCCGCACCCCGTCCACGGTCCCCGCGCAGGCCAGTACCGACTGGACGCGGGCGACCGAGCGGGCGTTGCCGAAGCCGCTCGCCGCGGGGATCTGCGCCCGCCGCCAGGCCAGGCTGTTGCCGTCCCGGAGGCGGATCGCGGTCGCCGCGGTGGGCACCTCGGGCCCGCCCGGCGCGCTCGCGGCGTAGTCCTCGTCCCGCGACGGCGGCGGAACGGCGGGGCCCACGCGGTGATCGTGCTCGGGGCCGAGCCCGATGTGGAAGTCCGCGCCCAGCGGCCCGGCGATCTCCTCGGCGAAGAACTCGCCGACGCTCCGGCCGCTGACCCGCCGGATCACCTCCCCCACCAGGAACCCCTGGGTGAGCGAGTGGTAGCCGGCCGCGCTGCCCGGCTCCCACAGCGGAGCCTGCGCGGCGAGCCGCGCGGTGGCGGCCGGCCAGTCGTAGATCTCCTCGACCGGCCCCTCCCAGTCGGGCAGCCCGGCGGTGTGCGACAGCAGATGCCGTACCAGCACGCCGTCCTTGCCGGCCGCGGCGAACTCCGGCCAGTACCGGGCCACCGGCGCGTCCACGTCCAGCTCGCCGCGGTCCGCGAGGACCAGTGCGCACAGCGCCGTCATCGTTTTGGTCACCGAGAAGACGCCGACGAGGGTGTCCCGCCCCCACGCCACGGTGCGCTCCTTGTCGGCGAACCCGCCCCACACGTCCACCACCGGCTCACCGTCCACGAAGACGGCCACCGAGCCGCCCGTGTCCCCGGCGTCCAGCAGCGCGCCCAGCGCGTTGGGGACCGCGGTGAACAGTTCGTCGTACGAGCCCTCGATGTCGGCCATGGGTGGCATTAGCCCGCATGTACGGCCGCGACGGCAACCGAATTTGTGGCGGGCGGCTCCGTCAGGCAACCCGGAGCGGCTTCCCCCCTTCCGCTAACGGGTGCGGTCAGCAGTCCAGAGGGACAGATCGCTGCTCGTCGCTACTGCGATCGTCTGCCCGGAGGGCGAGAATCCGGCGGCACGGAGTTCGGAGTAGTGGGAGTGGAAGATGTGCCACCAGTGCTCCCCGTGCGGACCGGAGTGCGGCAGACCGCCGTCGCGTGAGAGCAGGACCCGCTCGTTCGGCCAGGCCGGGGCAACGACCTCGAGCTTCCAACCGTCTCCGCCGGAGGTGTGCAGTCCTCCGCCGAAGAGCCCTGCGATACGGACCCTGCTTCCGGCGACGGGTCCCAGCCCACGACACCACTCGGCGGGATCCGCGTCACGGTTGTCGTCTTCGGCGTCCGGGTCACGGTCCCGCGCGATCTTCTCCCCCGTGACGGCGTCGAAGAGCCCGTGGCCGTCGTGCGAGACAACCATCACCAGGTCCTGGCCGGTGTCGGGGTGCGAGGCGAAGCCGATCCCGAGAAGGCCACCGACCGGGGCGTACGCCACGCGCAGCCAGGGCGCGGGCGCCTCTACCACCGGGGCGGCGAGGAGTCTTCTCCTCATAGCCTGCTGGTACGGGGAAAGCCCCGGCTCAGGAACCGGCCGGCCGACCGGCCCCCCGTCCTTCGTCCACTTCGTCACGCACCCATGATCCCCCCCGCTGAGTCCGGGACGTGAGCTGCGCGAGTCGAGTCCCAGCCGACTCCTCTAGCCATTGGGCCCGTTGCCGGATGTGTCGGCCTCCACGACCTGCCGGGACCGTCTCGCGGCGATGCCCCGGGTCAGGTCGAACGCCCTTGCCGGACTGCGATGTCTCGTCCAGGGCTCCGCGCCGCACCATGGACCGAGGCGCCGGAACTGTTCCAACGCGGTGTCGTAGCACTGAGCCTCTACCAGGTAGTGGGCCAACAGGTGACGCAACCGGGGAAGTCGCTCGTAGTCGTCGATGACCTGGTCGAATGAGTGTGCGATGCTCTCCAGCATCTCCTTGGCTGCAGGTGTGGACGGGAGGGTGGCGTCCCGCGGCCGGGAAGCGAGTTCGTCCAGGGCGTGCAGATAGATACCGGCAAGGGGGCTTCCAGCGGGTGCCCGGTGCACGGCGCGTTCGGCGAAGTCCATCATCAGCTTGTGGGACCCGGCCCACTTCGCGCACCAGTACTCCAACGCCTGCCGGTGGCCCATGTAGTGGTGGGGCGCGCGTTTGAAGAGCTCCAACCAGACTCTCTGGAAACGGTCGTGCTCGAAGCGCAGTCCGCGCGCGGCGGTGATCATCACGACCCACGGCCCGGGGTCGTCGGCGTCGAGCGTGGCCGCTTTCTCGGCAGCGTCCATCGTCTCCCGGAGCAGTGCCCGGAAACGGGACATGAGGTCGGGGGACACGGTGTGCGCATATCCCGTACCGCGCACGGACCAGGCACCCTGGAGCAACAACTGCGCGTGGACAGTGGCGGCCACGCAGTCCTTCGGCTCGGCCGCGCGCCAGTCACGCAGCCATGCGTCGTCCTTGTCGGCCAGGTGCACCAAGAGTTCCAGCCGGGACCAGCGTTCGTCCCAGTCCCGCCCGGCTCCCTCCACGTACGAGGCCGCGGATCGCCAGTCACCGCTCCCCGCCGCATGCGCCACCGCATCGATCGCCTTGGCACGGTCAGGGGGCAGGGGAGGACCGGCATGCTCCACGTCGAGCTCCTCCCGGGAGGGCAGCCCGTAATCCGCCGGGTCGAAACGGACCCGTACCCAGATGGCACCCCCCATCCGAAGCAGGCCTGACCCGCTCCGCCACAGCAGCAAGAGCAAAGCCACGGTCGGGAGCACGAAGAGGTACGACATGGCACGCATGATCCAGGCCGTGGATCACCTGTGACAACGCCTGTAGTCGCAACGATGCCATGACGTTCAGCGCACTCGGCGAACAGCGCCACTTCGACCGACGGGGCTGTCCGCCCGCTCGATCTGGCCGAGCGTTACAGGCCGGTTGGGTTTGCGGGCAGCCAGTCGCGGTGGTTGTCGCGCAGGCGGTCGCGTTCTTCGGGGCTTGTCGCGATGACGTCTGCGCCGCCGTCACAGGGATGGTGCAGACGGCTGAGTCGGCTGTCGGTGATGATCACTCCGTTGAGTACGTCGTCTGCCACTTCGCGGAGGATGCCGTCGAGCGCGCCCGGACGCCAGTGGCGGCGGTCGGCGTAGAGGTGCGTGCAGCTGTGGAGTTCGGGGTCAGGTGCGTCGTCGTACGCGAGCGTCGTCCATCGGATGCCTTGCAAGAAGGTCGCCCTGGACGGGGTAGGGCCGTTCTGGGGGCAGGCGCTGGGCGGCGGAGTCCAGATCGCCCCCGTCGACCAGGTCGCGTATCTCGTGAGCGAGCGGGGTCACGTCGCGGATGGAGACTGTCCACTCGTCCGCGTAGCGTCGTGCTGCCTCACCGCAGAGGCCGAGTTGCAGAGACCGGTACGGCAGGGGTTGCATGCGCACATCCCGCTCGGGGTCCCACTGCACGCGAGCGGGCGCGCGCTTCAGCTGACGCTGCCAGGCGGCCCGGTCGGGGTGTATCCCGCGGACATAGCTCGACAGGCACGCGTGACGCAGCGCCCATTCGAAACCGTCACGACTGATCTCGACCGCGAGGACGGTCTCCTGTCCCTCCTTGGCGCCCCAGCCGCATCGGTACATCATCCACAGGAACGACGGCTTGATCCACGTCATCCTGTCGCGCTTCCACGCGGCGGGAAAACGGCCCTCCTGGACGGCGGGCAGGCCGATTTCCGGGGAGTACGCCTGGTAGACGGTGATCGTGGAGTCCACGTAGGCCGCACGGATCTCGTGTTGCGGTTGTTCCATGGCGTACAGCGTGATGACGGCCGGTTCGGGCGGCCACCGATTTTCGACGGCCGGTCACCGAGACGGAGACCGCCGGCCGCAGCACCGTGGGAATCGCCGGTGCCACGGCATCCGCGTCAGACCTGCCGCACACGCTACATGTCCGTGCCCTCCGGCGCCGGAGCGATGCCCGTCGGGCACGACGCCCCCCAGTTCGTCTCGAACGGGTCACTCAGCTTGACCCCCGTCCCACCGACCCCGCAGTACCCCGCCGGGTTCTTGTCGAGGTACTGCTGGTGGTAGGCCTCGGCCGGGTAGAAGGGGCGGTTGTCGGACGGGAGGATTTCTGTGGTGATCGTGCCGTGGCCCGTAGCCGTCAGGACCTTTTGGTAGGTCTCGCGGGAGGCGGTTGCCGCGTGGGCCTGGGCCGGGGTGTGGGTGTAGAACGCCGAGCGGTACTGGGTGCCCACGTCGTTGCCCTGGCGGAAGCCCTGGGTGGGGTTGTGGGACTCCCAGAAGGTCTTCAGGAGGCGCTCGTAGGAGATCAGCTTCGGGTCGTGGACCACGCGGACGACCTCCGTGTGGCCGGTCAGGCCCGAGCAGACCTCCTCGTAGACGGGATGCTCGGTGTAGCCGCCCTGGTAGCCGACCAGTGTCGTCCACACCCCTGCCGGCAGCTGCCAGAACTTGCGCTCGGCGCCCCAGAAGCAGCCCATCGCGAAGTCGGCGATCTCCAGGCCGTCGGGGTAGGGGCCGAGGAGGGGGTTGCCGAGGACGGTGTGGCGGTCGGGGACGGTGAAGGGGCGTTCCGTGCGGCCTCGCAGGGCCTGCTCGGGGGTCGGCAGCTGGGGCGTGCGGCTGTACAGGAACATGCGGTCTCCAAGAGGGGGCCCGACTCGGCTGTGCGCCCACGTCAACAGGGGGCGGTCGGCCGGGATTCCGAAGGCTGCCGCACAGCCGACCGCACCGTCACTGGGGCAGTGTCGCCGGGCTGCCGCCGTTCGCCTCGTAGCCCGCCACCGCCAGTGCCCGGTACACCGCGAACTCCGCCGCCGGGTCGGCGGACAGTGTCCAGGGGAGGGCTCCGACGTGGCCGTCGATGTGTATGAGCTGGTTCATCGCCTCGGACCAGCGTTCGGCACGGACCAGGAAGAACACCAGCAGATGGCGTACGTGCGCGAGCATCGGGTCGTCCGGGCGGGCCGAGTGGACCGCGTGCAGCGCTCCGTGGATCGCCTTCGTGACGACCTCGCTCTGGTAGAAGCCGCTGACCAGGTTCACCTCGGGCAGGTGCTCGAACACCGCGAACAGCGGCATGGCGGCCAGCAGCGAGCCCTGCGGCGCCCTCGCCGCCGCGGACTCGGCGAAGGAGTACGCCAGTTGCCGCGAGCCGTGCCACTTCTCGCACCAGTAGTGCAGCGCGGCCAGATGCGCGCCCATGTGCGCCGGGGCGCGGTCCAGGATCTTCAGCCACAGCTGCTCGAACTCCGGCTGCGGACAGGTCAGTCCGCGCGCCACCGACAGCTCGACGATGTACGGCACCGGGTCGCCGGGGGCGAGCAGCGCCGCGTCGCCGCAGGCCGCCCTCGCCTCCTCCATGATGATCCGGAACTCGTCCGTGCCCCGCGTCGCCGTCCGCCACGCCTGCTGCGCCAGGAACTCCGCGTGTACGGCCGCCCCGCCCGCGTCCTTGGGCTGCTCGGCCCGCCACACCCGCAGCCACTGCCCGCCCGGCGTCTCGCTGACCCCGCCCGGCCGCTGCTGCAGCTCCAGCGACGCGGCACCCGCGAAGGCCTGCACACGCTGCCAGCGCAGCTCGCCCTCCGCCTCCGTGCCGGCGAGCAACTGGGAGGCCGCGCGGTAGTCCTGTGTGCGCTGCACCAGGTCCAGGACGTCCAGCAGGTCCTGGTCGGGGCCGGGCATGCGCACGTCCAGCTCCTCCTCGCGTACGAAGCCGTAGTTCGCGGGGTCCGCGGCGTCCGGGTGGCCCGGTGGGACCTGCTCGATCATGCCCCGGCGGCGCCGCATGACCGGGAGCAGCACGAAGCCGAGCATGACCAGCGCGATCAGGACCCAGAGAATTTCCATGCCTCAAGCGTTCCAGACGCCGCGGACAATTGGCCAACCCGGTCGGCGCACCTGTGGAAAACTCCCGCGTCCCCTTCCGCGACCCCTCCGCGACCCCTCCGCGACCCGGTGGCCGGCTCGCCCCGGCACCGAGGGAAATCCCGACCGTGGGGCCGCTCCGGCCTCGGCGTCCGTCACTCGCCCCGCGAGCGCACTACCCTCGGTGCCCATGAGCGACAGGCACATCAGTCAGCACTTCGAGACCCTCGCGATCCACGCGGGCAACACCGCCGATCCCCTCACCGGCGCCGTCGTCCCGCCGATCTACCAGGTCTCGACCTACAAGCAGGACGGCGTGGGCGGCCTGCGCGGCGGCTACGAGTACAGCCGTAGCGCCAACCCCACCAGGACCGCCCTGGAGGAGAACCTCGCCGCCCTCGAGGGCGGCCGCCGAGGTCTCGCGTTCGCGTCCGGACTGGCGGCCGAGGACTGCCTGTTGCGTACGCTGCTCAGCCCCGGCGACCACGTGGTCATCCCCAACGACGCGTACGGCGGCACGTTCCGGCTGTTCGCGAAGGTCGTCGCCCGGTGGGGCGTGGAGTGGTCGGTCGCCGACACCAGCGATCCGTCCGCCGTACGCGCCGCCATCACCCCGAAGACCAAGGCCGTGTGGGTGGAGACCCCCTCCAACCCGCTGCTCGGCATCACCGACATCGCCGCCCTCGCCCAGGTCGCCCGGGACGCGGGCGCCCGGCTGGTCGTGGACAACACCTTCGCCACGCCGTACCTGCAGCAGCCGCTGGCGCTCGGCGCGGACGTCGTCGTGCACTCCCTGACCAAGTACATGGGCGGCCACTCGGACGTCGTCGGCGGTGCGCTGGTCGCCGCCGACGAGACGCTCGGCGAGGAGCTGGCGTACCACCAGAACGCGATGGGCGCGGTCGCCGGGCCCTTCGACTCCTGGCTGGTGCTGCGCGGCGCCAAGACGCTGTCCGTACGGATGGACCGGCACAGCGAGAACGCCGGCAAGGTCGCCGACATGCTGACCCGGCACGCGCGCGTGACGAGCGTTCTCTACCCGGGCCTGCCCGAGCACCCCGGCCACGAGGTCGCCGCCAAGCAGATGCGGGCCTTCGGCGGCATGGTGTCGTTCCGGGTGGCCGGCGGCGAGGAGGCGGCCGTCGAGGTCTGCAACCGCGCCAAGGTCTTCACGCTCGGCGAGTCCCTGGGCGGCGTCGAGTCCCTGATCGAGCACCCCGGGCGCATGACGCACGCGTCCGTGGCCGGCTCGGCCCTCGAGGTGCCCGCCGATCTCGTCCGCCTCTCCGTGGGCATCGAGAACGTGGACGACCTCCTGGAGGACCTGCAGCAGGCCCTCGGCTAGCCGCCCGCGCGGCTCACCAGCCCGTGTACGGGGGAGTCGTCTGCGAGGGCGGCTCCACCCACGGGCGGGCCATCATGGCCCACACGAGGAAGGCCACGGCCACGGCGCACAGCAGCAGCCACAGCGTCCGGCGGACCATCCTCCGGCGGCGCACCATACGGGCGCCCCGGCGCACGACCTCCGCGTACAGGTCCGGCGGTACGGGCGGCGGAGTCTGCTCCATGATCCGCCGTACGGTGGCTTCCCGCTCGGTCCGGTTCACCCGTGCCACCCCCGTTCACCCGGGCCGCTTCGCGCGCGTACGGCCGCCGCACCGGCGTCACGGCGGCTCATGACGGTGCCACCTTCGCCCCCACCACGGTCGGGGCGGGACTCCGCGGAGGTTGCAGCAGCGTGGTCGTCGCGCGGTCGCAGATCGTGCGGACACGTTCCACCGGCAGGCCGAGGAGGGCCGCCGTCTGTTCCTCGGCGACGCCCTCGTAGAGGCGCAGGACCAGGATCAGGCGTTCCTGCGGCGCGAGCGTGGCCAGGGCGCTGCCGGGGTGGGTCCGGGCGCGGCCGAGACCGCCGTACTGGTGCCAGGCCGCGCGGGCGAACCGGGTGGCCAGGTACTGGCGGGCGCGGTCGTACGGGTCCTCGCCGCGCAGCCGGTTCCAGGAGATGTACGTGCGGGCGAGGGCCAGCGTCAGCAGGCGCCGCGCGCGCGGGTTGTCGTCCGGGGCCTCCGCCGTCAGCAGCGTGGCGGCATGCAGCAGCCGCCCTGCCGCGCCCGCGACGAACGCCTCGAACTCCCGGGCCCGGCGGGCGCCCTGCAACGCCTGCCGTTGTCGCACCGCGCCTCCCGCCCTGACGCGACCCTGCGGAACCGGGGCCCGGCCGCGTACGGCATCCGGAACCGTGTACGACGGGCCCGGTCTCATATGAGGCCAGAGGTGGCCCCACGGTCAAGAGCCGCGCACCATCCACAGCCCCCACAGAGCCCCCGACCAACAAACGCACGGACCGCGTTACACACCCACGCGCGAGCATCAGCCCCCGACGCACCCACGCACGAGCATCAGCCCCCGACGCACCCACACGCGCGTCGCAGCCGACGGGGCGCCCACGCGCGGGCGTCAGCCGTCGAGGCGCCGATGCGCGGGCAGCCGTCGCCGACGGCACCCACGCCCGCTCGGAGCCCCGGGCGGACCCACAGATGCGCGCAGCCGCCCGACGCAGCCACGCGCATGTGGAGCTCCCCGACGTCATACACACGCGGAGCTTCCCGAGGCATCAAGCCGAGCCCCCAGGAACCATCAACACGCAGGGCCCCCGGCGAACGCACACGCGCGTGAAGCTCCATGCCCCTGCCCCCGCGCGCAGCCCCCGACGCAAGCGCGTGAGGCGTCGCGCACCTACTCGCGCTCAAGCATCCTGCCCCTACCCCCGCGAGCGTGAAGCACCACGCCCCTACCCCGCCCACGTCCCCCGTCGCAGCCCACCGAGTGTCTACGAGGGTGTCGACGCCTCCGGGCCGGGGACGCCGTGGGCCGTCATTCGGGCGGACAGGGCGGTGTTGAAGCGGGTCAGGAGCGCGCAGAACGCCTCGCGCTCCTCCGGCTCCCAGTCCTGGGTCAACTCCGCCATCAACTGTCGCCTGGAGGAGCGCACTTCCTCCAGTCGGGAGAGCCCGCGCGGGGAGAGCTGGAGCACCACCGCGCGCCCGTCCTCCGGGTGCGAGGTGCGCTTGACGAGCCCGGTGTCCACGAGCGGCGCCACCTGCCGGGTCACCGTCGAGGAGTCGATGCCCATGCTGGCGGCGAGCGCCTTGACGCCCATCGGACCTTCCTTGTCCAGGCGGTTGAGCAGCAGGTATGCGGCGCGGTCCATGGAGTTGCGCACCTGCCCGACCCCGCCGAGCCGGGTCTGTTCGGCACGCCGGGCGAAGACCGCCACCTCGTGCTGCAGCGTGTCGAGGAGACCGCTGTCACCGACGGTCGTCATGTCCATCGACATTTCAGGTGTTGTGGGCATGGCCGGAGGCTCGCTTCATGAAGGTGGTCTGTGAATGGGGGACAGAGTACGCGGCCGGAAGGCGGGCCGTACCGGCGCTGCGCAAACCAGTCTCGGACGTTGGTCACACCGGTCGCGGGACCCTGTGAACTGCGATGCTTGAGTCATGAGCTACAGCACGGCTGACTCCTTGCGGCACGTGACCCTCGACGATGTCCGGGGCGCCCAGAAGATGCTCTCGGGTGTGGCACGGATGACGGCGATGGAGGGCAGCAGGCATCTGTCCCAGCTGGTCGGCGCGCCAGTGCACTTCAAGTGCGAGAACCTCCAGCGGACGGGCTCCTTCAAGCTGCGCGGCGCGTACGTCCGGATCGCCGGGCTTCTGCCGGAGGAGCGGGCCGCCGGGGTGGTCGCGGCGAGCGCCGGCAACCACGCGCAGGGCGTCGCCCTCGCGTCCTCCCTGCTCGGCGTGCGGGCGACGGTGTTCATGCCGCAGGGCGCGCCGCTGCCGAAGATCAGCGCCACGCGCGAGTACGGCGCCGAGGTCCGCCTGCACGGGCAGGTGGTCGACGAGACGCTGGCCGCCGCGCAGGCGTACGCGGCCGAGACGGGCGCGGTGTTCATCCACCCCTTCGACCACCCCGACATCATCGCCGGCCAGGGCACGGTCGGCCTGGAGATCCTGGAGCAGTGCCCGGAGGTGCGGACCGTCGTCGTCGGCATCGGCGGCGGAGGCCTCGCGGCCGGAATCGCGGTCGCGGTGAAGGCCCTGCGGCCGGACGTGCGGATCGTGGGCGTGCAGGCGCAGGGCGCGGCGGCGTATCCGCCCTCGCTGACGGCCGGGCACCCGATGTCGGTCGAGAACCCGGTGACGATGGCCGACGGCATTAAGGTCGGGCGGCCCGGGGACGTGCCGTTCGGGATCGTCCAGGAGCTGGTGGACGAGGTCCGCACGGTCAGCGAGGACCAGCTCGCCGCCGCGCTGCTGCTGTGCCTGGAGCGGGCCAAGCTGGTCGTCGAACCGGCCGGCGCGAGCCCGGTCGCCGCCCTGCTGAGCGAGCCCGGGTCCATCGCGGGCCCGGTCGTCGCGGTGCTGTCCGGCGGGAACGTGGACCCGGTGCTGATGCAGCGCGTGCTGCGGCACGGCATGTCGGCGCAGGGCCGCTACCTTGCGGTACGGCTGCGGCTGACGGACCGGCCGGGGGCGCTCGCGACGCTTCTCGGGGTGTTGTCAGTGGTCGACGCTAACGTCCTCGATGTGAGTCACGTACGGACCGACCCACGGCTCGGGCTCACGGAGGCGGAGGTCGAGCTGCACCTGGAGACGAAGGGGCCGGAGCACTGCGCCGAGGTCGGCCGGGCGCTGCGCGAGGCCGGTTACACGGTCATCGGCTGAGGGCAGGCACGCCGACTTCGGCTGAGGTCGTCGACCCGTCGCGGGCCGCCCACATCAAGCGGAACGGCCTGCTCAGGGGCTCTTCGTCACCCGATGTCACTCGATCGGGTAAATCCATTGAGGGACGCGATACATCGCGTTATGGTGTGTCTCGTGGCCGCCGCTGCGTCACCGATCAGGCGGAACAAATCGCACAAACCTAGGCTTGCCTAGGCCTCTCCCAAGAATCCCCGACGACGTGGAGACTCACATGCCAGGCGCCATCTATGCCGAAGGTCTGGTGAAGACCTTCGGGGACGTAAGGGCTCTGGACGGCGTCGACCTCGATGTCCCCGAGGGCACCGTGCTGGGCCTGCTCGGGCCGAACGGCGCGGGCAAGACGACCACTGTCCGCTGTCTGACGACCCTGCTGCAACCGGATAGCGGCAAGGCCGTCGTCGCCGGCCTCGACGTGCTCAAGCAGCCGAACGAGGTGCGCCGCTCGATCGGCCTGTCCGGCCAGTTCGCCGCGGTCGACGAGTACCTGACCGGCCGTGAGAACCTCCAGATGGTCGGCCAGCTCTACCAGATGAGGGCCAGGGCGGCGAAGGCCCGCGCCGAGGAGCTGCTGGCCCAGTTCGACCTCGCGGACGCGGCCGACCGCCCCGCCAAGACCTACTCCGGCGGCATGCGCCGCCGCCTCGACCTCGCGGCCGCCCTCGTCGTGTCCCCGCCCGTGATGTTCATGGACGAGCCGACGACCGGCCTGGACCCGCGCAACCGCCAGCTGCTGTGGGAGGTCATCAAACAGCTCGTCTCCGGCGGCACGACCCTGCTGCTGACCACCCAGTACCTGGAAGAGGCCGACCACCTCGCGCACGACATCGCGGTCGTCGACCACGGCCGCGTCATCGCGCGCGGCACCTCCGACCAGCTCAAGGCGCGCACCGGCGGCGAGCGCGTCGAGGTCGTGGTGCACGATCGCGAGCACATCACGCTCGCCGGGGAGGTCCTCGCCGGCTTCGGCAAGGGCGAGCTCACCGTCGAGGAGCACACCCGCAAGCTCACCGTGCCCGTCACCGGAGGCGCCAAGCTGCTCGCCGAGGTCATCCGCGAGCTGGACGTCCGGGGCATCGAGATAGACGACATCGGGCTGCGCCGCCCGACCCTCGACGACGTGTTCCTCTCCCTGACCGGCCATGTCGCCGAGATCAAGGAAGCCGAGAGCGACGAGCAGGCCGGGCCCAAGGGACGCGGTCAGAAGACGGAGGCAGCCAAGTGAGCGCCATCACGGACGCCGTGCGGGTCGCGCCGAGCGCGAACCCGGTCAGCCAGTCCTTCCGTGACTCGCTGGTCGTCGCCAAGCGCAATCTGATTCGGATGTCCCGCATCCCGGATCCTGTTCGCCCGTGTTGGTCAGGATCCATCTCGCCGCGCGTCCACGACCGGCGGCCCAACCTGAGGAAGGGAGGGGTGAAGTGAGCGCCATCAGCGATTCCCTGGTGATCACCCGCAGGAACTTGATTCGGATGACCCGGATTCCTGAGATGGTGATCTTTGGCCTGGTCCAGCCCATCATGTTCGTGGTGCTGTTCACCTACGTCTTCGGCGGCTCGATCCAGGTCGGCTCGTCCACCTCAACCCAGGCTTACCGTGAGTTCCTGATGGCGGGCATTTTCGCCCAGACGGTGACGTTCGCTACGGCGGGCGCTGGCGCGGGCATTGCCGACGACATGCACAAGGGCCTCATCGACCGTTTCCGTTCCTTGCCCATGACTCGGGGCGCAGTCCTGACCGGCCGAACCATCGCCGACCTGGCCCAGACAGCACTCACCCTCGTCGTCCTGGCGATTGTTGCTCTGATCGTAGGCTGGCGCACCCACGAGAACTTTGGCAAGGTGCTCGCCGGCTTCGGCCTGCTCCTGCTGCTCGGCTACGCGTTCTCATGGATCGGCGCACTCATCGGCCTGTCCGTGCGCACGCCTGAGGCGGCGACCTCGGGCGGCCTCATCTGGCTGTTCCCGCTGACCTTCATCTCGAACGCGTTCGTGGACGCGAATCAGATGCCGACCTTTCTGCGGCACATCGCGGAGTGGAATCCATTCAGCGCTACTGTGCAGGCGTGCCGCGAGCTGTTCGGCAACCTTCCCCCGGGCTTCAAAGCGTCCGACGCCTGGCCCATGCAGCATCCAGTTTGGGCGTCACTGCTGTGGTCCGTGCTGATTATCACGGTGTTCCGAACGCTAGCGGTTCGCAAGTACCGCAGGGCAGGCGCCTGAACAAATCCCATCGCGTCTCTGACCAGCGATAGAGTCCAACAGAAAGAGCGCTCTCCATCGAACTGGAGGGCGCTCTTCCTGTTTTTCCACACCCCAGGCCCTGCTTTGCTCGCTGCCGGAATCGCGGAAGATCTCGCCGAAAACCGCGAGTTCGCCCGCGAAGCGATGAATGAACAGGGGTGGCGCGAATGAGCTGCCGGAAGAGGAAGCAACCCCAGCCTGGCCAAGTTGCTCGGCTACGCCTTCACCTGGATCGGCGCCCTGATCGGCATGTCGGTGCGCACGCCCGAGGCGGCGACCTCCAGCGGACTGATCTGGCTGTTCCCGGTGACGTTCATCTCGAACGCCTTCGTGGACACCAGCCACATGACCCCGTGGCTGCGGCACATCGCCGAGTGGAACCCCTTCAGCGCTACCGTGCAGGCCTGCCGGGTCCTGTTCGCCAACCCCGGCCAGTCCCAGTCGGACGCCTGGCCCATGGTGCACCCGGTGTGGGCCTCGCTGATCTACTCGGCGCTGATCATCGTCATATTCCGGACCCTCGCGGTGCGCAAGTACCGCTCGGCGACCGCGTGACTCCGACCGAATGGGCCACTGGATGACCCGACCGCATGACGATGCCCCCGGCTTCACCGGGAAGCCGGGGGCTCGCCAAGGGCGTGCAGGGGGCCGGGTCAGCCGTTGTAGGGCTCGGCCTTGAGGATCCGTACGGAGGCCTTCTTGCCGTTCGGCAGCTCGTACTCCGCGTCCTCACCGACCTTGTGGCCGATCACGCCGGAGCCCAGTGGGGACTGCGGCGAGTAGGTCTCGATGTCGGAGCTCGCGTACTCGCGCGAGGCGAGCAGGAAGGTCATCGTGTCGTCCTCGTCGCCGTCGAAGGCGATCGTCACGACCATGCCGGGCGCCACGGCGCCGTCCGCCGACGCCGGGGCCTCGCCGACCTTGGCGTTCTCCAGGAGCTGGGTCAGCTGGCGCACACGGAGCTCCTGCTTGCCCTGCTCTTCCTTGGCCGCGTGGTACCCGCCGTTCTCACGCAGGTCGCCCTCCTCGCGCGCGGCCGCGATCTTGGCGGCGATCTCCGTGCGCGCAGGACCAGACAGGTACTCCAGCTCGGCCTTGAGCTGGTTGTACGCCTCCTGGGTCAGCCAGGTGACGTTCTCGCTGGTCTGGGTCACAGGTGCTCCTCGTAGGTACTGGGAATACAAAGCATCGCCCTACCCAGAAGAATGTTCCTTCACGGATGGGCGAAACCACGAGCCTAACAATTCAGCGGCCGAAGGGGGAGGACATAAGCCCTCAGAATTACGTCGACGCAGGTCAGCCGCCACGTTTCCGGGCTGACGTCAGTCGGCGTGGCAGCCGAGCAGCTCCGCCGTGGTGCCCGGGGCCGTCGTGCGCAGCGTGAGGACCCGGTCGATTCGGGTCGCGCTGCCGGTGAAGCGGAAGTCGGCCCGGCCCACCTCGCTGCCGTCCGCCGCCTGGGAGCGGATCGTGCAGTAGCCGGAGGTACCGGAGTCCTTGCGGACCTCCAGATGGATCTGCACCGAGTCCTTGTGGGGCTCGAAGGTGATGACCTCGCCGCTGATCTTGTTCTGGCCGACGTAGTGGTAGGCGAAGTAACCGATCAGTGCCAGCAGCAGGGCGCCGAGCACCGCACCGGCGATCTTGAGTTTGCGGTCGGCGCGCTCGTCCGAGGAGCGACCGTAGCGGCCCTCGGGCAGCTGAGTGCTCGCCGTACTCATGATCGTCCTCTCGGCGCGGGGGCCTCCGGAGCCGGACCCCGGAATTATTCGCCTCCCGATTCGGTCACTATAGAAGCCGCCGATCGCACCCGAAGACACCGGGGGCGCCGACTTACCAAGGATTGAGTCTTGACTGACCAGCTGCGACTGATGGCCGTGCACGCCCACCCCGACGACGAGTCGAGCAAGGGCGCGGCCACCATGGCGAAGTACGTGTCCGAGGGGGTGGACGTGCTGGTCGTGACCTGCACGGGCGGGGAGCGCGGCTCCATCCTCAATCCGAAGCTGCAGGGGGACAAGTACATCGAGGAGCACATCCACGAGGTACGCAAGAAGGAGATGGACGAGGCCCGCGAGATCCTCGGCGTCAAGCAGGAGTGGCTGGGCTTCGTCGACTCCGGCCTGCCCGAGGGCGACCCGCTGCCGCCGCTGCCCGAGGGCTGCTTCGCGCTGGAGGACGTCGACAAGGCGGCCGGCGAGCTGGTCAAGCAGGTCCGCGCCTTCCGTCCGCAGGTGATCACCACCTACGACGAGAACGGCGGCTACCCGCACCCCGACCACATCATGACCCACAAGATCTCGATGGTGGCGTTCGAGGGCGCGGCGGACGCCGAGAAGTACCCGGAGGCCGAGTTCGGGCCCGCGTACCAGCCGCTGAAGCTGTACTACAACCAGGGCTTCAACCGCCCGCGCACCGAGGCGCTGCACAACGCGCTGCTGGAGCGCGGCATGGAGTCGCCGTACGGGGACTGGCTCAAGCGGTGGGCGCAGTTCGAGCGCGCCGAGCGCACCCTGACCACGCACATCCCGTGTGCCGACTTCTTCGAGATCCGCGACAAGGCGCTGATCGCGCACGCCACGCAGATCGACCCCGACGGCGGCTGGTTCAAGGTCCCGATGGACATCCAGAAGGAGGTCTGGCCGACCGAGGAGTACGAGCTCGCCAAGTCCCTCGTCGATACCTCCCTCCCCGAGGACGACCTCTTCGCGGGCGTCCGGGACAATGCCTGACATGAGCGCAAGCGTGAGCCTGGCAATGACGCACCTCGTCCCCCTCGCCAAGGAGGTGGACGAGAACAAGGTCACCCCCGGTGTCCTCGGCTTCATCGTCTTCGCGGCGATGGCCCTGGCCGTGTGGGGCCTGATGAAGTCCATGAACCGCCACATGGGCAAGGTCGAGTTCAAGGAGAAGGGCGACCCGGACGCCGAGTCCGGGAAGACCTCCGCCGGCCCCAAGGCACGCCAGAGCTGACGAGGCGGGCGGTGGTGCCGGTCACTGTCTGGCCGGCACCGCCACGCCCATGACCTCCCGCGCATGCCGGCTGGGCGCCATCCCCAGCCGCCAGGCCTGCCAGCCCGCCTCCAGGCTCACCCCCCGCTCCAGCAGCAGCTGGTACGCCCCCACGTAGTCGTCGAGCTTCTCGTCGCGCAGGGGGTGGTCGGTGCGGGCGAGCTCGGCCAGGTCCTCCTGGGCGACCGCGGTGCCGACCTCCACGCCACCGGGGGCCGCGTAGGGGAGCAGGGTGCAGCGCAGGAAGCGGGCCCAGTCCTCGCCGCGGCGGTCGCCGTAGGAGGCGAACAGGTCCGCCGCCTCGTCGCACAGGGCGAGGGCCTGCTGGGTGCGGGCGTTGCCCGCGTCCACCACCGCCAGCTCCAGACACGTCCACGCCTCGCCGTGGGCGACGCCGATGCGCTGGAAGTCGGCGCGGGCGTCGACCAGCAGCTGGCGGGCGAAGCCGGAGTTGCGCAGCGACCCCGTCTGGGCCGCCCGCTGGTCGCGGGTGACGCGGGCCGAGTGGTGCCGGGCGCACGCGAGGCCGTAGACGTCCCGCATCCGGGAGAACATCGTGCGGGAGCGCTCCAGCTCACGCACCGCCCGATCCAGGTCGCCGGTCTCCTCCAGGGCCTGGCCCAGGTAGTAGATCGTCCAGGCCTCGCCGCGCGCGTCCTCGTTCTCCCGGTGGCGGGCCGCCGCCTGGCGCAGACCGTCGACCGCCGGGGAGGGATCGCCGGCCACCAGCCGGGCGCGTGCCAGCTGGGTCAGCGCCCACGCCTCGCCACGGGCGTCGCGGGTACGGCCGTACCGGTCGAGGGCCGCCTTCAGCTCCACCTCCGCGCGCGGGACGTCCCCCGTCCGCAGAACGAGCTGGCCCAGCTGGAAGTGGGCCCAGGCCTCGCCGTGCAGGGACTCACCGGCGTGGTGCAGCACCAGGGACTCGGTGAGCAGCCGCATCGCCTCGGGCAGCCGGCCGCGGTCGCGCTCCACCGCCGCCAGCGCGTGCATCGTCCAGGCCCGGTCCGTCGCCAGTTCGGGGACCGACTGCAGCTGAAGGGCCTCCCGCAGCCGCGCCGTCGCCTCGGTCAGATTGCCCTGGTGGTGCAGGGTGATGCCGAGGGAGCACAGCGCCCGGGCCGCGCCCGCGTCGTGGTGGGCCTCCATGTACAGGTCCACGACCGAGGTCAGGGTCGTCCGGGCCTTGTCCAGCTCGCCCAGCTGACGGGCCGCGATGCCGGTGCGCCACTGCACCGAGCGGACCAGCAGGCCCTGGTCGACGGCCTGCGCCAGCTCGCTGATCTCGCCCAGCCGGTAGAGGTCGCCGCGCAGCAGGCAGTAGTCGCACAGGGCGCCCAGCAGGTTCAGCACGGCCGCCTGGTTCACGCCCTCCGCGTGCCGCAGCGTGGAGGTGATGAAGCTCGACTCGTCGTCCAGCCAGCGCAGCGCCTCGTCCAGGGAGGTGAAGCCGTGCGGGCTGAAGCGGTCCGAGCGGGTCGACATGTTGCCGTCGACCAGACGCAGCACCGAGTCGGCGAGATCCGCGTAGTTCACGATCAGGCGTTCCTGCGCCGCCGTACGCTCGGCCGGGTCCTCCTCGTCGAGGAGCCGGGCCTGCGCGAAGGCGCGGACCAGGTCGTGCAGCCGGTAGCGGTTGCCCCGCACGTGGTCGATCAGGCCCGCGCGGGACAGGGCCACCAGATGGCGGGTGGCCTCCGTCTCGTCGGTCGCGAGCAGGGAGGCCGCGGCGGCGGCGCCGAGCGAGGCGCGGCCGGCCAGCGCGAGTCGGCGCAGCAGCCGCCGGGCCGTCTCCGACTGGTCGGTGTAGCGCAGCCACAGCGCCCGCTCCGTCGGCTCGACCGGGCCGTACGCCCCGAGGTCCGTGGCCAGTTGGCGCGGTGAGCGCGGCCCCAGGGAGGACCCCGCGATGCTCAGCGCCAGCGGCAGGCCGCCGCACAACTGCCTGATCCGGTCCGCGGAATCCGCGTCGTACGGTCCGGAACTGTCCTGCGCCGCCGCGTCCAGCAGCTCCTCCGCGCCCGCCGCGTCCAGCGCCTCCACCGGCAGCTGGTGGACGTCCGCCGGCAGGGCGGCGGGCAGCGCGAGGGGCTCGCGGGCGGTGACCAGGACCAGGCTGTCGGAGCGCTCCGGGACGAGCGTGCGGACCTGCTCCGGGTCTGAGGCGTCGTCCAGGACGATCGTCACCGCGACTCCCGCCAGATGCTGGTGGTAGAGCTCGCTCAGCCGCTTGACCTGCTGGTCGGGGGAGGAACGCTCACGGAACAGCAGCTGCTCGCGGGGCGCGCCCAGCCGGTTGAGCAGATGGAGCAGGGCGTCACGGGTGGACAGGGGCGACTCCTCCGCGCTGGCGCCGCGCAGATCGACCACGCAGGCGCCGCGGAAGTAGTCCTTCAGGTCGTGCGTGGCCCGTACGGCGAGCGTCGTACGGCCGCTGCCGGGCGCACCGTGCAGCACGACGACCGTCGGACGGGTCGCCGTCGCCGCCCGCGAGGCCTGCACCCACTGCCGGATCCGCGCCATCTCCTGCCGTCGGCCCGCGAACGCGCCGACCGGCTCCGGTAGTTGACCGAACGACTGCGCCAGCACGCTTCGTCCGCGGGCCGCCGCGCTCTTGTCCGCGCCGCGCAGCTGCGGGCCCGTCTTCTTCGGGCCGGTCGATGCGGCGAGGACGCGCTGCTGGTCCAGGAACGGGCGGATGCCGCGCACCTCCAGCGCCGTCAGCCACTGCAGCCGCAGCTGTTCGGGCCCGCCGGGCTGGTTCGCGGCGCCGGCGCGGTGGTGGGCGGCGGGCAGATGGGAGCCGGCCACCTTGACCACCGTCGCCGCTGCGGCCACGACGCCCACGGCCACGCCGGCTCCCAGCGCGGTTCCCGTGTCCGTGCCCAGGACCAGGTCGGAGACGGCGGCCGCGAGAGCGGCAACGGCCGCCACGAGCAAGGGGGTTCCGGCGCCCTCCTTCGCGTACCGCTGCGCGAACGAGAGCCGCCCGGCCTCCGCCTCGTCCAGCGCGCGGGTGTAGGCCTCGTACTCCTCGGCGGACGTCTCGGCCATCGCGTCCAGCGCGCCGCGCGCCCGCGACAGCAGGACCGTTCCGTCGGTACGTCCGCCGGAGCGCCGTACCTCCTCCTCCACCGCCCGTGCCAACAGCCGTTCGGCATCAGCCCGATGGCCGTCCCGCATGTCCCGTCCCCCTCCGGCGGCAACTCCATTGCCTACGAGTGTCCTTCGCCCGGGCCGCGAGCGCGAGAGGGCGGCGATCACCCGTGCCGCGCGAGACGGTCCCCCCGAGGGGGCGCGCCCGGTCAGCGGGCGTCACTCCGCGTCGCCGGAGCCCGTGGGAGAGTGGGGGAGTGAACCGACTGGCCCATGAGACGTCCCCGTACCTGCTCCAGCACGCCGACAACCCCGTCGACTGGTGGCCGTGGTCGGCCGAGGCCTTCGACGAGGCCCGCAAGACCGGCAGACCGGTTCTGCTGAGCGTCGGGTACTCGAGCTGCCACTGGTGCCATGTCATGGCCGGCGAGTCCTTCGAGGACCAGGACACCGCCGGCTTCATGAACGACCACTTCGTCAACATCAAGGTCGACCGTGAGGAGCGGCCGGATGTCGACGCCGTCTACATGGAGGCGGTGCAGGCGGCCACCGGGCAGGGCGGGTGGCCCATGACCGTGTTTCTCACGCCCGAGGCCGAGCCCTTCTACTTCGGCACCTACTTCCCGCCCGCCCCGCGGCACGGCTCGCCGTCCTTCCGGCAGGTGCTGGAGGGGGTGCGGGCCGCGTGGGCGGACCGGCGGGACGAGGTGGCGGAGGTCGCGGGGAAGATCGTGCGGGACCTGTCCCAGCGGGAGATCAACTACGGCGGTACGGAGATCCCCGGCGAGGAGGAGCTCGCGCAGGCGCTGCTCGGGCTGACCCGGGAGTACGACGCGCAGCGCGGCGGGTTCGGCGGGGCGCCCAAGTTCCCGCCGTCCATGGTGATCGAGTTCCTGCTCAGGCATCATGCCCGCACCGGTTCCGAGGGCGCCCTGCAGATGGCCTCGGACACCTGTGAGCGGATGGCCCGCGGCGGCATCTACGACCAGCTCGGGGGCGGGTTCGCGCGCTACTCCGTCGACCGTGACTGGGTGGTCCCGCACTTCGAGAAGATGCTGTACGACAACGCGCTGCTGTGCCGCGTCTACGCCCACCTCTGGCGCACCACCGGCTCGGAGCTCGCCCGCCGGGTCGCCCTGGAGACCGCCGACTTCATGGTGCGCGAACTGCGCACGAACGAGGGCGGGTTCGCCTCCGCCCTGGACGCCGACAGCGACGACGGGACGGGCAGGCACGTCGAGGGGGCGTACTACGTGTGGACGCCCCGCCGGCTCGCCGAGGTGCTCGGGGACGAGGACGCCGAACTCGCGGCCCGGTACTTCGGGGTGACCGAGGAGGGCACCTTCGAGCACGGTCAGTCCGTCCTCCAACTCCCGCAGCAGGACGAGCTGTTGGACGCCGGCAAGGTCGCCTCCATCCGGGAGCGGCTGCTCGGCGCGCGGGCCGGGCGGCCCGCGCCCGGCCGGGACGACAAGGTCGTCGCCGCGTGGAACGGTCTCGCGATCGCCGCGCTGGCCGAGACCGGCGCCTACTTCGACCGCCCGGACCTGGTCGAGGCCGCGGTCGGCGCCGCCGATCTCCTCGTCCGGCTGCATCTCGACGAGCACGCCCGCCTCGCCCGTACCAGCAAGGACGGCCAGGTCGGCGCCAACGCGGGCGTGCTGGAGGACTACGCGGATGTGGCCGAGGGCTTCCTGACGCTCGCGTCGGTCACGGGGGAGGGGGTGTGGCTGGAGTTCGCCGGGTTCCTGCTGGACCATGTCCTCGCGCGCTTCGTCGACGAGGAGTCGGGTTCGCTGTACGACACCGGCGCCGACGCCGAGCGGTTGATCCGCCGGCCGCAGGACCCGACGGACAACGCGACGCCCTCCGGCTGGACCGCCGCCGCGGGCGCCCTGCTGGGTTACGCGGCCCAGACCGGCGCGGAGCCCCATCGCACCGCCGCCGAGCGGGCGTTGGGCGTCGTGAAGGCGCTCGGTCCGCGGGTGCCCCGGTTCATCGGCTGGGGGCTGGCGGTCGCCGAGGCCGTGCTCGACGGGCCGAAGGAGGTCGCGATCGTCGGACCGGCGATCGACGAGGAGGGCACCAGGGCCCTGCACCGCACGGCACTTCTGGGCACCTCCCCGGGCGCGGTGGTCGCCGTCGGAACACCGGGAAGCGACGAGTTCCCACTGCTCGCCGAGCGCCCTCTCGTCGACGGACGGCCCGCCGCCTACGTCTGCCGCCACTTCGCCTGCGACGCCCCGACCACCGACCGGGACCGGCTGCGGGCCGCGCTGTCCGGCCGCGGCTAACCCGCGAACTCCTCCAGGGCGCGTTCCACGATGGCCACCAGCTGCTCGTGGTGCGCGCCCTTCCAGTAGGCACGTCCGCAGTCCCGGCACTGGGCGAAGACGTCGTACGACCGCTGGGTCCCGCCGTGCAGCTGGTCCGCCACCTCCTCCTTGGTGGCCTCCTTCAGCAGGCCGTTGCAGGCGGTGCAGCGGGTCCAGGGCCGCAGTTCGGGGCGGAACCGGTCGAGGACGTCCCGGAGTTGGTCCTCGGGGCGGGTGCTGTAGACGTAGGCGCCCGCCCACAGTTCGCGGCGCCGCAGCAGACCGCGGTCGCGGCTGAGCATGACCCGCTGCTCGGCGGCGGAGAGGGCGGCGAGGGCCGGGTCGCCGATGTCCGTCGACTCGTAGGCGGTGTCCACGCCCAGCAGGCGCAGCCGGCGGGCGAGGGTGCCGAGGTGGACGTCGAGCAGGAAGCGCAGGGGTGCGCCGGGGATCTGCTGGGGGCGCTCGACGGGCCGCACCTCCACCGCGTCGCCGGCGGCGGGGACGTACGACGTCGGGACCTCGCGGCCGTGGACCCAGAGGGAGCCGACCTCGGTCAGCGGCACGCCGGCCGATTCGACCACGTGGCCGAGGGAGGAGACACCGTCGGTGACGAGCGTCCGGCGCGGGCCGCGCGGCACGAACGGGGTCAGGTCGGGGGCGAACTCGACGTGGATCTCGGGACCGTTCACCCGGTCAGGATGGCATGTCGCGGGGCGCGGGGCTCAGGGGTTTCGGGTGGGCAGGCCGTGTTCCATGACGTCGAGGGCCTGGTGCATGAGGTCCTTGAGCTCGCCCTTGAAGTCGTTCTCCGCCCAGTACATGGAGACCTCCATGAGGCCGCCGATCAGGGACATCGCGCAGACCCGGACCCGGAGGTCGACCGGCTCCAGGCCGCAGCGGTCGGCGATCGCCTCGCACAGCATGCGCCCGGTCTCCGACATGCTCTCGAACATCCGGGCGCGGACGGCGGGGACCTGGACCCCGAGATGCGCGCGCATCCTCATCATCTCGGGGTCTTCCCGGGTGGTGAGCTCGATCGCCGTCTCCATGATGTGGCGCAGCGAGTCCATCCACGGCTCACCGGGGGGCCTGGCCCGCAGCTCTTCCAGCATCAGCGGGTCGTACTCGTCCGTGAGGACGATGTCCTCCTTGGTGGGGAAGTACCGGAAGACGGTGGACGGCGACACCTCCGCCCGGTCGGCGATCTGCTCGATCGTCGTGGCGTCGTACCCCTGCTCCTTGATCAGCGCGTAGGTCGCGGTCCGGATCGCCTCGCGGGTCTTGATCTTCTTACGCTCGCGAAGTCCCAACTGAGGGCGGTCGGAGGGGGAGGAGAAGGGCGTGCGTGGGGCCGTCATGGGGTTGATTGTCAGGCATTCTCGGCGGCGGTGACCAAGTCGGGTTCGGGGCTTGGTGCGGGCTGCCCGGATGCCGTGCGCGGCAGGTCCCCGGCCAGTGCGCCCATGAGCGAGCCGGCGAGGAAGACGCCGAGTCCGGCGATCAGCATGCGGCGCCGTCCGAAGCGGCCGCCGAGGAGGCCCGCGGGGAGCATCAGCGCCGCGAAGACGACGACGTACGCGTCCGCCATCCTCCCCCAGTGCTGAACGCCTGGGGGCACCCCCAGCTGCTGACCGGTGGTGGCGCCGAGGTCGGCGGCCATGGTCGGCAGCGCCACGTTGAGGATCGTCGTGTCGAAGCCGAGCGTGAGCATGCTCGCGACCAGGGCGCCGAGGGCCCACCAGCGTCGGGGTTCGGGGTCTCGATGACAGCAACCATTAAATGAGAGTAACTCTCAAAATAAAGTAACTGTCAATCGCGAGCACCTACCGGCATATGAGAAATGGCCACGGCGGGAAGCCGTGGCCAGGGGGAGGGGCGGTGGAGCGGTTACGCGTGCTGGTACGCGACCAGCGAGATGCCGACGTAGTGCACGACGAACGCGGCCAGCGTGAAGGAGTGGAAGACCTCGTGGAAGCCGAACCAGCGCGGTGAGGGGTTCGGCCGCTTGATGCCGTAGATCACGCCGCCCGCGCTGTAGAGCAGGCCGCCGACGACGACCAGGACCAGGACGGCGATGCCGCCGGTGCGCATGAAGTCGGGCAGGAAGAAGACGGCCGCCCAGCCCATCGCGATGTAGCAGGGGGTGTAGAGCCAGCGCGGGGCGCCGACCCAGAAGACCCGGAAGACGATCCCGGCCGCGGCCGCTCCCCAGATGCCCCACAGCAGCCACTGCCCCTTGGCGCCCGGCAGCAGGAGCATCGTCAGCGGGGTGTAGGTGCCCGCGATGATCAGGAAGATGTTGGCGTGGTCGAGGCGGCGCAGCACGCCGTCCATGCGCGGGCTCCAGTTGCCCCGGTGGTAGAGCGCGCTCACGCCGAACAGCAGGCAGGCCGTCAGCGCGTAGATCCCGCAGGCGATGCGTCCTCTGGCCGAGTTCGCGAGGGCGGTGAGGACCAGGCCGGAGACGAGTGCGGCCGGGAACATGCCCAGATGCAGCCAGCCGCGGAGCTTCGGCTTGATCGGCTCGGTGAGCTGCTGCGCGTGCTGCTTGATCTGGTGCGGGATGGAGGGCGTTTCGGAACCGCGGCCGGCGGCCGGCGTTCCGGTTGACGCGTCGGGGACGGGCGCTGTCATGCCTCGCATCGTACCTACGGAACCGTAAGTTACGGATCAGTGCGGGCTCGGAAGCGGCCAAGAGTGGCCATCATCTCACGACAGTCGGCAACCGGCGCATACCGCGCAAAGGAACGGTCACTTGAACCCCAGGTGCACGCAAATAAACGCGTCGCACACAAAAGAGGCGTGACGATCCCCACTCCGCTCACCTGTGAGGCCCTCTGGACATATGGGCACTCGCGTCGGATGATCAAATGAGTGCGGTCGACACCGGATGAGCGCTGAAGATCCAGCCACGAAGCATCCGGGTCGCAGCCCCCACGGGGCCTCCAAACACAAAATCCCTCATTTAGGAGCAATCGTGGCGCGCGACAACGCGGCTCCCCCCGTCATTCCCACCCAGCATCAGGAACTGGTCTCGTGGGTGAACGAGATCGCCGAACTGACCCAGCCGGACAACGTGGTCTGGTGTGACGGATCCGAGGCCGAGTACGAGCGCCTGTGCGAGGAGCTCGTCTCGAAGGGCACCTTCAAGAAACTCGACCCGATCAAGCGCCCCAACTCGTACTACGCCGCCTCCGACCCCACCGACGTCGCGCGCGTCGAGGACCGGACCTTCATCTGCTCCGAGAAGGAGGAGGACGCGGGCCCGACCAACCACTGGAAGGACCCCGCCGAGATGCGAGAGGTCTTCTCCGGCGAGAAGGGCGTCTTCCGCGGCTCGATGAAGGGCCGGACGATGTACGTCGTCCCGTTCTGCATGGGCCCGCTCGGCTCGGACCTCTCCGCGATCGGCGTCGAGATCACCGACTCCGCCTATGTCGCGGTGTCGATGCGCACGATGACCCGCATGGGACAGCCCGTCCTCGACGAACTCGGCTCCGACGGCTTCTTCGTCAAGGCCGTGCACACGCTCGGCGCCCCGCTCGCCGAGGGCGAGGCGGACGTGCCGTGGCCGTGCAACTCCACCAAGTACATCTCGCACTTCCCCGAGAGCCGCGAGATCTGGTCCTACGGCTCCGGGTACGGCGGCAACGCCCTGCTCGGCAAGAAGTGCTACGCCCTGCGCATCGCGTCCGTCATGGCCCGCGACGAGGGCTGGCTGGCCGAGCACATGCTGATCCTGAAGCTCACCCCGCCGACCGGTGAGTCCAAGTACGTCGCCGCCGCCTTCCCGAGCGCCTGCGGCAAGACCAACCTCGCCATGCTGGAGCCCACGGTCTCCGGCTGGACCGTGGAGACCATCGGCGACGACATCGCCTGGATGCGCTTCGGCGAGGACGGCCGGCTGTACGCCATCAACCCCGAGGCCGGATTCTTCGGCGTCGCCCCCGGCACGGGTGAACACACCAACGCCAACGCGATGAAGACCCTGTGGGGCAATTCGGTCTTCACCAACGTGGCGTTGACGGACGACAACGACATCTGGTGGGAGGGCATGACGGAGGAGACCCCGGCCCACCTCACCGACTGGAAGGGCAACGACTGGACGCCGGAGTCCGACACCCCGGCCGCCCACCCCAACGCCCGCTTCACCGTGCCGGCCTCGCAGTGCCCGATCATCGCGCCCGAGTGGGAGGACCCGAGGGGCGTGCCGATCTCGGCGATCCTCTTCGGCGGCCGGCGCGCTTCCGCCGTCCCGCTGGTGACCGAGTCCTTCGACTGGAACCACGGTGTCTTCCTGGGCGCCAACGTGGCCTCCGAGAAGACCGCGGCCGCCGAGGGCAAGGTCGGCGAACTGCGCCGGGACCCGTTCGCCATGCTGCCGTTCTGCGGCTACAACATGGGCGACTACATGGGGCACTGGATCGACGTGGCCAAGGACAAGGACCAGTCCAAGCTGCCGAAGATCTACTACGTCAACTGGTTCCGCAAGAACGACGAGGGCACGTTCGTCTGGCCCGGGTTCGGCGAGAACAGCCGCGTCCTGAAGTGGATCGTGGAGCGGCTCGACGGCAAGGCGGAGGGCGTGGAGACGCCGATCGGCGTCCTGCCGGCCAAGGGCGCCCTCGACACCAAGGGTCTCGAACTGTCCGAGTCCGACCTGGAGTTCCTGCTCACCGTCGACAAGGACGTGTGGCGCGAGGAGGCTTCGCTGATCCCCGAGCACCTCAACACCTTCGGTGACCACACGCCGAAGGAGCTGTGGGACGAGTACCGGGCGCTGGTGCAGCGGCTCGGCTGACGTCCCTGTGGTGAGACTCCGCGGCCGGTTGGGATGTGCCCTGACCAGTGATCGTCACGGCCGACCGCGGTGTTGTACGGCGAGGCCGCGCACAACGGCGTGTGCGGCTCGGGCCTGCCCTTGACCTTCCGTCCGCCCCGACGGAAGGGAAGGGGCAGGCCTTCGCCGTTTGTCGTCCGCGAGGACGGTCCCAGCGATACGTCTCAGGCCGGGGAGCGACCCGGAACCCAACAATCCCGGACGGGTGGGGTGAACGGGGAGTGTCGCGATCGCTCCGGCCGCAACGCGCCCGAAGGGGCGCGGGGAACTGCGCGACAAGCCACAACGAGCCCGCAGCCGCACATCAACATGAACCCCCACGGCGAACAGGCACCACGACGACCACCGGCACTGAACAACCCGGCGTAACAAAAGCGCGCCGCTCAAGCCAACGCAGTGTGTGGCGCCCGGTCCGCGCGTCGCTGCGGGTGCACGCGGACCGGGGCCGTCTGGGGGAGCCCCCGGTGGGGGCTCAGCGGGACGCGAGTTCGCGGGGGTCGAGGGCCTCCGTGTGCGCGTCCATGCGTTCCGCGGCGAGGATCGCCGCCGCCGTGTCGGCCCGGGAGGCCGCCACGACCAGGGCGCGGCCCGCGAGGGCGTGCGCCCGCTCGTGCAGGGTGGTGAGGTCGACCTCGGCCGGCGCCATCCGCATACGCACCGGCGTCACACCGCCGCGCAGCCGGGCCACCTGTTCGGCGAGCCGCTCGGCCGCCTCGTCCAGGTCGGCGGAGGGAGCCGCCGTCCGCAGCTCGTCCGTGACGGCGAGCAGCGCGGCGAGGTGGCCCGCGAGCTGGATGTCCAGCTCCTCCTCGCGGGAGCGGTGGGGAAAGTCGGAGGTCGTGCCGGCCATCGTGCTGTGGACCGACTTGGTGCGGATCGGTTCGTACATGGGATGGCCTCCAGAAGCTGTCAGGAAACCATCCTAGCTTAGATTTCGTCTAAAGTTGAGCGCATCCAAGAAGATCCTGGAATTCGTGGCCCGAAGAATGTTTAAGGCTGGCCGTAGCCGTCCAGGAACCGCCCGATCCGCCCCACCGCGTCCCGCAGATCCGTGACCGTGGGCAGGGTCACGACCCGGAAGTGATCGGGCTCGGGCCAGTTGAACCCGGAACCCTGCACGACCATGATCTTCTCGCTGCGCAGCAGGTCCAGCACCATCCGCCGGTCGTCCTTGATCTTGAACACCTTCGGGTCGAGCCGCGGGAAGAGGTACAGCGCTCCCTTCGGCCGTACGCAACTCACCCCCGGGATCCGCGTCAGCAGCTCGTACGCCGTGTCCATCTGCTCCTTCAGCCGCCCGCCCGGCAGCACCAGGTCGTTGATGGACTGCCGCCCGCTCAGCGCGGCGACCACCCCGTGCTGACCGGGCATGTTCGCGCACAGCCGCATGTTCGCGAGGATCGTCAGACCCTCGATGTAGGAGTCGGCGTGCGCGCGCGGCCCGGAGATCGACATCCAGCCCACCCGGTAGCCGGCCACCCGGTACGCCTTCGACATGCCGTTGAAGGTGAGGGTCAGCAGGTCCGGCGCGACCGCGGCGGTCGGGGTGTGCGTGGCGCCGTCGTAGAGGATCTTGTCGTAGATCTCGTCGGAACAGACCAGCAGGTTGTGGCGGCGGGCGATGTCGGTGAGCCCCTTGATCATCGCCTCGTCGTAGACGGCCCCGGTCGGGTTGTTGGGGTTGATGATGACGATGGCCTTGGTGCGGTCGGTGACCTTGCGCTCGACGTCCGCGAGGTCGGGCATCCAGTCGGCCTGCTCGTCGCACCGGTAGTGGACGGCCGTACCGCCGGACAGGGACACGGCGGCGGTCCACAGGGGATAGTCCGGGGCCGGCACCAGCACCTCGTCGCCGTCGTCCAGCAGGCCCTGCATCGCCATCACGATCAGCTCGGAGACGCCGTTGCCGATGAAGACGTGCTCGACGTCCGTCTCGATGCCGAGGGTCTGGTTGTGCATGACGACCGCGCGGCGGGCGGCCAGCAGGCCCTTGGCGTCGCCGTAGCCGTGTGCCGTCGAGACGTTGCGGAGGACGTCCTCCAGGATCTCCGGGGGGCACTCGAAGCCGAAGGCCGCCGGGTTGCCGGTGTTCAGCTTGAGGATCCGATGCCCGGCCGCCTCGAGCCGCATCGCCTCCTCGAGCACCGGGCCCCGGATCTCGTAACAGACGTTGGCGAGCTTGGTCGACTGGATCACCTGCATGTCTGGGAGCTTACGGCCCGGTAACGCCTCTGGGACCGTGTTTTCCACCACGCGAGACGCCTGGGTTTGGGCTGTTATCGCCGGTAGCTGTCCCAGTGGTCCCACCAGTCCCTAGAATGCGCGGTCATGTCCGGGTCACCTCAGCACGCGCACGGGAAAAACGGCGTCCCACAGGATCCGCCGAACGTGTACCACCCGATCCCGGAATCGACGCCCGTGTACGAGGGCTACGCGGACCCGGCGGCCGCGCACGGCTGGCAGAACGCGTACGACCCGACGGCGGAGCTGCCCAGGGTGTCCGGGACCGACCCCGCCCTCCCCGCCGGTGGCCCCGCCGCCGCACGCCGGCGCGAGCGCGGGACGCGGGGACGGAGGCGGGTGCTGGTCGCCGCGGGGGCGGCGGGCGCGCTGTCGGCGGCCGTGATCACCGCGCTGTCCCTCTCGGGCGCGTCCACGGGAGGAGCGGAGGGAAAGGAGGGGCGGCACGCGTCGGCGGACGCTTCCCCGACACCCACGGCGTCCCCGCGCGGCGCCGGGGCCTCGGCGGCCCCCGCCGCCACGTCACCGTCCGCCCCCGCGAGCGAGTCGACGGCCCGCGGCGCCGCGACGGCCGGGAGCGGGGCACCGGCCACCGCACCGCAGCCCTCGACCGGGACGACCACCGCCCCCGTCACCTCGCCCCCCATCACGACCACCGCGGCCCCGGGCAACTCCGGCAACAGACAGGGGCGGGGACAGGGCGCCACGAAGCACCCCAAGTGAGGACCGGAACAAGGCCGTTCCCCAAGTCCCTCCTTCCCCCGGTAGGTTGATTCCGCCGAAGGGGGAGTGCATGGAGTTCTCGCTGCTCAACGACGAACCGGTGGCCGAGGCGGAGGGCGATCGGCTCGGGTCCGGGCGGGCCGCCCGCGAACTCGCCAAGCTGCTGTGCGACTCCCGCGGGGCCACGCCGTTCACCCTGGCCGTGGACGCCGGCTGGGGCATGGGAAAGAGCAGCCTGATGAGGTTGGTCTTGGAGGAGCTGACGGAGAAGGACGTCAAGGCGGTCTGGTACAACGCTTGGACCTCCACCGGCGCCGACGCCCTCGAAGGGCTCATCAAGACCGTGCTGATGGGCCTCGACAAGCGCGTGATGCGACGCGCGGTGTCCAGGCTCACCGAGAAGAAGACGGTGCTCACGGCCCTGCGGGTGACGCTGACCGTGGCCGGGGCGCCGTTCGGGATGGCGGGACTGGTCGACCGGTTCTGGCAGGAGCTCTCCGTCGACGCCAAGGCCCGCAACGAGATGCTGAAGGCGCTGCGGGACCTGGCCGTCGAGTGGGCCGAGCAGACACCCCACAGCCCCCGCCGCATGCTCGTCGTCTTCATCGACGACCTCGACCGCTGCTCCGAGGAGACCGTGCTCGCCGTGTGCGAGGCGGTGAAGGTGTACCTCGACGTGCCCGGGCTGGCCTTCGTGATCGGCTGCGACCGGGCGGCGCTGGCCCCTACCGGTCTGCTGCGCGACCTGGGACCGGCCGGATCGGCCTTCATGGAGAAGGTGTTCCAGACGAGCTACCGGCTGCCGGTGCCGGGCGCGGCGGAGATCCAGGCGTACGCGCGGCACTGCGCCGAACGTTCCGGCCTGCGCGAACTGCTCGACGACGACCTGGTACGGCTGATCGCCGACCGCTCGGCCCGCAACCCCCGCCGGATCAAACGGCTCATCAACGGCTTCGGGCTGGAGTGCGCGCTCAATCCGGTGTGGGCGCGGTTCAAGCCCGAGGCGGTGATCCGCACCCTGCTGCTCCAGCATCTGTACGCCGACTTCTACCGGCTCCTGGTCTCCGGCGACGGCACCCGGCCACACGCGGCCCGGGAGTTCCTGGAGTACGCGACGGCCCGCCGGGTGCTGAGCCAGTGGGCGCGGGTGGACGACGAGTCGTGGCGTACGACGGTGGACGCGCTGACGGGGCACGGACTCGCGGCCCCCTCGGCCGAGGACCGGGAGAACTGGGAGTCGGTGCTGGCCCGGCTGGAGGAGGATCTGCCGACCTCGTTTCCGGCGCTGGCCCGCGACCAGAACTTCGTGCACCTCATCGAGGAGTGGATGCGGCTGCCCCAGGCCGACGAACTGCTCCAGCGGTTACGGCAGGGGGACCTGTCCCCGGTCACGGCCCGGACGGACGACGACCCGGAGGCGGGGGCGGGAGACGAGTACCGGGGTGTCACCGTGCTGTGGGTCGACGACTATCCGGAGCAGAACGAGACCTTCGCCGCCCGCTATCTGCGGCGGCACGGTGCCGACGTCCTGTTCGCGGAGAACGGCCGCACCGCCGAGCGGATCCTCGGCACCCACCCCGTCGACCTGCTGATCTCCGACATCACCCGGGACACCGGCCCGGACGTCGGGCTCACCGATCTCGCGAGCTGGCGGGAGAAGGGCCTCTTCCAGGGGCCGGCCGTCTTCTTCACCGGCCGTGTCACCCCGGCCCGCGAGCAGCGCAGCCGTGAACTCGGCGCCCGCATCACGAGTGACGGCAACGAACTCTTCCAGCACATCGACAGCGCCTGCGCGGAAATCCGCCAACGCCGGTCCTGAAACGACTCCTTGCCCGGGCATCCCCCTCCCCTCACAATGCCCATGACAAAATCAGTCCAAGAGGGGACCCCCACATGAAGAAGCCTCTCGGCGCCGTGGTCACCGCCCTGGTACTCGCCGGGGCCGGCGCGGCACCGGCGGTCGCGGCGTCCGCGCCGGCCCCCGCGGTCACGGCGGTCAACTTCGCCGGCACCGTCTCGCTCAGCAACTGCTCCGGCTCGGTCATCCGCTTCCCGAACTCCGCGGACACCGACCCGGCGCTGGTCATGACCAACGGCCACTGCCTGGAGACCGGCTTCCCCGAGCCCGGCGAGGTCATCACCGGCCAGTCCTCCAGCCGTACCTTCGGACTGCTGAACTCGGCCGGCACCAAGGTCGCCACGCTCCGCGCCAACCAGGTCGTCTACTCGACCATGACCGACACGGACGTCACGATCTACCGCCTGACGACCACGTACTCCGCGATCAAGAGCTCCTACGGCATCAGCCCGCTCACCGTGCAGGACACCCACCCGACCGCCGGCACCGCGATCACGGTCGCGTCGGGCTACTGGAAGCGGACCTACGCCTGCAACATCGACGGGTTCGTCTACCGCCTCAAGGAGGGCGACTGGACCTGGAAGGACTCGGTCCGCTACACCTCCGCCTGCCAGACCATCGGCGGCACCTCGGGCTCCCCGGTGATCGACAACGCGACCGGCAAGGTCGTCGCCGTCAACAACACCGGCAACGAGGACGGCGAGCGCTGCACGGAGAACAACCCGTGCGAGGTCGACGCGAACGGCAACGTCACCGTCCGCGAGGGCATCAACTACGCCGAGGAGACCTACCAGATACCCGCCTGCTTCGGAGCCGGCAACAAGCTCGACCTCAACGCCAGTGGGTGCGTGCTGCCCAAGCCGTAGTCAGGCCCGGGTGGCGTTCCGTCGTACGGGACTACGACGGACCGCCCGTCCCGCCAGCACGTCCGTGCGCCGCCCGTCCTCGATCACGAACTTCCCGTCCACGAAGACGTACGGAATGCCCGTCGGCAGGGTGCGCGGCTCCTCGAAGGTCGCCCCCGGCGCCACCGTCGCCGGATCGAACAGCACCAGGTCGGCCCGGTAGCCCTCACGGACCAGCCCCCGGTCGGGCAGCCGCAGCCGCGCCGCGGGGCGCGAGGTGAGGTGCGCGACGCACTCCTCCAGCGACAGCACCCCCAACTCCCGTACATAGCGGCCGAGATACTGCGGGAAGGTGCCGTAGGCCCGCGGATGCGGCTTGGTGCCCTGCAGGATGCCGTCCGAGCCGCCGGTGTGGACGCGGTGCCGCATGATCTGCCGCACGTTCTCCTCGTGACCGACGTGCTGGAGGATCGTCGAGCCCAGCCGGTCCGCGAGGAGCAGGCGGCGGGCGGTGGTCCAGGGGGCCTCGCCGCGCGCGTCCGCCGACTGCCGGACCGTACGGCCCACGAAGTCAGCGAGGTCCGGGTCCGTCACGCCGGAGATCTCGATCGTGTCCCACTCGATGGGCACGCCGTGACAGCCGTCCGAGCCGACGACCTCCAGATGGTGCCGGATGCGTTCCGCCGTGTCGTCGTCCTGAAGCCGCTTGAGGACCGCCTCCGGTCCGCCCTCGTTCGCCCAACTGGGCAGCATCGCCACGAGGGTGGTGGAGCCGGGGGTGTAGGGGTACGTGTCCAGGGTGATGTCCGCCCCGGAGGCGAGCGCCTCGTCCAGCAGCGTCAGCAGCTCGGGCGCGCGGCCCTTGTTCACGCCGAAGTTCATGGTGGCGTGGGCGAGATGCAGCGAGCAGCCCGCCTCGCGGGTCAGGGTCACCATCTCCTCGTACGCCTCCAGCGCGCCGGCCCCGTAACTGCGGTGGTGCGGGCAGTAGTAGCCGCCGTACGACGCCACCACCCGGCACAGCTCGGTCAGTTCGGCGTCCTTGGCGTACATGCCGGGCGTGTACGTCAGCCCGGAGGACATGCCGACCGCGCCCTGTTCCATCCCCTCGGCGACCAACTGCCGCATCCGGTCGAGCTCTTCGGGCGTGGCCTCCCGGTCCTCCCAGCCGACGGCGAACATCCGGACCGTGCCCTGGGGGATGAGGTAGGCCGCGTTGACGGCGATACCCCCATCGAGCCGGTCCAGGTACTCGCCGACCGACCGCCAGTCGAAGTCGATGTCGTCGCCGTGGCCGTTCCAGCCGGTGATCGCGCTGCGCACCTCGGCGAGGGTGCGGTCGTCGACGGGGGCGTACGACAGCCCGTCCTGGCCCAGGACTTCGAGGGTGACGCCCTGCGCGGCCTTGGCGCTGTGGTCGGGGTCGCGCAGCAGGGCGAGGTCGCTGTGGGCGTGCATGTCGATGAAGCCGGGGGAGAGGACCAGCCCCTCGGCGTCCAGCTCCCGCATGGCCTTGGGCCGCAGACAGCCGGCCGCGGCGGCCTCCTTCACGATCGAGACGATCCTGCCGTCGTCGATCACCACGTCCGCCCGGTACGACGGCTCACCGCTGCCGTCCACGACGTCCGCGTCCCGGATGACGAGCTCCTCCATGGCGGGCTCCCTCTAGAAGAACGTACGGATGTAGTCGACGACCGTGCCGTCCGCCTCGACCAGTGGGATCAGCTGCCACTTGTCGAAGGACGTGCACGGGTGCGACAGCCCCATCCCCACCCAGTCTCCGACCTCCAGGTCCGCCTCGCCGGTCGTCCGCAGCCACGCGTGCTGGTCCGACAGACCGGTCACCTCGACGCCGGTGGCCGGGCGCTCGGCGCCGTCCCGGCGGACCACCTGGGCGAAGGGCAGGTCGAGGTCGTGGGCCGCGTCCCGCTTGCCCGCGTTGGCGAAGGCCTGCTCGGCGGAGGGGCGCGAGACGACCTGCGTCCAGAGCCGGAACGCCGGCTCCAGGGCACCCTCCTCGGGGACCCGGTTGAAGGGCGTGACCTTCCGGTAGTGCCCGTCGTCGTGCGAGACATAGGCGCCCGAGCGCAGCAACTTCAGTACGGGGGAGGAGAGTTCGGGGATCTCGGCGAACACGTCGGCGACCGCGTCGAACCAGGCGCTGCCGCCCGCGCTGACGACGATCTCGTCGAGGCCGGTGAAGCGCCCCGCCTTGTCGAAGTCGGCGGCGAGTGCGACCAGCCGCCGCAGCCAGGCGCGCACCCGCTCCGGATCGGCCCGCGGCACCTCGCCCTCGTACCCCGCCACCCCGACGAGCCGCAGCGTCCGCGTCCCGGCCACCGCGTCGGCGACGGCCGCGCACTCCGCCTCCGTACGGACACCGGTACGGGCGCCCTCGCCGGCGCCGAGTTCCACGACGACGTCCAGCGGGCGGGCGGCCCCCGCCAGCGCCGCGTCCATGAGCTCGACCCCGCGCACGGAGTCGACGTAACAGACGAACCGGAAGTCCGGGTCGGCGTCCAGCTCGCCGGAGAGCCGGCGCAGGGCGGCGGCGTCCACGAGCTCGTTGGCGAGGAAGACCCGCCGGACACCGAACCGGCGGGCCACCCGCACCTGGTGCGGCACCGCCAGCGTGATGCCCCAGGCGCCCCGCTCGATCTGCTGCCGGAACAGCTGCGGGGCCATGGAGGTCTTGCCGTGCGGGGCGAAGGAGAGGCCGTGGCGGACGGCGTACGTCTCCATGAGCGCGAGGTTGTGCTCCAGGCGCTCGGCGGACAGCGCGAGGACGGGGGTCGGGAAGCCGCCGGTGAAGAGGTTGCGGCGCTGGGCGGTCAGCTCGCCGACGGTCAGGCCCTCGGCGTCCGGGGGGAGGCCCTTGAAGCGGTGGTCGACGCGTTCCCCCAAGAGGCTCGCGAAGGCTTCGGAGGGGCTGTCGGCTGTCATGGAAGCCTCCCTGATCTGGATCGTTGCAATGCTTGCAACGTCCGTTGCGTATATCGCTCACTGCTGTCTAACATCTCGGCCAACGCGGGGTCAACGGAGCCGTCCCCGCATCCGTCCCCGCATCCGACCCGGGAGCCACCACCATCGTGACCGCCAGCGGACCCAGCAGTACCGGCGACGACGTGGACGTCGTCGCCCTCGGCGAGTCCATGGTCGCCTTCCTGCCCTCCCGCCCGGGCCGCCTCGCCGACGTCCCCTCCTTCGACCGCGCCATCGGCGGCGCCGAGTCCAACGTGGCGTGTGTCCTGGCGGCGGCCGGTCATGCCGTGCGGTGGGTGAGCAGAGTGGGCGCCGACGGCTTCGGCGACCATCTCGTCCAGGCCGTCGCGAGCCACGGCGTCGACGTCTGTGCCGTGCACCGGGACCCGGCCCGCCCCACCGGCGTCTACTTCCGCACGGCAGGCGACCGGGCGACCGACGCGCACGAGGTGGCGTACTACCGGGCGGGCTCGGCGGCCTCCGCGATGACCGTCGGGAACGTCGATCTGGCGGCGGTGCGAGCCGGCCGGATCCTGCACCTGTCCGGGATCACGGCGGCCCTGTCCGACGGCTGCCTCGCCCTGCTGCGCGAGCTGACCGCACCGCGTCCGGGGCGCCCGCTGATCTCCTTCGACGTGAACTACCGCGCGGGACTGTGGCCGCACGCGGACGGCGCGCACGTGTTGCGGGACCTGGCCCGCCGGGCCGACCTCGTCTTCGTCGGCGAGGACGAGGCCGAGGACGCCTGGGGGGTCACGGGCGGACCGGCGGCCGTCCGGGAGGCGCTGCCCGAACCGGCGGTCCTGGTGGTCAAGCAGGGAGAGCGGGGAGCGACGGCGTTCACCGGGCCGACGACCACCTTCGTGCCCGCCCTCCACGTCGACGTCGTCGCCACCGTCGGCGCCGGCGACGCCTTCGCCGCCGGGTTCCTCTCGGCCACCCTCCGCGAGCTGCCCCTGCCCGCACGCCTCCGCCACGGCCACCTCGCGGCCGCCGCCGCCCTCACCGTCCCCGGCGACCTCGCTCCACCCCCCTCCCGCGACACCGCCGACCGCCTGGCCGCCCTCGACGAGGACACGTGGGGGAGACTTCGACTCGGCCCCGGCTGGACCCGAGCCGAGCAGGCCCCGGAGGAGGTACGCACCCCATGAGCCAGACCGTCGACCGAGCGCTCAGCATCCTGCCGCTGCTCGCCGAGGGCCCCGCCGACCTCGGCCAGGTGGCCGACCGCCTCGGCGTGCACAAGTCCACGGCCCTGCGCCTCCTGCGCACGCTGCACGAACACGGCATGGTCTACCGCCAGTCCGACCAGCGCTACCGCCTCGGCGCCCGCCTCATCGCCCTCGCCCAGGAGGCGATGGAGAACCTCGACATCCGCGAGATCGCCCACCCCCACCTCGTACGCCTCAACGAACAGTGCGGACACACCGTCCACCTCGCCGTGTACGAGGAGAGCGAGGTGCTCTACATCGACAAGGTGGAGAGCCGCTATCCGGTGCGGATGTACTCCCGGATCGGCAAGCCCGTCGCCATCACCGTCGCCGCCGTCGCCAAGCTGCTCCTCGCCGACCTGCCGGAGGCCGAGCGGCGGGCCCTGGCCGAGAAGCTCGACTACCCCGCGTACACCGCCCGCTCCACCCCCAACGCCCCGGCTTTCCTACGGGAGTTGGAGAAGGTGCGGGAGCAGGGCTGGGCCACCGACCTCGGCGGCCACGAGGAGTCCATCAACTGCGTCGCGGCCCCCGTGCGCGGCGCCGACGGCCGGGTCGTCGCCGCGATGTCGGTCTCCGCGCCGAACGTCGTCGTCACCGCCGACGAACTCCTCACCCTGCTCCCGCTGGTGCGGCGCACGGCCGACGCCATCAGCGGCGAGTACTCCGGAAGAACCCCCGTGAAGGACAGCGAAGCGAAGGACCCCGTATGACCGACAAGATCGCGCTCACCCCCAGGACCCACACCACCCCGCCCGCGAAGTTCTCGCACGGCGTCAGGAAGGGCAACATCCTCCAGGTCGCCGGGCAGGTCGGCTTCCTGCCCGCCGAGGAGGGCAAGCCCCCCACGCCCGCCGGCCCCACTCTGCGCGAACAGACCCTCCAGACCCTCGCCAACGTCAAGGCGATCCTCGAAGAGGGCGGCGCGAGCTGGGACGACGTGATGATGATCCGCGTCTATCTGACGGACGTGGACCACTTCGCCGAGATGAACGACATCTACAACGCCTACTTCGAGGAGCAGGCGCTCACCGCCCCGCCCGCCGCGCGCACCACGGTCTACGTCGGCCTGCCCGCGGGTCTCCTCATCGAGATCGACGCGCTCGCCGTCCTGAGCTGACGGCCACTCACCTCCCGCACGCAGTACACGGCACGGCGCCCAGGACTTCCCGGGCGCCGTGCCGCGATCCCCCCTGCCCGAAAGCCCGAATGCACTGACCCAGAGGACCCCCATGTCCCTCCCGCTCGCCGCGACCACCCCCACCGAGGCCCCACCCCACACCGGTGGCCTGCTCCTCCTGATCGACGGAACACCCGGCCTCCTCACGGTCGCCGCCCTCGGCATCGCGCTCCTCCTCTTCCTGATCATCAAGGTCAGACTCCAGCCCTTCGTCGCCCTGCTCGCCGTCTCCATAGCCGTCGGCCTGCTCGCCGGGCTCTCCGTCACCGAACTCTTCGGCACGGTCCAGCGGTCGGACGCCGTGTCCACCATCGAGTCCGGCATGGGCGGCATCCTCGGCCATGTCGCGATCATCATCGGCCTCGGCACGATGCTCGGCGCGATCCTCGAAGTCAGCGGCGGCGCCGAGGTGTTGGCGTCACGGCTGCTGGGGCTGTTCGGCGAGAAACGAGCCCCCCTCGCCATGGGCCTCACCGGCCTGATCTTCGGCATCCCGGTCTTCTTCGACGTCGGCATCTTCGTCCTCGCGCCGATCGTGTACGCGGCGGCGAAGCGGGGCGGCAAGTCGATCCTGCTGCACTGCCTCCCGCTGCTCGCGGGCCTGTCCATGACCCACGCGTTCCTGCCCCCGCACCCGGGCCCGGTGGCGGCCGCCGGCCTGCTGCACGTCGACCTCGGCTGGGTCATCCTGATGGGCGTCGTCTGCGGCGTCCCGGCGGTGCTCGCCGCGTGGGCCTACTCGGCGTGGATCGGCAACCGCGTCTTCGTGGCCGTACCGCAGGACATGGTGGAGGCGGCGGCGGAGGCCCGGCAGGCGGTGATCGACGAGCAGCGGCAGCAGGGCGTCGAACCGCGCGAGGAGCCCGTGTCGTTGGCCACCGTCCTCGGCATCATCGGCACCCCGCTGATCCTGATCCTGGCCGCGACGTTCTCCTCCATCGCGCTGGACCCCTCCACGGGCCGCTCGGTGATCGAGTTCTTCGGCCACCCCTTCGTGGCGCTGACGATCGCCCTGCTCCTCGCCTACTACCTGCTGGGCATACGACGGGGCTGGTCCCGCAAGTCCCTCGAGACCGTCTCCACCGCCTCGCTCAAGCCGGTCGGCAACATCCTGCTGGTCGTCGGCGCGGGCGGGATCTTCGGCGCGGTCCTCAAGGCCAGCGGGGTCGCCCAGGCCCTCTCCGACACGTTCCACGACGTGGGCCTGCCGGTCCTGGTCCTCTCCTACCTGATCTCCCTCGTCCTGCGCGTCGCCCAGGGCTCGGCGACGGTCGCCATCGTCACCACGGCCGGCATCGTCGCCCCCCTCCTCGCGGAGGGCCACCACTCCCAGGCCTTCGTCGCCCTGGTCATCATGGCCATCTCGGCCGGCTCCATCTTCGCCTCGCACGTCAACGACGGCGGCTTCTGGATGGTCGCCAAGTACTTCGGCATCACCGAACGCGACACCCTCAGGACCTGGACGGTCCTGGAATCGGTGCTGTCGGTGGCGGGGTTCGTGGTGGCGCTGGTGCTGAGCTGGTTCGTGTAGGCGTCTGATAACGATGCAGGGGCTCGCTGTGTCCGACACAGGATCGTCGACCATACTGCCCGCTGTGGAGCAGCGCATAGGTTCGAGCAGTCAGCCCCTGAAGGCAGAGCCCGTGAAGGGCGCCGGGTTCGACCCGGCGTTCATCCCCGGGTTGACCTCACCCGTGGCCGAGGAGCCGGAGGACGCCACGTCCGAGGGTGGGGACGTCGAGGCGGAGGAGGCGGAGCAGGCGCAGACCCCGGTGGTCGGGGCGGACGAGACCGACGCCGGCTCCGGTGCGGAGGACGCCGAGGACGGGCCCGTCTTCGAGGCCTCCGACCGGCGGGCCAGGATCGTCGCCGACCGCCGGGGCATCCGTCTCAGCCTCGACGAGGAGAAGTGCGAGTTCCGCTGGGACGAGATCGGGGCCGTCGAGACGGAGACCCCCCGCTTCGGCAAGCGGTACACCGTCACCGTCCACACCCCGGACCGCCGTTGGTACCCGATCGAGATCGAGGCGACGTCCCGGGCCCGCTTCCAGGAGTGGGACGAGCAACTGGACGCGGTGCTCGACGCCTACTTCGACGACGAGGCGGACGACACGGCGGACGCCAACCCGGACGACAAGGCGGACGCCAAGCCGGACGACAAGGCGGAGACGCCGGACGAGGACGCCGACTAGGCACAACGGGCGGTCCTCGGACCGGCCTTCGCGGGCGCGCGCAGTGTACGCGCGCCCGTTCTCCCCGCACGGACCTCCGGCAAAGTGCACTCGCGGGTGTGACCACGACGTGCATATATGCCGAACCAAGAGGAAAGTGAGGTTCCGTTGCCAGGGGAGGCTGATCATGGGCGGATCAGCGCCGCGACGGGAGCGTCACCTGCCGGTCGAGACGACCAGCTTCGTCGACCGTCGTGGCGAACAGACCGAGGGCCGTGAGCTGCTCGCCAGGGCACGCCTGGTCACGCTGACCGGACCGGGCGGCGTCGGCAAGACGCGGCTGGCCGCACGCATCGCGGCCCGCGTCGAACGCACCTTCCCCGACGGCGTCCGCTTCGTGCAGCTGGCCGGGCTGGACGACCCGGCGCTCGTCCCGGTCGCCGCCGCCGACGCCCTCGGCCTGCACGACCACTCCAGCCAGCCCCCGCTGGACGCCCTCGTCGAGCAGGTGCGCGACCGGCGTCTGCTGCTCGTCCTCGACAACTGCGAACACCTCCTCCAGGCCTGCGCGCGCCTGTCCGCCGCCCTGCTGCACGGCACCTCCGGCGTCCGCGTCCTCGCCACCAGCCGCCACCGCCTCGGCCTGACCGAGGAACACCTGCTGGAGGTACGGCCGTTGCCGGTCCCCGACCCGGACGGCGACCTCACCTCGGCCGATGGCTACCCCGCCCTCGCCCTGTTCGCCGACCGGGCCGCCGCCGTGGTCCCCGGCTTTCGGCTGACCGCCGCCAACCGTGCCGCCGTGGCCCGGCTGTGCCACCGCCTGGACGGCCTCCCGCTCGCCATCGAACTGGCCGCCGTCCGCATGCGCGTCCTCGGTGTCGGACAGCTCCTGGAGCGCCTCGACGACCGCTACCGCCTCCTGACCGCCGGCTCCACCGCCGCCCTGCCCCGCCACCAGACCCTGCGCGCCGCCGTCGACTGGAGCCATGAACTGTGCACCGCGCAGGAGCAGTTGGTGTGGGCGCGGGTGTCCGTGCTGGCCGGCGGCTTCGACGCGGAGACCGCCGAGGCGGTGTGCGCGGACGGCGAACGGGTGCGCGCGTACGAGGTGCTGGAAGCCGTCGCCGGTCTCGTCGACAAGTCCGTGCTGGCCCGGGAGGAGGGCCCCGGCGGGGTGCGCTACCGGCTGCTGGACACCCTGCGCCACTACGGCCTGGAGAAGTTACGGCAGCGGGAGGGCGAGGAGGTCGCCGCGCGGCGCCGGCAGCGGGAGTGGGTGCAGCGGCGGGCCGCCGGTTTCGAGAGCGCCTGGTTCGGGCCGGGGCAGCGGGACATCGTCGCCCGGCTCCGCGCCGACCAGGACAACCTGCGCGCCGCCCTCGACTTCAGCCTCGCCGAACCCGGCGAGGCCCGTGCCGGACTGCGCCTCGCGGGCACCCTGTGGTTCTACTGGCACGCCTGCGGGGCGCCCCGCGAGGGCCGCTACTGGCTCGACCGGGCCCTCGCCGCCTGCCCCGAGCCGACCCGCGAACGGGCCCGCGCCCTGTGGATCGTGGGCCTGCTCGCCGGCTCCCAGGAGGACCTGACCTCGGGGCTGGCCCGCGCCGAGGAGGCCCGGGACCTGGCCCGCTCCCTCGGCGACGAGGCCGAGGCCGCCCACGCCGAGTACGTCATCGGCGTACTGCGCCTGTTCAACAACGACGTGCCCGGCGCCCTGGAGCACTACCGCGCCACCGTCGCCCGCGGCCGCGTCCCCGGCCAGCACCTGTCCCTGGTCGGCCTGGACCGCGTCGAACTCGCCTGTGCGCTGGGTTTCCTGGGCGAGGCGGACCAGGCCATCGAGGTGTGTGTGGAGACCCGTCGGCTGTGCGAGGAGCACGGCGAGGAGTGGGTGCTGTCGTACGTGCTGCGCATGCTCGCCCTCGCGCACACCGTGAAGGGCGAGTGGGAGCAGGCCGAGCGGCACGCCCGGGACGCCCTGCGCCGCAAACTCGCCGTCCGCGACGTCATCGGCATCGGCCTCACCCTCGACCTGCTCGCCCAGACCGCCGCCCGGCGCGGCGCCGCCGAACGGGCGGCCGTCCTGCTCGGCGGCGCCGACCGCGTCTGGGCCGACGTCGACCGCTTCCGCTGGGGCTCCAAGGCCCTCGGCGCCACCCGGCTGGAGAGCGAGTCCCGCGCCCGGGAGGCCCTGGGTGCGGCCGCGTACGAGCGGTCGTACGAGCGCGGCGCGGCCCTCGGCCTCACGGCCGCCGTCGGCTACGCGGTGGGAGAGGCGACTGGTGAACTCCCGCCGCCACGGCCCGAGTCCGCGCCGGTCGAGCGGTGCGACGGCGTCCGTCTCACCCGGCGGGAGAGCGAGGTCGCCCAACTCGTCGCCCAGGGTCTCGCCAACCAGCAGATCGCCGACCGCCTCGTCATCGCCCGCCGGACCGCCGAAGGCCATGTGGAGCGCATCCTCAGCAAGCTCGGCTTCAGCAACCGCAGCCAGATCGCCGCCTGGGTGACCGCCCAGCGGTGAACCGATCCCCCTCCCCACGGAGATCCCCTCCGCACGGAGATCCCCTCCGCACGGAGATCCCCTCCCCACGGAGATCCCCTCCCCACGAAGGAGAACCATGACCGCTCGACCAGCCCCCACCCCGGCCCCCACTCCGCCCCCGACCCCCTTCGACCACCGCATGGGCGTCTTCGGCGCCGACGACGAGTTCGTGGCCACCGCCGTGCCCTTCCTCACCGAAGGCCTCGGCGCCCCCGGCGAACCCCCGCCCGTGGCCATCGCCGCCCCGGACAGGCTGGACCTCCTGCGGGACGCCCTCGGCGGCGACGTCAAGGAGGTCGCCCTCATCGAGCACACCGACTGGTACACCGGCTCCGCCGCCAACGCGGTCGCCCAGGGCGCCGGTTACCTCGCCGCGCAGGCCGGCCCCGGCGGCCGGATCCACCTCCTGATGGAACCCGTGTGGGACGGCCGCGCCGGGCGCTCCGCCCGGGAGACCACCGAGTGGATCCGCTACGAGGCCCTCGCCAACCTGCTGTTCGCGCCCATGGCGACGACGGTCCTGTGCGCCTACGACACCCGTACCGCCGGTGAGGCGATCGTCGAGGCCGCCCGCCGCGCCCACCCCGCCTCGGGCGTGTACGAGGACCCGGTCCGCCTCACCGCCGAGCTGGACGCCGTACCGCTCGCACCGCCCGCGCCGGACGCGGAACTCCTCCGAGAGCCCTACGCCGAGGCCGTTCGCTCGCGGGCGGTGGCGCGTGGACTGACGTGGGTGGACGCCGAGTTGTTCACGGAGGCGGTGACCGCGGCGCTCGGCACGCTCGGGCCCGTGACCGCCGTACGGCTGTGGGGTGAGGCGCCGGCGTGTGTGTGCGAGCTGCGCGTCGCGCGCCGGGTCGGCGACCCGCTGGCCGGTTTCGTGCCGCCGCCCACGCCGGAACTGGAGCCGGAGCAGGGGCTGTGGTTCACCCGGCAGGTGTGCGCGTACGTCGACGTCCGCGACGACGAGCACGGGGCGACCGTACGGCTGCAGTACGGGTAGGGCGCGGGTGGGTACGCAGGTACGCAGGTACGCAGGTATGGAATCGGGTAGTCCTCCCCGTGTGCCGCGCTCGTGGGGAGGCCATCCTGTTCCCCATGCTGCAACGCTCCGGGAGCGCTCGCCCGGACCCCGACCCGCATCATGCCCCCTACCCGCAACCACCCCTGGGCGCCGGTGACCTGAGCGTCCGCTACGGCCCTCTTCCCTCGTCCGTGCGGCGGGCCCGGACGGAGGTGCGAAGACAGCTGGAGGCGTGGGGGATCGCGGACCGGGACGGCGAGCTGGTGGAGGTGGCGGAGCTGCTGGTCAGCGAGCTGGCGACCAACGCGTTGCTGCACTCCGGCGGAGGCTTCCGGCTCACCCTGTCCGCGGCCCACGGGGTGCTGCGCTGCGAGGTGAGCGACTCGGGCCGGCGCGTTCCGCGGGTGCTGGACGCGGGCACGGGGGAGAGCGGGCGGGGGATGTTCCTGGTGGAGGCGCTGGCGCTGCGCTGGGGCTGGCGTCACGACGGACCGGGCAAGAGCGTGTGGTTCGAGCTCGGTACCTGCGGGGCGGACGGCTGTGGTCGGCGATAGCCGTCCGCCCTCGCGGGGTGTCGTCCGGTCCGTCACTGCCACCACTTGGGGCTGAGGGCGATCGCCCTCAGCTGCTTCATGGTCAGCGCGGGGGTCTTGCGGGTCGCGGGGGTGTCCTGGGCGCCGGAGTTGAAGGCGCTGATCACCACGCGCCGCCCGTCCTTGCGCAGGGTGTCGACGGTCCACCACACGACGCCCGCGCCGCCCTTCTCGCCGGGCCGCTGGTGGAGGGCGACCTTCGTCCCGTCGGGCAGCGTCTCGGCGTCGGAGCCGAACAGCTCGGCCGCGACGTCCGACTCGCCGGCCTGGACGTTGACCTGGATGAGGCTCCTGCCCTTGCCGTCGTCGACGACGAGGTAGCCGAAGCCGGTGTCCTGGCCGCTGTCCTCGGACACCGTGAACTTGCCCTGGGGCAGCAGGCTCCTGAGCATCGGGGCGACGGACACCGTGCTCTGGGACGCGGTCGCCGTCGGCTCGGCGGTCGGCGCGTTCGGGTTGCTCGGGATCGCGTCGACGGCGTCGCGCCAGGCGCCGGCCGTCACCAGCTGCCTCAACTGCGCGGCGGACAAGGGCGGTTCGGGCCGGGTGACGGGCGCGTCCTTCTCGGCGGCCGCGTTCCACTCGCTGACGCTGATGTGCTGCCCCTCGGGTGTGACGAGTTCGGCGGTCCAGTACTTGGTGTCGACCCGGCGGTCCGGATACTCGTACCCCTGCAGCACCATCACCACCGAGCCGTCCGGCATCCGGGTCGTGCCGCACGCGTCGTAGTGCACGTACGCCTTGCCCGGGCACTCGGTGGTCTGCCGTGCCTCGTCGCTGCCCGGCTCGATCCGGTTGAGCCCCACTCCGATCGCCGCAGCGCCCTTCCCGTCGTCGTACACGAGGTGCACGAACGGTCCCGGCTTCTCGTTCGTGCCGCGCGCCTGCGCCTGGCTGAACTTGCCCTGCGGCAGCAGCTTTTCGAGGGTGCGGATCAGCTGGTCGGCGGAGACGGGGGTGGGGGCCGGCCCGGTGGTGTGCCGGGAGGTGCCGACCGTGGCGGTGGCCCGCGGCGGGGATCCCGCGCCCGGCAGGAGCAGCGCCCCGCCCACCCCGGCGAGCGCGAGGGAGGCGGCGCCGCCCACGACGGCGGCCCGGCGCCGCAGCAGACGCCGGCGGCCGATGCGGACACCGGCGGCGACGAGTTCGGCCCGGTCGGTCGTGAAGGCGCCGCCCGCCTGGTGCAGTTCGGCGGTGAGCCGGTCCTCGAAGGGGTCGCTGTGCTGTTCGACGGGCATGGGGGTCCACCGTTTCGCTGAGGGTTGAAGTGAGGTGGGTGGGCTGGGGTGAGGCGGGTCAGGGGCGCGCGTACTCGCCGAGGTCCTCGCCGAGCAGCTCCCGCAGCCGCCCGAGCGCCCGCACGCAGCGTGTCCGTACGGCGGCCGAGCTGGCGTTCATGACGTCGGCGGTCTCCTCGACGGAACGGTCCTCCCAGTACCGCAGGACGACCACGGCCCGGTCCTTGGCGGCCAGCCGGGCGAGCGCCTCCAGCAGCGTCAGCCGCAGCGAGGGGTCCCCGTCGGGGGCGCCGTCGGGCAGCTCGGGCAGGGTGTCGGTGGCCTGCTCGGTGCTGCTGCGCCGCCGCTGGTGGGCGAGGAAGGTCCGGGTGAGCACGGTCTGGGCGTACCCCGCGGGGTTGCCCACCCGGGACACCCGTCCCCATCTGACGTAGAGCCGGCCGAGGGTCTCCTGCACCAGGTCCTCGGCGAGATGCGTGTCCCCGGCGGTCAGCAGACAGGCGGAGCGGTACAGATGCCCGGCGCGGGCGGCCGCGAACTCGGCGTACTCGTCCGCACGTGCCTGTCTCATACGTCTTCCCCCTGCCCCGGTGCCGCTCTCACTTCATTGATGCGGTGGCACCGCGGAAATGTTTCACACGAAATCGATAAGGTGCACCGCCCGCTCGATCACCGTGACCGCCCCTCGCGACGGAGGCCGCATGACCAGCCCACCGAGTCCACCGCCCCCACCCGGCTTCGGCCCGCCCCCGCCGCCGCACGCCTTCTCCCGGCAACCGCCGCCGCCCGCACCGGAGTTCCTGGCGGTCGACCGCGACTACTCGGTCCTGGTCGATTCCGCCGGTGTCGCCTTCGACGACCACGGTCTGTCCGTCGACTTCGGCTGGCACGAGATCCGGAGCGTCCACTACAAGGCCGGGCCCTCCGGAAAGACCCTCATGGTCGCCGTGATCCACGTCGACGGCACGTTCTACGAATGTGCCGTCGACGCGAAACGCCGGGAGCGGGTCCAGGAGTGGTTCGCACAACTGGCCTTCGTGCTCGGGTACTACCGCCCCATGGGCTGATCCCGGCCCCTACGGCAGCGCGTGGACATGCGGGCCCACCGAGCCCGACCACGAACCGCCCGCGGCGGCGTCCCAGTTGGTGGACCAGGTCATCGCGCCCCGTAGGTCGGGGTACGTCTTCGACGGCTTGAAGGAGCCGCAGTTCGTGCCCTTCGTGAGGCAGTCGAGGGCGTTGTTCACGACCGTCGGGGAGACATAGCCGCTGCCCGCGGCGCTGGTCGAGGCGGGCAGGCCCAGGCCCACCTGGGACGGGGAGAGGCCGCCCTCCAGCTGGATGCAGGCGAGCGCGGTGAGGAAGTCCACCGAGCCCTGCGAGTAGACCTTGCCGTCGCAGCCCAGCATGGAACCGCTGTTGTAGTACTGGGTGTTGACGACCGTCAGGATGTCCTTGACGTTGAGCGCGGTCTGGAAGTAGCCGGCCGACGTCGACTGCATGTCGATGGTCTGCGGGGCCATGGTGATGACGAGGGACGAACCGGCCTTCGCCGACAGGGACCGCAGCGCCTGGGACATGTACGTCGGGTTGAGGCCGTTCTCCAGGTCGATGTCGACGCCGTCGAAGCCGTAGGTCTGCATCAGCGAGTACACCGAGTTGGCGAAGTTCGTCGCCGAGGCGGAGTCGCTCACCGACACCGTGCCGTTCTGCCCGCCGACGGAGATGACCACCTTCTTGCCGGCCGCGTGCTTCGCCGCGATGTCCGCCTTGAACTGGTCGACGGTGTACCCGCCGAGCCCCGCCGAGTCGAGCGTGAAGCTCACCGCACCCGGCGTGGACGTCGCGTCCGCGAACGCCACCGCGATGATGTCGTACTGGGCGGAGACGTCCGAGATCCTCTGGACCGTGGCGCCGTTGTTGAAGTTCTGCCAGTACCCGGTCACCGCGTGCCTGGGCAGCGAGGTGCCCCCGCCCGTGCCGCTGGTGGCCGTCGTGCCCGTGACCGCCGCCGACTTCGCCGACTCGCCCGCCGAGTTGGTCGCGGTGACCTGGAAGGAGTACGAGGTGGCGGCCGCGAGCCCGGTCACGGTCGCCGAGGCTCCGGTCACCGCGGTCACCTTCGTGCCGTCGCGGTAGACGTTGTAGCCGGTGGCGCCCGAGACCGCGTTCCAGGACAGCGACACCGACGAGGACGTCGTACCCGACACCGCGAGGCCGGCCGGCGTCGCCGGGACCGTCGGGGCCGGGTCGCCGCCCCCGCCGCCGTCCGGGCCGTAGACGGAGACGTCGTCGGCGTAGTAGGCCGCCTGTCCGTACCAGCCGTGGGTGTAGACCGTGACGGACGTGGTGGCCGCGCCCGTCGTGAAGCTCGTCGTCAGCTGCTTCCACGAGGACGAGTCCGGCGTCCAGGTCGACACGTCGGTCGTGCCCGTGCCGGTGACGCCCAGGAAGGCGTAGCCGCCCTGCACCCAGGCGCTGAGCGAGTACGTCGAATTCGGTTTCACGGCCACGGTCTGGGCGCACTGCGCGTCGTCCTGCCCGGCCGGCGTCGCCTTCAGCGCGGCCGAGCCGCCGTGCACCGGGGAGGAGACCGTCGTACCGCTGCCGGCGGAACAGGTCCAGTTGCTCAGGCCGGACTCGAAACCGGCGTTCTTGGCGTTGTTGACGTCCGCTGCGGACGCCTGGCCCGCGCCCGCGAGGGACAGGGCGAGGGCGGCGGTGACGGCTGAGGACCAGAGCCGTGTCGATCGTCTCAGTGGGGACATGACAACAAGTTGGTCCAGACCAATCTCGCTGTCAAGAGGTCCAGACCAACTCGACCGTCCGGCGCCGGACCGCCTCGGCGTCGGCAAGATGCTCAACCTGCCCCGTTTTGACGTGTCTTGCGAAACGGCAGTTGCCCATCAGCTACAGAAACGCTGTTCTCCGGTCACAGAGGCGTGGATACAGTGCTGAGGTAGTCACGCAGTGAAGTCATATCGGTGTACCGGAGTAACCCCGCCCCGGTGGGCCGACGGCGTAACACGGGGAGCTGCGCGTGCCAACTGCCATTGCCGTGACCAGTGCCGACATGGCGCTGCCGCCGCTGGACGAACGGACCCTGCCCGCCGCCGTCCTGCCGGACCTGGACCGACAGCCGCTCGACCAGGCGCTGTCCGCCGTCCAGGCCCTCGTCGACCAGCACGGGCACCTCGTCGTCGTGTCCTCGCGCGCCGAACCACCCGCAGTGGAACGCCGGCTGCACACCATCCGCTCCCTCCTGGAGAGCGACCGTATCGCCCTGTTCCGCCCCGATCTGCCCCCGCTCGGACTGGCCGTGCTGGCACGGCAGTTACGGCAGCTGGCGTCCTGCGACCTCTCCCCGGGCGTCCTGGCCTCCGCGGGCCGGCTGCTCACCCACTACATCCACGCGGGCGCGCTGCTCGGCTCCGTGGCCCGCCTGGACCGCGTCCCCGTGGGCCTGAGGTCCCACGCCAAGTCCTGGGTGCCCGGCAGCCACTTCGCCGTCCTCGCCCATCCCGAGCCGCAGTTGGTGAAGCTCGGCCCCGCGGCCGCCCTGGCGGGACCGGAGTTCGGCACCTGGATGCTGGTCGGCAAGGGCCAGCTCCAGTCCGACTGGGTGAGCGCGACGCTGGCCAAGCAGTGGAACGTGCAGGGGCTCAGGGAGACCGTCCCGCCCGCCGAGTCGGCGACCTGGTGGGGGACGAACAAGCTGGTCGAGTTCGCCGCCTTCCTCCCCGACCTCTCCGTCCTCTACCAGCTGGTGACGTCCGTCCGGCAGAGCAGCTGCCACTGGTGCGGCATCGACGTCATCGGCGACCGCTGCGTGTTCTGCTCCGCCACGCCACCGCTGCTGGAGAACCAGCTCCCGGCCGGGTGAGTCCCGAACGCCCCCGCACAGCCCGCCCGATCCCATTCCGCTCGACCGATACCCCCATGAGGTTGTACGGCACATGAACTCCCGTCAGCGCCGCGGCGTGCTCCTCCTGCTCCTGTCGGTCCTGTGCGCCCTCGGCGCGTTCGCCGGCGTCCTGTCCGTCATCAGCGACGTGAAGTCCAAGGTCGGCCCCGAGGTCACCGCGTACCAGGTGAAGGACAACATCGCGCCGTACACCCAGCTGACCGCCGGCCAGTTCGAGAAGATCAAGATGCCCAAACGGTGGCTGTCGCACAACGCGGTCACCGATCTCGACGCCGTCCGGGGCAAGATCGCCGTCACCACGCTGCGGTCCGGGTCCCTGCTGCAGAGCGACATGATCGTCGACCAGCCCGCCCTGCAGCCGGGTCAGCAGGAGGTCGCCATCATGATCGACGCGGCGACCGGTGTGGCGGGCAAGATCACGCCTGGTTCGACGGTCAACGTGTACGCCACCTTCGCGGGCCAACGGGAGGGTGATCCCGCCCAGTCCAAGATCATCGTAACAAACGCGAAGGTGCTGGACGTGGGGGAGATCAAGGCGCTGGACCCCTCCGCGAGCGACAAGAACAACCAGCAGCCCACCGACGAGGTCCCCATCACCTTCGCCCTCTCCACCCTCGACGCCCAGCGCATCACCTACGCCGAGTCGTTCGCCCAGCGGGTCCGGCTCGCCCTGGTGGCGCCGGGCGGCAGCACCACGGTCCCCGACAAGGACCGGACGTACCAGCTCGCGAAGGACAAGTGAGAGGCCCCCATGCCCACCAGGATCCTCCCGGCAGTCGGGGACGCGGACGCGGTCCGTTCCATCACGACACTGCTCAGCCAGCTCCCGGACGCCGAGCCGGTGGCCCCGGTCGTCGACTCCACCCAGCTCGTCGACACCCTGGCCCGGCTGGCCGCCGAGTCCATCGACGAGCTCCCCGAGGTCGTGGTCGTCCACGAGCGCATCGGCCCCGTCCCCGCCCTGGAACTCATCCGCGAAGTGGCCCTGCGCTTCCCGGCGGTGGGCGTCATCCTCGTCACCTCGGACGCGAGCCCCGGGCTCTTCCAGGCCGCGATGGACTACGGCGCACGCGGGCTGGTCGCCCTCCCGCTGAGCTACGAGGAGTTGGCGAGCCGCGTCCAGGCGGTCGCCCAGTGGTCGGTGGGCGTACGGCGCCATCTGGGCTCCGGCGGCGACGTGTTCACCGGCGTCGGCGGCACCGTGGTCACCGTCAGCGGCGCCAAGGGCGGGGTGGGAGCCACCCTGACCTCGATCCAACTGGCGCTGGCGGCCCAGGCCTCGGGCCGGAGCACGGCCCTGGTCGACATGGATCTGCAGACCGGGGACGTGGCGTCCTACCTCGACGTCCAGTTCCGCCGCTCGGTCGTCGACCTGGCCGCCATCACGGACATCTCGCCCCGGGTGCTGGCCGACGCCGTCTACCGGCACGACACGGGCATCGCCCTGCTCCTCGCGCCGGGCGAGGGCGAGCGGGGCGAGGAGGTCACGGACCGGGGCGCGCGGCAGATCGTCAGCGCGCTGCGCTCGCGGTACGAGATCGTGGTCATCGACTGCGGGGCGCAGCTGAGCGGGGCGGGCGCGGCGGCCGTCGAGATGGCGGACCTGGCCCTGCTCGTCACCACCCCGGACGTCGTCGCCGTCCGCGGTGCCAAGCGGGCGGTACGGATGTGGGACCGGCTGCAGATCCGCAAGGCCGAGGAGACGACCGTGGTCGTCAACCGGCACAGCCGGGCCACCGAGATCCAGCCGCAGCTGATCCAGAAGATCACCGGCACCGCGGTGGCGGGGACCGTGATCCCGGCCAACTTCAAGGAGCTGCAGGGCGCGGTGGACGCGGGCCGGGTCCATGAACTGGACAGCCGGGGCGCGGTCAAGCAGGCGCTGTGGTCGCTGGCCGGGGAGCTGGGGCTGGTCAAGGCGGCCGAGGCGGCTCACCGGGGCGGCGGGCGGTTCCGGGGCGACCGGGGCGCGGTGAGCTTCCGGCGCCGTAGGGAGGGCGGGGGATGAGGAGACCCGGGGCCGTGCGGAGAGGGGACAGCGGTCAGGTCGCCATCGAGTTCCTCGGCATGACCCCGCTGATCATCGTGACGCTGGTGGTGCTGTGGCAGCTCGTGCTCGTGGGATACGCGTACACGCTCGCGGGGAATGCTGCGGACGAGGGGGTACGGGCGGCGACCGCCGCTCCCCGGGGGGCGCGCTTCGGCGTGTGCGAGCAGGCGGCGCTGAAGGACCTCTCGGCGTCCTGGCGGGGAGGGACCACGGTGGACCAGTGCGGCGGCACCGGCTTCGTGACCGCGGACGTCTCCATACGGGTCCCCCTGCTCTTCCCGGGCGCGGTCTCCGTCCCCATCACCGTGCACGGCCACGCCGGCGCGGTGGAGGAGGTGAAGGACTGAGATGCCGTACGACCGGAAACCTCGCGACCGGGGCCAAGTGGCCATCGAGTACCTCGGGTTCATCCCGGTGCTGCTGCTCGTCGCCCTCGCCGGCATCCAGCTCGGCCTCGTCGCCTACGCCGCCCAGCAGGCCGGCACCGCGGCCCGGGCCGGCGCCCGCGCCGCCTCGCTGCGGCAGGACGCGGGCGCGGCCTGCGCGGACGCCGTCAGCAGCCGGCTGACGGTGCGGTGTTCCCCCGCGGTGGGGAGCGACTCGGTGACCGTGACCGCGTCCGTGAACATCCCGAAGCTCTTCCCCGGACTGGGGAACTACGAGGCCAGCAAGACCGCCACCATGCCGCTCGACCACTGAGGCACGCGAGGAGCACGCACCATGAGCCTGCGGGCACGTATCAACTCCCCCGAGGAGAACGGTCATCGGGGCGAGGACGGCCACCTGGTCGCCTCGTACCGGGCCAAGCTCCTGGAGGAGATCGACCTCGCGGAGATGTCCTCGCTCGCCGCCGCCGAACGCCGCGCCCGTCTAGAGCGCGTCCTCGGGCACATCATCAGCCGCGAGGGCCCCGTGCTCTCCACCGTGGAACGCTCCCAGCTGATCCGGCGGGTGGTCGACGAGGCACTGGGCCTCGGCATCCTGGAGCCGCTCCTCGAAGACGCGTCCATCACCGAGATCATGGTGAACGGGCCGGACGCGATCTTCGTCGAACGGGGCGGCCGGGTGGAGCAGCTGCCGATCCGCTTCGCCTCCCACGACCAGCTGATGCAGACCATCGAACGCATCGTCTCCACGGTCAACCGGCGGGTCGACGAGTCCAACCCGATGGTCGACGCCCGCCTGCCCTCCGGAGAGCGCGTCAACGTGATCATCCCGCCGCTGTCCCTGACCGGCGCGACCCTCACCATCCGCCGCTTCCCCCGCTCCTTCACGCTGCAGGAGATGATCGGCTTCGGCTCGCTCGACGAGCACATCCTGTTCCTGCTCGCGGGCCTGGTCCAGGCGAAGTTCAACATCATCGTCTCCGGCGCCACCGGCACCGGAAAGACGACCCTCCTCAACGCCCTCTCCGGCCTGATCCCGGAGGGCGAACGCATCATCACCATCGAGGACTCCGCCGAACTCCAGCTCCAGCAGTCCCACGTCATCCGGCTGGAGTCCCGCCCCCCGAACGTCGAGGGCAAGGGCCAGATCACCATCCGCGACCTGGTCCGCAACTCCCTGCGGATGCGGCCCGACCGCATCGTCGTCGGTGAGGTCCGCGGCGGCGAGTCCCTCGACATGCTCCAGGCGATGTCGACGGGCCACGACGGCTCGCTCGCCACCGTGCACGCCAACAGCGCCGAGGACGCGCTGATGCGCCTGCAGACCCTCGCCTCCATGTCCGACGTCGAAGTCCCCTTCGTCGCCCTGCACGACCAGATCAACAGCGCCGTCGACGTCATCATCCAGCTCACCCGCTTCGCCGACGGCGCCCGCCGCGTCACCGAGATCGCCCTGCTCGACAGCCACGGCGGGGAGCCGTACCGCCTCGCCACCGTGGCCCGCTTCAACGCCCAGCCCATGGCCCCGGACGGCCGGATCTACGGCGCCTTCCAGCACTTCCCGCTCACCCGCCGCACCGCCGACCGCCTCTACATGGCCAACCAGCCCGTCCCACAGGCCTTCGGCGTCGCCCAGTCCGCAGCACAGCTAGCCACCCGAGAAGCCAGGTAGGTGCCGTCCATGGATCTGCAGAACCTCGTCACCCTCACCACCGGCATCACCCTGCTGACCTGCGTCCTGGCCGTCGTGGGCGTCCACACCTACGCCACCGGCAGGGCCGAACGGGCCGCGCTGGTCGAACGGCTCGCGCACACCGGCCAGATCACGGCCGGCGGCCGCACCCGCCGCTTCCGCACCCTCGACCGCCGGCTGCGCCGCACCGGGCTCGGCAAGAAGCTGGAACTGCGGCTCGCCGCCACCGGCCTCGACGTCACCCCCGGCGAGTTCTTCGCCTACATGCTCGCCACCGTCGCCGCCCTCTGGCTCATCGGCCAGGCCTCCCTCGCCCCCTTCTTCGGCCCGCTCGCCGGGCTGCTCGGCGTCGGCGTGGCCGTGCAGTTCCTCAACTGGCAGCGACAGAAACGCATCGAGAAGTTCATCAACCAACTCCCCGAACTCGCCCGCATCCTGGCCAACGCCACCCAGGCCGGACTGGCCCTGCGGACCGCGATCGGGATGGCCGCGGAGGAGCTGGAGGCACCGGCCGGCGAGGAACTGGGCAAGGTAGCCGACCAGTTGGCGATCGGCCAGTCCATGGACGAGGCGCTCGGCGACCTCGCCGACCGGCTGCCCTCACGCGAACTGGTCGTCCTCGTCACCACGCTGGTGCTGTCCAACCGGGCCGGCGGCCAGGTCGTCGGCGCCCTGCGCAACCTCACGGAGACACTGGAGGAACGCAAGGAGACCCGGCGCGAGATCCGCACCCAGCTCTCCCAGGTCACCATGACCTCCTACGCCGTCCCCGCCCTCGGCGTGGGCGCCCTGTTCCTCATGAACGGGGTCAAGGACGGCGCCCTGGACCGGATGACCGGATCACCCGTCGGCCAGGCCTGCGTGATCATCGCCTTCGCGCTCTACGCCGTCGGCTTCGTCCTCATCCGCCGTATGTCCCGCATCGATGTCTGACACGACCGACACGTCTCCGCCGAGAGGAGGGAAACGATGGCACTTCTGCTCGCGGCCGTCATGGGCCTGAGTGTCTGGGGCATCTTCGCCGGGATCCGCATGTACCGCGCGGAGGCCAAGCTGCCCGGCGACCTGGTGCTCGCCCTGGAGGTGGGCGCCACCCGCACCGGCGCGGTCGACTCGCTCATCGACCGGCTCGGCATGCGGTATGCGCCCGCCGTCCTGCGCCTGATGGGCCCCACCCTGGTCGCCAGGTACCGCCGCAGGATCGACCTCGCGGGCAACCCCGGCGGCCTGACCATCGACCGCTACGCGGCCCGCCGCGCGGTCTACGGCTTCCTCGGCGCCGTCGGCTTCCTGGTCTTCCTCATGCGGGGCCAGTACTTCGTGGCCCTCCTCCTGCTCGCCTTCGGCGCGTTCTGGACGGAGGTCGGCATCTGGGCCGCGATCCGCATCCGCAAGGACGTCATCGAGCGGACCCTGCCCGACTTCCTGGACGTGCTCGCCGTCGTCGTCAGCGCGGGCCTCGGCTTCCGCCAGGCCCTGGACCGGGTCGCCTCCCGCTACGAGGGCCCCTGGGCGGACGAACTCCGCATCACCCTGCGCCAGATGGACCTCGGCATGAGCCGCCGCCAGGCCTTCGCCGAACTGCGCCGCCGCAACGACTCCGAACAGGTCGCGATGTTCGTGACGGCGCTGCAGCAGGGCGAGGAACTGGGCGCCCCGATCGTCGACACCCTGGTCTCCCTGACCAAGGACATGCGCCGTACGGACGCCCAGAACGCCCGTCGCAAGGCCGCGCGTGCCGTGCCGAGGGCCACGCTGATGATCACCACGTTCATGGTGCCGGCCACCCTGCTCCTGCTCGGCGCGGGTCTGCTGCTGGGCTCGGGCACCGACTTCGGCACGATCACGGGCAAGTAGCGGGGGAGGGCGCGGACATGGCGACGACGAGGGAGGCCACCGGGCTGCTGTGGCGCCGGCCGAGGACGCCGGAGATCACCACCCCGCCGGCCGGCACGGTCCTGCCGGACCACGTGCGCACGGGCGCGCCCGACATCCCGGTCACCTCGGTGACCCCCGCGCTGCCGCCGGGATGGGCTCCGGCGGACGCGCCCCCCCTGCCGGGCGTGCCCCGCCAGGCGACCCGCGCGGACCGCGAGCCGCGGACGACGACGGAACCGGTCGAAGAGGTATCCACCCCCGCCACCGAAGGCCGCCGCCGCAAGACCCCCGAGGCCCCGACGCTGCCCATCCAGGTCAACGCCCTCCAGGCCATGTGCCGTCAGGTCTTCGGCTTCCGTCTGGCCATGATCAGCCTCGCGGCCCCGGCGGCCCTGCTCAACGCGTCCCCCGGCCTCGCGACCCGCCTCGTCGGCGCCGCCGTCGTCGTCACGTTCATGGGCTCGTACGTCCTCTTCCGCGACTGGGAGCGCTTCGGCCCGCTCCTGCTGCGCCACCCGTCCCTGCTCGTCGTGGACACCCTCTTCGGCTTCCTGCTCCTGGTCTCCGCGGGCCCCGACACGACCCTCGCCTACGTCGGCGTCTGCACCCCGCTGCTGGCCGGCATCGTCTACAGCTGGCGCGGCGCGGCCTGCTTCGCCTCGCTGCAGTCGCTGATCCTGCTGATGGTCTACGCGACGAGGAAGGACCTGCACGGCAACCTGGCCGAGTCCCTGCTGCTGCCCGGCCTCTGCGTGATCGCGGGCGCGGTCGGCTCCTCCCTGCGCGGCCTGATGCTCCGCTTCGGCTCGGCGACCCAGGCCCTGACCAAGGTCCAGGCCCGGCTGGCGGTCACCGAGGCGGTCAGCGCCGAACGCGCCCGGCTGGCCCGCGAGATGCACGACTCGGTCGCCAAGACCCTGCACGGCGTGGCCCTCGCCGCCGACGGCCTGGCCGGCTCGGCCGGCGCCGAACGCATGGACCCGGCCCTGGTCAGACAACAGGCGGAACTCGTGTCCCGCTCGGCCCGCCGCGCCGCGTCCGAGGCCCGCGAACTCCTCACCGACCTGCGCCGCGAGAACGACCCCGACCACGGCACGGACGTCCTGGTCGAACTGGCCGCCCGCACCCGCGACTTCAGCACCCGCACCGGCCTGCGCGCGGCCTACCGCCCGATCGGCGAACACGCCGTCCCGCCCGTCCCGCCCGCCGTCGCCCGCCAACTCCTCACCATCGCCACGGAGGCCATGGAGAACGCCCACCGCCACGCCGACCCGACCCGGGTGGAGGTCAACGCGGGCGTCCACGACGGCCTGCTGCGCATCAGCGTGTACGACGACGGCAAGGGCCTCCCACCCGGTACGACCCTCGAACAGCTGCGCCGCGCGGGCCACTTCGGCCTGGTCGGCATGGTCGAGCGGGCCGCCTCGGTGGGCGCCCGCATCCGCATCGGCCGCGGCGGCCACCTCACGGGCACGGAGGTCCGCCTGGAACTCCCGCTGTCGGCCCTGACGACAGTCACCGAACGGACGGACGGGACCGGACGGACGGACCAGACCGAACGGACCGAACGGACGGCACCGACCGCGCCGACCGCACGGACCGCATGAGCACGCAGCCCACGTCCCCCCACGCCCACGAGAGGAGGCCGCCGATGCCGGAACAGGCCTACCCCCACCCCGGTTCCGCGCAGCCGCCGCCGAACCCGTTCCAGGTCCACTCGGCCGCCGCACCGCTCAAGGTGGTGGTGGCGGACGACAACCCCGTGGTCCGCGCGGGCCTGACCGCCCTGCTCTCCGGCCGCGAGGACATCACGGTCGTGGCGGAGGCGGCGGACGGCCGCGAGGCCTACGAGGCGGCCCGTCAGCACCGCCCCGACATCGTCCTCCTGGACGTCCGGATGCCCGGCGTGGACGGCATCTCGGCCCTTCCGTACCTGGTGCCGTTGGCGCCGGTCGTGATGCTCACGTACAGCAGGGAGTCGGAGATCGTCCAGGAGGCGCTGCGCCGGGGAGCGGTGGGTTACCTGGTCCACGGCGAGTTCACGGCGGAAGAACTGGTGTCGGCCGTACGGGACATCAGACAGGGCCGCCCCCACCTCACGGCGACGGCGACGGGAGCGCTGCTGGCGCAACTGCGCGAGACGCGCCGGGCGCCGGGTGAGCCGCTTCCGGAGGGCTTAGGGAGTGCGACTGCATACGCTGACACACCCTCACTCCCCTTGCAGCGCAGCGATTACCCCCAAACCACTTCGCAAACGCAACCATCTGTGGCACAGTTGAGGAAGCGCTACCAACTCAGCACGAGGGAGGCGGAGATCATGGACCTCATCGCGTCCGGCATGACCAACCAGCAGATCGCCGCCACGTGCTTCATCAGCGAGAAGACGGTCAAGAACCACATCAACCGCATCTTCGCCAAGCTCCACAGCACCAGCCGGGCCGAGGCGGCGGCCAAGTGGCTCGGCACGGCGCCCGGTTCGGGCCGAGGGCTGGGGTGAGCGGCCGTGCCGGGATGGGGGAGCGTCTGGGTCCGGGATTGGGCCCGCGATTGGGCCCTGGGGCCCTGGGGCGAACGGGGTGCCGCGCCGTACGGTTCCGGCGTCGGAAGCGAACCCGGAGGGGACCACCATGAGCGACCTGATGCTGAAGAAGGCCGTGGCGGCCAAGGTGCGTGTGAATGGCTGGAAGAACACGACGGTCGAGGCCATGCAGCGTCGCGCCGCCGACAAGGGGCAGACCGCGGTGGAGTATCTGGGGATCATCGCGGTGGTTGTGGCGATCGTGCTGGCGATCACGGGCACGGACATCGGGCAGGCGATTCTCGACGCGATCAAGGCGCAGATCGCCAAGATCACCTGATGCCTTCGCGCAAATTCGGCGACACAGGGCAGGCCTTCCCCATCTACATCATGGTGGTGGCGGGTCTGCTCTTTCTCGCGTTCGCCTACTTCGCGGTCGGCCAGGCCGCGGTGAACCGGAACGGTGCCCAGACCGCGGCCGACGCGGCGGCGCTGGCGGCGGCTCAGCAGACCCGCGACCAACTCGCGGGCCAGTGGACTCTGGACATCCTCGACCCCACCAAGTGGGGGGACATCTTCAAGGGTGTCGGGGCAGTCGACGGATGCGGCCGCGCTGGTCAACTGGCCGCGCAGAACGACGCCAGCTTGGAATCCTGCCAGCACGACGTGCTGAGTTACACGGTCGGGGTCACGACCAACAAGACTGTTGGGCAGTCCGTCGTACCAGGCACCGAGAACATGAAGTCCGATGCCCAGGCCACCGCCGTGATCGAACCCCTCTGCACGTTCGAGTTGCCCGGTGAGGCTGCCGCGGGCGCCCCGTTGCCTGAGCTCACCTGCAAGGACAAGAACTGGGACCTGAATCCGGACGACCCCACGGGTCTGCCCAAGCCTCAGGATCTTTTCGACGTCCACCTGGCCGAGTCACAAGCGAACGACGAGTGAAGAAGGAAGCAGAGTGATGAGCATTCGGTTCACTGCGAGGGCCCGCAGGGGGATGGTCGCGTTCACCGTTGTGGCCGGACTGGCCCTGGGTGCGTCCGGTTGCGGCGGTGGTGGAGGCGACGACGGCAAGAAGCCGCAGACCTCGGCATCCGCCTCCAAGAGCGGCGGGTCCCAGCCGAGTGCTCAGGAAGGGCAGTCCAGCCAGCCCTTGGCCGAACTGAAGGGCCCGAACAGCCTGCTCCTGCAGATCACTTCGGTCACTCGGGACTCCGGTGGATTCGTCACAGTGAACGGAACGCTCAAGAACGACGGGGCCGACACCGCCATCATCCCGTCGAACCTGAGTGGCAACGAGACCGAGATCATCAAGAACGGAAGTTCGCTTGGCGGGGCGACCCTCGTGGACTCCGCGGGCAAGAAGCGCTACTACGTCCTGCGGGACACGGACGGACGGCCTCTGACCACAACGGGTCTGCCGGCCCTGAAGGCGGGACAGTCCCTTCCGGTCTTCATGCAGTTCCCCTCGCCGCCGACGAGCACGACCGACGTGGACTTCCAGCTGCCGGGCTTCGCCACCTCCACGATCAAGATCTCCGGGTGAGGCCCACCGTGACCACCACTCCACGCCTCCCCTTGGTCTTCACGGCGGCCGCCCTCATGGTCGCCGCCAACATCGTCGGTGCCACGGCCACTCACGCCGACGACGACCCCAGCGTCCCCCCGGGGACCGACACGTCGGCCTCCGCCCCGGTAAAGATCGACCCCAACGACCCCGACCTCAAGCTCCCCGAGGGCGCCACCCTCGCCGCCCCCAAGGTCCTCGACATCAAGTCGGTCGTCGAGGACCAGTCCGGGGACGAGCGCCGGGAGGACACCAACACCGAAGTGACCTTCGCGCTGCAGGCCGAGGTGCTGTTCGCCAAGGACAGCGCGAAGCTGAACGCCGACGCGAAGGCCCGGATCGCCGCGATCGCCGACGAGATCAAGAAACAGAACGCGACCCAGGTACGCGTCTTCGGCTTCACGGACAACCTCGGCACTCACGCCCACGGCGTCGTCCTGTCCAAGCAGCGCGCCAACGCCGTACAGGCGGTCCTGGACGACGATCTGAACGACCCGAACATCATCTTCGACGTACGCGGCTACGCCGAGCAGTACCCGATCGCCGACAACTCCACGGAGGACGGCCGCAAGAAGAACCGCCGGGTGGAGGTGACGTTCCCGAGGTCAGGGAGCTGACGTACCGTCAGAGCAGGTGATCCACCTTGCCGGCCTTGATGTCCCGCACCAGCGCCCGCAACGCGTCCCGGCTGTCGCTGAGGTAGCGCTCCTCCTGCCCGGCGACGGCGATGTAGGCGTTGCCTTCGGCGTCGGTGCCTATGCGGAAGCAGTTGTTGCCCTCGGCGCAGAAGGGCTCTTCCCAGATGATCTCAGCCATGTTCGATCCTCAGAGTTGGCGGATGATGCTGTGGATGAAGTCGCGTGATGTCTTCGGGTCCAGGCACTTGGCCTGCCACCAGTCCATGTGGGCCCTGTACTTGGAAAGCTGTGCTTCGGCGTGGGTGAACTCGCCCCCATGGGCCGAATCCAGCTGCACTGTGTCGAGTTGGGAGACGACGCCGCTCGCGTAGAGCACCGCGTGTCCGGCACCGGGAAAGGCGCCCACCTCGACCGGGAGAACCCGGACTTCGACGTTGTCGTGCTCCGACATCTCACACAGGTGCTGCAGTTGCTCTCGAGTCGTCCGACGGCCGCCGAACTGCATCCGAAGCGCCCACTCATGGACGTAAGCGATGTACTCGACGGGATTATCGCGTTCCAGTACCTGCTGCCGCTGCACCCGCTGGGCCACCCGCAGCTCCACCTCTGACTTGGACAACGGCGGTAGAGCCGAGTCGAAGATTGCGCGTGCGTACCCGCTCAGCTGCAGCAGGCCGGGGACATGGACCGTTTGCAGAGTCCGCAGCCGCGTGGCGAACCACTCCAACTCGGCTACGTCCAGCAACCCTTGCGGAAGGTGCCCTCGGTACTGGTCCCACCAGCCCCGCACGCGAGTGTCGGCCATGGCGACCAGTCCCTCGACGTACGCCTCGTCCGGGCAGTCGTAGTTGCTGGCCAGTATCCGGATGCGCTCGGGGGAGACGGTGCGGATGCCCGACTCCATGTTGGACACTTTCGTACGGTCCAGCCCGAGCAATCCGGCGGCGTACTCCGTGGTCTTGCCTGCCGCGAGCCGCATCTTCCGCAACTCGGCGCCCAGACGCTTTTGGCGCTCGGTCGGCGTGGGCCGTGTTGGCATCAGCAGCCTTCTTCCCCTCTTGGTCGGGCTCAGTCTGCCCTGGGACCTTCACCGATCCAACTCGATGGAGGCAATGTTCGTGATTGAGTGGCACATGTGCCACTGATTCTTCTACAGTCAGTGACAGGTCGATTACGACCGCCCGCTGCCCAACCGGAAGCGCATCGCGCGAGCCTGCCCGCAGTCTCCTCCCCTGGGAGGGGTGGGCCGCGTCAGGGAGACAAGCCACCGTGCGGCGCACCGGAGTTTCAATCCACCCTCTGACCAAGGGAGTTCAGCTGTGCCCACACCCATGACGACGTGCCTCCCCACTCCCGCCCTCGAACTCCCGCCGCCCCCGCCCACACCCGAAAACCTCACCTACAGCCTCACCCTGCCCGCCGCCCCGCAGAGCCCGGCGATCGCGAGGGCGGCCACGCGGAGCATCCTGCGCGCCCACGACCTGCTCGACGTCACGGACGCGGCTGTCCAGGTCGTGAGCGAACTCGCCGCCTGTGCCTGCCGGTTCACCCCCGCAGCCGAGGTCTACGTCTCACTCCGCTACCGCGACGCCGCCCTCCGCGTGATCCTCTACGACAGTCACCCCCGCCACACCCACCCCCGCCTCGCCGTCGCCTGCGACGCCCGCCGCCGCTCCACCCTGCGGCTGCTGTCCTGCGTGGTCCGCTCCTGCGAAGGCGACTGGGGCTTCGGCGACGCCCGCGAACCGGGCGGCGGCACGCGCATGTGGGCGGTACTGCCGAGGAAGGGAGCCGGAGCCTATTCGGGCACCGGACGCACGTATGAGTGAAGCCGCCCGGTGAAGGGGCTCTCGCCTCTCGGAGCCCCCTACGTTCGGTTGTGTCCGAGCCGAACATGATCGAGCTGGAACAGGAAGTGAGGGCCTGGATGGACCGGCTGACCTCGCAGCACCATCGCCAGGTCGAGACCCAGACCGGATGCCCTTTCCCCTTGGGCGTTGATTTGGGTCTACGGGCCCATGCTGCCCGACCGCCTCCCCCCTACCGTCGGTCCCTGTCGTAGACCGCATTGAGGCCGTGGCCTGCTGCCTGGCCTCACATGAACCCGCGTGTTCCAGCGGGTGGTTGACGAGGGGACGGGAATGACGTCGGTCGGGGGAGTGGCGGAGTGGCCGGGGGACGGGCGCGAGCCCGCAGACCGCGGGGAGCCACCGCGCCCGCTGTCGGTGGCCTTCATCCTCCTCCACGTCCTCCTCGCCTTCACCGTCCTCGGCGCCCTCGGCATCCTGCTCACCGCCGCCTCGTACGACACCCTCGACGCGGGAGTCGTCGCCCGCGTCGCCTACGCCGCCGCCCCCGGCACCCTCGGCTGGTGGCTCGCCCGGCACAGCCGGCACGGCGGCCCCTGGACGCGGCGCGGGCTCGTCGCCGTACAGGCATGGCTGATCCTCGCCAGCCTGGCCAACCTCGCCGCCGGTTCCGGCCGCGCCGGACTCCAGCTCTTCCTCCCCACCCTCATCCTCTGCTTCCTTCTCCAGCCGGAGAGCAGGCAGTGGTACGCCACCCCCGCCCCCGACCGCGCCGGGCACCGCCCCTTCTCCCTCGCCCGCATGATCCGCTGGCGCCGCGACGACGGCCAGACGGCCGTCGAGTACGCCGGCCTGGTCGCCATCGTCGCCGCCATCATCACGGCGCTGCTGGTCAGCAGCCTGGGCCCGCAGATCTACGGCGGCATCGAGGCCCAGGTCTGCAAGGTCACCGGCATGGCCTGCCCGCCCGCGCCCGCGGGCGGCGGCATGGACGCAAGGTCAGGCGACGGTACCGGAGCCAACACCGAACACCACACCGCAGGAACCACCACCGACACGGACCACCACAAGGACCCAGGCACCGGCGCGTCGCACGACCCCGGCTGCTTCTCCGGCGTCGGCGCCTTCTTCGGCTGCGCGGGCGACCAGATCAAACAGGTCGGCCAAGGCATCTTCGTGGATGGCGTCTGGGGCGACGTCACCGGCATCTACGACATCGTCCGCCACCCCGTCGACACCCTGAAGGGCATCGGCGACTACGGCGGACAACTCGGCCACGACTGGATGAACAACACCCAGGACGCCCGCGACAAGTGGTCCAAGGGTGATCACCTGGGCGCCATCCTGGGCTGGGGCGGCGCCTCGCTGAAAACCGGCGGAACCGTCCTCTACGACATCTTCATCGGCGACGACACGGCCAACGACTGGAAGAACGGCCACAAGACCCGCGCCGTCAGCCACGTCCTGTGGAACATCGGCTCCCTCTTCATCCCCGGCTACGACGGCGCCAAGCTCGTCGAAAAGGTCGGTGACCTCGGCAAGCTCGGCAAACTCGGCAGGCTCGCGGAGGAAGCGGCCGAGGCCGCGGAGGACGCGAAGCGAGCAGCCAAGGCGGGTGATGCCGCGGCGGCCGAAAAGGCGGCCAAGAAGGCCGACGAGGCGGCCGAGGAAGCCGAGAGGAAGGCCAGACAGGCCGGCTGCACGATCGCATCGCCGCGCCCCCGGATCCCGTACGACGGCACGGCCCCGGACAGCAGCGGCAACGTAACCGGTTCCGCCGGCACCGGAACCACGGTCCTCGCGTCGGGCGACCCCGGCTACGTCGTACTCGCGGAGGACGGCTGCGACGAGGAGGCCAGGAAGGTGGCCGAGGAGGCGCGCAAGAAGGCCGCCGAAGCCGATCACGCCGCCGGCCGCATGACCAAGGAGGAGTCCGAGGCGGCCCGGAAACCGACGGTCGGCCAAGGGGATCCGAAGAGGTTCAAGGACCATTTCCTGCGCCACAAGAAACTGGTGGAGGACGCGCTCGGCACGAAGTACAAGAAGCTCAAAGAGGACGGCCCGCAGTTCCTGAGGGACATCGAGGCCAACATCAAGAACGGCACCTTCAAACTCGTGGGCGAGGGCACGCTGAAGAAGGGCGAGGCGGCGGGACTCATCTACCGTGGCAAGGGTGTGACCATCGTGCTGCACGAGAACGGCGACTTCTGGACCGCCCTGAAGTCGGGCGAGGGCCTGGACACCTCGATCGAGATCACCCTGAAGGCCCAATGACCGAGTGACAGGAGTGACAATGTCCCCTGCGGGAGCGACTCCCTGGAACAGGGTCGAACAGATCCTGCGGCAGCGGCACGTGACGGATGTGCTGGTTCCGGGACGCATCGACCGCGAAGAGCGGATCCCACGCTTCTCCCCGCAGCCGCTCGTCGTGTTCGTCGCGCTCGCCGAGGGAGCCCTGCGTCTGGAATCGGTCGGCGGGCACGGTCAGTTGAAGGTCCGAGAAGTGGACTCAGTCGAACTGGGCGGTGTCGAACTCTTCGCCGCCATCGAGGCAGAAGGCGACGAACTCGCCCTCGCCTCCCAGGGCGAACAACTCTTCGGTGACAGCTGGGATCGCTTGCGCTGCACCACCGTCCGCCCCTACACGGACACCCAGTCGAAGCCCGACGAGGGCGTGATCAAGTGCCTCGCCGTCGAACTCGAGTCCCGCTACTGGATTTTCTTCGACCCGACCTGGCCTTTCGGCATCAGGATCGGAAACGCCGAGGACATGCGCCGCTGGGAACGGGAGTACGGCGACACCACCCATAGCCACTGAAGCCCGGACGGCGACCTTGCTGCTCGCGAACCTCTTCACCGTCGCCCACCTCGACCCCACGGCACTCCGACGAGCCCTGGCAAGCGCACTGACGGTCCCAGCCGAGGCGGTCGACGTGGCCGACGCGGACGGGGACCAAGAGGTACGACGCTGGGACGCACCCGTCCTGTGCACGTACCGTCTGTTGTCGCCACCGGGTGACCTGGCGCTGGAGCTGGACATCAGCGTCAGCGGTGCGACGGCGTCCGCCTTGACAGAGGCGGACCTGGCGTCCCGGCTGGCGCTCTGGACGACGACATCGATCCTCCACCCCGCCCTGGATCTCACCCTGGACAGCGCCTACTGGATCAGGACCCCGGACGGCCGGGCCGTGCGCTGTCGCCTGGAGACGATCGACTCGGACGAGGACACGACGTACCGGGTCGACATGGCCGAGCAGGCGGTGCCCGACCTCCCCCGGGCGACGGTGGACCCCCTCCCCGAAGCCCTCGACCACGAACCCCTACCGACCCCCGTATCCGATGCCTTCCTGGCCGGCTACCCGAGGGGCACGACGTCGAGCGCGGAGGGGCGCGTGCACTACGCCCTGCGTGTATGGGAGAGGCTCGTCCGCCGACTCGAGAGCGGGTGGCAGCCTTCAGGGACGTATCGGGAGGACCTGTTCATGCGCGATCTGGAAGCCCGGGACTGCCTTGCGCAACTCGTCCAGGAAATCGACGGCGTGCACGCCGACGCTCTGCGGTCCGCAATCGCCGACATCGACCGCATCTTCCGCAACCACACCGGTCCCGGACTGAGCCGGGAACCAGATCGCCGGTGGTGGCACCGGCGAGTCGAACAAGCTCCGTGGCGACACACCTGATCTGGGATCAGGTGTTGACCGTTACATCCACCTGCACCCCTGCCCTGATCCCCCAGCCCACCATGGCCCCCGCCTCCGCCTCCAACACATGCCGCGACCGAAGCCGAGGCAACCCCAGGCGTCCCGGCTTCATGGTGCGGACGGCGATGACGGTGAGCCGCCGATCGAGGTAGGCCACGTCGATCGGGAGTCGCATACGAAAGGTGTGGATGCTGTTGGCCGGCGACAGCAGGAGCACACCGTCAACGGAGTCCCGCCCCAACAACCCTTTGGTGCGAGCCCGATACGAACTGGCGATCTCCAACGGCAGAACGATAGCAGCCCCCTCGCCGTCCGCAGCGCATACGACCAACTCGCCCCGCCCGTCCCGCCACCGCCGCGCCATCTCCAGGAACCTCCCAGCCTCATTGGCGTGTTCGCCAACGCCCGTGAACTGAACCTATGGGCAGGGAGCAGTCCGCGCATGGGTCCAGGGGCCCATGCCGCACGGGACCCCGGTTCACCGCCTTCGTTGCGCTACGAAACAGTGACGGTGGCACTTCATCAACACGGTCGACTTTCATGCGCATTTGCCCGTCTCGGAGCCCTGCTGGTGACGTGAAGCCGCCCGGCGTCCCTCAGGCCTCACCGATAGCGCTCTGCTCCGGGCAGAGCGCTGGCCAAGGTTCATGACCGCCAAGCGATGGCTCCGGAAGAGGTCATACCCATCGCGGCGCGAGCTGGATGGACCGGCGACCAGTGGTCCAGCACCTACGTGAACATCAAGGGACGCAAGACGGCGCCGGGGCGCCGGGTGTTGGTCCGGTTCTGGGCACCGGAGATCAGAAAGAAGAGTGACACGCTGGAGTCCGATCTGAGGATCTTCAGTGGCCGCTACTTCGTCATGTCCTTTCTCGGAGCCGCACTGGGCGGCTATTGGCAGCTGTGGCTCGGAGTCGGGATCTGCGCCGCGGTGCAAGCGGGTATCTGGTACACCAACAGGCGGGCCAGCGGCCATGATTGACAACCCAACGCGCCCGCCGCCTCTGTCCGTGTCGTCACCAATCCCGCCGGCCCGCCCACTCCCCCCGGGGCATCCCATGCCACTGCCCAGTCAGCCGCACGACCCGCACGTCCCCCCATCGCATCAAACGCCGCAGACCCAGGCGACGTCAGAGGCAACAGCACGTGTCCCGGACACCGCGAACGCGCCCGACACCCTGGACCCCCTCTGGCAGCTCCCCTTCGAGCTCGCCTGGGAAGCTCTTCAGGCCGGCAGTCGTCCTGTCGGTGCCGTCGTCGTGGACCGTGCTGGGCAGGTCGTCGCCGTCGGGCGCAACCGGAGTCAGGAGTCCGTCGCGCCGCCCGGACAGCTCGCCGGCACCAACATCGCCCACGCCGAGATCAACGCCCTCGCCCAGTTGCCGGCCCGCGGTGACACCGACGGACACCGGCTCTACACCACCCTCGAACCGTGCCTCCTGTGCAGCAGCGCGCTCATTCACAGTCACGTCCGCCATGTGGTGTATGCCGCCCCCGACCCGGTCTGGCGCGGCATCGAGCGCGTCCCGGGCGTGGGTGGGCTCATCGCCGACCGGTGGGCGCGGCGGGAGGGGCCGGTCGAAGGACCGCTCGCGGTGTTCGGCGCCCTGCTCATGCAGATGTGGGAAGTGCTGCACAACGGTGGCGGTGTCGGGAGCGGTGTCGAAGGCGACGCGGGACGTACGGTCCGCCGTTGTCTCGCCATCGACGGGCTCCTCGACGCGCCGACAGTGCACAGGGCGTACATCCTCGTGCGACCGCACCTGTGAGAAACCGCGGGGCCCCAGAAAAACCAGCGGCGCCGACCAGCACTTCCTTGCCAGGATCACCCCATGGCCCCTCAACACCGAACCAGTGAACCTCGTACCTTCGACGAACTCGTCGCCGAAGGCGTAGCCGTGCCCACCGACGGATGGGACTTCTCCTGGTTCGAGGGGCGGGCCACCGAGGCGCGGCCCTCGTGGGGGTACGCCGTCTCGCTCGCGGAGCGTCTCGCGCGGGCCTCCGCCGTACTCGACGTCCAGACCGGGGGAGGGGAGGTCCTGGACTTCGCCCTCGGGCGGGCCCCGAGGACCCCCGTGCTCACCGTCGCCACCGAGGGCTGGCCGCCCAACGTCGCCAAGGCCACCGAGCTGCTCCGCCCCCGCGGCACCGCGGTCGTCGCCGCCCACGCGGACGCGCCGTTGCCCTTCGCGGACGGCGCCTTCGACCTCGTCAGCAGCCGGCACCCCGTCACCCCGCACTGGACGGAGATCGCCCGCGTCCTGCAGCCGGGCGGAACGTACTTCGCCCAGCACGTCGGGCCCCGCAGTGTCTTCGAACTCGTCGAGTACTTCCTCGGCCCCCAGCCGGAGGCCTCCCTCGGCGACCGTCATCCCGACCGCGAACGCGCCGGTGCCGAGGCCGTCGGCCTGGAGATCGTCGACCTGCGTGCCGAGCGGCTGCGGATCGAGTTCCACGACATCGCGGCCGTCGTCCACTTCCTGCGCAAGGTCATCTGGATGGTCCCGGGCTTCACCGTCGAGGCCTACGAGCCCCAACTCCGCGCCCTGCACGAGCGGATCGAGTCCGAGGGCCCCTTCGTCGCCCACAGCACCCGGCACCTCATCGAGGCCCGCAAGCCCGTCCGCTGAAACAAAGGTCAGTGACACCTACGCGTGCGGCCCCACCTCCACCTTCCCCAACACCAACTCCGCCGCCGTCCCCAGCACTTCACCCACCCGGTCCACCCGCTCCCCCAACTCCCGCTCCTGCCGCCCCGTCAGCCGCCCGAGCGGCTCCACCGTCACCGTCGTACGGCGGCCCCGGCGCCGCTGGTGCCATACGCCCGCCACCACTCCGTCGACCAGCAGTACGGGGTAGTTGCCGGCCTGCCCGCCCGCCAGCGCCCTCCGGTAGGCGTCGCCCGGGAACAGTGACTCCCGGGGCTGCGCGGCGATGCCGTACGCGTCGAAGTAGGGCAGCAGCCGGACGCCGCGCACCCGTTCCTCGGGGAACTCCGTGTCGCCGGCCGCGATCCACCAGTCCCCGGCGCCCTCGAAGACGACTTCCTCGATCGCGCCCGCCCCGGCGAGCGTGCCGAACAGTTCGGCGGCCCAACTGGGCTTCGCCGCCAGCCACTTCGCGAAGGTCCGCGGGGTCGCGGGGCCGTACGCGCGCAGGTAGCGTCGTACCAGCTCACCCAGGGCCTCGTGCGGCGGGAGCGGGGTGAAGCGGGGCGGGCGGGTGAAGGCCGTCCTGCGGCCGCGGCCGCGGACACTGTCCGGCGCGAAGCACAGTGCGCCGGACTGGCCGGCCCGGTGCATCACCTGGCGCCAGCGCGGCCAGAGGTCCTGGAAGGCGGGCATGACCCGGTCGCCGGCCCAGGAGCCGGTGCGGGCGACGACCTCCTCGCCCAGTTCGTCCAGGGTCAGACACCTCCCGTCGAGCGCGTCCGCGATCGCCGCGAGGATCCGCTCCGCCTGTTCCTCGCTCACCCGCACGTCGGGCGCGGGTTGACTCGCCGCCGAGCGCACGGCGGGCAACGCCGAACTCCACAGGGGGAGTTCGGCGGCCGGCAGCAGATGGACGGTGCCGCGCGGGCCGTACGTCTTCACGAGCGCGCGCTCCTCCCACAGCGCGCCGCGCACCTCGTCCCGTGTCACTCCCGTCGCCCGTACTCCCACCGACAGCTCGGCGGCCGACAGCACCTGTGCGTGCGCGCCGAGCATCGCGGCGACGATGTCGGCGACCGGAGTGCCCCGCTCAGCAGGGTTGGCCAGGAACTGCCGCTCCAGCCGCCGTGCGCTCGCCTCGCTCCAGCTGATCCTCAGGGTCATGGGGCGACCGTACGGGCGGACTAGGACGGTTTCTGTCCCAGATGGGCCCCCGACGGTCCCCGACGGTCCCCGATGGACCCCCGACGGTCCCCGACGGCTCCCCGGCGTGTCCCAGACCTGCCACGGGACCCGAGACCCTCCTGGGTCGCGGTTTCCGCATCGTTATGGCCGCGAGTGGCATTCAGCCCCACGTGTCACGTAAGTTCAGACCAAGGTAATTCGCGTAAGCAAAGTTGCGCGGGCGGCACCGCGCAGTGGAGGGGGCTGCGCGGTGCCGTTTTCCCGGGGGCGCGGTCCGCTTCGGCGTCAAGCGGACGTTCGCGGCCCGGGTCACCCACCCGGGCGATGCCGACGTCGATCAGCCAAACGCCGCACACTGTTCCGCTTTCCGTCACTGCCCGTCGTTTTCCCTGAGAAACCGCTGTGATCCGGCCATGAACCCTCTGTGGAAACCCGTTGCGACGACGACCCGGGCGTCGCCGTTCGATTCCGGAGAGTAGTTATGGCATGCCGATGCACGCAGCATCACTTACGAAGGGTTATGGTGGAAACCCCCCCTCGGGCCGGTCCGTCTCCCCCCCACGGACCGGCCCGTTTTTTGTGCACGCATGGGGCACACATGGGGCGCACCGGGGTACTCCCCAAGGGGGCTCCCGCCTTCGGCGCCAACAGCCCGCCCGAGCCCTGAAATAGGCGCCCGCTGCAACCACCGGTAGGCTGCGGGCCGCGGGGACCGCATCGGTACGGAGGGGCTGACGATCACGTGAACCTGCGCGACAAGCTGCGCGGCCTGTTGGTCAGGTTGTACGCACGCCGGGTGGAAGGCCACCTGGACCACGCTCAGGTGCCCAAGCACATCGGCGTCATCATGGACGGCAACCGCCGTTGGGCGAAGGCGGCCGGCTCCACGACCGTGCACGGTCACCGCGCCGGCGCGGAGAAGATCGAGGAGTTCCTCGGCTGGTGCACGGAGACGGACGTCGAGGTCGTCACCCTCTGGCTGCTGTCGACGGACAACTTCGACCGTCCGCAGGAGGAGCTCGGCCCGCTGCTCGGGATCATCGAGGACGTCGTACGGACGCTCGCGGCCGACGGCCGCTGGCGCGTGCACCACGTCGGCACCCTCGACCTGCTGCCGTCCCGGATGCAGACCACCCTGAAGGAGGCCGAGGAGGCCACCGCCGGCGTCGACGGGATACTCGTCAACGTCGCCATCGGCTACGGCGGCCGTCAGGAGATCGCCGACGCGGTGCGCTCCATGCTCCTGGACGCCCACGACAAGGGCACCGCGATGGAGGACCTGGCCGAGGCCGTCGACGTCGACATGATCGGCCGCCACCTCTACACCGGCGACCAGCCCGATCCCGACCTGGTCATCCGCACCAGCGGCGAGCAGCGGCTGTCCGGTTTCATGCTGTGGCAGACCGCGCACTCGGAGTACTACTTCTGCGAGGTCTTCTGGCCGGCCTTCCGCAAGGTCGACTTCCTGCGCGCTCTGCGTGACTACGCGGCGCGACACAGGCGTTACGGCGGCTGACGCACAGGTCGGGCGTCTACCCCTTTTGGGGCGGAAGTAACAATGAGTTCACCGGAGCGCCGCCATACGTGTCGGCATGGTGACGCATGTTCGAGGGCATAAGCCAGTCAGGTCGATGCCCGAACCACGGGTGTCGGATCTCAGCGGGCGGCACGGGGCCGTCCGCCCGGGAGGCCCTTTGCACCAGCCCGACCGTGCGGTTCCAGCGCGGAAGACAAGGCGGAGGGCCGGTCACCGGCCCGTGCATCGCGGCCGTCGACCGGTCCAGCTCCACTCCGTCGCTCCCCGACCTCATCCGAGGGGGTACGTCCTTCCGTGGTGACCAGCACAAAGCGCCACAAGCCAGACCGGCGCACCTATGTTCTCGACACCAGCGTCCTGCTGGCCGACCCGAACGCCCTGAGCCGCTTCGACGAGCACGAGGTCGTGCTCCCCATCGTCGTGGTCACGGAGCTGGAGGCGAAGCGGCACCATCCCGAGCTCGGCTACTTCGCCCGGCAGGCCCTGCGTCTGCTGGACGAGTTCCGGGTGAAGTACGGCCGCCTCGACGCCCCCATTCCGATCGGGGAGCTGGGCGGGACCGTCCGTGTCGAGCTCAACCACTCGGACCCCAGCGTTCTGCCGACCGGCTACCGCCTGGGGGACAACGACTCCCGCATCCTCGCGGTCGCCCGCAATCTGCAGGCCGAGGGGTTCGACGTCACCGTCGTGTCGAAGGACCTGCCGCTCAGGATCAAGGCCTCGTCCGTCGGTCTCCTCGCCGAGGAGTACCGCGCGGAACTCGCCATCACGGACTCCTCCGGCTGGACCGGGATGTCCGAGCTGACCCTGCCCGCCGAGCAGGTGGACATCCTCTTCGAGGAGGGGCACGTCTACGTCCCCGAGGTGTCCGACCTGCCCGTGCACACCGGTCTGACCATCCACTCCGAGCGCGGCAAGGCGCTCGGCCGGGTCACGGCGGAGGGCAACGTCCGTCTGGTGCGCGGCGACCGGGAGGCGTTCGGCATCAAGGGCCGCAGCGCCGAGCAGCGGATCGCGCTCGACCTGCTGCTCGACCCGGACGTCGGGATCGTCTCGATGGGCGGCCGGGCCGGCACCGGCAAGTCGGCGCTCGCGCTGTGCGCGGGTCTCGAGGCGGTCCTGGAGCGCCGTCAGCACCAGAAGGTGATGGTCTTCCGTCCGCTGTACGCGGTGGGCGGGCAGGAGCTGGGCTATCTGCCGGGCTCCGAGGCCGAGAAGATGAGCCCCTGGGCGCAGGCGGTCTTCGACACGCTGTCCGCGGTCACCAGCCGCGAGGTCATCGAGGAGGTCACCGCGCGCGGGATGCTCGAGGTCCTGCCGCTCACCCACATCCGCGGCCGCTCGCTGCACGACGCGTTCGTGATCGTGGACGAGGCGCAGTCCCTGGAACGTAACGTCCTGCTGACCGTTCTGTCCCGGATCGGCGCCAATTCACGGGTGGTTCTCACCCATGACGTGGCACAGCGGGACAATCTGCGCGTAGGGCGCTACGACGGTGTCGTCGCCGTCGTGGAGAAGCTGAAGGGACACCCGCTCTTCGCCCATGTGACCCTGACGAGGTCCGAGAGGTCCCAGATCGCGGCTCTCGTGACAGAGATGCTGGAAGACGGTCAAATCTGACCGTTCGCGCACCAGTTGGCGCCGTCCCGCAAAGGCTGTGAGCCTAGTGGGGCGGCGCTTTGACGTGTGGCGGTTTCGCGAAATCCCCAGGGCCAAACAGGATGTGAGCTTTCACACGCAACTCGGAATTGCCACCCGGCGTCCGCGTACGGCAGAGTCTCACTCCTGTCAGGCCCCGCATACGACACAGCTGTACCCCCAGCGGTATCGCGCCACAGAAGCACCACCAGTCAACTCCATACCGGTCGTCGTATGCCGCCCGAGCACCACGCGGCGCTCCCCGCACGGGAGTTGCCCACCGGGCCCGTGCCTCCCGTGACCCCGCAGTTGGGAGGCCAGCGTCTAGGGGCACGATTGCGTCCGCCAGGGTCACCGAAGCGGGCGATGCTGGAAGGAAACCGTGTGAGCCGGATTTCGGTCCGGGGATTCGCAGTGGCCTCGGCCACCGCGGTCACCGCCGTCGGAAGTGTCGTGGGTGTTGCCTCGGGCAGCGTCGCGCAGAACAACGACGCCGAGGCGACGGCAGCCGACACCACGCTGCTCGCGGACATACCCGCGGGTCAGCAGGCCCAGGTGCAGACCGCGTCCCTGACGCAGCAGGCCGACGCCCAGGCCATCCAGGCGGACGCGAGCGCCAAGAAGGACGCCGAGGAGGCCGCCCGCAAGGCCGCCGCCGACACCGCCGTGGCCAAGAAGGCCGCCGCCGAGAAGGCGGCGAAGGAGGCCAAGGAGCGCGCCGAGGCCAAGTCCGCCGCGAGCCGCAGCAGCGCCGACTTCCCGATCCAGAGCTCGTACAGCATCGCCGAGATCCAGTCGATGGCCCGGCAGATGGTGCCGTCCGGCCAGTTCCAGTGCTTCAGCTACATCGTGGACCACGAGTCCAGCTGGAACTACCACGCGGTCAACGCCTCCTCCGGGGCCTACGGTCTCTTCCAGGCCCTGCCCGCCTCGAAGTACTCCTCCGCGGGCTCCGACTGGCAGACCAACCCGGCCACGCAGATAAAGTGGGGCCTGAACTACATGAACAGCCGGTACGGCAGCCCGTGCGAGGCGCAGGCCTTCTGGGCCGCCAACCACTGGTACTGAGCCGTCGGGGTCCCGCACCCCGCTCTCAACCTTCGACAGCCCCTCCCCGTCCTAGGGGGAGGGGCTGTCGCCCTGTACGGTCGGACGCGAACGACTCCAGGGGGGAGTGGTGGCCGGCACCCGGGTAGGCGGGGGAAGAGGACGGATCATGTCGCGAGTGCCAGGGTGGCTCGGCCGGCTCGGCGCCGGTCTCACCGAGGTGAGCGAGCGGCTGGACGAGCGCCGCGCCGAGGTGGAGCGGGAGGAGGCCGAGGTCGGCCCCCCGCCCCGTAAGGCCGCCCGGGCCGCCCGCCCCGAGAAGCAGGCCGCGCGGTCCGGCGACCGGGCCGAGCAGGTCGAGCACATGGACCACGTGGACCACGTCGACCACGTCATCGAGGTCCACCCCGCCCCCGCCCGTCCCGACCCCGCCCAGGCCGTGCCCTGGGGAGTACGGGTGGCCGCCGAGGCCGGCTGGCGGCTGCTGGTGCTCGCGGGCACCGTCTGGGTGCTGATGCGGGTCATCAGCGCGGTACAGCTCGTCGTCTTCGCCTTCGTCATCGCGCTGCTCATCACGGCGCTGCTGCAGCCGACGGTGGCCCGCCTGAAGCGGCACGGCGTGCCGCGCGGGCCCGCCACCGCGCTCACCGCGATCTTCGGCTTCGTCATCCTGGGGCTGCTGGGCTGGTTCGTGACCTGGCAGGTCATGGAGAACATCGACAACCTCTCCGACCAGATCCAGAACGGCATCGACGATCTGCGCAACTGGCTGCTGAAGAGCCCCTTCCACGTCACCGACAAGCAGATCAACCAGATCGCCAAGAACCTGCGGGAGGCGGTCGGCGCCAACACCGACCAGATCACCTCCTTCGGCCTTGAGGGCGTGCAGGTCGTCGTGGAGGCGCTGACGGGCATCCTGCTGACGTTCTTCTCCACCCTCTTCCTGCTCTACGACGGCCGGCGCATCTGGGAGTGGTCCCTGAAACTGGTGCCCGCGGCGGCCCGGCCCGCCGTCGCCGGCGCCGGCCCGCGCGCCTGGCGGACGCTGACCGCCTACGTCCGCGGCACGGTCCTGGTGGCCCTCATCGACGCCATCTTCATCGGCATCGGCATCTACTTCCTCGACGTCCCCATGGCCGTGCCGCTGGCCGTGTTCATCTTCCTGTTCTCCTTCATCCCGCTCGTCGGCGCGGTGGCCTCCGGCGCGCTCGCGGTGGTCGTCGCGCTGGTCACGCAGGGCGTGTTCACCGCGGTGATGACGCTGGTCGTGGTCCTCGCGGTCCAGCAGATCGAGGGCCACATCCTGCAGCCCTTCATCCTCGGCCGCGCGGTCCGCGTCCACCCCCTCGCGGTGGTCCTCACGGTCGCCGCGGGCGGCATGGTGGCGGGCATCGGCGGCGCGGTGGTGGCGGTGCCGCTGGTGGCGGTGACGAACACGGTGGTGGGCTATCTACGGGCGTACGACGCCGAGCGTCACGCCGCAGCAGACGCCGACACCGACGCCGGCGCCGGTGAACCCGCCGATGCCGGGCCGGCGATCGAGGATGCGGCGGTTCGGACCGAGAGGCAGTCCGTGGGGGCGACCCCGGCCGCGGCCGAGGACGACCCGTCGGAGCCCGCCCGCGAGGAGTGAACGGGCCCGCGCCCGGGGTGCCGTGACCTCGCGGCCTCGCCGTCCCGCGGCCTCGTGGCCTTCCGGTCCCGCCGTGCCGCTGCCTCGCCGTCCTGCGCGGAAAACCCCTGTGCGCCGCTGTTCCGTGGGCCCCGCCCGAGTGCCGACGGACCTGCATGCCGGCACCGGAGAGGTCGCTCGGCCCGCGCCCGGGGTGCCGGGACCTCGCGGCCTCCCGGTTCCGTGCCCTCCCGGTCCCGCATCGCCGTCCCGCACGGAGAACCCCCCGTGCGCCGCCGTTCCGTCACGCCTCGTTCGGGTGTCGGTGACCCTGTCCGCTGACGCCGGTGAGGTCGCTCGGCCCGCGCCCGGGGTGCCCCGAGCTCGCGGCTTCCCGGTCTCGCCGCCCCGGACGGAAAGCCCCGTGCGCCGCCGTTCTGTCATGTCTCGCCCGGGTGTCGGTGACTCTGTCCGCTGGCACCGGTGAGGTCGCTCGGCCCGCGCCCGGGGTGCCGGGACCTCGCGGCCTCCCGGTTCCGTGCCCTCCCGGTCCCGCATCGCCGTCCCGCACGGAGAACCCCCGTGCGCCCGCCGCTCGTCACGTCTCGTCCGGGTGTCGGTGACCCTGTCCGCCGACGTCGGAGAGGTCGCTCGGGGCACCTCCGGAGGGGCGGGACCGGCGTTCGGAACGCCCCCGGTGTTCGATCAAATGCGCGCCGAACAAAGCTATTTGTGCGGGCCCCCGGCTCAACTTCCGCCATCCGGGGACAGGTCGGAAATCTGCGGCCGGAATATGCGCGCGGGCTGATACACATTCCCCCCTCAGCGCTACGCGTCAGGCGTATGTGCGACCAGTGGCAGGGCGAGGGGCGTGATGTCGGGCTACGAGCTGCTGGCGCGGTCCCTGGCCGCATGCGGGCGGGAGGGGCTCACGGGGGAGCTGCGGGTGGCCGGGACACCGGGCGGGGTGTTCCATCTGCGCGGCGGTCTCGTCGTCTCCGTCGAGTCGCCGGGGGCGCCCGGCGCCGAGGCGCTGCTGCTGCGCTCGGGACGGGTGAGCGGGGAGCAGTGGGCCGCTCTGGTGCGGGAGGCCGGGGGAGCGCGCTGGCCGGGCACGGGGCTGATCGCGCACGGGTTCGCCGGGGCCGCCCAGCTCAGGGTGGTGTGCACGATGGCCCTGCGGGACGCCGTGTTCGCGATCGTCGCGGGCCGGGTGGAGGAGTGCGAGCACGCCGAGCCCGGCCTCGAACCGCCCGCCCCGGTCGCCGTCGGCGAGCCCCCCTCCCGGCTGCTGCAGGACGCCTCCCGCAAGCTGGCGGCCCTCGCCGCGATGCCCCGCCCCGTCCACCCGGACCGTGAACGGCCCCGGCCCGTCGGGGAGTTGGACGGCCCGTTCAGTGAGCTGCGGTGGGATCTGCTCACCCATGCAGACGGCCGCCGTACCTCCCGCGACCTAGCCTTCCGCACCGGGCGCGGGGTCTACACCGTCACCGTCGAGGTGGCCCGCATGCTCGCCGAGGGGCTGCTGGAGTGCGCGCCGGCGCCCACCCCGATCCCGGTCCGCACACCCCCCGAGGGCCTGCGGCACCGCACACCGCCGCCGCCGAGCCCGCCCCCGCCCGAGCAGACCTCGCCCGTCGACCTGCCCCGCCGCCGCCCGGGCGGCTTCTTCCGCCTCAGGAACGGAAGCCCCGGATGAACGAACGCCCAGCTGTGAAAGGGAGTTGATTACATGGATCACGAAGCCCTGGCGCACGAGATGCGCGGCCTGCGGGAGCAGGTGACCGGCATCACCGATACCGCGGTCGCGGCGTCCGACGGGCTGCTCATCGCCGCCGACACCGCCGACTCGATCGACCCGGAGGGACTCGCCGCGCTCGCCGCGGCCGGCCTCGGCCTCGCCCGGCGCACCGCCCAGGCGACCGCCAGGGGCACCCTGCGCCGGACCGTGACCTACGGCAGCCACGGCTGTGCCGCCTTCTACGCCGTCGGCGACACGGCCCTGATGGTCGTCCTCGGTGACGAGGGCCTGGACGTCGACAGGCTGCACCGGGCGACCCAGCCGGCGCTCGACCGGATCGGTTCGATCCTGATGAACAAGACGGCTGAAGGAGTCTGAAGGGATGGCGACGAAGCGTATGACCCCCGGTTTCTCCGACCAGGTGATGGGCCTGGTCAAATCTCTCCGTACGGACGCGCCCGACTGTGTGGCCTCGGGCGTCGTCGACATGTCGACCGGCATGCTGCTGTCGTACGAGACGGTCGACAACCACCCGCCGGAGGTCCTGGACCTGCTCGCGGGAGCCACCCTCGACCTCTTCCAGGGGCGCACCGTCGTGATGATCGAGGACGTCTTCAAGGAACGGCGCGGGACGCCGAGCGAGAACCACTTCTTCCAGGAGATCCTCGTCAACAGCGAGAACCTGACCCACCTGTTCGTGCGGATGAATGAGCAGCAGGACGTCGTCGCGGTCGTCGTCTGCCGGAAGTCCGTCAACGTGGGGATGCTGTTCGCGCAGGTACGACGGGTGGTGCAGAGCTACAGCCTGTGAACGGGCCGGGCCCCTCCCCGTCGCAGGGGGAGGGGCCCGGCACGGTCGGCAGGCGCCTACTCGGTGCGCAGGCCCTCCGGCCGCATCAGCCGCAGCAGCGGCGGCAGACTGAGCACGGTCACCGCGAGCACGACCCCCGCGCCGATCGCCGTCATCGACAGCACGCTCGTCCAGTCCACGGTCACCGTCTCGCCGGTCATCCGCAGCAGCACCGCGCCCAGGGTCAGCCCGACCACCGAGGCCAGCGCCAGCCCCAGCCCGATCGGGACCGCCGTCTGCCACAGCACCGACAGGCTCAGCGTGCGGCGCCGGGTGCCGAAGGCGACCAGCGACGACAGCAGCTTCTTGCGCTCCCGCAACTGCTCCAGCTGGGAGACCAGCAGACTCGCGCCGATCAGCATCAGGACACAGGTCGCCCCGACGAACAGGCCGGTGCGGATGGAACGGAACTGCAGCGACGTCCTGCTGGCCGCCATGGTGTTCACGTCCGCCAGCGGGTCCAGCCGCGCGGCGGTGTTGCGTACGTGGTCGTCGGCGTCCGGCACCGACGGCTTCAGCGAGACGTACACCTGCTGGACCAGGCCGGCCATCGCCCCCGCGGGCAGCGCGGCCGGGGTGAACAGCAGGCCGCCGCGCGCGTACCCGGTCGGATCCTCGCGCTCGGCCGCCGCCTTGATGCCGGGGGACACCTTCCAGGCCACCGTGTGGTGCGTCGAGCCGGTGTAGGCCGGGTCGAAGTACAGGGTGCGGCCCGCGGTGGTGAGCTCCCTGGCCTTGGCGTCGTAGTTGCTGCCCTTGACCACGAAGACGTCACCGTCGCGGCAGGACGACAGCCGGGCCACCTCCCGAAGCTCCGCGCAGGTGCCCGCGGCCACCTCCATCGAGGTGTCGGCCTCCTTGGCCCGGTCGCCGAGCGAGCCCTGCGAGATGGCCGAGGCGCGCTGGACTCCCTTGGTCGCCGCGAATTGCCGGGCGGCTTCGTCCAGCGGGACGTCGCCGCGTACGTAGACCTGCATCTGGGCCCGGCTGAGGTCGTTGGTGGTGTCCTTGGTGTAGTCGTGCTCGACGCCGGCGAACAGCATCTGCAGCGCGATCGCCCCGGCCACCGCGACCGCGATGCCGTTGACCATGCGGGCGGCCGAGCCGCTGCTCAACTGCAGTCTGCGGATGGCCAGTTGCCAGGACACGGAACCCGCGTCCAGCCGGCTCACCACGGCCTCCACGACCCAGGGGAGCAGCGCGGTGACGCCGACCAGCAGCAGCACGGTGCCGCCGATCACCATCCACTCGTTGAAGTTCCCGTTGCGGTCGCCCTGCCCGATCATCGGGTACAGCAGCGCGAGACCGGCCAGCGGCAGCAACAGCCGCCACCACAGCCTGCGGCGCGGCGGCCTCGCCGTACGGACCACGCCGAGCGGTTCGATGACGACCCCGCGCAGCGCGAACAGCGTGACCAGGACCGCCGCGGCCGGTACGGCGACGACGACGAGCGCGACCAGCGCGGGCGAGGGGTTGAGATCGCTCGGGAACACACTGATGTCCCGCACCACCAGCACCGCCGCCAACTGCCGCCCGGCCAGGAAGAAGACGGTGCCCAGCACGAGGCCGAGCAGCGCCCCCGCGAGCGCCTCGCCCCCCGCGATCCGGCGTGCCATCCGCCCGTCCGCCCCGACCAGCCTGAGGGCCGCGAGCCGGCGGTCCCGCCGCTCACCGCCGAAGCGCACGGCGGCCGCGATGAAGACACCGACGGGCAGCAGCAGCACCACGAAGATGATCATGACGAGGAGCAGCAGGATCGGGTCCAGCTTGTCGGGCGTGTGCTGCTTGGAGGGCCCGAAGTAGTCGATCCGCTCGACCGAGCCGCTCGCCAGATGGTTCTCCAGCCCCGTCGCCCCCGCGTAGTAGGCGAGTTCGGCGGGCCCGATCAGTCCGGCCTGCCCGATGGTGCCGACCACCCGGTACGGAATACGGTCCCGCAGCATCCGGCCGGAGCCGGAGTCCAGCAGCTTCCTCAGCGCGGGCGAGACGACCATCTCGCCCTTGCCCGGGAACGTCCCGACGCCGGGCGGCAGCGGCGCCTTCGTCCCCTCGGGCTCCACCAGCCGCCCCCGCACGTCCGTGCCGCGGAAGGTGGTGTCCGTGCCGGCGATGACGAGCGTGTCGTCCGCCTTCGGCATCGCCTTCGTGCTGTACGTGAAGTCGTCCCGGTCGGTGCCGCGTTGGTTCCGTGCGGACAGCGCGCTCGGTATCGCCGTGGTCAGCAGCAGCAACGCCACGCCGAGGCCGACGCCGACGGCCGTCAGCACGGCCCGCGTCCACCCCTCACGGCCGCCCGCGAAGGCGAACCGCACCCCCATGGCCAGATCCCCGGCCCACCCCCGCAGTGTCATACGACCCGCTCCATGTCCCGGGACTTGCCGTCCCGTACGACGATCTCGCGGTCCGAGTAGGCGGCCACCCGCGCCTCGTGCGTGACGAGGACGACGGCCGCGTTGGTGGACCGGGCGGCATCCGTCAGCAGGTCCATCACGCGCTCGCCGTTGAGCGAGTCGAGCGCGCCGGTCGGCTCGTCGGCGAACAGCACGCGCGGGCTCGTGACGAGCGCCCTGGCGACGGCGACCCGCTGCCCCTGACCGCCGGAGACCTCGCCGGGCCGCTTCCCGCGCAGGTCGTCGACCTCGAGGCGCTCCATCCAGGTCAGCGCGGTCCGCTCGGCCTCCTTGCGGGAGGTGCCGTTCAGCCGGAGGGGCAGGGCGACGTTCTCGACGCAGGTCAGCTCCGGCACCAACTGCCCGAACTGGAAGACGAACCCGAACTCCGAGCGCCGCAGCGCGCTGCGCTCGGCGTCGCTCATGGTCGCCATCTCGCGCCCGTTGTAGACGATCGAGCCCGAGTCGGGCGGCACGATCCCGGCGAGGCAGTGCAGCAGCGTCGACTTGCCGGACCCGGAGGGGCCCATCACGGCGACGACCTCGCCCGGGTGGATGGAGAACTCGGCGCCGTCGAGGGCGACCGTCGGACCGTACGCCTTGTGCAGGTCGTCGGCGATCAGCAGGGAACCGGCGGGAGTCACCTGGCCACCACCTCGGCGAGCCGGTCGAGACGCGCCGCGGTGAGCTCCAGCCACCGCAGGTCGGCCTCGAGATGGAAGAGGGCGTGGTCGCAGATGAGCTGGTCGGCGAGGTCGCCCCGCCTCTTGCGGTCCGTCAGGATGCGCATCATCCGCAGGTGCTCGGCACGCTGGGTGTCGAGGATGTCGGCCGCGTTGCGGTGCGTCAGCAGCGCGAGGACGACCTTGGTGTAGAGCGTCGACTGGAGGTACGGCTCGGGGGCCTCCGGCGTCGCGAGCCACCGCTCGACGTCGGTGACCCCGGCGTCGGTGATGGCGTACCGCTTGCGCTCGGGCCCGCCGCCCGCCTCGATACCGTCGACCTCGACGAGGCCGTTCTTCAGCAGCCGGGACATCGTCGAGTAGACCTGGCCGTAGTGCAGCGGCCGGTCGTGACCGAACTTCTCGTCGAAGGTCCGCTTCAGGTCGTAACCGTGACGCGGCCCGGACTCAAGGAGCCCCAGAAGGGTGTGACCGATGGACATGCCAAGGACTGTACACGGCGTGTATACGCATCATGTATACGCGCTGTGTGTAGATCATGGCGGGGTGTGCGGCGACGCAGGTGAGGGCCGATTGTCACAAGTCCGTCACTGGGGCGGGGCGGGCGGCCGGCCCCTTCTGGGGATGGGCCCCGCTTCCCCGGGCAGCCGGCCCGCCTCCTTCAGCGCCCTGCGCAGCAGGAACTCGATCTGGGCGTTGGCGGAGCGCAGCTCGTCGCCGGCCCAGCGGGCGAGCGCCTCGTAGACGGCCGGGTCCAGCCGCAGCAGCACCTGCTTGCGCTGCTGCGGCCGGCGCCCGGGTGTGGCGCTCTCGGAGGGTTCCGTCACTGGTAGAGGGTCCCGGCGTTGAGGACGGGCTGCGGCGCGCGGTCCCCGCACAGCACCACCATCAGGTTGGACACCATCGCCGCCCTGCGCTCCTCGTCCAGTTCCACGATGTCGCGCTCGGAGATCCGGGCGAGCGCCGCCTCGACCATCCCGACCGCCCCGTCCACGATCTGCCGCCGGGCCGCCACGACGGCTCCCGCCTGCTGGCGCTGGAGCATCGCCGAGGCGATCTCGGGGGCGTACGCGAGATGGGTGAACCGGGACTCGATGATCTGCACACCGGCCGCCTCCACGCGCGCGTGGAGTTCGAGGGCGAGCTTCTCGGTGATCTCCTCGGCGTTGCCGCGCAGCGACAGCCCGCCCTCGTCGTGCGCGTCATAGGGGTACTCGATGGCGATGTGCCGTACCGCCGCCTCGGTCTGGGTGGCGACGAACTCCAGGTAGTTGTCGACCTCGAACGTCGCCTGCGCGGTGTCGCGCACCTTCCAGACCACCACGGCCGCCAGTTCGATCGGATTGCCGTAGGCGTCGTTCACCTTCAGCACGGCGGTCTCGTGGTTGCGTACGCGGGTGGAAATCTTCGTGCGGGAGGTGAACGGGTTCACCCAGCGCAGGCCGTCCTGCCGGATCGTCCCCCGGTAGCGCCCGAAGAGCTGCACCACCCGGGCCTCGCCCGGTGCCACCGTGTTCAGGCCACGCAGGGAGATGAGCGCGGCGATGAGGACGAGGACGCCGCCGACGGCGAAGCCGGGGTTGGCGGAGGCGGCCACGAACAGTCCGGCGGCGATCAGCAGCCCGACCAGCCCGAGCAGCAGCGCGAGCGCCCCGCCGATGCTGTGCGCGGTGACCTCCCGGACCCGCGGCGCGGGCATCTCCGGTATGTCGGCGGTGGGTGTGGAGTCCTGTGCGGACATGGGTGGTCCCCCGTTCTCGTACGTCTCTCAGGGTCTGTTTGGCCAAATTCTTACCTAGCTCGGTTCTAGCTAAGTGATATCACTTTACCCTCTCCGGGCAACCCTGAACCGCCCTGGGCCGTCGGTTCCTTTGGAGCGGGTGCTGATTGTCACGCCCGCAAAAGGCCGGATCGACGGACCTTTGCCGCATCTCCTGGTGTTAGCTTTCTGAGCTGACCTGAGCGGCGAACCTGTGTGACTCGTGAGCACACATGAACGAAGCGGAGCGGATCGGACTCATGGGACGGGCGGAAGAGAGACGAGCGCGACAGCGCGGCGGCCGCCGCGCGGCGCCCCCTACGCGCTCGTCCGCACCGGCGGCGCCGGCGGGCGGCACGGACACGGTGGAGCCCACCGTCATCGGCGGCCGCGCGGCGGCCCGCAAGGCGGCCAAGGGCCGGAGCAGGCCCAAGGGCAACGGGACGGGCAAGGACGGCCGGAGCTTCATACGCCGGCTCTTCACCTGGAAGAAGATCGTCGGCACGATCTTCGCCCTGTGCCTGCTCGGCATGGGCGCCTTCGTCGCGCTGTACGTCATGACCCCCATACCGGCCGCGAACGCCGACGCCACGCTGCAGAGCAACGTGTACAAGTACAGCGACGGCTCGATCCTCACCCGCAGCGGCAAGCTCAACCGGGAGACCGTCGACCTCGCCCAGGTCCCCAAGGACGTCCAGCACACCTTCGTCGCCGCCGAGAACAAGACCTTCTACAAGGACTCCGGCGTCGACCTGAGGGGCACGGCCCGAGGCCTGCTCAACACGCTCTCCGGCAAGGGCGCGCAGGGCGGTTCGACCATCACCCAGCAGTACGTCAAGAACTACTACCTCACCCAGAACCAGACCGTCACGCGCAAGCTGAAGGAACTGGTCATCTCGCTGAAGCTGGACCGCCAGAAGACCAAGGACTACATCCTCGCCGGCTACATCAACACCAGCTACTACGGCCGGGGCGCCTACGGCATCCAGGCCGCGGCGCAGGCGTACTACCACAAGGACGCCCAGAAACTGACGGTCCAGGAGGGCGCGTACCTCGCGGCCCTGCTGCAGGCGCCGAACCAGTACGACTGGGCGATCGCCACCGACACGGGCAAGAAGCTCGTGCAGGCGCGCTGGAACTACGTCCTGAACAACATGGTCGAGATGCACTGGCTGGATGCGAGCAAGCGCCAGGCGCTGAAGTTCCCGGTGCCGAAGGCGCCCAAGGCGGCCCCCGGCATGGAAGGCCAGACCGGCTACCTGGTGGACGCGGCCAACGCGGCGCTGGAGCGGCAGCTCGTGGCCAACGGCACTGCCTCCAACCTCAGTGACGCCGAGGCGCTGGTCACCCAGGGCGGCTGGACCGTCACCCTGAACATCGACAAGAAGAAGCAGAAGGCGCTGGAGGGGTCGGTCAAGCAGCAGCTGACCAGCAAGCTCGACGCGAAGAAGCGGAAGGTCGACGGCGTCGTCCAGGCCGGTGCCGTCTCGGTCGACCCGAAGACGGGCAAGGTCGTCGCCCTGTACGGCGGTGTCGACTACTTCAAGCACTACACGAACAACGCGACGCGCAAGGACTACCAGCCCGCCTCCACCTTCAAGCCCGTCATCCTGGCCGCCGCCCTCAACGAGGGCGCGAAGACCCAGGACGGCCGGGCCATCGACGCCAACACGATCTACGACGGCACGAGCGGCCGCCAGGTGGTCGACAACGGCACCAAGGTCGGCTTCGCCCCGCCGAACGAGGACGACGCGAACTACGGCAAGATCACCGTCCAGAAGGCCATGAACGACTCCGTCAACTCGGTCTTCGCGCAGATGGGCGTCGACGTGGGCATGCAAGAGGTGATGTCGGTCGCCGGCAAGCTCGGCATGGACACCAAGGGCATGCAGGCGGTCCCCGCGCAGACGCTGGGCTCCATGGGCGCCAGCCCGATGGAGATGGCCGGCATCTACGCCACCCTCGACAACCACGGCAAGAAGGTCACCCCGACGATCATCAAGTCTGCCGAGCGCAAGAACCAGGAGATCAGCCTCCCGAACCCGATCGGCGCCCAGGTGATCAGCCCCGAGGCCGCCGACACGGTGACCTCGGTGCTCACGGGCGTGGTCGACGACGGTACGGCCAAGACGTCGGTGGCGAGCAACCAGCAGCGCGACGGCCAGCAGGTCGCCGGCAAGACGGGTACCTCCGACAACAACAAGTCGGCCTGGTTCACCGGCTTCACGCCGAACCTGGTGACCTCCGTCGGCCTGTTCGGCGAGGACCCCAAGTCGCACGCCCAGGTCCCGATGACGGGCGCCACGGGCAATGTCCCCGGAAGCCCGAGCGGCCGTATCAACGGTGGCAGCTACCCGGCCCGGATCTGGGCCGCCTACACCTTCGGGGTGATGGGCAGCGTCACCAAGTTCGAACTGGACACCACTCAGGGCGCGGCGGTCCAGCCTTCGGACACGCCGTCGAGCACGCCCAGCAACACCCCGTCGAGCACGCCCAGCAGCACGCCGTCGAGCACGCCGAGCAGCACGCCGTCGAGTACGCCGAGCAACAAGCCGTCGAACTCTCCCAGCAACAGCCCGTCGAACTCCCCCAGCAACAGCCCGTCCAACTCCCCGTCGTCCCCGCTGGACAACCCGCTCAATCCGAACAGCGACCAGTAGACGGCGACAAGAAGGGGCGCCCGGTGATCACACCGGGCGCCCCTTCTCCGTTCGGTCAGTTCGGTACGGCCGTCCTGCTCAGCTCGAACCAGACGACCTTCCCCGTGCTCAGCCGCGTGGCCCCCCACCGCCGTGCCAGCCGGTTGACGAGGTACAGGCCGCGGCCGCCCTCGTCGGTGGCGCGGGCCTGGCGCAGGCGCGGCAGCTGGGGCACGTCGTCGCCCACTTCGCAGCGCAGCACGTCGGTCCGCAGCAGCCGCAGGGTGACCGGACGCGACGCGTACCGCACCGCGTTCGTGACGACCTCGCTCACCAGCAGCTCGACCGAGTCGCTCAGGTCCTCCATGTCCCAGCGAGCCAGCGCGCGCCGGGCGAGTCGACGGGCACGGCCGGGGGCCGCGTCCTCCGGTTCCAGGAACCAGTACGCCACGTCACTCGGCGCGATCCCGTCGAAGCGGGCCGCGAGCAGCGCGATGTCGTCGTCCCGGTCGCCCGGGCCGAGCATGTCCAGCACCTCGTCGCACAGCGCCTCCAGCGGCGGCGGATGGTCCGGCCCCGTCAGCGCCGCGGTCGCGGCGAGCTTCTCGCGCAGCTGCTCTATGCCGGTCCACACGTCCCGCAGCCGGGACTCCACCAGCCCGTCGGTGTACAGCAGCAGGGTCGCCCCGGCCGGCGCGTCCAGCTCCACGGCCTCGAAGTCGACGCCGCCGACGCCGATCGGCGCGCCCGGCGGCACCCGCAGCACCTCGGCCCGCCCGCCCAGATGCAGCAGCACCGGCGGCGGATGGCCCGCGTTGGCGATGGTGATGCGATGCGAGACGGGGTCGTAGACCGCGTACAGGCAGGTCGCCATGCGGTCCGTGCCCAGGCGCTGGGCCTGCTCGTCGAGGTGGTGCAGGACCTCCTGCGGGGGCAGGTCCAGGCCCGCGAGGGTCTGGGCCGTCGTCCGCAGCTGGCCCATGATCGCCGCCGACGTCATGGAGTGGCCCATCACGTCACCGACGACGAGCGCGACCCGGCTGCCCGGCAGGGGGATCGCGTCGTACCAGTCGCCGCCCACCCGTGCCGTCTCCGCGGCCGGCAGATAGCGCGACGCCAGCCGGACGCCCGTCGGGCGCGGGAGGGTCTCCGGGAGCATCGTGCGCTGCAGCTCGTCGGCGATGTACGCCTCACGGCCGTACAGCACCGCCTTGTCGATGCCCAGCGCGCTGTGCGTGGCCAGCTGGGCGGCGACCAGGAGGTCGTCCGGCTCGAAGGGGATGCGCTCCGGGCGGCGCAGGAACAGCGCGGCGCCGATCACCCGGCGCCGGCCTCGCAGCGGGGCGAGGATCGAGCGCTGACCGCCGGGCACGGCCTGTTCGCCGCCGTCGCCGAGCAGTTCGGGCAGCGCGGCATGGGCCCCGGGCGCGTCCGTGAAGACCGGCCGCACCCCGCGCAGCACCTCCGCGAGCGCGCTGCCGGGCCGCACCTCGCACAGCTCGGCGCCCAGCGTGTCCAGCTCCGACAGCTCGGCCGGCTCCGGCTGGAGCGCCGGCGAGAAGCCCTCGGTGTCCCGCTCGGTCGGGATGCGGTCGGTGCGCCGCAGCCGCAGCACCAGCGGGCCCGTGGGGCGCTCGTCGCCGACCGGCAGCGGATCGCGCAGATAGACCAGGATCGCGTCGGAGAACGTCGGCACGGTCGCCCGGCACAGACCCATGACGATCTCGTCCAGGTCGATGCCCCGGGCGATCCGCCGGGTCGCCGCGCCCACGAACCTGAGCCGGTCCCCGTCCCGCCGCATCGGCGTGGGCCGCCCGGGCGGCAGCCCCTGTCCGGTACGGCGCTCGGGGCCGTCCTGCGGCCGGTCCGGCTCGGTGCCCGGCTGGGCCGGGATCGACTCCGGCACGGGCCGCGGGCGATGGGTGTCGGGTTCCACGGCCGCGGGCTGGGAGTGCTCGGGGCCGCTGATGTCGGAGGGCGAGGCCGGATCCTTTCCCTTGCCGCACGGCGTGGCCGTACCCGGCGTCGACGGTGTCTCCCCGGTGCGTGCCTGTGCGGGTAAGGCGGCCGAGGGCGCGGCCACCGGTGCCTGGGTGTGCAGGAGCGCCCCGCGGGCGTCCGCGGGGTCGGCGCCCGGCTGCGGGCGCTCGAAGGAGATCGGATGCTCCGTCACGCGTGTCGAATCCGTCCGTCCGGGGCTGCGCGGCGTACGCGCGGTTGGTCCCGCCGAAATCCCGATACCCGGAATACATGCACCCGGAACGGAATTCCCGCGTGGTCAGGGGATGTTCCTGTGCCACCGGCGAACCGTTCACGGCCCGTTCCGGTGGTGCCCTCGTACCCCTCGCTCACGTCCTGCCGCCCCTCGGTGACGATCGGTCAAGCCCGGCGCATGCTCCGGTCGTTGCTGCTGCTTACCCTTGTGGAGGACGATCCTACGGTTGTGGACCGGGGGCGCATCAAGGGTCTCATGTGGACACGTGCGCGGGCGTACGGTCCCAGTCCTCCGGCAACGAAGGTACAGCCCAGGACGGATCCGGGCGCCAGTGCTGCCAGCCGTCGCTGTACGGCGGGCCCCAGGCGCGGATCACCTCCACCGCGGACAGCCCCGCCCGCCGCACCTGTTCGGCCACGTGAACGTCCATCAGCCCGTCCTGCCGGGCCTGCGCGAACTCGTCCTCGTCGCGCCAGGCCCAACTGCGGTCCGGGTACACGCAGATGTCCAGGAAGTGGTCCTCGGAGTCGACTCCGCCGGACCAACGCTCCAGCGGCGACTCGAGGTTGACGTACCAGTTCTTGAACTGCCAGCCCGGCTCCCAGAACAGCCACACCGACCAGGGCTCGCCGGGCCGGGCCAGCTTCAGCACACCCGTGCCGAACCAGCGGTCGAGCTGGACGGTCCGGGGCTTGGTGTACCGCGAGCGCAGCGGCTCCTGGTGGACCGGTGTGCCGTCGGCGAGCACCGGTCGCACGCACTGTGTGCCGGGCGCCAGCCACACGGCGAGCAGCTCGGCGTCGTCCCGGACGACGGTGACGGGACGCGCGATGTGGACGCGGTCTCCGGCGTTCTCCCGGTACCGCCACAGGACCTGTGTCCCGGGAGCCCAGAAGCCCGTCGACCCGCCCGCCACGTCCGCGCTCACCGCTCCACCGTCCGTCATGCACAGATATTAGGTGCCGCAGGCATACGACGCTGCGGCGCGCGTCACGGTTCTCGCCACGGCGCCGAACGGTTACGGGCGCGTCATCCGCAGGACATCCAGTGCCTCGTCGAGCTGCCGCTCGGTCAGGTCGCCGCGCTCCACGTACCCGCTCTCCAGCACCACCTGACGGATCGTCTTCCGCTCCGCCAGCGCCTTCTTGGCGACCTTCGCGGCCTCCTCGTACCCGATGTACTTGTTCAGCGGCGTCACCACGGACGGCGAGGACTCGGCGTACTCGCGGGCCCGCTCCCGGTTCGCGGTGATGCCGTCCACGGTGCGGTCGGCGAGCAGCCGGGAGACGTTGGCCAGCAGCCGGACCGACTCCAGGATGTTCTTCGCGATCACCGGCAGCATGACGTTCAGCTCGAAGTTGCCGGCCGCTCCCGCGGTGGCGACGGTGGCGTCGTTGCCGATGACCTGCGCGGCGACCATGAGCACCGCCTCCGGGATCACCGGGTTGACCTTGCCAGGCATGATCGAGGAACCGGGCTGGAGGTCGGGCAGCGCGATCTCGGCGAGCCCGGTGCGCGGTCCGGACGACATCCAGCGCAGATCGTTGGCGATCTTCGTCAGCCCCACCGTGATCGTCCTGAGCTGCCCGCTGGTCTCGACGATGCCGTCCCGCGCGCCCTGCGCCTCGAAGTGGTCGCGGGCCTCGGTCAGCGGCAGCCCCGTGACCCGGGCGACCTCCTCGATGACGGCCGCGGAGAACCCGGGCGGGGTGTTGATGCCGGTGCCGACGGCGGTGCCGCCCAGCGGCAGCTCGGCGAGCCGGGGGAGCGAGGCGCGCAGCCGCTCGACGCCGTAGCGGATCTGGGCCGCGTACCCGCCGAACTCCTGACCGAGCGTCACGGGCGTGGCGTCCATCAGATGCGTCCGCCCCGACTTCACGACGTCCGCGAACTCCTGCGACTTGCGCTCCAGCGAGCCGGCCAGGTGCTCCAGGGCCGGGATCAGGTCCCGGGTGACGGCGGCGGTCGCGGCGATGTGGATGGAGGACGGGAAGACGTCGTTGGACGACTGCGAGGCGTTGACGTGGTCGTTGGGGTGGACGTCCCGGCCCAGCCGCTCGCTCGCCAGTGTGGCGACGACCTCGTTGGTGTTCATGTTGGACGAGGTGCCCGACCCCGTCTGGAAGACGTCGATCGGGAACTGCTCGTCCCAGTCGCCCCGGGCGACCTCCGCGGCCGCCTCCTGGATCGCCTCGGCGATGTCCTTGTCGAGCACTCCGAGCCGCGCGTTCACCTTCGCGGCGGCGCCCTTGATCCGGGCGAGCGCCTCGATGTGCGCGCGCTCGATGTGCTGGCCGGAGATGGGGAAGTTCTCGACGGCGCGCTGGGTCTGGGCCCGCCACTTGGCCTCGGCGGGGACGCGTACCTCGCCCATGGAGTCGTGCTCGATCCGGTATTCGCTCATGTCCCGTACAGCGATCGGAGAGGCGGGGATGTTCCGGCCCCTGGGCCACCCGGGTGCTGTGACCCACGTCTCACCGCGGCCGTGCAGCAGACCGCGGGGCGGGCGCGTCGAGGACGGGTGACAGGAAGGGAGGAGCGTGTGGAGACTGACTTCGACGCATTCGTCGCCGCCCGGTCGGCCGCGCTGTTCCGGGGTGCCCTGGTGCTCACGGGCAACCGTGACGCGGCCGAGGACCTGGTCCAGGAGACCCTGGAGCGGGCCTGCCGCAAGTGGCGCGCGATCTCGGCCAAGGACGCCCCCGACGCCTATGTGCGGCGGATCATGGTGAACCTGGCCAACGACCGCTGGCGCAGGTTCCGCAGGACCGTGCCGGACAGCGGCGACCGCGTGGCGCCGGGGGACGAGTACGGACAGGTCGACAGCAGGGACCAGTTGGTGCGCGCGCTGCAGCAACTGCCCATGCGGATGCGGACGGTCGTGGTGCTGCGGTACTTCCACGACCTCTCCGACACCGAGATAGCGGCCGACCTGGACATCTCCCCGAGCACGGTGCGCTCGCAGCTGGCCCGGGGGATCGAGAAGCTGAGAAGCCAGTTCCCCGCACTCTCCCGCCCTTCACCACGGCAGCCCCAGGGAGGAATCCGATGACGTCGCACGAGGCGCGGCCCTCCGGCTGCGCACCCTTCGAAGAGGAACTGGTGAACGCCATGAACCGTTACGCGAACTCCGCCGACGCGCCCGACTTCGACGCGCCCGGCATCGTCCGCCGCACCCGGCGCAGGCGGGCCGTCGGCATCGCCGCGGTCGCCACCGCGCTGATCGTGGCGGGCGGGGGCACGGCCCTGGCCTCCATGTCGGACGGCACGGGGCACCGGGCGCGGCCCGCGGCGAGCAGCGCCCCCGTCAAGCATGACCAGGCCACCATGCTGCTCCAGTTCGACGACGGCGGGACGCTCCCGATCGATTTCTGGGGCTGGTCCCTGAAGGACGCCAAGGCCTATCTGGCGAAGACGCAGACGAAGCTGGGCACGGTCTCCGAGCGACCGGTCACGGGCTGCAAGCCGGGCACCGTGGTGGCCCTCAACCCGCACACCCCGAAGGTGACCGAGGCCGGCGACACGGTCAGCTTCGTCCTCTGCGCCAAGTGACAGAAGACGCCCGCCCCTGCCGCAATCAGGGGCGGGCGTCCGCTCGTACGGCTACGCCAGCCCCGGCCCCCGCACCGGGATCGACGTGAACGTCGGCTGCGGCGCCGGGTCCTGGAAGAAGTCGCTGCCCTTGTCGTCCACCACGATGAACGCCGGGAAGTCCTCGACCTCGATCTTCCAGACCGCCTCCATGCCGAGTTCCTCGTACTCGACGACCTCGACCTTCTTGATGCAGTCCTGGGCGAGGCGGGCGGCCGGGCCGCCGATGGAGCCGAGGTAGAAGCCGCCGTGGCTGTTGCAGGCGTCCGTGACCTGCTTGCTGCGGTTGCCCTTGGCGAGCATCACCTTGGAGCCGCCCGCGGCCTGGAACTGCTCGACGTAGGAGTCCATGCGGCCGGCGGTCGTCGGGCCGAAGGAACCGGAGGCGTAACCCTCCGGGGTCTTCGCCGGACCCGCGTAGTACACCGGGTGGTCCTTCAGGTACTGCGGCATCTCCTCGCCCGCGTCGAGGCGTTCCTTGATCTTGGCGTGCGCGATGTCACGGGCCACGACCAGCGGGCCGGTGAGCGAGAGCCGGGTCTTCACGGGGTACTTGGTCAGTTCGGCGAGGATCGACTCCATCGGCTGGTTGAGGTCGATCTTGACGACGTCCGAGGACTCGTCGAGGTGCTCGTCGGTCGTCTCCGGCAGGAAGCGCGCCGGGTCCGTCTCCAGCTGCTCCAGGAAGACGCCCTCGGGCGTGATCTTGGCGAGCGCCTGGCGGTCGGCGGAGCAGGAGACGGCGATGGCGACCGGGCAGGAGGCGCCGTGCCGCGGCAGCCGCACCACGCGCACGTCGTGGCAGAAGTACTTGCCGCCGAACTGCGCGCCGATGCCGATCTTCTGCGTCAGCTCGAAGACCTTCTGCTCCAGCTCCTTGTCCCGGAAGCCGTGCCCCAGCTCGGAGCCCTCGGCCGGGATCTCGTCCAGGTAGTGCGCGGAGGCGTACTTGGCGGTCTTCAGCGCGTACTCGGCGGACGTACCGCCGACGACGATCGCCAGGTGGTACGGCGGACAGGCGGCCGTGCCCAGCGAACGGATCTTCTCCTCCAGGAACCTCATCATGGAGGCCTCGTTCAGGACGGCCTTGGTCTCCTGGTAGAGGAAGGACTTGTTGGCGGAGCCGCCGCCCTTCGCCATGAACAGGAACTTGTAGGCGCCGCCGTCGGTCGCGTACAGCTCGATCTGGGCCGGGAGGTTGGAGCCGGTGTTCTTCTCGTCCCACATGGTCAGCGGGGCCATCTGCGAGTACCGCAGGTTCAGCCGCGTGTAGGCGTCGTAGACGCCCCGGCTCAGGGCCTCCTCGTCGCCGCCCCGGGTGAGCACGTTCTGCCCGCGCTTGCCCATCACGATCGCCGTGCCGGTGTCCTGGCACATCGGCAGCACGCCCGCGGCCGCGATGTTGGCGTTCTTCAGCAGGTCCAGCGCGACGAACTTGTCATTGGCGGACGCCTCGGGGTCGTCGATGATGCGGCGGAGCTGGGCAAGGTGGGCGGGCCGCAGGTAGTGCTGGATGTCGTGGATGGCCTCCTCGGCGAGCTTGCGCAGCGCCTCCGGCTCCACCTTGAGGAACGTCCGCCCGTCGGCCTCGAAGGTGGAGACACCCTCGGAGGTCACCAGCCGGTAGGGGGTGGTGTCCTCTCCCATGGGGAGCAGATCGGTGTATGCGAACTCAGCCATCGCGGGGCATTCCTCACTCGACAGACGACGACCCGCCGACGTTGGCGGGCCTCACCAGCCTAGAACCTGTCCAAGGCCGGAAGCCTGTGAGGTAAGGCTCAGTGAGGGGTGTCGCGATCTATCGTGTTTGGGTACGCTGCTGCCGTGGACCTTCAGAAGCACACCGAACCCGCCCCCGCGGCGCCGGAGCTGCGTGCCTCGGACGCCGACCGGGACCGTATCGCCGACATCCTGCGCGAGGCCCTTGCCGAGGGCCGTCTGACCGCCGACGAGCACGCCGAGCGGGTGGAGGGCGTGCTCGCCGCCAAGACGGTCGGCGAGCTGGAGGTCTTCATCCGGGACCTGCCGGCCGCCCACCGCCACCGCGCGGCCCCCGCCTTCGCCGCGGCCCCGAGCCGCCCCACGCTGGGCGCGATCCCGGTGGACCCCGACGACAACGTGGTGGCGGTCTTCAGCAGCGCCATGCGCAAGGGCCGCTGGCGGGCCGGCCGCCGGATCCACGCGTACGCGATCTTCGGCAGTGTGGAGATAGACCTCAGCGAGGCCCTCTTCGAGTACCAGCAGGTGGTCATCAAGGCGGTCTCGGTCTTCGGCAACGTCGAGGTCCGCGTCCCGGAGAACGTGTCGCTGCGCGGCACCGGCGGCGGTGTGCTCGGCAACTTCGAGGTGGCGCCGCTGGACTCGTCCGACCCCGACGCCCCCGTCGTCTACGTCGACGGCTGGGCCGTGCTGGGCAACGTGGAGGCGCGGCCCAAGCGGGGCAAGCTCGTCGCCGACATCCTCGATCGCGTTCAGCACAAGGTGGACCGGAGTTTGCGCAAACACCTGGGCCATTGACACCTGTGAATCGTGGATCCCAGCGGTTCGGAACTCAGTGCATAGGCGCGCGCACAGCGGGTAGGGCTTGCTGCATCGTCTCTCGCTCGCGAAGCCGTCGTCAGGAGTAGACCGTGCTGCAACCGCCGCATACGTCCCTGCAGGTAGCTGCCGTACCGGCCCAGCGGGGGCCAGTGCGGGACAGGGACCAAGACGCTCCATGGCACACCGAGGCGGTGTGCCGGCGCGACGAGGCCGGCCTGTTCTTCGCCCCTTCCAAGGAACCAACCGCCGCCCGACTCTCCCGCGAGGAGGCGGCCAAGCGGGTCTGTGCCCGCTGCCCGGTCATGGTCGAGTGCCGTGAACACGCCCTGCTGCAGCCCGAGCCCTACGGCGTCTGGGGCGGCCTGACCGCCGCGGAACGCCGCGTGGTCCTGGCCCGCCGCCGGCGCCGCGAGATGGAGCTGAAGAAGGCGGCGCGGGCCCAGGGCCGTATAGCGCAGGCGGGCTGAGCGGACCCGGTGAAGCCCGCTGCGGTTCGCCGGCGTCCCGTAGGGGTGCCGGGGAACCGCGTGACCCGCCGCGACGGCGCCGCGGACGACCGATGGCGCATCGCGGCACGTCCAGCGGAGCGCTCAGCGGCGAGACGCGTGCAAGCCGGGCGCCCCCTCCGCACCAGGGGGCGCCCACCTGTTGACGCGCCGGCCGTCGCCGCTACTTGGCCCGGTCGAAGTCGATCGCGCTGTAGGCCCGCAGTTTGCTCAGCCGGTGGTCGGAGGCGATCCGCCGGACCGTGCCCGACTTCGAGCGCATCACGATCGAGTCGGTCGTCGCGGTCTCCGAGCGGTACCGCACACCGCGCAGCAGCTCGCCGTCGGTGATGCCGGTGGCGACGAAGAACACGTTCTCCCCGGACACCAGGTCGTCGGTCGTCAGCACCCGGTCCAGATCGTGCCCGGCGTCGATCGCCCGCTGCCGCTCCGCGTCGTCCTTGGGCCACAGCTTGCCCTGGATGGTCCCGCCCAGGCACTTCACCGCGCAGGCGGAGATGATCCCCTCCGGCGTGCCGCCGATGCCGAGCAGCATGTCGACGCCGGTGCCCTCGCGCAGCGCGTAGATCGACCCGGCGACGTCACCGTCGGAGATCAGCTTGATCCGCGCGCCCGCCTCCCGGATCTCCTTGATGATCCCCTCGTGCCGCGGCCGGTCCAGGATCACCACCGTCACGTCCTCCGGGGTCGACCGCTTGGCCTTGGCGACCCGCCGGATGTTCACGGACACCGGCGCGTCGATGTCGACGAAGTCCGCCGCCTCGGGCCCGGTGACCAGCTTGTCCATGTAGAACACGGCCGACGGGTCGAACATCGACCCCCGGTCGGCGGCCGCCAGCACGGCGATCGCGTTCGGCATGCCCTTGGCCGTCAGGGTGGTGCCGTCGATCGGGTCGACGGCGATGTCGCACTCCGGTCCCGTGCCGTCACCGACACGTTCCCCGTTGAAGAGCATCGGCGCCTCGTCCTTCTCGCCCTCGCCGATGACCACGATGCCGTTCATCGACACCGTGTGGACGAGGGTCCGCATGGCGCGCACCGCGGCGCCGTCGGCGCCGTTCTTGTCGCCCCGCCCGACCCAGCGGCCGGCGGCCATCGCGGCGGCTTCGGTCACCCGGACGAGTTCCAGGGCGAGGTTGCGGTCGGGGGCTTCGCTGGGGACTTCGAGCTCGGACGGCAGGTGATGATGCTCGGTCATCGAGGCGCACCTTTCTGATACGACGACGGCCGGATGAGGGTTCGACCCTCGACTCTATCGTCAGTCCGACAAAATGAGCAGGGGACCCCACGGATGAGCGGACCGGGCACCTGCGACGATAGGGGGCGTGGCAGGTTCGAACGGCAAGCAGAAAACGGTCCGGGACATGATCCTCTCCCTGGGCCTGATCGGGATCGCGGCGGCGCTCATCTACGTGTTCATCCCGCACGACGACTCCGCTCCCGACATCCCCCGGGTGGACTACCGCGTCGAGCTCCTCACGGCGCGCCGTTCCGCGGCCTACCCGGTGGCGGCCCCCGTGGACCTGCCGGCCACCTGGAAGGCGACCTCGGTCCGCTTCGACGGCGCGAACTTCGACGCCTGGCACCTGGGCTTCCACGCCCCCGACGGTCAGTACGTGCAGATCGAGCAGTCCACTCAGAAGCCGTCGGAGTTCATCGACCAGGCCACCCAGGGCGCGACGGCCACCAAGAACACCCAGCAGATCGACGGCCGGACCTGGACCCACTACACCGGCGGCCGCTACGACGCCCTGGTGCTGCCCGCCAAGGGCTCGACCACCGTGGTCGCCGGCACCGGTTCCTTCCAGCAGCTGACCGAGATGGCGCAGGCGCTGAGGACGTCGTAGCCGGCATCCGGGCACGAGAAGAGGCCCCCGGCGGCATCGCTCGCCGGGGGCCTCTCTCCGCGGGGAACCCGCTCAGATCGTGGTGACGACCTGCTCGTACTCCAGGCGGGGGGAGCGCGGGAACCAGGCGTCCTCGCCCGGCTTGCCGATGTTGACGACCATCAGCGGGGTGTGGTCGTCGTCCAGGAACTCCTTGCGGATGCCGTCGAGGTCGGCGCCGGTCATCGGGCCGGCGGCGAGACCGGCCGCGCGCACGCCGATGATGAAGTAGGCGGCCTGCAGGGCGGCGTTCAGGCCGGCGTTCTTCTCGCGGGCCTCGCGGCTGCCCGCGAACATGTCCTTGGCCTGCGGGAAGTGCGGGAAGAGGTGCGGCAGCTCCTCGTGGAACTCGTTGTCCGCGGAGAGGATCGCGACCAGCGGGGCGGCGGCGGTCTTCTTCTGGTTGCCCTCGGCCAGGTGCTTCACCAGACGCTCACGGGCCTCGGCGGAGCGGACCAGCGTCACGCGCAGCGGCGACTGGTTCATCGAGGTCGGGCCGTACTTGACCAGGTCGTAGATCGCCTGGACCTGCTCGTCCGTCACCGGCTCGTCGGTGAAGGTGTTCGCGGTGCGGGCCTCGCGGAACAGCAGGTCCTGGGCGGCGGGGTCGAGAACGAGAGACATGGGAGATCTTTCCTCGGGGTGGCGTCGGACTGCTTACCGGACCGTGGTCCGGATGGCTGACATCAGGAAGGTACGACAGGTAAGTTCAAGCTTCAACCAATCTCGGGGCGTGGTGACCCGCTTCACACGAACCCGCCCCGGTGCGGCTACTCGCCGTCTCGTCGCCGCCCGGGTGCGGCTACTCGCCGTCCTCGTCCCCGGCCTCTTCCTCCTCCGCCAGCGCCGCGTCCAGCCGGGCCCGCGCCCCGTCCAGCCAGCGCCGGCAGACCTTCGCCAGCTCCTCGCCCCGCTCCCACAGCGCCAGGGACTCCTCCAACGTCGTACCGCCGGCCTCCAGCCGCCGTACGACCTCGATCAGCTCGTCCCGGGCCTGCTCGTACCCGAGCGCCTCTTCCGCCACCTTGCTGGTCATCCGCCCACCCTAGACATCGACTCGTACGGAGAACTCACCCTCGGACACCCGCGCCCGCAACGGCTCCTCGGCCGCCACCTCGGCCGGGTCCCGCACCACGTGCCCGTCGGCCTTCTGCAGCACGGCGTAACCGCGCTTGAGCGTGGCGGCGGGGGAGAGGGCCACCACGCGCGCGTGCGTGTGCGTCAGCTCGGAGTCGGCGCGGTCGAGGAGATGTCCGAGGGTCCGCCGGGACCGCTCGACCAGCGAGGCCACGTGGTCGGCCCGCTCGTCGATCATCCGGTGCGGATCCTCTATCGAGGGCCGTGCGAGCGCGTGCGCGAGCCCCCGCTCCTCCCGCTCGACGAAAACCTCCACGCACCGCCTGGCCCGGTCCCGCAGCTGCCGTACCCGCTCGTACTCCTCCCCGACGTCCGGTACGACCTTCTTGGCCGCGTCGGTCGGCGTGGAGGCCCGCAGGTCGGCTACGTGGTCGAGGAGCGGGTTGTCCGGCTCGTGGCCGATGGCCGACACCACCGGCGTACGGCACGCGGCGACCGCGCGCACCAGCTGCTCGTCGGAGAAGGGCAGCAGATCCTCCACGCTGCCCCCGCCGCGCGCGACGACGATCACGTCCACCTCGCCCAGCTCGTCGAGCTCCTTCACGGCCTGCACGACCTGCGGGACGGCGTGCACGCCCTGGACGGCGACGTTGCGCACCTCGAAGCGGACGGCGGGCCAGCGATGCCGGGCGTTCTCCAGCACATCCCGCTCGGCCGCGGAGGCCCGTCCGCACACCAGCCCGATCAGCTGCGGCAGGAACGGCAACGGCTTCTTCCGCTCCGCCGCGAACAGGCCCTCGGCGGCCAGCGTCTTCTTCAACTGCTCCAGCCGCGCGAGCAGTTCACCGACCCCGACGGGCCTTATCTCGGCGGCGCGCAGCGAGAGCTGGCCGCGCGGCGCGTACCACTCGGGCTTCGCGTACACGACGACGCGGGCGCCCTCGCTCACGATGTCGGCCACCGCGTCGAACGTCTGCCGATAGCAGGTGACCCCGATCGAGATGTCGTACGAGGGGTCGCGCAGCGTCAGGAACACCACCCCGGCGCCGGGCCGCCGCGACAACTGGGTGATCTGCCCCTCGACCCAGACGGCCCCCAGCCGGTCGATCCACCCGCCGATGAGCCGCGACACCTCACCGACGGGCAGGGGAGTCTCCGCGGACGTGTTGAGAGCCATGCCGCGAGGGTAACGGCCGCCACCGACACCGCAGACCGGCTGCGCCCGCCGGACATGATCTTCGGCCTCCCGGGCGCGGCCTTACGATGGTTCACATGACCGCTTCGCCTGGCCGCCGTGTCCTGCTCGCCGCCCCCCGGGGCTACTGCGCGGGTGTGGACCGCGCCGTGATCGCCGTCGAGAAGGCCCTGGAGCAGTACGGGGCCCCGATCTATGTCCGGCACGAGATCGTGCACAACAAGTACGTCGTGCAGACCCTGGAGAAGAAGGGCGCGATCTTCGTCGAGCGCACGGAGGAGGTCCCCGAGGGGAACATCGTGATGTTCTCCGCGCACGGCGTGGCCCCCGTCGTCCACGAGGAGGCCGAGCGCGGCAGGCTGGCCACCATCGACGCGACCTGCCCGCTGGTCACCAAGGTCCACAAGGAAGCCGTCCGCTTCGCCAAGGAGGACTACGACATCCTCCTGATCGGGCACGAGGGCCACGAAGAGGTCATCGGCACCTCCGGCGAAGCCCCCGACCACATCACGCTCGTCGACGGCCCCGGCGACGTCGCCAAGGTCGAGGTCCGCGACCCGTCCAAGGTCGTGTGGCTCTCCCAGACCACGCTCTCCGTCGACGAGACCATGGAGACCGTCGACGCCCTCAAGGAGAAGTTCCCGCAGCTGATCTCCCCGCCCAGCGACGACATCTGCTACGCCACGCAGAACCGTCAGCTCGCGGTGAAGCAGATGGGCGCCGAGGCGGACCTGGTCATCGTGGTCGGCTCCCGCAACTCCTCCAACTCCAAGCGGCTCGTCGAGGTCGCCAAGCTGGCCGGCGCCCGCGAGGCCTACCTGGTGGACTTCGCCGACGAGATCGACGAGTCCTGGCTGGAGGGCGTGAGCACGGTCGGGGTGACCTCCGGCGCCTCCGTCCCGGAGGTCCTGGTCGAGCAGGTCCTCCAGTGGCTGTCGGAGCGCGGCTTCGAGGACGTGGAGATCGTCAAGGCGGCCGAGGAGTCCATCACCTTCTCGCTGCCCAAGGAACTCCGCCGTGACCTCCGCGAGGAGGCGGCGGCACTGATCGCCGAGCGCACCGGAACCTCGGCCGAGTGACCGCCAGTCGTCCGTCGTAACGTAGGGCCATGCAGATCTTCGGCGTTGACATCGGCGGATCCGGGATCAAGGGCGCCCCTGTTGATCTCGACAGGGGCGACCTGGCCCAGGAGCGGTTCAAGGTGCTCACCCCCAACCCTTCGACACCCGACAGCGTGGCCGACGGGGTCAAGCTGGTCGTCGACCAGTTCGGGTGGACCGGCCCGGTCGGCCTGACCTTCCCGGGTGTGGTCACGGACGGCTCCCACATCCGTACGGCCGCGAACGTCGACAAGAGCTGGGTCGACACGGACGCGCGCGCGTTGTTCAGCGAGCGTCTTGGCGGCATGCCGGTGACGGTGGTCAACGACGCGGACGCGGCGGGCGTCGCCGAGATGCACTTCGGCGCCGGCAAGGACCGCAAGGGCGTGGTCATGCTGCTGACCTTCGGCACCGGCATCGGCAGCGCCATCTTCGTCGACGGCGTCCTCGTCCCCAACAGCGAGCTCGGCCACCTCGAACTGCACGGCCACGACGCGGAGAAGCGCGCCTCCAGCAAGGCCAAGGACGACGAGGAACTCTCCTGGGAACACTGGGCGCACCGCGTCCAGAAGTACCTCGCCCACGTCGAGATGCTCTTCTCGCCCGACCTGTTCATCATCGGCGGCGGCGTCAGCCGCAAGGCACACAAGTTCCTGCCCTACATCGAGGGCATCGCGGCGGCGATCGTCCCGGCCCAGCTGCAGAACAACGCCGGCATCGTGGGCGCGGCGATGCACGCGGCGACGGACGGTTAGCGGAAGGACGGTCGGTTAGCGGAACGACGGACGGTTGGCGCAACGACGGACGGCTGTCGGAACGACCGACGGTTGGCGCAACGCCGGACCGCTACCGGAACGGGTCGTTCCGATACCGCAGCGCCTGTCTGCGCCGTAGGGCGATCTTGCGCACGGTGACGACCACTCCCGCGACCAGCGTCCCCCCGTACAGCCACAAGGCCTGCGTGGCGAGCGCCGTCACCAGGCCCATCAGGCGGCCCAGCAGCCCGCCGCCGCCCTCGGTGACCGGCAGCAGACCCACCGCGAAGGCGATCGGTACGACGACGGGGGCGCTCACCAGGTCGTTCCTGCGCACCCACATCGCCGTCAGCAGGCACACCGGCAGGAACAGCACGCCGTAGAAGGCCGTCGGCGACCCGAAGATCAACGCGTCCAGGCAGCCCAGCACGAGCATCGCCGTCCCGCTGAACAGGCCGCCGCCCAGCCCGGTCAGCCGCGGGTTCGGCAGCCGCCGCACCGCCTTGTCCGGCGGCGGACCCGGCTGCCGCATCGCAGGACGGGCGGCCGGACGGTGCTGAGGGGGACGGGCGTCGGGACGTTGCTGCGCGGGACGGGCTCCGGGGCGTTGCTGGGCGGGACGGGCGCCGGCCCCGGCGGACCCGCCCTGCGCCGCCTGTGGGGGCAGCGGGGGCCTGCCGCGTCGCGTTCCGTCGTGCGGGGGTCGCGTCCTGTGTTGCTCCACACGACCAACCTAGGTCGGTTTATGTGCCGAATCGCGTCTCGGACACGCCGTAGGGCGGAGCTTGGCCATGCGTTCGATCGGTCGCCGGAGCGGGGCCGGGCACGCCGTAGACTGTGGGATCGGCCCAGCCCCCTCCAGTCCCCTCCTCTCACGTACGGGAAGTCGCAACGTGTCGCTCACGATCGGAATCGTCGGTCTGCCGAATGTCGGCAAGTCGACCCTGTTCAACGCCCTGACCAAGAACGACGTGCTCGCGGCCAACTACCCGTTCGCCACGATCGAGCCGAACGTGGGCGTGGTCGGCGTCCCCGACGCGCGGCTCACCAAACTGGCCGAAATCTTCTCCTCGCAGCGCGTCCTGCCGGCGACCGTCGACTTCGTCGACATCGCGGGCATCGTGCGCGGCGCGTCCGAGGGCGAGGGCCTGGGCAACAAGTTCCTCGCGAACATCCGTGAGTCCGACGCGATCTGCCAGGTCATCCGCGCCTTCAAGGACGAGAACGTCGTCCACGTCGACGGCAAGGTCTCACCGAAGGACGACATCGAGACGATCAACACCGAGCTGATCCTCGCCGACCTCCAGACCATCGAGAAGGTCCTGCCGCGCCTGCAGAAGGAGTCGCGGATCAAGAAGGACGTGGCCCCGAAGGTGGCGGCGGTCGAGGCGGCCAAGGACATCCTGGAGAAGGGCGACACCCTCTTCTCCCAGGGCGTCGTCCAGGGCAGCGAGCGTGCCGGACTCCTCCACGACCTCCACCTCCTGACGACCAAGCCCTTCCTCTACGTCTTCAACGTCGACGAGGACGAGCTGGTCGACGAGGACTTCAAGAACGAGCAGCGCGCCCTGGTCGCCCCCGCCGAGGCGATCTTCCTCAACGCCAAACTGGAGGCGGACCTCGCCGAGCTGGACGAGGCCGACGCCCTGGAGCTGCTGGAGTCCGTCGGGGCCGAGGAGCCGGGCCTCGCGACCCTCGCCCGCGTCGGCTTCGACACCCTCGGCCTGCAGACCTACCTCACGGCCGGCCCGAAGGAATCCCGCGCCTGGACCATCAAGAAGGGCGCCACCGCCCCCGAGGCCGCCGGCGTCATCCACACCGACTTCCAGAAGGGCTTCATCAAGGCGGAGGTCATCTCCTTCGACGACCTGGTGGAGACGGGCTCTGTGGCCGAGGCCCGCGCGAAGGGAAAGGCGCGGATGGAGGGCAAGGACTACGTGATGCAGGACGGGGACGTGGTGGAGTTCCGGTTCAATGTGTGATCTTGCGGCTACTCTGCGCTAGATGGTTAGTCAAGTGTGCAGGTCAGAAGGGGTAAGGCTCTGGCGAGCCCGACCCCTTCTGTGTTCCCGTGCTGACCTGGTGCTGATTCCTAGTTGCTCCGCCGCGGGGTGAGCTTGTCGAGATCCAGGCTGATCTCGAAAGGCACAGGCCGCTTCAGGGTGCCCCGGAAGATGCCGGCGGGCGCGTAGACGCCGGTCGGCTCGTCGAGTTCGTAGACGTGGACGACAGGGGCGCCGTCCTCATCCTCGATGCACCAGTAGTGCGGGATACCGGCCTCCGCGTACTTGCGGAGCTTGACCGTGCGGTCCCGGTGCGCGGACTCGGGTGAGACGACCTCGATGACGAGTCGCACCTCATCGGGCGTGAACCAGGTGCGGTCGCCGTCGTAGGCGGCCGTTGTCAAGAGCAGATCGGGCTCGGGCCGGTTTCGCTCGTCGAGCTTTATGGTCATCTCGCGGCCGACGTTGACATCGCCGGGCGCCTGCTCCATGAGGGCGACGGTGAGCATGGTGACGAGGTGGCCATGCCACCACCGCTGGGGCGACATCATGAAGACGAGGGCTCCGTCGATCAGCTCGGTGTGGCGGGGTGCCTCGGGGAGGCGGTCCAGGTCCTCCGCGAACCATCCTTCCGCGCGCGGCGGGCGCATCCAGTCGGGCAGTGCGGTCATGGCTCAACCGTAGCGACTCGACGAGACCCGGGCCACGAGATCGCCAACGGGGCGACCGCCCTTCCTGCCGTCCTGAAGGCCGAGATCAGCGGCCGGTGCTGATTCTGTGCTGACTTGAATCTCCAAGAAGCGCGTTTTCGCAGGTGGGAGCGTTGTGGTGGACGTTCCGGTTCAATGTGTAGGGCACGCGTTAGCATGGACCTGGCAAGCTAGGCAAAGATGCCGGTCAGGCGGGGCCGACCCGATTTCGGGTCGGCCCCGTAGGTGTACCTGCGGCTGGATGCTGGCTGGATGAACTGACGGCTCGCCACCTGTCGTCATTCGTCGTTCTCTGTACGGCCGCTGGATTCTGGCTGGGGTGGGCTGAACGAAGAGTCAGCAAGCCGGTATGTGCGGCGGGGCGGCGTCGTGCCCGTGGGGGGGGGCGAGGGTTTCGGGCCTCGCATCACAGGGGCCAGGGGCAGTGCCAGCGGCGCTGTCGCCGCCCGTGGTGGCCGTGTGCGGGGCGCGCCGGGCGTGCGGGTGGCGTGGTTGGCCGCAGGTGCGAATCCCGGCGGGAGCCGCAAAGCATGGGAAGCCGGATGGTCGCCGGTCACCGGTGGGTCGCTGCACCTGATCGGACGGCTCGCGCCCTGGGTGTTCTCGACGGTCCGGCGCCGCGCCGTTCACTGCTCGGGCGGGCCGCCCCGGGTCACGGTCGGCGGGATGCGGCGCACCTGCGGGAGGGTGGTGACCATGTGGGCCGTCGCGGCCTCGCTGAGGCACACCACCTGGTGCGGCACGTCGCCGGGGAACCTGACGAAGTCGCCCGCGGACAGGTCGACGGGTTCGTCGAGGGGCCCGGTGCGCACTTTGCCGGTGATGAGGTAGAGGTGGTGCAGCGTACCCGGCGCGTGCGGCTCCACCGTCTTGGGCGTGCTGTGGTCGCGCTCCATGCGCAGCACCAGTGTGCGTACATAGCCGGATCCGTAGGTCTCGTCGAGGAGGCGCTGCCGCCAGTGCTGGTCCTCGTCCCACTCGCCCTCGCCGCGGCGCTGGACGTAGACGGGCGTGCCCCATTCGTTGAGCAGCCGGCGGGCGGGCATGCCGAGGGCCGCGCCGAGTTGGGCGAGCGTCTCGACGGTGGGGTTTCCCGACCCCTGCTCGATCTTGGAGAGGGTCTGCTTGGACAGGCCGGAGCGGCGGGACAGCTCTCCGAGCGACATCGCCCGCTCCAGCCTGAACCGCTTCACGTTGCGTGCCACCAGCTCGTTCTCGTGTCCGAGGTCGTCACTTTTAATAGCCACTCCGTCATTGTTGACGAACGGGGTCGGTCTTCGCATCATCTGTCACATAGAAGTTGCCAATCGGCAACTTCAGTGGACGAGAGATCTCGAAGCCGGGGTGAGCAGCCATGAGCACGTCCGTTGCGAGCACGGTCCGCGACGACCGCGCGGCCGTGGACAAGGCCGTCAGCCTGCTGGCCGCCTTCGGTGACGGTGCGAGCAGCGGGGTCGGGGTCAGTGAGCTCGCCCGGCGCGCCGGGCTCAGCAAGTCGACCGCTCACCGCGTCCTCGGCCACCTGGAACGCAACGGCGTCGTCGAACGCGTGGGGACGGACTACCGGCTGGGCGAGCGGCTGCACCATCTGGGGCGGTCGGTGTACGCGCCGGGCTCCGAGGCCGTACGCGACGCGCTGCTGCCCTTCCTGACCGATCTCTACGAGACCACCCGGCAGACCGTGCACCTGGCCGTCCTGCACGGCACCGATGTCGTCTACCTCGGCAAGCTCTACGGACACCACGCGCCTCCTGTTCCCTCCCGGATCGGCGGGCGCCTGCCCGCCCACGCCACCGCGGTCGGCAAGGTGCTCCTGGCCTACCAGCCCGATGTGTTCGCCCGGCTGAAGGAGGAGCCGCTGCGCCGCTTCACGGACCGGACCCTCACGGATCACGCGGCGCTCACCGTCGAACTGGACCGCATCCGACGCGACGGCGTCGCCTACGACGACGAGGAGAGCCGGCCGGGCCTGAACTGCGTGGCCGCGCCGGTGTTCGCCGCGGGGGGCCGCGCGGTGGCGGCCCTGTCCGTCGCCGCCATGCGCCCCCGGGCCGACGCCCGCTCCTGGGGTCCCGACGTACGCCGCATCGCTGCGGAGGCCTCGCGGACATGGGCGCTGACCCGCGCACGCACCCGCGGGGACAGGGATGCGGTCCGCGCATGAACGCCGGAACACCTGTCCGGCCGGCCGACCGACCGGAACCGTCCTCAGGTCCGGACGCACCCTTACCGTCTGCCGGCCGAAGGTCTGCGCCGCCCGGGCCGGCGGCACCGGAGCGCTCGTCGCAGGCGGCCGGCAGACCCTGATCCGTGTGGACCGGCTTGTCGTAATGGTCCCGCGGGGTCCGGGCCCGGAGGAGCAGGGCCCGGCGACCGGCCCGGCTATGCGGCGGTTCCGGCGGACTTCAGCAGGTCCAGGGTGATGTCCACGATCATGTCCTCCTGGCCGCCGACGAGTCCGCGGCGCCCCACTTCGAGCAGGATGCTCCGCACGTCGACGCCGTACCGGCGGGCGGCGGCCTCGGCGTGCCGCAGGAAGCTGGAGTAGACGCCCGCGTAGCCGAGCGTGAGGGTCTCGCGGTCGACCCGCACCGGGCGGTCCTGGAGCGGCCGGACCAGGTCGTCGGCCGCGTCCTGCAGGGCGAACAGGTCGCAGCCGTGCTTCCAGCCCTGCAGGTCGGCGACCGCCACGAACGGCTCGATCGGGCAGTTGCCCGCTCCGGCCCCGTGCCCGGCCAGCGACGCGTCGACGCGGGTGACGCCCTCCTCCACGGCGGCGACGGAGTTCGCCACGGCCAGCGACAGGTTCTGGTGGGCGTGGATGCCGATCTCGGTGGCCGGGTCCAGGACATCGCGGTAGGCCCGGACGCGTTCGCGTACGCCGTCCATGGTGAGCCGGCCGCCGGAGTCGGTGACGTAGACGCAGTGTGCGCCGTACGACTCCATGAGGCGGGCCTGACGGGCCAGTTCGCCGGCGGGCGCCATGTGGCTGAGCATGAGGAACCCGGAGACGTCCATGCCCAGTTCGCGGGCGGTCGCGATGTGCTGGGCGGCGACGTCCGCCTCGGTGCAGTGGGTGGCGATCCGCACCGAGCGCACGCCGAGCGCGTAGGCGTGCTCGAGTTCGGCGATGGTGCCGATGCCGGGCAGCAGCAGCGTGGTGAGGGTGGCCCGCTGGATCACGGAGGCCGCGGCTTCGATCCACTCCCAGTCGGTGTGGCTGCCGGGGCCGTAGTTCACCGAGCCGCCGGCCAGGCCGTCGCCGTGCGCGACCTCGATGGCGGCCACGCCCGCCGCGTCGAGCGCGGCCACGATGCGGGACACGTCGGCGGGGGCGATGCGATGCCGTACGGCGTGCATACCGTCGCGCAGCGTGACGTCCTGGACGTACAGGTCGACGGTCATGCGGTGGCTCCCTGTCGGGCGTTGTGGGCGATGCGCTCGGCGGTGCGCAGGGCGGCCGAGGTCATGATGTCGAGGTTGCCCGCGTAGGCGGGCAGGTAGTGCGCGGCGCCCTCCACCTCCAGGAAGACGGTGACCTTCGTGGTCGGCTTCGGGGCGCCGGCGGGGAGCAGGGTGTGCACGGGCTCGTCGTCGGCGAGCGGCGTGAACTGGACGTCCTGCTTGAGCCGGTAGCCGGGCACGTACTGCGCCACCTCGGTCACCATGTCCGCGACCGAGGCGCGGACCGCGTCCTGGTCGGCGTCGCCGGTCAGGCAGAAGACGGTGTCCCGCATGATCAGCGGCGGTTCGGCCGGGTTGAGGACGATGATCGCCTTGCCGCGGGCGGCGCCGCCCACCGTCTCGATCGCGGCGGACGTGGTCTCGGTGAACTCGTCGATGTTGGCGCGGGTCCCGGGACCCGCCGACTTCGACGCGATGGACGCGACGATCTCGGCGTACGGCACCGGTGTGGTCCGTGCGATGGCGTGGACGATCGGGATGGTGGCCTGGCCGCCGCACGTGACCATGTTGACGTCGCGGGCGCCGAGGTGGGCGTCGAGGTTCACCGGTGGCACGACGAACGGGCCGATCGCGGCCGGTGTGAGGTCGATGAGCGTCTTGCCGTACGGTTCCAGCCGTTCGGCGTTGGCGCGGTGGGCCTTGGCCGAGGTGGCGTCGAAGACGAGCTCGATGTCGTCGAAGCCGTCCATCGCGATCAGGCCGTCCACGCCGTCGTGGGTGGTCGGCACTCCGAGCCGGCGGGCGCGGGCGAGCCCGTCGGACTCCGGGTCGATGCCGGCCATCGCGGCCATCTCCAGGGTCTCCGACAGACGGAGCAGCTTGATCATCAGGTCGGTTCCGATGTTCCCGGAGCCGATGACGGCGACCTTCGTCCTGTTCATGCCGGGTCCTTGTCGGTGGCGGTGGCTGTCGTGTGGTCGGTGATGGTGGTGCGGTCGGTGAAGGTGGTGCGGACCGTGCCGAGGGATGAGATGTCCGCGCGGACGGTGTCGCCGGGGCGGACGGCGGCCATCGGGCCGAGAGCGCCGGAGAGGACCACCTGTCCGGCGCGCAGCGGGTCGCCGTGTGCGCGGGCGGTGCGTGCCAGCCACAGCAGGGCGTTGAGCGGATCGTCCAGGCAGGCGGCTCCGTCGCCCTCGGAGACGAGGATGTCGTTCACGTACATCCGCATCGTGGTGTCGCGCGGCTCGAACTCCGTGAGCGCCAGCCGGGTCCGCCCCAGGACGTACAGGCCGCTGGAGGCGTTGTCGGCGATCGTGTCGGTGAGGGTGATGTCCCAGCCGGCGATCCGGCTGTCCACGATCTCCAGGGCGGGCAGGGCGTGGTCGACAGCCGCGCGTACCGCCGCCGGATCCGGGTCGGGGACGTCGAGGTCGGCGCCGAGGACGAAGGCGATCTCCGCCTCGACCTTGGGCTGGAGCAGCCGCGAGGTCGGTACGGTCGCGAGGCCGGACACGTCCATGTCGGCGAAGAGGACGCCGAAGTCCGGCTGGTCGACGCCGAGTTGCTGCTGCACGGCCGGGGAGGTGAGGCCGATCTTGCGGCCGGTGACGGCGGCACCGGCGGCCACCCTGCGCGCCCCGAGCCGGCTCTGCACGGCGTAGGCCAGGGCGATGTCGGCGGTGCCGAGCACGTCACGGACGGGGGCGCACGGCCGGCCCGTGGCCGCGGCGGCCAGCAGTCGGTCCGCCGCCGCGGCGACGAGATCTTCGTGGTCGGTCATGTGGTGTGCTCCTCAACGGCGGTGGCCACGGCGAATCCGGCGATCCACTCGGGAATCGGCGCGTAGAAGCGGGAGGTCATGCGATACGGACCGGTCGCGGCCAAGGAGGCGAAGGCGGCGATCCAGGTGCGTACCTCGTGAGCGGAGCCGCCGCCCTGGGTGCCCATCCACTCCACGGTCCAGTCGTCCACGTCGGTGAGACGACCGTCCTCGAAGGTGTCCAGGACGAGGTTGTCCCACTCCGGGTTGATGGGGATCATCGTGGTCGATCCGGCTGCGTAGTCGCGTCCGGCCTGGACAACGCGCTGTTCGCCGCGTGCCCGCTGCTCCGCTGTGGGCGGGTGCCCTTCGATGAGGGCGCCGGCGACCCGAGGCGGCGCGCCGTCGAGAACCGGGACCGGCGGGTCGTGGGAGAGGCCCCCGGAACCGAGGAAGAGCACACGCCGGTCGAGTGCCGAGGCGGCATCGCCGAGTGCCGTGCCCAGCGCCCGGATACGGCTGACCGGGCCGAGGGGCGTGGCCACGCCGTTGACGAAGACGGGCACGACAGGAACGTGGTCGATGCCCCCGAAGAGAACTTCCAGCGGCTGGACGAAGCCGTGGTCGACGGTCATGCGGGCCGACACGGTCAGGTCGATGCCACGGTCGAGGGCGCCCCGGGCAAGGGCGTTCGCGGCATCGGTGTCCACGGAGAGCGGCCCGGCCGCGGAGTCGAAGTCGCCGATCGCGTGCGCGGCCGTGGCCAGGCAGAAGGGCGGCATCTCCTTGTAGAAGAACCCGTTGTAGTGGTCCGGCGCGTACAGCACGACCAGTTCGGGGTCGAAGGCCCGTACGAAGGAGCGGGCCGCGTCCACGGCCTTCTCCACGGATGCCACGACATCGGGCGCGGGATCGTTCTTCCCGATGAGCGGAGAGTGGGACAGGCCCACGGCTGCGGCGGTCATGGCAATGCTCCTGCCTGATCTGCGTCGGACGGGTGGATGACGAGCTTTCCGGTCAGGCGTCCGTCGATCATGAGCTGGAATCCCTTGTGGATCTCGCTGAGCGGCAGCGTGCGGTCGATCACCGGGCGTACCCCCGTGGCGTCCATCAGCTTCAGCAGCGACACCAGTTCGCCGCGCGTGCAGCCGGTCGAGCCGAGGACGCGCTGCTGCAGATAGAAGACGCGGCCCAGGTCGGCGGGCGGGTTCATACCGCTGGTGGCGCCCGCGGTGACCAGAGTGCCGCCCGGGCGCAGCGACTTGAGCGAATGCGACCAGGTGGCCTCGCCCACCGTCTCGATCACGATGTCCACGCGCTCCGGCAGCCGCTCGCCGCTCGCCAGTGCCGCGCGCACGCCCCACGACCGGGCCTGGGCGCGCTTGTCCTCGCTGCGGCTGGTGGCGTAGACGACGGCGCCCGCGGCCACGGCCAGCTTGATCGCGGCCGAGGCGACACCGCCGCCGGCGCCCTGCACCAGGACGCGGTCCCCGGCCCTGACCCGGGCCTGTGTGAACAGCATGCGGTAGGCCGTGCCCCAGGCGACGGGCAGGCAGGCCGCCTCGTCGAAGGAGAGCCAGGCCGGCTTGGGGATCAGGTTGCGGGTCGGAACGGAGAGGTACTCGGCGAAGGCGCCGTCGTGCTGCTCGGAGAGCAGGGCCCGATCCGGATCGAGGGTCTCGTCGCCGAGCCCGGCGTCCGGGTCCGCGATGACGGGGTGGACGAGGACCTCGTCGCCGTCCTCGTCGTACCCCGCGGCGTCACAGCCGAGCACGACGGGCAGCCGCTCGGGCGGGTGGCCGACGCCGCGCAGCGTCCACAGATCGTGCATGTTCAGCGAGGAGGAGACGACCCGGACTCTCGACCAGCCGGGCCGGGGCTCGGGCGGGGGAACGTCGCCCAGCACGAGCCCGGCCAGCGGGTCGCTCGCGCTCTGGGAGACGGCGGTGGCAGCAAGCATGACCGTACGCTCTCCCGCCGCCGACGGCCCTGGACAGCGCGTGTGCCGCACGGCGGAACGGCCGATGGCCGACGGCCGGTGCCCTGCTGTTGCCTGGGCGCATGACCTCGACGAACGAACCCCGGGGCGCGGCCACCACGGCCCCGCGAGGGGACCTGCGGCGCCCGGAAGAGCTGGTGCACAACCTCGACGTCTCCGGGCTCGTGGACACCGAGGGCGGGCTCGTGGACCGGGTGATCTTCACCGACCAGGAGCTGTACCGGCAGGAACTGCGCCGCGTCTTCGCGCCGAGCTGGCTGTTCCTCGCGCACACCGACCAGTTCCACAAGCCGGGCGACTTCTTCACCACGTACATGGGCGAGGACCCGGTCATCGTCACCCTCGACCGCGACCGCCGCATCCGCGCGTACCTGAACTCCTGCCGCCACCGCGGTGCCCGCGTCTGCCGCGCCGACTTCGGCACCACCCGCAACTTCACCTGCACCTACCACGGCTGGTCCTACAACCTGGACGGCTCCCTCGTCAGCGTGCCCAACCAGGACGGCTACCCCGAGACCTTCACCACGGGTGACTGGGGCCTGGTGGAAGTGCCGCACGTGGAGAGCTACCACGGTCTGGTCTTCGGCACCTGGAACCCCGAACCACTGCCGTTGCGCGAGTCGCTGGGCGACATGGCCTGGTACATGGACGCGATGCTCGACCACGACGACGAAGGCACCGTGGTGGTCGGCGGAGTCCACAAGTGGGTGCTCGAAGGCAACTGGAAGCTGGCGGCCGAGCAGTTCGCCACCGACTGGTACCACGTCAACATGAGCCACGCCTCGGCCATCATGGTGCTCTCGCCCAGCGGCAGGAAGCCCAAGGAAGAGATCGTGCACCGCACGGGCCGGCAGTACAGCGACGCCCACGGGAACGGCGCCGGCTTCCCGGTGCACCCCAAGAACCGCTTCGACGCCGAGACCGTGCACCGGTGGACGGACTACGACGCGCTGCGCGCCCGCCTCGGCGAGGCCTGCGTCGAGGGCCCGCTGACCAACGGTCACGCCACCGTCTTCCCGAACTTCTCCTACCTGCCGGTCAACGGCTCGATCCGCGTCTGGCACCCCAAGGGGCCGGACCGGATGGAGGTCTGGGCCTGGACCGTCGTCGACAAGTCGATGCCCGAAGAGGTACGGGAGGCGCAGCGCCTGTACAACCTGCGCACCTTCGGACCCAGCGGCATCTTCGAGCAGGACGACGGCGAGAACTGGAGCGAGGTGCAGGCCATCTCGCACGGCTTCATCACGGGCGGGGTCGCCCTCAACTACCAGATGGGCATGGGCTCCGAACGTGCGGACGGCCGCCACCCCGGCAAAACCAGTGAGCTGTACAGCGACGCCGCCGGCCGGGCCTTCTACGGCCGCTGGCGCGAGCTGATGAACACCCCCGCATGGCACGAGGAGCGAGCATGAGCGCCGGAGACGGCATCCGGGTGGCGTCCCTGGACGACATCCCGCAGGGCGAGGGCATCGCCGTCGACAAGTCCGTCACCGGCACCGACGACGACATCGCCCTGCTGCGCGACACCGACGACACCGTGTACGCGCTGAACGACACCTGCACCCACGAGACCGCGTCCCTGGCCGAGGGCTGGGTGGAGGACGGCTACGTCGAGTGCCCGCTGCACTCCAGCAGGTTCTGTCTCAAGAGCGGCGAGGTCCAGGGCCTCCCCGCGACCCGCGACACCTGCCCGCACCGGGTCGAGGTCCGCGACGGCGAGGTCTACCTCTTCCCGGGTGAGACACCGTGAGCGAGCGCGTGGTCATCGTGGGCGGGGGCGTCGCCGGGGTCAGCACGGCCGGCGCCCTGCGGGCGGGCGGCTTCGACGGTGACCTCACCCTCGTGGACGCCGGCGAGTTCCCCTACGACCGGCCGCCCCTGTCCAAGGACTTCCTGGCCGGTACGCAAGACATCAAGCAGATCGCCCTCAAGCCCCAGCAGTGGTACGACGACCAGCGCGTACGGCTGATGAACCGCACGACCGTCTCCGCGCTGCGCCCCGCCGACGGCGCGGTCGAGCTGGTGGACGGCGCCCTGCTGCCCGCCGACCGCGTGGTCCTGGCCACCGGAGGCGGCGCGGCCCGCCCGCCGATCCCCGGCGCGCACAGCGACCGCGTCCATGTGCTGCGCACGGCGAAGGACGCCGACCGGCTGCGCGAGGCACTCGGTTCGGGAGCGCGCGTCCTGGTGGTCGGCGCGGGACTGATCGGGGCGGAGGCCGCCTCCACGGCGGTGCGCCTGGGCTGTGAGGTCGTCCTGGCCGACCCCGTGGCCGTACCCCTCGCGGCCGCGATCGGGGCCGAACTGGCCGACTGGCTGCACGGGTTGCACCACAGGGCGGGGATCACGACCCTGCACACCGGCGTGGACGGCTTCACGGACCGCCCCGGCGGCATCGAGGCACGGTTCACCGATGCCGGCGAGCCTGCCGCCGAGCCGCAGGTCTTCGACGCGGTGCTGCTGGGCGTCGGCATGGTGCCGCGCACCGAGATCGCCCAGAGCGCGGGCCTTCGGGTCGAGGGCGGCATCGTGGTCGACGAGCGTCAGCTCACCTCCCACCCGGCCGTGCTCGCCGTCGGCGACCCCGCCCGCACCCGGCGCGACGGCGTGCTGCTGCCGCGCACCGAGCACTGGGAGGCCGCCCAGCACGACGGCGCCCGCGCCGCGGCCACCCTCCTGGGGACCACGCCGCCGCCAGCGACGGCTCCATGGTTCTGGACCGACCGCCACGACCGGCACGTCGAAGCCGTCGGGCACATGGCGTCCGCCGAGCTGACCGTGGTCCGCGGCTCGTACGACGACCCGGCCTTCGCCGTCTTCGGCCTGCGCGACGGACACGTCGTCGCCGCCGCCTCCGTCGACGACCCGATGGCCGTGCGGGCCGCGCGCCGCATGATCGACCGCCAAGTAGCCGTCAGGGCAGGCCCGTTGGCCGACCCGTCGGTGAACCTGCGGTCACTGCTGCGCGGCTGACATGCCGCACCCCACGGAGAAGGGACCGAATGACACCGTGAGCACCGCCACCGCACCGCACCCGCCGGGCGCCGGGCAACGCGCCGACCGGGACACGCACTTCGAGGTCGAGCAGTTCTACTACGAGGAAGCCGCCCTCCTGGACGCCGGCCGCTTCGCCGACTGGCTCGAACTCCTCGCCGACGACCTCGACTACTGGATGCCGACGCGCACCAACCGCCTGCGCCGGCAGCAGGCCCTGTCCGTCGCCGCACGCGGCGAGGCCGCCTTCTACGACGAGACCAAGGACAGCCTCGCCTGGCGCATCCGGCGCTTCGACTCCGGCATGGCCTGGGCCGAGGACCCGCCCTCACGCACCCGCCACCTCGTCACCAACGTGATGGTGCGCCACGCCGACCCCGCCGAACACGACGGTTTCACCGCCGCCGACCTCTACGTGACCTCGGCCTTCCTCGTGTATCGCAACCGCCTGGAACGCGAGGAGAACGTCTTCGCCGGCGGCCGCACCGACCTCCTGCGCCGCACGCCCGACGGCCGCCTCCAGGTCGCCCGCCGCACCATCCTGCTCGACCAGAACATCCTCCAGGCGAAGAACATCTCCACCTTCTTCTGAGTCCCGCTGAGTCCCGCTGAGTACCTCTGAGCCCTTCTGAGTTCCTCTGAGTCCCTTTGAGCACACGCCGCATTCCGTGAGGGGAAACCCTGTGACCGACCTCGCCCCCGCCCCCGCCTCCGACCCCGACCCCGACCTCCACCTCGAACAGCACCGCGTGCCCACCACCCTGGGCGAGATCGCCGTCGCCGAAACCGGCGAAGGACCCGTCCTGGTGATGCTGCACGGCGGCGGGCCCGGCGCCTCCGGTGTCAGCAACTACCACCAGAATCTCGCCGCCCTGGCCCGGCACTTCCGCGTGATCCTGCCCGACCAGCCCGGTTTCGGCGGCAGTTACCGCCCCACCGAGGACGACCTGGAGAAGCGGTCGATCACCGAGATCACCGTCGACGCCCTGTACCAGGCCCTCGACGCCCTCGGCATCGACACCTTCCACCTGCTGGGCAACAGCCTCGGCGGCGCTGCCGCCATCGCGATGGCGCAGCAGCGACCGGAGCGCGTCACCGGTCTCGTCCTGATGGCGCCCGGCGGGGGCTGGGTGCCGTTCGGCCCCGCTCCCACCGAGGGACAGAAGGCGATGTTCCGCTACTACAACGGCAGCGGGCCCAGCGAGAAGAAGATGGCCGACTTCATCCGCACCATGGTCTTCGACCACCGTCAGTTCGGCCGCGACGTCGTCCGCGCCCGTTACGAGGCGTCCCTCGACGAGAGCCACATCGCCTTCTACCACCTCTACAACGCGGCCTTCGCCCGGCGCGGCGGCATGGACCCGCTCTGGCGGGACCTGGAGAAGATCAAGGCGCCGACCCTGCTGCTGTGGGGCCGGGACGACCGCACCATCACCCTGGACGGCGCGCAGTTGATGCTCAAGCAGATCCGCGATGTGCGGCTGCACGTCTTCGGCCGCTGCGGCCACTGGGTGCAGCTGGAGCGGCAGCACGAATTCGAGGCCCTGGTCACCGGCTTCCTGCGGGAGCGGTCATGAGCGGCGGCTGGTTGGAGGGCCACACCGCACTGATCACCGGCGGCGGCTCCGGCATCGGCCGGGCGGTCGCCGAGCGGTATCTCGCCGAGGGCGCCTCGGTCACCGTCCTGGGCCGGGACAAGGACCAACTGGACGACGTCGTAGCCGCCGTCGGCGACCCCGCGCGCTTCCACGCCGTCACCGCCGACGTACGGGACGTGGACGCCCTGCACGCGGCGGTCGCCGCGACCGTCGAACGCTTCGGCGGACTCGACACACTCGTCGCCAACGCCGGGGTGTGGGACTACCAGCGCCAGCTCACCCGGCTCACCGGTGCCCAGCTGGACAGCGCCTTCGACGAGCTGTTCTCCATCAACGTCAAGGGCTACCTGCTGGCCGCCGAGGCGGCCTGGCGCGAGCTGGTGAAGACCCGCGGCAGCATCATCATGACGCTGTCCAACGCGTCCTTCCACGTGAACGGCGGCGGCCCGCTCTACACCGCCAGCAAGCACGCCTGCCTCGGTCTGATGCGCGAACTCGCCTACGAACTCGCCCCGAAGGTCCGGGTCAACGGCGTCGCCTGCGGCGGCATGAACACCGACCTGCGCGGCCCCGAGTCCCTCGCCCTCTCCGAACGGTCCATCGGCGCCTCCTTCGCGAAGAAGGGCCCCGACACCCCGCCCCCGCCGCTTCCCCTGCACGACTCCAGCACCGAACCCCGGGACTTCACCGGGCCCTACGTCCTGCTCGCCGCGCGCGACCAGAGCGGCCCGATCACCGGCCACGCAATCCATGCCGACGGCGGCATCGGCGTCCGCGGATTCGCGCACGCCGCCGGCGGCGATCACCTCTGACGCTCGACGAGGAGCCGACAGTGACCACGCCCACGGCGACCCCGCCGCACCCGCGCAACTCCGGCCTGGGGGTCGATCTCAACCCGGCCGCCGCCGTCGCGCGCAACGCCGCGCACCAAGGCGCCGCCACCGCCGTCCGCTATGCCGGCGGAGACCTGACGTACGCCCAGCTCGACGAGAAGTCCGCCCGCCTGGCGACCGTACTGACCAGCTTCGGCGTCCGCGACGGTGACCGGGTCGCCTACCTCGGCCTCAACAGCAGCTCGTTCCTGGTGACCATGCTCGCCGCCTTCCGGACCGGCGCGATCTTCGTGCCGGTCAACTTCCGACTCGCGGAGCGGGAGTTGAGGGCCGTACTCGAAGGCAGCGGGGCCACGGTCCTCGTCTGCGAGGAGGAGCACCGTGCCCGGGTCGACGCGATCCGCGAGGGCACCCGGCTCCGGCACTTGCTGCTGGTGGACGACGACACCCAGGCCCCGGCCTCGGCCTCGGCGGAGACGGGCGGCTGGCGGACGTGGTCGCCCCTGATCTCGGCCGTCGCCACCCCCGGCCCGGACATCGCCGCGAAGACGGCCGACGACCCGGCCGTGCTCATGTTCACCTCGGGGACCACCGGTCTGCCCAAGGGCGTCGTCCTCACCCACGGCAACATCTGGTGGAACGCGGTCAACGTCGAACTGCGCCTCGACACCCGGCGGGACGACGTCACGTACGCGGCGGCACCGCTCTTCCACATCGGCGCGCTGAACAGTTTCACCCTGCGCACGCTGGTGCGCGGCGGCACCGTCCTCGTACGCCGGGGATTCGACCCGCGGCAGTGCCGCGACGACATGGTCACCCACAAGGTCAACTCCATGTTCGGAGTGGCCCAGATGTTCGCCGCGCTCGCGCGCGTCCCCGGCCTCTTCGACGAGGACCTGAGCCACCTGCGCTCCGTGGTGGTGGCGGGCGCCCCGGTGCCGCCCTCGCTCATCGAGCTGTACGCCCAGCACGGCGTCCTTCTCCAGCAGGCGTGGGGCCTCACGGAGACGTCCCCCTTCGCCACGCACCTGCCGGCCGAGCGCACGCTGGACAAGGTGGGATCCGCGGGCATCCCCATGCCCTTCACCGAGGTCCGGGTCGTCCACCCGGTCACAGGCGAACCCGTCGGGCCCGAGGTGCCCGGCGAGATCGTCGTACGGGGACCGAACGTCACCGCCGGCTACTGGAACAACCCGGAGGCCAACAACGCGGCGTTCGACGCCGAGGGGTGGTTCCACAGCGGCGACGCCGGTCGGCTCGACGAGGACGGCTTCCTCTACATCGTCGACCGGCTCAAGGACATGGTGATCACCGGCGGTGAGAACGTCTACCCCGCCGAGGTGGAGCGCGTCCTGGCCGCCATGCCAGGCGTCCTGGACGTCGGCGTCGTCGGCGTGCCCGACGAACAGTGGGGCGAGACGGTGGCCGCCGTCATCAGCGTGGACGGCTCCGGTCCGCGGACCCTGGAGGACATCCACGGCTACGCGGCCGGACGGCTGGCCCGCTACAAGCTGCCGCGACGCCTGAAGATCGTCGAAGCCGTGCCGAGGAACGCCTCGGGGAAGCTCGACAAGACGGCGATCCGACGACTGGCCGAGAGAGAGGGCTGACGTGCTCACCGTCCCCGCACTGCCGGATCTGGCGCTCCCCGGCGCCGGCGGGCGCTTCAGCGCGGCTGTGCGCCTGGAGGTCGGCGGCGAGGCGACGACCGTACACGTGGAACGCTGCGCCGCAGGCCGCCTGCGGGACACGTACCCCGTGGCGGCCCACGACGTCGAGGTCCGCCCCGACCCACACCTGCACGGCCCTGAACTCTCCGCGGTACTGGGGCAGTTGGCGGCTGCCATCCGCGTGGCGGACGGCCGGTGCCGGCGGGTGGTGTACGCCGTCGACGCCCCGGACCCGGCGCGGGTGGCGGCGGCCGAGGAGGCCGGCTTCCGGTACGTCGTCGACGTGGACGTGGCGGGCCGCGAACACAGTCTCCTGGTCGCGGAGCCCGGCTGGGTCACAGCGACCGACATGGCCCTGGAGCGCGTACCGGGAAGCTGACGGGCGGCGCGGCCCGGGCAGCCGTGGCCGAGCCGAGAGCACAGGCCGGGTGCCGGCCTGCGCGGTGTGCGGTGTTCGGTGTCAGTACGGCAGACCCTCGCAGGCCGCCCGGAGGGAGGTCCGCAGGGTTGCGACCGCTGCCGGGCACGGCCACCCGGCTGATGTACAAGTCCACCGACTCCGCCGGGAAGCCCGCGGCCGTGACCGGCGCCTACCTGGAGCCGACCGCCAGGTGGAGCGGTCCGGGACCGCGTCCCCTGGTCGCTCTCGCCCCCGGCACGATGGGCCAGGGCGACGCGTGTGCCGCGTCCAAGGCCCTGGAGAACCCCCTGTCGATCGGCAGGGGGTCGGTGTCCGTGGGCTACGAGAACCTGGCGGCCTACCGGCTCCTCGCCAAGGGCGTCGCCGTCGTCGTCACCGACTACATAGGGCTCGGAACGACCGACCGGGTGCACACCTACATCAACCGCGTCGACGAAGGGCACGCGGTCCTCGACGCGGTGCGTGCGGCGCGTGCCCTTCCCGGCACGTCGATCACCGGCGCCTCGGCCGTCGGGCTCTTCGGCTACAGCCAGGGCGGACAGGGGACGGCCGCGGCCGCCGAACTCCAGCCGTCCTACGCCCCCGACGTGAAGCTCGCCGGCGCCTACGCCGGAGCGCCGCTCGCCGACCTCAGCGGGCCCCTGACCGAAGCCGACGGTACCTCCTTCACCGCGGCCATCGCATGGTCGACGAACGGCTTCGTGCAGGCGTATCCGCAGCTGAAGCCGATCGTCGACAAGTACCTCAACGCCAAGGGCGAGAAGGCGCTGAAGGACGCGTCCACCATGTGCACCGGCGACGGGATCTTCGCCTTCAACGGGCAGAAGAGCAGTTCATGGACGAAGACCGGCCAGTCGATGGCCGAGATCGTGGAGGCGGAGCCCGAGCTTCGGAAGGTCTTCGCGGAGCAGCGCATCGGCAACCTCACCCCCGACACCCCCGTCCGGGTGGCGAACGGCGTCAATGACAACCTCGTCCCGTTCCAGCAGGCCCGCCGGCTTGCCGCGGACTGGTGCGCGAGGGGCGCCTCGGTCTCCTTCGTGCCGGTCGAGGTGCCGGCGCTGCCGGTGAAGCTGCTCAACCACTTCCTGCCGATGCTCAGCGACCAGGGGACCGCGATCAACTGGGTCACCGACCGCCTGGCGGGGAAGGCCGCGACCGCCAACTGCCAGGACGTCACGGACTGACCCGAACGAGCAGGTGCCCGGGGCGCCTCTCGTCGCCGCCCGAACCCGCGAGCACGGAACCCCGGGACCCGTGCTCGCGGGCCCAACGCGTATATGCCCGGTGCCCGGTGCGACCGCCGTTCCACCCCCGCTCACCTCACGCTTACCATGCGCCCAGGCAGGTACGCCGCCGCGAGTACGTCGGCGCGTACGCCTCGCCCACCCCCACGCGCACCCCCGGCGCCGCCCCGAAACAGGAGCACGGTACCCGTGTCCATACCCCCGCCCCCTGTGCCCCCGCAGCCGCAGGAACCCCAAGGGCCCTACCCACAGGGCCAGTTCCCGCAGCCGCCGTACGCACAGGCACCGTACGCACAGGCACCGTACGGGGAGCCGCCGTACCCGCCGGGGCCGTACGGTGCCCAGGGGCCATACGCCCAGCCGTACCCGTACCAGCCCTGGGGGCAGGGATACAGCCCGTACAACCGGCCCGCGCCGGTCAACGGGCTCGCCGTCGCCTCTCTCGTGCTCGGCATCCTGTGCTGCGTTCCGGCCGCCGGGCTGCTGCTGGGGCTGATCGCGCTGGGGCAGATCCGGCGGACGGGGGAGCGGGGCAGGGGGATGGCCGTGGCGGGCTCCGTGCTGTCCTCGCTCGGGGTCGCCCTGTGGGTGCTGACACTGGCCACGGGGAACGTGTCCGACTTCTGGGGCGGCTTCAAGGACGCCGCGAAGGACAACGGCAGCGCCTACACCCTGGCCAAGGGCGAGTGCTTCGACGCGCCCGGCGGCTCCCTGGAGGGCTTCACCTACGACGTCGACAAGGTGCCGTGCGCAGGGAGGCACGACGGCGAGGTCTTCGCCGCGTTCACGATGGGCAGGGACACCTCCTACCCCGGGGACGCCGACGTCACCGCGGTCGCCGACACCCGGTGCTCCGCGCTGCGCTACGCCTACGCCATGGACGCCTGGGCCGTTCCCGTCGACGTGGACGTGTACTTCCTGACGCCGACGCGGCAGAGCTGGCGGCTCGGCGACCGCGAGGTCACCTGCGTGTTCGGCAACACCGACAAGACCGCCGGTCTCACCGGCTCGTTGCGCAACGACGGCCGGTCGCTGAACGCCCATCAGCTCGCCTACCTGCGGGCCGTCAACCTCGGCAACGTGGCCCTCGACGGTCAGCCCGCCGTCAGCCCCGGGGAGGACCTGCGGGTCAACACGGCCTGGGCGGGGCGGGTGTCGGACGCGTTCACCAAGGAGGCCGCCCTGCTGCGGCAGCACGCGTGGCCGGCGGACGCGAAGAGCCCCGTCTCCGCCGTCGTCAAGGAGGCGGACTCCCTCGGCAAGCAGTGGGCACAGGTCGCCGCGGCCACCGATTCGGACGACTTCTACGCCGCCTACGGCCGGATCACGGTGGAGGAGTCCCCGCGCCGGTCCGTCACCGCGCGCAAGGCTCTGGGCCTCGCCACGACCCCGCTCGTGACGGACGATGCGGGCGACCAGGAGGCCGGCGGAGGTGGAGATTCCGATGTCGAGGTGTGAGCGCGGCCATAGCGGGGAGAAAGTGCCTGCGTAAAGGCTTCACCGGGCGCATGTCACCACATCGAGTGATTCTCTGGCCTTTGCTTGCATGGCGGAACCCACGGTTGCCACGCTGTTGCTGTCTGTACAACCTGATGGGAGCGGCCAGTGACTTTCGGTGAGCAGCCGGCGTATCTGCGTGTCGCGGGTGATCTCCGCCAGAAGATCGTCAACGGATCGCTGCCACCGCACACCCGCCTCCCCTCCCAGGCCAGAATCCGCCAGGAGTACGGCGTCTCGGACACCGTGGCCCTGGAGGCGCGCAAGGTGCTGATGGCCGAGGGTCTGGTGGAGGGCCGCTCGGGCTCGGGGACGTACGTGCGCGAGCGCCCCGTCCCCCGTAGCGTCGCCCGCTCCGGCTTCCGGCCGGCCGGCGGGGCCACCCCCTTCCGTCAGGAGCAGGCGGACGCCGACGCGCGCGGCACCTGGGAGTCCAACAGCGAGCAGACCGAGGCGAGCGGCGCCGTCGCCGAGCGCCTGTGCATCAGGCCCGGCGACCGCGTGATGTGCACGCGGTACGTCTTCCGGGAGGCCGGCGAGGCGATGATGCTCTCCACCTCCTGGGAGCCCCTCGCGGTCACCGGCCGTACGCCCGTGATGCTCCCCGAGGAGGGGCCGCTGGGCGGCATGGGCGTCGTCGAGCGCATGGCGGCGATCGACGTGATCGTGGACAACGTCACCGAGGAGGTCGGCGCCCGCCCCGGCCTCGCGGAGGAACTGCTCGCCCTGGGCGGCGTCCCGGGCCATGTCGTCATCGTCGTGCAGCGCACCTTCTACGCCTCGGGCCGCCCCGTGGAGACCGCCGACGTCGTCATCCCGGCCGACCGCTACCGGGTCGCGTACCACCTCCCGGTGAAATAGCGCACACCTTTACGGCGGTTACCCCCGGCAACCATTCCCGTGGCTCCGACGACCGCCCCCCGGAACCCGTTCCTCCGCCGCTGAAATCCGGACGTTCTCGCAGGTCGCCGCAGGTGCCTCTGGCATGTCGCCAAACGGATGCGCGCACGCCCGGAGGCGGCGCGTTCCTTTTCGCGCGCCCCCCTCGATCTGGCCGGTTGCGTACCTCTTTGTGAAAAGCCGTATTCGCTGCGTGAAGGTAAGGCGTAGGCTCGGGCATATGCGGATTGCGGTTTCCTTAGAGGGCGGGGGCGGTGGGGCGCGATGAACGACGGCACGATCACTCTTCCCTGGCTCGTCATACGGCAGGACGACAACGGCAATCGCTACCGCGTGGGCCGGTACGCGACCCGGGCGGAGGCCCAGAAGATCGCCGACAGCCTCGACGACCGCGGCCACAGGCAGCTCTACTGGGTCGAACGCATCGGCCAGAACGGCCAGGGCGGCACGGTCAACTGACTCCCGTAGGCTCTCGCCCATGAGCGAACGGATCGTGGTGGTGGGAGCCGCCCTCCTCGACGACGGCCGCCTCCTCGCCGCCCGCCGCAGCGCCCCGCCCGACCTCGCTGGCCGCTGGGAACTGCCGGGCGGCAAGGTGGAGGCGGGGGAGACCCCCGAGGCGGCCCTGGTGCGCGAACTGCGCGAGGAACTGGGCGTGGACGCGGAGGCCGTGCGGCGCGTACCGGGGGAGTGGCCGCTGAGGCCGCCGTACGTCCTGAAGGTCTGGACGGCCCGCCTCCTGCCGGGCTCCTCCGCCCCCAAGCCGCTCCAGGACCATGACGAACTGCGCTGGCTGTCCCCGGACGAGACCTGGGACGTGGACTGGCTGGACCAGGACGTGGAAGCGGTCCGCAAGGTGATCGAGCCGAATCCCTGATCGAGCCGAAGAATCCCTGACCGGGCCGAATCCCTGATCGTGCCGAATCCTTGATCGTGCCGGATGCCTGTGCGTCCTCGATCCCCGGTACGCCGTTCGTGCCACAGTGCGCCCCCGTGGACGGTACTGCCCCCTGGATATCGGGTATGTGCCCATTAACCCCACGAAACCGGACATGCGTGGGACGAGTTCCTGGCCCGGGAAGTGATCGGCGTGATCGACACCGAAGGCGACTGCGCCGAGTGGACCTTTCCCGCGGAACCGGACGCCGTCAGAACCGCCCGCGCGGCGGTGAGGGGCCAACTCCACACCTGGCGCCTGGACGTCCTCGGTGATCTCACCGCCCTGCTGGTCAGCGAGCTGGTGACCAACTCCCTCAGACACGCCACCGGCCCCATCGGCGTCCGTCTCGTCCGCTCGCCCCGCCTCCCCGCCGTGCTGCTGGTCGAGGTCTCCGACCCGCTGCCCGACCCGCCCCGCGAACGGGTCGCCCACCCCGAGGACGAGGGCGGCCGCGGACTGCAGCTGGTGGCCCACTCCTCCCGCCGCTGGGGTACCCGGCCCGGTGCGGCGGGAAAGACGGTGTGGTTCGAGCTCGCCGTGCCGAACTGAGGCGCCGGAAGGCGTGTACGGCGGCCCCCGCTCTGTAGAGCCGCGGGCCCGCGCCGGCGGATGCCACGGACGGGTGTGATTCGACGGCGTGTCCGCTGGTTAGAAGACTGGGAGTGTTCTCACAGCCGGGACCGAAAACCGCCGGGACCGTGCTGTGATCGTGAACACCGTGTTGTGGGGCGCCGTAGTGCTGGATACTGCGGGCAGCCGCCCCCGGTGACCGGTGCCGGACGCGGTGAGCTGGAGGGGACGGTTCGCGTGAGCGAGATACCAGCGAAGGCCACGGAGTCCGAGGACCCGTCGGACGGCGCGAGGGCGGAGGCCGCGGCAGCCGCCGCGGCGGACGGCGCGGGCCGGGCGACGGGTGGCACGGGCCTGTCCTCCTTCGACGGGACACCGCCCGGTGACGCGATGTGGCAGAGCAGCCCGCCCGGCTCGATCTACGACTACATCAAGGTCGCGTCCTTCTCGATCGGCCCCGACGGCCTGGTGGACCAGTGGAGCCTGCGTGCCGAGCAGGTCTTCGGCATCGCCGCCGAGCGGGCCGTCGGCATGGATCCCATCGAGGCCTTCATCGACCCCGACCTGCGCGAGCAGGGGCAGCGGAAGATGGCCGAGATCCTCGACGGGCGGGAGTGGACCGGCGTGGTGCCGTTCCGGGTGCCCGCGACCGCCGAGGACGACGCGGGCGGGCAGGGGCTCGCCGAGGTGTACGTCATGCCGACGCAGACCGAGGACGCCCGCAGGGGTGCCGTCTGCATCGTCGTCGACGTGCGCACTCTGCGCAGCATCGAGACCGACCTTGCCGCATCGCAGTCGATTTTCGGTCAATCTCCGTTCGGATTCCTCCTGATCGACACCGATCTGCGGGTGCGGCGTGCCAACCAGCGGTTCGCCATGCTGTTCGGCGGCACCCCGGACGACCACCGCGGCAAGGGCGTCCACGACTATCTGCCCCGGCCCGAGGCCGAGCGGGTCTCGGCGACCCTGCGCCGGGTCCTCGAAACCGGCGACTCCATCACGGACATGCACGTCACGGGCTTCCTGCCGGGCTCGGACGAGCGCCGCCACTGGTCCATCAACCTCTACCGCGTGCACAGCGGATCGGGCCGCCCCATCGGCATCGCCTGGCTCGGAACCGACATCACCGCCCGCCGCGCCGCCGCCCGGGAAGCGGCCGCCGCACGGCGCAATCTCGCCCTGCTGAACGAGGCGGGCGCCCGCATCGGCAACTCCCTCGACCTGGAGACCACGGCCCGCGAACTCCTCGACGTGGTCGTCCCCGGCTTCTGCGACCTCGCCACGGTCGACCTCTACCAGGGCCTGCTGGCCGGCGACGAGACCCCGCCCGGGCTCGCCGACGGCAGCGCGCAGCTGCGCCGGGTCGCCTTCGCCAGCGCGGTCTCCGACGCCCCGTTCGTCGGCGGCGGCGCCCCGGTCGCCGTGGGCGCCGTCCACCACTACCCGTTCAACTCGCCCTGCGCGGACGCCCTGCGCACCGCCCGCACCCAGTTCGTGCCCGCCGAGGACGGCGGGGTCGTCCAGTCCACGCTGGCCGTGCCGATGGTCGCCCACGACACGGTGGTGGGGCTCGCGCAGTTCGCCCGTACGAAGGGCAGCGAGCCGTTCGGGGACCGGGACCGCGACCTCGCGGTGGAGCTCGCGGCACGGGCCGCCGTCTGCATCGACAACGCCCGTCTCTACCGGCGCGAGCACGAACGGGCGTTGATACTGCAACGCTCGCTGCTCCCGCCCGGCGACCCGGTCGCCTCCGGACTGGACATCGCCTGCCGCTACCTGCCCGGCAACTCCTCCGCCGACCGGCCCAGCGAGGTCGGCGGCGACTGGTTCGACGTGATCGAACTGCCGGGGCACCGCACGGCGTTGGTGGTGGGCGACGTCATGGGCCGCGGTCTGCGGGCGGCCGTGGCCATGGGCGAACTGCGCTCCGCCGTACGGACGCTGGCCCTGCTGGACCTCGAACCGGCCGAGGTGCTCTCCGCGTTGGACGAGATCGCCCGCGGGCTCGGCGCACCCGGCGGCGTCCAGCAGGCCACCCGCGCCGCGCGCCGGCCCCGGGAGGCCGACCTGTCCGAGGTGTACCTCGCGACCTGCGTGTACGCCGTCTACGACTCCGTCACCCGCCGCTGCACCTTCGCCAACGCGGGCCATCTGCCGCCGGTCCTGCTCGAACCGGGCGAGGACGCGCTGATGCTGGACGTGCCGCCGGGCATGCCGCTGGGCGTCGGCGGGGAGCCCTTCGAGGAGGTGGAGGTCGAACTGCCCGAAGGCGCCCTGTTGGCGCTCTACACGGATGGACTGGTCGAGAGCCGCGATCATCCCCTGGACGAGGGTCTGCAGGCCTTCGTGGGCGCGCTGACGGATCCCAGCAGGCCGCTGGAGGACGTCTGCGACCACGTCCTGAACACCCTCGACACCCACCACGGCGAGGACGACATCGCGCTGCTGATGGCCCGGGTGCAGGGGCTGCCCGCCGACTCGGTCGGCGACTGGACACTGCCGCGGGAGCCGCGCAGCGTGGGCCGGGCTCGGGAGTACGCCCGCGGACAGCTGCTGTCGTGGGACCTGGAATCGCTGGTCGACACCACCGAACTGCTGGTCAGCGAGCTGGTGACGAACGCCCTGCGCTACGGCGAGGGCGAGATCAGACTCCGGCTGCTGCTGGACCGCACGCTGGTGTGCGAGGTCTGGGACTCCGGCCTTGTCCAGCCGCGCCGCCGACGCGCCCGGGACACGGACGAGGGCGGCCGCGGACTGCAACTGGTGGGACTGCTCAGCGCCGCCTGGGGCTCCCGGCGGACACCGCGCGGCAAGACGGTGTGGTTCGAACTCCCCCTCCCGGACGGGGAGACGGGCCTGACGGACCCCGCGGAGGCGTTGCTGAGCCTGTTCTAGGTGTTCTAGGGGTTCCAGGGGGTTCCTAGGGGCTCCGCATCGACTGGTCGGCCCGGACGGCGGCCGACCAGGGATCGGTGAGCAGCAGCCGGCGTGCCTCCGCGAGACGGGTGCGCGCGGTGCTGCCCACGGATTCCCGGCGCACCGTGATGTGGGTGTCGGCGGTGGCGACGGCGTTCCGGGCGACCAGGAGGGCCGCCGCCGACAGCACTCCGTCCCGGCCCGCCCCGAGCGGCGCGGTCGCCCCCACCACGCGACGCAGGGCGTCCAGCGGGTCGTACGGCCTCGCCGCCACCTCTTCCCGTACGGCGGCCAGCACGCGGTCGGCGTCGGCGCGCTCGCTCACTGCCGCGAGTTCCGCCTCCGCGCCGGTCAGGGTGGCCGGGAGGAGGCTCTCGGCCGCCGGCAGGTCGGAGGCCAGCCGGTCGACGGCGCTGAGCAGGGCGTCGGCCCGCGCGGTGGAGGTCTCGGCGGCTCGCAGATGCCGTACCGCGCTCTCCTCGTCGTCCAGGTCGGTCGACTGGCGGACCTGGTTGAGATGGGTCGTGGCGATCACCAGGAGGTCCTTGGCCTGTTCGACGTAGCCGGTGACCGGGCCGGTCGCGGTGGGTCCGTAGCGCTCGGCGAGACGGGTCAGGACCGCCTCGGTGGCTCCGGTGCGGGCGGTCAGGTCACGGAAGCGGGTCTCGGCGAACTCCAGCGCCTCTCCCGGATCACCGCGATCGAACCCCTCCAGCCGCCGTCGGGCCTCCTGGCACCGGCCGACGCTCCCGGTGAGCGCGTGCCGACGGGAGGTCTCGTCCTCGGGTACGCCGTCCTCGTACTGCTGCCGTATCCGGAAGGCGGCCGCCAGTTCCGCCTCGGCGCCCCGCAGGGCCTGCGCGTGGGGCTCCGCGGCCTCCGGACCGACCCGGGCCCGGAGGAAATCGACCTCCTCGCGACGGGTGCGTACGGCGTCGTCGGCCTCGACCAGCAACTGCCGCGCCCGTTCGTCGAGTTCGGCGAGGGACGAGGTGTCGGGCGCCGTGGGCACGGCGGCGGCCGCCGGTGTCGTCCGGGTCCGTGCCCGGCGGGTCCGCCGTACGTACCCGTACCCGCCCAGCAACACGGCCGCGCCCACCGCGACCAGCGGCAGCACCAGGTCGGCGCTCGACGTCTCGTCCGTGCTCGCCGACGCGCCCACGGGGGCCGCGTGCCTCTCGGGCGCCGTCGCCCCCGGCAACACCAGCCACACCACCCCGACCAGCGCGCCGAGCAGGGTGTACGTCACCCGCGCGCATATGTGGGAGGTGGCCCGCCGCGGCCGGCCCCGTATCAACGATGGCGTCACATTTCGGAGCGTATGGGCGGCCATGCGGAGGCGCGAGCGGGGTGCGGCCAGGGGGCGGAAGCGGCAGCGGCAGGAAAAGAGGAGGCCAGGGGCGGGGTGTATGGGCGAGACTCGGGCCGGTGAGCCCCACCCGGCAGCACGCCACCCCCGCCGACCTCGCCCCGCTCGCCCGCGCCGCCCTCGGCCCGGGCCGCACCCTCACCGACGTGCGCCGGCTGCGCGGCGGCAGCAAGAAGGGTGTCTACCGTCTCGGCCTCGACGACGGCACGACCGCCGTCGCCTACCTGTGGTCGGCCGAGGAGGACTACTGGGACGCGGGCCCCTCCGACCTCCGCGACCCCTTCTCCCACGGCACCGGCCTCGACCTGTTCACCGCGGCCCACGACCGGCTCACCGCCGCCGGCGTCCGCACGCCCCGTCTGCTCCACGTCGACGCCACGCACACCCACCTCCCGGCCGACGCGGCGATCGTCGAGGACGTCACCGGGGGCAGCCTGGAGGAGGCGCTGGAGCGGGACCCTCGGGCGGCGCCCGCCCTCATGGAACGCCTCGCCGAGACGCTGGCCGCGCTGCACGCCCAGGACGCCCCGGCCTTCGGCAAGGTGGCCCTGGTCGACAACCGCGGCTCCTCGTACGGGGATTCGTGTGAGCGGCGGGTCACCGAGGGCGCCCTGCGCTCCATCGAGCAGGCCGCTGCGCTCGAACCCCGCGTGGCGGCCGCCCGTGACGAACTCGCGGACGCGGTGCGGACGTTCGCCGCGGAGGTCCGGCCCCGAACCCGCCCCCACACCCTCATCCACGGCGAACTCGGCCCGGACCACGTGCTGCTGACCGCCGACGGTCAGCCGGCGCTCATCGACATCGAAGGCCTGCTCTACTTCGACGTGGAGCACGAGCACGTGTTCCTGGAGATCCGCTTCGGCCCGCACTACGACGCCCTGCGCACCCCGGACCTGGACCCCGACCGGATGCGCCTGTATCGCCTGGCCACGCACCTGAGCCTGGTCGCGGGACCGTTGACCCTCCTGCGGGGCGACTTCCCGGAACGGGAGCCGATGCGGGCCATCGCGGAGGGCAACCTCCTGCGGGCGCTCAGCCTGCTGAGGAACGCCTCCTGATCTTCGAGCCCAGCCACACCAGCGGGTCGTACTTACGGTCCACGGCCCGTTCCTTCAGGGGGATCAGGGCGTTGTCGGTGATCTTGATGCCCTCGGGGCAGACCTCCGTGCAGCACTTGGTGATGTTGCAGTAGCCGAGACCGTGTTCGTCCTGGGCGGTCTTCTTGCGGTCCAGGCCGGTGTCGGCGGCCGCGTCCAGCGGGTGCATGTCCAGTTCCGCGACGCGCATCAGGAAGCGCGGGCCGGCGAAGGCCGGTTTGTTCTCCTCGTGGTCCCGCACGACATGGCAGGTGTCCTGGCACAGGAAGCACTCGATGCACTTGCGGAACTCCTGCGAGCGGTCCACGTCCTCCTGCATCATGCGGTACTCGCCGGGACCGAGGTCCGCGGGCGCCACGAAGGCCGGGACCTCGCGCGCCTTCTGGTAGTTGAAGCCGACGTCGGTGACGAGATCGCGGACGACCGGGAAGGCACGCAGCGGCGTGACCGTGATCGTCTCCTCCCGAGTGAACACCGACATGCGGGTCATGCACATCAGACGCGGGCGGCCGTTGATCTCCGCGGAGCACGAACCGCACTTGCCCGCCTTGCAGTTCCAGCGGACCGCGAGGTCGGGGGCCTGGGTGGCCTGGAGGCGGTGGATGATGTCGAGCACCACCTCGCCGTCGTTGACCTCGACACTGAAGTCCTCCAGGCCGCCGCCCTTGACGTCGCCCCGCCACACCTTGAAGCGGGCCTCGTAGCTGCTCACTCGTACAGCTCCTCTTCGGCGAGGTACTTGACCAGCTCTTCCTTGTCGAAGAGGGCGAGCAGGTCGGAGCGGATGGGTTCGGTGCTCTCCCGGGTGAGGTCGATCTGACCGCGGACGGGGTCCGTGGCCGCGAGCCCGCCCGTGGGGTCGGTCAGCCGGCACAGCAGGTTCACGTTGCGCCACTTGCGGTCCATCGAGGGGAAGTCCTCGCGGGTGTGGCCGCCGCGCGACTCGGTGCGCTCCAGCGCGGCCCGGGCCACGCACTCGCTGACCAGCAGCATGTTCCTGAGGTCCAGCGCGAGGTGCCAGCCGGGGTTGAACTGTCGGTGGCCCTCGACGCCGGCCCGGCGGGCCCGTACCCGCAGATCCGCCAGCTTCTCCAGGGCCTGCTCCATCTCGCCCTCGCGGCGGATGATGCCCACCAGGTCGTTCATGGTCTGCTGGAGTTCCTGGTGGAGGGTGTACGGGTTCTCCGGCGGCCGTCCGTCGTCCGCGCCGGGGGCCGGGCCCTCGGCGGAGAAGGGGCGCAGGGCCTCCGCCGCGGCCGTGTCCACCTGGCCGTCGTCCACGGGCGGACGGCCCTCGGTGAGACCCGCCGCGTACTCGGCCGCGTGCCAGCCGGCCCGGCGTCCGAAGACCAGCAGGTCGGAGAGGGAGTTGCCGCCGAGACGGTTGGAGCCGTGCATTCCGCCGGCCACCTCGCCGGCCGCGAACAGGCCGGGCACCCCGCGGGCCGCCGCCGAGTCCGAGTCGACCGCGATGCCGCCCATCACGTAGTGGCAGGTCGGCCCGACCTCCATCGCCTCCGCCGTGATGTCGACGTCCGCCAGCTCCTTGAACTGGTGGTACATCGAGGGCAGCCGGCGCCGGATGACCTCGGCGGGCATCCGGGTCGACACGTCCAGGAAGACACCGCCGTGCGGGGAGCCCCGGCCCGCCTTCACCTCGGCGTTGATCGCGCGGGCCACCTCGTCACGCGGCAGCAGCTCGGGGGGACGCCGGTTGTTGTCGGGGTCCTCGTACCAGCGGTCGCCCTCCTCCTCCGACTCGGCGTACTTCTCCTTGAAGACGTCGGGGACGTAGTCGAACATGAACCGCTTGCCCTCGGAGTTCCTCAGCACCCCGCCGTCGCCGCGGACCGACTCGGTGACGAGGATGCCCTTCACCGACGGCGGCCAGACCATGCCCGTCGGGTGGAACTGCACGAACTCCATGTTCAGCAGGGGCGCTCCGGCGAGCAGGGCCAGCGCGTGGCCGTCGCCCGTGTACTCCCACGAGTTCGACGTGACCTTGAAGGACTTGCCGATGCCACCGGTGGCGATGACGACGGCGGGCGCTTCGAGGACGAAGAAACGGCCGGTCTCGCGCTCGTACGCGAAGACCCCCGATACCCTGCTTCCGTCCTTGAGGATCCGGGTGACCGTGCACTCCTGGAAGACCTTCAGCCGGGACTCGTAGTCCCCGGTCTCGCGGTGGTCCTCCTGCTGCAGGGAGACGATCTTCTGCTGCAGGGTGCGGATCAGCTCCAGGCCCGTACGGTCGCCGACATGCGCCAGGCGCGGGTACTCGTGGCCGCCGAAGTTGCGCTGGGAGATCTTCCCTTCCTTCGTACGGTCGAAGAGGGCGCCCCAGGTCTCCAGCTCCCACACCCGGTCCGGGGCCTCCTGGGCGTGCAGCTCCGCCATCCGCCACTGGTTGAGGAACTTGCCGCCGCGCATGGTGTCGCGGAAGTGGACCTGCCAGTTGTCGTGCGCGTTGACGTTGGCCATGGCCGCCGCGATGCCGCCCTCGGCCATCACGGTGTGCGCCTTGCCGAACAGCGACTTGCAGATGACTGCCGTACGGGCGCCTCGCTCGCGCGCCTCGATGGCGGCCCGGAGGCCCGCGCCCCCGGCGCCGACCACGACGACGTCCCACTCCTGGCGGTCGACCACGGACATCAGTTAGGCCCCACTCATCTCAGTCAGAAGAAGCGCGGATCGTCGAAGACACCGGACGCGACCAGATAGACGTAGAAGTCGGCGAGCGCCACGCTCACCAACGACGCCCAGGCCAGGAGCATGTGCCGGGAGTTGAGCCGCCCGACGAACTGCCATGCCTTGTAGCGCACGGGGTGTTTGGAGAAGTGCCTGAGCTTCCCGCCGACGATGTGCCGGCAGGAGTGGCACGAGATCGTGTACGCCCAGATCAGCGTGATGTTGACCAGGAAGACGACGGTGCCGAGGCCCATGTGGCCCCAGTTCTCGTGCGTGTCGCGGAAGGACAGCACGGTGTCGTACGTCAGCACGCCCGCGACCAGGATCGCCGCGTAGAAGAAGTACCGGTGGATGTTCTGCAGGATCAGCGGGAAGCGGGTCTCGCCGGTGTACTTCTTGTGCGGCTCGGCCACCGCGCAGGCCGGGGGCGATGCCCAGAAGCCCCGGTAGTAGGCCTTGCGGTAGTAGTAGCAGGTCAGGCGGAAGCCCAGCGGGAAGATCAGGATGATGATCGCCGGGGAGATCGCCCACCAGCTGCCGAAGAGATCGGCGTTCGGGCCCGAGGGCATGTTCTTGCAGTTCTCCGCCAGACACGGCGAGTAGAACGGCGAGACGTACGGCGCCGAGTAGTAGTCCGCGTTCGCGAAGGCCCGCCACGTCGAGTACACGATGAAGGCCAGCAGGCCGGCCGCGGTGGCGGCCGGGGCCAGCCACCAGCGGTCGGTCCGCAGATGCGGGGCGTCGATCGCGGCGCGCGTACCCGTTCGCACGCCGCCGCTGTTCAGATGGGGTTCCGTACCAGTGGCCAACTCATGACTCCGGTAGGTGTAAGGCGCTCAGTGGTGTTTGCGGTGGTGCGCGCCGAGACCCTCGTCGTCGGAGTCCGTCCACAGAGAGTCGTCGTACGGCTGGTCGGGGATGGTGACGAGTTCCGGTTTGCGCGGCGCGTTCTGGACCGCCGCCGCGGCGCGCAGGAGCTGGACGCTCTCCCGCAGGTGTTCGGCGTCGGCGCGGACTCGGCGCATGTCCAGGGTGTTGCCGCCCAGCTCCTGCTCCAGGCGGTTCACCGACCGGGACAGGTCGTCGAGGCAGCGCTGGACCGACGTCAGGTCGTCTTGCACGGACATGACGTGACCTCACTTCCATGAGCCGTCGGGCCTCAGGTGGCAACGTTCATGCGCCTGCGAGTGTTGCGCGTCACACCTGCCGCTGGGAAGGGATGTGCAGCGATTGGCGGATTGCAGGCCTCCAGTGCACGCCTGTATGCGCTCTTTGAGCGCCGGGGGCGCACGCCGCGACTGTGGCCGACTGTCGGACTACTCCTCGTTTGTCAGTCTGGCTCTCGCCGGACCGCGCAGCAACCGAGGGCCCGGGCGGGGGCCGCGTTGCGCCACACGGGTGATCTTGCGCGCCCCCCTCGCCGTGTCGCGCCGGCCCCGCGAACCCCGTCCCCTTCAGTGGGGGCCGTACATCTGATCAACACCAAATACCGCCAAACGTGATCAGACCCGACCCATGTCACCGGCGGAAGCGGCTCCCCGGAGGTAGCAGAGATGTCCCACGACGGCGTCGGACTGCACGCGGTCACATCCCACCGAACGGTCGTGCAGCACCCCGAGGGGGCGCGCGGAACGGCGTGCCAGGCCGGCCCGTCGCGCCGCCCCCGCCGGCGGAGCGTCACGCGTTCGGTCGCCTTCCTGACCGCGGGCGTGCTCACGGTGCCCGTGCTCGCCGGGTGCGGTTCGCCGGACCCGGCCGGCAAGCCGCTCGCCGGGCAGGACATCGCCTCGTCCGGCCGTCAGCTGATCGCCGACGGCGGCACGCTGCGCTGGGCCGTGGACGACGTGCCGGACACCCTCAACACCTTCCAGTCGGACGCCGACGCGACCACCACCCGCGTCGCCCAGGCCGTGCTGCCCGCCATGTTCCGGCTGGACGCCGCGGGCCGGCCGGTGCGCGACCCGGACTACCTGGAGTCCGCCCGGGTCGCCAGGACCGAGCCCAAGCAGGTCGTGGTCTACCGGCTCAGCCAGCAGGCCGTCTGGAGCGACGGCCGGGAGATCGGCGCCGCCGACTTCGCCGCCCAGTGGCGCGCCCTGTCCGGCAAGGACAGCGCCTACTGGACTGCCCGCAACGCCGGCTACGACCGCATCGAGAAGGTCGAGCGCGGCGCCAGCGACCTCGAGGTCAAGGTCACCTTCTCCCGCCCCTACGCCGACTGGCGCTCCCTGTTCTCCCCGCTGTACCCCAAGGACGTCATGGGCACCCCGGACTCCTTCAACGACGGCGCCCGCCGCAACCTCAAGGTCACCGCCGGGCCCTTCACCCCGCGCCAGGTCGACCCGAAGGACGAGAAGGTCGTCCTGGTCCGCAACCCCCGCTGGTGGGGCAAGCCCGCCAGGCTGTCCGAGATCGACCTCACCGCCGTACCGCGCGACAAGCGTGCCGCCGCGCTGGCCGACGGGAAGATCGACCTGGCCGAGATCGACCCCGCCGACGCCCAGCGCATCGACCTCGCCGGCCGCACCAAGGGCACCGGCACCCCGCTGATGGGGCCCGGCGGGGGACGCCTGGCCGCGAAGTCCCTGCGCTCCTGGGCGCTGAAGCACGACACCGACGACGCGTCGGCTGGCAACGAACTGCGCACCCTCAAGAAGCAGGTCAGGAAGATCATCGGGTACGAGTTGCAGCAGCAGGCCCTGCAGGGCTTCGAGGTCCGCAAGTCCCTGGAACCGGCCTACACCCAGCTCGCCCTCAACGGCTCCGCCGGCCCCCTCACCGACGAGCGCGTACGCCGTGCCGTGGCCCGCGCCATCGACCGCGCCGCCCTCGCCAAGGCCGTCCTCGGACCGCTCGGCCTGCCCGCCGTGCCGGTGGGCAGCCACCTCGCCCTCGCCGGGCAGGCCGCCTACGCCGACAACAGCGGCGCGCTCGGCGGCCAGGACACCGCCAAGGCAGCGGCCCTGCTCGCCGACGCCGGATGGGTCCGGGGCGGACCGGTCAAGGCGGAGAAGGGGGAGAAGAAGAGCTCGAAGGCGGCCGGGTCCGAGAGCAGGAAGTCACGGGACGAGTCCGACGGCGGCGACGACGGGAAGTACGTCGTCGGCGAGGACGACAAGGCCCAGGCCAAGGACGACCGCAGACACCAGGGCGAGGACGGCGCCAAGCACCTCGCCGACGGCAAGCAGTACGGCGACGCCCAGCTCAAGCAGGGCGGCGCGCCGGGCGCGTACGCGCCGAAGGGCACGGCGGCCCCGGCCGGGGCCGCGGCCGGTGTGCTGGCCAAGAACGGCAAGGCGCTGGACCTGCGGCTGGTGATCCCCTCGGGTCCCGGGTCGGAGAGCCTGCGCACCGTGGCGGACCGGATCAGCGCGATGCTGGCCCGGGTCGGGATCCGTACCCGGATCGTGAAGGTGCCCGACGACAGCTACTTCAAGGACCACGTCGCGTCCGGGGACTACGACCTCGCGCTGTACTCGTGGCCCGCCTCCGCCTTCCCGGCGACCGACGCACGGCCGATCTACGCCAAGCCGGTGCCCGCCGCCGACGGATCGCTGAACGTGGAGCAGAACTACACCCGCGTCGGCACCGACCAGGTGGACCAGCTGTTCGACCAGGCGGCCTCCACGCTGGACGACAGCGAGAACCACGCGCTGATCCGCAAGGCCGACTCACGGATCTGGGCGGCCGCCGGATCGATTCCGCTGTACCAGCGGCCGCAGCTGGTCGCCGCACGGAAGGACCTGGTCAACGCGGGCGCGTTCGGCTTCCGGGCGCCGGTGTTCGAGGACATGGGATTCCTGCGGAAGGGCGCGAAGGCCTCGCCCAGCCCGAGCGGGAACTGAGGCCGGGCGAGCCCCTGCCCGGGACGGCACGTACCATGGGGTGAGGCCGTGGCATGTTGCGCCCGGCAGGGGCCGCGTCACACAGACGTACGCGACGGCCCGTTCCTCACACTCCGGGAGTACGCCTCACTATGGCCACGCGCCACGACATCCGCAACGTCGCCATCGTCGCCCACGTCGACCACGGAAAGACGACCATCGTCGACGGCATGCTGAAGCAGGCCGGCGCCTTCGCCGCGCACCAGCTCGAGGGCGTCGACGACCGCATGATGGACTCGAACGACCTGGAGCGTGAGAAGGGCATCACGATCCTCGCCAAGAACACGGCGGTGAAGTACCACCCCAAGGACGGCGGGGACCCGATCACGATCAACATCATCGACACCCCCGGCCACGCCGACTTCGGCGGCGAGGTCGAGCGCGGTCTGTCGATGGTCGACGGTGTCGTGCTGCTGGTCGACGCCTCCGAGGGTCCGCTGCCGCAGACCCGCTTCGTGCTGCGCAAGGCCCTCCAGCAGCGTCTGCCCGTCATCCTGTGCATCAACAAGACGGACCGCCCGGACTCCCGGATCGACGAGGTCGTCAACGAGACCTACGACCTCTTCCTCGACCTGGACGCGGACGAGGAGCAGATCGAGTTCCCGATCGTCTACGCCTGCGGCCGTGACGGCATCGCCTCGCTGACCAAGCCGGAGAACGGCACCGTGCCGGCCGACTCCACCAGCCTGGAGCCGTTCTTCTCCACGATCCTGGACCACATCCCGGCCCCCACCTACGACGAGGACGCGCCGCTCCAGGCCCACGTCACCAACCTGGACGCCGACAACTTCCTCGGCCGTATCGCGCTGCTCCGCGTCGAGCAGGGCGAGCTCCGGAAGGGCCAGACCGTCGCCTGGATCAAGCGGGACGGCTCCGTCGCCAACGTCCGCATCTCCGAGCTGATGATGACCGAGGCGCTCACCCGCAAGCCCGCCGAGAAGGCGGGTCCCGGTGACATCTGTGCCGTCGCCGGCATCCCGGACATCATGATCGGCGAGACGCTGGCCGACACCGAGAACCCGGTCCCGCTGCCGCTGATCACGGTCGACGAGCCCGCGATCTCCATGGTCATCGGCACCAACACCTCCCCGATGGTCGGCCGTGGCGGCTCCGGCAAGGGCGCGGACGCGAAGGCGGCCGTCAAGGACCGCAAGGTGACTGCCCGTCAGGTCAAGGACCGCCTCGACCGCGAGCTCATCGGCAACGTCTCGCTGCGGGTGCTCGACACCGACCGCCCCGACGCCTGGGAGGTCCAGGGCCGTGGTGAGCTCGCGCTCGCCATCCTGGTCGAGACCATGCGCCGCGAGGGCTACGAGCTCACCGTCGGCAAGCCGCAGGTCGTCACCAAGGACGTCGACGGCAAGGTCTACGAGCCGGTCGAGCGCATGACGATCGACGTGCCCGAGGAGCACATGGGCGCGGTCACCCAGCTCATGGGCGTCCGCAAGGGCCGCATGGACAACATGTCCAACCACGGCTCCGGCTGGGTCCGCATGGAGTTCGTCGTGCCCTCCCGCGGACTCATCGGCTTCCGTACGGAGTTCCTGACCCAGACCCGCGGCACCGGCATCGGCCACTCCATCCACGAGGGCCACGAGCCCTGGTTCGGCACGCTGCAGACCCGCAACAACGGCTCCCTGGTCGCCGACCGTTCCGGCGTGGTCACCGCGTTCGCGATGACCAACCTCCAGGAGCGCGGCGTGCTGTTCGTCGAGCCCGGCACCGAGGTGTACGAGGGCATGATCGTCGGCGAGAACTCGCGCTCCGACGACATGGACGTGAACATCACCAAGGAGAAGAAGCTCACCAACATGCGCTCGTCCACGGCCGACGTGGCCGAGTCGATCGTCCCGCCGCGCAAGCTCTCCCTGGAGCAGTCCCTGGAGTTCTGCCGTGACGACGAGTGTGTGGAGGTCACCCCGGAGGCGGTCCGCATCCGCAAGGTGAACCTGGACGCCCGTGAGCGCGCCCGCGCCGCGAGCCGCGCCAAGCACGGCTGACACAGCGTCAGTACGAGAATCCCGGGCACCGCGTCTGACGCGGTGCCCGGACCCCGTTTCGGGGTAGGTAGGGAAAACCCTTCATCTTGGTCCGAGGGCCCCACGGGCCGGGTCATTGGCACTACCCTGCGCTGATGTCGGTCCTGCCGGTACTCCGGCTGCGCGACGAACGGCCGTGGTCTGACGACCCGTTGGAGTCCCTGTTCGCGCAGGCACGCAAGCCGACTCTTTCGCAACTGGTTTATTACAGCCGTGTGTCCGGAATGCGGACAGCCGCGACCGGTAGATGTGTAACAAGTCCGTTTCGCAGGGATCTTTCAGCAAACCCTTTGTCCGGATTTTGGAAGATGTTCGCGCAAGGTGTGATCGAACCGAGACCTTGGGGGTGTGGTTCGGCCCCGGTGCATGGCAGATAGTTAGGCGCGTAGAGCTCGGATCAACGGGTCACGCGCTGCAGCGGCGCCGACTCATCGAGCGCGGGGGGCACCTGACCATTTCAGGCACCGGTAACGGTGATGTGTCATGTGCTCCCCCATGCGGTGAACCAATGGACTCATGAGGAGGAGCCCCATGCGTGGTGCCAAGAGCGCCAAGTGGGTTGCGATAGCCGCCGTAGTGGCGCTGGGTGCGACGGCCTGTGGCGGCGGCGGGGACACTGGCAACGGAAAGGCCAGTGGCAAGAACAACGGTGTCGTGTCGGTCGAGATCGGCCAGCCGCAGAACACCTTGGTCCCCTCGAACACCTACGAGACCGAGGGCGGTCAGGTCATCCACGCCCTGTTCACCGGGCTCACCAAGATCGACTCCAACAACAAGATCGTCAACGACGAGGCCCAGTCCGTCGAGACCAAGGACAACAAGGTCTGGACGATCAAGCTGAAGCCGGGCTTCACGTTCCACAACGGCGAGCCGGTCACCGCGCAGTCCTACGTCGACGCGTGGAACTACGGCGCCGACCAGACCAACGCCCAGCAGACCAACGCCCTCTTCAGCCACATCCAGGGCTACACGGACCTCAACCCGGGCCCGAAGAAGACGGTCAAGACCCACACGATGTCGGGTCTGAAGGCGATCGACGACAACACGCTCCAGGTCACGCTGACGGCCCCGTTCTCGGCGTTCCCGGCGCAGCTGTCCTTCACCGGCTTCGTGCCGCTGCCGAAGGCGTTCTTCAAGGACCCGAAGGGCTTCGGCAAGAAGCCGATCGGCAACGGCCCCTACGAGGCGAAGACGTCCTTCGTGGACAACGAGGGCATCAGCCTCGTCAAGTACGCCAAGTACCCGGACGCGTCCAGCTTCCCGGTCAAGGGCATCAACTTCAAGGTCTACTCGAACCAGGACACCGCCTACAAGGACCTGCTCGCGGGCAACCTCGACGTCCTGCCGGTGATCCCCACCTCGGGTCTGGCCACGTACAAGAAGGACCTGCCGGGGCACAACATCGACGTCCCCGAGGGCGCGGTCGGTTACATCGGCTTCCCGCTGAAGTACAACAAGGCCTTCCAGAACGCGAAGATCCGGCAGGCCATCTCGATGTCCATCGACCGGGACGCCATCGCCTCGAAGATCTTCCTGGGTGCCCGCTCCGCGGCCGACGACTACGTGCCGCCGCTGATCGACGGCTACCGCAAGGGCGCCTGCGGTGAGACCTGCACCTACAACCCGACCAAGGCGAAGCAGCTCTACAAGGAGGCCGGCGGTCTGCCCGGCAACGCCCTGGAGATCGGCTACAACGCGGACGGCGACCACAAGACCTGGGTCGAGGCCGTGGCCAACCAGATCCAGAAGGCGCTCGGCGTCAAGGTGACGGCCAAGCCGTTCGAGCAGTTCCAGACCATCCTCAACGACCTGGACGCCAAGAAGTACAAGGGCGCCTTCCGTATGGGCTGGCAGATGGACTACCCGAACTTCGAGGACTTCCTCCGTCCGATCTTCTCCAAGGACGCCATCGAGAACGGCTCGAACTACGCGGGCTACACCAACCCGACGTTCGAGAAGCTGCTGAGCGAGGGCGACCAGGGCGCCACCGAGGCGGACGCCATCAAGAAGTACCAGGAGGCGGACGACGTCCTGCTCAAGGACATGCCCTACATCCCGGTCTACTTCTACCGTCTCAACACGGGCTTCAGCGACAAGATCAAGTCGATGAACATCATCGCTCACCAGATCGACTGGACGAGCATCAAGCTCGGCTGAGCGAAGCCGGGTACCGCGCCCGCCGCGTGATGCGGCGGGCCACGGGGTGGGCAGGGGGAACAAGCCGGAGCACCACGCGGCTCCCCCTCCCACCCTCTTCGCCGTTGGGTCCGACCGCGAACGCCTCTCCCCGGGCGCCGCCGAGGACCAGCATTCCTTGGAGAACCAATGGGCCGATTCGTCGTGCGCCGTGTGCTGCAGGCGATCCCTGTACTCATAGGCGTCACGTTCCTCATCTACTGCCTGGTCTTCCTGCTGCCGGGCGACCCGATCAGGGCCCTGATGGGCGAGAAGCAGGACCCCCACCTGGCCTTGGTGCTGCGTGCCAAGTACCACCTCGACGACCCGCTGGTGGTGCAGTACTGGCACTACATCACCGGCGTCTTCCGCGGCGACCTGGGCACGACCTACACCGGCCGCCCGATCAGCGACATCGTCTCCCAGCGTTTTCCCGTGACGCTGAAGCTCTCGCTGACGGCGTTCGGTTTCGAGGCGGTCATCGGCATCCTGGCCGGCATCTTCTCGGCGCTGCGCCGCGGGAAGTTCCTGGACAACGTGGTGTTCATCGCCACGCTCTTCCTGATCTCCATCCCGGTGTTCGTGCTCGGCAACGTCCTCCAGCTCGAACTGGGCGTCAACTGGAAGCTGACCCCGGTCGCGGGCATCGAGGACGGCTGGCCCGCCAGCTACGTCCTGCCGGGTCTGGTGCTGGCCTCGACGTCGATGGCGTACATCGCCCGGCTGACCCGGACCAGCATGATCGAGTCGGTCCGCTCCGACTACGTCCGCACCGCCATCGCCAAGGGCCTGCCGCGCCGCCGCGTCATCGGCGTGCACGCGCTGCGCAACTCCCTCATCCCCGTCGTCACCTTCCTCGGCATGGACCTCGGTTCGCTGATGGGTGGCGCGATCATCACGGAGCGGGTCTTCAACCTCCCCGGCATCGGCGGTCAGTTGGCCCAGTCCGTCTCCCTGCGCGAGGGGCCCGTCATCGTCGGGCTGGTCACCCTGCTGATCCTGATCTACCTGGTGGCCAATCTCGCCGTCGACGTCCTCTACGCCGTGCTAGACCCGAGGATCCGCTATGAGTGAACAGATCATCGAACGGCCCGTCCCCGCCGACGGCCCCACGGCCAAGGCGCCGGACCCCGGGGGCAAGCCGGAGCGCGTCGCCAGCCTCTGGCGCGACGGGTGGTACGACCTGCGCAGGCGGCCGATGTTCCTCATCTCGGGCTTCATCATCGTGTGCCTGCTGATCCTGGCCGTCGCGCCCGGTCTGTTCACCTCGCGCTCGCCCTTCAGCGACGGCTTCTGCGACCTGTCGCACTCGATGGACGGCCCGCGCAGCGGCCACTGGTTCGGCTACGACGTCCAGGGCTGCGACATCTACACCCGCACGGTGTGGGGCACCCGGAACTCGATCATCGTCGGTGTGGTCTCCACCATCCTGACCACGGCCCTCGGCGGCGTCATCGGTATCCTCGCCGGCCTGTGGGGCGGCTGGGCCGACTCGCTGATCTCCCGTGTCTCGGAGATCTTCTACGCGCTGCCCATCCTCATCGGTGGTCTGCTGATCATGTCGATGGTCGGCAGCAGCAACGTCTGGACCGTCGCCGTCGTGCTGTCGGTCCTCGGCTGGCCACAGGTGTTCCGGATCATGCGTGGTGAGGTCATCGGCAACAAGTACAACGACTACGTGGCCGCCGCGCGGGCGCTCGGCGCGGGACCGTTGCGGATCGCCTTCCGGCACATCCTGCCGAACACGCTCGCCCCGATCGTGGTCGTCTCCACGATGAACCTGGGCGTCTACATCGCCGCCGAGGCCTCGCTGTCCTACCTGGGCATCGGCGTGCAGTCCCCGGACATCTCCTGGGGTCTGATGATCAGTGACGCGCAGGACCGCTGGCTGACCTCACCGCACGCCCTGCTGTTCCCGGCCGGCGCGCTCAGCCTGACGGTGCTCGCGTTCATCATGCTCGGCGACGTGGTCCGCGACGCCTTCGACCCCAAACTGCGCTGAGGAGGGCGTAATCCATGACCATCATCGAGGACGCCGTCCCCGCCCCTCGCGGATCCGACGAAGAGACGGCTCCGCTGCTGGAAGTCCGTGACCTGCATGTCGAGTTCCACACCCGGGAGGGTGTGGCCAAGGCGGTCAACGGCGTCAACTACACCGTCAGCGCGGGCGAGACGCTGGCCGTGCTCGGCGAGTCCGGGTCCGGCAAGTCGGTCACCGCGCAGGCGGTCATGGGCATCCTGGACATGCCGCCGGCGCGCATTCCGCGCGGCGAGATCCTGTTCCGCGGACAGGACATGCTGAAGATGTCGCGGGAGGAGCGCCGGAAGATCCGTGGCGCCCAGATCGCGATGATCTTCCAGGACGCCCTGTCCGCCCTCAACCCGGTCCTCACCGTCGGCTACCAGCTGGGCGAGATGTTCCGGGTGCACAACGGCATGTCCCGCAAGGACGCCAAGGCCCGGTCCATCGAGCTGATGGACCGGGTGAAGATCCCGGCCGCCGCGGCCCGGGTGAACGACTACCCGCACCAGTTCTCCGGCGGTATGCGCCAGCGCATCATGATCGCGATGGCGCTCGCCCTGGAGCCGGACCTGATCATCGCCGACGAGCCGACCACGGCCCTCGACGTGACGGTCCAGGCCCAGGTGATGGACCTGCTCGCGGAGTTGCAGCGCGAGTACCAGATGGGCCTGATCCTCATCACCCACGACCTCGGTGTCGTCGCGGACGTCGCCGACAAGATCGCGGTGATGTACGCGGGCCGGATCGTGGAGACGGCGCCGGTGCACGAGCTGTACAAGCGCCCCGCGCACCCCTACACCCGCGGTCTGCTCGACTCGATCCCGCGTCTGGACCAGAAGGGCCAGGAGCTCTACGCGATCAAGGGTCTGCCGCCCAACCTGCTGCACATCCCCGCCGGTTGCGCCTTCAACGCGCGCTGCCCCAAGGCGCAGGACATCTGCCGCGAGAAGGTTCCGGCCCTGTTCCCGGTCACCGAACCGGACGGCACCGAGCTGCCCGGCCGCGGCTCGGCGTGCCACTTCTGGAAGGAGACGATTCATGGCTGAGCCGATCGCCAAGGACATCCCGGCCGACGCCACCCCGAACGTCTCCGAGGTCGAGGTGGTGGACGCCGCCACCGAGGAGGAAGCGGTCGTCGCGCTCGACGCGCCCGTGGAGCGCGGTGAGCCCATCCTCCAGGTGCGCAATCTCGTCAAGCACTTCCCGCTGACGCAGGGCATCGTCATCAAGCGTCAGATCGGCGCGGTGAAGGCGGTCGACGGCGTCTCCTTCGACCTGCACCAGGGCGAGACCCTGGGCATCGTGGGCGAGTCGGGGTGCGGCAAGTCGACGGTCGCCAAGCTGCTGATGAACCTGGAGCGGGCGACCTCCGGCGAGGTCTTCTACAAGGGCCAGGACATCACCAAGCTGTCCGGCAGGGCCCTCAAGGCGGTCCGCCGGAACATTCAGATGATCTTCCAGGACCCCTACACCTCGCTCAACCCCCGGATGACGGTGGGCGACATCGTGGGGGAGCCGTACGAGATCCATCCCGAGGTGGCTCCCAAGGGCGACCGGCGCCGCAAGGTCCAGGAGCTGCTGGATGTCGTGGGCCTCAACCCGGAGCACATCAACCGCTATCCGCACCAGTTCTCCGGCGGTCAGCGCCAGCGCATCGGCATCGCGCGCGGTCTGGCGCTGAACCCCGAGGTGATCATCTGCGACGAGCCGGTGTCGGCCCTGGACGTCTCCGTCCAGGCGCAGGTCATCAACCTGATGGAGCAGCTGCAGGACGAGTTCAACCTGTCGTACATCTTCATCGCGCACGACCTGTCCATCGTCCGGCACATCTCCGACCGGGTCGGCGTGATGTACCTGGGCAGGATGGCGGAGATCGGCTCCGACGAGCAGATCTACGAGCACCCGACGCACCCCTACACCCAGGCGCTGTTGTCGGCCGTTCCGGTGCCGGACCCGGAGGCGCGGGAGCAGCGCGAGCGGATCATCCTCACCGGTGACGTGCCGTCCCCGGCCAACCCGCCCTCGGGCTGCCGCTTCCGCACCCGCTGCTGGAAGGCGCAGGACAAGTGCTCGGAGGAGGTGCCCCTGCTGGCGATCCCGGAGCGCTTCAAGGGCGCCGACACGCCGGCCGCGCATGAGTCGGCGTGCCACTTCGCCGAGGAGAAGGACGTCGTCCACGCGTAGCCTGCGGCGCTGAGCCGTTGTTCCCGGTGCCCCGTGTTCGAGGGGTGCCGGGAACTTGGGTTTCGGGCGGGCGTCGTTCGTCGGCCGCGGCGCCGTCGGGGCTGGTCGCGCAGTTCCCCGCGTCCCTTGGGGGGTTCGTGGCAACGCCCATGACGGGGCGCTATGTGGTCACCCGTGACCGGGCCCAGTGGCAGGCGACCTGAGGGGTCGGGGACGCGGTCAGGATGTCCGGGTCGTCCGTGCGGCACGCCTCCGCCACCCCGGCGCGTTCCGCCTCGCCCGAGGACAGGATCTGGCAGCGGGTGTGGAAGCGGCAGCCCGGGGGGACGCGGGACGGGTCCGGGGGTTCGCCGGTCAGGAGCACCGGGGCGCCCGGGGCCTCCGGGAGGACCGACAACAGGGCCTGGGTGTAGGGGTGTCGGGGGGAGGTGAGGACCTGTTCCACGGCGCCCGTCTCCACGATCCGGCCCAGGTACATCACCGCCACGCGGTCCGCGATGTTCCAGGCCAGGCCCAGGTCGTGGGTGACCACCAGGGCGGCCAGGCCCAGGTCCGTGCGCAGTCGCAGCAGAAGGGCCAGGATCTCGCCGCGTACGGAGGCGTCCAGTGACGCCACGGGCTCGTCGGCGACGATGAGCTCCGGTTCCAGGACCAACGCGCCCGCGATGACCACCCGTTGGCGCTGACCGCCGGACAGCTCGTGCGGGTAGCGCAGGAAGAAGCGCTCCGGCGGACGCAGCCCCGCCCGCGACAACGCCGAGGCCACGGCGGTGCGTTCGTCGCCGCCGTACCCGTGGATCCGCAGCCCCTCGGCCACCGCGTCGTACACGGTGTGCCGCGGGTTCAGCGATCCGCTCGGGTCCTGCAGCACCAGCTGGACCCGTCGGCGGTACGCCTTCAGGGCCCGGGAGGTGTGTTCCAACGGCCGTCCTGCGAAGTGGACCTGCCCCGCTGTCGGCTCCACCAGACCCAGCAGCGTGCGTGCCAGCGTCGTCTTGCCGCAGCCCGACTCGCCGACCAGCGCCACGATCTCCCCGGCCCGGATGTCCAGCTCCACGCCGTCCACGGCCCGCACGGCGGCCTCCCCGCGCCGCCCCGGGAACGTCACCCGCAGGTCCTGGGCGCTGAGCAGAGGCGTCGCCGGTTCGGGGTGCTCGGCAGGACTCCCCGTCGTCGTCATGTCGTACTCCTCGCGTCCTCGGCGTCCGCCGTCGGTCCCGGTCCGGGCGCCTCCACGTGCACGCAGGCCGCCTGTCGGCCGGGTCCCGCGTCGCGGAGCGGCTGGTCCTCAGTGGCGCAGCGGTCCAGTGCCTCCGGGCACCGTGGGTGGAAGGTGCAGCCCGAGGGCAGCTCGGACGGGTCGGGCGGGTCGCCGGCCAGGCCGCGCGGGGCGAACCGGGAGGCCGGGTCGCCGATGCGCGGGAAGGCGGCCGACAGGGCCTTGGCGTACGGGTGCCGGGCGTCCTCGTAGACCTGCCGGGCGGGGCCCTCCTCGACGATCCGGCCCGCGTACATCACCGCCAGCCGGTCGCAGGTGTCGGCGAGGACGGCCAGGTCGTGGCTGATCATGACGAGACCGACGTCCTGTTCCGCCACGAGCTGTTCGATCAGCCGGAGGATCTGCGCCTGGATCATCACGTCCAGTGCGGTGGTCGGCTCGTCGGCGATGATCAGCCGGGGGTCGCAGGCGAGCGCCATGGCGATCATCACGCGTTGGCGCTGACCGCCGGAGAGTTCGTGCGGGTAGGCGGCGGCGCGGGAGGCCGGCAGGCCCACGTGCTCCAGCAGTTCGCCGGTCCGCCTGCCTGCCTCGGCCGCCGTCGCCCTGCGGTGCAGCAGCATCGGCTCGGCGATCTGGTCGCCCACGCGGTGCACGGGGTTGAGCGAGTGCATCGCGCCCTGGAAGACGATCGACGCGCCCGCCCAGCGCACCGCCCGCACCTGCCCCCACCGCATGGTCAGGACGTCCTCGCCGTCCAGCAGGACCTCCCCGGTCACCCGCGCCCCGGCGGGCAGCAGCCGCAGCAACGCGAGCGCCAGTGTCGACTTGCCGCACCCCGACTCGCCCGCGAGGCCCAGCTTGCTGCCCGCCGCGAGGGACAGGTCCACGCCCCGTACCGCGGCCGCCCCGCCCGGATAGGTCACCTCCAGGTTCCGGACCTCCAGCAGCGTCAACGGGCCACCCCCAGCCTGGGGTTGAGAACCGACTCGACCGCGCGCCCGCACAGCGTGAACGCCAGCGCGACCACCGCGATGGCGATGCCCGGCGGCACCAGGTACCACCAGTCGCCGGAGCTGACCGCACCCGCCTCCCGGGCGTCCTGCAGCAGCCCGCCCCAGGAGATCACCGTCGGATCGCCGAGGCCCAGGAAGGCCAGGGTCGCCTCGGCGAGGACGGAGGAGGAGATCATCAGGGTCGTCTGGGCGAGCACCAGCGGCATCACGTTGGGCAGCACATGCCGGGTCATGACGTGCCAGTGACCGCCGCCGAGCGCCTTCGCGCGCTCGATGTACGGCCGTGACTCGACCGCCAGTGTCTGCGCGCGCACCAGCCGTGCGGTCGTGGGCCAGGAGGTGACGCCGATGGCGAGGATCACCGTGCCCAGAGAGCGGGACATCACGGTGGCCAGCGCGATGGCCAGCACCAGCGCCGGCATCACCAGGAACCAGTCGGTGATCCGCATCAGCACGGTCGCGTACGCCCCCCGGAAGTGCCCGGCGGTGATCCCGACGACCGTGCCGATCACCACCGACAGCACGGCCGCGAGCAGCCCCACCAGCAGCGAGACCCGCGCGCCCCACACCACCAGGCCGAGCAGGTTCCGCCCGAACCGGTCGGTGCCCAGCGGGAACTCACCGCTCGGCGCCTCGAGCGGACTGCCCGGCGCGTCGGTCACCCCGGTCACCCCGGAACCGACCGTCAGCGGAGCCGTGAGCGCGACCAGCGCGAACAGGGCGAGCGCGGCCAGCCCGACGAGGCCCGCGCGCTGGGTGCGGTACTGCCGCCAGAACCGCGCGGCGGAGCGGCGCCGGCGCTGCCAGGCCGGCGTGCGGGGTCCGGGCGCCGTCCCGGTCGTCATCGGCCCACCCGGGGGTCGAGCAGCGGGTAGACCAGGTCGGCCAGAGTGTTCATGACGATCACCGCCGAGGCGAAGAAGAGGAACAGCCCCTGCACCAGGGGCAGATCGGGCACGCTCAGGGCCTGGTAGAACAGCCCGCCCAGGCCCGGCCAGGAGAAGACGGTCTCGACCAGGATGACGCCGGCGACGGTCCGGCCGAGGTTGACGAAGACCAGGGTGACCGTGGGCAGCAGCGCGTTCGGCACGGCGTGCCGGCGCCGCACCAGATCGTCCCTGAGGCCCTTGGCGCGGGCGGTCGTCAGATAGTCGCCGCCCATCTCGTCGAGCAGCGCCGAGCGGGTGACCAGCAGCGTCTGGCCGTACTCGACCGCGACCAGCGTGAGCACCGGCAGGACGAGATGGTGGGCGACGTCGAGGACGTAGGCGAAGCCCTCCTTGCCGCCCGACTCCATGCCGCCGGTCGGGAACAGGCCCGGGATCGGGCCGAGGCCCACGGCGAACACGATGATGACCAGCAGGCCCAGCCAGAAGCTCGGGACGGAGTAGAGGGTCAGCGCCAGGCCGGTGTTGAGCTTGTCGCCGAGCTTCCCGTGCCGCCAGGCCGAGCGGGTGCCGAGGAACATGCCGAGCGCGGTGTAGAGCACGAAGGCGGTGCCGGTCAGCAGCAGGGTGTTCGGCAGCGCCTCGGTGATCTTGTCGATGACCGGGGTGCGGAACTGGTACGAGGTGCCCAGGTCCCCGGTGAGCGCCTTGCGGCAGTAGTCCGTGAACTGCTCCCACAGCGGCAGGTCCAGCCCGAACTCCTTGCGGTACTCGGCCAGCTGTCCCGCCGACACCGGCCGTCCGCCGGTCATCGTCCTGACCGGGTCGCCGGGGATCAGCCGGAACAGGAAGAAGCCGGTGACCAGGACAGCGAGCAGCGACACGGCGGCGCCGCCCGCCTTGGCCGCCCCGTAGCGCAGATACGCGGTGGTGGTGCGCGCCCGCGGGCCGCGGGCCGCCGTACCGGCTGGGACCGGTACGGCGGCCTTGTCGACCGCTGCCGACGCCGAGTCGGGCGCCGTCGGTTGGATGGACACGGCCTACTCGCGGTCGTCGGCGGTGGCGCGCCGGCGCCGCGCGAGGAAGGCCCCGGCCCCGGCGAGGACCACGACACCCGCGACGACCCCGATGATCACGCCGGTCGAGCCGCCGCCGGAGGAGGAGTCGCCGGAGTCGGCCGGGACCGCCGACCACCAGCTCCAGTAGCCGTCCTGGCCGTAGATGTTGCCGGCGGCCCTGGGCATCGTCTCGATCGACTTGATCTGGTCGGTGCGGTAGGCCTCGACGGCGTTCGGGTACGCCATGACGTTCATGTACCCGAGGTCGTACAGCCGTGACTCCATCTGCTTGACGATGCCGGCCCGTGTGCCGGGGTCGTACTCGGCGAGCTGCCGGGCGTACAGCTCGTCGTAGGTCTTGTCGCAGACGAAGTTGTCGGTGGCGCCGGTGTCCTTCGGGGTGGCGGGCAGGGCGGCGCAGGTGTGGATGGACAGCACGTAGTCCGGGTCGGGGTTGACGGACCAGCCGTCGAAGGCGAGGTCGTACTTGCCGGCGAGCCAGGGGTCGGTGACGTTGTCCAGGCAGTCCAGGCTCATGCCGATCCCGAGCTTCGCCCACCACTCCTTGAGGTACTGGCCGACCGCCTTGTCGTTGGGGTCGGTGGCGTGGCACAGGACGCGGTAGTTCAGCGGCTTGCCGTCCTTGCCGGCCCGCTTGCCGTCGGCGTTCTTCCGGTACCCGGCCTGGTCGAGGAGCTGGGCGGCCCTGGCGGGGTCGTAGGCGAGCTCCTGGCTCGGGTCCGGTTTCCAGAAGTACGTCGAGAAGCGCGGCGGGATGTAGCCCTGGCCCTCGACCGCGTGGCCCTGGAACACCTTGTCGATGATCGTCTTGCGGTCGACCGCCATGAACAGCGCGTGCCGCACCCGCTCGTCCAGCAGGGACGGGTCGCCGTCGCCGAACTTCTGGCCGCTCCTCGCCTTCGCTCCCGGGTTGGTGGCCAGGGCGTAGAAGCGGCGGCCGGGGGCGTCGTTGACCTTGATGTCCGACTGGCCCTTGAGGGAGGCCGCCTGAGCCGGCGTCAGGGCCGGCTGGCCGGCGACGAAGGAGACCTCGCCCTTGCGCAGGGCGGCCACGGCGGCGTCCTGGTCCTTGTAGTACTTGAAGACCAGCTCGTCGAACTTGGGCGCCCCGCGCCAGAAGCTCTTGTTGGCCTTCAGCCGGACATAGCTGTCCGCCTTGTAGTCGGTGAGGACGAAGGGCCCGTCGCCGACGACGGGGAAGGACTTGTCGTTGTTGAACTTCGAGAAGTCCGTGACCTTCTTCCAGACGTGCTCGGGCACGATCGGCACGTCGAGCGCGGTCATGGTGGCCTGCGGCTTCTTCAGCCGGATGACCAGCTGGGTGGGGCTCGGGGCCGTCACCTCGCGGAAGTTGCCGACGAAGCTGCCGTTCGCGGTGGCGGCCGCCTGGTCGGTCATCATCTTGTTGAACGTCCAGGCCGCGTCCCGGGCGGTCACCTTCTGCCCGTCCGACCACGTCGCGTCGGAGCGGATGGTGTAGGTCCAGGTCAGCTTGTCGGCGGACGGCTTCCAGCTGGTGGCGAGGCCGGGCACCGGGTGCGCGTCACCGGGGTCGTAGTCGGTGAGGTACTCGTACGTCAGCCGCAGGACGCTGGTGCTGAGCAGCCGTATCGCCAGGAAGGGGCTGAGCGAGTCCACGCTCTGGGCGACCGCGACGGTGAGGACCTTGTCCCCGGCCGCCCGCGCCTGCTGGGGAGCCGGGTTGAGCGGGGTCGCGAGGGCCGCCGAGGACGTCAGAGCGAGGGCGCCGGCGAGGGCGACGAGCCGGGGCGTGCGGGATCGGGGGCTTCTCGGATGTGAACGCCTTGCGCCGTGCTGCTCTTGTGGGCTCATGAATCGTGACCTCGCGTCATCGCTCGCACAGGGACGGCTTGTTCGGACTGCAGGACGGTTCTGCCTGGTGACGCCGGCTGGGTGATGAGTGTGTCTATCAGCGGTGTCTGCGCGCGTCAACGGCCCGGGAAACCTCATGTGGCCTGCGAAAACGGCGAGTTGATGTTCGAGATCGCAAATATTGGTCCAGACCGGTGAAGGTGGCCTGGTGGAGCGCTGGCGCCTGTCGGTGACCGTCCCGCACCCCGCTCACCCGTACGGCCCCACCGTCCTCCGGACGGCCGTCCCGCGAACGGGTGCGCCGAATGTGCGGCCTGTCTTGTGTGCCCGGATATTCACCGGTAACGGACCGGCATTCTGAGGAGGCACTCCATGCGTGGAGCCACGCACGCCCCGTGGGCCGCATGCGCGGTGGCCGTCGCCCTCGCGGCGACCGCCTGCGGCAGCGGCAGCAGCAGTGGTGGCGGCAGCGGTGGCGGCGGTGACGGTGGCGGAGTGCTCAGCTCGTCCTGGGGTGACCCGCAGAACCCGCTGGAGCCGGCCAACACCAACGAGGTGCAGGGCGGCAAGGTCCTCGACATGATCTTCCGCGGGCTGAAGCGGTACGACCCGAAGACCGGCGCCGCCAAGGACATGCTCGCCGAGAAGATCGACACCACGGACTCGCAGAACTTCACCATCACCGTCAAGAGCGGCTGGAAGTTCAGCAACGGCGAGGCCGTCACCGCCAAGTCCTTCGTCGACGCCTGGAACTACGGGGCGAGCCTGAAGAACAACCAGAAGAACGCCTACTTCTTCGGCTACATCGACGGTTACGACAAGGTGCACCCGGACACCGGGAAGCAGACCGCCGACACGCTCTCCGGCCTCAAGGTCACCGGACCGCAGACCTTCACCGTCAAGCTCAGCCAGAAGTTCTCCACCTTCCCCGACACCCTCGGCTACGCGGCCTACGACCCGCTGCCCCAGTCCTTCTTCACCGACCACGCCGGCTGGATCGCGAAGCCGGTCGGCAACGGGCCGTACGCCATCCAGTCGTACGCCAAGGGCTCGCAGATGTCCCTCAGGAAGTGGGACGCCTACCCCGGCGACGACAAGGCGCAGAACGGCGGCGTCGACCTCAAGGTCTACACCGACAACAACACCGCCTACACCGACCTGATGGCCGGCAACCTCGACCTCGTCGACGACGTCCCGGCCGCCCAGCTGAAGAACGTCAAGAGCGACCTCCAGGGCCGGTATCTGAACACCCCCGCCGGCATCATCCAGACCCTCGCCTTCCCCTTCTACGACCCGGACTGGAACAAGAGCGGCTCGGAGAAGGTCCGCAAGGGCCTGTCCATGGCGATCGACCGGAAGCAGATCACCGACACGATCTTCCAGAAGACCCGCACCCCGGCCACCGACTGGACCTCACCGGTGCTCGGCACGGCGGGCGGCTTCCAGAACGGGCTGTGCGGGGACGGCTGCCAGTACAACCCTAGCCAGGCCAAGAAGCTGATCCAGGAGGGCGGCGGGCTGCCCGGCGGCCAGGTCAAGATCACGTACAACGCGGACACGGGCTCGCACAAGGAGTGGGTGGACGCCGTGTGCAACTCCATCAACAACGCGCTCGGCAACGACAAGGCCTGCGTCGGCAACCCGGTCGGCACCTTCGCCGACTTCCGCAACCAGATCGGGCAGCACAAGATGACCGGGCCGTTCCGGGCCGGCTGGCAGATGGACTACCCGCTCATCCAGAACTTCCTGCAGCCCCTCTACTACACCAACGCCTCCTCCAACGACGGCAAGTGGTCCAACAAGGACTTCGACAACTTCGTCAACCAGGCCAACGCCGAGAGCGACACCGGCAAGGCGATCGGTCTGTTCCAGAGCGCCGAGAAGGTTGTACGGGACAACATGGCCGCCATCCCGCTCTGGTACCAGAACGGCAGCGCCGGCTGGTCCGACCGGCTTTCCAACGTCGCCCTCAACCCGTTCAGCGTCCCGGTCTACGACGAGATCAAGGTCGGCTGAGCCGCCGTGGGACGGTACGTGGTCCGGCGTCTGCTCCAGATGATCCCGGTGTTCATCGGGGCCACGCTGCTGATCTTCCTGATGGTGAACGTGATGGGCGACCCCATCGCGGGCCTGTGCGGCGAGCGGCAGTGCGACCCGGCCACGGCCGCCCAGCTGAAGAAGGAGTTCGGGCTGGACAAGCCCGTGTGGCAGCAATACCTGACCTACATGGGGAACGTCTTCACCGGCGACTTCGGTACGGCGTTCAACGGGCAGAAGGTCACCGAGCTGATGGCGACGGCGTTCCCCGTCACCATCCGGCTGACGATCGTCGCGATCCTCTTCGAGATCGTCATCGGCATCACGCTGGGCGTCGTCACGGGACTGAAGCGCGGACGCCCCGTCGACACCTCGGTCCTGCTCCTCACCCTCGTGGTCATCTCCGTCCCCACCTTCGTCACCGGTCTGCTGTTGCAGCTGCTGCTCGGCGTCGAGTGGGGCTGGATCAAACCGTCGGTCTCCACGGACGCCACGTTCGGCGAGCTGATCGTGCCGGGCCTGGTCCTCGCGTCCGTCTCCCTCGCCTACGTCACCCGGCTGACCCGCACCTCCATCGCGGAGAACCGGCGCTCCGACTACGTCCGCACGGCCGTCGCCAAGGGCCTGCCCCGGCAGCGGGTGATCATCCGCCACCTGCTGCGCAACTCCCTGATCCCGGTGGTCACCTTCATCGGCACCGACATCGGCGCGCTGATGGGCGGCGCGATCGTCACCGAGCGGATCTTCAACATCCACGGCGTCGGCTACCAGCTCTACCAGGGCATCCTGCGCCAGAACACCCAGACGGTGGTCGGCTTCGTGACCGTCCTGGTCCTGGTCTTCCTCGTCGCCAACCTGCTGGTCGACCTGCTCTACGCCGTACTCGACCCGAGGATCCGCTATGCCTGAGCAGCCGTACGAACCGGAGGGCGCCATCGCCGGCACCGGAATGGGCGGCGCCATGGACCTGGCCACGGCGGAGGGCGAGACCCTCGAGCGGACACCGGGCGGTCCGGAGGGGACCGGTCCGCAGCAGAAGCCGCGCTCCCTGTGGTCCGACGCCTGGCGCGACCTGCGCCGCAACCCGGTCTTCATCATCTCGGCGATCGTGATCCTCTTCCTGGTCTTCATCTCCCTGTGGCCGTCGGCGATCACCTGGATGAGCCCGCTGAAGTGCGACCTCGCCAAGGCCCAGGAGGGCTCCCAGCCCGGCCATCCCTTCGGCTTCGACGGCCAGGGCTGCGACGTCTACACGCGCACGGTCTACGGCACCCGTACGTCCGTCACGGTCGGCGTCTGCGCCACGCTCGGTGTCGCGCTCCTCGGCTCGGTGCTCGGCGGGCTCGCGGGTTTCTTCGGCGGGATCTCGGACTCGTTCCTCTCCCGCATCACCGACATCTTCTTCGCGATCCCGGTCGTCCTGGGCGGCCTCGTCCTGCTCTCCGTGGTCACCAGCAACACGGTCTGGCCGGTCGTCGGCTTCATCGTGCTGCTCGGCTGGCCGCAGATCGCGCGCATCGCGCGCGGGTCCGTCATCACCGCCAAGCAGAACGACTACGTCCAGGCCGCGCGCTCCCTGGGCGCCTCCAACTCCCGCATTCTGCTGCGGCACATCGCGCCCAACGCGGTCGCCCCGGTGATCGTCGTGGCGACCATCGCGCTCGGCACGTACATCGCCCTGGAGGCGACCCTGTCCTTCCTCGGCGTCGGCCTCAAACCCCCGAACGTCAGCTGGGGCATCGACATCTCCGCCGCGTCCCCCTACATCCGCAACGCCCCGCACATGCTCCTCTGGCCCGCCGGCGCCCTGGCCGTCACCGTCCTGGCCTTCATCATGCTGGGCGACGCGGTCCGCGACGCCCTCGACCCGAAGCTGAGGTGAGGCCGCATGACGCGGAGGGTACGGCTCGCGGGCGGGGCCGGCCTCCCCGCCCGCGGGGGCGTTCGGGGAAGGCGGCCGGATCACGGTGACGGCGGGCCGGGCGCAGACGCGTCGGCGTCCGCCGTGGCCGGCGAAGCGGGCCGCCCCGTCCCCCCGGCGGCTGTTGCGCGCCTCCGGCCGGTCCAGGGCCTCGGGCGGACCGGTGTGCACAGACTTCCGTTCATCCGGCGGGACGCCCTCGTGCGGGACGCCCGAGACCCGAAGGTGAGGTGGCGTCATGTTGCTGGACGTGCGGGATCTGCAGGTGGAGTTCCGGACGCGGGACGGGGTGGCCAAGGCCGTCAACGGGGTGAACTACAGCGTGGACGCCGGGGAGACGCTGGCCGTGCTGGGGGAGTCCGGGTCGGGGAAGTCCGTCACCGCGCAGGCCGTGATGGGGATCCTCGACATGCCGCCCGGGCGGATCACCGGCGGGGAGGTCCTGTTCCAGGGGCGGGACCTGCTCAAGCTCAAGGAGGAGGAGCGGCGCAGGATCCGCGGCGCCGAGATGGCGATGATCTTCCAGGACGCCCTGTCCTCCCTGAACCCGGTGCTGTCCGTGGGCGACCAGCTCGGTGAGATGTTCGTCGTGCACCGCGGCATGTCCCGCAAGGACGCGCGGACCAGGGCGATCGAGCTGATGGACCGGGTGCGCATCCCGGCCGCCAAGGCCCGCGTCAAGGACTATCCGCACCAGTTCTCCGGCGGCATGCGCCAGCGCATCATGATCGCGATGGCCCTGGCCCTGGAGCCCGCCCTGATCATCGCCGACGAACCCACCACCGCCCTCGATGTCACCGTCCAGGCCCAGGTCATGGACCTGCTCGCGGAGTTGCAGCGCGAGTACAACATGGGGCTGATCCTCATCACCCATGATCTCGGTGTGGTCGCGGACGTCGCCGACAAGATCGCCGTGATGTACGCGGGCCGGATCGTCGAGTCGGCGCCGGTGCACGACATCTACAAGGCGCCCGCCCACCCCTACACGCGCGGGCTCCTCGACTCCATCCCGCGCCTGGACCAGAAGGGCCAGGAGCTGTACGCGATCAAGGGGTTGCCGCCCAACCTGATGCACATCCCTCCGGGGTGCGCCTTCAACCCCCGCTGCCCGATGGCCCAGGACGTCTGCCGCACCGACGAGCCTCCCCTGTACGAGGTTGATCAAGTGCGGGGCAGCGCCTGTCACTTCTGGAGGGAGTGCCTCAATGGTTGAGCCGATCCTGGAAGTGAGTGGACTGGTCAAGCACTATCCCCTGACCCAGGGCGTTCTGTTCAAGAAGCAGGTCGGTGCCGTCAAGGCCGTGGACGGTGTGGACTTCGCCCTCAACAGGGGAGAGACCCTCGGCATCGTCGGGGAATCGGGCTGCGGCAAGTCGACGGTCGCCAAGATGCTCGTCAATCTTGAGCGGCCGACGCAAGGGTTGATCAAGTACAAGGGCGAGGACATCGGCAAGCTGTCCGCCAAGGCCCTCAAGTCCGTCCGCCGCAACATCCAGATGGTCTTCCAGGACCCGTACACCTCCCTCAACCCCCGTATGACGGTGGGCGACATCATCGGGGAGCCCTACGAGATCCACCCCGAGGTGGCGCCCAAGGGCGACCGGCGCAAGAAGGTGCAGGAGCTGCTCGACGTCGTCGGGCTCAACCCGGAGTACATCAACCGCTATCCGCACCAGTTCTCCGGCGGCCAGCGCCAACGCATCGGCATCGCCCGGGGCCTGGCGCTGCGCCCGGAGGTCATCGTCGCCGACGAGCCGGTCTCCGCGCTGGACGTGTCCGTGCAGGCGCAGGTCATCAACCTGATGGCGAGCCTGCAGAGCGACTTCGAGCTGAGCTACGTCTTCATCGCGCACGACCTGTCCATCGTGCGGCACATCTCGGACCGGGTCGGGGTGATGTACCTCGGGCGGATCGTGGAGATCGGCCGGGACCGGGAGATCTACGACCACCCCACGCACCCCTACACCCAGGCCCTGCTGTCCGCCGTCCCCGTGCCCGACCCGGAGGCCCGTGAGCACCGGGAGCGGATCATCCTCGCCGGCGATGTCCCGTCCCCCACGAACATCCCCTCCGGCTGCCGCTTCCGCACCCGCTGCTGGAAGGCCCGCGAGCGCTGCGCCCTGGAGGTGCCGCTGCTGGCGGTACCGGCCGAGTTCCGCATGACGAGCGGCCCGGCCGCCCACGACTCGGCGTGCCACTTCGCGGAGGAGAAGACGGTCGTCCCCCCGGAGGGAGAAGGCAACGGACCGGGGTGACATGGCGCACCCCGGTCCGTTTACGGCACCCGCACGGCCGTACGCTGTTCAGCCTCGCGTGTCCGTATATCGGGACCGCTTCCGTCAAGTTGCCTGCGTGTTAACGCGGTTCATGCCTGTTTGCGCGGTTGTGCGAGCGAACGCCGCAGGAAGTCCAGCTGCAGCCGCAGCAGGTTCTCGGCGACCTCCTCCTGCGGAGTCATGTGCGTGACCCCGGACAGCGGCAGCACCTCGTGCGGGCGGCCGGCGGCCAGCAGCGCCGAGGACAGCCGCAGCGAGTGGGCGACCACCACGTTGTCGTCGGCGAAACCGTGGATGATCATCATCGGGCGGTGCGGTTCGGCCGCGTCGACCAGCCCCGCGTCGTCGATCAGTGAGTTGCGCCGGTAGACCTCCGGCTGCTCCTCGGGGTGGCCGATGTAGCGCTCCTGGTAGTGGGTGTCGTACAGCCGCAGATCGGTGACGGGGGCGCCCACCACCGCCGCGTGGAACACGTCCGGGCGGCGCAGCACCGCGAGCGCCGCGAGATAGCCGCCGAAGGACCAGCCGCGGATCGCGACCCGGGAGAGGTCGAGCGGGAAGTCGCCGGCGAGTGCCTGGAGCGCGTCCACCTGGTCCTGCAGCACCACCGCCGCCAGTTCGTCCCGTACCGCCTTCTCCCAGGCGGGGGAGCGGCCCGGGGTGCCCCGGCCGTCCGCGACGACCACCGCGAAGCCCTGGTCGGCGAACCACTGCGAGGTGAGATGCGGGTTGTGCGCGGCGACCACCCGCTGGCCATGGGGACCGCCGTAGGGGTCCATGAGCACCGGGAGGGGAGTGTCCCCGTGGTAGTCCCGTGGCATAAGCACGGCGCACGGGATCCGCCGTGCGCCCCCTTGTGTGAGCGTCACGCGCGGGGACATACCGGGATGTTCTGCGTACGAGGCGATGGTCGCCGTCTGCTTGCCGTCCCGAAGCACCTGCACGCGGGCGCCCGGCCGGTCCGGCGTGGCGGACACCAGTACGGTCACGCCCCCGGCGCGCACCGCCGAGTGCACGCCGGGCTCGTGCGAGACGCGCTCCAGGCCGCGTTCGCTGACGCGATAGACATGCACCTCACCGGTCTCCGGCTGCTCGGCCTCCTCGCCCGCCGAGGCCGAGACCAGCGCGTCCTCGTCCGCCACGTCCAGCACGGCCCTGACGTGCAACTGCGGCCCGGTGAGCGGCCGGTCGCCCACCGCCAGCACCCGCGCGCCGCCCTCGTCCGCGATCCGCACCAACCGTCCCGAGGGGCTCCAGCAGGGCACCCCGGGGAAAAGATCCAGCCAAACTGGATCTTCGTCCGCGTGCACCAGCCGGGTCGCCCCGGTGTCGGGCTCCACCGCCAGATACAGCTGGCTGCGCTGGTCCCGAGCCTGGACGAGCAGCAGTGGGGCACCCGCCGCTGACCAGTGCACATGCGCCAGATACGGATAGCGCGCCCAGTCCCAGACGACCTCCGTGCGCGACCCGTCCAGACCGATCACGAACAGCCGTACGTCCGCGTTGTCCGTGCCCGCCGCCGGATACGGGACGTGTTGTGGATCACGTTCCGGATGGGCGGGGTCGGAGATCCACCAGCGCCGTACCGGCGTGTCGTCCACGCGCGCGACCAGCAACCGGTCCGACTCCGGCGACCACCAGAACCCCCGCGAACGCTGCATCTCCTCGGCCGCGATGAACTCGGCCAGGCCGTAGGTGACGTTCTCCGACTCCGGCTCCGCGAGAGCCCGTTCGCCCTCGCCCTCGGCGCCCACCACGCGCAGGGCGCCCCGCGCGACGTACGCCACGTGCCGGCCGTCGGGGGAGGGGCGCGGGTCGATCACCGGCCCCGGAACGGGGAGTTCACGTGCCGTGCCGGCCCGCAGCTCGGCGGTGAAAAGCCGTCCTGACAACGCGAAAGACGCCAACTCCACATCCCTGTCGGTGGCATAGCCGACGATGCCGGCGCCACCCTCACGGCTGCGTTCGCGGCGTGCCCGCTCCTGGGGCGAGAGGTCCTCGTCGGCGCCGTCGAGCAGGGTGCGCGGGTCGGCCGCCACCCGCTCCGTGCCGCTGTCCACGTCGAGGACCCAGAGCGAATTCGCCCTGTCCGTACCGGAACCGGAACGCAGGAACACGACACGGGCGCCGTCGGGCGCCACGGTGAAGGAGCGCGGCGCGCCGAGCGTGAAACGCTGGGTGCGGGCGTGCCGGCGGGGGAAGGAGTCGGACGTCGTCGTCATGCCCCGACCATATTGGCCATGCGCCCCCTTGTGCGGCCGTGCGCCGATCGATGCGCAGGTCCGGATAGTTATGATCACTACCGCACAGTGGGTATGAACCTGCTGCTCCTTGTGGATTTATCTGCCGGGATTCTTTGCCCCCTGGTCCGACCCCGCGCTCTTGGGATCTTTGGAGGTGAGCCGCCGTGGCACTCTCGATTTCGGCGGTGGTGCTGCTGGCGATCGTCGTCTTCTTGTTGGTCAAGAAGTCCGGGCTGAAGGGCGGGCACGCCGTCGTCTGCATCCTTCTGGGGTTCTATCTCGCCTCCTCGACCGTCGCACCGACGATCAACGATCTGACGACGAACATCGCGAGCATGATCGGCAGCATCAAGTTCTGACCCGGGCTGCGCCGGCCTGTCAGTGGTGCCTCGTAGGGTGGACCCATGACGGAACCACCCCGGCGTCTGCTGCTGGTGCACGCGCACCCGGACGACGAGTCGATCAACAACGGCGCGACCATGGCGCGGTACGCGGCCGAGGGTGCCCGGGTGACGCTGGTCACCTGCACGCTCGGTGAGCACGGCGAGGTCATCCCGCCCGGCCTGCGGCACCTCACCGGAGCGGCCCTGGGCGAGCACCGGCTGGCCGAGCTCACCGCGGCCATGCGGGAGCTCGGCGTCGAGGACTTCCGTCTGCTCGGCGGCCCCGGCCGCTACGGCGACTCCGGGATGATGGGCCTGTCCGACAACGAGGACCCCGCCTGCTTCTGGCAGGCCGACCTCGACGAGGCCGCAGCCCACCTGGTCGAGGTGATCCTGGAGGTACGACCCCAGGTCCTCGTCACCTATGACGACAACGGCGGCTACGGCCACCCCGACCACATCCAGGCCCACCGCGTCGCCATGCGCGCGGCCGAGCTGGCGGCGGAGCGGGGCTGGGAGATCCCCAAGGTGTACTGGAACCGGGTGCCCCGGCCGGTCGCCGAGGAGGCCTTCGCCCGGCTCGCAGGGGATCTGCCCGCACCCCCCTTCTCCAAGGCCGCCGCCGTCGACGACGTCCCGGGCGTGGTGGAGGACGACCGGATCACCGCCGAGATCGACGGCACCGCGTACGCGGACGCGAAGGCCGCCGCGATGCGGGCGCACGCGACCCAGATCGAGGTCGCGCCGCCGTACTTCGCGCTCTCGAACGAACTCGCACAACCCCTGTTCACCACCGAGTACTACGAGTTGGTGAGAGGTGAGCGGGCAGGAGGAGTGCGGGAGACCGATCTCTTCGCCGGGCTCGGTGTCGGTGTCGGCGACGGAGACGGCGGCATCGGTGCCGGGGAGGCGTCATGAGTGAGCGGGGCTCGATGCTCGCGCAGCCGCTGCAGCGGCCCTCCGCGGGGCGGACGTTGCTGTTCCTCGGACTGTTCGTGCTGGGCGCGGTCGTCGGGGCCGCCGGTGCGCTGGTGCAGGCGGGCTGGTTCCCCGGCGGGCTCCTGCTCGCGCTGGCCGGCGAGGCCGGACTGCTGCTCGGCGGCGGACGGGCCACCAGCAGCCGAGGCGGAGCGATCGCACCGGCCGCCGGCTGGATGATCGCCGTCATCCTGCTCACCGCCAGCAGACCCGAGGGCGACTTCCTGTTCGGGGCCGGAGGGGGCTCGTACCTCTTCCTCCTCGGCGGGATGGCCGTCGCTGTGATCTGCGCCACCCTTGGCCAGGGGCGGCAACCAACGGGGCGTGACGTCCGACTTGGCAAGTGACGTACCACTTGGCCGTTAACCAGGCGTGGGAGTCCGGTGTGGGTTTCCCCGGCGGTCGTGGGATACGCGCCAGAAGTGGCCAGTATGGTGGTGCGCGCCGCCGAGCTGCCCGTGAGGTCATGTCGGGCGGCGGAGCCAACCGGGAGAACCTGCCTTGAGTCGTGAAACTGACACTCCGTCCTCCGGGCCCAACGGGCGCGGCGGCGGAGCCGCATACCCGTCCGGCACGCCGCCGTACGGCACACCCGCGGCATCCGACGCCGGTTCGGACACGGGCCGTTCGGCCGAGCGGCCGGAGGAACGCAAGACCGAGACCACGCTGACGACCCGGATCCGGATCAACATCCCCGGATCCCGGCCGATTCCGCCGGTCGTGGTGCGTACGCCCGTCGCGGACGCCGGCACCTCCGAGGAGACCGGCGAGACCGAACTCCCCACCGCGGCACCGGGCGCGGCCACGGCCACCGTGGAGGCTCCCGGCGAGCCCGCGCAGTCGGCGGAGGACAAGACGAGCGACTGGTTCGCGCCCCGCAAGTCCGGCCCGGCCAAGGGCGGTCCGGGGAGCGGAGCCACCAACGGCGCCGGTCTGCCGGGCGGTTCGGCCGCGGGAACGCCGGGAGCGGGCGCACCGGGCGCCGCCCCGGGCGGTGCGCGTCCGGGCGCGGGTGCGTCCGGTGGGGCACGCCCCGGTGGCGTGGTCGGCTCGATGAGCGTGCCCGGCGGCTCCCGGGCGGGCGGCGCGAACGGCCGGCCCGGCGGGACGAACGGCGCGGGGCTCCCCGGCGCGACCGGCGGTCCGGTGGCTCCCGGCCACGGCGGCGGCACCGGCTCCTTCGACGTCACCGAGGCCCTGGCGGCGGGCCCGCTGGGCAACGGCGGCACGCGCGGCGGTGGCGAGCCGCGCCGCGACGAGCTGCCGTACTTCTCGGACAACGACCCCGCCCGACAGAACGGCCACCCCGACCAGAACGGCTTCCCCGATCAGAACGGCTTCCCCACCGACCCGAGCGGCCAGGACGGCCAGAACGGCCAAGGCGGTTTCGGTGGCCCGGGCGGACAGAACGGCCAGAACGGCTTCGGCGGCCAGAACGGCCAGGGTGGTTTCCCCGGCCAGGACGGGCTCAACGGCCAGAACGGCTACGGCGGCCAGGACAGCCTGAACGGCCAGAACGGCTACGGTGGCCCCGGCACGCAGAACGGTTTCGCGGGCCCCGCCCATGACAACGGCTTCGGCGGCCCCGGCGGCGACAACTTCGCCGGTCCCGGCGGCCCCGGCGGCGCGAGCGGCTTCAACGGGCCGAACGGCCGTGGCGGACAAGGCGGCTCGCAGGGCCCCGCCGGCCCGACCGGCGGCCCCGTCACCGGCGACGGCCCGCTGGTTCCGCCGCTCAACCCCGGCGGCCCGGGCACGGTGCCCGGCGGCCCCGGCGCCCCCCGCACCGCACGCGGCGGCGCTCCCACCGGTCTCGGCCCCGGCGGCGGTCTCAGTGACGACACGGCGATCCTCACCCCGCAGAAGCCGGCCCCCGAGCCCGGCACGCCGGGCTACCCGACGCCCGACAACGTCTCCGGGCACACCGTCACCAGCGGCATCCCGGTCGTGCCGCCCGGCGCCAAGTCGCCGTTCGGCCCCGGCGCCCCCGCCGACGGCCCGCTGCCCCACACGCCGCCCAAGCTGCCCGAACCGGTCGCGCAGAACGTGCCGGCGGCCGCCGCGCCCAAGAAGAAAAAGAAGGGCCGCAGCAAGCTGGTGCTGCTCGCCGGTCTCGTGGTCGTCGCCGGCGTCGGGGTCTACGGCGCCGGGCTGCTGATGAACCACTCCGACGTCCCCAAGGGCACCACCGTGCTCGGCGTCGACATCGGCGGCGGCACCCGCGACGACGCGGTCAAGAAGCTGGACGCGGCCTTCGGCAGCCGGGTGAACAAGCCGCTGAAGCTGTCGGTCGGCGGCTCCACCGTCCCGCTGACGCCGGACCAGGCCGGACTGCAGTTCGACGAACAGGCCACGGTCGCCAAGGCGGCGACGAGCGACTACAACCCGGTCTCGGTCATCGGCTCCCTCTTCGGACAGCACCGCGTCATCGACCCGGTCATGCCCGTCGACGAGGAGAAGCTGACGGCGGCCCTGAAGAGCGCCGTCGGTGGCGGCTCCGGCTCCGGTTCGGTGACCGACGGCACCATCGAGTTCAAGTCCGGCAAGGCCGTCGCCGTCTACGGCAAGGGCGGCAAGGGCATCGACGCGGCCAAGTCGGCCCAGGCGGTCGAGGAGGCGTACCGCTCCCAGGTGGAGTCCGGTACGACGGCCCCGGTGGCGGTCGTCACCACCGGCCAGCAGCCGACGGTCTCGAACGCCGAGGTCGACCGGGAGATGAAGGCCTTCGCGCAGCCCGCGATGTCGGCCAGCGTCATCGTGAAGACCGACACGGGCAAGGAGATCAAGTTCAGTCCGCAGAACTCCCTGTGGAAGTTCCTCAGGGTCAAGGCGGTGGGCGGCAAGCTCGTCGACAGCCCCGATCTGAACGCCCTCAAGGAGCTGTACGGCCAGACCTTCGACGGCGTCCTGATCACCCGGGGCACCGGCCAGAAGACGGCCGTCACCCCGCAGGACGTCTACGTGGCCCTGCGCCAGGCCCTGCTGAGCGAGACCAACCGGGTCGGGATCATCAAGACCAACCCGAGCTGACGCCAGGCCCGAGAACCAGGCTCCAGAAGGGGGGCACCCGGCACGCGCCGGGCGCCCCCCTTCGCCGTATGACATCTGTCATCCGGCAGTCGGGACCGCCGACACTGCCGGGACGCGGGGCCCGGCGGCCACGATGGTTTCCATGACGACGACAGCGACGGCCACCGGCACCCCGGTGGTCGGGTTCGACCAGGTGAGCAAGGTCTACGGGAACGTCCGGGCCGTCGACGGGCTGACGCTCGCGCTGCACCCGGGGGAGACGGTGGCCCTGCTGGGCCCCAACGGCGCCGGCAAGTCGACCACCCTCGACCTGCTGCTGGGCCTGAGGAACCCCGACGGCGGCACGGTCCAGGTCTTCGGCACCACACCGCGCCAGGCCATCGTCGCCGGGCGCGTCGGCGCGATGCTGCAGAGCGGCGGGCTGATGGACGAGGTGACGGTCGCGGAGCTGGTCAAGCTCGCCTGCGATCTGCACCCCAGGCCCTACAAGGTGAGCGACGTCCTCGCCCGCGCCGGTGTCGCGCAGATCGCCGACCGCAAGGTCAACAAGCTCTCCGGCGGTCAGTCCCAGCGCGTCCGCTTCGCCCTGGCCACGGCCGGCGACAGCGATCTGATCGTCCTCGACGAGCCCACCACCGGCATGGACGTCTCCGCCCGCCAGGCCTTCTGGGCCACCATGCGCGAGCAGGCCGACCAGGGGCGGACCGTGCTGTTCGCGACCCACTACCTGGAGGAGGCCGACGCGATCGCCGACCGCGTGCTGGTCCTGCACCGGGGACGGCTGCTGGCCGACGGCACGGCCGCCGAGATCAAGGCGAAGGCGGGAGCCCGGCGGGTGTCCTTCGACCTGGAGGGCCCGATCGACGAGGCCCCTCTGCGGGCCCTGCCCTTCCTCACCTCCGTCGACATCAGCGGTCAGACCGTCCGCATCCAGTCCACCGACGCCGACGCGACCGTGCACGCCCTCTACGGGCTCGGCGTCTACCCCCGCAACCTCGAAGTCGCCGGGCTCGGGCTCGAGCAGGCCTTCGTCGCCATCACGGAGGCCGAGGAGGCCAAGCAGTCATGAACAGCCTGATCAAACTGGAACTCACCCGCGCCCTGCGCAACCGCAGGTTCCTGTTCTTCTCGGTGATCTACCCCTCGGTGATCTTCCTGCTGGTCTCCAACCAGACGGGCACCGTCGACGGCACCGGCCTGAGCGTCGCGAAGTACGTCATGGTCTCCATGGCCTCCTTCGGCGCCCTGACCGCCGTCCTGATGGGCAACAGCGAGCGCATCGCCAAGGAACGGGAGGGCGGCTGGGTACGGCAGCTGCGGCTGACCCCGCTGCCCGGGCGCGGCTACGTCCTCGCCAAGACCGCCGGCGCGGCCGTGGTGAGCCTGCCGTCCATCGTGATGGTCTTCCTGGTCGCCGCCGCGGTGAAGGACGTACGGCTGGACACCTGGCAGTGGTTCGCCCTCACCGGCGCGATCTGGGCCGGCAGCCTGGTCTTCGCCGCGCTCGGCGTCGCCATCGGCTACCTCGCCTCCGGGGACGCGGTCCGCCCGATCACGATGATCGTCTACTTCGGTCTGTCGATCCTCGGCGGCCTGTGGATGCCGTCCTCGTCCTTCCCCACCTGGCTGCAGGACATCGCCAAGTGGCTGCCCACGCACGCGTACGCTGCCCTCGGGCGGGCCATCGAACAGAGCCAGGCCCCCCACACCCAGGACATCGCCATCCTCGTCGCCTTCTTCCTGCTCTTCGCGGGCGGCGCGGCCTGGCTGTACCGGAAGGACACGCTGAAGGCGTGAGCGCCATGACGGACGACGGACTGCCCGAGGACCTGCGGGCCGAGAACGCGATCCGGGTGGGTCAGGAGCCCCGCAACCGGGCCGAGGCGATGCGCAAGCTGGTCTGGATCATGCCCTGGCTGATCTTCCTCGGCTCGCCGGTGCAGGACCTGACCTCCGGCCACCACGGCACGGCCGCCACCGCAGCCGGCTGGGTGGCCCTGGCCACTTTCACCGCCGTCTACCTGACGCTGGTCTTCCGCAACATGGGCCGGCCCTTCTCCGGGGGGATCGTCGGCGCCTTCGTCGTCCTGCTCGGCGCCCTCGCCGTGGTCCTGTCCCTCACCCTCGGCAGCGCCTGGGTCGGCCTCTTCGTGTACGTCTCCGTCACCTGCGGGGCCACCCTGCCGCAGCGGATCGCGTACTGGGCGGTCGGGGCGAACACCCTTGCGATGTTCCTGATCGCGCTGCGGACCGGCTCGGACGACTGGAGCCTGGTCCTGGTCGTGCTGCTGCTGGGTTTCGCCATGATGGGCGTGAAGCAACTGGTCCGTACGACCGTCGAGTTGCGCAGGGCGCGGGCGACGGTGGCCCAACTGGCCGCCAACGAGGAGCGGCTGCGCCTCGCCCGCGACCTGCACGACCTCCTCGGCCACTCCCTCTCCCTGATCACGCTGAAGAGCGAGCTCGCCGGCCGTATGCTCCCCGACCACCCCGAGAAGGCGGCCCAGCAGGTCGCCGACATCGAGCAGGTCAGCCGGCAGGCCCTCGTCGACGTCCGGGCGGCCGTCTCCGGCTACCGGCGCACCCGCCTGCCCGACGAACTGGCCGGAGCGCAGGTCGCGTTGAAGGCGGCCGGTGTCGTCGCCGAGGTGCCCGCCGAGCCCGACCTCCGCGACGTCCCCGAGGAGAGCGAGACCGCCCTCGCCTGGGCGCTGCGCGAGGCGGTCACCAACGTCGTACGGCACAGCGGCGCGGGACGCTGCACGGTGGAGCTGCTGCGCCGGCAGACCCTGGACGGAGCGGTCCTCGAACTGTCCGTCGAGGACAACGGTTCCGGCGGCTCGGGCAAGGGCCCCGGAAACGGGCTGACGGGCCTGACCGAACGGCTGGAGAAGGCCGGCGGCACCCTGGAGGCGGGACGTGTCAGGAAGGGCTTCCGGCTGGTCGCCCGTGTCCCGGTGGACGCCCGGTCCACCGTAGGATCCGGGGCATGAGCCCTACGATCAAGGTGCTGCTCGCGGAGGACCAGTCGATGGTCCGCGAGGCGCTGGCGGCGCTGCTCGGTCTCGAGGACGACATCGAGGTCGTCGCGCAAGTGGCGCGCGGCGACGAGGTGTTGACGGCCGTCCGGGAACACGGCGTGGACGTGGCCCTGCTCGACATCGAGATGCCGGGCTGCACGGGCATCGAGGCGGCGGCCCAGGTCCACAAGGTCCTGCCCGCCGTGAAGCTGGTCGTGCTCACCACCTTCGGCCGCCCCGGCTACCTCCGCAGCGCCATGGAGGCCGGCGCCGACGCCTTCCTGGTCAAGGACGCCCCGGCGGCCCAACTCGCCGCCGCGGTCCGCAAGGTGCTGGCCGGCGAGCGGGTGATCGACCCCACGCTCGCGGCGGCGGCCCTGGCGGAGGGCGCCAACCCGCTGACCGAGCGGGAGCGGGAGGTCCTGCGCGCGGCGGCGGACGGTTCCACCAACGCGGAGCTGGCGGCGGCCCTGCACCTGTCCCAGGGGACGGTCCGCAACTACCTCTCGACGGCGATCCAGAAACTGGCGGTCCGCAACCGCGCGGAGGCGGTGCGCACGGCGCGGGAGAAGGGCTGGCTGTGAGGCTCAGTTGAGCATCGCCCGCGCGGTGCGGGCCTGTTGGCGGACCCGCTCGGCGGCCGGTTCGTCCACCGCCGCGACCACCTCGGCGTAGGCCTCCAGTTCGGTGGCGCCGGTGCGGAAGTCGCCGCGCTGGACGAGCAGTTGGGCGTGCTCGTAGCGCAGCCGCGCCGGATGCGAGGGCAGCAGCAGGGACAGCTCCACCGCCCACAGCGCCACATCCGACCGCTCGGGCCGGGCGGCGGCCCACGCGCGGACGTTGTTCAGGATCCGCAGCACGACGTCCAGCGGGTCGGCCGGCGTCAGCATCGACGGATGCAGGGCGGCCCCCGTGGCCCCGGCGACCAGCAGCTCCGCGTCGCCCCCGCCGAGCACCCGCCCCCCGTCGAACGGATCCGCGAGCACCTGCTGCTCCTGCGGACCGAACCCGACGACGAAGTGCCCGGGCAGCGCGACCCCGTACACCGGCGCCCCGGCCCGCCGCGCGACCTCCATCCACACCACCGACAGCAGGATCGGCAGCCCGCGCCGCCGCCGCAGCACCTCGTGCAGCAGGGACGACTCCAGCCGCTGGTAGTCGGCGGGGGAGCCGTGGAAGCCCTCCCGGGCGCCCAGCAGATGGTGCAGCGCGGTGGCCCAGGACGCCGGGCCGCCCGGACGGAACGGCACCTGCCCGGCGAGCCGGTCCAGCTCCATCTGCGCCGCGTCGATGCCGGCCTCGTCCAGCGCCCCGTCCGCCTCCGCGCCTACCAGCAGGCACAGCGTCGACAGGTCGGGCCGCTCGGAGCGCGCCTCCTCGGCGAAGCGCCGCCGCAGCTCGGCGGAGCGTTCGGGGGAGGGGGGATTCGGGGAACGCATAGCTGGCTCGTGCCCTCTCACGGCGATCGGTTACCGGCCGCCGCCGGAAGACTCCGGCTCCCGGTAGTGGTGGTACGCGTGGTGCGCGGCGAAACCCAGCCCGGCGTAGAGCGCGCGCGCCGCCGCGTTGTCCGTCTCGACCTGCAGCCACGCGGCCGAGGCGCCCTCGTCCAGCGCCCGCCGGGCCAGGGCGGCCATCACGGTCGTCGCCAGCCCCCGCCGCCGCATCTCCGGGTCCACCTCGACGGCCGCGAAGGAGGCCCACCGCCCGTCCACGACGCACCGCCCGATCGCGGCCGGTGCCTCCGCCCCCGGGACGGTCGCGAACCACACCGAGGGCCCTCCCCCGAGCACCTTCAACGCCACCTCGCTCACCCCCTTGCGCTGGTAGCGCGCGAGCCACGCCTCGTCGGCCGCCCGGGACAGCACCACCCCGGCCCCCTCGGCCCGGTCCGCGACCGGCGCCAGCGCCCCGACCCACACCTCGGCCGTCACCTCACGCACCCACCCCCGCCGCTCCAGCTCCGCACAGAGCAGCTCCTGCGTCCCCTCGGCCCCGGTGGCGGCCTGGACGTACGCCGGCAGCCCGCGGGCGCCGTACCAGCGTCGTACGACGTCCAGGGCCTCGTCGAGCGGCATCCCGGGGTCGCCGAGCGCCAGCACCGAGTTGGCCCGCCGGGTGAAGCCGCCCGCGGCCCGCAGCTCCCACTCGCCGAGCCGCTCGCTCTCCACCGGCCGCCACGCGCGCGAGGCGACGTGCGCGAGCTCCTCGAACGAGGCGGCGGGCCCCCGGCGGCGGGCCGGCGCGGCGGGGACCACCTTCCCCGCGACCAGCGCGGATTCCGGGATGCGGACGCTTTCGCCGCTCTTCCGTGTGATCAGCAGCACACCGTCGTCCCATGATGTGAGAACACCCACCGTGTCGGTGAACTTCTCGTGCGCCGCTCCAGGATCGCCCAGGCGTCGTACGGAGACTCGTTTACCCACGTCAGCAGGGGTGATACGGACCTCGAGTCGGCCGGACGCAGAGATTTCCACAGGTCAGTTCACCCCTCCTGTTCGGATCATGCCCAGGAACGGAGATACTAGGGGCGGGCATCGACGACGCCGCGCTCCCGCGCGCCAGGCGGCGGAGCCTGAGGAGGCCCGCCAGCGCCCTATCGAGGAGGAACGACAGCGTGACCTACGTCATTGCGCAGCCTTGTGTCGACGTCAAGGACAAGGCGTGCATCGAGGAGTGCCCGGTCGACTGCATCTACGAGGGCCAGCGGTCCTTGTACATCCACCCGGACGAATGCGTCGACTGCGGTGCCTGTGAGCCGGTCTGCCCGGTCGAGGCGATCTTCTACGAGGACGACACTCCGGAGGAGTGGAAGGACTACTACAAGGCGAACGTCGAGTTCTTCGACGAGCTCGGCTCCCCGGGCGGCGCGAGCAAGCTGGGTCTGATCGAGCGGGACCACCCCTTCATCGCCGCGCTTCCGCCGCAGGCCTGACAGGGCGGCGAGCCCGCAGCGTTCTCCGCCGCCTCGGTCCCGTACGGCCTGATCACCCCTGATCGCCGCACGGGACCGAGGCGTTCGCGTACGACCCGAAAGTGAGCGTCAGACCGTGTCCGCAGTCTCCAACCGCCTGCCCACCTTCCCCTGGGACAAGCTGGAGCCCTACAAGAAGAAGGCCGCCGCGCATCCGGACGGCATCGTCGACCTCTCCGTCGGCACGCCGGTCGACCCGGTCCCCGACCTGGTCCAGAAGGCCCTGATCGACGCGGCGGACTCCCCGGGCTACCCGACGGTCTGGGGCACCCCGGCGCTGCGTGACGCGATCACCGGGTGGCTGGAGCGCCGGCTGGGCGCCCGCGAGGTCACCCACCGCCACGTCCTGCCGATCGTCGGCTCCAAGGAGCTCGTCGCCTGGCTCCCGACCCAGCTGGGCCTCGGCCCCGGCGACCGGGTCGCCTTCCCGCGCCTGGCCTACCCCACCTACGAGGTGGGCGCCCGGCTGGCCCGCGCGGAGTACGAGGCGTACGACGACCCCACGGAGCTGGACCCCGAGGGCCTGAGGCTGCTCTGGCTCAACTCGCCGTCCAACCCCACCGGCAAGGTCCTCTCGCAGGCCGAACTGACGCGCATCGTCGCCTGGGCCCGCGAGCACGGCGTCCTGGTCTTCTCCGACGAGTGCTACTTCGAGCTGGGCTGGGAGGCGGACCCGGTCTCGGTCCTGCACCCCGAGGTGAACGGCGGCTCGTACGAGGGCATCGTCGCCGTGCACTCGCTCTCCAAGCGCTCCAACCTGGCGGGCTACCGCGCCGCCTTCCTGGCCGGCGACCCGGCGGTCCTCGCGCCCCTGCTGGAGATCCGCAAGCACGGCGGCATGATCACGTCGGCGCCCACGCAGGCGGCGGTGGTGGCGGCCCTGGCCGACGACACCCACGTCCACGAGCAGCGGGAGCGTTACGCGGCCCGCCGCGAGGCGCTGCGCGAGGCCCTCGTGAACCACGGCTTCCGCATCGAGCACAGCGAGGCCAGCCTCTACCTCTGGGCGACCCGGGACGAGTCCTGCTGGCAGACGGTCTCCCACCTGGCCGACCTGGGCATCCTGGTGGCCCCGGGCGACTTCTACGGCCCGACGGGCGAGAGGTTCGTACGCGTGGCACTGACGGCGACGGACGAACGCATCAGGGCGGCGACCGAACGCCTGACCTGAAGCGCGGCGCCCCGTAAAGGGCGCGGGGAACTGCGCGACCGGCCCGCAGCCGACGCACAGCGAGAAGGGGCCCAGGAACGTCCCGAGCCCCTTCACCGAGGAACGCCGCGTCAGCCGACCGGCAGACCCTTCACCGGCAGGGTCTGGCCCGTCGGCAGGCCACCCTTGGCCAGCGAGTCCGTCGGCAGCCCACCCTTCGTCGCCGTCCTCGCGGTGTCACCGAGAACCCCGCCGGCCGCCCCGGCAGCGTTCCCCGCGGTCTTCTGCGCCACGGGCGTCGCCTTCTTCAGGACCTGGCCGCTGGTCTTCCCGGCGGCCGGCAGCGCCTTCTCCACCGTCTTGCCACCGGCGTTGCCCGCGACCTTGGTGACGTTCTGCGCCGCGGCGTCGACGGTGTTGCCGACGTGCGCCCCGTCCAGGGCGGTCAGCCCGCCGAGGTCGGGCGTCGCGGGCAGTTCGGTGGCCGCGCTCGCGGAGCCGGCCGCACCGACCCCGGCAGCCACTCCCGCTGCGGTGAGCAGCGCGGCACGGGCGATCCGGCGGGTCAGAGGGAGGGACATGATGCTCCTGTTGATCGACTGGGTGGTTGATCGTCCGGGCTCGGACGCAGTGACTACCGCTCGAGACCCGCGAAGGTTGCGGAGACCCAACGTAAAGAGTTGGCAATGCGTCGCATAATCAGCTGCGCACAAAAGCGGGCAAACGGCACCCGGTCTGAAAGTCTGCCGAACCCTTACACCCCTGTGCTCCCAAGGGTTGTGACCGATCCGGGAGTGACGGCACGAAAACCTGCGCACCCCAGGGGACCCACACCGTCCGAGTAGCCCGCGCGAGGGAAGACCCGTACTACTGCCCGGTCACGATCCGCACCGCGGCCTTGGCGACTCCGCCGGTCTCCTGCGAACCGGCCGCGCGCCAGCGGCTGTCGGTGTTCCCGGCGGTCCACTCCCGCCCGCCGAACGAGACCCGCTCGATGTGCAGCGCGGTCGCGTTGGCCACGGCCCAGTGCGCCACCTGCCACCCGCGCTGGCCGGCGGTCCGCCCCTTCGCGGGGCTCTTGCCGGCGGCCACCGGAACCGTCACCGTGCGCGTGCCCGACGCCGGCTCCGCCGTCGGCGTCGGCGTCGGCGAGGGCGTCGAGGCGTGCTTCTTCCGGCTCACCTCGGCCCCGGCCGGCTGCAGCACGTCCCGTCCGAAGTCCCGTACCAGAGCGGCCCGTACGGCCTCGGGGCCCGCGGCCCGCACGGTGGTCGTGTCCGGGCGGCCCTGACAGGTCAGGGTGGCCGGCGCGTGCCCGGTGAGGGCGGCGGCCAGCAGGGCGGCGTCGGGCTCGTGCTTGGCGTAGGCCTCCGGGAAGCCGCTGCGCTGCACGCGCTGCGCGGCCACGGTGAGCGGGAGCTTCTGGTAGTCGGGCACCTTGGCCAGGTGCTCGTAGAAGACGCCCGCCGCGTACGTCGGGTCCAGGATCTGCTGCGGCTTGCCCCAGCCCTGCGAGGGCCGCTGCTGGAAGAGGCCGAGGGAATCCCGGTCGCCGTGCTGGATGTTGCGCAGCCCCGACTCCTGCAGCGAGGTCGCCAGCGCGATCGTCACGGCCCGCTCGGGCATCCCGCGGTCGGTGCCGACGACGGCGATCGTCGCCGCGTTCACCGCCTGCTCGGGCGTGAACTCGTACGCCTCGCCGTCGTTCTTGCCCGAGACCACCTTGCAGCCGGGGCCGTGCCCTCCGGTGACGTACTGCACCACGAGATAGCCCGCGACGGCGAGCAGGACCACGAGGGCCGCCCCGACGCGAAGGAGACGGCCACGGCGTTTGAGGGTGTGTGACGGCTCTGGCACGCCGTACAAGGTAGCGGAGGCCGCTGTGGCTCCCGCCGCGGGTGTGGACAACTGACGAAGGCGCTGGCGGGTTAGGGTCTGGGCATGGCCGACACCTCGATTGACCTCACCCTGAACGCGGCCGAGCTCACCGCGCGGCTCGTCGACCTCCCCTCCGAGAGCGGCACCGAGGAGCCCCTCGCCGACGCGATCGAGGCCGCCCTGCGCACGCTCGGGCACCTGACGGTCGACCGGTACGGCAACAACGTGGTCGCGCGGACGAACCTGGGCCGCCCGGAGCGTGTCGTCCTCGCCGGGCACATCGACACCGTCCCGATCGCCGACAACGTCCCCTCGCGGCTGGACGAGGACGGCGTCCTGTGGGGCTGCGGCACCTGCGACATGAAGTCCGGGGTGGCGGTCCAACTGCGCATCGCGGCCACGGTCCCGGCCCCCAACAGGGACCTGACCTTCATCTTCTACGACAACGAGGAGGTCGAGGCCGAGCGCAACGGGCTCAAGCACGTCTCCGAGGCCCGCCCCGAGTGGCTGGAGGGCGACTTCGCGGTGCTGCTGGAGCCGTCGGACGGCCAGGTCGAGGGCGGCTGTCAGGGCACCCTGCGCGTGCTGTTGAAGACCAGGGGCGAACGCGCCCACTCCGCGCGCAGCTGGATGGGCTCCAACGCCATCCACGCGGCCGCCCCGATCCTGGCCCGGCTGGCCTCGTACGAACCCCGCTACCCGGTGATCGACGGCCTGGAGTACCGGGAGGGCCTGAACGCGGTGCGGATCTCCGGCGGGGTGGCCGGCAACGTCATCCCCGACGAGTGCGTGGTCACGGTCAACTTCCGGTACGCGCCGGACCGCAGCGAGGAGGAGGCGATCGCCCACGTCCGCGAGGTGTTCGCGGACTGCGGGGTCGAGGAGTTCGTGGTCGACGACCACAGCGGCGGCGCGCTGCCCGGCCTCTCCCACCCGGCCGCGGCGGCCTTCATCGAGGCGGTCGGCGGCACCCCCCAGCCCAAGTACGGCTGGACCGACGTCTCCCGCTTCTCCGCCCTCGGCATCCCGGCGGTCAACTACGGCCCCGGCAACCCGCACTTGGCGCACAAGCGGGACGAACGGGTCGAAACGGCGAAGATCCTCGCGGGTGAGGAGCGGCTGCGCGCCTGGCTGACACGCTGAGGTCCCCCGTCCGTAACCCGCGTAGATCTACGCTGAGGTGGAGACACCTGCAAGCGGAGGGAGCGCACATGGCTACCGGGAACCCCGAGGGCAAGAAGGTGCCGCCGGACGAGCAGCGCCTGGGACCGGTCCTCCGACGGCGGGGACAGGTGACGGCGAGCACCACCGACCAGCGGCTGCTGGACGCGGGCGGCCCCTCGGACTGGGTCCACACGGACCCGTGGCGCGTGCTGCGCATCCAGTCGGAGTTCATCGAGGGCTTCGGCACGCTCGCCGAACTCCCGCCCGCGATCAGCGTCTTCGGCTCGGCCCGTACCCCCGTCGACTCCCCGGAGTACGAGGCCGGTGTACGGCTGGGCAGCGCGCTGGTCGACGCCGGGTGGGCGGTCATCACGGGCGGCGGCCCCGGCGCCATGGAGGCGGCCAACAAGGGCGCGTGCGAGGCGGGCGGCATCTCGGTCGGCCTCGGCATCGAGCTGCCCTTCGAGCAGGGCCTGAACCCCTACGTCGACATCGGCCTCAACTTCCGCTACTTCTTCGTCCGGAAGATGATGTTCGTCAAGTACGCGCAGGGTTTCGTCGTCCTCCCGGGCGGCCTCGGCACCCTGGACGAACTCTTCGAGGCCCTCACCCTCGTCCAGACCCAGAAGGTCACCCGGTTCCCGATCGTCCTCTTCGGCACCGAGTACTGGGGCGGCCTGGTCGACTGGCTCAAGAACACCCTGGTCGCCCAGGGCAAGGCGGCGGAGAGGGACCTGCTGCTCTTCCACGTCACGGACGAGGTCGAGGAAGCGGTGGCCCTGGTGTCGAAGGAAGCGGGCCGCTGACGGTCCGCGCGTGACGGGGGCCGGCGCCCTACGCCAGCCCCCGGCGGGCCACCGCCGGGGGACGGTGACCCGCGATCGACGCCACCATGTCGAGCACCTGACGCGTCTCCGCCACCTCGTGCACCCGGTACACCTGTGCACCCAGCCAGGCGGAGACGGCGGTGGTCGCCAGCGTCCCCACCACCCGTTCCTTCACCGGCTTGTCCAGCGTCTCGCCCACGAAGTCCTTGTTGGACAGCGACACCAGCACCGGCCAGCCCGTGTCGACCATCTCGCCCAGCCGCCGGGTCGCCTCCAGGCTGTGCCGCGTGTTCTTCCCGAAGTCGTGCCCGGGATCGATCAGCACCGACTCCCGGGGCACCCCGAGCGCCACGGCCCGCTCGGCAAGACCCAGGGTCACCCGCAGGATGTCGGCCATGACGTCGTCGTACGACACCCGGTGCGGACGGGTCCGCGGCTGCGCGCCCCCCGCGTGCGTGCACACCAGCCCCGCCTTGTACCGGGCGGCGACCTCCGCGAGCCGGGGATCCACCCCGCCCCACGCGTCGTTCAGCAGATCGGCGCCCGCCTCGCACACGGCCTCGCCGACCTCCGCCCGCCAGGTGTCCACGCTGATCACGACGTCCGGGAAGCGCCGACGGACCTCCGCCACGAACCCGACGGTCCGGCGGGCCTCCTCCGCGGCGCTCACCTCGTCACCGGGCCCGGCCTTCACACCGCCGATGTCGATGATCGCGGCCCCCTCCGCCACCGCGTGCTCCACGCGCGCGAGGGCGGGCTCGTCGCGGAAGGTCGCCCCCTGGTCGTAGAAGGAGTCCGGGGTCCGGTTCACGATCGCCATGACCACCGGCTCGTGCGCCTCGAACTCCCGCCTGCCCAGCCTGAGCATCCGCTGTGACCTCTCCTAGTACGACCTGGGTGTTCCGGCCTTTCGGCCGCCTGTGACCCTAACTGTCAGAGTCGCATGGCACGATCGGACCCTGACACATCCAGCTTCCGTACATCGAGCATGGGGACCACAGCGATGGTTATGTTCTTGTTCCTCGTCGTCGCTCTCGCCGTCGTGGTCGCCGCGGTGACACTGGCCGTGGTGGGCGGCGGGGAGGGCGACGGACCGCTGCCCGAGGTGGCCCCCGAGCGGCTGCAGGACCCCCTGCCGCCGGACCGCCCGGTCGACCGCGCGGACGTCGACGCGCTCCGCTTCCCGCTCGCCGCGCGCGGCTACCGGATGGCGGACGTCGACGACGCCCTCAACCGCCTCGCCGCCGAACTCGCCGAGCGGGACGCCCGGATCGCCGACCTGGAGTCCGCGCTGGCGGGCGCGCAGGCGGCGGCCCACCACGTCTCCATGGAGAAGCCGGGGCACGGTCAGGAGGGCCACCAGTGACCGACGGCGCCGCCATCACCGGCCCGGACGGAGCGCTGCGCTGCCCCTGGGCCCTGTCCACCGAGGACTACGTGGCCTACCACGACGAGGAGTGGGGCCGCCCGGTCCACGGCGACGACGCGCTCTACGAACGCCTCAGCCTGGAGGCCTTCCAGTCCGGCCTGTCCTGGATCACCATCCTGCGCCGCCGGCCCGGCTTCCGGGCCGCCTTCGCCGACTTCAGGATCGAGAAGGTCGCCGCCTTCACGGAGACGGACCGCGCCCGCCTCCTCACCGACCCGGGCATCATCCGCAACAGGGCCAAGATCGACGCGACGCTCGCCAACGCGCGGGTGCTGGCGGAGTGGGCGCCGGGCGAGCTGGACGGCCTGATCTGGTCCCACGCTCCGGAGCCCGGACCGGTGCCGAAGACCCTGTCGGACGTCCCGCCGGTCACCCCGGAGTCGACGGCCCTGTCCAAGGCGCTGAAGAAGAGAGGCCTGCGTTTCGTGGGACCGACCACGGCGTACGCCCTGATGCAGGCGTGCGGCCTGGTCAACGACCATCTTCAGACGTGTGTCGCGAGACAGGGCTGATCCTCAGCGGCCCAGGTACTTCGGCTTCTCCTTGTTGACGAACGCCTGCACCGCGATCATGTGGTCCTCGGAGGACCCGGCCCGGGTCTGCAGCTCGTCCTCCTTGTCCAGCGTCTCGTCGAGGGAGTGCGTCAGGCCGTACGCCATGGCCTCCCTGATGGCCGCGTAGGCGACCGTCGGCCCCTCGGCCAGCGCCCGCGCCACCTTCGCCGCCTCGGCGTGCAGCTCTCCCGCCGGCACGAGACGGTTGGCGATCCCCAGCTCGTACGCCTCCTGGGCCTTGATGCTGCGCGGGAAGAGCAGCAGGTCGGCGGCCCGGCCCGGCCCCACGACCCGCGGCAGCGTCCAGGACATGCCCGAGTCCGCGGTCAGGGCGACCCCGGCGAACGACGTGTTGAAGGCGGCGGTGTCGGCCACGATCCGGTAGTCGGCTACCAGCGCCAGCCCGAATCCCGCCCCCGCCGCGACCCCGTTCACCCCGGCCACGACGGGCTTCGCCATCCCGGCCAGGGCCCGCACGATCGGGTTGTAGTGCTCACGCACCGTGCTCATCGTGTGCCCGGATCCGGTCTCCCGGTCCTGCGCCAGCAGCCCGATGTGCTCCTTGAGGTCCTGCCCGACACAGAACGCCCGCTCCCCGGCGGCCGTCAGCAGCACGGCCCGTACGGCCCCGTCGCCCGCCGCCTCCTGGACCGCCTCCCGCAGCGCGACCTTCGTCGCGATGTTCAACGCGTTCATCGCCTCGGGCCGGTTCAGGGTGATCGTCGCGAGCCCGTCGGCCACCTCGTAGAGCACGGTGTCGGCCATGGTCTGTCCCCTCCGTTGGTACGACCGGTCAGTACGCCATCGTTACGTAGGACAGCATGACGGAGATCGCCGCTCACGCACCGGACCGGACGTGTGACCTGCGTCAAAGAATTCCCGTCGGTTTCCGGTGCGCGGAAGTCCGTGCGGCCGCGCAGTATCGCAGTCACATCGCCGAATTGGGTGGTTTTGCTCGCGCGCGTTGCCCAAGCGATGCCGACTGATGTTGGTCATCGGGTCCTGAGATGCGGGATAATGGCTTGGAAGCAATGTGTTCGATGCCGGTGTCGCGTGTCCAAGTCCCACGCCTGGACCGCGCGTGCCCTCCAGGGCCGTCGGCTTTGACGATGAGCTGGTTTCAGGAAGGGGAACGAGCATGGCGGCCATGAAGCCGCGAACGGGTGATGGCCCGCTCGAGGTGACCAAGGAGGGGCGGGGCATCGTCATGCGCGTTCCGCTCGAAGGCGGCGGTCGGCTCGTCGTCGAGCTGACCCCTGACGAGGCCGACGCGCTCGGCGACGCCCTCAAGAAGGTCGTCGGCTGACGCGGAAGCGACCATACCCTTTCGGCAACCCCGGCATCCAAGTGGTGCCGGGGTTGCTCTGTGTGGGCCTCGTCACCGCCCCGGCGGCGTCACCGTCAGTGGCCGGTCAGCGCTTCACGGCGCACAGCAGCCCGTCGCCCACCGGCAGCAGCGACGGCAGCAGCTCCTGGCTCTCCCGCACCGCCCGCAGCAGCTCCCGCAGCCGCAGCACCTCCGTCGGCTGGGGTCCCGAATCGACCGTGCGGCCGTTCGCGAAGACCCCCTCGAAGACCACCAGCCCCCCCGGACGGAGCAGCCGCAACGATTCAGCGAGGTAGTCCATGACCTCCTGCCGGTCGCCGTCGCAGAAGACCAGGTCGTAGCCGGCGTCCGCGAGGCGGGGCAGCACGTCCAGGGCGCGGCCCGGGATGAAGCGGGCGCGGTTGCTGGCGAAGCCGGAGGCGCGGAAGGCCTGACGGGCGAACTGCTGGTGCTCCGGTTCGGGGTCGACGGTGGTCAGGACGCCGTCCGGGCGCATCCCGTGCAGGAGGTGGATACCGGAGACGCCGGTGCCGGTGCCGATCTCGGCCACCGCCTTCGCGTCCACGGAGGCCGCCAGCAACCGCAGCGCGGAGCCCGTGCCGGGCGACACCGAGCGCAGCCCCGCCTCACGGGCCCGGTCGCGGGCCCAGCGCAGCGCTTCGTCCTCGGCGGCATAGGCGTCGGCGAACGCCCAGCTTGCCTGCCGGTTGCCGGTAATGACCCTCTCCTGTCCCCGTGGTTGCCTGGGCGTGACTGTATCCGTTGGGCCCGGGAACCCGCAGATGGGACCGGGCGTTTAGAGGGGTGGAGACGACGGCGGGGGGACACAGTTGGATCACGACGACGATCGGGTGCTCGAGGAACCGCGGACGCGGCGGCACGAGCCCCGACAGCCCAGATCAAATTCTCGTAAAACCGCTTATCCGGTCCTAACGGGCGAGGTGGCTATGGTAGGGGCTCCACTGGACACCACCAGAGATGACAGGGGAGGTGCGGCCGCGCCCAACGGGGACCGGGCTGGAGTGCTGCGGCGCTTCCTCGGATCAGCGGGCAGGCCGAAATCCGTGAACGACACCGCTGCTGACCCCGGCCACGCCGCTGGCCACGCCCAGACCGCGACTTTCTCCACCGACGCGGACGGGCAGGCGTGGACTCCGCCCACCTGGGAGGAGATCGTCAGCATGCACAGTGGCCGCGTCTACCGGCTGGCGTACCGCCTGACCGGTAACCAGCACGACGCCGAGGACCTCACCCAGGAGGTCTTCGTCCGCGTCTTCCGCTCCCTGTCGACCTACACGCCGGGCACCTTCGAGGGCTGGCTGCACCGCATCACCACCAACCTCTTCCTCGACATGGTCCGCCGCAAGCAGCGCATCCGCTTCGACGCCCTCGGCGAGGACGCGGCCGAGCGTCTGCCCAGCCGCGAACCCACCCCGCAGCAGGCCTTCAACGACGCCCACTTCGACGCGGACGTCCAGCAGGCCCTCGACACCCTCGCGCCCGAGTTCCGCGCCGCGGTCGTCCTGTGCGACATCGAAGGACTGTCGTACGAGGAGATCGCCGCGACCCTCGGCGTCAAGCTCGGCACGGTCCGCTCCCGGATCCACCGCGGCCGCTCCCAGCTGCGCAAGGCCCTCGCGCACCGCGCGCCGCAGACCCGGACCTCCGAGCGCCGCTCCTTCGTGCCCCGGGTGGCCGCTCTGGGAGGAGGGGGCGCGACCGCGTGAGTGGATCACGACCCGACCCCGTCGAACGGCGCCTCGCCGAGCAGCATCTGGGAGACCGACTCTCCGCCCTGGTGGACGGTGAACTCGGTCATGAGACGCGTGAGCGAGTCCTCGCCCACCTGGCGACCTGCGCCAAGTGCAAGGCGGAGGCCGACGCGCAGCGGGAGTTGAAGAGCGTCTTCGCGGAGGCGGCCCCGCCGCCCCCCTCCGAGAGCTTCCTCGCGCGGCTCCAGGGGCTGCCCGGGGGAGGTGATCCGGACGGCGATGGCTCGCCGTTCGGCGGGGGAGGATTCGCCGGCCTGTCCCCAAGACCCGGCGCCTCCGCCCTCCCCGGGGTCTTCGGCCTGAAACGCCCCGAGCGCTTCGCCTTCGACTACAGCCCCGCCGCGCCGCACACCGCCCCCACCCCGGCCCTCCCGGCCTCCGACCACGGCTTCCGCATCCATGACGTCCGCCGGCCCGAGACCGACCGCTCCGCCTCGCGCGGGAAGCGGTTCGCGTTCGTCGCCGCCGGGGCGGTCTCGCTCGCCGCGATCGCGCTCGGCGGGGTCACGACCGGCGCGGTGACGGACACGGCCGCGGACGCCCGTGGGGGCTCCGGCGCGGGCAGCAATGTGACGCCGGCGCGTACGCCGGGGACGGGGGCCGCGGCGCCCGAGAACCAGCGGCGCCGTGGCACGGGGCCCCTGCTCAGCCAGGGGCAGGGCGGTCGCACCCTCGGGGACACCCCGGTGGCCCCGACCCAGGTGTCCGCACCGCTGCTGCCGGGTGTACCCAGCCCTGCCGGGGCGGACCAGACCATGCACACGCTGACGGCACCCGTCGTGGCCGGTGCCGCGGTGATGTCCCCGCTCATACGTCCGCTCAGCATGACCTCCCCGCTGACGCCGACCTCAGGATCGGCGCAGCCGGAGGCCACGACGCCACTCCTCGCCACACCTCTCCCCGACGCGACCCCCACCGACCCCACTCGCTGACCGGCCCCTGCGCCTCGGCCCGGGAACCTGGTTGAATCCACGGTGAACCGCGTCTGCGCACTGCGTCGCGGTCACCTGTGGGGAGATCATGAACGAGGGGAAGCCCACACGGCCGAAGTGGTGGCACCGAGGGGTTCGCGAGACGGGCCCCGGCCACACGGAACCGACGCCGACACTGGCGGAGCCGGAAGGCCATGGGGACGCCGAGGGCGACTTCCGGCTGGCGCCGCCGGCCCAGGACCGTGATCACGCTGCGGCGCTCGCCAAGGGTGACTTCGAGCTGCCGCGCCCGGTGGAGGTGGGGACAGTCGACGCTCCCGCCGCGGGTACGGCCGACGCGCCTCGAGCGGCCTCCGCCGACGGCGACTATGAACTGAGCGCTCCCCGGACAGCGACCGACACGGCGGCGGCTCCGCGGGAGACGGGCGGACCGCAGCCGGAGGCGCCGGGTGAGGCCGAGGCGCAGGCGGATGCGGCAGACCCGACACTCGCCGCCCGCCCGGCCCCCCTCCACGACCCCGACCCGTACGGCACCCCGCCCTACGGCGAACCCGGCCCCTGGGCTCCAGCACCCCCGGTCCAACACCCTGCCGTCACACCGACGCAGGACACAGCGATACCGCCCTCGCAGGACACGCCGGCCTCCCACCTCGCGCCCCCGGCCGACCTCAACCCGCCACCCCCAGCCGACCCCGCCTCCACCCCCACCCCTTCACTCGAGCCCACCCCCGCCCCCACCCCCAACCCCTGGCAGAACTACGACCCCTGGGCCCCCGCCCCCTTCCAGCAGCGCGGTGTCGGTGTTGAGGACAAGGACACGCGGCGTCGGCGGGTGCGTAGGGCGCTTGTCGGGGGAGCGGTCGTGCTGGCGCTGGTTTCCGGTGGGGTCGGTGGGGTCATTGGGGCATATTTGGAGCGGGACGGGGGGATCGGGGCCGTGACGCTGCCGCAGGCCGGGAAGGAGCCTGCGGGGCGGGCGCCGGACAGTGTGGCCGGCATCGCCGCGCGGGCCCTGCCCAGCGTGGTCACCCTGCACGTCACCGGCGTCGAGGAGTCCGGCACCGGCACCGGCTTCGTCCTGGACGACCTCGGGCACATCCTCACCAACAACCACGTCGTCGAGCCCGCCGGGTCCAGCGGCAAGATAACCGTCACCTTCAACAGCGGCGACACCGCCAAGGCCACCGTCGTGGGCCGGGACAGCGGCTACGACCTCGCCGTCGTGAAGGTGACCGGAGTGCGCGGGCTCAAGCCCCTGCCGCTCGGCAACTCCGACAACGTCCAGGTCGGCGACCCCGTCGTCGCCATCGGCGCCCCCTTCGACCTGGCCGGCACCGTCACCTCCGGCATCATCAGCGCCAAGGAGCGCCCGATCACCGCCGGCGGCGACAGCACGGACGGGAGCGACGTGTCGTACGTGGACGCGCTGCAGACGGACGCGCCCATCAACCCCGGCAATTCCGGCGGCCCCCTCCTCGACTCCCGGGGCCGGGTCATCGGCATCAACTCCGCGATCCGGTCCGCCGACGACGGCTCGGACTCCGGAAGCGGTCAGGCCGGTTCCATCGGCCTCGGCTTCGCGATCCCCGTCAACCAGGCCAGGCGCGTCGCCGAGGAACTGATCAACACCGGCAGGGCCACCCACCCGGTCATCGGCGTCACCCTCGACATGAACTACACCGGCGACGGCGCCCGCGTCGGCAAGAAGGCCGCCGACGGAGGCCCCGCCGTCACCGCGGGCGGCCCCGGGGCCAAGGCCGGCATCAAGGCGGGCGACGTCATCACCGCGGTCGACGGCGTACGCGTGCACTCCGGCGAGGAACTGATCGTCAGGACGCGCGCCCACCGCCCCGGCGACCGCCTGCGGCTCACCGTGCGCCGGGGCGGCGGCGAGCGGACGATCTCGCTGGTGCTCGGGTCCTCGGACAGCAACTGACCCCGGACAGCGACTGACCTCGGACAGCAACTGACAGGAAGCTCACAGACGGGTTCCAAACTCCTGCCCCGCAAGGCAAACATCCCGGAAAACCACCACCCGGACGCACTCGGAACCCTCGGGACAGTACCGGTCGTACGGGATCGCCGGGTACCGTGGATCCGGCCCGGACCACGGAAGACCCGCACAGACCGCCGAGGGCCGAGGACCGAGGACATCGCAAGGAGCTTCAGGTGTTCAATGACATAGGACCGCTCGAGCTGCTGACGATCATTGTGCTCGCCGTGCTCGTCTTCGGTCCGGACAAGCTCCCGAAGGTCATCCAGGACGTCATGCGGACGATCCGGAAGATCCGAGAGTTCTCAGAGAGCGCCAAGGCGGACATCCGGCAGGAACTGGGCCCGGAGTTCAAGGACTTCGAGTTCGAGGACCTCAACCCCAAGACCTTCATCCGCAAGCACCTGGACAGCGATGACCTGGGGCTGAAGGAGATCCGCAACGGCTTCGACCTGAAGAAGGAGATGGCCGAGGTCACCGAGGCGGTCCAGAGCTACGACACCGACGCTCCGTCCTCGTCCTCCTCGTCGTCCGCCTCGGCCACCTCGTCCTCCTCGTCTTCCGGCGGCCGCGTCGACATGACGAAGAAGCCCGAGGAAGACGACCGGCCGCCCTTCGACGCGGACGCCACCTGAGCCGTACGGCGCGTGGCAGCCGGGAGCGCCGAAACCGTCGTACGTGACGCGTTTCATACTCCGTCGCGCCCTCGCACGGCCTGAAGCCGCCCCCCTATACGACCCACGCGCCGGTAGGTTTCCCGGCTGCCCGGAGCGGGGTGGCTATGCTGCCGAGTTGTTGTGCGGACCGGACGAGTCAGCCCGAAGGGGGGCGGGCCGCTCCGGTCCGACGAGAGCGAGGAGGCGTCCGGGCAATGGAGACGACGAGTCGGGCAGTCGCGCAGGCGCCGGCCGCGGAGGGCGGACAACAGGTCCCCTCCGCCCGGCGCACGGTCGACGGCTACCTGCAGGCGCCCTTCCCGTGGTACGGCCTCGACGAGGCCTTCACGGGGCCGCGCTGGCTGATGCAGGTCGGAACGGCGGCCGACGGTGCCGTCGAACACGGGTCGGTCGGGCACGGCGACGAGCCCTCGGTGAAGAACGAGATCGGCTCCACCGGTGAGCCGCGGGAGAAGTTCGCGGTCGTGGTGACGGTCGCGGCGAACCCCTCCCGCAGGAGCGCCGACGGCACGGGGCTGCTGGAGGCCACCTCGGTCTCCTCGGCGGCGTGGCTGGCCGGGGTGGGGCTGCTGTCGTTCACCTGGCCCGGGCAGATGGACCACAGCCTCCGGGACGACTGGCTGGAGCAGCAGACGGAGACGGCGTGGGCGCTGGCCGACGATCTCGCCGGCCCCGAGTGGTCGACGCTCTCCCTGCCGGTGGACGGCGTGCCCACTCCCTTCCACTACCGCGAGTCCGAGTTCGGCTGGGTGCTCGCGGGGTCCACGCAGGCAGGGGTGCACGTGGGGGCGTACGGGAGAGGGATGAGCGCCTACGGGCTCGGCTTCGCCATGATCAAGGACATCGGCGAGTACGCCTGACAACGACAGCCTGACGACGGCAGCCTGACGACGACAATGGGGCGACGACAATGGGGCACTGTCCCACCGGACGGCGCCCCACAGTCGTACGAAGGCCTGGAACCGGCCTAGAACTTGTTCTTCGGGGTGATCCCCAGGGACAGCCCCGAAAGGCCGCGCTGCCGTCCGCCCAGCTTGCCCGCGATGCCCCGCAGGGCCGCGCCCGCCGGGCTCTCCGGGTCGGTCAGCACCACCGGCTTGCCCTCGTCGCCGCCCTCGCGCAGGCGCACGTCGATCGGGATGGAGCCGAGGACGGGGACCGTCGCGCCCGTCGTGCGGGTGAGGCCGTCCGCGACCGTCTGCCCGCCGCCCGTGCCGAAGACGTCGACCATCTCGCCGCAGTGCGGGCAGGGCAGCCCGGACATGTTCTCGACCACGCCCACGATCTTCTGGTGGGTCTGCACGGCGATGGAGCCGGCCCGCTCGGCGACCTCCGCCGCTGCCTGCTGAGGCGTCGTCACGACCAGGATCTCGGCGTTCGGGACCAGCTGGGCGACCGAGATCGCGATGTCACCGGTGCCGGGCGGCAGGTCCAGGAGGAGGACGTCCAGGTCGCCCCAGTACACGTCCGCGAGGAACTGCTGCAGCGCCCGGTGCAGCATCGGGCCGCGCCACACCACCGGCGCGTTGCCCGGGGTGAACATGCCGATGGAGATGACCTTCACGCCGTTCGCCGACGGCGGCATGATCATGTTCTCGACCTGGGTGGGACTGCCGTCCGCGCCGAGCATGCGCGGCACGCTGTGGCCGTAGATGTCGGCGTCGACGACACCGACCTTCAGGCCGTCCGCGGCCATCGCCGTCGCCAGGTTCACCGTCACGGACGACTTGCCGACGCCGCCCTTGCCGGACGCGACCGCGTACACCCGGGTGAGCGAGCCGGGCTTGGCGAAGGGGATCTCCCGCTCGGCCTGGCCGCCGCGCAGGGCGTTGGCCAGCTCCTTGCGCTGCTCGTCGCTCATCACGTCGAGCGAGACGTCGACGCGGGTGACCCCCTCGACCCGGGAGACCGCCTCGGTCACGCGCTGGGTGATGGTCTCGCGCATGGGGCAGCCGGAGACCGTCAGGTAGACGGTCACCGCGACCGCCCCGTCCGCGCCGATGTCGACCGATTTGACCATCCCGAGCTCGGTGATGGGTCGGTTGATCTCGGGGTCGTTCACCGTCGCCAGTGCCTCGCGCACCGCGTCTTCGCTAGCCATAAGGACGATGGTACGGCTCGGTAGCCTGGCCCCGGTAAGCCCGTCACCGGTCGTCTACGTCACGTCCCCGGGACCGTTCCGCCGGGAATACGGCGTGTTCGTGGTGCCCGTCCTTGCGGTACTCCAGCTCCTTCATCAGGTCCTGCAGCTCGGAGCGGATCCAGTCGCGGGTGGCGACCTCGCCGAGGCCGATGCGCAGGGCGGCGACCTCCCGGGTCAGGTACTCGGTGTCGGCGATGGACCGCTCGTTCTGCTTGCGGTCCTGTTCGAGGTTGACCCGGTCCCGGTCGTCCTGCCGGTTCTGCGCGAGCAGGATCAGCGGGGCCGCGTAGGAGGCCTGCAGGGACAGCATCAGGGTCAGGAAGATGAACGGGTAGTTGTCGAAGCGCAGGTCCTTCGGCGCGAAGACGTTCCACGCCACCCACAGGATGATGACGACCGTCATCCAGACGATGAACCGTCCGGTGCCGAGGAAGCGCGCGATGCGCTCCGACAGCCGCCCGAAGGCCTCCGGGTCCCACTCGGGCAGCAGCCGCCGCCGCGGCGCGCGCGGCTGGTCCAGGCGCACCCGGGTGCGGGTGGTCGCCGTCGCGCCCGCCGGGGTGCGCTCACGGGTGCTCTCACGCTCAGGCGTCATGAGCGGCCACCCCCCTGGTGTCCTCGTCGCCGGCGTTCTCGCCGCCGGTCTTCCCGTCCTCGGCGTCCTCGTTCAGGTGGAACTCGGTCTCCCGCCAGTCCTCGGGCAGCATGTGGTCCAGTACGTCGTCCACGGTCACCGCGCCGAGCAGCGACCCGGCCTCGTCCACCACGGGCGCCGCGACCATGTCGTACGTCGCGAAGAACCCGGCGACGACGGGCAGCGCCGCGTCGGGGTCGAGCGGCTGCAGGTCGTCGTCGATGATCGAACTGACCAGGGTGTACGGGGGGTCGCGCAGCAGCCGCTGGAAGTGGACCGTGCCCAGGTACTTGCCGGTCGGTGTCTCGTCCGGCGGGCGGCAGACGTAGACCTGGGCGGCGAGGGCCGGGGAGAGGTCCCGGTTGCGGACGCGGGCGAGCGCGTCGGCGACGGTGGCGTCCGGCCGCAGCACGATCGGCTCGGTGGTCATCAGACCGCCCGCGGTGTGCTCCTCGTACGACATCAGGCGCCGCATGTCGGCCGCGTCGGAGGGCTGCATCAGGCTCAGCAGCCGCTCCTTGTCCTCCTCCGGCAGTTCGGAGAGCAGGTCGGCCGCGTCGTCGGGGTCCATGGCCTCCAGGACGTCGGCGGCCCGCTCCTCCTTCAGCTTGCCGAGGATCTCGATCTGGTCGTCCTCCGGGAGCTCCTCGAGGACGTCGGCCAGCCGGTCGTCGTCGAGGGCGGCGGCGACCTCGGCGCGCCGCTTGGCGGAGAGGTGGTGCAGGACGTTCGCCAGGTCCGCCGGGCGCAGCTGCTCGAAGGTGGCCAGGAGGCTCTCCGCGCCCTGTCCGTGCTCCTCCAGGGAGAACCCGGTGACGGCGGACCACTCGACGGTCAGCTGCTCGCCCTTGGCCCGCCGGAAGGCGCCGCCCTTGCGGCCCTTGCGGACGAAGACGCGGTCGACCTCCCACTCCCGGCGGGCCGGCAGCTGCTGCACGGACACGTCGAGGACGGTGACCTCCTCGCCGGTCTCGACGAGGGTGACCCGGCGGTCCAGGAGCTCCCCGAAGGCCAGCCGTTCGGTGGGGCGTTGCTCGAAGCGGCGGACGTTGAGCACTCCGGTGGCGATGACCTGGCCGGACTCGATGCTGGTGACCCGGGTCATCTGCAGGAAGATGCGGCGCCGGGTGGGCAGTTCGACGACGAGGCCGAGCACGCGCGGAGGCCGGCGGCCGACGCGCAGCATCACGACCAGGTCGCGCACGCGGCCCACCTGGTCGCCGTTGGGGTCGAAGACGGGGACGCCGGAGAGGTGCGAGACGAAGATCCGGGGGGCGGCGCCTGCCATGGTCGTGCTTCCTTTTCGTGCGGGGTTCGTAGGGCTGTGCTGTTCCGAATTGCCCGCTCGGGTGGGCTTCAGGCTAGCCCGTCCCGATCGGATATGCCCTGGTGGACGGTCCGGACGGACCGGCTCCGCCGGTGGCCGCCGACCCCTGTAGGGTGCCGAGCACCGTTCAGTGCAGCCGTTCAGAAAGGCAGCCGTGTCTGTGACTGCGAGGCCGCAGGGCCGTACTCGTCGGGCGGTGGTGACCGGGGCCGTGTGTGCGCTGGTCGTGACGGGGAGCGGGTTGCTGACGGGGTGCGGTGAGGACCCCGACGCGGGCACGAACGGGGTCGGCAAGCTGTCCGCCGGCACGATCCAGTCCAGGACGCGTACGGCCGCGCGGTCCGCGGCCGCCGTACGGCTCGCCGGAGACGTCGTCACCAATGGCCGTACGTACCGGCTCGACATGCGGTTGAAGCCCGAGGGGGCGGCCGGGTCGGTCACCTCCAAGGGGGTGGCCTTCGGGCTGCTGCGGATCGGCGAGCGGCTGTACCTGAAGGCCGGCGCGGGCTTCTGGAACCACGCCGACGGGGACCACGGCACGTCGGCGGCGGGCAAGCTCGACGGCAAGTACGTGAAGGTGCCGCAGGGCGACCCCGCGTACAAGAAGTTCAGCGGTTTCACGGACAAGGACGTCCTCCTCGAAGGGCTGCTGACCCTGCACGGTTCGCTGGCGACGGACGGGCACCACGAGCAGGCGGGTACCCGGACCGTCCGCATCACGGGTGACAAGGGCTCAGGGGGCACGCTGGACGTGTCCCTGGAGGGCAGGCCGTATCCGCTGCGCCTGCAGCGCGCGGGCGGCGCGGGCACGCTGACCTTCTCGGCCTGGGACAAGGACTTCACCCTGGCCGAGCCGGGCAAGGACGAGACGGTGGACTACGGCAAGCAGCTGCCGGCGTCCTGAGGGCTCATCGGCGTGGCTTCTTCTTTTTCAGCAGCAGCCGGGGCAGCCCCGCGGGGACGGGCCGGCGGGTCGTGGCCGGCGTCGGCAGGGGCGCCTCGGCCAGGCTGTCGTCGGGCAACGGCGTTGTCGCCCCGGTCGGTTCGAGCCGCAGCACCCGGCAGGTGCGGGCCCATCGCTCGGTCATCGCCTCTGCGTCGGGCGCGTTGAGCCGCTTGCCCTTCAGCTCGGCGACCGTCGCCTCCCACGCCTCCGTGCCGGACGTGAGCTCGACGACCTTCGCGGACCAGGAGACCAGCCGGCCCCCCTTGTCCTTGCTGCGCACGGTGACCTCGGCGGTCGTGCCGTCGGCCAGTCCCGGCAGCGGCTGCTCGCCCGGTCCGTCGCCGACGACACACGCGGCACCCTCGTGCCACACGTGCCACAGCGCGCGGGCCGGCCCGCCCGGGCCCCGGACCCACACGAGGCCGGACTTCTTGGTGGCCTCCTCGACGAGGGCCTGGCCGAGCAGCTCGCTTGTCATGGACTGAAGCCTATCCAGACGGCTCACAGCCAGCCGTTGCGCTTCAGCGCCCGGTGGATGCCGACACAGAGCACGACCGTGAGGCCGAGGACGGTCGGGTAGCCGTAACGCCAGTGCAGTTCGGGCATGTGGTCGAAGTTCATGCCGTAGACCCCGGTCACCATCGTCGGTACGGCGATGATGGCGGCCCACGCGGTGATCTTCCGCATGTCCTCGTTCTGCGCGACGGACGCCTGCGCGAGGTTGGCCTGGAGGATCGAGTTGAGCAGTTCGTCGAAGCCGACGACCTGCTCCTGCACGCGGGCGAGGTGGTCGGCGACGTCCCGGAAGTACTTCTGGATGTCGGGGTCGACCAGCCGCATCGGCCGCTCGCTCAGCAGCTGCAGCGGCCGCAGCAGCGGCGCCACCGCCCGCTTGAACTCCAGCACCTCGCGCTTGAGCTGGTAGATCCGCGCCGAGTCCACACCGCGCGCGACGCCGCCGCGGCCCGGCGAGAAGACCTCGGTCTCCACCTCGTCGATGTCGTCCTGCATGGCGTCGGCGACCGCGAGATAGCCGTCCACGACATGGTCGGCGATCGCGTGCAGCACCGCCGAGGGGCCCTTGGCGAGCAGCTCGGGGTCGTCCTGCAGCCGGTGGCGCAGGGCGCGCAGGGAGCCCTGGCCGCCGTGCCGGACGGTGATGAAGAAGTCCCGTCCGGTGAAGCACATGACCTCGCCGGTCTCGACGATCTCGCTGTTGGCGGTGAGCTCGTCGTGCTCCACGTAGTGGATGGTCTTGAAGACGGTGAACAGGGAGTCGTCGTAGCGCTCCAGCTTGGGCCGCTGGTGGGCTTGGACGGCGTCCTCCACGGCCAGCGGGTGCAGCCCGAACTCGCTCGCGATGCCGGAGAATTCGGCCTCGGTCGGCTCGTGCAGACCGATCCAGACGAAGCCTCCGTCGCGGCGCACCTGGCGCATGGCCTCGTGCGGGGTGAGCGCCTGCGGTGTCTGGACGCGGGCCCCGTCCCGGTACACGGCGCAGTCGACGACGGCCGAGGGCGTCCCGGGGGCGCGTGTCGTGTCGTACACGCCGGTGTCCTTGCGCAGGGAGATGCGGGACGGGCGGACCGCGGCACGCAGGTCACGGATCATCGACATGGCTGGCTCCTTCGTGGCAGGCAACGAAAGGGCGCCGACGACGGCTGGAACTGCCCGGAATGGGGACGTCCTGACTTCGGATGTTTGGCACGTCCACAAAGCGGGGAGCACCGCACCGTCGCGGTGGCCGGCTTCGCTGCTGGTTCAGATCAGACAGATCAGGCACAACAAGACGAAGTGCTCTTCCGCGCGAGGACGTGAGCGTGAAAGGCGGCGGTCAGCCCAGGCCGGATCAGCTGTATCAGCGGCGGGAAGAGCGAGTGGTACTGCACGGGTGACTTCGATCCATGACAGCCCCACCTCCTCCGGCCGGTCCCTCGTAAGGGACGTTCCATTCCCGTAAGGGAGTCCAACTGGTGTCGGGACTCGGTCGCGACGCCATCGCGTGCTGCCCGAACGACCGGGCCAGACTACCAGTCGCCCAAACTGTCAAGGCGCTGCTTTGCCCGGTACTGACGAGTTCTATGCTCGCCGCATGGTTGATGTTCTTCCTCTGGTCGAGGCAAGGTTGCGCACCGCGCTGGGCGAACCGGACGCCCGCGCGGCGGTCACGTTCCTCGGCACGGACCGCGTCGAGGTGCTCCGCTTCCACGAGGGCGACATCGTCCGCTACGCCACGCTCGGCATGTCCGCGCAGCCGATGAGCGACCCCACGGCGATGCTCGCAGACCCGGTGAAGGGACCTCGCGCGGAGCTGGTCCTCTCGGTGCGCGCGGGCCTCGCCGACACCGACAAGGCGCTGCGTCCGCTCGCCGTGCTCGCCGCGTCTCCGCAGGTCGAGGGGGTGATCGTGGCCCCGGGCGCGTCCCTCGACCTCGGTGAGCCGCTGTGGCCGGGCGCCCCGTTCAGCTCCGTGCTGGTAGCCGAGCCCGGCGGCCTGGTCGAGGACCTGACCCTCGACGAGCCGCTCGACCCGGTCCGCTTCCTGCCGGTGCTGCCCATGACGGCGAACGAGGCCGCCTGGAAGCGCGTCCACGGCGCCCAGGCCCTCCAGGAGCGCTGGCTGACGCAGGGGACGGACCTGAGGGATCCGTCCCGCGCGTCGGTCTCCCTGGCGTGAGCAAGCTCACCAACGGACGGCCGGCTCGCGTCAGTTGGCGAAGACGGTGACACCGTCCTCGGACGCGTGCTTCGTCTCCAGTTCCTCAGCGTCGTGGGTGAGCGCGTTCCGCCGTACGAGGACCACCAGCGCACCCGCCACGGCGGTCACGGCGGCCACCACGAACGGGATGTGGATGTCGGTCCACTCCTCGATCTTCGGCGCGAAGTAGGGAGCCGCGGCCGCCGCGAACCAGCGCACGAAGTTGTAGCCCGCGCTCGCCACCGGACGCGGGGCGTCCGAGACGCCGAGCGCCAGTTCCGTGTACACCGTGTTGTTCACGCCGATGAAGGCGCCGGACAGGACGGTGCAGACGACGGCCGCGGTGTGGTCGCCGTAGCCGAGGACGAGCACGTCGACGGCGAGCAGCACCAGCGAGCCGCCGAGCACCTTCAGCGAACCGAACCGCTTCTGCAGGCGCGGCGCCACGATCACCGAGAAGACGGCGAGCAGCACGCCCCAGCAGAAGAACACGGCACCCGACTTGTAGGGCGTCATGTTCAGCACGAACGGGGTGAAGGCCAGCACGGTGAAGAACGTGTAGTTGTAGAAGAACGCCGACGCGGCCGCCGAGGCCAGCCCGCTGTGGCCGAGCGCCCTGACGGGGTCGAGCAGCGAGGTCTTCCGCGCGGGCTTCGGCTGATCCTTCAGGAACGCGGTGATGCACAGGAAGCCGACCGCCATCAGGAAGGCCGTGCCGAAGAACGGGTAGCGCCAGCTCTGGTTGCCGAGCAGCGCGCCCAGCAGCGGGCCGCAGGCCATGCCGAGGCCCAGGGCCGACTCGTACAGCAGGATCGCCGCCGCGCTGCCGCCCGCCGCCGCGCCGACGATGACCGCGAGGGCGGTGGAGACGAACAGCGCGTTGCCGAGGCCCCAGCCCGCGCGGAAGCCGACGAGTTCGGCGACCGAGCCCGAGGTGCCGGCCAGGCCCGCGAAGACGACGACGAAGGCGAGCCCGAGCAGCAGGGTCCTGCGCCCGCCGATCCGGCTCGAGACGAAGCCGGTCACCAGCATCGCCACGGCCGTGATCAGGAAGTACGAGGTGAAGAGCAGGGAGACCTGGCTGGCGGTGGCGTTCAGGCCCTTGGCGATCGACGGCAGGATCGGGTCGACGAGTCCGATGCCCATGAAGGCCACGACGGACGCGCCGGCCGTCGCCCACACTGCCTTCGGCTGCCGCAGGATGCCGCCCGCTCCCGCGTCGAAGGGGTCGTCCATGCTTCCTCCACTCCGGGTCGATTTAGTTGCTGTATGCACATAGTAAGTTAGGGCGGCTAATAGATGCAAGTAGCATCTAGTTGGGCCGGTGCGGAATCAGGTGAGGGTTCCGTCCGGTCGGGTGATCGTCCTTGACGTGAGGGTGCCGGGGTAGGACCGTGGGGCCCTATGAGGGGCGAACCCAGTTGCCCGAAGTGTGGTGGCCGGGTCAGGGCTCCCGGACTCTTCGCCGATTCGTGGCAGTGCGATGAGCACGGCACCGTGCACCCGGTGCAGCCCGTGGTCCCGCCCAGCGTCGAGGCCCTCAGCGTCGTGGTGCACCGCACCAAGGTGCCCGTGTGGATGCCGTGGCCCCTCCCCGTGGGCTGGCTGTTCACGGGCGTGGCCTGCGCCGGCGACGACCGGCACGGCGGCCGTGCCACCGCGGTGGCCTGCTCGGGGCCGGGGCCGCTCGGGGGCATGGGGGAGCTGATCCTGGTCTCCGAGGAACTGGGCGTCGGCCTCGGCGCGCGGTACGCGGGCATCGCCGGGCCGGACCCGGGGCCGTACATGAGCGTCGAGAAGCCGCCCCAGGCCAAGGTCCTGGCGGGCGGCCGCCCCACCCCCCTCTGGCATGTCGCCGCCACCCCCGACGACCGCGCGGTCTTCGCGGGCGAGGCCCGCGGGCTGTGGCTGTGGGCCGTGGTCTGGCCCGAGCAGTCCGGGCTGCTGATGTACGACGAGCTGGTGCTCACGGATCTGCGTGAGGCGGGGGCGGAAGTGGAGCTGGTTCCCTGCGGGGCGTTGTCGCCGCGCTTGCTTGAGCCGTAGCGCGCCCACCGGGGGTGCGGGTGCTGTCTCGTCGGCGGCCGCGGCTCCCCCTGGGCCGGTCGCGCGGTTCCCCGCGCTCCTTTCCGGCGTTGCTGTAGGGGGCGATCGCGAAGTTCGGCTGTGACAGGCACCCCCGCGTGCCAGTTATCCTTGAGCGTCCCCTCCGTCCCGTCCCGCCCTGGAGTTCGCGTCGTGCGTGTCGATCTGCACTGCCACTCCACCGCTTCCGACGGTACGGACACCCCCGCCGAGCTGGTGCGGAACGCAGCCGCGGCCGGGCTGGACGTCGTCGCGCTGACCGACCACGACACCACCCGCGGGTACGCCGAGGCGATCGCCGCGCTGCCCGCCGGGCTGACCCTCGTCACCGGCGCCGAGCTGTCCTGCCGCATCGACGGCATCTCGATGCACATGCTCGCCTACCTCTTCGACCCCGAGGAGCCGGAGCTGCTCGCCGAGCGCGAGCTGGTGCGCGACGACCGGGTGCCGCGGGCGCGCGCCATGGTCGACCAGCTGCGGGATCTGGGCGTGCCGGTCACCTGGGAGCAGGTGGCACGGATCGCCGGGGACGGGTCGGTCGGCCGGCCCCACGTCGCCACCGCGCTGGTCGAGCTGGGCGTCGTGCGGAGCGTGGACGAGGCGTTCACCGCCGACTGGCTGGCCGACGGCGGACGGGCCTATGTGCCGAAGCACGAGACGGACCCGTTCGAGGCGATCCGGCTGGTCAAGGCGGCCGGCGGCGTGACGGTGTTCGCGCATCCCGGGGCGAGCAAGCGTGGACGTACCGTGCCGGAGTCTGCGATCGCCGAGATGGCCGCCGCCGGGCTCGACGGCATCGAGGTCGACCACATGGACCACGACCCGGAGACCCGGGCGCGGCTGCGGGGACTGGCCGGGGAGCTGGGGCTGCTGACCACCGGGTCCAGCGACTACCACGGCAGCCGCAAGACCTGCGTGCTCGGGGAGTACACCACGGACCCCGAGGTGTACGGCGAGATCACGCGCCGGGCGACCGGGGCGTTCCCGGTGCCGGGGACCGGCGGAGCCTGACGCCCCGCCCACGCCACCCCGCTCACCCCTCCTCCCGCAAGGCCCTCATGTTCGACGCCGCCGTTTTCGGCTCCCTCTTCCTCACCCTGTTCGTCATCATGGATCCCCCCGGGATCACCCCGATCTTCCTCGCCCTCACCGCCGGACGCCCCGGCAAGGTGCAGAAGCGGATGGCCTTCCAGGCCGTGTGCGTGGCGTGCGGGGTGATCACCGTCTTCGGGCTCCTGGGCCACCAGATCCTCGACTACCTGCACGTCTCCGTGCCCGCGCTGATGATCGCGGGCGGACTGCTGCTCCTGCTGATCGCCCTCGACCTGCTCACCGGCAAGACCGACGAGCCGAAGCAGACCAAGGACGTCAACGTGGCGCTCGTACCGCTGGGCATGCCGCTGCTGGCCGGTCCGGGCGCGATCGTGTCCGTCATCCTCGCCGTGCAGAAGGCCGACAGCGCGGCCACGCAGGTGTCGGTGTGGTGCGCGATCCTCGCCATCCACGTCGTGCTGTGGCTGGTGATGCGCTACTCGCTGCTGATCATCCGGATCATCAAGGACGGCGGTGTCGTCCTGGTGACCCGCCTCGCCGGCATGATGCTCTCGGCGATCGCCGTGCAGCAGATCATCAACGGCGTCACCCAGGTGATCCGGACGGGCTGAGCCGACAAGCGCAGAGCCCCCGTACGGCGTCCGTGCCGTACGGGGGCTCTGAAGCTTCGGCGGTGATCCGCGTCTGTGTCGGTTACGCGGCCGTGTTCTCGGCCGGTCGGATCCACAGGCGCTGCCCGATGGCGGCGGCCTGCTGCACGATCCGGTTGACGGAGGCGGCGTCCACGACAGTGCTGTCCACGGTCGTCCCGTCGACCTCGTCGAGTCGCATGATTTCGAAGCGCATGGCCTCTCCCTTCGTCTCGTGGTTCTGATCCAAGTCAACGACCTGCGTGTTACAAACATTCCCTACGCTAAAGAAATTTTTCGAACGCCTAATTACTGAGCGGTAAGAGGTGCGCGAGATGTGTGAATGAGACTGACCGGGACCGGTTGTGTTCGCAGCGTGACCACCGGGACAATGGAGGCGATGAACGACGACTTCCCGGCCCTCAGCGCCCGCATCGACCGCACGAACGAGCTGCTCCAGCGCATGCTCGCCGAGGTGGCCAAGACGCCCTCGACCCATGCGATCTTCGTCGATGCCGGGTACCTCTACGCGGCCGCGGGGCGGCTCGTGGCGGGCACCGAGGACCGGCGCGCCTTCGACCTGGACGCCGAAGGCCTGATCGAGGCGCTCATCGACCGGGCCCGCACCATCTTCGCGGACAGCAGACTCCTGCGGGTGTACTGGTACGACGGCGCGAGACGCCGTATCCACACCGCCGAGCAGCAGTCGATCGCCGAACTCCCGGACGTCAAGGTCCGGTTGGGCAACCTGAACGCCAACAACCAGCAGAAGGGCGTCGACTCCCTCATCCGCAGCGACCTCGAGTCCCTGGCCCGCCACCGCGCCATCAGCGACGCGGCCCTGCTCGGCGGTGACGAGGACCTGGTCTCGGCGGTCGAGGCCGCCCAGGGGTACGGCGCCCGGGTCCACCTCTGGGGCATCGAGGCCCCCGAGGGCCGCAACCAGGCGGAACCCCTCCTCTGGGAGGTCGACAGCCAGCGCACCTTCGACCTCGACTTCTTCAAGCCCTACGTCGCCCGGCGCACCGCCCCCGGCTACGAGGTCGGCGCCGCCCGGCCCACCCGGGAGGACGTCCGCTTCGTCGGCGCGCAGATCGCGGCGAAGTGGCTGGCGGCGCGGGGACGCGAGTCGCTGGTCGAGCTGCTGCCCGGGCATCCCTACCTCCCGGGCTCGGTCGACCAGGACCTGCTGGTGGAGGCGGAGGGCCTGCTGCAGTACTCCCTGCGCGGACAGTCGGATCTGCGCCGGGCGCTGCGGGACGGGTTCTGGGAGCACTTGCAGACGCAGTACTGAGCGCTCACCTCACCCGCGGTGGGTGCGGTCGGTGCGGTCGGTGCGGTCGGTGCGGTCGGTGCGGTCCCAGAAGTCGGCGAAGGCGCGCGCCGTTTCCAGGGGGTTGTCGGTGTTGGGGGAGTGCTCGGCGCCCTGGACGACCGTGCAGTGGGCGCGCAGCCGCAGGGCCATGTCGTCCAGCAGCGGCACCGGCCAGGTGTCGTCGCGCGAGCCCGAGAGGACATGGAAGGGCAGCGGTACGGCGGCGAGTTCGGCCACGCGGTCCGGCTCGACGCACAACTGGCGTCCCGTGGCCAGGAGTTGGGCCGGCTTGTTGCCCAGCCAGCGGCGCCGCAGGTCCTCCCGGTCGGCCAGCCCCTCGTCGAGATCACCGGCGTCGGTGTCCTCGGGCGGCTCCATGGCCTGGATCGCCTCCCAGACCTCGGCCATCGTCATCACGGCGAGCGCGTCCTGGAGCAGCTTGACGCGCTGCTGCTGGGGGACGGAGATCTGGGCGGGGCCGGAGGCCATGAGGGTGAGCGAGAGGAAGGGGGAGTGGTCGAGCAGGACGGCGGCACGGGCGATCTGGCCGCCGAGGGAGTGCCCGACGAGATGCACCGGCGTGCCGACGGCTTCCGCCTGCGCGAGGACGTCCCTCGCCAACTCCTCCTGGGCGTAGGCCGACTCATCCAGCTCCGGCCCGTCGGACTCGTACTGCCCGCGTCCGTCCAGGGCGACGACCCGGTATCCGCGGGCCGTGAGGTGCGTGTGCAGGGGGTTGAAGTCCTCCTTGCTGCCGGTGAACCCGGGCAGCATCAACGCGGTCCCCTTCACCTCCACAGCGCCCCCCACGACCGACTCCACAGCCGCGAACTCCCCACGCGCGGTACGGATCGTGTGAACACGGGCTCCTGGAGGCGGGGCGAAGGTCGGCGGTCGGCTCATGGGGGCGAGGGTACCGGGTGGAGGTTTCGGGGGTGGGATGGGGCGGGCGACCGGGTGGCGACGCCCGCCACCTTCATGGGGGAGCACGGCGTACGCCGACGGCCCGGCCCACCTGGGGTGGGCCGGGCCGTCCGGGCTGTGCGTGCGGCTTCCGCGTCAGGCGTCCGTGGACTCCGTCGCGGCGACCGCCTTGCGGGTCCGCCGCGCCTTCGGCGCGGCCTCGGCCGTACCGTCCGCGACCTCGGCGGCTGCCGTGGCCTTGCGCGTACGACGGCGCGGGGTGGCGTCCGGCTCGTCGGCGGCCTGCGCCGGGATGGCGACGGCGGTGTTCCCGGCCGTCGTACCGGCCGCGGTCTTCCGCGTGCGGCGCGGCTTGGACTCCGTGCCCTCCGCCGTGTCCGCCGCGGCTTCGGCGGTCGCGGCCGTCTTCCGGGCGCGGCGGGGCTTCGCCTCGGTGGCCTCGGCAGCGACCTCGCCGGTCCCGGCGGGGGCTGCCTCGGCCGCCTTGCGCGTACGACGCGCCTTCGGCTTCGCCTCGGTGCCCTCGGCGGTGTCGACCGCCGACTCGGCCGTGGCGGCCGCCTTGCGGGTGCGGCGCGGCGCGGCGACGGCGGATTCGTCGGCCGTGGCGGCGGCCGCGGTCTTCCGCGTGCGGCGCGGCTTGGCCTCCGGGGCCTCGGTGGTGTCCACCGGGGTCTCGGTCGGGGCCGTCGTCTTGCGGGTACGGGTACGCGGCTGCGCCTCGGCTCCCTCCGCCGTTTCGACGGCTGCCGCCGTCTTGCGCGTGCGGCGCGGCTTGGCCTCGGTGGCCTCGGCGGTGTCCACAGCGGCTTCCGCGGCCGTTGCTGCCGTCTTGCGGGTGCGCGTGCGGGGCTTGGTCTCCGTGGCCTCCGCCGTGTCGGCGGCGGTCTCGGCGGCGGCCGTCGCCTTGCGCGTGCGGCGCGGCTTGGCTTCCGTGCCTTCGGCCGTGTCGACCGCGGCTTCGGCTGCTGCGGCGGTCTTGCGGGTACGGCGCGGCTTGGCCTCGGTCGCCTCCGGGGCCTCGACGACCACCGTGGGCTCAGCGGCCTTGCGGGTGCGGCGGGGCTTGGGCTCCGGGGCCTCGGTGTCCACCGGGGTCTCGGTCGGAGCCGCCGTCTTGCGGGTACGGGTACGCGGCTGGGCCTCGGCTCCCTCCGCCGTCTCGACGGCTGCCGCCGTCTTGCGCGTGCGGCGCGGCTTGGCCTCGGTGGCCTCGGCGGTGTCCACAGCGGCTTCCGCGGCCGTTGCTGCCGTCTTGCGGGTGCGCGTGCGGGGCTTGGTCTCCGTGGCCTCCGCCGTGTCGGCAGCGGCCTCCGCTGTCGCCGTCGTCTTGCGGGTACGGCGGCGCGGGGCGGTGGCCTCGGACTCGGCGGCTTCCTCAGCGACCGGAGCCTCCGTGACCGACGGAGCCTGCGTGACCGCCGGAGCCTCCGTGACCGACGGAGCCTCCGTGACGACCGGAGCCTCGGTGGCGACCGGAGCCTCGGGCGTGACCGGCGTCTGCGTGGCGGCCGGTGTCTCCGTCGTGGCCGGTGTCTGCGTCGCCGTCAGGTCCGCTGACCTGCGGGTGCGTCGGCGGCGCGGCTTGGCGGCGGCTGCCGGCTCGGCGTCCAGGGTCGGACCCTCGGCCGTCTCGACGGCGGCCTCCGCGGAACGCACCGGCGTCACCTGCTCGGACGGGGCACCCGCCCGGGTGCGGCGACGGCGACGCGGCGTGCGGGTGGCCGTCGCCTCCTCCGCCGAGGTGACCTCGGACGCGACGGCGGGAGCGGTCGTACCGTCCGTCGGGGAGCCGCCGCGCGTGCGGCGTCGGCGGCGCGGCGTACGGGACGAGCGCTCCTGGTCGCCGGTGCGGGAGTCGGACCGGCCGTTACGGTCGCCCCGGCCACCGCGCCCGCGTCCACCGCGGCCGCCGGTCTCGCCCAGGTCCTCCAGCTCCTCCGCGTCCAGCCCCGCGCGCGTGCGCTCGGCGCGCGGCAGGACACCCTTGGTGCCCGCGGGGATGTTCAGCTCCTCGAAGAGGTGCGGGGAGGTGGAGTACGTCTCCGGCGGGTCGTTGAAGCTCAGCTCCAGCGCCTTGTTGATCAGCTGCCAGCGCGGGATGTCGTCCCAGTCGACCAGCGTGATCGCGATGCCCTTGTTGCCGGCACGGCCGGTGCGGCCGATGCGGTGGAGGTAGGTCTTCTCCTCCTCCGGCGACTGGTAGTTGATGACGTGCGTGACGCCCTCGACGTCGATGCCGCGCGCGGCGACGTCGGTGCAGACCAGGACGTCCACCTTGCCGTTGCGGAAGGCGCGCAGCGCCTGCTCACGGGCGCCCTGGCCGAGGTCGCCGTGGACCGCGCCGGAGGCGAAACCGCGCTGCTTGAGCTGGTCGGCGAGATCGGCCGCCGTACGCTTCGTACGGCAGAAGATCATCGCCAGCCCGCGGCCCTCGGCCTGCAGGATGCGCGCGACCATCTCGGGCTTGTCCATGTTGTGCGCGCGGTACACGTGCTGCGAGATGTTCGCGACCGTCACGCCCTCGTCGTCCGGCGCGGTGGCACGGATGTGCGTGGGCTGCGACATGTAGCGGCGGGCGAGACCGATGACCGCGCCCGGCATGGTCGCCGAGAACAGCATGGTCTGCCGCTTCACCGGCAGCATGTCGATGATCTTCTCGACGTCGGGCAGGAAGCCCAGGTCGAGCATCTCGTCGGCCTCGTCCAGGACCAGGCACTTCACGTGCTTGAGGTTGAGCTTCTTCTGGCCCGCCAGGTCGAGGAGCCGGCCGGGCGTGCCGACGACCACGTCGACGCCCTGCTTCAGGGCCTCTACCTGGGGCTCGTAGGCCCGGCCGCCGTAGATGGCGAGGACGCGTACGTTGCGCACCTTGCCCGCGGTCAGCAGGTCGTTGGTGACCTGCGTGCACAGCTCGCGCGTGGGGACGACGACGAGCGCCTGCGGGGTGTCGGTGAGGTCCTCGGGCTTCGCGCGGCCCGCCTCCACGTCCGCGGGGACGGTGACGCGCTCGAGGAGCGGGAGGCCGAAGCCGAGCGTCTTTCCGGTGCCGGTCTTGGCCTGGCCGATGACGTCCGTGCCGGAGAGGGCGACGGGGAGGGTCATCTCCTGGATGGGGAAGGGGGTGATGATGCCGACGGCCTCGAGGGCCTCGGCGGTCTCGGGAAGGATTCCGAGATCTCTGAACGTCGTAGTCAGGGTGCTGCCTCTTCTGTGTGGCGCGGTGCGAGGCGAGCGCGGGGGTCTTTGACGGACCGTGCCGGGGACGTCGGCTGCCTTACGGGCTTGCCGTAGGGCACGGGACCACTGCCGACGCTCTAGCGCTCGTACCGCTGAGGGTGTCCCTCCGGGCGCCGTACGCAATGTGCCGTACGGTGTGGAGGGCTGTCGGGTCGGAGCCGATCGGGCCACCGACCGGGCATCCTCATACGTGCGGCCCGTCGAGTACTCGGCAGGCGCATTACCACCATACCCCGGAATCACGCACACGCGATGGCCGATTTGGTCACGTAGCCGTCATCACACTGATTGACCAGGGCTTCCCCAGCTCGACGAGCGGACTATTGTGCGCTGCATGACGACGCCTGACAACACCTCTGACGCATCCGCCGAGCACACCGGAGTGGCCGCCCAGGACTGGGACCGGTCCTCTTCGGACCCCCAGTACCGGGCCGCGGTCATCGACCTGCTCGGCGCGCTCGCGTACGGCGAGCTCGCGGCGTTCGAGCGGCTCGCGGAGGACGCCAAGCTGGCGCCCACGCTGGCGGACAAGGCGGAGCTGGCGAAGATGGCGTCGGCCGAGTTCCACCACTTCGAGCGGCTGCGGAACCGGCTGACGGAGATCGGGGAGGAGCCGACGCGCGCGATGGAGCCGTTCGTCGCGGCGCTGGACGGCTTCCACAAGCAGACCGCACCGTCGGACTGGCTGGAGGGGCTGGTCAAGGCGTACGTCGGCGACTCGATCGCCAGTGACTTCTACCGGGAGGTCGCGGCCCGGCTCGACTCGGACACGCGCGAGCTGGTGCTGGCGGTGCTGGACGACACGGGCCACGCGGGCTTCGCGGTGGAGAAGGTACGGGCCGCCATCGACGCCGATCCGCGGGTCGGCGGGCGACTCGCGCTGTGGGCACGGCGGTTGATGGGCGAGGCGCTGTCCCAGTCCCAGCGGGTCGTGGCGGACCGCGACGCGCTGTCCACGATGCTCGTGGGCGGGGTCGCCGACGGGTTCGATCTCGCCGAGGTGGGGCGGATGTTCTCGCGGATCACCGAGGCGCACACCAAGCGGATGGCCGCGCTGGGGCTGGCCGCCTAGCGGTCCGCCACGGCCCTGCGGCCCGCGGCCCTCAAGGGCGTTGCCCCGCTGCCGTCATTCAGGTGGTCGTCGTCCCTTGGGACGTCTCTTCGGTCGTTGTCCCTGGAGACGTCCCTCGAGACGTCCCTTGAGACGGGGCTCGGGTCGGGTCTTGGGTCGTCTCCCGGGGCGTACTCCCTTGAGGCTCTTGAGACTTCCGAGTCGCTGCCGCAGTGTCACGCCGGCGCCTGGCGCCGGCGGAGTCGCCCCGACGGGCGCAGGAGCAGCGACACGGAGGCCGCCGAGACGATGGCCGCGCCGAGCAGGACGAGGAGGACGTTGCCGGGGTCGAAGGCGCTGTCGGTGACGAAGGCGCCGAACAGGGCTCCGGCGACACCGGTCGCGAGGACCAGGGAACGGGCCGGCAGGCGATGGCCGAGGCGGCGGTCCGCCGCCCACGCCAGGACCAGGCCGAGCAGGGCGGAGCCGAGTGCTTCGAACAACATCATGGGGGTCCCTCCCACACGGCCACACTGCCCATCACGGTCGTAGCCCGTCATACCCGTGACCTGCGGAATGCAATCCTCCTCTGTGCGGCACTTGTGTTCCGGATGTGGAGGAAAAAGGGGCCCGGCGACCTGTCGGCCGCCGGGCCCCTTCGTGCCGTCTTCCAGCTGTCGTCCGTGCTGTCTTCCTACAGCGCGCCGAAGCCCACCTTGCGCGGGGCCGGCTCGCCCAGCTCGACATAGGCGAGACGCTCCGCCGGGACGAGGACCTTGCGGCCGTGCTCGTCCACGAGGGTCAGCAGCTGCGACTTCCCGGCCAGCGCCTCGGCCACGATCTGCTCGACCTCCTCGGCACTCTGACCGCTCTCCAGAACGATCTCGCGGGGCGCGTGCTGCACGCCGATCTTGACCTCCACGGCTATGTCCCTCCGACGGTCAGTGAAGTGCGCGACCTTTACGCGCCGTACCCAGCACACATTAGCCCGGTGAGGGGACGTGCACGCTCCGCCCGGGAACGCCAAGAGCGAACAGCGACCGGGAACAAACGTCCCCCGGCCCGCCTTCGTCGGCGCGTTGCTTCCGGGCGGCGCCGCCCTCAGTGGTGCTGTTCGACGCCGTGCAGCGGGAACCCCGCGATACCGCGCCAGGCCAGCGAGGTCAGCAGCTGCACCGCCTGGTCGCGCGGGACGCTGCGGTCGCTGTGCAGCCAGGAGCGGGCCACGACCTGGGCGAGGCCGCCGAGACCGGAGGCCAGCAGCATCGACTCCGCGCGCGAGAGGCCGGTGTCCTCGGCGATCACTTCGCAGATCGCCTCCGCGCACTCGGTCGTGACCTTGTCGACGCGCTCGCGCACCGCGGGCTCGTTGGTCAGGTCCGACTCGAAGACCAGCCGGAAGGCGCCGCCGTCGTCCTCGACGTACGCGAAGTAGGCGTCCATGGTCGCCCGTACGCGCTGCTTGTTGTCGGTTGTCGACGCGAGCGCGCCGCGTACCGCCTGGATCAGCGACTCGCAGTGCTGGTCCAGAAGAGCCAGGTAGAGGTCGAGCTTGCCCGGGAAGTGCTGGTAGAGCACCGGCTTGCTGACGCCGGCGCGCTCGGCGATGTCGTCCATCGCGGCCGCGTGGTAGCCCTGCGCCACGAAGACTTCCTGGGCGGCGCCCAGCAGCTGGTTCCGTCGGGCACGGCGCGGCAGGCGCGTCCCCCGCGGGCGTGCCGCCTCTGTCTGCTCGATGGCTGTCACGCCGCCTCCCAATGTCGTCCACATGCGGTGTGCGCCGCGCGGCCATCGTACTTTTCGGTAACCCTGGTGTGCGCGGTGAGAGCGCAGAATTTCACGGACCGGACGGCGACGAAAGCCGCGCAGAAGGTTTCAAACCGGGCGAGAGCGGGCAGGGTGTGCCCCCTTTCCAGCTCAGCGGCACCCTCCGGCGCGCGGAGGTCCCCCGTCGGCGGTCGATGTCGCCCGTCAGCGGTAATCGTCCTCGTCGATGGAGACGACGCGACGCTGTTCGATGAGGTCGGCCTCGTCCGCCCGGCCGGGGTCGACGTCCTCCAGGGGGTCGTCGCGGTCCGGGGTGAGCGGGGCGTACTGCTCCGCGGCGTCGTTCTCCGGAGCCTCGACGTCGATCTCCGGCGCCGTCTCGGCGTCGTCGTCGGCGAACGTCTCGGGGTCGGTGGGGTCGATGGCCATGGTGGGCTCCCTTCCTACGTCTCCTACTTCCCACGCCTGTGAGTCCACGTGAATCTCGCTGAAAGAAGCAGGGGTCACACGCGGGTGCCCTCTTTATGAGCCTAGGAGACCCGCGGAGCGGACGCTATCGGGTGTACGGGTGTGTGTACGGGGCGTGTGCATGCGGGTGCCCACGTGGTGCCCGCGCCGTCTGTGACGGCGAACACAGCGGTCTCCGCGTGATCGTCTCGTAACATTGCCGCATGTCTTCGACCGAGCTGCCGTCCGTACCGGCGTCCAATGTGCTCCCGAAGGTGGCGCCCGTCAGGGTCGCCGAGGGTGAGCGGCTCAGGTCGGTGGGTTTGCCGGGGATCACGCTGACCGTCCGTTCGAGGCCCCCCGCGCGCGAGGGACTGCCGCCGGCGCTGTACGTCCACGGGCTCGGCGGTTCCTCGCAGAACTGGTCGGCGCTGATGCAGGAGCTGGAGGGCGTCGTCGACGGCGAGGCCGTCGACCTGCCGGGCTTCGGCGACTCCCCGCCGCCGGACGACGGGGACTACTCCGTCACCGGGCACGCGCGCGCGGTGATCCGTTACCTCGACTCGGCCGGGCGCGGCCCTGTGCACCTGTTCGGCAACTCGCTGGGCGGCGCGGTCTGCACGCGGGTCGCGGCGCTGCGGCCCGACCTCGTGCGCACCCTCACGCTCGTGTCGCCGGCCCTGCCCGAGCTCCTCGTCCAGCGCAGCGCCGTGCCCACGGCCCTGCTGGCGCTGCCCGGGGTTGCCGGGCTCTTCACCCGCTACACCAAGGAGTGGACGGCGGAGCAGCGGGTCCGCGGCGTCCTGATGCTCTGCTACGGCGATCCCGGGCGGGTGACGCCGGAAGGGTTCCGCAACGCGGTCGAGGAGATGGAGCGGCGGCTGCGACTGACGTACTTCTGGGACGCGATGACGCGGTCCGCGCGCGGGATCGTCAACGCGTACACGCTGGGCGGCCAGCACGGGCTCTGGCGCCAGGCCGAGCGCGTCCTGGCGCCGACGCTGCTCGTGTACGGCGGCCGTGACCAGCTGGTCGGCTTCCGCATGGCCCGCCGGGCGGCCCGCGCCTTCCGCGACTCCCGCCTGCTGACCCTGCCGGACGCGGGCCACGTGGCGATGATGGAGTACCCCGACACGGTGGCCCGAGCCTTCGTCGAACTCCTCGTGGACAAGGGCGAGTTGCCAGAGGGGGCAACGGTCGGGCCGGTACGTCCGGGTGCCCCCGGGACGCCGGAAGGCGTGGCTGCCGCTGGTGACGAGATGGAGGGCGGCGCGAAGGGCACGGCTACCGCCGACGCGGACGGCCGTGGCCCTGCGGCGGGTGGCGCGGCTCCGGCTGAGGGTCGCAGTTCCGCCGCGGGCGGCGAGACTCCGGCCGAGAGTAACGGTCGTGGTTCCGCCGCGGGCGGCGAGGTTGCGGCCGACGGCCGTGGTCCTGCGGCGGGTGGCGCGGCTCCGGCTGACGGCAACGGCCTTGGTTCCGCTGCGGGGAATGCACATCCGGCAGAGGGCCGTGGTCCTGCTGGAGATGGCACGACTTCCGCCGATGAGCGAGGCTCCGCCGGCGGTGGCACGGCTTCTGCCAACGGTGACGGTCGCAGTTCCGGCGACGGTGGCGCGGTCGTCGCGGGTGACGGTGAATCCGGTGCCGAGAGCGCGGGGAGCTGAGGGGCGACGTGGGACGCCACAGCCGCCGCGGACGCACGGACGCGGCGAAGGGTGACGCGGGGGACATACAGCCCGGGTCCGGGCCGAAGGCTCGGGGATCGCGAGGCTCCGGTGCAGCCGGGCCGGCGGACGGGGCTGGGGGATCCGGGCGCGGAAGGGCGGCCGGGTCTGGGGGAGCCGACGGTCGAGCCGGACGGGCGGCCGGGTCTGGGGGAGCCGACGGTCGAGCCGGACGGGCGGCCGGGTCTCGGGGAGCCGACGGTCGAGCCGGACGGGCGGCCGGGCCCGAGGGAGATGGGCGAGCTGGGGCGGCTGACGGCACTGCCGCGCGTGGGGTGCCGCGCTTTGGGGACGGCACGCCCGCACAAAGTGAGCCGCGCCTGCCAGACGGCACTCCCGCGCGCGGGGTGCCGCGTTTGGCTGGGGGCACACCTGCGCGTGGCTTTCCAACCCCGTCGGAGGGGACTCCCGCGCGTGGGGTTCCCCGGTTGCCGGACGGCACACCGGCTCAGGGAGTGCCCCGTCGGCCTGACGGCGCCCCCGCGCGAGGGGTGTCGCGTTTCGCGGACGGCACTCCTGCGCACGGCATGCCCCGGTTTCCCGAGGGGACGCCTGCGGCCGGAACCCCTCGCTATTCCGGTGGTACTCCCGCGCAGGGTGTTCCTCGGATGTCGGACGGCACTCCCGCGCGTGGTGTTCCTCGGATGTCGGACGGCACTCCCGCGCGTGGTGTTCCTCGGATGTCGGACGGCACTCCCGCGCGTGGTGTTCCTCGCAGGTCCGACGGCACTCCCGCGCACGGCAATCCGCGAGTGCGTGGGGGGCATCCGGAGCAGCGGGAAGTCGGGGGTGGCTGGGGGGAGTTGACGCGTGAGCGGGGCGGGGGCGGGCGGGGGCCCTCCGCCGGGCCCGGCGTGAGTATTCCGCGGCAGCGGCAGGCGCCCCCTGGTGGGCCCGGACCCCGGCAGGATTACCTGGACGCCTTCGACGAGGACGGCGACGTCTTCTCGCCCCGTGCCGGTGCCTCCGCACACCCCGCCGATCCGTACGGCTCCGATACCGACTGGGATCGCACCGGCGTCGGAGTCCCGTCCGATGCCGACGCCGGCGCCGACGGCGACGACGCGCCGCCCACCGGTGTGCCCGCGCAGGCGAAGGGGGCCAAGGGGCGGACGTTCACCGGCATCGCGGCCGCCGCCGTCACCACCGTGCTGGCCGTCGTCGTCGCCGGTCAGGTCACGCACGGCCGCGACGACACCACCGCGGGCACGCGGTCGGCCACCGACCAGGCGCGGGACGCCCGCGCCTCGGGCGGTACCGCGTCGGCGGCGCCCTCCTCCTCGCCGAGTACGGCCACACTGACGTACGCGCAGGCCATGGACACCAAGTACCCGCTCAGCGCCACGCTCAAGGGACCGGGCAAGTTCGACGCGATCCCCGGGGTCGACAAGGCGCCGGGGAAGGGGCAGAAGTACACCTACCGGGTCGATGTCGAACAGGGCCTCGGACTGGACGGCAAGCTCTTCGCCGAGGCGGTCCAGGCGACGCTCAACGACAAGCGCAGCTGGGCCCACGACGGCGCCCGCACCTTCGAGCGGACCGACTCCGGCAAACCCGACTTCGTGATCACCCTCGCCAGCCCCGGCACGACCGCGAAGTGGTGCGCCAAGTCCGACCTCGACACCAGCGAGGAGAACGTCTCCTGCGACTCGGCCGCCACCGAACGCGTCATGATCAACGCGTACAGATGGGCACAGGGATCGAAGACCTATGGTGCGGACATCCATGCGTACCGCCAGATGTTGATCAACCATGAGGTCGGTCATCGACTCGGCTACAGCCACGTCGAGTGCACCAAGAACGGCCAACTCGCGCCGGTCATGCAGCAGCAGACCAAGTTCCTCGACCACGACGGGATCCACTGCCTGCCCAACCCCTGGCCGTATCCCCGGAGTTGACAGCGGCCACATATGTCACATTGACATGCGCAGAAAGTTCATACATATTTCTGGCATGTCGACCCCCCACGCCCTCCGTCGCGCCGCCATCGAGCTGGCGCTCATCGGCGTGACCCCCATCTGCGTGGCCGACATTCACTGTCGCTGACGTCCGCCTCCAGGCGTTCGCGTCGCGATCCTGCTTCTTCGCCGTGACCACGTCACGACCGTGACCTCTCACGACCGTGACCTCGGCACGCACTTTCCGACGGCCTGACGCCCGGGCAGACGTCTGTTCACTTTCGTCTCACTCCTCGTCCATCCGTCTCACCATTCGAGAGGTCGTCCATCCGATGCGTCATCCGTCCCCCACAGCCCGCCGTGTGGCCGCGGCATCCGTAGGCCTGGTCCTGGCAGCGGGCGCTGCCGCCTGCGGGCCGAAGGACAACGATGCCAAGGGCTCCGGTGGCGACTCCACCCCCCACAAGGGCGGCACCCTGACGGTGCTGAACTCCAGCCCCCAGGAGAACTTCGACCCCGCCCGCCTCTACACCTCCGGCGGCGGAAACGTCCCCTCCCTGGTCTTCCGTACGCTCACCACTCGCAACCGCGAGAACGGCGCGGCCGGCGCCAAGGTCGTCCCCGACCTCGCCACCGACACCGGGCGCCCCAACAAGGACGCGACCGTGTGGACGTACACCCTGAAGAAGGGCCTCAAGTACGAGGACGGCACGCCGATCACGTCCGCCGACATCAAGTACGGCATCGAGCGCTCCTTCGCGCCCGAACTCTCCGGCGGCGCCCCCTACTTGCGGGACTGGCTGGTCGGCGCCGCGAACTACCAGGGCCCGTACAAGGACAAGAAGGGCCTGTCGGCGATCGAGACGCCGGACGCGCGGACCATCGTCTTCCATCTGAACAAGCCCGAGGGCGAGTTCCCGTACCTGGCCACGCAGACGCAGTTCACGCCCGTGCCCCAGAGCAAGGACACGGGGACGAAGTACGCCGAGCACCCGATCTCGTCAGGGCCGTACAAGGTCGTCGAGAACGACAACAACGGTGAGCACATCGTCCTGGAGCGCAACACCTACTGGTCGGCGGCGACGGACGCCGAGCGCAAGGCGTACCCGGACAAGGTCGACGTGAAGTCGGGGCTCGACTCGTCCGTGATCAACCAGCGGCTGTCGGCGTCCCAGGGCACGGACGCGGCCGCCGTCACGACGGACACCAACCTCGGCCCCGCCGAGCTCGCCAAGGTCACCGGCGACAAGGAACTCGCGTCCCGCGTCGGCACCGGCCACTTCGGCTACACGAACTACATAGCGTTCAACCCGACGGTCAAGCCGTTCAACAACGTCAAGGTGCGCCAGGCGATCTCGTACGCCATCGACCGGTCGTCCGTGATCAACGCGGCCGGCGGCAGCGCGCTCGCCGAGGCCGCGACCACCTTCCTGCCCAACCAGAAGTCCTTCGGCTACGAGCCGTACGACCTCTTCCCGGCGGGTGCGACCGGCAACCCGGCCAAGGCCAAGGAACTGCTGAAGGAGGCCGGTTACCCGGGCGGGCTCACCGTCACCCTGACCCACTCCAACGCCAAGGACTTCGAGACCAGCCCGGAGATCGCCACCGCGATCCAGGACGCCCTCAAGAAGGCCGGCATCACCGTCAAGCTGCAGGGTCTGGAGGACAACGACTACTCCGACACGATCCACAGCGTGAAGACCGAGCCCGGATTCTTCCTCGCCCACTGGGGCGCCGACTGGCCCTCCGGCGGCCCCTTCCTCGCGCCGATCTTCGACGGCCGGCAGATCGTCAGGGACGGCGCCAACTTCAACACGGGCCTGCTCAACGACAAGTCGGTCAATGCCGAGATTGACGCGATCAACAAGTTGACGGATCTTGACGCCGCCGCCAAGAGGTGGGGCGCGCTGGACAAGAAGATCGGCGAGCAGGCGCTGACCGTGCCGCTGTTCCACCCCGTCTACAAGCGACTGGTCGGAAAGGACATCAGGAACGTCGTGATCAGCGACTGGACCGGTGTCCTGGACATCTCGCAGGTCGCGGTGAAGTAGCGCCGTGAGCGAGGCACTTGTCGCCGCCGAGATCCCCGAGGCGTCCGCTTCGGGGATCTCGGGGGCCCGTCAGTTCTGGCGGCGGCTGCGAGCGCAGCGCGCCGCCCTCGTCGCGGCGGCCGTCGTCGCGCTGCTGGTCCTCGCCGCGCTCGCCGCGCCGCTGCTCACGGCCATCGAGGGCCAGGACCCGACCACCTACCACCCGTCCCTCGTCGACTCAGCGCGCGGAGGTGTGCCGATCGGCTCCTTCGGCGGGATCGGCGCCGACCACTGGCTGGGCGTGGAACCGCAGACCGGGCGGGACCTGTTCGCCCGGCTGGTGTACGGCGCCCGGGTGTCGCTGGGCGTCGCGCTGGGAGCCACCGCCGTACAGGTCTTCCTCGGTGTCGTCGTCGGCATCGCGACGGCACTGGGCAACCGATGGGTTGATCAACTGTTGAGCCGCATCAGCGACATCATCGTGGCCATGCCGCTGATGATCATGGCGTTGGCCCTGCTGGCCATCGTCCCCGGCAGCTTCCCGAGGCCGGTCCTGGTCGCCCTCATCATCGGCTTCGTCGCCTGGGGCACCATCGCCAAGATCACCCGCGCGGCGACGCTCACCCTCAAGGAACTCGACTACGTCGCCGCCGCCCGGCTCAGCGGCTGGTCCACCCTGAGGATCGCCCGACGCGAGCTGCTCCCCGGTCTGGCCGCTCCCGTGATCACGTACGCCGCGCTCATGGTGCCCGTCAACATCGGCATCGAGGCATCCCTGTCCTTCCTCGGCGTCGGCGTGAAACCGCCCACCCCGTCCTGGGGACAGATGCTCACCTCGGCCAACGTCTGGTACCAGGCCGCCCCGCAGTACCTGCTGCTGCCCGCGGGCGCGCTCTTCGTGACCGTCCTCGCCCTCACCGTCCTCGGCGACGGCGTACGCACCGCCCTCGACCCGCGCGCGGCCTCGCGTCTGCGCGTCGGCACCGGTCGCAAGGGGGAGGCGAAGGCATGACCGGCTTCCCCGGATTCGCCCTGCGCCGCGCCGTGGGCGCGATCGTCACTCTGCTCGCCATCTCGGTGATCGTCTACGTGGTCTTCTACGCCACCCCCGGCAACGTCGCCCAGATCACCTGCGGTCCGCGCTGCTCGCCCGAACAGGTCCACCAGGTCGCCCAGCAGCTCAAGCTCGACGACCCGCTGTACCTGCGCTACTGGCACTTCCTGCAGGGCATCGTCGTCGGCCAGGACTACTCGACCGGCACGTCCGTGGAGCACTGCTCGGCGCCCTGCCTCGGGCTGTCGTACCAGAGCGACCAGCAGGTCATGCAGATCATCCTGGGCAAGCTCCCCGTCAGCCTCTCGCTGGTGCTCGGCGCGATGGTGCTCTGGCTGCTGCTGGGCGTCGGCACCGGCGTGCTCTCCGCCTGGCGGCGCGGCCGGCTGACCGAGCGAGCCCTGACCGGTGTGACCCTCGCGGGCGTCGCCACACCGTCCTTCGTCATCGGCCTCGTCCTGATGATCGTGGTCTGCGGGCAGCTGGAACTGCTTCCCTTCCCGGAGTACGTCTCCTTCTCCGACGATCCCGAGCAGTGGATGTGGAACCTGCTGCTGCCCTGGCTGACCCTCGCCCTCGGTGAGGCGGCCTACTTCGCCCGGCTGACCCGGGCGTCGATGCTGGAGACGCTCGCGGAGGACCACATCCGCACCTTCCGCGCCTACGGCGTCGGCGAGCGGTCGATCGTCGGCCGCCACGCCCTGCGCGGCGCCCTCGCGCCGATCATCGCGCTGAACGCCAACGACGTCGGCGCGATGGTGGGCGGCGCGGTGCTGACCGAGACCCTCTTCGGCCTGCCCGGCATCGGCCAGGAACTCGTCCACGCGGTCAATGTGGTCGACCTGCCGGTCGTCGTCGGGATGGTCCTGGTCATCGGGTTCTTCGTGGTCTTCGCCAACGCCGTCGCGGACGTGCTGTACGCGGTGGCAGACCGACGGGTGGTACTGACGTGAGTCTCGTCCAAGTCACGGATCTGACGGTCGAGTTCGGCGACCTCAGGGCCGTCGACGGCCTCTCCTTCACGCTGGCGCGGGGCGCCGCCCTGGCCCTGGTCGGCGAGTCCGGCTCCGGCAAGTCCACCGTCGCGTCGGCCCTGCTGGGCCTGCACCGCGGCACCGGAGCGCGGGTCGGCGGCTCGGTCGAGGTCGCCGGCGTCGACGTACGGACCGCGCCCGACGAGGAGTTGCGGCGGCTGCGCGGTGCGAAGGCCGCGATGGTCTTCCAGGACCCGCTGTCGTCCCTCGACCCCTACTACGCGATCGGCGACCAGATCGCCGAGGTGTACCGCGTGCACACGCGCGTGTCGCGACGAGCGGCACGCGCGCGTGCCGTGGAGGTGCTGGACCGGGTGGGGATTCCGGACGCACAACGCCGGTCCCGTTCCCGACCGCACGAGTTCAGCGGTGGCATGCGCCAGCGCGCGCTCATCGCCATGGCGCTGTCCTGCGAGCCCGACCTGTTGATCGCCGACGAGCCGACCACCGCGCTCGACGTGACCGTCCAGGCCCAGATCCTCGACCTGCTGCACACCCTGCGCGAGGAGACCGGGATGGGGCTGCTGCTTGTCACCCACGACGTGGGCGTGGCCGCCGAGAGCGTCGACGAGGTGCTGGTCATGCGGCACGGACGCGTGGTCGAGCACGGCCCCGTGGCGGACGTGCTCGGGGCGCCCGCGCAGACGTACACGCGCGAACTGCTGGCCGCGGTCCCGCGCGTGGACGCGCCACGCGCGGAGCTCCCGGCGCGGGAGGCCCGGGGCGGCGCCTCCCCCGAGGGCCCCACACAGACCGGCCCTGACCAGCCGCCCGCCGCCCAGGACGTCGTCCTGGAGGCCGTCGGGCTACGACGTGAATTCGGGCGCGGCAAGCGGGCGTTCACCGCCGTGGACGATGTGTCGTTGACCGTACGCCGGGGCGAGACCCTCGGGGTCGTCGGCGAGAGCGGCAGCGGCAAGACGACCCTGGGCCGGATGCTGGTCGGGCTGCTGAAGCCGACCGCGGGCGAGGTCCGCGACGACGGCCACGCGCGCGTGGGGGTGAATCCGGCGGTGCAGATGGTCTTCCAGGACCCGGTCTCGTCCCTCAACCCCCGCCGCAGCGTGGGCGAGTCGATAGCCGACCCGCTCCGGGCGCGGGGCGAGCGCGACGAGAAACGCATCCGGGGGCGCGTGACGGAACTGCTGGAGCGCGTGGGGCTCGAAGGTGCGCACTACGACCGCTACCCGCACGAGTTCAGCGGCGGCCAGCGCCAGCGCGTGGGCATCGCGCGGGCGCTCGCGGCCGACCCGCGCGTCATCGTCTGCGACGAGCCGGTCTCCGCGCTCGACGTGACCACTCAGGCCCAGGTCGTCGCCCTGCTCGCCGAACTCCAGCGTGAACTCGGCCTCGCCCTGGTCTTCGTCGCGCACGACCTCGCCGTGGTCCGCCAGGTCAGCGATCGGGTCGCGGTGATGCGCCACGGCCGGGTCGTCGAGTCCGGGACCGCCGACGAGGTGTACGACACCCCCCAGGACCCGTACACCAGGCAGCTCCTGGCCGCCGTACCCGCCCTCGACCCCGAGGTCGCGGCCCGGCGCAGAGCGGCCCGACGAGAGCTGGCCGCGGCCTGACATCAGGTAATCAAGTGATCTCGTAGCGCGATCGAACGCGACTCGCACGGGAAAGTTACGACCGTTCACCCCTTTTGGTGGCGCGACGGACAACCGTCCGTCGCGCCACCGCCTTGTCCGCATACGTTCTTCCCGCTGCGAGCCGCCGGGTCAACGGCGGCTCCCCATACGGGAGATCGGGGGTGCACTCGTGCGCATCGGACTGCTTACGGAGGGTGGCTATCCGTATGTGAGCGGTGACGCCAGGCTCTGGTGCGACCGGCTCGTGCGCGGGCTCGGGCAGCACGAGTTCGACCTCTACGCGCTCAGCCGCAGCGAGCGCCAGGAGGACGAGGGCTGGATCCCGCTGCCGCCGCAGGTCAGCCGGGTGCGGACGGCTCCGCTGTGGACGGCGCGGGACGACGGCGTCGTCCACGGGCGGCGGGCGCGGCGTCGGTTCGCCGAGTGCTACGGCGAACTGGCCGCCGTGATCTGCGGCTCCTCCGCGGAGACGCCGACCGCCGAGGCGGACCGTTTCCGCAGCGCGCTGTACGGGCTCGCCGAACTCGCCCGCGACGAGGGCGGGCTGGTGGGAGCGCTCCGCTCCGAGGGCGCCGTACGCGCCCTGGAGCGCGCCTGTCGTGCGCCGGGTGCGCTGCGGACGGCGCGCGAGGCCCGCGTGCCCGAGCTGCTCACCGTGGCCGGGCACCTCGAACGTGCCCTGCGCCCCCTCTCGCTCGACTGGTACGAGGACGACGGACTCGGCGCCGTCGACCTCTGCCACGCGACCTCCGGCGGCCCCGCCGCCCTTCCCGCCCTGCTCGCCCACCACTTCTTCGGCGTACCGCTGCTGCTGACCGAGTACGGCGTGCGGCTGCGCACGCACTACCTCGCCGCGACGGACGCCCCGCCCGCCGTCCGGTCCCTGCTCGCCGCCTTCCACGGCCGCCTCGCCGCCGAGACCTACGACCGCGCCGCGGTCGTCACACCCGGCAACGCGCACGCCCGCCGCTGGCAGGAGCGCTGCGGCGCCGACCGCGCCAAGATCCGTACGGTCTACCCGGGCATGGACGCGTCCCCCTTCGCGGAGGTGGGCGAGTCCACGGAGGGCGCCGAGCCCGACACCCTGGTCTGGGTCGGCCGCGTCGAACCCGCCAAGGACCTGGTGTCGCTGCTGCACGCCTTCGCCGAGATCCGCAAGGACGAGCCGAAGACCCGGCTGCGGATCGTCGGCGCCCCGGCCGGCCCCGAGGGCGAGGCCTACCTGGGGCACTGCCGGGCGCTCGCCGCCCAGCTCTTCCCCGACGAGGCCGAGGGCCCGCACTCCGTCGGCGACAACCCGGTCTCCTTCGAGGAGATCGGCGGCCCGGAACTGCCGACCCTGGCCGACGCGTACGCGGCCGGCGCCGTGACCCTGCTGTCCAGCGTCGTGGAGGGCTTCCCGGTCAGTCTGGTCGAGGCCATGCTCTGCGGGCGCGCCACGGTGTCCACCGACGTCGGCGCTGTCGTCGAGGTCATCGGCGGCACGGGGCTCGTCGTACCGCCACGCAACCCCCGGGCGCTCGCGGAGGCGTGCGTGGCGCTGTTGCGCGACCCCGAGCGCCGCGCGCGCCTCGGCGCGGCCGCACGCGCGCGTGCGCTCGAACTGTTCACCGTCGAGCAGAACGTCACGGCATTTCACGGCATTTACCTGGAGATCGTCTCGCGCACGCCGGTGCGCAGGGTCGTCCTGGACGACGCCGGAGAACCACTGCCCTTCGCCGCCCCGGCCGAGGCCCACGTCCCCGGCCGCTGGACCCACACCGCCACGCGCGTGGTGGCACGCGGCGGCCCCTCCTGGGCGGTACGGCCCACGCCACCACTGCCGGCAGCCGAGGGGGCACGATGAGCGGCCTGGGAGAACTGGACCACCCGGGCACGCCGGAGAGCCCCGGCGCCTGGGACGAACGGTCACAGCAGCGGATGACGACGGCCGAAACGACCTCGGCCCGCCAGGAACCCACCACACCCCGCCGTACCACCGCCGACCCCGTGCGAGCGCTGATGCACCGTCACCGGGACCTGTGCGAAGGAGCCGTGGACCCCTTGGAGATCGCCGCCGGCCTGGAGGCGCACGGCGTCACCGACCGCACCGCGGCCCGCTTCCGCCACCGGGACGTGTTCTCCCTGGCGGAGGAGATGTTCGCCCGCGCCGCGCACGACGAGGACCCCCAGCGCCGGACCACCCCCCTCGCCACGCCCCGGGTACGAGCCGACTGGATCCTGCTCACGCTCCTCCCGGGCACCATCGCCACGGCGACCACGGCAGCCCTGCGCCTCACCCACGGCCAAACCCGCCTGACCCTGGCCGCAGCAGGCACCCTCGCCCTGGCCCTCAGCGCCCGAGCCGCCCTCTCCCGCGGGCCCCTGGCCACAATCCGCCCCCTTTCCCTCACCCGCACGGGCCCTTGGACGTACTGGCTCATCACCTACACCGTCCTAGGCGACGGCCTCCTCCACGCGGCCATCACCGGCGGCCCCGACGCCCCACCGACCACCACGGCCTGGCCCCTCACCACGGCCCCCGTCCTCGCCCTCGCCTGGTCACTCGCCCCCGCGTCCTGGACCACCCACCTCTTCACCACCCGAGCCCGCCACAGACTGCCCACAAGCCGCGGCCTACAGGACTTCGCCACCGCCGTACGCCCGTTGCTCCTGGGCACCTTCGCCCTCTACCTCTCCACCCTCACCGCCCTCCTCATCCTCTGCACCACCACCCTCCCCGAACCCCCCGCCTACGCCCAGACCCTCCCCCTGGGCGCCCTCCTGCTCCTCGCCCGCCTCCTCACCATCCACGGCTTCCCCCGAGCCCCCAGGCTCGCCCTGGCCGCCGCAGCCGCAGCCGAGGCAACGGCCCTGGCAACCTCCTTCGCGGCCCGCCTCCCCGGCTGCGCCTTCCTGGCCACCCCCGTAGAGACCCTCGTCGACACCTGGGGCCCCGCCGCCGTCCCGGCCCTCACCTGCACGGCGGCCGCACTGCCCCTCCTGATCCATGCGACCCGCACCCTCACCAGAGCCTCGGCCCATGCCCCCACGGAGCCCCAGTGCTGAGCCGCAGCCGCCCACGGCGCGGAGGGGACGTGGCGGGGGATGTCCACCCGCAGCGGCGGGCGTCAACACCGCGCACCGCTGCACCAACGGCACCGCCCGACCGAGGACGGACACCCCCCCACCGCGGCCCCGTCCCACCCACCGTTCAGGCGCGACGCGCACCCCCACCGCCCAGCCGCAGGCGCCGCAGGCACGTCCCCCCACACAGCCGCAGGCAGGCGTGACCCTCGGGGTGCAGCCACGTCCCCCCGCGCAGCCGCGGCCGCAGCCGCAGCCGCAGAAGCAGCCGCCCACCCCCCGAGCCCCGCCCCCGGCGCCCCCAACCCAGCGCCGGCCAAAGCGCCGCAGGCACCCGCACGCGCCCTGTCCCCGAAGGAGAACCCCAGATGATCACCTCCCGACCCGAAGCCTCGGCCCCGGGAGCCGCCCGATGAGAGTCCTGCTGATCGGAGCCAACGGCTACCTCGGCCGCTTCGTCGCCGACCGCCTGCTCGCCGACCCGGCCGTCCAGCTCACCGCCCTCGGCCGCGGCGACGACGCAGACGTCCGCTTCGACCTCGCCGCGGGCAGCCCCGGCGCCCTCACCCGGTTCCTCGACGCGGTCCACCCCGGCGTCGTCATCAACTGCGCCGGTGCCACGCGCGGCGGCGCCCGGGAACTCACCCGCCACAACACCGTCGCCGTGGCCACCGTCTGCGAGGCCCTCCGCCGCAGCGGCTGCGGCGCCCGGCTCGTCCAGATCGGCTGCGGCGCGGAGTACGGGCCGAGCCAGCCCGGCTCCTCCACCGCGGAGGACGCCGTGCCCCGCCCCGGCGGCCCGTACGGCGTCAGCAAGCTCGCCGCCACCGAACTGGTCCTCGGCTCCGGCCTGGACGCGGTCGTGCTCCGCGTCTTCTCCCCGGCCGGCCCCGGTACGCCCGCCGGATCGCCGCTCGGCCGCCTCGCGGAGGCCATGCGCCGCGCCATGCAGTCCGGCGACGGCGAACTCAAGCTCGGCGGCCTCGGCGCGCAGCGCGACTTCGTCGACGTACGCGACGTGGCCCGCGCGGTCCACGCCGCGAGCCTCTCCGCCGCCCAGGGCGTCATCAACATCGGCTCGGGCCGTGCGGTCCGTCTGCGCGACGCCGCCGCCACCCTCGCCCGCGTGGCCGGATACGGCGGCGCACTGCACGAGCTCGACGGCCCGCCCGGACCGCTGCGCGCCACTATCGGCCACCCGCGCGCGGACTCCGACCACGCGGCCCCGGTCGCGTACCCGTACCCCGACGGCTGCGGCAGCTGGCAGCAGGCCGATGTGCGCACCGCGCGCGACCGGCTCGGCTGGCGGCCCCGGATCAACCTCGAAGAGTCCCTCGCCGACATCTGGATGGAGGCGGCATGCCGCATCTGACCAGCACCACAGCAGGCACCACGAGCACTGACGTCCGCACCGGCTTCGGCGTCCCCGGCTACGCCCACCCCCTTCTCGCCCCCACCGAGTGGGGCGAACTCGCCCGCCCGGGAACTCCGCTGCACTGGGTCGTCCTCAACGTCGCCGACGGCCCCGGCAGCCGCCCCGACCCGCACTGCCTGGAGGCGGCCGGACGCCTGCGCAACGCGGGCGTCCGCGTCCTCGGCCGTCTCGAGGCCGTCCGCGGAGCCCGCGGCTTCGGCGAACTGGTCCGGGACGCGAACCGCTACCTCGACTGGTACCAGGTCGACGGTTTCCTCCTGGACCGCTGCCCGAGCGAGCACGTCTGTCTGCCGGAGGTCCGCCGCATCGTCACCACCCTGCGCGCGGTCCGTGACAACGCCCACATCGTCCTCGGCCACGGCACCCATCCACACCCCGGTTACGCCGAGTGCGCCGACCAACTGGTGACGTACTCCGGACCCTGGAGCGACTACCGCTGGTCGCAGGTGGCGGAGTGGACCGCCGACCACCCGCCCGAGCGCTTCTGCCACCTCGTCCACGGAGTGCCCCGCCCGCACCTGGAGGAGGCGTTGCGCATCGCCCGCTGGCAGGGCGCGGCGACCGTCTGGTTCACCGACCGCACGGACCACGGCGGCCGCGGCGACCCCTGGGAGACCATGCCCGGCTACTGGGACGAAATCGTCTCGCGGATCGGGACGGGTGTCTCGGAATGAAGAAGGCCGTGGCAGTGTTACAGGGAGAACAACTGTAGTGATTGACCGATCAACGGAGTCCCCGTGTCGCTGCCACCCCTGGTCGAGCCAGCCTCTGAGCTCACCGTAGACGAGGTCCGCAGGTACTCCCGCCACCTGATCATCCCGGACGTCGGGATGGACGGGCAGAAGCGGCTGAAGAACGCCAAGGTGCTCTGTGTCGGCGCCGGCGGCCTGGGCTCGCCGGCGCTGATGTACCTGGCCGCCGCGGGCGTCGGCACCCTCGGCATCGTGGAGTTCGACGAGGTCGACGAGTCGAACCTGCAGCGCCAGATCATCCACAGCCAGGCCGACATCGGCCGCTCCAAGGCCGAGTCCGCCCGTGACTCCGTCCTCGGCATCAACCCGTACGTGAACGTGATCCTTCACGAGGAGCGGCTCGAGGCCGACAACGTGATGGACATCTTCAGCCAGTACGACCTGATCGTCGACGGCACGGACAACTTCGCCACCCGCTACCTGGTCAACGACGCGTGCGTGCTGCTGAACAAGCCGTACGTGTGGGGCTCGATCTACCGCTTCGACGGTCAGGCCTCCGTCTTCTGGTCCGAGCACGGCCCCTGCTACCGCTGCCTCTACCCCGAGCCCCCGCCGCCGGGCATGGTCCCCTCCTGCGCCGAGGGCGGCGTCCTGGGCGTGCTGTGCGCGTCCATCGGCTCCATCCAGGTCACCGAGGCCATCAAGGTCCTCACCGGCACCGGCGAGCCGCTGGTCGGCCGACTGATGATCTACGACGCCCTGGAGATGCAGTACCGCCAGGTCAAGGTCCGCAAGGACCCGAACTGCGCGGTCTGCGGCGAGAACCCGACCGTCACCGAGCTCATCGACTACGAGGCCTTCTGCGGCGTCGTCTCCGAGGAGGCCCAGGAGGCGGCGGCCGGCTCGACGATCACTCCCAAGCAGCTCAAGGAGTGGATCGACGACGGCGAGAACATCGAGATCATCGACGTCCGCGAGATCAACGAGTACGAGATCGTCTCGATCCCCGGCGCCAGGCTGATCCCGAAGAACGAGTTCCTCATGGGCACCGCCCTGGAGGCCCTCCCGCAGGACAAGAGGATCGTCCTGCACTGCAAGACGGGTGTCCGCAGTGCGGAAGTCCTCGCGGTCCTGAAGTCCGCCGGCTTCTCCGACGCCGTCCACGTGGGCGGCGGCGTGATCGGCTGGGTCAACCAGATCGAACCGCACAAGCCGGTCTACTAGACACAGGCTTTCCCGGAAGGGGCTCGGCACCGCGCGTGCCGGGCCCCTTTCCGTCGCCCGGGGGAGAAGCGCCCCAGGTGCCGGAGTCCGGGCTGCCCCAGGTGCCGGAGCCCCGGCTACGAGGCGCAGACCTTCCCGTCCCGCGGCACCTTCCCGTCCAGCAGGTACGCGTTCACCGTCGAGTCGACGCAGTCGCTCCCGCTCCCGTACGCCCCGTGTCCCTCGCCCTTCCAGGTGAGCTCCACACCGACGCCCTTGCCCAGCTCGTCGGCCATCTTCCGGGCGCCCTCGTACGGTGTCGCCGGGTCGCCGGTGTTGCCGACCACCAGGATCGGCGCCGCACCTGCCGCGCTCACCTCCGGGGTGTCGTACTGCCCGGCCACCGGCCAGTCGTGGCACCAGCCTGCTGTGTCCCAGCCGAGGAAGTCCCCGAACACCGGCGAGATCTTCTCGAACGTCGGCAGCAGCTTCCGGGTCTGCTCGGCGGTCGGCCGCTGCTTGTCGTCCAGGCACGATATGACCCGTTGGGAGTGGGTCGTCGTGCCGTAGTGCCCGGAGGCGTCGCGTTCGTTGTAGCCGTCGGCGAGTTGCAGCAGCTCCGAGCCGTCGCCCTGTTGTGCCGCGTCCAGGGCGCTGGTCAGGGTCGGCCAGCCGGACTTGCTGTAGAGCGGCAGGACGATGCCGGTGAGGGCGAGCGACTGGGTCAGCTTGCGTCCGGACGACGTCGGCAGTGGGGCCGCGTCGAGCCGCTTCACCAGATCCGCGATCTTCTCGGTGCCCTGCTTCGGGTCCTGGCCGGTCGACTTCAGATAGTCGTCCAGGGCCCGCTGGAACCCCCTGGCCTGGTTCTCCGCGTGTCCCACGGAGTCGGCGGTCGGGTCCACGACCGCGTCCAGGATCAGCCGTCCCACGTGCTGCGGGAACACATGGGCATAGACACCGCCCAGCTCGGTGCCGTACGAGATGCCGAAGTAGTGCGTCTTCGTGTCGCCGAGGACCTGACGCATCAGGTCCATGTCGCGGGCGGTGTCGGTCGTCGACACGTGCGCCAGCAGACTTCCGGCGGCCTTCTGGCAGCCCTTGCCGAAGGACACGGCGTCCTGGAAGTACGCGTTCTCCTCGGCCGCGGTGTCGGGGGTGGCGTCGATGTCCTCCGCGGCCTGGATGGCCTTGTCGCTGCGGCAGCGCACCCCCTCGCTGGCCGCCACCCCGCGCGGGTCCCAGCTCACCAGGTCGTACCGCTCGCGCAGCTTGGACACCGTGGCCGCGTACTGCGGCATCACGGACACGCCCGAGCCGCCCGGGCCGCCGAAGTTGAACAGCAGCGAGCCGATGCGCTTGCCGCCGTTCGCCCGGGCGCGGATGAGGGCGAGGTCGATCGTGCGGCCGTCCGGCTTCGACCAGTCCAGCGGGGCCTTGAGGGTCGCGCACTGCCAGTCGCTGCCGGGGGCGGGGGAGTCCGCGGTGGCCTTGCAGCGCCCCCAGGCGAGCTTCTGCGCGGTCAGAGAGGACGGCAGCGCGGTGGTCGTACTCGAGGAGCCGTCCGACGGCGAGGCGGCCGCGCTCGTCCTTCCGCCTCCCTTGTCACTCTTGTCGTCGGACGACGAACCGCCGCCACATCCGGCCAACAGCAGTGCGGCGGCGGCCCCGAACGCCGTCCACCGTACGAATCGCGCCATGTGCGTTCCCCCCTGAAGGGCCGTCCGCACCGTGCGGCGAACGGCTGTCCGGCCATGGTAGGCGGATCGCGTCGGACCCGCGCAGCCCTGTGGATAACCTTCTGACCTGCGCATTCAACCGGAATCCGGTCGGCCGTCAGGAGCAGACGGTTCCGGCCGGCGGCACCTTGCCGTCCAGCAGATAGCCGTTCACCGCGCTCTGCACGCACTTGTTCTTGCTGTCGTACGCGCCGTGCCCCTGGCCCTTGTACGTCAGCTCGACACCGACACCCTTCCCCAGCGCGTCCACCATCCTGCGGGCGCCCTCGTACGGCGTGGCCGGGTCGCCGGTGTTGCCCACGACCAGGACCGGCGGGGCGCCGGGCGCGCTCACGTCGGGGTGGTCGGCCGCGCCGGCGACCGCCCAGTCGGTGCAGCTGACCATGCCCCAGGCGAGGAAGTCCCCGAACAGCGGCGAGGCGGCCTGGAACTCGGGCAGCTTCCCCTCCACGTACCCGGGGCTGTAGCGGGGCTTCTCGTCGGCGCAGTTGATGGAGATGTTGGCCGCGGTGATGTTGCTGTACTCGCCGTTCTGGCTGCGGCCGTTCATCGAGTCGGACAGCAGCATCAGGACCTTGCCGTCGCCCAGGTACGCCTGCTCCAGGCCCTCGGTGAGGTACTGCCAGAAGTCCTTCGAGTACAGGGCCTGCGCGATGCCGTTGGTGGCGGCGGTCTGGGTCAGCCGGCGGGGAAGGATGCCGGGGATCGGCTTGCTGTCGAGGTTCCTCAGCAGGGTGGCGATACGGTTCTTCACGTCCTGCGCGCTGTCGCCGACCGGGCACGGCTCGGGCTTCGACGTGCAGTCCTCGGCGTAGTTGTCGAGCGCCAGCTGGAAGCCCTTGGCCTGGCCGAGCGAGGCCTGCTCCGGGTTCTGCGTCGGGTCGACGACCGCGTCGAAGACGGCCCGGCCCACGTGCCGGGGGAAGAGGTGGGCGTAGACACCGCCGAGTTCGGTGCCGTAGGAGATGCCGAAGTAGTACAGCTTCTTGTCGCCCAGGACCTGGCGCATCAGGTCCATGTCACGGGCCGCGTCCGTGGTCCGCACATGGGGCAGCACCTTCTTGGAGTGCTTCTCGCAGGCCGCGTTGAACTTCTTGGTGTTGTCCAGGTACACGGTGCGCTCGCCGGCGTCGTCGGGGGTCGCGTCCTGCTGGAAGTAGGCGTCGAGCTGCTGGTCGTTCTCGCACGTCACGGGCGCGCTGCGGCCGACTCCGCGCGGGTCGAAGCTGACCAGGTCGTAGCGGGTGCGCAGTTTCGCGTAGTCCGCGCCGAAGGCGGGCAGTGTGGTGACGCCGGAACCGCCGGGGCCGCCGAAGTTGAACACGAGCGAGCCGATGCGCCTGTCCGCGGCGCCGCTCGTCCTCGCCCGGATCAGCGCGATGCCGATGGTGTCGCCCTTGGGCTTGTTCCAGTCGAGAGGCGCCTTCATGGTGGCGCACTGCCAGGTGCCGCCGTTGGGCAGCGGGGAGGGGGTGTCGCCGCCGCCCTCCGCGGCGTTCGGGGCCGGACAGTCCTTCCAGTCCAGTTTCTGCGCCGACAGGTCCCCGTCATCGGTGTCTCCGCCGGTACAGCCGACCAGCACGGAGGACAGCAGCACGGCGGTGGCGGTCAGCGCAGCGGCACGCGCGCGGGGAGACTTCGGCATGTCTCCATCCTGCGACCGGGCCGGGTCCGGCGCTCGGGGCACGGGCCGTATGAGGTACGCGCGCGTACAGCCGTCGTACCGCCTGCTCTCGTACTACAGCGCGCCCTTGCGGGAGAGCTGGTTGAAGGCCAGCCAACCCGGCAGGACCGGCAGCCACAGCGTCAGCAGCCGGAACAGCAGCACGGCCGGGGCGGCGACCTCCTTGGGCAGGCCCACGGCGATCAGACCGACCGTCAGGGTCGCCTCCACCGCGCCGACGCCACCGGGGGTCGGGGCCGCCGAGCCGAGCGCGTTGCCGGCGAGGAAGACCACGGCGACGCTGGCGATGCTGAGCGAGGTTCCCTGCTGGCCGAAGGCGCGGATCGAGGCGTCCAGGCACATCACGAAGCAGGCTGTCAGCAGCAGCATGCCGCCGATGCCGGTGACCAGCTTCTGCGGGCGCTGCAGCACGTCCAGCATGCGCGGCACGACACCCGCGAAGAGCGAGCGCACGCGCGTGACGACGAACTTCCGCAGGAACGGCACGGAGGTGGCCACGAGGACGAGAACCGCCACGGTGAGCAGGCCCGCGATGACCGTGCGGGACGGCGACAGCGACGGCGTCTTCTCGGTGCCGGTCAGATAGCCGAACGACAGCAGCATCAGGATGTGGCAGCCGAGCCCGAACAGCTGCGAGGCGCCCACGCTGGCGACCGCGAGACCGGGCCGCACGCCCGCGCGTTGCAGGAAGCGGGTGTTGAGCGCGACACCGCCCACCGCGGCCGGCGCGACGATCTTGACGAACGACCCGGCGACCTGCGCCCCCACGGCCCGCAGGAACGGCACCCGCTCCGGCACGAACCCCAGCAGCGCCATCGCCGCCGCGAAGTAGCTGCCCGCCGAGAACACCACGGCCGCCAGCACCCAGCCCCACTGCGCGTTCTCGATCAGCGGCCCGAACTCGATGTGCGTGAGCTGCGTCAGCAGGAAGTACGCGCCGATGGCGCCCGCGATGAAACTGATCAGGGTGCGCGGCCGCACCCGCTCCAGCCGGGCCGGCTCGACCGGCGCCTGCGGTCTGATGAGGAGCACCTGGTGCCGGATCTGGGTCAGCAGATCCTCCTCACGCGCTTCCTCGATGGCCTCGTCGATGGCCCGCTTCTCGGCCCGCTGCTCCGCCCGCACGGCCTTCTTGTCGGGTTTCTCGAGCGCGGCGCGGGTGTGCTCCTCGGCCGCCTCCAGACGGGCCTGCTTGGCCTGCCGGGAGGCCTCCAGGACCGCCTCCCGCTCGCGCTGGGCCCGCTCCCTGGCCAGCCTGCGCAGGGTCGCGCGGGAGGTGCGGCTGAGCGCGATGGGCTGCAGCATCGGCAGACAGTCGGCCACGGCGTCCGGGCCGAGCACACCCACCGCCGACGCCACCGCCCGCTCCGCGCCCACCCGCAGGCCGAGCGTCACCAGGAGCTGCGAGACGTCCATGCGCAGCAGCAGATCGCCGGCCGCGATCTCGCCGACCCGCAGGTCGGTCAGGATGACCGTGCCGGAACGATCCACCAGAATCGCGTCGCCCACCAGCCTGCGGTGCGCGATCCGCCGGGACTGCAGCGCCCGTACCTGGTGCCAGGTGTCGTGCAGCAGTGCGTCGGTGATCTCGTCGTCCGCCAGAGAGTCGAGCGTGCGCCCGCCGGTGTGCTCGTAGACCAGCATCACCGCGTCGGGACCGAGTTCGGAGGTCGCGATCAGCTTGGGGGCGTTGGCGCCGGCCGCGATGGCCGCGTACGCCAGCAGCGCCTCCTGCTCCAGGGCCTGGCGCAGCGACTGAAGGCTGCTGCGGGTGGCGAAGCCGCGCAGGGTCAGGTTGCGCCACGCGCGGTAGAAGAAGCCCTGTGCCTGCTGCTCCCGGTCGACCACCGTGACGTCCAGCGGCGGACCGTCCTCGAGGGTGACGAAGTAGCGCCGGCCCCGGTCGCCGGTCTCCGGGTTCTCCGGCATCTCCTCGCGGGACGCCGTCACCGGACGGAACCCCACGTGCCGCAGGCCCGCCATCAGCGTCCGCCCGGTGGGGCGGACGTTGGGCGAGCCGACCGCGTAGAGCGTGCCGTAGGCGATGGTCCAGCCGATCAGCACCGTCAGGATGATCGAGAACGGTGTCGTGTAACCCGTGACGAGCATCGAGAACGCGTCGAGGAGCAGCACGATCCACAGCACCGCGCGCCAGCGCGGCCGCCGGGACATGCCGACGGCGGTCATGTACGCGATGACCGGGGCGAGATAGCCGTGCACCGGGTCGGTCAGCGCGTGGATGTCGCCGGGGGAGGGCTGGGTGAGCGCCTCCTGGATGGAGTTCGGGGCGGCCTTGGCCACCCACAGGTCGGTCGCGAGCGTCACGCCGTGTGCCAGGACCGCCGCGAGCACACCGTCGGCGATGCGCAGCCCGTCGCGCTTGATGAGCCGCTCGATCGCGAACGCGACCGGCACCAGCAGGATCGCGATGCTGGAGGCCAGTCCGGCGATCTTGATGAGCAGGTCGGGCGCCTGACCGGTGCCCTTGTTGATGTCCTGTTCGAGCCCCGAGGTGGTGCCGTGCGCGAACGCGGCGATCGCGAGGAGCAGGATGATCCCGAGCAGCCCCACCAGAAGGCGCATCAGGTCGGAGGGCCGGTGCACGCGCGCGGGCAGGAGCGGTTCGTCGCCCTCCACCTCGTCGATGTGCGCCTCTTCGACGAACTGCGCGTCGTCCCCGCCGGCGTCCTTCCCGGAGGCGCTCTCGGCGTCGGGGTCGGTGTCCGGACGCGACGAAGCGCCGGACGCGCTCTGCGCGTCCTCCGGGTGCACACCCTGTTGCTTCATCGTCTCTTCTTGATCTCGTATCACCGCTCACCGCCCGCATGATGGTGGCATGCCCCACCGACACACGGGGGCGTCAGGGTGCGGACGCGGGGGCGCACAGTCTGCCCCAAGTCCCACGCGGGGGCGAGGGATACGCACAGTGGCCGGCCGATCACACTGTCGGTGGAGTGCGGCAGGATGGGCCGGATGAGTGAGGAGAGCCTGCCGCCCGAGGACGGTCCGGACGCGCTGCCGGAGTACGCCGAGCGCGTCCTGGAGGCCGAACTGATCCCGCGCGGGCGTGTCATGACCTACGGCGACGTCGCCGAGTGGCTGGAGGAGGGCGGCCCGCGCCAGGTGGGACGGGTGATGGCCCTCTACGGGGGAGCGGTGCCGTGGTGGCGCGTGGTCCGCGCGGACGGCGTCCTGCTCCCGGGACACGAACTGCGCGCGCTTGACCACTACCGCGTAGAGGGCACACCGCTGAAGGAGGCGAGCAGGGCAACCGAGGGCCATCTGCCGCACCTCGACATGAAGCGGGCGCGGTGGGACGGCGGCGGACGGGCGGAGACTCACACCTGACAGCTTCCGCCATCGGGCGAACCCGTGTGTGACCCGTGATCCGTACGGGGGAAGCGGGGCACGTCCGTGCCATGACGTACGTTCGTGGGGCGAGGGGCGTACGTGTCGAGAGTGGCCGGAGGGAAGAAGCGGAAGCTCTGCTTCCGAGTCGTCCGTCGGCGTAGCGTCGGCTGAGCGTTCCCCCCTCACCCCCCGATCACCGTCCTGCACGCACGGTGGTCCGACAACCAGCACACCCACCAGGACCGGCGAACCACGTGAGCTCCTCTTCCTCCACCAGGCGCCTGGCGCACCCCCAGGTGCGCCAGGGGAACCGTGGCGCTTACCGACTGGTGCGTACCCCGCCCGCCCGGCCGGCCCCCCCTCGTCTGGACGCCGCACAGCGCTCCGTGGTTGACCACACCGGTGGTCCGCTGCTCGTCCTGGCAGGTCCGGGCACCGGGAAGACCACCACGCTCGTCGAGTCGGTGGCGGCGCGAATCGCCCGTGGCGGTGACCCCGAGCGCATCCTGGTGCTGACGTTCAGCCGCAAGGCCGCCGTCGAACTGCGCGACCGCATGGCGCTGCGCGTGGGGGCCGCCCGCGCGCCCCGGGCGACCACCTTCCACTCGTTCTGCTACGCCCTGGTCCGCGCCCACCAGGACAGCGACCTCTTCGTGGAGCCGCTGCGGCTGCTGTCCGGTCCCGAGCAGGACGTCGCCGTCCGTGAACTGCTCGCCGGGCAGCCCGACCTGCAGCGGCTGGGTCTCGCGCACGTGCGCTGGCCCGACGAACTGCGCGCCTGTCTGACCACCCGGGGCTTCGCCGACGAGGTCCGGGCCGTCCTCGCCCGCAGCCGTGAACTGGGCCTCGGCCCGGGCGCCCTGGACGCCTTCGCCCGCCGTACCGGGCGCCCCGACTGGCGTGCCGCGGCCGCCTTCCTCGCCGAGTACCTGGACGTGCTCGACCTGCAGGGCGTGCTCGACTACGCGGAACTGGTCCATCGCGCGGTCCTCCTCGCCCGCCGCCCCGAGGTCGCCGAACGGCTGGCGGCGCAGTACGACGCCGTACTCGTCGACGAGTACCAGGACACCGACGCGGCGCAGGTACGGCTGCTGCACGCCCTCGCGGGCGGCGGCCGCACCCTGGTCGCCTTCGGCGACCCCGACCAGTCGATCTACGCGTTCCGCGGCGCCGACGTCAACGGCATCCTGGAGTTCCCGGAGACCTTCCCGCGCGCAGACGGCCGTCCGGCGCCCGTGGAGGTCCTGCGCACCTCCCGTCGCTCCGGCGCCGCCCTGCTCACCGCGACCCGTCTGCTCACCCAGCGCATGCCCCTGACCCGCCTCCCGGCGGAGAAGGTACGCGCGCACCGCGAACTCGCCCCCGTACGGGACGGCGGCCGCGTCGAGGTCTTCACCTGTCCGACGCCCGGTACGGAACTCGACAACATCGCCGACATCCTGCGCCGGGCCCACCTGGAGGACGGCGTGCCCTGGGGCGAGATGGCCGTCCTGGTCCGCGCCGGCTCCCGCACCATCCCGACGGTCCGCCGAGCCCTCACCGCGGCCGGCGTCCCCCTGGACATCGACGGCGACGACCTCCCCCTGCGCCACGAACCGGCGGTGGCCCCCCTGCTCACGGCCCTACGGGCGGTGGCGACGGCGGAGTCGGGCTCGGCGGTGGCCGACGGGGACGTGCGGGGTGACGACGAGGACGGGAGCGAACCCTGCTGGCTCGACACCGAAACCGCTCTCAGCCTCCTCGCCTCACCCCTCGCCGGCATGGACGCCGCCGACCTGCGCCGTCTCGGCCGTGCTCTGCGCGACGAGGAGCGGGCCGGGGGCAACCCCCTGCCGCCGCCGTCCGACGAACTGCTCACGCGGGCGCTCGCCGAGCCCGAGCGCCTGGCCGTGCACGACCCCGCGTACGCGCGCGGCGCCCAGCGGCTCGGCGCGCTGCTGCGCAAGGCCCGGGAGCGCCTCGCGGGCGGCGGTACGGCCGAAGAGGCGCTGTGGGACCTGTGGGAGGGCACACCCTGGCCCGCGCGCCTGGAGCGGTCCGCCCGGCGCGGCGGCGCGGCCGGACGCAACGCCGACCGCGACCTCGACGCCGTCTGCGCGCTGTTCGCGACCGCCGCGCGCGCGGAGGAGCGCACCGGCGGCCGGGGCGCCCTCAACTTCCTGGAGGAGACCGACGCCGAGGACATCGCCGCCGACACCCTCACACGACGCGCGGTACGTCCCGACGCCGTACGCCTGATGACCGCGCACCGCTCCAAGGGACTGGAGTGGCGCCTGGTCGTCGTCGCCGGTGTCCAGGAGGGGCTGTGGCCCGACCTGCGCCGCCGCGGCTCGCTGCTGGAGGCCGACCGCATCGGACGCGACGGACTCGCCGAACCGCTCACCCCGGGCGCGCTGCTCGCGGAAGAGCGCCGCCTGTTCTACGTCGCCGCCACACGCGCGCGTGAACGACTCGTCGTCACCGCCGTGAAGGCCGCCGCCGACGACGGCGACCAGCCCTCCCGCTTCCTCACCGAACTCGGCGTCGAACCCAGGGACGTGACCGGTCGCCCCCGCCGCCCGCTCTCCGTCGCCGCGCTCGTCGCCGAACTGCGCGCCACGACGGTCGACCCGCGCGTCTCGGACACCCTCCGAGAGGCCGCCGCCCACCGATTGGCCCGTCTCGCCGCGCTCGCCGACGAGGACGGCCGCCCGCTCGTCCCCTCCGCCCACCCCTACCGCTGGTGGGGCATGTACGAGCCGACCGAGAGCAAGGTCCCCCTGCGCGACCGCGACCAGCCCGTCGTGCTCTCCGGCAGCGCCCTCGACCAGCTCGCCAACACCTGCGCCCTGCAGTGGTTCCTGGGCCGTGAGGTGAAGGCCGACGCACCGGCGACGGCCGCCCAGGGCTTCGGCAACGTCGTGCACGTCCTCGCCGACGAGGTCGCCTCCGGGCACACCCCCGCAGACCTCGCCGTCCTGATGGAGCGCCTCGACTCCGTGTGGAACGCGCTCGCCTTCGACGCGCCGTGGAAGTCGGCGCAGGAGAAGGAGAACGCGCGCGTGGCGCTCGAACGCTTCCTGAAATGGCACGTCATGGACCGCACCGGCCGCAGCCCCGTGGCCAGCGAGCACGACTTCGACGTCACCCTCGAAGCGGGCGACTACGAGGTCCGCATCCGCGGCCAGATGGACCGCGTGGAGAGGGACGGCGAAGGGCGGGCCTACGTCGTCGACTTCAAGACCGGCAAACAGCCCCTCAGCAAGGCCGAGGTGGCCCGCCACCCCCAGCTCGCCGTCTACCAGCTCGCCGTCCGCGAGGGCGCCGTGGACGAGGCGTTCGACGGGGCCCGCCCCGAGCCCGGCGGCGCCGAACTGGTCCAGCTGCGCCAGGGCGCCGCCCAGCGCGACGGCGGCGAGACCCTGCCCAGGGTGCAGGCCCAGGAACCACTCGAAGGGGAGTGGGTCGGCGAACTGCTGGCCACGGCCGCCGGGAAGGTGCTCGACGAACGGTTCACGCCCGCCACCGGACAACACTGCGCACACTGCGCGTTCCAGGCGTCCTGCAGCGCCCGGCCAGAGGGACGGCACGTCGTCGAGTAACCCGGGTGATCGACGACACCACGCGTGCTGACCTGCGTTTTCCCCCGGCTCCGGCGGCGATCCGGCCTCCGCTGTCAGTGACCGCCGCTAGCCTCTGTGACGTGCCGCCCCGTATCACCGATCCCGATCAGCTCAAGGAACTCCTCGGGATCCCGTTCACCCCGGAGCAGACGGCCTGCATCATCGCGCCGCCCGCCCCGCAGGTGATCGTGGCCGGAGCCGGCTCGGGCAAGACGACGGTGATGGCGGCCCGCGTGGTCTGGCTGGTCGGCACCGGCCAGGTCGCCCCCGAGCAGGTCCTCGGCCTCACCTTCACCAACAAGGCGGCCGGCGAACTCGCCGAACGCGTGCGCAAGGCGCTGATCAAGGCGGGCGTCACCGACCCGGACGTCATCGACCCCGACAACCCGCCGGGCGAGCCGGTGATCTCCACCTACCACGCCTTCGCGGGCCGCCTGCTGACCGACCACGGCCTGCGCATCGGCCTGGAGCCGACCTCCCGGCTGCTCGCCGACGCCACCCGTTTCCAGCTCGCCGCGCGCGTGCTGAGGGAGGCCCCCGGCCCCTACCCCGCGCTCACCCGCTCCTTCGCCGACCTCGTCAGCGACCTGCTCGCCCTCGACGCCGAACTCGCCGAGCACCTCGTACGACCCGAGGACGCGCGGTCCTACGACGCCGGACTGCTCGCCACCCTGGACGGTGTCCGGCTCAGCAACGACGCCCTGCGGCAGGTCCCCAAGGCCGCCGCCGCCCGCCGGGAACTCGCCGACCTGGTGGTCCGCTACCGCGCCGCCAAACGCGACCGCGACCTGCTCGACTTCGGCGACCAGATCGCCCTGTCCGCGCGACTCGCGCGGATCCCCGAGGTGGGCCGGATCCTGCGCGACGAGTTCCGGGTGGTCCTCCTCGACGAGTACCAGGACACCTCGGTGGCCCAACGCGTCCTCCTCGCAGGCCTGTTCGGCGACGGCACCGGCCACCCGGTGACCGCCGTCGGCGACCCCTGCCAGGCGATCTACGGCTGGCGCGGCGCCTCCGTCGCCAACCTGGACGACTTCCCGGAGCACTTCGCGCACCCCGACGGCCGCCCCGCGACCCGTCAGGCGCTCAGCGAGAACCGCCGCAGCGGCGGCCGCCTCCTCGACCTCGCCAACGGCCTCGCCGAACCCCTGCGGGCCATGCACGCGGGCGTGCAGGCCCTGCGTCCCGCCCCGGGCGCCGAACGCGACGGCATGGTCCGCTGCGCCCTGCTCGCCACCCATGCCGAGGAGATCGAGTGGGTCGCCGACTCCATCGCCCACCTCGTGCGCACCGGCAAGGCGCCCGGCGAGATCGCCGTCCTGTGCCGTACGGCCACCGACTTCGCCGAGATCCAGGGCGCCCTGGTCGCCCGGGACGTCCCCGTCGAGGTCGTCGGCCTGTCCGGGCTGCTGCACCTGCCCGAGATCGCCGACCTGGTCGCCGTCTGCGAGGTCCTCCAGGACCCCGGCGCCAACGCCTCCCTGGTACGTCTGCTGACCGGCCCGCGCTGGCGCATCGGCCCGCGCGACCTCGCCCTCCTGGGGCGCCGCGCCCGCTTTCTCGTCGCCCACGCGCGCGTGGACAGCGGCGACGACCGGGACCGGAGGCTCGCCGAGGCCGTGGAGGGAGTCGACCCGTCCGAGGTGATATCGCTCGCGGACGCCCTGGAGACCTTCCTGGAGCTGCCGCTGGACGCCGAGCAGGCGGACGACGGGCTGCCGTTCTCGCCGGACGCGCGCGTGCGCTTCGCCCGCCTCGCCGCCGAACTGCGCGACCTGCGCCGGTCGTTGGCCGACCCGCTGATGGACGTGCTGCACCGGGTCCTCGCCGTCACCGGTCTGGAGGTCGAGCTGTCGGCGTCCCCGCACGCCCTGGCCGCGCGGCGCCGCGAGACCCTGTCGAACTTCCTGGACATCGCCGCCTCCTTCGCCGCCGGCGACGGCGAGGCGACCCTGCTCGCCTTCCTGGGCTTCCTGCGGACGGCCGCCCAGTACGAGAAGGGCCTGGACAACGCCCTGCCGGGCGGCGAGAACACCGTGAAGGTGCTCACCGCCCACAAGTCCAAGGGCCTGGAGTGGGACGTCGTCGCCGTCCCCGGCCTGGTCAAGGACACCTTCCCCAGCACCAAGGGCCGCGAGAAGTGGACCGCGCAGGGCAAGGTGCTGCCGCACGAACTGCGCGGCGACGCCGACACCCTGCCCGACGTCACGTCCTGGGACGCGCGCGGCCTGAAGGCCTTCCAGGAGGCGATGAAGGACCACCAGCACACCGAGGAACTCCGCCTCGGCTACGTCACCTTCACCCGCCCCCGCACCCTCCTTCTCGGATCCGGCCACTGGTGGGGCCCCACCCAGAAGAGGCCACGCGGCCCCTCCGACTTCCTGCAGGCCCTTCACGACCACTGCGCGGCCGGGTACGGCGAGATCGAGGCCTGGGCCGACGAGCCCGCCGAGGACGCGGAGAACCCAGCCCTGCACGCCGCGGACGCCGACCAGGTCTGGCCCCTGCCCCTCGACGAGACGTCCCTCACCCGTCGACGGGCCGCCGCCGAGACCGTCCTGGCCCACCTGGAGGACCTCGCCTCCCACGCGGACGGCCACCCCGCGGCCGTGCACGACCCCGACGACCACCAGGACCCGGACTGGCCGCCGCCACCGGACGACGACGAGCCCTACGAGGAGGAACCCTTCCCGGACGAGGAACCCGCCGACTGGGACTCCCTGACCACGGACCGCCCGACCGTCCCGCACCAGGCCGGAGCCCCGGAGCGCGACGCCGACGAGAGCGCACACGCGCGTGGGACGGCCCCCGCGACGGCCCGCTCCCGGCTCACCCCCGAGGAAGGCCGCGCCGGGCTCGCTCCGGAGCAAGCCCGCCCCACCCGGCTCACCCCGGAGGAAGCCCGCGCCATCGCCTCCTGGGACCGCGAGCTCGACGCCCTCACCGGTGAACTCCTCCGCGCGCGGGAGGCCGTCACCGACGTCCCCCTGCCCGCCTCGCTCACCGCCTCCCAGGTGCTGCGCCTGGCCGCCGACCCGGACGGTTTCGCACAGGAACTCGCCCGCCCCATGCCACGCCCTCCGCAACCCGCCGCGCGCCGGGGCACCCGCTTCCACGCCTGGGTCGAGGCCCGCTTCGAGGAACTGACCCTGCCCGTGCTGGAGCCCGAGGAACTGCCCGGCAGCGACGCCGAGATCGCCGACGAACGCGACCTGGAAGCCCTCAAGGACGCCTTCGAGCGCACCGAGTACGCCCACCGCACCCCCCACCGCGTCGAGGCACCCTTCCAGCTCGTCATCGCCGGCCGGGTGGTCCGGGGCCGGATCGACGCCGTCTACAAGGAGGGCGACGGCGACGGGACGACCTACGAGATCGTCGACTGGAAGACCAGCCGCACCCGCACCGCCGACCCCCTCCAGCTCGCCCTGTACCGGCTCGCCTGGGCCGAGCAGCAGGGCGTTCCGCTGGAGTCCGTCAACGCGGCGTTCCTGTACGTCCGAACCGGTGACGTAGTACGACCACAGGGTCTGCAGGACCGGGCCGCGCTGGAGCGGCTGCTGCTGGAAGGGCCGGCCGCGCAAGCAAACTGTGAGGAACCGCCCAACCAGGATGTCGGTGCGGGCCGATAGGCTCGTGACCATGAGCCAGTCCGTTGACAGTGCCGTCAGCGCCGTCCGCGCGTACATCGAGCAGCACCGTGCCGTCTTCCTCGACGACCTCGCGGAATGGCTGCCCATCCCGTCCGTGTCGGCCCAGTCCGACCACGCGCCCGATGTACGCCGCAGCGCCGACTGGCTCGCCGCCAAGCTCCGCGAGACCGGCTTCCCGACCACGGAGGTCTGGGAGACCCCGGGTGCCCCCGCGGTCTTCGCCGAGTGGCCCGCCGCCGATCCCGGCGCACCGACGGTCCTGGTCCACGGCCATCACTACGTCCAGCCCACCGCCCTCGAGGACGGCTGGGACAGCGAGCCCTTCGAGCCCGTCGTCCACGACAACCGCCTCCACGCGCGCGGGGCGGCCCTGCAGTCCGTGGCGCGCGCCATGGGCCGCGCCTTCGGCCGGCCCATCCGCTTCACGCGCGAGGGCGGCTCGGGGCCGGCCGCCGACCTCCAGGAGGTCCTCGGGACGCCGGTGCTCTCCTGGGCATCTCCGTCCCCTCGGACGGCTGGCACGCGCCGAACGAGAAGGCCGAGATCGACCTGCTCCTCAAGGGCGTCGAGACCACCGCGTACCTGTGGGGCGACCTCGCGGACACCTGGCGTCATGCGCCCTGAGCCGCCCGCGCCGTCCGGGACGACACCCCGCGCGGGGCACACTGGGGGCGACGCCCCGCACCGCCCGGCCCCGGTCGCCGCCCGCCGTACGCCCCGCCGAACCGCCCGCCGAAACAATCCGTTGCCCTGGGGGAGTTGGAAGCACCCGTGACCACCTGGACCGACCACACCGCCGACCGCCCCATCTCGCTCACCGCCCCGAGCGGCATCGACCGCGCCGCCCACCACCGGCTCGACGAGGCCTGGCTCGCGGCGGCCTGGAGCCACCCCACGACCCGCTGCTTCGTGGTCTCCGGCGGCCAGGTCCTCATCGACGAGACGCCCGACGGCCGTACCGAACTCGTCATGACCCCCTCCTTCGAAGCCCCCCTGACCGAGGCGCACCGCTACTTCCTCGGCACCGACGCGGACGGCGTCAGCTACTTCGCCCTCCAGAAGGACGCGCTGCCCGGACGCATCGACCAGTCCGCGCGGCCCGCGGGCCTGCGCGAGGCCGGACTGCTGCTGTCACCGCGCGACGCCGGCCTGATGGTGCACGCGGTCGGCCTGGAGAACTGGCAGCGCACCCACCGGTTCTGCTCCCGCTGCGGCGAGCGGACCGTGATCGCCGCCGCCGGCCACATCCGCCGCTGCCCGGCCTGCGGCGCCGAGCACTACCCGCGCACCGACCCGGCCGTGATCATGGCGGTCACCGACGCCGACGACCGCATCCTGCTCGGCCGGCAGGTCCACTGGCCCGAGGGCCGCTTCTCGACGCTCGCCGGCTTCGTCGAACCCGGGGAGTCCATCGAGCAGGCCGTGCGGCGCGAGGTCTTCGAGGAGGCCGGCATCGGCATCGGGCAGGTCGAGTACGTCGCCAGCCAGCCCTGGCCCTTCCCGTCCAGCCTGATGCTCGGCTTCATGGCCCACGCCACCTCGACCGAGATCGAGGTCGACGGCGACGAGATCCACGAAGCACGCTGGTTCTCCCGCGACGAACTGGGTCTCGCCTTCGACTCCGGCGAGGTCCTCCCGCCCTTCGGCATCTCGATCGCGGCCCGCCTGATCGAACTCTGGTACGGCAAGCCCCTGCCGACGAGGAGCGTGTGACAGGGGGCTGGAAGCACAAAAGGCGGTTCCTGAGTCACCTCAGGAACCGCCTTTCCGGCGAACCGGGGAGCGCTTACGCGCCGAGCCCTCTGTGCGGTACACGTTCGGGCAGTCGTCTTCGCCGCACTCGCCGTTCCCGTTCCCGGTAAGCCGAGTCAGCTCCTCGCGTGCCATGCGATATCCGCTGGTTCGCGGCCCTGGTTGGGCCGTTGGGCACGACCGTACGAGGGGCACGCTCGGCCGTCCATGCATGAACGTGGGTATGCACGTTCTTGCGTGAAGTGCTTCGGCGACCTCGTGCGCCGGCCGGTGTTACGGCGCGTGACCGGCGTGCGACGGCTCGCTGCCCGCCTCCCCTACATACAGAGCGGCCCCCTCCGGTGACCATGACCAGAGGGGGCCGTAGCGCTGGGGCCGTCAGACCGCGAGAGCCTGCTTCACCTGAGCAAGGCTCGGGTTCGTCATCACGACCTCGTTGCCACCCGAGGTGGGAACTACCCGAACCGTCGGGACGGTCTGGTTTCCGCCGTTCGCCTTTTCGACGAACGCCGCGGACTCCGGGTCGTGCTCGATGTTGATCTCGTCGTACGCGATGCCCTCGCGGTCCAGCTGGCTCTTCAGCCGACGGCAGTAGCCGCACCACGTGGTGCTGTACATCGTCACAGTGCCCGGCATGTCTCTCGCGCTCCTCAACTGCTTGGGGGATCGGTGCTCGCAGAGGGGAAACGTACGTGAAACGGCCGCCATTCCCGCACACGGAGCCCCGCCCGACGTGACGCCTGCCGCATTAGTACGACTGCGAGCCCCTGCCTGTGGACAACCGCCGCACCCGTCTCCGCCGACCTGGCAGCATGGCGGTGTGACAGCAGCAACGCACTCCACGCTCTTCCCGCAGGTCCCCGACTCGGCCGACGCGGTGCTCGAAGGGCTCGACCCCGAGCAGCGCGAGGTGGCCACCGCCCTGCGCGGCCCGGTGTGCGTGCTCGCGGGCGCCGGCACGGGCAAGACCCGGGCGATCACGCACCGGATCGCCTACGGGGTGCGCGCCGGGATCCTCCAGCCGTCCAGCGTGCTGGCTGTCACGTTCACCAACCGGGCCGCGGGCGAGATGCGCGGCCGGCTCCGTCAGCTCGGTGCCGCCGGCGTCCAGGCCCGCACCTTCCACTCGGCCGCCCTGCGCCAGCTGCAGTACTTCTGGCCGAAAGCGGTCGGCGGGTCCATGCCCCGGCTCGTCGACCGCAAGATCCAGCTCATCGCCGACGCGGCCGCCGCCTGCCGCATCCGCCTCGACCGCGGCGAACTGCGCGACGTCACCGCCGAGATCGAGTGGTCCAAGGTCACCCAGACCGTCCCCGCCGACTACGCGGCGGCCGCCGCCAAGGCCGGCCGAGAGGCCCCCCGCGACCCGGCCGAGATCGCCCAGCTCTACTCCGTCTACGAGGACCTCAAGCGGAACCGCTCCGTCATCGACTTCGAGGACGTCCTGCTGCTGACCGTCGCCGTCCTCCAGGACCGCCACGACATCGCCGAGCAGGTCCGGGCCCAGTACCAGCACTTCGTGGTCGACGAGTACCAGGACGTCAGCCCCCTTCAGCAGCGTCTGCTGGAGCTGTGGCTCGGCGAGCGGGACAGCCTCTGCGTGGTCGGCGACGCCAGTCAGACGATCTACTCCTTCACCGGAGCAACTCCCGACCACCTCCTCGACTTCCGCACCCGCCACCCCGGGGCCACCGTCGTCAAGCTGGTCCGCGACTACCGCTCCACCCCGCAGGTCGTCCATCTCGCCAACGGCCTGCTCGCCCAGGCCCGCGGCCGCGCCGCCGACCACCGCCTGGAGCTGGTCTCGCAGCGCTCCGCGGGCCCCGAGCCCGTCTTCACCGAGTACGCCGACGAGCCCGCCGAGGCCGAGGGCGCCGCCCGCCGTATCGGCGAACTCGTCGCGGCGGGCGTCCCGGCGAGCGAGATCGCCGTCCTGTTCCGCACCAACGCCCAGTCCGAGACCTACGAACAGGCCCTCGCCGACGCGGGAGTCCCCTACCAGCTGCGGGGCGCCGAGCGGTTCTTCGACCGGCCCGAGGTGCGCAGAGCCATCGTCAACCTGCGGGGAGCGGCCCGCTTCGGCGGCAATGACTCCCTCCTCGACGACGCGGTCGACCTGCCCTCCCAGGTGCGGGCGGTGCTGTCGGGGGAGGGCTGGACACCCCAGCCGCCCGCCGGTTCCGGTGCCGTCAGAGAGCGCTGGGAGTCGCTGGCCGCGCTGGTCAACCTCGCCCAGGACTTCGCCGCCGCCCAGCCCGGAGCCACCCTCGGCCACCTCGTCACCGAGCTGGACGAGCGGGCGGGCGCCCAGCACGCCCCGACCGTGCAGGGCGTCACCCTGGCCTCCCTGCACTCCGCCAAGGGCCTGGAGTGGGACGTCGTCTTCCTGGTCGGTGTCGCCGAGGGCATGGTCCCGATCACCTATGCGAAGACCGACGAACAGATCGAGGAGGAACGGCGTCTGCTCTATGTGGGGGTCACCCGCGCCCGTGAGCGCCTGCACGTCTCCTGGGCCCTGTCCCGGTCGCCCGGCGGTCGCCCGAGCCGTCGCCCGAGCCGCTTCCTGGACGGCCTGCGCCCCGGCTCCGCCTCATCGGCCGCCCGGACGGCGGGGGGTGGCCCCGGCGGTGTCGAGCGCGGACGCGTCCGAGGTCCGGAGGCCGTCCCGCGGCGCGCCCAGCGCACCCCGGCCCGCTGCCGGGTGTGCGGGCGCACGCTCACCGACGCGGGCGAGATGAAGCTGATGCGCTGTGAGGAGTGCCCCTCCGACATGGACGAGGGCCTGTACGAGCGGTTGCGCGCATGGCGCGCGGAGCAGGCGCGGCGCAGCGGGCAGCCCGCCTTCTGCGTCTTCACCGACAAGACGCTGATGGCGATCGCCGAGGCCGTCCCCGACGACGAGGGCGAACTCGCCCGCATCCCCGGGGTCGGAGTACGCAAGTTCAACCGTTACGGCGCCGATGTCCTGGCCATCTGCGCAGGCCGGGACGGTGCGGAGGGCGACGGCGAGGACTGACGGAAACTCGTCGGAAAAATAGTTTGCGCATGCCCCAGCAATCCCCATAGGTTCTTAGCCACGGGGACGGAGGCCTTCTCGGAGGCCCCGATTCCGTGTTCTACTTGCATATCCGTCGGACTGGTTCACCCCAGTCCCCCGAGACGCCGAGAGGAGGCGAGTCCAGTGATCAGCATCAAGAAGAGTTCCACCACCACCGTCAAAATGACCGATCGCTCGGTCGTCGCCTCCCTGTGCATGCTCGACGCCTCCGTCCGGGGCACCGGTCTGTCCGGCATCCGTGCCGTCCGTCCGGCGTCCTCGGTGTCTCTCGCGGGTCTTCCCATCCGTGAGCGCAATGAGCGACCGACCAAGGCACTGGAAGCAGTAGCGGCACAGGCGCAGGCCTATGCCTTTACGGCGGCCGGTGCCGGAGGCCGGAAGCAGACGAAGCAGCACCACCTGATGTGGGCCTTCCGTGGGCCAGAACCCTGGAGTGATCCAGCCTGATCGGCGATCAGGCCGGCGCCTTCAGGGCCGCGGAACCCCATCCGGGATCCGCGGCCCTTCTGTTTGTCCCCGACCGGGGACGACGGAGCGAAGGGGCCTCGGAACAAGAAGAGAACCGGGTACCACAACCGCCTCCCGGTCCAACAGGACCGGAACGAACAGACGAGGAAGACGAATCGTGCAACTCGAAGCGCACGCCCCGTCCGTACCGCCTTCCGAAACGATCCCCCCGCCCGGCCCCACGGAGGACTCCGCCTTGATCCCGCTCACCGCGCTCACCGCGCTCGACGACGCCATCGAGAACCTCGGCGTACCCGTCCCCTGCCGTTCCTACGACCCGGAGGTCTTCTTCGCCGAGTCGCCGGCCGACGTCGAGTACGCCAAGTCCCTCTGCCGCACCTGCCCGCTGATCGAGGCCTGCCTCGCCGGCGCCAAGGAGCGGCGTGAGCCCTGGGGCGTCTGGGGTGGCGAGCTGTTCGTCCAGGGTGTCGTCGTCGCCCGGAAGCGGCCGCGTGGTCGCCCGCGCAAGAACCCGGTCACGGCATGAACATCACAGGAACGATCGACCGCCCCCTCACGCACGACCCCAAGAAGCAGGCCCCGATGAAGCCGTCCACCAACGAGCCCGCCGGCTCCGCGATCGAAGACACCACGATGACCGGCGCGACCGGTTCGCGTCAGAACAGGACCCGAGAGATGCAACTCATCCCAGAAGCCCTGGCACGTGCGCATATGCACGAGCGCCTGCGTGAGGCCGAGCGGGAACGCCCGGCCGCGCGCCTGGTGGCCGCCCGCCGTATGCAGCGCCGTGCCGAGCGTGCCTCGCGGCGCGCCCGCCGCGCGCTCGCCATGGCGGTCATGCAGTAGCCGACCACACCTTAAGTGACGGCCTCCCGGTCCCGGGAGGCGGTGGCTCCCCGCGGGGGCCGGTCCGAACGGACCGGCCCCCGCGGTGCGTTGGCCCGGCGTTCCCGCGGCGGCGGCGTTATCGTCGCCGAATGACGAGTCCTCCCGCGGACAGCGACGACTCGGGCGCCCCCGCGGAGCCCCAGCCCCTGGTGTGCGCCCGCTGCGGCCGCCGCGCCGAAGGCCCGCAGCCCACCTGGACCTTCTCCGTGGAGAACGGCGTGCGCCAGTACTTCTGCGACGCCTGTTCCCGGGAGAACCTCAGGGCGATCGAGGGGCGGCTGGACTCGGACTGGTGGTGATCAGGCCTCCACGACCGACTCCTCCTCGTCGCCCTCCTCCACGACGAAGCCCGGCAGCCACTCCTCGAGTTCCTCACGCAGCCGGACCGTCGCGCCGAGCTGGCACAGCACCCCGATCGTGCTCAGCGTGACCCGGTGTATCAGCAGGTACGCCGGAGGCAGATTGAGCTGCTTGCCCAGTTGGTAGGCGGGGGAGCGGGGATCGGCGATCCGGGCCGCCTGACTGCGCATCCAGCCCCGGGTGAAGGTGAACGCGTCGACCCGGGCCGGTTCGATGATCGGCAGGAGATAGTCGAGGACGGCGGCCGGGTCCAGCTCTATGGACTCCTTGACGAAGCCCTCCTCGCGGAGGAGTTCGTAGACGGCCTCCGCGTCGCCGTCGAGCGTCATGCGCAGCGAATCGCCGATGGGGGTGGGCAGGCCGCCCGGGAGCCGGTCGACCGTGCCGAAGTCCAGGACGCCCAGGCGCCAGTCGTCCTCGCCGGCCGGACCGCCGGGCAACAGACGGAAGTTCCCGGGGTGGGGGTCGGCGTGCAGCAGGCCGGTGCGGGCCGGGCCGGAGAAGAGGAAGCGGGCCAGTAGCTGTCCGGCGCGGTCGCGCTGCTCCTGGGTGCCGTCCGCGATGATCTCCGACAGCGGCACTCCGTCCATCCACTCGGTGATCAGTACCTGGTCGCACTGGTGGACCACCCGGGGCACCACCACGTCCGGGTCATCGGTGAACTCCTCGGCGTGCGCCGACTGGGCCTGGGCCTCCAGTCCGTAGTCGAGTTCCTCGGAGACGCGGTCCTTGAGCTCGGCGATCAGGGGCTTGACGTCCATGCCGGGGATGAGCGGGCCCAGCAGGCGGGCGAAACGGCTCAGTTGGTTCAGATCGGACAGCAGGGCCTCGCCGGCTCCCGGGTACTGCACCTTGACCGCCACCTCGCGGCCGTCGTGCCAGATCCCCCGGTGCACCTGGCCGATGGAGGCCGCGGCGGCCGGCTTGTCCTCGAACTCCAGGAACAGCTCCTGCCAGTTCGCGCCCAGCCGCTCGCCGAGCACGGTGTGCACGGTGCGCGTCGGCATCGGGGGCGCCGCTTCCTGCAGCTTCGTCAGCGCGGCGCGGTAGGGGCCGGCTACCTCCTCGGGCAGCGCCGACTCGAAGACGGACAGGGCCTGGCCGAACTTCATCGCGCCGCCCTTGAGCTCGCCGAGCACCTTGAACAGCTGCTCCGCCGTGCGCTGCTGCAACTCGCGGCCGACGATCTCCGCCGACTCCCCGACGATCCGCTTGCCCAGTCCCCAGGTCGCCCGCCCGGCGAAGCCGAGCGGGAGCGCGGCGAGCTTGGCGGTCCGGGTGACCGCCTTGCGGGGAAGATCAGACATGCGCCCTCCAAGTCCCTGCCGGCCGCGCCGCGTCTGCCCTACGGCCCAACTCATTCGGCGTCTGCTCGTCCATTGTCTCGTGCCGGTTGCCGTCCTCGGCGGCCCGCTCCCCCTTCTTACCCTTCTCCGCCGCGCCGCAAGGGCATGCGGGGTGCGCCCAGACCGGTCGGGCATGCCAGTTCAGACCGGGCAGGGACACCTCCCAGCGGGCACCGGTGCTGGTGGGGACCATGCCGTCCAGGAACGCGAGCGCGTGCGCGGCCGCCAGTCCGGCGACCGTCGTCGCCAGGGTCAGATCGCAGGCGCGCACCTGCCGCGACCTGCCCGAACCCGAGCGCCACTGGGCCACCAGCCGGGGCCACGCCGGGTCCCGGTCGGTGCGCCCCTCGTGCAGACAGCCCGCGCAGCCCGTCTCGCCCGGCAGGACCAGGGGACCGACGACACCGGTGGCCTCCACGACACCGGCGTACAGATGAGGCGTACCCGAAGTGATGAGGGGTTCGGCGGCGGAGGGTGCGGGTGCGTGCACGGCGACGTCGTCCCGGGGTGCGAGGATCACCAGCGAGAATCCGGGGTCACCGGCCGGCCCGGGTGCCGCGGGAGGGCGGCGGGGCGGGCGGCCGGGGGAGGAGCGGCGTACCGCCTGCCGGGCGGCCTCGTCCCTGCGGGCGCCGACGGACTCGGCGGGCAGTCCGCCCGGCGCCACGTCCCACGGTTCCACCGGGCCGATGTCGCGCACGTCGATCTCGCCGACGCCGGCGCCCGCGAGCAGTGCGGCCAGCGTCGCACCCACCCGGCCCGCGCCCACCACCTGCACACGCAGTGAGCGCCGGGCGGCGAGACGGTCGATGGCGTCGCCGGGTTCGCCGGTGAGCAGGGACAGGGAGGCGAGGTCCGGGCGCAGTCTCTCGACGGTGTCCTTGCTGCGGCGCAGGGCGTCGGCGGCCGGTCCGCCGCCCTTCGCGTCGTCCAGCAGGCCTGCCCGGGACAGGCTGCCGACCAGCGTGTCCACGTGCCCTTCGGGCAGGCCCATGCGGCGGGCCTCCTCGCGCAGCAGCGGCAGCACGCGGGTGCCGTTGAGCAGGTCGAGGAAACTGGCCGTCGCCGGGTCCATCGGGCCCAGCGTCAGCGCGTGCGCCGGGGCCATCCCGAACTGCACGGTGTTGAGATCACGCCAGCCGCGCCTGAGCGCGGGCTTCATCATCGGAACGGCCGGAACCGTCACGTCCACAGCATCCATGTCAGGCCCCCGTAGCCCTCGTGGAGCACGCCCCTGGTGGGACATGCCCGTCGCGGAACATCCCCGTCAGCCGGGTGAGGTCGGTCGTGCAGCGGTCGACGGTCGGTCGATCGCGGATCACCCGGCGAGGACCAGCATGCCCGGGCGTCACGGAGGCCACCGAAAGTTGTCCACAGGCGGTGGGTATTCGTCGTACAAATCAAACGCTGGGCGGGGGATCGGCACGGAACCGTCCCGGAGACGGGACTTCCCCCGTGTGCAGCGGGTAACGTCGGGGCGTGTCCGCCGACCCACTGCACCGCGCCGGAGCACCACAGCGCAGCACGACGAGCCAGCCGCCGAGCGGCTCGGGGGCGAGCCCGATCGAGGTCCGTAGAAGCACCCGGCGCCGCCGGACGGTCTCCGCGTACCGCGAGGGCGATCGCACCGTCGTGCTCATCCCCGCCCGGATGTCCGAGGCGGAGGAGCAGCGCTGGGTCAGCGTCATGCTCGACAAGCTGGCCGCCCAGGAGAGCAAGCGGGTTCTCGGTGACGACGAGCTGACCGAGCGGGCCACGCGGCTGTCCGCGCAGTACTTCGACGGCCGGGCCCGGCCCGCCTCCGTGCGCTGGGTCACCAACCAGAACACCCGCTGGGGGTCGTGCACCCCCGCCGAGGGGAGCATCCGTCTCTCCCACCGGCTGCAGGGCATGCCCGAGTACGTCATCGACTACGTCCTGCTGCATGAGCTCGCGCATCTGCTCGTGCCCGGCCACGGGCCCCGGTTCTGGCGGCTCCTGGACGCCTATCCACGCACCGAACGGGCCCGGGGCTACCTCGAAGGGGTGGTCGCCGCCGACCGGTTGCCGCATGCTCCGCCCACCCGCGACGAGTGAGCACTCTCCTGGTCTTGTGTACCGGGTCTGTACCGACTTCTTCCGGTGTCGGAGTTAGCCGTTAGCCTGGCGCGACGCACTCACATTCGGGATGGGGGACGGTCGTTACGCATGGCCAGGGAATTCCAACGCGGCCACAAGGCCAGGATCAGTGACCTCACCGCGGGCACCGATCTGTACGTAGGCGTGCAGATCAGCGGCCCCGGACTGACGTTCGACATCAGCTGCTTCGGCCTCGACGCCGACGAACGGCTCTCGGACGACCGCTACTTCGTGTTCTTCAACCAGCCGAAGTCCCCCGAGGAGTCCATCCAGCTCCTGGGCGCCCAGGCCGGTGACACGGAGTCCTTCCGGATCACGCTCGACAGGATCCCGCCGCAGATCCAGAAGCTGTCCTTCACGGCGACGCTCGACGGCGCCGGGCAGATGTCGCAGATCGCCCCCGGATACATCCGCATCGTCGCGGGCGGCGAGGAGGTGGCCCGCTACTCCTTCAACGGCTCGGAGTTCTCCACCGAGCGGGCCGTGATGCTCGGTGACTTCTACCTGAAGGACGTGTGGCGGTTCGCGGCCGTCGGACAGGGCTTCGACGGCGGCCTGGAGGCGCTGCTGAAGAACTTCGGCGGCGAGGTCATGGAGGAGGAGACGCCCGCGGCGCCCGCGCCGCAGCAGCCGCAGACCGGCGCGGCCCCCGGCTTCGCCCCGCCCGCGTTCGCCGCACCGGCAACGCCAGCCCCCGCGCCCGCCCCGGCCCCGCAGCCCGCCCAGGGCTTCGCGCCGCCCCCGGGGTCGACCCCGCCGCCCCCCGCGCCGGCTCCCGCCCCGGACGTGCACGCCGCGCCCACCATCGTCGCGCCCATGAGCCCGCCCGGCGTCGCCCCGGTCCCGCCCCCGGCACCTGCGCCCGCGCCTTACGGCCAGCCGCCCCAACAGCAGCCCTACGGACAGCCTCCCGGCCAGACCGCCCCGCCGCCGCCCGGCTACGGACAGCCGCCGGCCCCCCAGACGCCCGCCCCGCCTCCCGGTTACGGCCAGCCGACCCAGCCCCCGGGCTATGGCCAGCAGCCCCCCTTCGGGCAGATCCCGGGACAGCAGGCGTACGGCGTCCCACAGGGCGCTCCCCAGGGTGGTGCCGGTGTCGGGGCCGCGCTGCAGAAGTTCAAGGAGACGCCCACCGGGCAGCGCTGGACGTCGCAGAACAGCAAGCTGATCCGTGTCGACCTCGGCGTCGGCGGCCAGCCCGTGCTCGCGCGTCAGGGCAGCATGGTGCTCTACCAGGGCAAGGTCGACTTCGCCTACAAGGGCGCCGGCATCATGGGCCGGGTCGTGGGCGGCGCGACCGGCCAGGAGATGCAGCTGATGCGCTGCACCGGCCAGGGGCAGGTCTTCCTCGCCGAGAGCTCCACCCATCTGCACCCGGTCGAACTCCAGGGCGACGCGATCTGCGTGTCCGCCGAGAACGTCCTCGCCTTCGACGAGAGCCTCCAGTACGAGGTCCGCCGCATCGAGGGACACGGCATCCCCGGGGGCGCGCTGTTCACGATGCAGTTCCAGGGCACGGGCACGCTCGTGGTCAAGACGCACGGCACGCCCGTGGTGCTGCCGGTCACGCCCACCACGTTCGCCGACGCCAACGCCGTGGTCGCCTGGTCGGCGGCCGCCCAGGTGATCGTCTCCAGCCAGGTCCGGATGCGGCGCAACGCCTATCCCGGCGACACCGGGGAGAGCGTCAACCTGCAGTTCCGGGGCGCCCCCGGCAACTTCATCGTCGTCCAGCCGTACGAGGTCTGAGGGAGCCCGTCATGAACCAGCCGCTCGCGGGCTTCGCCCCCGCACCCGTCACCGCCCGTATGGACACCCACGGCGACCACATGCTCAAGGTCGCCATGCAGACCGGACAGGACCTCTTCGCGCGCGTGGGCTCGATGATCGCCTACGAGGGCTTCATCCAGTACGAGCCCAACCCGCCGGCCGTGCGCCAGATCGCCCGGGACTGGATCACCGGCGAGGGCGCGCCCCTGATGAAGTGCTCCGGCGACGGACTGCTCTACCTCGCCGACTACGGCGCCAACGTCGTCGTCATCAACCTCAACGGCGACGGGATCTCCGTCAACGCCACCAACCTGCTCGCCTTCGACGCCCACCTCACCTGGGGCGTGGAGCGGGTCAAGGGGCTCGCGAAGTTCGCCGGGCAGGGCCTGTGGAACACGAGGATCTCCGGGCAGGGCTGGGTCGCGCTGACCTCCCGGGGCAAGCCGATCGTCGTCGACTGCGGCGGCGGCGAGGACGAGACGTACGTCGACCCGGACGCGCTCGTCGCCTGGTCCCCGAACCTCAAGGTGAAGGGCAAGCGCAGCTTCAAGGCGCAGTCGCTGATCGGCCGCGGCAGCGGCGAGGCCTACCAGATGGCCTTCTCCGGTCAGGGCATCGTCGTCGTCCAGCCCAGTGAGGACAGCACCGACCGCCTGCGGTTCCGGGGCTGAGGGGGAGCCAGAAACGCCATGCAGAGTCCGCTTTTCGCCTTCAACGACTCGCAGTCCCAGGAGCGCTACAGCCTGCAGAACAAGCAGCTGCTGCGCGTCGCCCTGCAGGGCCAGGACGACATCCTCGCCCGCAAGGGCACCATGGTCGCCTACCAGGGGCTCGTCGAGTTCGACGCCGAGTACCAGAGCAACCAGCAGGCACGCGCGCGTGCGTACACCGGCGAGGGCCTGAGCCTGATGCGCTGCCACGGGCAGGGGACGGTCTACTTCGCCAACCTCGCCCAGCACATCCATGTGGTGGACGTCGAGCAGGACGGCCTCACCGTCGACAGCTCCTACGTCCTCGCGATGGACTCCTCGCTGCACCACGAGGTCATCGCCGTGGACAGCCTCTACGGCATCTCCGGCTCGGGGAAGTACCAGCTCAACATCACCGGCCGCGGCAAGGTCGCCCTGATGACCTCGGGGGCGCCCCTGATGATGCAGGTGACGCCCGACAAGTACGTCAACTGCGACGCCGACGCCATCGTCGCCTGGTCGACCGGGCTGCGGGTGCAGATGCAGGCACAGACGCACTCCTCCGGGGTGTGGCGGCGCCGCGGCAACACCGGTGAGGGCTGGGAGCTCAGCTTCATGGGCAGCGGCTACGCGCTGGTCCAGCCGAGCGAACTGCTGCCGCCGCAGAACGCGCAGATCGGGCAGGGCCTCGCCGCGCAGTACGGCATGGGGCAGCACGGGGCGCGGGCGCAGAACCAGGGGAACGTCTGGAGCTGAGCGTCCGGAAAACAGACGTAAGGGGCGCCCACCAAGCGGGCGCCCCTTACACGTTCACAGTCTGGCGCGCGCCGCTTCGAGCAGGCGTACGACGGACTCGTCGGCGACGTCCGCGACCTCGCCGTACGGGAACCATCTGACGTCCAGCGACTCGTCGCTGACCGTGACGTCCGCCTCCGGCGGGGCCAGGACGGCGTACTGCACGTCGAAGTGCCAGTGACACGGCGCCGGGATGGGGTGCCGGTCCAGGCGGACCGGGCCGCCCGGCAGCAGCGTCAGCCCGGTGACACCGGACTCCTCCGTCGCCTCCCGCAGGGCCGCCGCCTCCAGCGACGTGTCCTGCGGCTCGCAGTGGCCGCCCATCTGCAGCCACATCCGCAGCTTGCGGTGCAGCGTCAGCAGGACGCGCTCGCGCGAGGGGTCGATCACCAGGGCGCTCGCCGTGATGTGACCCGCGTGGCACGCCTTCCACAGACCGTCCGGGTGAGCCGCCAGATGATCCAGATAGGCCTGGCGCAGCTCTTCCTGGTCCTCGTACCCCTTCAGGACGAGGACCGCGTCGTCGTACAGGCTCACTCGGCGTCGTCGTCCTTCTTCAGGTCCGGCTTCCCGGCGGAGCCGTCCGCCGCCTCGCCCAGCATCCTGTCCAGCTCGGAGAAGTCCAGCTGCTCGCGGTGGACGAAGCCGTCCGGGTCGTCCAGGTCGGAGGCCGTCGGCAGCATGTCCGGGTGGGACCACAGGGCGTCGCGGCCGTCCACCCCGCGCGCGTCGGTCAGCGAGGCCCACAGACGCGAGGCGTCCCGCAGCCTGCGCGGGCGCAGCTCCAGGCCGATCAGCGTGGCGAACGTCTGCTCGGCCGGGCCGCCCGTCGCACGGCGGCGGCGCAGGGTCTCGCGCAGGGCGTCGGCGGACGACAGACGGGGTTTCGCGGCCGCGTGCACCACCGCGTCCACCCAGCCCTCGACGAGCGCCAGAGCCGTCTCCAGACGGGCCAGGGCCGCCTTCTGCTCGGGCGTGTCCTCCGGCTGGAACATGCCCTGCTGGAGGGCGTCCTGCAGCTGCTCCGGATTCTGCGGGTCGAACTGGCCGACCACGTCCTCGAGCTTGGCCGTGTCGACCTTGATCCCGCGCGCGTACCCGTCCACGGCGCCGAACAGGTGTCCGCGCAGCCACGGCACGTGCGCGAAGAGGCGCTGGTGGGCGGCCTCGCGCAGGGCGAGATACAGCCGCACCTCCTCCTTGGGCACGCCCAGGTCCTTGCCGAACGACTCGATGTTCACCGGCAGCAGCGCCGCCTTGCCGGCCGGGCCGAGCGGCAGGCCGACATCGGTGGAACCGACGACCTCGCCCGCGAGCACGCCGACGGCCTGCCCGATCTGCGTACCGAACATGGCGCCGCCCATCGAGCGCATCATGCCGATCAGCGGGCCCGCCATGGCCTGCATCTCCTCCGGCAGGACGTCACCCATGGCCGCGCCCACGCGCTCCGCGACCGGGTCGACGAGCTCCTTCCAGGCCGGCAGGGTCGCCTCGACCCACTCCGCGCGGGACCAGGCCACCGCGGAGCCTGCGCCGGACGGCAGGGACGTCGCGTCGTCCAGCCACAGGTCGGCGAGGCGGACGGCCTCCTGGACGGCGTTGCGCTCGGCGGGGCCGACGCTCGTGTCCTTCACGCCGTCCGAGGTGCCCTGGGAGACGGTCTGGCGGGCGATCTGCTTGGCCATGTCCCAGTTCACCGGGCCGCCCTCGTACGAGAGCATCTGGCCCAGCTGCTGGAAGGCGGCGCCCAGGTCGGTGGGGTTCAGCGAACCGAACATGGCAGCGAGCGGATTGTCCGCACCGGGGCCGCCAAAGCCCCCGGCGCCGGGCAGCCCGCCGAAACCGAACGGGTTGGCCGGGCCCTGACCACCGCCGCTCTCCTGGTCCTTCTTCTTGCCCTCGTCGCCGTCTTCCGGCTCCTCCGGCGGAAGGCCGAATCCGAATGGGGTGTCACTCACGGGATTCCTCGGCTGCTAAGGCCGCCGGTTGTCTCCGACGGCACGACTGCCCGATAACACCACCCAGCGTAGACACCATGGGCGGTTCGGGCCTCGGTGCTTCGCCGACTCTTCGCCTGCGGCAGGATGGATGCCACCTGGTACGGACGCCTCAAGCGCGCTCGTACTGAAGACAACCGCTGGAGACGCCCGGTGAGTTCCCCAGATCCGCAGGTTCGCGCAGCGCGAAACGAGTCAACCCCGCCGACCCTACGCGGACCCGTCGTCGCGGTCACCGGTGCCGCGTCCGGTATCGGGGCGCTGCTCACCGAGCGGCTCGCCGCGTCGGAGGAGATCAAGCAGGTCGTCGCCATCGACGAGCGGCGCGGCGAGTGCGCGGCGGCCCAGTGGCACATCCTGGACGTGCGGGATCCGGCCATCGCGGACAAGCTGCGCGGCGCGGACGTCGTGGTGCACCTGGCGCTCGACCTCGACCTGGAGAGCGATCCCGCCGCCCGGACGGCGTACAACGTCCGGGGGACGCAGACCGTGCTGACCGCCGCGGCGGCGGCCGGCGTCCACCGGGTCGTGCTGTGCACCTCCGCGATGGTGTACGGCGCGCTGGAGGACAACGAGCTGCCGCTGTCGGAGGACGCGGAGCTGCGCGCCACCGCCGAGGCCACCGGTGTGGGCGACCTCCTGGAGATCGAGCGGCTCGCGCGGCGCGCGCCACGCGCGCATCCCGGGCTCAACGTCACCGTGGTGCGGCCCGCGGTGCTGGTGGGCGGGACCGACACCGCGTTGACGCGGTACTTCGAGTCGCCGCGGCTGCTCGTCGTCGCGGGATCGAGGCCCGCGTGGCAGTTCTGCCACGTCGAGGACCTGTGCGGCGCCCTGGAGTACGCCGTCCTGGAGAAGGTGGACGGGGAACTCGCCGTGGGGTGCGACGGCTGGCTGGAGCAGGAGGAGGTCGAGGAGCTCAGCGGGATCCGGCGGATGGAGCTGCCCTCCGCGGTGGCGCTGGGCGCCGCGGCCCGGCTGCACCGGATCGGGCTGACGCCGTCCCCGGCGGGGGACCTGGCGTACACGATGTACCCATGGGTGGTGAGCGGGAGCCGGCTGCACGACGCCGGGTGGCGGCCGCAGTGGACCAACGAGGAGGTGCTCGCGGAGCTGCTGGAGGAGGTCTCCGGCCGGCACACGGTCGCCGGACGGCGGCTCGGGCGCAAGGACGCGACGGCGGCGGGCGCCGCGGGCGCGACGGTGGCCCTGCTGGGCGCGGCGGCGGTGGTGCGGCGGGCCCGGAAGGCGCGGCGGCGGATCTGAGACAGGTCCACACGCTGTAGGAGGCTCCAAGAGGGCACGCGCGTGTGCGTGGTGAACGTCGCATTCCTCGCTGTCACACGCGTGAGGCACGATGGACGTATGGCACCCACTTACGACCATCCCGGTGAGCGGGCCGCGGGCGACCCCGTCAAGCTCATCGGCATCCGGGAGACCCCGCTCTCCGTCGACGAGGTCTTCCGGGCTGTCGGCGACGACGCCGTCGGCGGTACGGCGCTGTTCGTGGGGACCGTGCGGAACCACGACGGGGGCGCCGACGTAGACCGGCTCGGATACTCGTGCCACCCGAGTGCGGAGGCCGAGATGCGGCGGATCGCCGAGAAGGTCGTCGCGGAGTACCCGGTGCGGGCGCTCGCCGCCGTTCACCGGGTCGGCGACCTCCGGGTGGGCGATCTCGCCGTCGTCGTCGCCGTTTCGTGCCCGCACCGGGGCGAGGCCTTCGACGCCTGCCGCAAGCTGATCGACGATCTCAAGCACGAGGTGCCGATCTGGAAGCACCAGACCTTCTCCGACGGTACAGACGAATGGGTCGGCGCGTAGCGCCGTCGTTGAGGGGTGGTGGTCGGGTGACGGGAGGGCGGGTCGGCGCCTGCTGAAACCCCTTCGCCGGTCCTGCGGTTGCGTAACCGCACCCCTGCCGTGAGCGTTGTCAGTGCGGACGGCTAATCTGCTGATCAGTCAGTTGTTGCGGTCGCTCACCGGGGTTGGGAGGTCGGCATGGGAGCGCTCGTCTGGTTGTTGATTCCGCTGACGGCCGGGATCGTCGCCGGCCTGTGGGGCACCTGGGCCAACCGGACCCGGAAGGTGCGCAGCGACGGACCCGAGCTCGACGGGTACGCGCGCTTCCGCGAGGCCATGGAGAAGTCCCACTCCGGTACATGACAGGGGTGGGGCTGACGGTGCGCTGACAGCCTCGTCCCGTACTGTCTTGGCATGCCACGCCGCACCGCGACGATGCTCGCCTCCACCCTGATGCTGATCGCGCTCCTGTGCGCGGGAGTCTTCATCCCCGTGCCGTACTCGGAGATGTCCCCCGGGCCCACCGTGAACACGCTGGGGGACCACGACGGCGAGCCGGTGCTGCAGATCTCCGGGCACAAGACGTACGCGGCGAGCGGGCATCTGAACATGACCACGGTGCGGGTCACCAGCGCCGACTACCGGATGAACCTCGTGGAGGCCGTCTACGGGTGGCTGGCGCACGACTACAAGGTCGTGCCGCACGACACGCTCTACCCGAACGGCAAGACCGAGGAGCAGTCGACCCAGGAGAACGCCGAGGAGTTCAGCCAGTCCCAGGAGAGCGCCAAGGTCGCCGCCCTGAAGGAGCTGAACATCCCGGTGAAGTCGTGGGTGATCGTCTCGACCGTGGTGAAGGACTCGCCGGCCGAGGGCCGACTGCACGCCGGTGACGTCATCAAGGCCGTGGACGGCACCGCCGTCAAGCAGCCCACGGACGTGGCGAAGCTGGTGACCAAGCACCAGCCCGGCCAGAACGTCGTCTTCACCGTGGTGCCCGCGAAGGACCAGGCCGCCGCCGAGAAGGCGAACAAGACGGCGACCAGGACCGAGGACATCACGATCAAGACCGCCACCTCGGACGACGCCGACCCGAAGCGGGCCATCGTGGGGATCTCGGCGGGGACCGACCACACGTTCCCGTTCTCGATCGACATCAAGCTCGCCGACGTCGGCGGCCCCAGCGCCGGTCTGATGTTCGCCCTCGGCATCTACGACAAGCTCACTCCGGGCGATCTCACCGGCGGCAAGTTCGTGGCCGGCACCGGCACCATCGACGACAGCGGCACGGTCGGCCCGATCGGCGGCATCGAGATGAAGACCGTCGGCGCGCGCAGCAAGGGCGCCCAGTACTTCCTGACCCCGGCGGAGAACTGCGCCGCCGCCGCCAAGGACACCCCCGGCGGGCTCAGGCTGGTCAAGGTGAACACCATCGCGGACGCCCTCGCCGCCCTGAAGGACATCCGCAGCGGTGACACCGCCGCCCTGCCGAAGTGCACGACCAAGGGCTGACCAGCGGGTCCGGTACGACGACGAGGGCGCCCTCGCACGCGCAGGGGCGCCCCGTCGTCGTACCGGAAGAGGTCAGTCCTCGAAGGTCGCCGCCAGGGCCTCGACGAGGCCGGGCACGAGGTCGGAGCCTGTCAGGACCTCCGTCGGCGCGTCCTTCTCGCGCAGTCTGAGGGCCGACTCGCGGGCGCCGTCGCGCAGTACCGCGACCGTCATCCGGACCTCCTGCCGGTCCGGGTGCTCGGCTACCCAGCGGGTGAGCTTCTTGCCGTCCATGCCCTCCGGGACGGACGCCTCGGCGGACGGCGGCAGCATCAGCCGCTCCACCGTGAGCGCGCAGCCGGCCACCGCGTCGGGCCAGGCGATGGTGGCGAGGAACTCGTCCAGCGGGCTGTTCGCCGGGATCTCGTCCTGCTCGATGGGGGTGAGACCCGAGGACTCCTGTTCGTCCTCCAGGCCGAGCTGGGCGGCGAGAGCCGGTTCCTCGGCCCGCAGCCGAGCGGTGTCTACGAGGGCGAAGAGGCGGGCGGGCTGGTCCCAGCCGAGGCCGGAGGCGTACTCGTCGATCTCGAGTACGGCCCGGGTGAGCGGGCTCGCTGCCATGGGGGTGTTGGACATGGTCACAATCCTGCCTCGTTCATGGCCGGAATCGGGAACCGAGTAAACGGTGAGTAAGTTGCATAGGTGTGGGCCCGCGATCACGGGGGGCCACGGAGGGGCTCACGAACACGCGGGGGCCTGACGAACCGACAGCGACTTCGAGGTGCGCACCTTGGCTTTCCAGATGCCGGACCGCGGCGGAGGCCCGACGGGGCCACGGATCAGAGTGGGCCGCCCGTCCCGGCGAGTCCGGACCCTGCTCATGACACTGGGCGTGCTTGCCGTGCTCGGCATGGCGTTCACCATGTTCGCGGGCTTCTGGACGGACTGGCTCTGGTACCGCTCGGTGAGGTACTCGTCCGTCTTCACCACCACGCTGTGGACGAAGATCGGCCTGTTCTTCGTCTTCGGTGTGCTGATGGCCCTCGCGGTCGGCGTCAACATCTGGCTCGCGCACCGGCTGCGGCCCCCGCTGAGTGCCATGTCCATGGAGCAGCAGAGCCTGGACCGCTACCGGATGGGCATCGCGCCGTACAAGAGGTGGCTGCTGTTCGGGATCACCGCGCTGGTCGGCCTGATCGCCGGCGCCTCCGCCTCCAGTCAGTGGCGGACCTGGCTGATGTGGGTCAACGGCGTGCCGTTCCAACAGAAGGACCCCCAGTTCCATCTCGACGTCTCCTTCTACGCCTTCGACCTGCCCTGGTACCGCTTCCTGCTCGGCTTCGGCTTCGCCGCCGCGATCCTCTCGCTGATCGCCGCCGCGCTCACGCACTACCTGTACGGCGGCCTGCGGATCACCTCGCCGGGCGCGCGCGCCACCGCCGCCGCGACCGGTCATCTCTCCGTGCTGCTCGGCATCTTCGTCGCGCTGAAGGCGGTCGCGTACTGGCTCGACCGGTACGGACTCGCGGTCAAGTCCAGCGACTTCAAGGCGACCGGCAACTGGACCGGCCTGAGGTACGTCGACGCCAACGCCTATCTGCCCGCGAAGACCATCCTGTTCTGCATCGCCGTCATCTGCGCGCTGCTGTTCTTCGCCACCCTGTGGCGGCGCACCTGGCAGCTGCCCGTGATCGGCTTCGGGCTGATGGTGCTCTCGGCGATCCTGATCGGCGGCCTGTACCCGGCGATCGTGCAGAAGTTCCAGGTCCAGCCCAACGAGCAGGCCAAGGAAGCGCCGTACGTCCAGAAGAACCTCAAGGCCACCCGCGAGGCGTACGGCATCGACGACACCAAGGTGACCGAGTACTCGGGGACGAGCACCACCAAGGACAAGAGCAAGCTGCGCGACGACGTCGACTCCGCGGCGAGCATCCGCATCCTGGACCCGAACATCGTCTCGCCGACCTTCCAGCAGCTCCAGCAGATCAGGAACTACTACGCGTTCCCGAACAATCTGGACGTCGACCGGTACAGCAAGGACGGCAAGGAGCAGGACACCGTCATCGGTCTGCGGGAGCTGAACCTCAACGGCATCCCGAAGAACAACTGGATCAACGACCACTTCCGCTACACCCACGGCTACGGCGTGGTCGCCGCCAAGGGCACCGAGGTCGAGGACGGCCAGCCCGTCTTCACCGAGTCCGATCTGCCGTCCACGGGCGACCTGGGCAAGTACCAGCAGCAGATCTACTACGGCGAGAAGACCACCACGTACTCGATCGTCGGCGGTCCCCAGAAGGAGATCGACTACTCCGACGACAGCGGCGAGAAGACCACCAGTTACAAGGGCAAGAGCGGGGTCAACCTCGACAGCCCGGTCAACCGGGCCGCCTACGCGGTGGCGTTCAACGAGCCGCAGATCCTCTACTCGGGCGCGATCGGCAAGGGTTCGCGGATCCTCTACAACCGCACGCCCAAGGAGCGCGTCGAGGCGGTGGCGCCCTGGCTGACCATCGACGGCGACGCCTATCCGGCCGTGGTGGACGGCCGCATCCAGTGGATCGTCGACGCGTACACGACCACCAACGGCTATCCGTACGCCTCCCGTACGACGCTGGGCGACACGACCGCCGACTCGCTGACCGCGACCAACAACAACCGCGCGGTGGTGGCCCAGCAGAACCAGGTCAACTACATCCGCAACTCGGTGAAGGCGACCGTCGACGCCTACACCGGTCAGGTCAAGCTCTACCAGTGGGACACCGAGGACCCCGTCCTGAAGACCTGGATGAAGGCCTTCCCGGGCACGGTGAAGCCGAAGGCGGACATCTCGCCCGAACTGCAGGCCCACTTCCGCTATCCGCAGGACCTGTTCAAGGTCCAGCGCGAACTGCTCACCCGCTACCACGTCACGGACGCGCAGACCTTCCTCACCGGCAGCGAGGTGTGGCAGGTGCCCGACGACCCGACCAACAAGTCGGGCAACGCCGTGCCGCCGTACTACCTGAGCATGAAGATGCCCGGGCAGTCCTCGCAGGCGTTCTCGCTGACGACGACCTTCACACCGAACGGCCGGGACAACCTCAGCGCGTTCATGGCGGTCGACGCCGACGCCAGCACCAGTGACTACGGCAAGATCAGAATCCTGAAACTGCCGACGAGCACGACCGTCGACGGACCCAAACAGGTCCAGAGCAAGTTCAACTCCGAGCAGGACATCGCCGCCGCGATCAGACTCCTCAAGGGCGGCGACTCCGACATCGAGTACGGCAACCTGCTGACGGTGCCCCTCGACGGAGGACTGCTCTACGTGGAGCCGGTCTACGTACGCGGTGGTGGACTGAAGTACCCGCTGCTGCGGAAGGTGCTGGTGACCTACGGAGGCAACACCGCCTTCGAGAACACCCTGGACGAGGCCCTCAACAAGGTCTTCGGGGCGGAGAGTTCGACCTCGCCGCCGGACCAGGGAACGACCACCCCGCCGCCGACGTCCAGCAACCCGACGGTCCAACAGGCCCTGAACGACGCCCAGAAGGCCTTCGACGCGGGCCAGGAGGCCCTCAAGAAGAACGACTGGACGGCGTACGGCAAGGCGCAGCAGGACCTCGAGGACGCGCTCAAGCGGGCCGAGGCAGCGCAGTCCCAGGCCGACAAGACCAGCGGCAACGGCAACAAGAGCGGCAGCAGTGCCAAGCCCAGCAGCAGTCCCAGCCCCAGCGGCAGTTCGGGCGGCGGCTGATCAACTGCCCCTCCCGCGTCGTGATACGGTTGCCGGACAACGACGCGGGGTGGAGCAGCTCGGTAGCTCGCTGGGCTCATAACCCAGAGGTCGCAGGTTCAAATCCTGTCCCCGCTACTGCGGTCGAAGGCCCGGATCCTCCAAGGATCCGGGCCTTCGTGATGTGCGAACGCATGTGCCGGGGGAGAGGACCGCCGTGCCGCCACGGGGAGTTGCGCGCCGTGTGTTTGACTTGTCTCTCTGTGGGCATGTCGACAAAACGCTGAAGTGACCTCACTGGCTGCGGTATACCAGGTGTACCCAGGTTGCAGGTGGTGCGACGATGGACGTTATGGGGGACAAGGCAACTCTGTTCGAGACAGGGCGATTTGTGCAGCCATCCCAGGGGGACGCGGGGGAGGCTGCCGAAGAGGCTGCCGAGGAACTGCGTCAGCGGCTCTCCGCCGAGGCCGGCGACGTCGAGGCGATGAGTGTTCTCGGGGCCATGCTGCTGCGCCGTGGTGATCTCGACGGAGCCGAGTCCCATCTGCGTGCCGCCACCGCCGCGGGCGACCGTGCCGCCGCCAACAACCTGGGAGTCCTGCTGCACCAGCGCGGCTATGCCGAGGAGGCGGCCGGCTGGTGGCGGATCGCCGCCGTCGCCGGGTCCGCCGCGGCCGCCCACGCGCTGGGGCGCCACCACCGCGAGCGCGGCGACGAGCCCGCCGCCGAGTACTGGCTGCGGCAGTCCGCCGAACAGGGCCACCCCCTCGGGGCGTACGCGCTCGCCGACCTGCTGGAGCACCGCGGGGACGGCGGGGCCGAGGAGTGGATGCGGGCCGCCGCCGAGCGCGGGCACCGGGAGGCCGCGTACCGGCTGGCACGCGTGCTCGACCGCCGAGCGACAGACGAGGGCGAGGGCGGGGCCGACAGCGGTGTCGCGCCGCTGGAGGAGGCCGAGCGCTTCTACCGCCAGGCCGCCGCGCGCGGACACCGCCGGGCCGCGCTGCAGCTCGGGGCGATCCTGGAGAAGCGCGGCGAGCTCAAGGAGGCCGGGCGCTGGTATCTGACCTCCGCCAAGGACGGCGAGGCGCGGGCCGCCTGCGCGCTGGGCTTCCTGCTGCGTGACGCCGGGGACACCGAGAGCGCCGCCGTGTGGTGGCTCAGGGCCGCGCAGGACGGGGACGGCAACGCGGCCAACGCGCTGGGGGCGCTGCACGCCGAGCGCGGGGAGCCGCAGACCGCCGAGCGGTGGTACCGGGCCGCGATGGACGCGGGTGATGTGAACGGCGCCTACAACCTCGGGCTGCTCTGCGCCGAGCAGGGGCGGACCGCGCAGGCCGAGCAGTGGTACCGGCGGGCCGCCTACGCCGGGCACCGGGAGGCGGCGAACGCGCTGGCCATCCTGCTGCTGCAGGGCGGGGACACGGCCGGTGCCGAGCCGTGGTTCTCCAAGGCCGCCGAGGCCGGGAGCGTGGACGCCGCGTTCAACCTGGGGATCCTGTACGCCGGGCGGGGCGAGGACGTCGTCGCGCTGCGGTGGTACGAGCGTGCCGCGGCCGCCGGGCACACCGAGGCGGCGCTGCAGGTCGGCATCGCGCGGCTGCGCGACGGGGACGAGACGGCGGCCGAGCGGCATCTGCGGTGCGCGGCCGGCGGCGGCAGCGCCGAGGCCGCGTACCGGCTGGCGACCGTGCTGGACGCCCGGCGGCCGCCGGAGCCGGCGCACGAGCTGGGGGAGCCGGCGCACGAGAAGACCGAGTGCGAGGAGTGGTACGAGCGGGCGGCCTCCCAGGGGCACCGGCGGGCGCAGGTGCGGGTCGGGATGATGGCCGCGGCACGCGGGGACGTCGTGGAGGCGGCCCGCTGGTACCGGCTGGCGGCGGAGGCCGGGTCGCGCAACGGCGCCTTCAATCTGGGGCTGCTGCTGGCCCGGGAGGGGAGCGAGCCGGAGGCCGCCGTGTGGTGGACGCGGGCCGCCGACGCCGGGCACGGGCGGGCGGCGCTGCGGCTTGCCCTCGTCTACGCGCGTCGGGGCGAGCTGGCGGAGGGACAGCGGTGGGCCGACCGGGCGGTGTCGCTGGGGCCGGGGGAGGTCTCGGAGCGGGCGGCCCGGCTGCGGGACGCGTTGCGGGAGGAGCTGTCCGCGTAAGGCCGGCGGCCGGGACGGGAGTGCTGGTCGAAAGCGATTTGCCTCCCATGGAGTCGCTGACGTAGTGTTGCGTTCACCGACGCGGGGTGGAGCAGCTCGGTAGCTCGCTGGGCTCATAACCCAGAGGTCGCAGGTTCAAATCCTGTCCCCGCTACTGATGGCCGAGGGGCCGGAATCCAGAAATGGGTTCCGGCCCCTCGGCGTTTCTCACAGCCAGGCGTTTGTCACGGCCAGGCGTTTCTCACGGTCCGGGTGTGTGGCCCACCGCTTCCTCGTAGTAGGCGCGGTCCACGACCCTGTTTTCGGGGACGGGGGAGCCCTCCGTGGCGCCCTGGGTGGCGTACGCGGACTGGAGGCGGTTCGTGGTGCCCTCGCGGATCTCCCAGTCCATGCGGAGGGGCGGGGTGGACTTCAGCACGGACTCGTCGGTCTTGAGCAGCTTCGCCAGGTAGGTGACGAAGGTCTCGTTCTGTTTGTAGTCCGCGGCGAAGTACGTGTCCACCGTGCGGATGTAGGCCCGCAGGAGGGCCACCCCGGCGTCCACGTCGTCCCGCAGCAGCGTGCGGCCGTAGAGCATGCCGCCGAGGGGCTCGCCGAGCGGCTGGCCGCCCAGGAAGGCGTAGCCCGGCTCGCCGTCGACCTTGCGCCAGACCGGGTCCAGCAGCCACGCCGAGTCCACGCCCCCGTTCCGCAGGGCCGTGAGCACGTCCGCCGAGCCCAGCTGGCGGTACTGGATCCTGTCGAGGCCGCCTCCGTGCCCGGCCAGCGCCTTCTGCATGGGGTACGCGATCACCGAACCCTTGCCGATCATCGTGCCCAGCGAGCGGCCGGCCAGCTTCACCCCGGCCGCCGTCTCGCCCTTCTTCAGCCGCACCCACAGGCCGCTCTTCGACTTCGGGTCGGGGGAGAAGTTCCCGGCGACCCACCGGATGTCGAAGCCGCCCTTGATCCCGTTCATCACGGCCGCCTCCGGAGCCGCCCACAGCGCGTCGATGTCGCCCTTGGCGAGCAGGGGCAGCGCGTCCGGAGTGGGCAGGACCTTGAGGGTGACGTCCAGGCCCTCCGCCTTGAACTCGCCCTTGTCCAGGGCGACTTCGAGGGGTGCCACATACTCCGCGCTCAGGGTGCCCGTCGCGATCGTCAGCTTTCGCGTCCTGGACAGGGGGTGCGCGGCAGGGGTGTGCGGTGCGCAGCGGGCCGGTGCGCGGTCGGCGGAGAGGTCGGCCGGGTCCGTCCAGGAGGAGGTGCCGCAGCCGTCGACCGGGCGGATCGTACGGCCGGCGGCCGGGGCCGCCCCGGTGTCGTCCTTCGGTGTCGCCGAGCACGCCGCCGACAGCAGTAGCGCGGCCACCGCCAGCGCGGCGCCGTACCCACGGGCTGTCCGTCCGCTCATGACTGGCCCCTTCCTCTGTCCCTCGGTGCCCACGGAGTCAGCAACCGGCCCAGCACGCGCACCAGTTCGGAGAACAGCACGCCCAGGACGGCCACGCAGACGATGCCCACGAACATCACGTCGTTCTGGAACAGCGCCCGCGAGTCGAAGATCAGGTGACCGAGGCCGTCCGTCGCGGCGATCTGTTCCGAGGCGACGATCACCAGCACGGCCACGCCCGCCGCGATCCGCGCGCCCACCAGCACCGAGGGGAGCGATGCGGGCAGCAGGACGTGGCGGAACATCTGCCAGGGGGAGGCGCCGAAGACCCGGCCCGCGTCCCGGTGGCCCGACGGGACCGCGATCACCGCCGACATCGTGGAGATCCAGACGAAGAAGAAGACGGTCGTCGCCACGAGCGCCACCTGAGGGCCCTCGCCCAGGCCGAACATGTTCAGGAAGACGGGCAGCAGGGCGAGCTTCGGGACCACGTAGAGCGCGTCGAGGAGGGGCTCCAGAGCCGCCCTGACCAGGGAGAGCGAGCCCATCAGGAGGCCGAGCGCGTAGCCCGTCGCGGTGCCGATTGCATAGCCGGCCAGGACGCGTCTGAGGGTCGCCCACACGTCCGGCCACAGGTCGCCGGCCGCCGCGCGGTCCCAGCCGTCGGAGAGGACGGTGGACGGGGCCGGGTAGACGCGGGGGTCGATCCACGCCTGGGCGGCGGCCAGTTGCCACAGCAGGATCAGCGCGGTGGGGACGGCCACGGCCAGGGAGAGTTCCAGGGCTCGTCGGCGGCGGTGGGTGCGGGACGGGTGGAGTTCCTCGGGGCCCGGACGGCGGACCAGGACCGGCTCGGGGTCCTTGCCGGGGGCGATCGTCGTCATGCCGGTGCGGCCTCCTTCCGCAGCAGGTCCCACAGTTCGCTCTTCAGGGCCGTGAACTCCGGCGCGGCGCGCACTTCTCCGGTGCGCGGGCGCGGGAACGGCGGGCGGTGCTCGGCGATGATCCGGCCGGGGCGCGCGGACATCACCAGGAGGCGGTCGCCGAGGACGAGCGCCTCCTCCAGGCTGTGCGTGATGAACAGGGTCGTGGTCCGCAACGCCTGGGTGAGCTCCAGGAGTTCGTCCTGCAGGATGGTGCGCAGCTGGGCGTCCAGGGCGGCGAACGGCTCGTCCATGAGCAGGAGTTCGGGCTCCACCGCCAGGGCGCGGGCGATCGCCACGCGTTGGCGCATGCCGCCGGAGAGCGCCGCCGGACAGGCGTCGGCGAAGTCGGCCAGGCCCATGCGGGCGAGCCACCTGTCGGTGCGGGCATCGGCCTCGCGGCGCGGGACGCGCTGGACGTCCAGGCCGAAGCGGACGTTGGCGCGGACGCTCTTCCAGTCGTAGATGCCGTAGTCCTGGAAGATCATGGCCGCGGGGCGGCGGCTCGTCGTGCGGATGCGCAACTCGCCCGTGCTGGGGCGCAGCAGGCCCGCCGCGATGCGCAGCAGCGTGGACTTGCCGCAGCCGGACGGGCCGACGACGCACACGAACTCACCGGTGGCGACGGACAGGTCGAGGGGGCCGAGCGCGTCGACGGTGCGGGGGGTCCGGCCGAAGACGCGGGTCAGGCCGGTGGCTTCGAGCTTCGGTCCGGGTTGTGGCTGTGGCTGTGGCTGTGGATACGGCTCTCCCACGGTGTCTCCTTGCGGAGTGCGGAACGGACGTGTGGGTGTCGTACGGACGGGTGCCGACGACGATATGACGGTCCGTCAGATTCGGGAAGCCTGTAGACAGCACGAAGCCCCGGCACCAGGACGGTGCCGGGGCTTGGGAGTGCGGTTACGCGGACGCGCAGTTCGGGCAGACGCCGCGGTAGGTGACCTCGACGTCCGAGACGGTGAAACCGAAGCGCTCGGAGTCGGGGAGGTCGGCGAGCGGGTTACCGCTCGGGTGGACGTCCTTGATGGCGCCGCAGTGGGCGCACACCAGGTGGTGGTGCGGCCGGTGTGCGTTCGGGTCGTAGCGCTTGGCCCGCTTGTCCGTGGCGACCTCGAGGACCTCGCCGAGGGAGACCAACTCCCCCAGCGTGTTGTAGACGGTCGCCCGGGAGATTTCGGGCAGCTTGGCGACGGCTCTGGCGTGGACCTCGTCGGCGGTCAGGTGTACGTGCTCGCCGTCGAGGACCTCGGCCACGACGCGCCGCTGCGCGGTCATCCGCCATCCGCGTCCGCGCAGCCGTTCCAGAAGGTCGCTCATGCGAACCAGCCTAACAGAAGGAGACCAGGTCGCGAACAGGTGTGACTTTAGACTCCGTCTAATGCGGGCGGGGTGAGGGGCCTAAGGAAGGGTGGCCATCTGCTGTCGCGTCGGCGCCCAGCAGCGGATGATGTCGCGGACCGAGACGATGCCGACGGCCTCGCCGCGCTCCAGCACGATGAGGTGGCGGAAGCCGCCGTGCGCCATGGCGCGGGCCGCCTCCTCCAGCGTCCAGGCCGGTGCGGCGAAGACGACGTCGGTGGTGGTGTGGGCGTGGGCGCGCTCGGTGTCGGGGTCCTGGCCGAGGCCGACCGCGTTCAGGATGTCCCGTTCGGTGAGGATGCCGATGCCGCCGGCGTCGGGGTCGAGGACCACGGCCGCGCCGACGCGGCGCGCCGACATCAGGGCGGCCGCCTGGCGGAGGGTGTGTGCGGGGCCGATGGTGAGGACCACCGTGCTCATGGCGTCGCGGACGAGCATGGTTTCGAGCCACCTCCTGATGGAATCCGTCGCTATCGGGCTCCCGGTGCCCGATAGTTCAGGGATTCACAAGTTCACAAGTGGGGGGACTCTCAGAGTGGCAGGTAAAGCGGGGGTCAACAAGGGGGCGCGGGCAGCCGATTGAGGGCGTGCGCGCTCATCTGTGTGTTTCGGTCTGCCTCAGTAGCGCTGGTTGAGATACCCGAGCAACTCGTCGTGCAGCAGGCCGTTCGACGCGGCCGCGTTGCCGCTGTGCGGGCCGGGGCGGCCGTCGAGGCCGGTGAAGGTGCCGCCGGCCTCCGTCACGATGATCGCGTTGGCGGCCATGTCCCACAGCGACAGCTCCGGCTCCGCGCAGATGTCGACCGCGCCCTCCGCGACCAGCATGTACGGCCAGAAATCGCCGTACGCGCGCGTACGCCACACCTCTCGGGTCAGGTCCAGGAAGCCGCCCAGCCGCCCCTGCTCCTCCCAGCCGCTGAGCGAGGAGTACGCGAAGGAGGCGTCCGTCAGCTTCGAGACGCGCGAGACGTGCAGCCGGGAGGACGAGGACAGGCTGCGGCCGGTGAAGGCGCCGTGGCCCTTCGCGGCCCACCAGCGGCGGCCCAGCGCGGGGGCGGAGACGACGCCGACGACGGGCTGGAAGCCGGTGTCGCCGGCCTCCATCAGGGAGATCAGGGTGGCCCAGACGGGGACGCCGCGCACGTAGTTCTTGGTGCCGTCGATCGGGTCGATCACCCAGCGCCTCGGGCCGGTGCCCTGGACGCCGTACTCCTCGCCGAGGACCGCGTCGCGGGGGCGGGCGCGCTGGAGCTGGCCGCGGATGAGTTCCTCCGCGGCCTTGTCCGCCTCGCTCACCGGGGTCATGTCCGGTTTCGTCTCGACCTTGAGGTCGAGGGCCTTGAAACGGTCCATGGTCGCCGCGTCGGCGGCGTCCGCGAGGACGTGGGCGAAGCGGAGGTCGTCGAGGTAGTCCGGCATGTGACGAACGGTATCCGGCGGGGTCGGTACGGGGCCATAGGGGGCCGGAGGGTGGACGGTGCGGGGGTCCGGATCCCAGCGGTACCACAGCTCGCCGCGGGGCAGGGACGGGCGGGGCACTCTGGCCGAAGGGCGCCCCCCATGTACGTCCGCGAACCCTTGACAGTGCTTCCGTGCGCGTCAAACCTGGGCGCAGAGCCGCTCGCCCCAGGGAGGCGATGATGCCTGCAGCGCGGGAATCCCTACTGGACGCCGCGTACACGGCGCTGGCGCGCCGGCCGTGGTCCGCCGTGCGGATGGTGGACGTGGCCGCGGCGGCCGGAGTGTCCCGGCAGACCCTCTACAACGAGTTCGGCAGCAAGGAGGGGCTCGCGCGGGCGCTGGTCAGAAGGGAGGCGGACGGCTATCTCGCCGGGGTCGAACGGGCCCTCGCCACCCCGGCCGACGCCCGCGACCGGCTCACCGCCACCGCCGAGTGGACGGCGTCGGCGGCCCGGGAGAACGCGCTGGTACGGGCCATGCTGACCGGCTGCTGGAGCGAACGGCTGCCCTCGCCGACGCTGTCCGCCGTGCCGTCCTCCTCGGCCGTGCCGGCGCAGCGGCGGGCGGACGGTCCGTTACCGTCCCCCGGCGACTTCGTGGCGCTGGTCCGCGACCGGGCCGTGGCGGTGCTGGCGGGACCCGGCGCGGCCAAGCCGGACACGGCCGAACTGGCCCGCTCCTGCGAACTCGTCGTCCGCCTCGCCCTCTCCTGCGTCGCGGCCCCGCCGACCGAGGGCAACATCGCAGACCTGGTCCGCACGGCCCTGCCCAGACAGGCGGTCTAGACGCACACACCGACGGTCCGTGCGGTGGCGGTCCGCCTGGATGGGGGCTTCGGTGATCCGCGCCCCGGCGGGCGGTCTGGGCACAGGCTCCGGCGGCCCGTGTGCTGGCGGGTGCGTGGTGCGCACGGGTCGGTGGTCCGTGCCCCGGCGGGCTGAGGTGCGGGCTTCGGTGGCCCGTGTGCTGGCGGGCGTGCGGTACACACAGGTCGGTGGTCCGCACCCCGGCAGGCAGCTGCGTGCCGGCTTCGGTGGCTCGTGTGCTGGCGGGTGCGCGGTGCGCAAAGGTCGGTGGTTCGTGGCCCGGCGGGTGGTTGGGGTGCGGGCTTCGGTGGTCGGTGTCCTGACGGGCGGCTTCTGTGGTCCGTGCGCCGACGGGCGGTTTGGGGGCGGCCTTCGGTATCTCTGCGGTGGCGGGGGCGCGGTGCGCACAGGTCGGTGGTCCGCGCCGCGGTGGGCGGTTGGTGGGGGCTTCGGTGGCCCGTGTGCTGGCGGGTGCTCTGGGTGCGAACTCCGGTGGTCGGTGTCTCGGCGGGCGGCTTCTGTGGCCTGTGTGTCGGCGGGTGGTTTGGGTGCAGGCTCGGTGGTCGGTGCGGGGCGGGCGCGCGGTGTGGGCCGTCTGGGTGTGGGCTTCGGTGGCCGGTCTCCCGAGTGGCGGCTTCTGTGGTTCGTGTGTCGGCGGGCGGTCCGCATGGACGCCGCTATGGGCCCCGCCTCGTCAGGCGGTCGGTGTATGTCTTCGCTGCACCTGCGCCCCGTCGGCCACCCGGAAGTGCGCTTCGGTGAGTGCTAATGGGCCGAACCCGACAACTGGAGCCCTATCACGCCGATGATGACGAAGCTGATCGAGACGATCTTGAGGGTGGAGACCAGGTCGCCGAGGAAGATCATGCCGTAGATCGCCGTGCCCGCTGCGCCGATCCCGGTCCAGACGGCGTAGGCGGGGCCGACGTCGAGTTTCTTCAGGGAGAGGGTGAGCAGGCCGAAGCTGCCGAGGGCGAAGCAGCAGAACGCGATCGTGGGCCAGAGGCGGGTGAAACCGTGGGAGAGCTTGAGGCACACGGCGAAGCCGGTCTCGAGTATCCCGGCCACGATGACCAGCAGCCACGCCATGTGCTGTCCTCCCGTATGTCCAGCTCGGTGCGATTATGCACTTACCGAGCTGACGTACAGCCAAACAACGCGGTGGTCAGTCGCCTTCCTTGCGCTCGCGGGTCGCCAGCAGCCGGCGGAGGGAGTAGAGCCGCGCGGGGTCCGCGTGGCCCTCGGCGACCCACGCGTCCAGCGCGCAGTCGGGCTCGTCGTGGCTGCACGCGCGCGGGCAGTCCACCGTGCCGGGTTCGAGGTCCGGGAAGGCGTGGATGACCCGGGACGGATCGATGTGCGCGAGGCCGAAGGACCGTACGCCCGGGGTGTCGATCACCCAGCCGTCGTCCCCGGCGAGGGGGAGGGCCAGCGCCGAGGTGGTGGTGTGCCGGCCCCGGCCGGTCACCGCGTTGACATGGCCCGTCAGCCGCCTGCGGTCCTGCGGGACCAGCGCGTTGACCAGCGTCGTCTTGCCCACGCCGGAGTGGCCCACGAACGCCGTGATCTTGCCGTCCAGCTGCTCGCGCACCCGGTCCGCCGCATCCCCGTTGTCCAGTTCCGCGCGGCTGGTGACCACGTAGGGGATGTCGAGGTCGCCGTACAGCTCCAGGAGCTTGTCGGGCGGGGCGAGGTCCGACTTGGTCAGGACCAGCAGGGGGTCCAGGCCGCCGTCGTAGGCCGCGACCAGGCAGCGGTCGATGAGGCGCGGGCGGGGTTCGGGGTCGGCGAGGGCCGTGACGATGGCGAGCTGGTCGGCGTTGGCCACCACCACCCGCTCGTACGGGTCGTCGTCGTCGGCCGTGCGGCGCAGGACCGAGGTGCGCTCCTCGATGCGGACGATGCGGGCCAGGGTGTCCTTCTTGCCGGACAGGTCGCCGACGAGGGCCACCCGGTCGCCCACGATCGCCGCCTTGCGGCCCAGTTCGCGGGCCTTCATCGCCATGACGGTCCGGTCGTCCACGAGGACGGTCAGCCGGCCCCGGTCGACGGTGAGCACCATGCCCTCGGCCGCGTCCTCGTGCGCGGGGCGGATGTTGGTGCGGGGCCGGGTGCCCTTGCGGTTCGGGCGGCTGCGGATGTCGTCCTCGTCGGTGTGCTTGCCGTAGCGGCGCATGGCGGAAGTCCCTATGCCCCGAGCATCCCGGTCCACAGCTCGGGGAAGTCCGGCAGGGTCTTCGCCGTCGTCGCCACGTTCTCGATCCGCACGCCCTCCACCGTGAGCCCGATGATCGCGCCGGCCGTCGCCATGCGGTGGTCCTCGTAGGTGTGGAAGGTCCCGCCGTGCAGCGGGCGGGGGCGGATGTGCAGGCCGTCGGCGGTCTCCGTGACGTCACCGCCTAGTTCGTTGATCTCCTTGGTGAGCGCGGCCAGCCGGTCCGTCTCGTGCAGCCGCAGATGGGCCACGCCCCGCAGGGTCGAGGGGGAGTCCGCCAGTGCGGCGACCGCCGCGACGCCCGGGGTCAGCTCGCCGACCTCGCTCAGGTCCACATCGATACCGTGGATGGCACCCGAACCGGTGAACGCCAGCCCGTAGTCGAGGAGTTGGCAGGAACCGCCCATTTCGGTGAAGATCTCGCGCAGCCGGTCACCGGGCTGGGTGGTGCGGGAGGGCCAGTCCGGGATGACGACCCTGCCGCCGGTGACCAGCGCGGCGGCCAGGAACGGCTGGGCGTTGGACAGGTCCGGCTCGATCGTCAGGTCACGGCCCAGCAGCGCGCCCGGCGTCACCCGCCACACGTTCGGCTCGCCGCCCGACTCCGGGGTGTCGACCTGGGCGCCGACCGCGCGCAGCATGTCGACGGTCATCCGGATGTGCGGCATCGACGGCAGCGAGGAACCGACGTGCCGGACCTCGACGCCCTGGTTGAAGCGCGGGCCGGACAGGAGCAGGGCCGAGACGAACTGGGACGAGGAGGAGGCGTCGATCTCCACGGGGCCGCCGTCGAGGGCGCCCCCGCCGTGCACGGTCAGCGGCAGCGCGCCCCGGCCGTCGTCGTCGATCCGGGCGCCGAGGACGCGCAGCGCGTCGATCACGCCGTGCAGCGGACGCTCGTACGACCGCGGGTCGCCGTCGAAGCGGATGGGGCCGTCGGCGAGCGCGGCGACCGGCGGCAGGAAGCGCATCACCGTGCCGGCGTTGCCGACGTCGACCGTCGCCGGGCCGTGCAGGCCCGTGGGGAGCACGCGCCAGGTCTCACCGGTGCCGTCCGGGCCGACGCCCTCCTCGATGTCGACGCCCATCGCGCGCAGCGCGCCCAGCATCAGCAGGGTGTCGCGGGAGCGAAGGGGGCGGCGCAGCCAGCCCGGTTCGCTCGCGAGGGCCGCGAGGACCAGGGCACGGTTGGTGACCGACTTGGACCCCGGTACGTGGACCGTCGCGTCGACGGCTCCGCTCGCGTGGGGGGCGGGCCAGAGGGCGGTGTGCTCGGCGGGGTTGTGGGCCATGGGTTCACTTTATAAGGAGGGGGTGGACCCGGCCGTCGCACAGGTGCGGCGCAGCGGGCGCCCCGTCACACCTCCAGGAGCCACCGGCCGCCGCCGATGAGCGAGCACAGGGACACCGCGTGGAACAGGAACAACCACAGCCCCGCCGGTGCGTGCGTCAGCCGGGACAGCTGGTCCGCGTCCGAGTCGCCCGCGCCGCCGCGCATCCGCTTGGCCTGGAGCTCGAAGGCCGGGCGCACCCCGCCCACCAGCAGGAACCACACCACCGCGTACGCGAACGCCGCCTGCACCTGCGGTCCCGCGAGCCACGACACCAGGAGGAACGCGCCCCCGGTCAGCACCACCGTGAGGGCCCCGTACGCGTTGCGGATCATCACCAGCATGGCCAGCAGCAGCGCCGTCGCCAGCCACAGCAGCAGCGTGATGTGACCGGCCGCGAGCAGGGCCGCGCCGCCGAGGCCGAGCAGCGGGGGAGCGGTGTAGCCGGCGGCCGCGGTGAGGATCATGCCCATGCCGTGCGGCTTGCCGCGGCTGACGGTGAGGCCGCTGGTGTCGGAGTGCAGCCGTATCCCGGTGAGGGTGCGGCCGGTGAGCAGCGCGACCAGGCCGTGGCCGCCCTCGTGGGCGATGGTGATGGCGTTGCGCGCGACGCGCCACACGGTGTGGGGGACGGTGACGGCGAGCGCGGCGACCAGGGTGGCGATCACCACCCACAGGTCGGGGTCGGGCTGGGTGCCGAAGACACGGTCCCACAGGGACGCGAGAGAGGATGCGGTGCTGTCCATGTTCGGCGGTGACTCCCGGTGGGCTCGGCGGATCTGGCAGTGTGGCACGTATGTGCGGTAGGTATGCGGCTAGTCGTCGGCCAGAGGATCTCGCAGGAATCTTTGAGATCGAGATGGGGGTCCCCCCAGGGCGAGCGGAGTCGAGCCCCTGGGGGAGGGAGCCGGAGCCGGAGGAAGCTCTGGCGCCCGACTACAACGTGGCCCCCACCAAGGAGGTCTACGCCGTCCTCGACCGCCCTCTTAAGGACGTGGACGACCCGCGGCCGGTTCGCCAGCTGCGCAAGCTCAAGTGGGGGCTGGTGCCGAGCTGGTCGAAGAGCCCCGAGGGCGGCGCCCGGATGATCAACGCCCGCGCCGAGACCCTCCACGAGAAGCCGTCGTACAAGCGGGCCTTCTCCTCGCGGCGCTGCATCATCCCCGCCGACGGCTACTACGAGTGGGTCACCGGCAAGCAGGAGCGGGACCTGGAGGTCGAGGGCCGGAAGAAGCGGCCGCGCAAGCAGCCCTACTTCGTGCTGCCGGCCGACGGCTCGGTCTTCGCGATGGCCGGGCTGTACGAGTTCTGGCGGGACAAGACCCTCCCCGACGACCACCCGCAGGCCTGGTGGGTGACCTGCTCGGTGATCACCACGGAGGCGGAGACGACTCCGCTCGCCGTCTCCCCGGCCGAGGGCCCGCACTCCCTGGCCGAGATCCACCCCCGGATGCCGCTGATGCTCACCCCGGACCGCTGGGACTCCTGGCTCGACCCGTCCCGCACCGGCCTCGACGACCTGCGCTCCCTGCTGCAGCCCCCGCCACCCGGCCTGATGCGCGCCTACCCGGTCTCCACCGCCGTCAGCAACGTCCGCAACAACGGCCCGGAGCTCCTCAAGGAGCTGGAGGGCCCCGAAGAGGGCACACTGTTCTGACGTGACGACCGAGATCATCGCTACGGACGCGGGCGACGCCCGCATCACCTGGCATCCGGCCCAGGACGCACGGCTCGTGCTGGCCGTGAGCCATGGCGCCGGCGGCGGCATCGAGGCGCGCGACCTCCAGGCGCTCGCCCACGTCCTGCCGCGGCACGACGTGACCGTCGCCCTGGTGGAGCAACCCTGGCGGGTCGCCGGCAAGAAGGTGGCGCCCGCGCCGAAGACGCTGGACGTCGGCTGGCACGGCATCTGGCCCGCGCTGACCAAGCTCGGGCTGCCGGTGGTCTCCGGCGGCCGCAGCGCCGGCGCCCGGGTCGCCTGCCGTACGGCGGCCGAGCTGGGCGCCCACGGCGTCCTCGCCCTGAGCTTCCCGCTCCATCCGCCGGGCCGGCCGGAGAAGTCCCGCGCCGGGGAACTGCTGGGATCCGGGGTGCCCACCCTGGTCGTACAGGGCGGCAACGATCCCTTCGGCAGGCCGGAGGAGTTTCCCGACGGGACCTACGAACTGGTCGAGGTGCCGTTCGCCGATCACGGGTTCGCCGTGCCGAAGCGGGCGGAGATCGGAGGGGAGCAGGCCGTGGCGATCGTCACGGACGCGGTCGTGAAGTGGGTCGGGTCACTGGGGTGAGGGCCCGGGAATGTTGCGGACCGGGCCTCTGTTGAGGCGGACAGAAGTGCTGAACCACCAGCGCCGACGTCGTGGGAGAGGAAGTCCGCCGCATGGGTTCGACCACATGCCCGAACCGCAGCAACCGTGCTGACCTGGACTGGACGGTGCTGACTGCGGCCAAGACCACCCCGATTCGAGGGGCGGCGGGGACGGGTCGTCGTCTATCCTCCAATTCCGGTGGCACCGGTTTCGACGCCACCCGGAATCTTGAGGAGGTGGGTCCGGTCACTGGGACCGACGCAGGGACCGACAACGGCCAGGCGGAGCTGCCCGAGGGCCAGGGCGTCAGCGTGGAGTCGACGTCGGAGCGCAGTGCGCGCTTCGAGCGGGACGCGCTCGAATTCCTCGACCAGATGTACTCGGCCGCCCTGCGCATGACGCGCAACCCGGCGGACGCGGAGGACCTGGTGCAGGAGACGTACGCCAAGGCGTACGCGTCCTTCCACCAGTTCCGCGAGGGCACCAACCTCAAGGCGTGGCTGTACCGGATCCTCACCAACACGTTCATCAACTCCTACCGCAAGAAGCAGCGCGAACCCCAGCGCTCCGCGGCCGAGGAGATCGAGGACTGGCAGCTCGCCCGTGCCGAGTCGCACATGTCGACGGGTCTGCGCTCCGCGGAGTCGCAGGCGCTCGACCATCTTCCGGACTCGGACGTGAAGGAAGCGCTCCAGGCGATCCCCGAGGAATTCCGTATCGCCGTGTACCTGGCCGACGTAGAGGGCTTTGCGTACAAGGAGATCGCGGACATCATGGGGACACCCATCGGTACGGTGATGTCCCGGCTGCACCGGGGCCGCCGTCAACTGCGCGGCATGCTCGAGGACTACGCCCGTGAGCGCGGGCTGGTCCCGGCCGGCGCCGGAGACTCGGACGAAGCGAAAGGCTCGGGCTCATGAGCTGCGGAGAGCCGCACGAGACGGACTGCAGCGAGGTACTCGATCATCTCTACGAGTTCCTCGACAGTGAGATGCCGGAAGTCGATCGCGACAAGTTCAAGCAGCACTTCAAGGAGTGCTCGCCGTGTCTGGAGAAGTACGGCCTGGAAGAGGCCGTGAAGAAGCTCGTCAAGCGCTGCTGCGGGCATGACGACGTGCCGACCGACCTGCGGTCCAAGGTGATGGGGCGGATCGACCTGATCCGCTCCGGGCAGGCCGTGCCCGAGCACGACGTGGCGGCCGCGCCGGCGACGCCCCAGGAGTCCTGAGCGCCGCCGGGCGACCGCCCCGGCGATGCCGTGCGTCGGAGGTCAGACCTCCAGACCCTTCTCGATCCGCTTCAGCCCGTGCCGGGCGAGTGCCAGGTTGCTGCGCGCCCGGTCCAGGGCGACGTAGAAGAACAGCGCCCCCTTGCTGCTGGAGAGCGGGCGGATCAGGTGGTACTGCTTGCCCAGCGTGATCAGGATGTCCTCGATCACGTCGTCCATGTCCAGCGAGGCCAGGGTGCGCATCTTGGCCCGCACCACCTCGGTGTTGCCCGCCGCCGCGAGTTCCAGGTCGAGGCCCTGGCCGCCGCCGAGGGTGCCGAGGGACATGCCGCTTTCATAGTCGACGACGGCGGCGCCGATCGCGCCGTCCAGGGTCATGGCTTCCTTGAGCGCGGTCTCGATGTTCACCGGTTACCTCAATTCTTCCGTGCTGCTGACCGGTCGATGCCTGGCCAACTACGATCGAACCCAAGCGACATGTGCGTCACTTCGCGCCAAATTTGGTGTGCGTGGCGAAACTTGACGTTCAAACTAGTGCGTGGCGTATGGGCTTGGGGGGTCAATGGGCGAAAACGTGACGGCTCTCCAGTCCTCCCTGGACCGGCTGCTCGACTCTCCCGGGGTCACGGGGGTCGCCCTCGTCGACGCGGTGACCGGGCTGGTGTACGGCGCCGCCGGTGACGTGGTCGAGGCCGGGGACGGCACGGAGAGCAGCGAGTTCGCCACCCTGATCGCCGAACGTCTCGGCGCGGCCGGCGCGGAGGGGGAGCTGGAGAGCGTGGTCCTGACCAGCCGGCGGCGCCATCAGGTGCTGTTCAGCGTGGTACGGCCGGCCGGTGATCCCCTGCTGCTGACCGCGGGTCTGGACCGGGACCGCTCCAACGTCGCGCTCGCCCTGCGCGGCATCGGTGACCGGCTCGCGGAGGTGCTGGCATGACGCCCGCCGCTCGCAACGTCCCGGCGCTCTTGCAGGGGCTGCGCGAGGGGGAGTTCACCGGTACCGTCCGGGTCTCCGGTTCGCCCGGCGGAATGATCCATCTGCGGGACGGTCTCGTCGGCGCGATCGAGACGCCCGGCGCGCCCAGCGCCACATCGGTCCTGCTCACGCCGGGGCGCATCGACGACGCGGCGTGGCTCGCCGCCTGCGCCGCGGAACCGGACGCCGACCGGCTGGGCGCGTATCTGGTCTCGGCCGGGCTGATCGGAGCGGCGGAACTCGAAGTGGTGTGCACCGCAGCCGTCTTCGACGCCGCCTTCGCCATGACGCTGAGTCCGGTGGGCGGTTGGGAGACGGGGGAGCGCGAGCCGACGCTCCTCACCACGCCGGGGGTGGAACCCCGCCACCTCACCGAGGAAACCACCCGCCGCATGACCTCGCTGACCGGCTCCGGGCGAACCCCGGGCGAACTGGCACGCCTACGGCCGAGGTTGACGAAGAACGAGGGCTCCGTTGGTGCGGTGGCGGGTGTGCCGGGGGCCGGCGCACCGCTGGCTCCCCGTGGCGACGCGTGGTTGCCGCGGCGGTACCGGGACCTGCTCGGCGGCGTCAACGGCCGCCGTACGCCCCGGGATCTCGCCTTCGCCCTCGGACGCGGGCTCTACCCCGTCCTGCTGGACCTGATCCGGCTGGAGGCGCTGGGGCTGGTGCTCTGGGAGGCCGGGGCGGCGACCGGCGACCGGCCGAGCACCGCGCCCCGTGTCACCCCGGGCAGTCCTGCCGCCACCGGGCCCGCCCCGGCCGCCGGCCCCCTGCCCAGGCGCAGACCAGGCGGCGCCTCTCCCGCCCCGGACCGCGGTGAGAAGGGTGCCACGTGAGCCCAGCACCGGAAGACGCACCGAGCGAGGAACGGCAGGCCCAGGGCCCCCTGCCCAACCGCCGTTCGAAGCGCCCCGGAACCAGCAAGCAGCCAAACCCTACGAAATCACCCCGGCCCGCGACGCCCGCCCGGCCCGCGACGCCCGCCCGGCCCGCGACGCCCGCCGAGCCCCGGACGGCTGCCGAGTCGCCGAGGGAGGCCGAGTTCCCGACGGCAGCAGACTCTCCGACGGCCGCCGAGCCCCGGAAGGCAGCCGAGTCCTCGGGGACGGCCGGCTCCCCGGCGACCGCCGGCTCCTCGACAGGCGAGTCCCCGAAGACCGCCGCTTCCCGGACGGAGGCCGAGTCCCCGAAGGCGACTGCCGATCGCCGGACGGCAGTCGAGTCTCCGGGGACGGCCGGCTCCCCGGCGACCGCCGGCTCCAACAGGGCGACCGCCGAGCGCCGGACGGCAGCCGAGCCGGCGACCGCCGACTCCCCGACAGGCGAGTGCCCGAAGACTGCCGACTCTCGGACGGTAGCCGAGTCCCCGGGGACGGCCGGCTCCCCGGCGGCCGCTGAGCCCCCGGCGGCCGCTGAGCCCCCGACAGCCGCTGGCCCCCCGGCGACTGCGGGCCCCCCGACGACCGTCGGTCCTCCGGCGACCGTCGAGTCCCCGGTGACCTCCGCCCCCTCGCAACCCAAGCCGCCCCTCCCGGTTCGGGATGTGCGTCGGAGTGCGTCGGGGATGTACGCGTATCCCATTCCGTCGCCTGAGGAACTGGCCGCCGATCAGCCCTCGGTGGAGACCCTGCGGCGCGTGCGGCGAGGGTTGGGCGGGCTTTCCGAGACCACGGGTTCGAACGAGCCACCGCAGGCGCCCGGAGCAAGGAGCACGTGTCAATGACCGAAAACCCCTCGTCCGAACCGCGTGATTCCGCCACCGCTCTCACCGGCATCCTGACCTCGCTGCGCGACCGGGTGATGGGGGTCAGCGAAAGCGTCCTGTCCACGGCCGACGGCCTGCTCGTCGTCGCCGACGCCGAGTCCGTGCAGGCCGAGTCCGTCGCCGCCCTCGCCGCCGCGACCCTCGGCGTCGGGCGCCGCATGGCCGACCACACGGGCGCCGGCCCGCTGCGGGAAGTGGTCGTCCGGGGCGGCTCCGGCCATGTCGTCGTCACGGCCGTGGGGGACCGCGCGCTGCTCACCGTCATGGGCGACGAGGGCATGGACCTCGCCGCGTTCCAGCGGGAGTGCCCCGCCGCCGTGGAGGAACTGAGCAAGGTGCTGGCGGAGGACGTGCCGGGCTGAACGTTCGACCGCCGCTCACTCGAACGGGCTAATCCTGAGGCTGTATGCCCGCAGGATCCCCCATAGCCTCCCCTTCACAACGCCCCGCGGCCTAGGCTCCGTTGCCGGAACGGGCACGACGGGAGGGCGGACGGGAGGGCGTGGGCGTGGAGGCGGTACCGGCACGGGCACGCGCGTACGTCGCCGGGCTCGTCGTCGTCACCCTGTGCTGTCTGCTCCCGCTGCCCGAGACGCACGCCCCCTGGTGGGCGGTCGTTCTGCTCGCCTCGCTGTACGCCGGCGGTGAGCAGGCCGCGGCCCGTCGCCGCTTCGCCGGAACGTTCTACCCCGTCCTGCTCGCCGGCGCCTTCCTGCTCCCGCCGCCCGCCGCCGCGCTGGTCCCCGTGCCGGGCGCGCTGCTCTCCCGGGCCGAGCAACGCCCCCACGCGCTGCGGCGGATCTGGCGTGCGGCCCAACTCGCGCTCGCCGTCTGGGCCGCCGGACGGGTGCACGAGGCGCTCGGCGGACAGGACGCCGTCCGCACGCCCGACTTCCCGTACGTACTGGTGGCCGCCGGAGCGGCGGTCCTGGCCTTCTGTCTGGCGCTGACGGCCCTGGAGGGCGGGATCCTCGCGCTGGCCGAACGGGTACCCGTCCGGCGGGCCTGGCGCGGGCTGTTCGTACGGTCCCTCGCGCCCGTCGCCGTGCACGGACTCGCCGGGCTCATGATGGCCGTGCTGTGGCGCAGCCCGTACGGCCCGGTCGCCGCGCTGCTCGTGCTGCTGCCGATGTGCGTGTCCTGGTGGGTGTTCGCCCAGTCCAGCCGCGAGCGGGCCGCGCACCGGGCGACCATCCGCGCGCTCGTCCAGGCCGTCGACATCAAGGACGGGTACACCCGCGGACACAGCGAGCGGGTCGGGCAGGCCTCCATGATGATCGCGCGCGAACTCGGCATGGACGACGCCCGCGTCGAGGTGCTGCGCTTCGCCGGGATCCTGCACGACGTGGGCAAACTCGGCGTCCCCACCCGGCTGTTGAGGAAGGACGGGCCGCTGACGCCCGAGGAGCGGCGGGTGATCGAGCTGCATCCCGAGTACGGGCACGAGATGGTGCGCGGCATCGGGTTCCTGGGGGAGGCGCGGGCCGCCGTGCTCCACCATCACGAGCGCCTGGACGGCAGCGGCTACCCCTACGGACTGATGGGCAGCCAGATCCCGGAGTCCGCACGGGTGGTGGCCGTCGCCGACGCCTTCGACGCGATGACCTCCACCCGCTCCTACCGCCGGGCCCGGCCCGTCCCGGCCGCCCTGGAGGAGCTCGGGCGGTGCGCCGGCGCCCAGTTCGACCCGCGGATGGTCGCCGCGCTGGTGCGCGCGCTGGCCCGGGAGGGCTGGCACCCCGCGGTGACGGCGGACGAGGAGCGCCCCGGCCTCCCGGCCCCACCGGTCCCCGACCGGCAGGGGGCCCGCCGATGACCGTACGGCCGCGCCCGCGCCGCCCGTCGCTCACCGCCCTCATCCACGCGGGGGCCGCCCTCCTGGCCGGCGGCTCGCTGGCCGTCACCCTCTGGACCGGCATGGAGGAGCGCCCGACCGCCCTCGCCTTCGGCGTGCTCGTCACCGTCGGCGAGCTCAACCGCTGGACCGGCGCCCGGGTGAGGGAGGCCGCGCCGCTCGGAGCCGCCGGCGCGCTGTCGTACGCCCTGCTCGGGGCCAACGCCCAGGAGCCGTCCCGGCACGGGGCCGCCCAGGTCGTCGCCGTCGTGCTCGCGGCCGCGCTGGTCGGCTGCGTACCGCACGTGGCGCGTGGCCAGGGGCCCGTCCTCGACCACCTCGCCCGACGGGTGCTGTCCGTCGCTTTCGCCGCCGTCTGCTTCCAACCCCTCTACAACCGCGGGGTGTTCGACCACTGGGAGGGCCCCGCCTACGCCCTGCTGCTGCTCGCGCTGCTCGCCCTCACCGTGCTGTGCGACTGCGTGCTCGCCGCCGCCCTCGCCCACTCCCGCACCGGCTGGCCCTTCGGCCCGCTGCTGCGGGACGAGTTGCGGGCCCTGCTCGGCATCGGGTCGGCGGTCTGCGCGACCGGCGCGGTGATGGCGCTCGCGGTCGCGGTCGTCGGCCTCTGGGCGCTCCCGGTCTTCTGCCTGCCCCTGCTGCTCACCCAGCTGTCCTTCAGGCGGTACGCCGCCGTACGCACCACCTACCGGCAGACCATCGCCTCCCTCGCCCGCGCCACCGAGATCGCCGGCTACACCCCGCCCGGCCACGCCCGCCGGGTCGCCGAACTCAGCCGGGCCGTCGGCCGCGACCTCGGGCTCACCCGGCCCGAGCTGGCCGTCCTGGAGTCCGCCGCCCTGATGCACGACATCGGCCAGCTCAGCCTCGTCGACCCGGTCCCCGCGGGCGCCACCGCCGACCTGCCGGGCCCCGAGCAGCGGCGGATCGCGCTGCTCGGCGGGGCCGTCGTACGCCAGACCGGTGTCGATCCGTCCGTCGCCGTGGTCGTCGAGCGGCAGGCCGACCCCTACCGGGAGCAGCCCGTCGCGGCCCGGATCGTGCGGGCCGTCAACGCGTACGAGGAGAAGGTGCAGGGCGCCGGACCCGGCGGACCCCTGACGGCGCTGGAGGATCTGCGCCTGGCGACCGCCGGGGACTACGCGCCCGACGTGGTGGAATCCCTCGCCCGGGTCCTCGCGAGGGACTGTCTGACCGTCCCCTCGGCTGGGTAACCCATGGGTAATGAGCGCCCTTCCAGCCGCACGTGGTTGGATGCGAATGAGAGGGTGTCCGGGGGCAGCAGGCTCTGGGCCGGCCCACTCCACGGAACTGGCAGGCGGGAATCGTGAGGATCTTCGGCAAGGGACGGCACCGGCCCTCCGCCTCCTGGCGGCAGGCCACCGATCGCGCCTTCACGCTGATCGGCGACGGCCGGTACGAGGACGCGGGCGCGCTGCTGACGCGCGCCGCCGATCTGGAGCCCTGGCTGTCGGAGTCCTGGTTCAACCTCGCCCTGCTGCACAAGTTCCGGCACGACTGGGAGCAGGCCCGCGCGGCCGGACTGCGCGCCGTCGCGCTGCTGGACCGGGAGACCGGGGCGCCCGACTGGTGGAACGTCGGCATCGCGGCCACGGCCCTGCAGGACTGGCCGCTGGCCCGGCGGGCCTGGCAGGCGTACGGGCTGCACGTGCCGGGCGTCGCCACCGCGTCCGGCGAACCTCTCGGCATGGACCTGGGCAGCGCCGCCGTACGGCTGTCCCCGGAGGGGGAGGCCGAGGTGGTGTGGGGGCGGCGGCTGGATCCCGCGCGGATCGAGGTGCTGTCGATCCCGCTGCCGTCGTCCGGGCGGCGCTGGGGCGAGGTCGTGCTGCACGACGGCGTGCCGCACGGTGAGCGCACCACGGCCGCCGGACACGCCTACCCCGTCTTCGACGAGATCGAGCTGTGGGCGCCCTCGCCGGTGCCGACCTGGGTGGTGCTGCTGGAGGCGGCGACCGAGGCGGACCGTGACGCGCTGGAGCAACTGGCCGCCGACGCCGGGTTCGCGGCGGAGGACTGGTCGTCCTCGGTCCGGCTGCTGTGCCGGATGTGCAGCGAGTCCCGGATGCCGTCCGACGAGGGCGACGGCGAGCACCTCGACCCGCACGACCACAGCGAGCCGGGCCACCCGGGGCCGCTCGGCCACCGGACCGACGGGCAGATGTGGGTACCGGAGCGGGAGTGTGGCGTGGCCGCCCCTGCCTCGCTGGTACGGGGTCTGCTGGACGGGTGGGTCGCCGACAGCCCGGACTCCAGGGACTGGCGGGACCTCGAAGAAGTCTGCTGACCGGACCTCCCTGCCGAAGTGCCCTTAGGCTGTACTCCCGGAACTGGCATGGTTGCAGGAAGGCATACGTCGGTCATGGCGCAGCAGGACACCGATCAGCAGCACGCGGGCGTGCTTCCCGTGGACGACGAGGGCTTCGTCATCGACACCGGGGACGCCGAGGAGCGCGAGGCCGCCTGGCGCGAGCGCGGCACCTCGCGGCCGATCACGGTCGTCGGGAACCCCGTGCTGCACAAGGAGTGCAAGGACGTCACCGACTTCGGCCCCGAGCTGGAGCAGCTGGTCGCGGACATGTTCGCCAGCCAGCGCACCGCCGAGGGCGTGGGCCTGGCCGCCAACCAGATCGGCGTCGACCTCAAGGTCTTCGTCTACGACTGCGGGGACGACGAGGGCGTCCGGCACGTCGGCGTGGTCTGCAACCCCAAGCTGGTCGACCTCCCCGCCGACCAGCGCCGGCTGGACGACAGCAACGAGGGCTGCCTGTCCGTGCCCACCGCGTACGCGCCGCTCGCCCGCCCCGACTACGCCGAGGTGACCGGCCAGGACGAGAAGGGCCATCCCATCAAGGTCCGCGGCACCGGCTACTTCGCCCGCTGCCTGCAGCACGAGACCGACCACCTGTACGGCTACCTCTACATCGACCGGCTCTCCAAGCGCGAGCGCAAGGAAGCGCTGCGGCAGATGGCCGAGAACGAACCCCGCTACCCCGTGGTCGCCAACGACTGAGCCGGCCGACGGCGTTCAGGCGGCCGCCTCGGGCCCCCTGAACGTGCGCCGGTAGGCGTTCGGCGTGGTGCCGACAGCCTGGGTGAACTGGTGCCGCAGCGCGGCCGCGTTGCCGAACCCGGCCCGCCCGGCGATCGCGTCCACCGTCTCGTCCGTCGCCTCCAGCAACCGCTGCGCCAGCAGCACCCGCTGGCGCAGGATCCAGCGGTAGGGGGTCGTCCCGGTCTCCTGCTGGAAGCGGCGGGCGAAGGTGCGCGGTGACATGTGCGCGCGCTCGGCCAGCTGCTCGACGGTGACCTCCTCGTCGAGATGCCGCTCCATCCACGCCAGCACCTCGCCGACGGTGTCGCACGAGCTCCTCGGCAGCGGCCGCTCGATGTACTGCGCCTGCCCGCCGTCCCGGTGCGGCGGCACCACCATGCGCCGGGCGATCTTGTTGGCGACCTCCGGGCCCTGCTCCTTGCGCACGATGTGCAGACAGGCGTCGATGCCGGCGGCGGTCCCCGCGGAGGTGATCACCGGGTCCTCGTCGACGTACAGGACGTCGGGCTCCACTGTCAGCCGCGGGAAGGAGCGCGCCAGCTGCTCGGCGTCGTGCCAGTGCACGGCGCAGCGCCGGCCGTCCAGCAGCCCGGCGGCGGCGAGCACGAAGACGCCGGAACAGACGCTGAGCACCCGCGCGCCCCGGTCGACCCCGCGGCGCAGCGCCTCGAGCATCTCGGGCGGGAAGCCCCTGCTGCCGTAGGAGGCGCCGGCCGGGACGGCGATCAGGTCGGCCTCCTCCAGCCGCTCCAGACCGTGCTCGACCTGCATGGAGAAGCCCGCGCGGGTGCTCAGCACCGGCCCCTCGGCGGAGGCGACCGCGAAGTCGTACACGGGCAGTCCGTCGTCGCTGCGGTCGATGCCGAACACCTCGCAGACGACGGCGAGTTCGAAGGGGTTCACACCGTCCAGCACGACGGCGGCCACGTTCTGGAGCATGTCTCCAGTGTGCCCCAGGGTTGGCAGTTTTTCGAGGCTCTACGGCAGTCCTGCCACTGTTTGTAAGGAGTCAACGGCGCGACAGTGGTGTCCATGGATACGGCACACATCGAAGGACTGATCGGAATGCTGTTCGTACTCGGACTCCTCGCCCTGATCGTTCTCCCGTCCGTGATCGGCGTCGCGCACGACCGTCGTGTGGACCGCCAGATCCGCGAGGCCGAACGTGCCCGCCGGGAGGCCGAGGGCCTCGGCGCGAGGGAGCGCCCGGCCCTCGGACGGCGCTACCTCACCACCACGGTGACCCACCACTCCTGAATCCCCAGGCACGAGACCCGGCCCGTCTGGGCGGCGCACAACGGCCGCGTGGACTCCAGCCGGGTCCTGCCGTCCGCCACGGCCTTGAAGGCGGCGCTCGCGTCGCCGGGCTGCAGCACGAAGCCGCTGTTGGTGGCCTGCAGGGCGGAGCCCTTGGCGGTGACCGGTTTCCAGGGCCGCTTGGACGTCCCGTCCAGACTGATCCGGAGCGTGTCGCCGACCGCCAGGCAGACGGTACGGCCGCTGTCGCGGGCGTCGAGCGTGGCTGCGGGCGCACAGCCCGTGGAACTCGGGGTGGGCGAGGTCGTGGGGGTCGGCGGGGATGAGGTCGCGGGGGTCGGAGACGGCGAGGTCGTGGTCGTGGGCGTGGGCGTGGGCGTGGGAGAGGACGACACGCTGTTGCTTCCGCCGCCCTTGCCGCTGTCGGTCTGGCCGCCGCACCCGGCGAGGACGAGGGCGAGCGCGGTGACGGCGAGGGTCGTGTGGGGGATCGATCGACGCATGGGGGCCTCCTCTCCTCTTTGACGTGTCACCCACATGTTCGGATCCACGCCCGCGCATGCCGGAGCCCCGGCCGCGAAGGCGGCGACCGGGGCCCGGATCACGCGGTGCTCAGCTCGTGGTGACGGCGGTGTCGTCGACGACGAAGCTGGTCTGGAGTGAGGAGTCCTCGACACCGCTGAACTTCAGGGTGACGGTCGAACCCGCGTAGGAGCTCAGGTCGAAGGACTTCTGCACGTAGCCCGAGGCGGCGTTGACGTTCGAGTACGTCGCCAGGGTGGTCGAACCCGCGCTGACCGTCAGCTTGTCGTACGCCGTGCTGCCGGTCTCCGCGGTGTCGATGTGCAGGTAGAAGGTGAAGGTGGCCTTGCAGCCGCTCGGGACGGTCACCGACTGGGACAGGGTGTCGGTGTGGCTGGAGCCGTACCCGTCCAGCCAGGCGTAGTACGAGCCGCCGTGGGCGCTCTCGCTGCTGGAGTTGGTGATGACCCCGCTGGAGGCGGTCCAGGTGGTGTTGCCCGACTCGAAGCCGGGGTTGCCCAGCAGCTGCGTCGAGGTGCAGGTGCCGCCGCTGGAGCCGACCGTCCAGGAGAAGGAGGCCGAGCCGGAGGCGCCGGTGGAGTCCTTCGCGGTGACGGTGACCTGGTAGGTGCCCGCGGTGGACGCCGTACCGGCGATCAGACCGGTCGAGCTGCTGATGGACAGCCCGGTCGGCAGGCCGCCGGCGCTGTAGGTCAGCGTGGCACCCGCGCTGTCGCTCGCGTTGATCTGCAGGCTGACCGAGCTTCCGGTCGTCGTCGACTGGCTGCCCGGGTTGGTGACGGTCACCGTGTTGCCGGAGGTGGTGCCGGCGGTGAAGGCCGTGGTGCCGTTGGGGGTACCCCAGCCGGTCGGGCCGTCGTAGCCGGTCTCGGCGGTGCAGAAGTACGCCGTGGAGCAGGAGCCGTTGTTGCCGCTGGTCACGTCGTACAGGTTGCTGGTGTGGCTGTAGGGGTACTTCGCCGGGTAGTCGCTGGAGCCCGGGGTGCCGGCCAGGGCGTAGACGCCGGCGATGATCGGGGACGAGGCGCTGGTGCCGCCGTAGACGGCCCAGCCGGAACCGCCGTAGGTGTCGTACACGGCCACACCGGTGGCCGGGTCGGCGACCGCGGAGACGTCGGCCTCCATGCGCTTGGAGCAGCCGGTGTCGGTCTGCCAGCTCGGCTTGGGGTCGTACGCCGAGCAGCCGGAGCCGGTGCCCTCGGTGGAGCTGGTCTTCCACACGGACTCGGTCCAGCCGCGGGAGTTGGACGAGGTGGACAGGGCGGTGCCGCCGACTGCCGTCACGTACTGGGAGGTCGCCGGGTACTCGGCGCCGTAGGCGGAGTCGCCGGCGGAGACGGTGATGGCGACACCCGGGTGCTTGAAGTACGAGGTGTCCTCGCTGGTCTGCGACGAGGACTCGCTGCCGCCCCAGCTGTTGGAGACGAACTTCGCGCCGAGCGCGACGGCCTCGTTCTCGGCGGCGCCGAGGTCGGCGTCGGTGGCGGAGTTGGCCTCGACCAGGATGATGTTGCAGTTCGGGCAGACGGCGCTGACCATGTCGATGTCGAGGGCCTCTTCACCGGCCCACCCGCTGTCGTTGGTCGGCAGCGAGGTCGTCGAACCGGTCTGACTGACCTGCTTGAAGCAGCCGTTGGCCACCGTGCACGCCGACAGGCCGTAGGTCGAGCGGTAAGTGGCCAGGTCGGAGGCCGCGTTGGGGTCGTTGAAGGCGTCGACCACGGCGACCGTCAGGCCCGAGCCGCCCGTCGAGGGCAGGTTGTAGGCGCTGTGCAGGTTGGCCGGGCTGAGGCCGGAGGGTGCGGCGGCGGCCACCGCGGAGGCGAGCCGCTGCTTGATGTCGGTCCGGCGCTGGGCGAAACAGGCCGCGTGGCCGGGGGTCGGCGTGCCGCACAGGTGCTGGGTCGGCACCTTCTGGCCCGCCTTGCCGGTGGAGTGGAAGGTCTGCCTGGCCGGGGAGGTGAGGGCCTGGGCGTTCTGGGTGACGTGGGAGTGGGAGGAGGTCGCCGTGGCCTGGGTCTGGACCTGGGCCTGGGTCGCCGGTGCGGCGACGAGTCCGGCGACGCCGAGGGCGAGGGCGGGGAGGGCTGCGGTCAGGAGTCTTCGCAGACTCCGTCGGGACTTCTCACGCATGGGGGTACTGCCTCCGTCGTTGGAGTGGGGTTCTCGACGCTGGTGGCAGGCCTGTGACGCGCGTAGCGGCGGCGGTGCGCGATTCCGTCATGGGCATGACACATTGGTTTAACAGGGAGCGTCCTGTGACGCCGTTGTGCTGCGCTGGTGGTTCTGTTGTGGGTGACATGACAGGACGGCAGGAAGGTAGCCGGGGCGCGGGGCGCCGGAACAGATGCGCCGGAAGAACTTTGCCGCTCCATAGGAACTCCATGGACGACGGATGGAGCCCCTATGGCCAGTCCAACACGGTCAGCTCCGGCCACCGCGCGTGCCACCGGGCCGACTTGGCCTCGTAGACGGCCCGCGGGGCGAGCACCGGATTGGGCCGTACGACGAGATTGAACACGTCGCTCAACCCGTGCGGCGCATACACCCGCCACCGCCCGTCGCCCTCCAGCCGCACCCCCAGACAGCACGTCGTGGCCGCGAAGGAGTCGATCGCCGCCTCACTGGAGGCGTACGGCGGACACGGCACCCCGAACTTCGTCTCGTACCAGAGGTGCACCCGCGCCTCGTTGCGGATCTCGACCTCGGCCGGGAGGCCGGCGAAGACCTCCCGGCCGGCCTTGATCACGGCGTCCTCGGCCTCCCAGGACAGATCACGGTCGTCGAAGTAGAAGACGTCGTAGTCCTTGATGCCCTGGCCCGGCGGCCGGTCCGTGACGACGTTCCACACGGTCTGGAACAGACACCCGGCCGTCAGGTACCAGCCGGGCAGGCCGAGCGTCGCGGTCCGCGCCAGCACCTGCGTCAGCACGTCGTTGCGGGACAACACCGCGCGCAGGGCGTCGAGTTGCTCATCGAGAGGGAGGCGGCCGATCATCCTCCTGGATTACCACAGCCGGGTCCGTCAGAAGTCCTCGTCCAGGGCGACCGTGCCCTCCACCGCCACCTGGTAGGCCGAGGGGCGGCGTTCGAAGAAGTTGGTCAGTTCCTGGACGCCCTGCAACTCCATGAAGGAGAACGGGTTCTCGGAGCCGTACACGGGTGCGAAGCCGAGGCGGGTGAGGCGCTGGTCGGCGACGCACTCCAGGTACTGCCGCATCGACTCGGTGTTCATCCCCGGCAGCCCCTCGCCGCACAGGTCGCGGGCGAACTGCAGCTCCGCCTCCACGGCTTCCCTCAGCATGTCCGTGACCTGCTCCCGAAGCCGGTCGTCGAAGAGGTCCGGCTCCTCCTTGCGCACGGTGTCGACCACGTCGAACGCGAAGGACATGTGCATCGTCTCGTCGCGGAACACCCAGTTGGTGCCGGTGGCGAGACCGTGCAGCAGACCCCGGCTGCGGAACCAGTACACGTACGCGAAGGCGCCGTAGAAGAACAGGCCCTCGATGCACGCGGCGAAGCAGATCAGGTTGAGCAGGAACCGGCGGCGGTCGGCCCGGGACTCCAGCCGGTCCAGGTTCTCCACCGAGTCCATCCACCGGAAGCAGAACTCCGCCTTCTCGCGGATGGAGGGGATGTTCTCGACGGCGGCGAAGGCGGCCGCCCGGTCCTGCGGATCGGGGAGATAGGTGTCCAGCAGCGTCAGGTAGAACTGGACGTGGACGGCCTCCTCGAAGAGCTGGCGCGACAAGTACAGCCGCGCCTCCGGGGAGTTGATGTGCTTGTAGAGGGTGAGCACCAGGTTGTTCGCCACGATCGAGTCGCCCGTCGCGAAGAAGGCGACGAGCCTACCGATCAGGTGCTGCTCCATCGGGGACAGCTTCGCCAGGTCGGCCACGTCCGAGTGGAGGTCGACCTCCTCCACGGTCCAGGTGTTCTTGATGGCGTCCCGGTAGCGCTCGTAGAAGTCGGGGTAGCGCATGGGGCGCAGGGTGAGCTCGAAACCGGGGTCGAGCAGGTTCTGGTTGCTGGGCATCACTGACAGGCCTCGCAGGACTCGGGGTTTTCCAGGGAGCAGGCGACGGCGTCCGCCGTCTGCACGGGCACGGCCGCCCGTGCGGCGCGGGCGATGCGGGTCGCCGGGCGGGAGCGGAGGTAGTACGTCGTCTTCAGACCCTGCTTCCAGGCGTACGCGTACATCGAGGAGAGCTTGCCGATGGTCGGCGTCTCCAGAAAGAGGTTCAGGGACTGGGACTGGTCCAGGTACGGCGTACGGGCCGCCGCCATGTCGATCAGGCCGCGCTGCGGGATCTCCCACGCCGTGCGGTACAGACGCCGTAGCTCCTCGGGGATCCACGCGAAGTCCTGCACCGAGCCGCCCGCCTCGCGCAGCGCCTCCCGGGTGCGGGCGTCCCAGACGCCGAGGTCCTTCAGGTCCCGTACCAGGTAGGAGTTGACCTGGAGGAACTCGCCGGACAGCGTCTCGCGCTTGAACAGGTTGGAGACCTGCGGCTCCACGCACTCGTACACACCGGCGATGGAGGCGATCGTCGCGGTCGGCGCGATGGCGAGGAGGAGGCTGTTGCGCAGGCCGGTCGTCGCGATCCGCGCGCGCAGCGCGGCCCAGCGCTCCGGCCAGGCGAGGTCGACGTCGTAGTGGTCGGGGTGCAGCACGCCCCGGGCGGTACGGGTCTTCTCCCAGGCGGGCAGCGGACCGCTGCGCTCGGCGAGGTCCGCGGAGGCCTCGTACGCGGCCAGCATGACGCGCTCGGCGATCCGGGTGGACAGCGCCTTGGCCTCGGGTGAGTCGAAGGGCAGTCGCAGCTTGAAGAAGACGTCCTGCAGGCCCATCGCGCCCAAGCCCACCGGACGCCACTTGGCGTTGGAGCGGCCGGCCTGCTCGGTCGGGTAGAAGTTGATGTCGACGACCCGGTCCAGGAAGGTGACGGCGGTGCGGACGGTCTCGTCGAGCCGCTCCCAGTCGAGGCCGTTGCCGTCCACGAAGGCACCCAGGTTGACCGAGCCGAGGTTGCACACCGCCGTCTCGCCGTCGTCGGTGACCTCCAGGATCTCCGTGCAGAGGTTGGAGGAGTGGACGACATGACCGGGGGTCGCCGTCTGGTTGGCGGTGCGGTTGGCGGCGTCCTTGAAGGTCATCCAGCCGTTGCCGGTCTGCGCGAGGGTGCGCATCATCCGGCCGTACAGCTCGCGGGCCGGGAGCGTCCTGCGGGCGAGCCCCGCCGCCTCCGCCTTCCGGTACGCGGCGTCGAACTCCTCGCCCCACAGGTCGACGAGCTCCGGCACGTCCGCCGGGGAGAACAGCGACCACCGCCCGTCGGCGTCGACCCGGCGCATGAACTCGTCCGGGATCCAGTGCGCGAGGTTCAGGTTGTGCGTACGGCGGGCGTCCTCACCGGTGTTGTCGCGCAGCTCCAGGAACTCCTCGATGTCGGAGTGCCAGGTCTCCAGGTAGACGGCCGCCGCGCCCTTGCGCCGGCCGCCCTGGTTCACGGCGGCGACGCTCGCGTCCAGCGTCTTCAGGAACGGGACGATGCCGTTGGAGTGGCCGTTGGTGCCGCGGATCAGCGAACCGCGGGCGCGGACGCGGGAGTAGGCGATGCCGATGCCGCCGGCGTGCTTGGAGAGGCGGGCGACCTGGTGGTAGCGGTCGTAGATCGAGTCCAGCTCGTCCTTCGGGGAGTCGAGGAGGTAGCAGGACGACATCTGGGGGTGCCGGGTGCCGGAGTTGAAGAGGGTGGGGGAGGAGGGCAGGTAGTCGAGGCGGCTCATCAGGCCGTAGAGCGAGGCGACTTCGTCGAGTGCTCGTGCCGTGTCGTCCGCGGCGAGGCCGCACGCGACCCGGAGCATGAAGTGCTGGGGGGTCTCGATGACCTTGCGGGTGATCGGGTGCCGCAGGAGGTAGCGGCTGTGGAGGGTGCGCAGGCCGAAGTAACCGAAACGGTCGTCGCCCGCGGGGTCGATCAGCGCGTCGAGGCGGTCGGCGTGCAGCCGAACGAACTCCGCGGTGCGGTCGGCGATGAGCCCCTCGCGGTGGCCGGCGGCGACGGACTCGGTGAAGGACGTGACGCCCTGCGAGGCGGCCTCGGCGGCGATGCCGATGGTGAGGAGCCGGGCGGCCAGCCTGCTGTACGCCGGGTCCTCGGAGATGAGGCCGGCCGCCGCCTCCGTGGCCAGCTCGCGCAGCTCCGCGATGACATCCGGCACGGCCCCCCGCGAGGACCGGCCGCGCAGTGCGGCGGCGGCGACCCGGCCGGGGTCGGCGTCGGGCAGGTCGGCGGTCAGCTCGGTCAGGGTGCGCAGCAGTGCGGCACCGTGTCCGTCGGCTCCCGGGTCGGTCGCTGAAACCGGCTCGGTCGCTGAAGCCGGGTCGGCTGGCGCGATGGTCACGTGGGGCTCTCCCTCGCTCGGCACGGGGCCTGGCGGAAGGAGGGCAGGGGGCAGCACACGAGCGCGGCGCGCTTCGCGTCCACCGGCCCATTCCGCGAGGCCCGGACGTCAGGGCACCCGGGCCGGTGTGGCCGGGTGCGCTGTCGGCAGGTCCTCGGACTGGATCCGCGCACGGGTGTGCGCGGGTACACCGTTGCGGGACAGTTCCGGATTCGCACCGGATTCCCCTGCGGCGACAGCGAGATGAGCATACATGTAGTGCCGGGTTTGGGAAGCGGCCCCATATGTTGTGTCGGGGTTGCTTCGGGGGATAAGAGAGCGGGGGGGGGGGGGGGGGGGGGGGGGGGGGGGGGGCGGGGGGGGGGGTG
>NZ_JAKWBE010000069.1 GCF_022513565.1 Streptomyces gilvus | reverse complement strand
GACGCTGTTGGTAAATCCAGGGGCCTGCGTGACGACGGCCTGCACGACCCCGTTGGGGTTGTGCAGGCGTCGTCGTGTGTGGGGTGGGTTCGTGTCGTTGCATGGGGTGGATCTGGCGGAGATTCCGGAGGAGACCGCGCGGCTGGCGCGTGCGGTGTTTCCGAAGGGGTGTCTGGTGATGCGGGTGCGGGATGCGCTCGGGCCGGTCTTCGCCGATGCCGACTTCGCGGAGTTGTTCCCGGTGCGGGGGCGGCCGGTGGTCTCGCCGGCGCGGCTGGCGCTGGTGTCGGTGTTGCAGTTCGCGGAAGGGCTGACCGACCGGCAGGCCGCGCACGCGGTCCGTTCGCGTCTGGACTGGAAGTACGCCCTGTCGCTGGAGCTGGCCGATACGGGGTTCGACTTCTCCGTGCTCAGCGAGTTCCGGTCCCGGTTGGCCGAGTCGGATGCGGGGCGGGCGGTGTTCGACGCGGTGCTGACTGCCGCCGGGGAGGCCGGGCTGGTCAAGGCGGGTGACCGGCAGCGCACGGACGCCACCCATGTCCTGGCCGTGACCAGGGATCTGAGCCGGCTGGAGTTCGTGGTCGAGACTCTGCGAGCCGCTTTGAACCAGATTGCCGAGGCGGCCGGGGACTGGCTCGTGGCGTTGGCTGCGCCGGAGTGGTTCGACCGGTACTCGGCCCGGCCGGAGGACAGCCGTTTCCCGTCCCGGTGGGCCGCCCGGATCGAGCACGGCGACCAGTGCGGGGCCGACGGCATGGTGCTGCTTCAAGCGGTCTGCTCGGCATCGGCACCGCCCGGACTGCGGCATCTTCCCGCGGTGGAGTTCCTCCGCCAGACCTGGGTACAGCAGTTCCACCGCGTCGACGGCGCCGTGCGCTGGCGGGAACCGAAGAACACCCCGCCTGGCCTGATCCGCTTACGCACCCCGCACGAGCCGGAGGCCAGGACCGGAGCGAAACGGGATCTGGGCTGGTCCGGATACAAGGTCCACCTCAGCGAGACCTGCGAGCCCGACGCCCCGCACCTGATCACCCACATCCACACCACCCCGGCACCGGTCAACGACGTCGCCGTGCTGGAGGACATCCACACCGCCCTGGCCGAACGCCGACTGGTGCCGGACGAACATCTGGTGGACGCCGGATACGTCGACGCCGAGCAGATCCACCACGCCCGCCGTGATCACAGCATCACCCTCGTCGGACCGGTCGGGAAGAACACCGTCCGGCAACAGGCGACGGGCGACTTCTTCGACAGCACCCGCTTCACCATCGACTGGGAGCAGCGCCAGGCCGTCTGTCCCGGCGGCCACACCAGCGTTCAGTGGCGAGACGCCCAGAGTCACCGCGGCACTCCGGTCACCCGCGTCCGCTTCGCCGAACGGCACTGCGGCCCCTGCGAACTGCGGACCTCCTGCACCAACGCCGAAACCGGCCGCAACCTGACCCTGCGGCCGAAGGCCGAACACGAGATCCTCCAGCAGGCCCGCACCGAGCAGGACACCGACCACTGGCGCCGCCGCTACGGACACCGCGCCGGCGTCGAGGGCACCATCTCCCAAGGCGTCCAGGCGTTCGGCCTGCGCAGATCCCGCTACCGCGGCCTCGCCAAAACCCGGCTGCAACACCACTTCACCGGCGCCGCCGTCAACCTCGCCCGCATTGATGCCTGGCTCACCGGCCGCCCCCTCGCCCGCACCCGAGTCTCACCCTTCGCAGCACTCCGCCCCGCTGGATGAGATCCAGCGGGGCGGATTTACCAACAGCGTCC
>NZ_JAKWBE010000067.1 GCF_022513565.1 Streptomyces gilvus | reverse complement strand
AGAGCGTCCCGGTCCGGGTCGGCGTAGACGGCCACGCTCGCGATGCCGGCGTCCCGACAGGCGCGGGCCACGCGGACAGCGATTTCGCCACGGTTGGCGATGAGCACCTTGCGCACGATTGAGGCTCCCTCCTTGAAACAAGCCGAGTTTAGGGACTGCCGACGAGGCACTTCGACCCGTCCCCAATGGTGAGCTTGCCCACACGGAGAGTGATTCGAGGCTCGCTCGACCCGCGAAATCCCTTGTCGTACCCAGGTACGCAGGACTCCTCCCGGCAACCCTAGCTCTCCCATGTGGTCAAGGTCTCTGTGAGAGCGTGCTGCGGGCCACTCTGTTTCTTTGTGGAGTCCCTACGAATGGCCCAATGATTCTTTGCGGTCGGCACAACCCTTGTCCCGGGGTTTACCCGTTAGTAGCGTTCGCGATTGGATCGAAAGGTACTGGGAGTAACCCGAACTTGGCTCGAGAGTGGGTGGGGACCGGTGGTGCGCAGGCCGGTGGCGTGGGTCGTGGCGGTCGTCCTCTTCGTCGAGGCGTTCGGGGTCGCCGCGCTGAACTGGTTCCTCGGGATCGTCGTCGACCGCCAGGACATGTCCCTGGCCGGCCTCGACCCGGACACGATGTCGCTGTCCTCGAAGATCGGCGGGATCGTCTTCGGCCTCTACTACGCGCTGTGCGGCCTGGTCGCGCTCCTGGTGGCGATACGCGACCGCCCCGCGGCCGGCTTCGGCCGCGTCCTGCTGATCAGCGCGGCGGTCGTGCACGCGCTCCTCGCGGCCCTGGTGTGGGGGCTGGTGGGCTGGCCCGCGTTCGTGTTCATGGTCGTGGTGCTGGCCCTCATCGTGCTGCTGCTGATGACCTACGAGGCACCGGCCGAGCTCGCCGACACGCCGCCCGTCGACGAGCCGGGGCCCGAGGGCGACGAGGGCTCGCCGGTCACTTCTCCGCCGGCGCCCACAACTCCGTGATGCTGACGCCCAGTTGGGCGAGAAGCTTGCGCAGCAGGGGGAGGCTGAGGCCGATCACGTTGCCGTGGTCGCCGTCGATGCCCTCGATGAACGGCGCGCTGCGGCCGTCCAGGGTGAACGCCCCGGCCACATGGAGGGGTTCGCCGGTGGCGACGTAGGCGGCGATCTCCTCGTCGGTGGGGTCGCCGAAACGGACGAGTGTGGAGGCCGTGCCCGACACGTACCGCTTGCTGCTGGTGTCCCAGACACAGTGCCCGGTCTGGAGCGTCCCGGCCCGGCCGCGCATCGCCTTCCAGCGGGCGGTGGCCTCCTCGGGGTCCGCCGGCTTGCCAAGCGCCTGGCCGTCCAGTTCCAGCACGGAGTCGCAGCCGATCACCAGGGCGCCGCTCACCTCAGGCCGGGCGGCGACGACGGAGGCCTTGGCCTCGGCGAGGGCGAGCGCCAGTTCGGCGGGGGTGGGCGCGGTCACGGCGTCCTCGTCCACGCCGCTCACGATGACCTCGGGGTCCAGGCCGGCCTGGCGGAGCAGGTTCAGCCGGGCGGGGGACTGGGAGGCGAGGACGAGACGCCTGCGGCGCTGTGCGGTCATGCGGTCAGATTAGTCAGGTCCGGCCGCCTCGCTCACCTCAGGCGGCCGCCGCCCTCACCTCAGGCCGATCACGATCATCGCCAGGACCATGGCCAACGCCATGAGAATGCCGAGCCGCCGCAACATGTCCTGCGTTTCGCGCAGTTCCTCGGGCGGCTCGTTCTCGGGGTCGGACCACAGCATGTCACCAGCGTGGGGCTTGGCCGGGCTACGGCGCCTGAGTACGGGTACTCAAGTTGAGCCCGGCGCTGTCCTGCCGTGCGCCCACGAGGCGGAGCCGCATATCGATACAGCCCCGCGCCCC
>NZ_JAKWBE010000066.1 GCF_022513565.1 Streptomyces gilvus | reverse complement strand
ACGAGAGCCTGGCCAACCTGCTCAAGGAAGAACGCAGGTTCGCGCCCCCCGCCGAGCTGGCCGCGAACGCCAACGTCACGGCGGAGGCGTACGAACAGGCCAAGGCTGACAGGCTCGGCTTCTGGGCCGAGCAGGCCCGCCGGCTGACCTGGGCCAAGGAACCGAGCGAGACGCTGGACTGGTCGAACCCGCCGTTCGCCAAGTGGTTCAAGGACGGCGCGCTCAACGTCGCCTACAACTGCGTGGACCGGCATGTCGAGGCGGGCCACGGCGACCGGGTCGCCATCCACTTCGAGGGCGAGCCCGGCGACAGCCGCGCCATCACCTACGCCGAGCTCAAGGACGAGGTGAGCCAGGCCGCCAACGCGCTGCTGGAGCTCGGGGTGCAGAAGGGCGACCGGGTCGCGATCTACATGCCGATGATCCCGGAGACCGCGGTCGCGATGCTGGCCTGCGCCCGGATCGGCGCCGCGCACTCCGTCGTCTTCGGCGGCTTCTCCGCCGACGCGCTCGCGACCCGCATCCAGGACGCCGACGCGCGGGTGGTCATCACCGCCGACGGCGGCTACCGGCGCGGCAAGCCGTCCGCGCTCAAGCCGGCCGTCGACGAGGCGATCGCCAAGGCGGGCACCGTCAACCACGTGCTGGTGGTGCGCCGAACCGGCCAGGAGGTCGCCTGGAGCGAGGGCCGGGACGTGTGGTGGCACGAGCTGGTGGAGCGGCAGCCGGCCCAGCACACCCCGGAGGCGTTCGAGGCCGAGCACCCGCTGTTCATCCTGTACACGTCGGGTACGACGGGGAAGCCGAAGGGCATCCTGCACACCTCCGGCGGCTACCTCACCCAGACCTCCTACACCCACCACGCCGTCTTCGACCTCAAGCCGGAAACGGACGTGTACTGGTGCACGGCCGACGTCGGCTGGGTCACCGGACACTCCTACATCGTCTACGGGCCGCTGGCCAACGGCGCCACCCAGGTCATGTACGAGGGCACGCCGGACACCCCGCACCAGGGCCGCTTCTGGGAGATCGTGCAGAAGTACGGGGTGACGATCCTCTACACGGCGCCGACCGCGATCCGCACCTTCATGAAGTGGGGAGACGACATCCCCGCCAAGTTCGACCTGTCCAGCCTGCGGGTGCTGGGCTCGGTGGGCGAACCGATCAACCCCGAGGCGTGGATCTGGTACCGCAAGAACATCGGCCACGACCGCACCCCGGTGGTGGACACCTGGTGGCAGACCGAGACCGGCGCGATCATGATCTCGCCGCTGCCCGGCGTCACCGCCGCCAAGCCCGGCTCCGCACAGACCCCACTGCCCGGCATCTGCGCCACCGTCGTCGACGACGAGGCGCACGAGGTACCCGACGGCGGCGGCGGCTACCTGGTGCTGACCGAGCCGTGGCCGTCCATGCTGCGCACCATCTGGGGCGACGACCAGCGCTTCCTCGACACCTACTGGTCCCGCTTCGAGGGCCGGTACTTCGCCGGTGACGGCGCCAAGAAGGACGACGACGGCGACATCTGGCTGCTGGGCCGCGTGGACGACGTGATGCTCGTGTCCGGGCACAACATCTCCACCACCGAGGTCGAGTCCGCCCTCGTCTCCCACCCCTCGGTCGCCGAAGCGGCCGTCGTCGGCGCCACCGACGAGACCACCGGGCAGGCCATCGTCGCGTTCGTCATCCTGCGCGGCACCGCGGCCGAGACCGAGGACCTGGTCGCCGAGCTGCGCAACCACGTCGGCAGCACCCTCGGCCCGATCGCCAAGCCCAAGCGGATCCTGCCGGTCGCGGAGCTGCCCAAGACCCGCTCCGGCAAGATCATGCGGCGCCTGCTGCGCGACGTCGCCGAGAACCGTCAGCTCGGTGACGTGACGACGCTCACCGACTCCACGGTGATGGACCTCATCCAGGCCAAGCTGCCC
>NZ_JAKWBE010000065.1 GCF_022513565.1 Streptomyces gilvus | reverse complement strand
GCTGACCGCGATCCCCACCCTGATCGTCTACTTCGTCCTGCAACGCCAGTTCGTCAGCGGCCTCACCCTCGGCGCCAACAAGGGCTGACGCCCCGACGCCGGGCCCTTCACATGGAAGAGACCCCCGTGCACCACCCCTTCACCCCCGTCGCCTCCGTCCCCGTGGATCCGGCCAACGCCCGTGTCCACGAGGAGGGCTGGCAGTCCTGGAGCCCCAGCGGCGCCTACGCCCTCGGTGAGAAGCCGTACCGCCCGACCAACGACAACTGGGCGACGGTCTGTTACCGCCCGGGCGTCACCGTTCCCGAGGGTGTCTTCCAGGGCGAGGGCCTGCTGGCACTCGATCCCGGCGACGGTTCGCCGACCCGGCTCTGGGCGGCCGTGGACCCCACGGGCGAGGTTCCGTCGATCCGTCTGACGGTGACGGACGGCCTCGCGGAGGTCAGCGCGGACGGTGCGGTGAAGGAGTGGAGGGGCACGGACATCCAGGAGGCGCTCGGCAGTTGGGCCGAGAGCCTCGGCGCCGCGGCGCCGCGCCCGGCACCGACGGTCTGGTGCTCCTGGTACGAGTACTTCACCGAGGTCACCGAGGACGACATCCACGAGAACCTCCGTGCGATGGACACCCTCGACCTGCCCGTCGACGTCGTGCAGATCGACGACGGCTACCAGAGCGCACTCGGCGACTGGCTCACCCTCTCCGGGCGCTTCCGCTCCCGCGAGGGCATCGCGGACGCCATCCGGGCCCGCGGCCGCCGGGCCGGCATCTGGACGGCCCCCTTCCTGGTCGACCCGGCGAGCGACCTGGCCACCGAACACCCCGACTGGCTGGTCCGCGACACGGACGGCGGCTTCACGCACGCCGGCCGCAACTGGGGCCACGACCTGAGGGTGCTGGACACCACCCACCCCGAGGCGGCGGCCTACCTGACCGAGGTCTTCCGCACCCTGCGCGCCGAGGGCTACGACTACTTCAAGGTCGACTTCCTCTACGCGGGCGCGCTGGAGGGCGTACGGCACGCCTCCGTCGACGCGCTGACGGCGTACCGCTCGGGGATCGAGCTCATCCGTGAGGCGATCGGCCCGGACGCGTACCTGCTCGGCTGCGGGGCGCCCATCCTGCCCTCCATCGGCCTGTTCGACGCGATGCGAGTGAGCCCCGACACGGCCCCGCACCGCCGTCCCGAGGCGGACGACTACAGCCAGCCCGGGCAGGACCCGGCCGAGTTCACCGGCGCCGGCCGCCAGTGGCAGCACGGCCGGTTCTGGATCAACGACCCGGACTGCCTGATGGCCCGCCCGGCCGTGGAGACGCGCGAGCGCTGGGCGGCGCACGTGGAGGCGACCGGCGGCCTGATGGCCTCCAGCGACCGTCTGCTGTCCCTGGACGAGTGGGGCGTGGCCACCACGCGCCGTCTGCTGTCGGGAGCCGCGAAGTGAGCCGCGCCCTGAACGTGCCGGGCATCGCCTACGGCGGCGACTACAACCCGGAGCAGTGGCCCGAGGAGGTCTGGGCCGAGGACATGCGCCTCATGGCCGAGGCCGGGGTCAGCATGGTCAGCGTCAACATCTTCTCCTGGGCGCTGCTCGAACCCTCCGAGGGCACCTACGACTTCTCGCGCCTCGACCGCATCCTCGACCTGCTGCACGCCCACGGCATCGCCGCCGACCTCGCGACCCCGACGGCGGCCCCGCCGGCCTGGTTCTTCGTCGCCCACCCGGACGCCCTGCCGGTCGACAAGGACGGCCGCAGAATGTCGTACGGCAGCCGCCAGACGTTCTGCCCGTCCAGCCCCGCCTACCGCGAGGCGGCCCTGCGGATCACCGGCGAACTGGCCCGCCGCTACGCCGACCACCCGGCCGTGGTGATGTGGCACGTCCACAACGAGTACGGCTGCCACAACGCCGAGTGCTACTGCGACACCAGCGCCGCGGCCTTCCGTGACTGGCTGCAGGACAGGTACGCGAGCCTGGACGCCCTCAACCACGCCTGGGGCACCACCTTCTGGAGCCAGTGGTACTACGACTGGGACCAGATCCTGCCCCCGCGCGCGACGGGCGCGGTCCCGAACCCGACCCACCAGCTGGACTGGCGCCGCTTCTGCAGCGACGCCCTGCTGTCGCTGTACGAGGCGGAGCGGGACGTCCTGCGCGAGTCGGCGCCGTCGACCCCCGCCACCACCAACTTCATGGTGATGCACAA
>NZ_JAKWBE010000064.1 GCF_022513565.1 Streptomyces gilvus | reverse complement strand
CTCAGCAAGATCCGCAAAGGCATCAAGGCGCGAGGGTCCACGTATCGGAAGCTCGAACGGGCTCTTCAGTGGGAAGCGGGCAGCGTCGCCGCGATCCTTGCCGGGGGTGACCCCCTGCTCACTGCTGGCCATGCCGGTGATGTCGCCGGCGTGGAGGGCGAGGTCGCAAGGTCGGCGGATGGGCAGGCCCTGTCGTTGCGGGATCTCGAGATCCTCCAGGACTTGGTGGTGTCGACGGCCAGTCGACTCGGCCTGACGGAGGAGGAGACGGACGAGGCGTACCGGCGGGCGCGTGTGGAACTCGAGCGCCGGCGGTCCGTCGAAGCTGAGAGCCCCTCACCATCGCCGCGGCGTCGCAGCGTTGGTTAGTAACGCTTTGATCACGAACATGCATTTATGCATTTGTGTGACAGGTGTTGAGCGCACGGTTATCACCTTCCCCCCACTTGTGCCCATTACATGTATTGGGAAGGTGTTGAGAAGTGATCAGCCTTGTTCAGGTGATTGCGGCGATGGCGGCCGGCGCGCTGGTGGCGATCTCTTGCGTACTGGTGCTGAAGGTCCAAGAGCTGCAACGCCGGACCAGGCCTGACGAGGAAGTGCCTCCAGAGCAGCAGTCCCGTGATTGGGCCGGAGAGCGGGAGGCGAGGATCGATGCCGTGGCCTCGATTGCCGTCGACCGGTTTGAAACGATTCGGTCGCAAGGTGCGCAGGCTGCGGACGTCCAGCCGCGCGCGCCGGAGGTGCGCCTGATTCGGCCGCTTCCTGGCGAGGCCAGGGTCGTGCGTGCCAAGCGGCACCTGAAGCTGATCGGCGGCGGCTTCGCCGCAATGTTCTCGCTGTACACGGGTGTGCGTGCCGCGATACGGGCTCAGATGACGCAGGTCGTCGGCTCGGCGGTCGGCGGCCTGACCGTGGTCAGCGCGGTGACGGCGCTGACGGTGACGCCCTGGTCGATGGACAGCCAGAACGAACCGCCGTCCCCCGCGCCGTCGTCGACGGGGTCCCATTCGGTGCCGCAGTCGCCACGGGAGGTGCGGCAGCCTTCCATCACGACGATGTCGGACTCATCCGTCTCGCAGCGGGCAGGCCGCCAGACGCCCCGGACCCCAGCCGAACCCAGCGACACAGGGATCGTCTCGCCCACCGCGCAGCCGTCCGGGACGGCCGTAACATCCCCCGAAGACGAACCTGCAGACACAGCGTCAGCCGCCAGCGACAGTCCCGAGGCCTCGTCCCAGCCGGTCCTCAGCAGCCCGTCTGCGTCACAGTCCGGGCCTCCGGCGCGGCCGACGGTGACCGGGTGGCCGGGGCACGGCCATCGCCACCACGACCGCCGCTAGTTGCGGAAGTCGAGGCGCTCGACGACGAGCTGGTTGCGGCCGCGGCTCGGCGCAGGCAGCACGTAGGGCTTGCCGAGGCCGCGCTCGCTGAGGACGACGCGCGCAACCTCGCGGCGGGCGCTGACCGTGGCCTCCTCCCACGACTCCCACACGTCGGTGTCCGGGCGGATCATCTTCGCGACGGAAGGGGGCAGGCTCAGGTCACGCTCGTGTGCCTCGAGCTCGGTCACCTCCTGCTCCTTCGCGGACAGCGAGTTGGCCAGCACCATGGCCTCAGCCAGGTTGCTGCCCTTGGCCGATCGGAACTCGTCGCGCTCGGCGCGGGCCTGCTCGAGCCGGGCCCGCAGCTCCCGCAGCTCCTGGTCGTCGCCGTCGCGGGCGGCGAGCCGTTTGTAGAGGTCCCTGCGGGCGAGGAACGCCAGCAGTGCGCCCGGCTCCTCCTTCGTGCCGATGATGTAGTCGTCGACGGGCCCCTTCTGGATCCGCAGCCAGCAGCCCGTGCACTGATAGGCGACCTCGTCGCGGATCTTCGTGATCGGTATCAGGCAGCGGCTGCACCAGAGGCTGCCCGTGAGCTCGTGCGAGGCGCGGCCGCCGCGGGTGGTTTTGCGGTGCGGAGCGTTCAGGATGCGCTGCACCGCCCAGAACCGGGCCGGATCGACGATGCCGTCCCACGTGCCCTCGAAGACGTGGCCGTCGTAGGAGCGCAGTCCGGCGTAGGCGTGCTTGAGCGCGGACTGCCGCAGATGCTCGCGGCTGTAGGGGCTGCCGGAGCGGTTGAGGTAGCCAGCCGCCCGAAATCTGCGCTCGATCTCGGTGAGAGAGACGCCCTCCTCCAGTAGGCGGAAGAGCTCGCGCGGGATGTGGGCCCGGTCCGGATCCTCGACCCAGGTGACCAGGTCGCCGGTCTTCTCGTCGTACACCGGCATGAGCCCGTCCGGCGGTGCGCCGTGCGGGCGGCCGATGCTCGCCTGGAAGGCGACGGTGCCGCTGGTGCGGCGGTGCGTCTTGTACGACTCGTACTCGGAGTCGACGGCGTCCTCGAGGAGGCTCTTTCGGTCGCGGCCGTTGCGCGGGTCGTACAGCCGCTCGTGAGTGGTGACCCAGAACAGGACGTGCTTGGCCTCGCACAGCTCGATGAACTCGACCCACTCGCCGACCTTGCGCGAGCCGCGCGAGGACTCCCACAGCATGAGGACGTCGGCGCCGAACCGGCTGTCGCGGCCGGTGGGCCCGGTCTGCAGGTCGGCGATGAGCTTCTCGAAGTCGTCGCGATTCTTGCGGGCGTACCGTGAGGCCGACAGACCGTCGTCGATGTAAGGCTCGGGGTGCAGTCGCCAGGCGTTGTCACTGGCGGAGACGGCATTATCGGAGCCCTGGCGGCTGAGGCTGGTGCCGCGCTTCTTGTTGGACAGGCGCCGGTACTCGCGGGCGATGAGCTGGGCGGTGGGTGTCATGAGGCCAGTAAACCGGACTGTGGCCCTTTAGCGAGGCGGAACG
>NZ_JAKWBE010000063.1 GCF_022513565.1 Streptomyces gilvus | reverse complement strand
GTTCGTCGGATTCCAAGACGGTCAGTCTGGGTTCCAACTCCTCCGACGCGGTGCCCAAGAAGGCGTTCGCGGAGATCTATGCCGCGTTCACGAAGAAGTCCGGGATCAAGGTCGACGTGAACACGAAGGACCACAACACGTTCCAGGAGCAGATCAACTCGTATCTGCAGGGCACGCCGGACGACGTGTTCACCTGGTTCGCGGGGTACCGGATGCAGTTCTTCGCGGCGAAGAACCTGGCCTCGCCGGTCGACGACGTGTGGGCGAAGATCGGCGGGAACTTCCCGGACGCGATGAAGCAGCTGGCCAAGGGCGAGGACGGCAAGTACTACTTCGTGCCGCTGTACACGTATCCGTGGGCGCTGTTCTACCGCAAGAGCGTCTTCAAGCAGCACGGCTACGAGGTCCCCACGACCTGGGACCAGCTGGTCGCGCTGTGCAAGAAGATGAAGCAGGACGGGCTGGTGCCGATCGCGTTCGGTGACAAGGACGCCTGGCCGGCGATGGGCACCTTCGACCAGATCAACTTCCGGCTCAACGGCTACGACTTCCACAAGTCGCTGATGGCGGGCAAGGAGTCGTGGACGGATCCGAAGGTCAAGGCGGTCTTCGACCACTGGGCCGAGCTGCTGCCCTACCACCAGGACGGCTTCATGGGCCGCACCTGGCAGGACGCGGCGCAGACGCTGGTGTCGAAGAAGGCGGGCCTGTATCTGCTGGGCACGTTCGTGGCGCAGCAGTTCACCAACAAGGCCGACCTGGACGACCTGGACTTCTTCGCCTTCCCCGAGATCAACTCGGCGTTCGGGCAGGACACGGTGGAGGCGCCCACCGACGGCTTCATGGTCTCCAAGGCGCCCAAGAACAAGGCGGGGACGGCCCAGCTGATGGAGTTCCTGGGCACGCCGGAGGCCGAGCAGATCTACCTGAAGGCCGACTCGTCGGTGGTGGCCGCCTCCAGCAAGGCGGACACCTCCTCGTACACGCCGCTGCAGAAGAAGGCGTACACGATGATCAGCGGGGCGAAGTCGCTGACGCAGTTCATGGACCGTGACTCGCGGCCGGACTTCACCTCCACGGTGATGCAGCCGGGGCTGCAGAAGTTCCTGCAAAACCCCAAGGGCATCGACGCCCTGCTGACGTCCATCGAACGCCAGAAGAAGCAGATCTTCGCGTCTTCGTGAGCTGAGCGGTCATCGTGAGCATCGACACCAACACGAAGTCCCCGGAGGCGGCCGTGCCGCCTCCGGGGCACGCGCCTGCCGTCAAGCGGATCCCCCGCGGCCACCAGCGGCTGCTGACCGGCCGGGACCGCCTCACGCTCGCCTTCATGGCGGGCGTGCCCACCGTCCTGCACGTGGCCCTGGTCTGGGTCACCGCCCTCGCCTCCATCCTCCTGGCCTTCACCAGCTGGGACGGCATCGGCTTCGACTCCATCAAATGGGTCGGCCTGCAGAACTTCCACCAGCTGTTCACCAGCAACCCGCAGTTCTGGCCCGCGGTCGAGCACAACATCATCTGGTTCGTGGTGCTGATCTGCATCCCGACCCCGATGGGCCTGTTCCTCGCCGTCCAGCTGGACAAGAAGATCCGCTTCTCCCGGGTCTACCAGACCGCCTACTTCCTGCCCGTGGTGGTCTCCCTCGCGGTCACCGGCTTCGTGTGGCAGCTGGTCTACAACCCCGACACCGGCCTGATCAACAGCGTCATCGGCGCCAACAAGCCCGGCCACTACATCGACTGGATCGGCGACCCCCACCTCAACCTGTGGGCCGTGCTGGTCGCCGCGTCCTGGCGGCACACCGGCTACATGATGATCCTCTACCTCGCCGGCCTCAAGGGCGTCGACCCCTCCCTGCGCGAGGCCTCCTCCCTCGACGGCGCCAACGAGTGGCAGACCTTCAAGAACGTCATCTTCCCCACCCTGCGCCCCACCAACACCGTCGTCCTGGTCGTGACGATCATCGAAGCGCTGCGCGCCTTCGACCTGGTGTACGTCTTCAACAAGGGCGCCCAGGGCACCGAACTGCTGTCCATCCTGATCACCAACAACATCATCGGCGAGTCCAGCCGGATCGGCTACGGCTCCGCCATCGCCGTGGTCCTGCTGGTGATCTCCCTCGCGGTCATCATCCCCTACCTGATCGCGACCTTCCGCAAGGAGCGTCAGGCATGAGCACCATGAGCGCCGCGGCGCCCCTCAAACAGCGCACCCCCCTCCGCCCGGCCCGCGTCCTGCTGCACGCCTTCCTCATCACCACGTCGCTGGTGTGGCTGGCGCCGCTGCTGTGGGCCATCTACGCCGCCCTGCGCCCGTACTCGGAGACCAGCACCAAGGGCTACGTGTCCTGGCCCAGCAAGCTGACCTTCGACAACTTCAAGAACGCCTTCACCCAGTCGGACATGCTGCACTACTTCGGCAACACGCTGATCATCGCGGTGCCGGCCGTGCTGCTGACCCTGCTGCTGTCGTCGATGGTGGCCTTCTACGTCTCCCGCTTCGACTTCCGCCTCAACATCTTCCTGCTGCTGGTGTTCACCGCCGGCAACCTCCTGCCCCAGCAGGTCATCATCACCCCGCTGTACCGCATGTACCTGCTGATCGACCTGCCCGGCATCACCGCCAGCGGCAAGCTCTACGACTCCGCCCTCGGCCTGGTCCTCATCCACGTCGCCTTCCAGTCCGGCTTCTGCGCCTTCGTCCTGTCCAACTACATGCGGATGCTGCCGCACGAACTCACCGAAGCCGCCCTCGTCGACGGCGCCTCCGTGTGGCGGATGTACTGGCAGATCGTGCTGCCGCTGTGCAAGCCCGCCATGGCCGCCCTGGCCACCCTGCTCTCCATCTGGATCTACAACGACTTCTTCTGGGCCATCGTGCTGATCTCCACCGGCGAGAACATGCCCATCACCTCCGCCCTGAACAACCTCTCCGGGCAGTACTTCACCGACCCCAACCTCGTCGCCGCCGGCGCCCT
>NZ_JAKWBE010000062.1 GCF_022513565.1 Streptomyces gilvus | reverse complement strand
CGATAGGCCCCGGGGAGTCGTCAACCAGGCTTTGATCCGGGGGTGTCCGAATGGGGAAACCCGGCAGTCGTCATGGGCTGTCACCCACTGCTGAACACATAGGCAGTGTGGAGGGAACGCGGGGAAGTGAAACATCTCAGTACCCGCAGGAAGAGAAAACAACCGTGATTCCGGGAGTAGTGGCGAGCGAAACCGGATGAGGCCAAACCTACGACGTGTGAGACCCGGCAGGGGTTGCGTCGTGGGGGTTGTGGGATCTCTCTTCTGTCGTCTGCCGGCGGCAGGACGAGTCAGAAACCGTTGATGTAGGCGAAGGACATGCGAAAGGTCCGGCGTAGAGGGTAAGACCCCCGTAGTCGAAACGTCAGCGGCTCGTTGGAGAGACACCCAAGTAGCACGGGGCCCGAGAAATCCCGTGTGAATCTGGCGGGACCACCCGCTAAGCCTAAATATTCCCTGGTGACCGATAGCGGATAGTACCGTGAGGGAATGGTGAAAAGTACCCCGGGAGGGGAGTGAAATAGTACCTGAAACCGTGTGCCTACAAGCCGTGGGAGCGTCGGAAGCACTTCGGTGCTTCTCGTGACTGCGTGCCTTTTGAAGAATGAGCCTGCGAGTTTGCGGTGTGTTGCGAGGTTAACCCGGGTGGGGTAGCCGTAGCGAAAGCGAGTCCGAAGAGGGCGTTTTAGTAGCATGCTCAAGACCCGAAGCGGAGTGATCTAGCCATGGGCAGGTTGAAGCGGCTGTAAGAGGTCGTGGAGGACCGAACCCACCAGGGTTGAAAACCTGGGGGATGACCTGTGGTTAGGGGTGAAAGGCCAATCAAACTCCGTGATAGCTGGTTCTCCCCGAAATGCATTTAGGTGCAGCGTCGTGTGTTTCTTGCCGGAGGTAGAGCACTGGATAGGCGATGGGCCCTACCGGGTTACTGACCTTAGCCAAACTCCGAATGCCGGTAAGTGAGAGCGCGGCAGTGAGACTGTGGGGGATAAGCTCCATGGTCGAGAGGGAAACAGCCCAGAGCATCGACTAAGGCCCCTAAGCGTACGCTAAGTGGGAAAGGATGTGGAGTCGCAGAGACAACCAGGAGGTTGGCTTAGAAGCAGCCACCCTTGAAAGAGTGCGTAATAGCTCACTGGTCTAGTGATTCCGCGCCGACAATGTAGCGGGGCTCAAGCGTACCGCCGAAGTCGTGTCATTGCAGCATGAGGGCCAACGCCCGCTGTGATGGGTAGGGGAGCGTCGTCTGCCGGGTGAAGCAGCCGCGTAAGCGAGTTGTGGACGGTTGACGAGTGAGAATGCAGGCATGAGTAGCGATTCACACGTGGGAAACGTGTGCGCCGATTGACTAAGGGTTCCTGGGTCAAGCTGATCTGCCCAGGGTAAGTCGGGACCTAAGGCGAGGCCGACAGGCGTAGTCGATGGATAACCGGTTGATATTCCGGTACCCGCTGTGAAGCGTCAAACATCGAATCCAGTGATGCTAAGCCCGTGAAGCCGCCGGCTGAGTCTTCGGACGAGGTCGGAGTGGTGGAGCCGGTGGCCCGAGCTGGTAGTAGGTGAGTGATGGGGTGACGCAGGAAGGTAGTCCATCCCGGGCGGTGGTTGTCCCGGGGTAAGGGTGTAGGCCGGTGTGTAGGCAAATCCGCACACCTTGTGGCTGAGACCTGATGCCGAGCCGATTGTGGTGAAGTGGATGATCCTATGCTGTCGAGAAAAGCCTCTAGCGAGTTTCATGGCGGCCCGTACCCTAAACCGACTCAGGTGGTCTGGTAGAGAATACCGAGGCGTTCGGGTGAACTATGGTTAAGGAACTCGGCAAAATGCCCCCGTAACTTCGGGAGAAGGGGGGCCACGCCTGGTGAGAGGACTTGCTCCTTGAGCTGGGGGTGGCCGCAGAGACCAGCGAGAAGCGACTGTTTACTAAAAACACAGGTCCGTGCGAAGCCGTAAGGCGATGTATACGGACTGACGCCTGCCCGGTGCTGGAACGTTAAGGGGACCGGTTAGTCACTCTTCGGGGTGGCGAAGCTGAGAACTTAAGCGCCAGTAAACGGCGGTGGTAACTATAACCATCCTAAGGTAGCGAAATTCCTTGTCGGGTAAGTTCCGACCTGCACGAATGGCGTAACGACTTCTCGACTGTCTCAACCATAGGCCCGGTGAAATTGCACTACGAGTAAAGATGCTCGTTTCGCGCAGCAGGACGGAAAGACCCCGGGACCTTTACTACAGTTTGATATTGGTGTTCGGTTCGGCTTGTGTAGGATAGCTGGGAGACTGTGAAAGCCATACGCCAGTATGGTGGGAGTCGTCGTTGAAATACCAGTCTGGTCGTGCTGGATGTCTAACCTGGGTCCGTGATCCGGATCAGGGACAGTGTCTGATGGGTAGTTTAACTGGGGCGGTTGCCTCCTAAAGGGTAACGGAGGCGCCCAAAGGTTCCCTCAGCCTGGTTGGCAATCAGGTGTTGAGTGTAAGTGCACAAGGGAGCTTGACTGTGAGACCGACGGGTCGAGCAGGGACGAAAGTCGGGACTAGTGATCCGGCGGTGGCTTGTGGAAGCGCCGTCGCTCAACGGATAAAAGGTACCCCGGGGATAACAGGCTGATCTTCCCCAAGAGTCCATATCGACGGGATGGTTTGGCACCTCGATGTCGGCTCGTCGCATCCTGGGGCTGGAGTCGGTCCCAAGGGTTGGGCTGTTCGCCCATTAAAGCGGTACGCGAGCTGGGTTTAGAACGTCGTGAGACAGTTCGGTCCCTATCCGCTGTGCGCGTAGGAGTCTTGAGAAGGGCTGTCCCTAGTACGAGAGGACCGGGACGGACGAACCTCTGGTGTGCCAGTTGTTCTGCCAAGGGCATGGCTGGTTGGCTACGTTCGGGAGGGATAACCGCTGAAAGCATCTAAGCGGGAAGCCTGCTTCGAGATGAGGACTCCCACCCACTTGATGGGGTAAGGCTCCCAGTAGACGACTGGGTTGATAGGCCGGATCTGGAAGCACCGCAAGGTGTGGAGGTGACCGGTACTAATAGGCCGAGGGCTTGTCCTCAGTTGCTCGCGTCCACTGTGTT
>NZ_JAKWBE010000061.1 GCF_022513565.1 Streptomyces gilvus | reverse complement strand
GGTCCGCCGACGGAGTCGGTGGACCCTTTTGCTTTCCGGAGCTGATGCCGGGCAGGCAGGTGGCCCGGCTGTCGCGTCGGGTGGGCGCCGGGTTCCACTGCCCGGGGCGGGTGATGCTGTCGCAGGGACGGTGGGTTGCTGGTCAGCCGGGGTCCGGCAGGAGCGCGAGACGTTCGAGGGCGGCGGTGATCTCGACGGTCCAGGGCCAGTGCCGGGCGAGGCGAAGAATCCTGCGCCGACCGGTGGTGACGAGCTGGCCGGCCGCGGAGAACAGGCGGAACCGCAAGCGACGCGGTTCCCAGAGCCTCGCCCGGTCGGTCAAGGCGAGCATGGGCATCCAGGCCAGCAGGTCGAGAGCGATCTGGACGATCTCCATCCAGACCCGGTTCTGGGCGGTGTCGTGCAGGGGCAGGTTGCGCAGGCCGGTGGCCCGGGCGGCCCGGATCCGGTCCTCGGCCCGAGCCCGGAGCCGGTGACGCAGTTCGAGCTCGGCGATCGGCCGGCCGGTGGTGTTGGTCGCGAAGCATGTGATCCGCATGCCGTCCGCGTCCGTGATCCTCAACTGGGCTCCGGGATGGGGCCGTTCCTTGCGGACGACGAGCCGCATGCCCTTGGGCCAGCCGTTAAGGAGCTTGCCGGTGAGCTCGGCGACCCAGGCCCCGTCCCGGGCCTCACCGTCAGTCTCGACGGCCGGGGTCCAGGCCGAGGCGGGGACCTTCAGCACGTGTTCGTGGATCGCTTCGGTGACCGTCATACCGACCGAGTAGGACAGCCATCGGCCCCGCTTCGCGAGCCAGGACACGAACTCGTGGGTGCCGCCGGCGGAGTCCGTGCGGATCAGCGTCTGCCGTCCTCGTCGGTAGCGCTTCGGCATTTGGGCCAGGGCGAGTTGGGCGGTGGTGATGTGGTCGGCTGCGGTGTTGTCGGGTAGCCCCAGCGCATTGCTGCGCCGGGGCCCCCTCAGAACCGTGCGTGCCCGCTTTCCAGGCACACGGCTCAAGCAAGCCCCAAAGGCTCGCGGTCAGGCAGAACTGCTGGTCCCGGTGCGCGGGCGGCGATGCGCCGCCGCGCGCAGTGGGCGTGCATGAGGCAGCGTGCGGTGTCGTCCGGCGGGTGGCCGTCCTCGGTGGCGAGCGCTCTGCGGCGGATCGCCTTGCGGACGGCGGTGAGCCACTGCTCCCACTCGGTGGGACTTTGCGGTTCCTGATCGGCGTGCAACAGCAGAGTTCCGCAGCCGGGACAGCGGCCGTGCTGCGCGTGTAGCAGCCGCAGCACGAACGGCCCCAGCGGAGGCTTTCGCCGCCGTCGCCGATCAGCCCAGTAACCGGTCAGAGCCGGGTCGTCCGGAGACGCCCTGCCTTTGACCAGCCGATGCCGGACAATCTTCGTCCAGGAGAACTTCACCAGGTAGCGACCGGTGTCCCGGTCGCCGAACACCCAGCGGTCCCGCCTGGTTGGGTGGAACGCGCCGAAGTACCGGGCCACGACCCAGCGTTTCGACTTGTTCGGGTGCGCCCGCAGCCCCCACCGGTAGGTGAGCCGCCACAGGTAGTGGTCCAAGGAGGAGAAGATCTCCTTGGATACCCCGGTGCGGTAGTAGGCCGCCCAGCCCCGGATCACGGGGTTGAGCTTGTTGATCACCGCTTGGGCGTTGGCCCCGTGCAGAGCCTTGACCTCGGCGGCGAGCCTGCTGCGAATGCGCCGCACCGCTGCCTTGCTGGGCTTGGTCAGCAGCTTGCCGTTGCGATATCGGCGGACGTTGAACCCGAGGAAGTCGAAGCCCTCTTCAAGGCGGACGACGCGCGTCTTGTCCTCGTTGAAGGCCAGTCCCCTCGGAGCCAGCCACACCGCGAGCTGCTGCTTGACCTGCCGGGTCTGTTCCTCGCTGACGCACAAGGCCACCAGATCGTCGGCATAGCGGATCACCACGGGGGTGCCCGGCTCCGACTTGCCCGCGTGCCTCATCCCGTCAGCGAAGTACCGGACCCCGGCGGCTTGTTCCAGCCCGTGCAGGGCGACATTCAGTAGCGTCGGGCTGATCACCCCGCCTTGTGGAGTCCCCTCCTCGGTCGGGGTGAGCTGTTCACGCTCGACCACGCCCGCCTTCAGCCACTGCCTGACCTGCTCCCGCGCGGGGAACGTGCCGAGCTGGCGGAGAAGACGGTCGTGGTCGATGCGGTCGAACGCCGCTGCCAGGTCCGCGTCGAGAATCCACCGGCGGTGCGGGTTCTTTCCCCCGACCGCGTTGAAGATCGCCTCGATGGCGTCATGGCAGCCACGGCCGGGCCGGAAGCCGTACGACTTCGGCTCGAACCGTGCCTCCCACTCGGGTTCCAGCGCGCTGAGGGCCCGCGCCTGGAGAGCGCGGTCAACGATCACCGGAATGCCGAGCGGGCGCTGCTTCTTCCCTCCTGCCTTGGGGATATACACCCGCCTGACCGGCCGGGCCCTCCACGTGTCGGCGGATCGCTGCATCCAGTCGGCCAGTTCGGCCTTGCCCTGGGGCAGCAGCACCACCTTCCCGTCGATCCCGGCGGTCGTGCGGCCAGCGTTGATCTCCGTGACCCGGCGCACGCTGAGCAGCGTGTTGGCGCGGGAGCGGAGCATCAGCTTCTGCAGATTGCGGACCCTTTTCAGGTCCCCTGCCCGCGATGCCGTGAAGATGCGTTGCCGAAGTCGCCGTACGTCGTCTTCGACCTGCTGCCAGTCGACGGCCAGCCAGCCGGTGATCTCGTCCTCAGGTCCGTTCACCGCAGCCTCAGCTGGGGCGTCCAACTTGTCCCTCGGTTCGGGGTGTTCGAGCATCTGGTCTCCACAGACTCACCTGACCCACGTCGGCACCCTTTCGAGTTCGGGCACGTGCCCGTATCCGGCCGGTTATGCGGGGCGATCGGCGGAGGGCCGAATGTGTTGCCCCGTCTTCCCGCTGCCTTTCGGCTGCCGGCGTTCGCTTCTTGGGTCATCCTGTTCCCGCCCGGGGGCTGGGCCTTCCTCGCAGTCGGCTCACCGCTCAGTCGCCTGAGCGGACCCCGTCGGGGTTTCCACGTTCCACACAGTTGAGATACGACCGGGATGGGCGCCCCCTATACCCCGGGGACGGTGGTGTCCTCCCGGTCGGCGGTTCGCTGTCCGACCGGCACCCGCCGCTTCTCAGCGGCCAGTCCCTGCACTCCGCTGAAGACTTCCGTCTGGCGGAGCCCAAACGTGACGAGGCATCATCAGGGGTTCACTCGCGTTCACCCGTCCGGTCTTCCCCTTGCCTGTGGCCCCCGGACGGATCGGGAACCCTTGGGCGTCTTCTTCGAGCTCCGCACCCCACCGTTGCCGGTGACGCACGTCGAAGCGGGGACGGGCCTTGGACACTGGCCCGGATCTACACCGTCGACATCAGCCGAACCTCCGATCGATGAGACCACTCAACTTGTGCGACCTCGTGTCGCACGGAGCCCGCGTTTCCCGGTCTGAGGAGGGCGACAACGGGTTCACCGGTTCCGCCCGGTCCGTGGTCGACGAAGGCCGTCAGCGGGTGATGGCCGTAGGTCTTCTTCCAAGTCGCGGCCGCGTCCTCCTTGTCGGAGTGGGCGATCACGAGGACGCCGTCGAGGTCTACGGTGACCTGACCGCCGGCGTCCGGGGCGTTCTCGCCGGCCAACGACCAGGCACGATGGCGGACTTCGGAGCGTGCGGACCGGATGACCTGCAGGGCTTTGACGCCGGACGCGGCGAGGGTGTCGATCAGACGGGAGACGGTCGGGTCGGAGGCGACCAGGCCGAAGACGGCCGGCTCACACCGCAGCAGGGTGACGTCCGCGAGGCAGTCCCCGCCCAGTGCGACCGCCAGGGCAACGTCCAGGAGGATCTTGCCGGGATCGTGGACGGCCCGCGGCTTCCGCCACGGAGCCAGAGCTGCGGATATCGCCTGGTCAAGGCCCGTCTTGCGGACCGTCTCCAACAGCAGGACCGCACCGGCCTGCGAGACCACCTGCCGACCGTCTCCCCGGACACGGACACGTGGGTACGACGAGATAGGCTCTCTCACCTGGAAAGTGCTCTTTTCCTTGCAGCCAACAGGATCCTCAGCAAGTCCTATCGTTGCAGGTCAAGGGCACTTTCCGTGTTTCTGATCAACGCTTGGACAGCCCACCTCGTGAAAGCGCGAGGCTA
>NZ_JAKWBE010000060.1 GCF_022513565.1 Streptomyces gilvus | reverse complement strand
AGAGGGGGTTGTCTTCCCGGCCGTTGGGCCGTTCCGACGTCTCAAACCTTAGCTGATTCTCTCGGCGATTCCCAATCGGGCTACCGGGCTCCGAATCGAATGGAATTCGGGCGCGCCGAAATCAACCCGTTCGGGAGATCGTGCTGAAGGTTTGTGCCGCTACCGCGGCGGGAGGTGCTGCCGCAGAACCGTTACGGCCCGGTGGCAACCCGAAGAACTTTACGGATCCTGCCGAGGGCTGTCAAGTGCCCCTTGTCAAGATCTTTTAGTCCAGGTCGGTCAGGCGTCCCCCCGCATCCGGCTGGGCGTGTTCCACCCTGCGGAGGAGGCGAGTGAGGACGTCTCCCAGGGTAGCGCGCTCGTCGGCGGAGAGGTCCTGGAGCAGATCCTCCTCGAAGACCGTCGCCAGACGCATCGCCTCGAGCCACTTCTCCCTGCCCTCCCCGGTCAGTTCGACGATGACGCGGACCCGGTTGGTCTCGTCCCTCTCCCGGGTCACCAGTCCCTCGCCGACCATGCGGTCGATCCGGTGGGTCATCGCGGCCGGCGTCAGACCGAGCCGCTTCGCGAGGTCGCTGGGGCCCAGACGGTAGGGGGCGCCGGAGAGGACGAGCGCCTTGAGGACCTCCCACTCGGCGTTGCTGATGCCGAGCGCGGAGGTCTGGCGGCCGTAGGCGACGTTCATCCGGCGGTTGAGCCGGGCCAGCGCGGAGACGATCTTCTCGACCTGGGGGTCGAGGTCCCGGAACTCCCGCTGGTACGCGGCGATCTGCTCGTCGAGCGTCGGCTCCGTGACGCCGGGGGTCTCGGCCATGTGCGCAGTATCGCACGCAGTCGCTTTGCCTCGAAGTCCTTGCCTCTGTAGCCTTTAGCCTTGAAATTTATCTTCGAAGTCTTCGGTTCTAAGTACTGAGACACTCCAACTACCTGAGAGAGGTGAACGTGACCAGGGCGAGGGGCGCAGCGATGCGCCGGATCCATGTGGGCAACGCACTCAGCGCGTTCGGGCTCGGCTTCACCGTCCCGTACCTGTACGTCTATGTGGCGCAGGTGCGAGGGCTGGGAGCCATGACGGCGGGGATGGTCCTCGCGGTCTTCGCCGTGGCCGCGCTGATCGTGCTGCCGTTCGCCGGACGGGCCATCGTCCGGCGCGGTCCGCTGCCGGTCCTGCTCGCCGCCCTGGTCACCGCCGCCGTGGGCGCGCTGAGCCTGGGGCTGGCGGGCAGCGCGACGGCCGTACTGCTGTCGGCGGCGGCGCTCGGCGCCGGGCAGGCCGTGATGCAGCCGGCGCTGGCGACGATGATCGTGGACTGCTCGACCACGGACACCCGTTCCCGGGCTTTCGCCATGCAGTTCTTCCTGCAGAACCTGGGGCTGGGTGTCGGCGGGCTCATCGGCGGCCATCTTGTTGACTCTACGCGCGTCGACTCGTTCACCCTGCTGTTCTCGATCGAGGCCGCGGTGTTCCTGGCGCTGGTCGCGGTGATGGCGACCGTGCGGGTACCCCGCGCGCCGCGCATCGAGGACGCCCCCGGGCGGTCGGGCGAGGGCGGCTGGAAGCAGCTGCTCGGGAACCGGGCCATGGTGCAGCTGTCCGTGCTGGGCTTCGTGCTCTTCTTCGCCTGCTACGGGCAGTTCGAGTCGGGGCTGAGCGCGTACGGCGTCGAGGCGGCCGGTATCTCGACGTCCGCGCTCGGCACCGCGCTGGCCGCCAACACGCTGATGATCGTCGTCGCGCAGTTCGCCGTCCTGCGGTTCGTCGAGCGTCGGCGGCGGTCGCGGGTGATCGCCGGTGTGGGGCTGATCTGGGCGGTGGCGTGGCTCGCCGCCGCGTACGCCGGGCTCGGGCACGGCAGCCAGGAGATGGCGACGGCGGCGTTCGTGTCGACGTACGCCCTGTTCGGGCTGGGTGAGGCGATGCTGTCGCCGACCGTCGCCCCGCTGGTCGCCGATCTCGCGCCGAGCGGGATGGCCGGGCAGTACAACTCCGCTTTCGCTCTGGTGAAGCAGCTCGCGCTGGCGGTCGGGCCGGCGGTGGGCGGGCCGCTCGGTGCCTCGCTGCCCATGCCGTACGTCGTGACGTTCCTGCTGTTCTCGCTGGGGATCACCTTCCTCGCGCTCCGGCTGGGGCGGCAGCTCACCGCTGTACAGGACCGGCCGTGGCTCGGCCGGAGTCGGGTGGTGGCCCGGGGTGGGGCCGCCGCGGAGCCGGTCGTCGCGGAGGCGTGAGCTCGCGGTACGCGTGGGAAGCGGCCGTCACCTTCGGGTGGCGGCCGCTTTTTGTGCTGGTTCAGTCGCAGCGCCGGTTCAGCGAGTCGCCGTCGCCAGGGTGGCCGTGAAGGCGAAGGTCGTCGTGGCGTGGGCGGAGAGGCGGGCGGTGAGGGCCTGGCCGGCGGCCGTCAGGGCCTGCGCGCCTTCCGTGTCGAGGATCTGCTGGGCCCAGGGCAGGACCGAGAGGTGGCCGGGAGCGAACTCGGCCAGTGGGGGCAGGCTGATGCCGAAGGTGAGTTCGTGGGTCCTGGGGTCGTGGAAACCGGCCGTGTGGAGGGCCGTGGTGAGGCGGTCGGGGGTGCAGGCGAAGGCCGCGGCGAAGGAAGCCGCCGGGTCGGGGCCGCCGTACTCCTCGATGACCTCGTGCTGGGCGGCGAAGTACGGGCTGGTGAGGGCGGTCGGGGACCAGACGGTGGCGGCGAAGCGGCCCTGGGGGCGGGTGACGCGAGCCGTTTCCTTGAGGGCGGCGGTCAGGTCGGGGAAGAACTGGGCGCCCTGCTGGCACACGACCGCGTCGAAGGTTGCGTCGGGGTAGGGGAGGTCGTCGGCGGAGGCGGCGGTGAACTCGATGTCGGGGTAGTGGCGTGGGTGGTGCGCCACGGCCACCTTGAGCATGGCCTCGTTGACGTCGACGCCGTGGACGCGGCCCGCGGGACCGACCTGGGCGGCCGCGGCGCGGGCCGCGAAGCCGGTGCCGCAGGCCAGGTCGAGGACCGTGTCACCGGGACACAGGTCCACGGCGTCGAGCAGCGCCGTCACGAACGGCGTCATGATCGGTGCGAGGTACTGCTCGTAGCGTTCGGGGGCGGTGCCCCTGAGCTGGAAACCCGGTTCGTCTGCCATGGGGAGCTACTAGCACCGGGAGGCGGGTTCGCCTAGATGGCGCGCGCGGGGCCGGGGCGCGCGCCGGTCAGGTCGCTCCCTTCGGCAGAAGGAACTCGCACCACACCGCCTTGCCGCCGCCCGGTGTGCGGCGCGAGCCCCAGTTGGAGGCGATCGTCGCCACGATGGCGATGCCGCGCCCCGACTCGTCGCCGGGCTCCGCGCGGCGGCGGCGCGGGAGATGGTCGTCGCCGTCCGTGACCTCGATGATCAGGCGGCGGTCGGTGCGGCGCAGCCGCAGCCGCATCGGCGGGATGCCGTGCTGGAGGGAGTTGGCGACCAGTTCGCTGGCGGCGAGGACCCCGAGGTCGTGCAGGTCGGCGGGGAAACGCCAGCTGGTGAGGACTCCGGAGGCGAAGGCACGCGCGCGTGGGGCCGCTTCGACGCCGCCGAGCAGTTCCAGGGCGGCGTTGCGGAAGAGTTCGCCGTCGGGGCCGGTGCGGGCCGGATGCTGGAGGACCAGGACCGCCACGTCGTCGTCGTGGTCCGCCGTCACGCCCGCGGAGCGGACCAGCCGGTCGCAGACGACCTGGGGGGTGCCGGTCGCACCGGCCAGGGCGCGCTCCAGGGCCGCGATGCCCTCGTCCAGGTCCTCGTTGCGGCGCTCCACCAGGCCGTCGGTGTAGAGGACGGCGGTGGAGCCGGGGCCGAGGGGGATCGAGCCGGAGGCGTGCATCCAGCCGCCGGTGCCCAGGGGCGGGCCGGTCGGTTCGTCGGCGCGCAGCACCACCCCGCCCTCGTCGCGGACGAGGATGGGGAGATGGCCGGCCGAGGCGTACACCAGGCGGCCCTCGTTGGGGTCGTGGATGGCGTAGACGCAGGTGGCGATCTGGTTGGCGTCGATCTCCGTCGCCAGGCCGTCCAGCAGCTGGAGGACCTCGTGCGGGGGCAGGTCCAGGCGGGCGTAGGCGCGGACGGCCGTGCGCAGCTGGCCCATGACGGCGGCCGCGCGCACGCCCCGGCCCATGACGTCGCCGATGACCAGGGCCGTACGGCCGCCGCCGAGGGTGATGACGTCGTACCAGTCGCCGCCGACCGCGGCCTCCGTGCCGCCGGGCTGGTAGGTGGCGGCGATGCGCAGGTCGTCCGGCTGTTCGAGTTCCTGCGGGAGGAGGGAGCGCTGGAGGGTGACCGCGGTCTCGCGCTGGCGGCGTTCGCTCGCGCGCAGGCGTTCGGCGGCCTCGGCGTGGTCGGTGACGTCGGTGGCGAAGACGAGCACGCCGTGGCCGTCAGGGGACTCCCCTTCGGTGACCGGGGTGCAGCTGAAGGTGTAGGAGCGGCCGTCGGGGGCCTTGCGGGACTTCAGGGTGCGGGGTCTGCCGCTGCGCTGGACCTGGTCGAGCAGGGGCAGCAGGCCCAGTTCGTCGAGCTCGGGCAGGGCCTCGCGGGTGGGTTTGCCGAGCGGGCGCGGGCCGAACGCGGCGACGTAGGCGTCGTTGACGTAGGCGACGCGGTGGTCGGGGCCGTGGACCAGGGCGACGAGGGCCGGGACGCGGTCGAGGACCTCACGGACGGAGAGTTCGTCGACGGCCGGCACGGGGCGGGTGTCGTCGGTGAGTTGTTCGGCGCGGGCCGCGGGGACGGAGCCGGGCTGCTCGGACTGCCGGTTGGGGAGGGCCACCTGGTCGGTCCGCGCTGCGGCGCGGCGCTGCGTTCCGGGGAGCCGGGCGCTCCAGCGCGTGAAGTTCACGAATCCTTGCCTCGTGTCGTCGTCTTCGGCGTCTGCGGCCGGCTCCGGGGCTGGCCGGAGGGCTGGGGGATGACGCCCCCGGGATGCAGCACGGTGGGGAAAGCCTCTTGGGTTCGAAGGGGGCGGATTACGAAGGGGCGGGGGTTCGAAAGGGGCGGAGGTTCGAAGAGGGCGGGCTGTCGCTCGCCCGGATGGCGGGGATCAGTCTGGCAGTGTGGCCTACCGGGGCGACATCCGTCAGACGCCCACCCGGTCGGTGGAGTTCCTGGGTCTGGTCAGGACGACCCCTTCGGGTCGGTCGTCGAATCGGTCGTCGGGTCGGTAGGAGGCTTTCCACCGGCCGCGAGTTCGAACTCCGCACGGGGATGTTCGAGTGAACCGAGCGAGACGATCTCCCGCTTGAAGAGGCCCGAGAGGGTCCATTCGGCCAGGACACGGGCCTTGCGGTTGAACGTGGGCACCCTGCTGAGGTGGTAGACGCGGTGCATGAACCAGGCAGGGTAGCCCTTCAGCTTGCGCCCGTAGACATGCGCGACACCCTTGTGCAGACCGAGCGAGGCGACCGAGCCGACGTACTTGTGGGAGTACGTCTGAAGGTCCTCGCCGCGTAGCGCGTGCGCGATGTTGTCGCCGAGGACGCGGGCCTGGCGGACCGCGTGCTGGGCGTTGGGGGCGGTCTCCGCGCCCGGCTGCTCGGCGGTGACGTCGGGGACGGCGGCGGCGTCTCCCGCCGCCCACGCGTGCGTGACGCCGTCGATCGTCAGCTGGGGGGTGCATTTCAGCCGACCCCGTCCGGTGAGCGGGAGGTCGGTCGCGGCGAGGACGGGGTGCGGCTTGACGCCGGCCGTCCACACCAGCGTGCGGGTCGGGAAGCGAGCCCCGTCGCTGAGCACGGCGACCCGGTCGAGGCAGGACTCCAGGCGGGTGTTCAGTCGTACGTCGATGTTGCGGCGGCGCAGTTCGGTGACGGTGTAGCGGCCCATCTCCGCGCCGACCTCGGGCAGGACGCGGTCCGAGGCCTCGACGAGGATCCACTTCATGTCCTCGGCCTTGACGTTGTGGTAGTAGCGCGTGGTGTAGCGGGCCATGTCCTCCAGCTCGCCGAGCGCCTCCACTCCGGCGAAGCCGCCGCCGACGAAGACGAAGGTGAGCGCGGCGTCGCGGATGGCCGGGTCGCGGGTGGAGGAGGCGATGTCCATCTGTTCGATGACGTGGTTGCGCAGGCCGATGGCCTCCTCGACCGACTTGAAACCGATGCCGTGCTCGGCGAGGCCGGGGATCGGCAGGGTGCGGGAGATCGAGCCGGGCGCGAGCACGAGTTCGTCGTACGACAGCTGTTCGGCGCCCGCTCCCTCCTCCTCCGTGGCGAGGGTGGTGAGGGTCGCGGTGCGCTTGCCGTGGTCGATCGAGCGGACCTCGCCGATGACGACATGGCAGTGGTCGAGCACCCGGCGCAGCGGTACGACGACGTGGCGCGGGGAAATGGCGCCGGCCGCCGCCTCGGGCAGGAACGGCTGATAGGTCATGTACGGGTCCGGGGTCACGACCGTGATCTCGACCTCGCCCCGCCCCAGTTCCCGTTTCAGCTTCCGCTGCAGGCGCAGGGCCGTGTACATCCCGACGTAGCCGCCGCCGACAACGAGAATGCGCGCACGTTCCTTCACCATCCCATGACGCACCCAGCGCTTGAGTTTGTCCACAGCCTCGACCATGTGTGTGACCGCGGGTCGGGGATCTCCGGAGTTGGCCGAATTGCCCAAGTAGTGAGGAGGAGTGCAGGTCAGTGGGTGTGCGCCGGGGAGTACCTGGGGGTGCAATCGGGACTTATACCACCCGTGGTCCGATCGGGGGGCGCTCCGTGCGGAACCTGCCCCTTCTGAATTGACCCCCTCTCAACTATGTTCGTGTGTCGACGGGGTGTAGGGGGAAGCGCTTCATCGGATCCGAAGTCCGCGACGGGCGGACCGGTGATCCCGGCCTCCCCGCACGCTCCGCCTTTCCGATGGCGGGGAGAGTCTCCGGGGGGAGACGTCATTACCGGGGGAACGTTATGCATGTTCAGGACTCTCATTGGTCGTCCGCGCTCGCAGCGGGCGGCATGGTGAGCGCAGCCGCGGGCAACGGACGCGGGGACGGGCCGCGTACGACGCCGCTGCGCGTGGACGCACAGCGCAATCTGGAGCACGTACTGCGTGCCGCGCGCGAGGTCTTCGGCGAGCTGGGATACGGCGCGCCGATGGAGGACGTGGCGCGGCGGGCGCGGGTGGGTGTGGGGACCGTGTACCGGCGGTTCCCGAGCAAGGACGTGCTGGTGCGGCGGATAGCCGAGGAGGAGACCTCGCGGCTGACCGACCAGGCCCGGGCGGCGCTCGGGCAGGAGGACGAGCCGTGGTCCGCGCTGTCGCGGTTCCTGCGGACGTCGGTGGCGTCGGGGGCGGGGCGGTTGCTGCCGCCGCAGGTGCTGCGGGTCGGTGTCGCCGAGGAGCGTGGTGACGCTTCGGTGTTCGACGAGGCACGGGTACCGCAGCAGCGGGGGCCGGGCGCCGGGGGCGCCGGGGTCGGCGCCGGGGAGCTGCGGCTGGTCTCCGAGGACGACACGGGGGCCGCGGCGCTGCTCGAGGTCGTGGGGCAGCTGGTGGAGCGGGCCCGGGCGGCGGGTGAGCTGCGGGCCGACGTGTCCGTGTCGGACGTGCTGCTGGTGATCGCCACGGCGGCGCCCTCGCTGCCGGATGCTGCGCAGCAGGCGGCGGCGTCGGCGCGGTTGCTGGACATCCTGCTGGAGGGGCTGCGGTCGCGGCCTGCGTGATGCTGACGCTGTCCGCGGGTGGGATGCGCATGCGACCGGCCTTCGGCCGGTTCCGTGTTCCCACCCGCACCACCCGTGCGGCTTTCGTGGTCGGGTGCGGGTGGCCCTTGCGGGGCGGATGCGCCGTCGGCGGCTACGGGGCGGTGGCGGTCCTGCGAGGCCTTGAGCAGTCCGGCAGGCCCGTGAGCCGTCCGGCAGGCCCGTGAGCCGTCTGGCGGGGCCGTGGGCGGTCCGGTGCGGCCATGATCCGTCATGCGGGGCCTTGAGCGGTGAGCTGGCCGTGAGCGGTGTGCGGGCCGTGAGCGGTCAGCGGAGCCTCGAACAGTCAGCGGGACCGTGAGCGGTATGCGGGCCGTGAGCGGTCAGCGGAGCCTCGAACAGTCAGCGGGACCGTGAGCGGTATGCGGGCCGTGAGCGGTCAGCGGAGCCTCGAACAGTCAGCAGGACCGTGAGCGGTATGCGGGCCGTGAGCGGTCAGCGAGGCCTTGAGCAGTCTGCGGGCCGTGAGCGGTGTGCGAGGCCGTGTGCCGTGTCTCCGTCCGCCGGGGTTTCTGGGGTGGCGGCAATCGTTGGCTTCTGGGCGTCGGTGGAGGGTTCCCCGTTTGGGTGACGGCTAGTGCTGGGGGGTGGGAAAACCCCACGGATGAGTGGATGGGGTGTACTCCGGGGGCCTGAACAAAAGCCAATATGGCACTCTGACCCGGTGTTCGGGACGGATCAGGCCGGCGGCGGGGGCATTCCGCGATGAGTGTTGACGGGCGGGACGGGTCACAGGGGGACGGCGACCCGGAGGCCGGTGGTTCGCCGCAGGTCCCGAGTCAGGGCGGTCGGCCCTCCATCCCGGCCCAGGCCGGTGAACCCGTCGAGGGCAGCGTCCCCGCCCAGCGCGACCGGCGCGAGGACGGCGCCGTAGTGCCGTCGGCGAGAAGCCTGCCGTCGTCGGACGCCGAGCTGATCGAGCGGATGCGCTCGGGCGACGACACCGCGTACGAGGCGCTGTACCGGCGCCACGCCGACGCCGTGCGCCGTTACGCCCGCACCTGCTGCCGGGACGCCCACACCGCCGACGACCTCACCGCCGAGGTCTTCGCCCGCATGCTCCAGGCCGTACGACGCGGACACGGACCCGAACACGCGGTACGCGCCTATCTGCTCACCACCGTCCGGCGCGTCGCCGCCACCTGGACGAAGTCCGCCAGGCGCGAGCAACTCGTCGACGACTTCGCGGTGTTCGCCGCGCAGGCCGCCCGTTCCCCCGAGGTCTCCGAGGACGCCACGGGCCTCGACGTCGGCGCCGACGTGCGCGCGATGCACGAGGCCGACCAGTCGCTGGCGATGCGTGCCTTCCGGTCGCTGCCCGAACGCTGGCAGGCCGTGCTGTGGCACACCGAGGTCGAGGACGAGTCGCCGAGCGAGGTCGCCACCCTCTTCGGCCTCGACGCCAACGGCACGCGCGTGCTCGCCAGCCGCGCCCGCGAGGGCCTCAGGCAGGCCTATCTGCAGGCCCACGTCAGCGCCGCCCTCGTCGGCGACGAGGAGTGCGCCCGCTACGCCGACCGGCTCGGCGCCTACGCGCGCGGCGGCCTGCGCACCCGTGCCGAGCGAGGCTTGCGTCAGCACCTCGAGGAGTGCGCCAAGTGCCGGCTGGCCGCGGGCCAGATCAAGGAAGTCGCCAGCGGCATCCCCGCCGTCGTACCGGTCGCGGTCATCGGCTGGTTCGGCGCCGCCGGGTACGCCAAGGCGCTCGGGCTCATCGCCGGTGGGGCAGGCGCCGGAGCGGCGGGTGCCGCGGGCGCGGCCGCTGCGGCGAGCGGCGGTTCGTCCGGCGGGGCCGGCGCCGGCGGGGGCGCGGCGGCCTCCGAGGGGCTGGGCGCGCCCGTGAAGGCGGGCATCGCCGCCGGTGTCGTCGCCGTGGCAGGCGTGGCCGTGGCGCTCGCGCTGGCCGGGAGCCACAGCCCCGCCAGGAAGCCGGACTCCAAACCGCCGGTCTCCTCATCGGTCGTACGTCCCGAGTCGCCGACGCCCGCGCCCCCGAAGAAGCAGCCCGCGCCGAACCCCCCGGCGCTCGTCCCCGTGGCGGACGCCTCCACCCCGGCGCCCACGCGCACTCCCGCGCCCC
>NZ_JAKWBE010000006.1 GCF_022513565.1 Streptomyces gilvus | reverse complement strand
GGGATGATCCCGAGGGGGCTTTGAGCTGTGTGCACTCGGCAGGATTCGAACCTGCAACCTTCTGATCCGTAGGCGGGTGCATCACTCGGACTAGCCGCTCGACCGCTGAGGTAACTGGCCGTTGTCATCGAAGGCACGTGCGTCACCGGGCGCGGTTGTACGCCTCCGTTGATGTCAGCTAGTGATGTCAGGCAGGGACACCGCCAACGCGGTCATCTCTACAAGTCGCAGAGCAGCGCCCTTGCCGGCCGATGGCCGGATCACCCATCGTGAGCCACCGCAGCGCATCGGATGCCTCAGCCCACGAAGCTCGCACCGTTGATCTTGGCCTGATGCATGCGACTCTCATGATGGACGGATGTCACGCTGAGAGCTAAACGGGCCCCCAGACTTGATACTGTGCAGGTTTCTTGCAAAAATTGCTCTGTGGACACCGTAAGCGAGGCACTTGACGTGTCGGCCCTCCTGTCGTTCAGGGCCGAGAATGCCCGCTCGTTCAGGGGCCCCTACGAGCTCAACCTGCTTGCAACCAGCGTTGCTGAAGATGATGTTGTGCGCGACGTTAGCTGGCGAATCGGCGGCAAGCCAATCCAGGTACTCCCGGCTGCAGGCCTGTTCGGAGCCAACGCGTCCGGTAAGTCGAACGTACTCAAGGCCATGAACGAAATGCGTCTCCTGGTCCTTCAGTCCTTCCGTGCAGGAGCACCAGGCGGAGGCATCCATCGCCACCCGTTTCTGCTCGACCCCAAAGCAAAGGAGGAACCATCCTCTTTTGAGGTTGACCTGATCATAAATGGAATCCGCCACGAATACAGCTTCATTGTAAATGATGAGCGAGTACTGGAAGAGCGAGCAATTCGGTATCCGCGAGGTCGATCGGCCTTGCTGTTTGAGCGAAATGGCGATGATGTAGCCCTCGGAGGTTCGCATCGAGCACGCGGAAACGCCGTAAAAACCTTGCTACGCCCTAACGCCCTTTTCCTCTCTACCGCAGCTTCTGCTGGGCATCCTGACCTCCTGCCTCTGTATTCATGGTTTGAAAAAAACCTTCTGTTTGCCGAGGCTCAAAGCCGCCCGATGCGTCAAGTGGTGACTCACCGCCTGCTCAACGATGACGTATCACGCGAACACGTCTTGAATCTCCTACAGGCCGCCGATCTAGGGATCACGGGAGCCAAAAGGCAACCTCTAGACCCCGAGATGAGGAAAAAGATCGAGCGAGCTTTCCAGATCCTCCTGGGGCAAGAGGGAGATACAGAGGCGGGGAAAGGTGGCTCACCTCCCGTTTTCGATGAAATCGAACTACGCCTCACTCATCAGGGGTCTCAAGGCGAAGTTGAACTCTCTGGCGCGGACGAATCAATCGGAACACTTGTATGGTTCGGACTCGTAGGCCCTGTTGTTGAAGCGCTGGCAAGCGGAGCGGTGCTCCTGGCAGATGAACTTGATGCAAGCTTGCACCCCTCCCTCGTTGCCGAGCTAGTTCGGCTATTCCAGAACCCAGAGACAAACCCCCACCTCGCACAATTGATCTTCAACTCTCATGATGCCACTTTGATGGGGGATTCATCCCAAGGGCGCCTACTGGGACGTGACCAGATTTGGTTCACTGAGAAGCACGGCGATGGCAGCACACGGTTGTACCCGCTGACAGACCTTGACCCTCGTAAGGAAGAGGCTGTCGGGCGCCGCTATCTGTCGGGGAGGTACGGAGCGATTCCGATTGTTAGCCGGCATGATTTTGCCGCAGCTGCAGAGCTCCTTACATCCGGAAGTGACCGATGAAGAGAAGAGGGTCTGGCCACCCGAACCGCAGGGTTAACACGGCAGGCGACAGGCGCCCAAATCTCTTGATCTTCTCCGAGGGTGAAGTTACGGAGGTGCAGTACATCAACGACTGGTACAAACGTCATCGCGACCTGGTAACCGTCGAGTTCGACCCCTACCACGGCACACCATTTGAGCTTGTCAAACAGGCAGTAGAAGCAAAGAAAAGAGAAGCGAGAGAAGAAAAGCGAGGACGCGGCAGAGCCCACAGCCACTACTGGTGCATCTTCGATCGGGATGAACATCCATATATCCGAGAAACCTTTTCTCTGGCTGAAGCACATGGTATTCACACCGCCTATACGAACCCGTGCATTGAGTTGTGGTTCTTGCTGCACTTCCAGGAACAGACTGCCAGCCTGCACCGCCACGTCGCTCAACACATAGCCAAGGGTTATCTGAAATGCGATAAGAGCCTAACCCCGAGGGCCCTTAGCTTCCTCGCCGAAGAAGAGCGTTTTAATATAGCGAAAGAGCGCGCGCTAAAGCTTGACATAAAGCATGATGGTGACGGATCTCCGGCTGCATCGAATCCGAGCAGTGGAGTCTGGAAGCTAGTAGAAATGATCAAAGGCAGCAAGGCTAGTGACTAGAATTTCGAGACACTAAATTCCAGGGCGAACAACAACGTCAGCTGGCAATAGACGACTGATGAAGCCTCCACTGCATAGCCGCTCGTAGGCTGTCACGACCGTGTTCGGAACCGTCATCTCGATGGCCAATCCCCAACCAGGGAAAACGAGCAAGCGCTGCAAGGCTCCGACAATCATGTCGATCACCATGTGAGTGTCTCCGATAGAGTCGGCATAGTCTCCCAATCCCATGGGTGTCGACGCGCACAGCGCTTCTGTCTCTGGCCAGAGCTTCCTTATCATGGCGTACGAGCGACGTTCTTCGTACGGCTTGCTCACGAGCAGGACCGACGACACCGCGATACCGGATTCCGCCAGCACCGCCCTGCTGAACTCGATGTTCTCCCCAGTATTCGTGGCCCGCGGCTCCAACAGGATGGCGGAATCCGGTACCCCAAGTGCAAGCGCGCGCTCGCGGTAATGGACCGCCTCCCCGCGCGGCATGCGGGCCTGTGTCGTGCGGCTGGTGGCGCCGGTGAAGACGATGACCGGCGCCATGCCCTGGTGGTACAGATCCGCTGTCACGTCGGCTACGCCAAGGTCGTGGCTGCCGAGCCCCACGGCCGCCGAGCACGGCCTTGGGGTGTGGTGCATGCGGTGGTAGTCCCACAGGATCTGCGCGTCCGCCCACGCCTGTGCCGAGATCATTCCTGGTCCTTTCCGTCCTGCGCCGAATCCGGAACCTTGAAGTCGTACTCCCACGCGAAGCGTGATGCCGCGTGGACGCCGACGGCGAACTCAACGATCGTGCCGTCAGCGGTGTAGGTCGTGCGGTGAAGCTCGACGACAGGCTCCCCCGGTGGGAGCTGCAAGAGCTTCACTTCGTCTGCCGTAGGAACGCGGGCGAACAAGCCTTCTCTCATGTGGTCGATCTCGTACCCGGCGTCGTACAGCACCCTGTATCCGCCACCCCGGCCGGCAGGGCCCGGCGTGGGGTCGACGATGCGTGTTCCCTCGACGTGTTCGGGGCGGTAGTAGCTGGTCAGGGTGTGAGTGGGCTGCGTGCCCTCCTTGACCAAGCGCGCGCGTGCGTAGACAGGCGAGCCGACAGGGACGCCGAGTCCCTCGGCTACGAGATCACTTGCCTCGACGCGACTCACGGTCTGCGTCTGCTCATTGCGCTTGTACTCACGCCCTGATGCCACGCGGTCCGCGATGAACGCGACCTCATCGCCATCGCGCCACTTCACCTTGTCGTACCGAGCGACGCCGAGCCGCTTGAGGGGCGTGCGGGGGCGCACGATCGTGCCGTGCCCGCGTGAGGACGTCACCAGCCCTTCAGCTTCCAGCGCCTTGTACGCCTGATGAACCGTGGATTTGGAGCCCTCCCCGGCTTCGACAAGGTCTCTGATCTGGGGCAACTGGGCCCCGGGTGCGTACTCGCCGTTTCTGATCTTTTCCGCGAGTCGATCCGCCAGCTCGCGCCACTTGGGTGCCACAGCCGAACTCCCTTCGATGCTCTTCAGTGAAGCACAGTCCCAGGACTGTTGACAGTCCTGGGACTGCATGCCATTGTCATCTCACCGCCGCAGTCCTAGGACTGCGGAACCGAAGGGGTCTTCTTTGGGCTGCTTCCAAGCCTCGCTGGTTCGGGATTGCTCGCTTCTACAGGAGCCCTGAGCTGGTGGTTCCTTGACAACTCCACAGTGGACCGAGGACCTACCGCCTGTCCTCAGGACAAGAAGGCGGCCCGCGCGGAGAAAGACCGCGCTGTCACGACCTTTCGCAGCGCTCGAGCGCTGCGGCCGGTTGCCTCCGCTGCTCGTCTCGCACGAGCGGCGCTGAGGGGAGCCGGATCTACCGACTTCAACGGCGCGTGGCCCCGGTGCTGGAACACCGGGGCCACTGTTCGGGCCGTTCCTGTCTGAGAGGAACAAGACCCAATGGAACACATCGTGACTGTTCAGGACGCTGTTACCGCGTTCGAGCCGTGGATGGAGCCCACGGACGCGGAGCTGGACGCCATCGAGCGCGAAATGCCCGTCATCCGCGCGGAGATGGAGCTGCTGGACGCACAGATCATCACCATCGACCGCACGCCGTGCGAGCTGGATGAGCGGCGCATCCGCCGGGCCCGCCGGCGCGTGCTCGCCGCGCACCGCGACCACGTCAACGGCGCGAACGGTCACACCGGCGGTGCCGCATGAACCTGCACCGCAAGGGCCGCGCCGCCCTCGTGCTCGCCTTGGTCACTGTGGTTGCCATGGCCTTCCGGGTGTCCTGGAACGCCCTGCGGGACATCGCAGGCGCCATCGGCGCCGACACCACGGCCGCGACGCTGTACCCGTTCGTCGTCGACGGCCTGATGGCGCTCGCGCTGATCGCCACGCTCGTGCTCGCCGGGCGGGATCGGACGTTCGCGCTGCGGGTGCTGGCCGCCTACACGATCGCCTCGCTCGTGCTGAACTACGTGCACGGCCTGGTCCCGGAGCTGCACGGCCACTCCGTCGACTGGGGTCGGCTGGCCGACTGGGACCCAGCGAACTGGGCGCTCGTGCTGCTCGCCACGTCGCTGCCGGTCGGGTCGATCTACTTCGGCTCGGACCTCGTGGCGAAGGTGCTGCACCATCGCCCCGCCCCGATCGCAGCCCCGACCGTGAATATGGAGAAATCGACCAATACCGAGATGAATCGGTCTAGTTCTGACCTTGCGGTATCGACCCCGGCTCCGATCACGCCGAACGTCACGTCACTGCCCCGCGCGGTGGCCGTGGGCTTCCTGAAGTCGAACATCCCCGCCAAGCCGGTCGGGGCGATCGAGCAGCCGATCGAGCGCAGCACGGTGGCCGCCGAGTCGAGCCGACCGCGCCGGGCCACGGGCCGCGTGCCCGAGGTCGCCCGCACCCCGCGCCCGAAGCGCAGCCCGGATGAGCTGCTGGACGAGGCGCGGAAGGCGACGGCCGATTGGCCGGACGCCAGGCTGACCGCCGAGGGCATCCGCCGTGAGGTCCGCACCTCCCCGGCGAACGCCCGCACGCTGCGCGACACCCTGCGCGCCGAGCGCGGCCTCCAGGTCGCCTGATGGCCACGCTGCCGGTCTACCGGTGGCGGCTCGCCCCGGACGGCTACGCGACCTACCGCCAACTCCGCGCCCTCGGACTGCGCCCCGGCGGCCAAGGCATCGCGGCGCAGGTGGAGCGCCCCCGGCGGCGCCGGGGGCCGCTGGTCGCCTACCTCTACCGCATCGACCGCGCCAAGCCGGTCCGGCCGATGACCCCGGCCAAGCGGGCGGCTCTTGCCAAGGCCAACGCCGCCCGCCGCGTCTGCCCCGCGTGCCGCCGCGACGCGGGATACGTCATCCCGCCCTCGCTCGGCATGTGTCCTGCCTGCGCCTTTCCCGACAACGCCCCGGAGGGTGCGTCATGGAACAGCTCCCTACACACCGCCCCCTGACCGTCGTTCAGCTCCCCGACGGCAGCCACGTCTACGCCGACCCGACCGCCCTGCCCGTACAGCAGCCCGCCGGGCCGCAGGTGGTGCACATCCACCAGGCGCCGCCGGACCGCACGGTGCAGCGCGTCGCGCTCGGTTCCGGTGTCGGAGCCGGGGCGGTCGCGGCCGGTGTTTACTTCGGCCCGCTGCTCGTCGGCGCGCTGACCGTCATCGCCGCGAACCTGGCGATGCTCGCTTTCATCGCGCTCGTGCTCGGCTGGTCCGTCGTCACCGTCGTCCGCGCTGTCGGCGACAGCGGCAAGAGCACCGGCAGGCGCGGCCGCAGGGGCCGCTGAACCACCCCGAAGCCGTAGGCGCCCCGCAGGGCGCCCGAGACCCCTTCCGTGGGGGGTTTGACCCCCGGATGGCCGTTCGGCCGCCAGAGGCCCCGTAGCGACGCAGGGTGACGGAAGTTTCCGCCCTCGCGCGCGCACGCGTAGGGGCCGCCTCGGAAACCAGGAAACCAGAAACCTGCTCACTCCGCGTAACCCGCACGTGTGGTGACGGGCCGTCGCGTGGCCCGTCACCACCAACCCACTGATCCCGGAAATGAGGACACCCGTGAGTCACGAACAAGTCTGGCGCACCCACCGCCAGTACGCCGCCACCGCCGCCCGCTGGACGGCCGATCACTGGCGCAAGGAAGCCGAACGCCGCCGTGCCCTGCGCGCCGAACGCAAGCCGCTCGTGCGCGACGCTCGCCGCGCTCTGGCCACCGCACGCGCCATCGACCCCGAGGGCGTCACCCCCATCCGCCACCGCGCCGAACGGGAGTTGCGGACGGCCAAGCGGCGCGTGCCCGACCCGATGTGGCTGTTCGCCATCAAGACTGCCGCCGCGCTCGGTGCCGCCGGGTACGTGTGGCTGCCGCAGGTCTCCACACGCGCATGGGTGTGGTCGGCCGTGGCCGTCGTCGCGGCGGTTACCGCCCTGTCGGTGTGGATCGCGGTGCGCGAGCGCGACACCAGCGGACTGAAGCCCACCGCCGAAGAGAGCGCGCTGCTCAAGCGTCTTCAGCCGCAGCACTGGAAGGAGCACGCCGAACAGCGCGGCCTCGCGGGCACGCTGACCGGACGGCCCAAGCTGACCGATGCCGGGATCGTGTGCGCTGTCCGTCTCGACGGCACGTGGACGGCGACCAAGCTGCGCAGTGCCGAGGAGCACGTCCGCAACCTGCTCGGGGCCCGCACGAGCCTGCGCCTGCAGATCAAGGCGGGCAAGCAGGGCGGCTGGGCCGAACTGACCTTGCGCACCCGCAGCGCGGCCGACGGCGACGACCTGAAGTGGACGCCCCAACGGCGCTTCCTGGGCATCGACACCGTCACCGGCGAGCAGGTGAGCGTGCCGCTTGGGGAACGGCTGCTCATCGCCGGACGCTCCGGCGCCGGTAAGTCGGTCGCCTCCCGGCCGCTGCTGTTCGACGCGTCCGAGGGCGCCACGAACGCGCTCGTCATCATCGACCTCAAGCGCGTGGAAGGCCGCCTGTGGGACCACCGGGCCCGCGTCGCCTCCACCCCGCGCGAAGTCGTCGACGTGGTCGACGAGCTGGAGACGGAGATGCTGGAACGGCTCGCCATCCTGCCCAAGGGACAGGACACCTGGACCCCCACCGCCGACCGGCCGCGCATCACGGTCGTCGTCGACGAGGGCGCCGAGGTCATGACGGCCGCCGACAAGGTCCCCTACGAGACCGAGACACCCGACGGCAAGACTCGCACCGTCAACCGCTCGGCCTTGCCGGGCCTGGAGTCCATCGCCCGCATGGGGCGTGCTGCGTGCATCGACCTGTGGTGGATGACGCAGAAGCCGACCATCGGCGACGGCATCCCCAAGCAGATCGCCCCGCAGATCGGCGTGTCCATCTGCCTCGCGGTCCGCACGCCGGCCGAAGCGCGCGTGGTCCTCGGTGAGGACGCTCAGGCCAAGGGCTGGAACGCCGACGAACTGCCCGTGCCCGGTGTCGCGTTGATCCGCGACGGCAAGCGCAAGCCCGACCCGGTCAAGGTCCGCTACATGGACAAGAGCGTGGTCATCGCCCTGCCCGACCGCACGCCGTGGTCCCGCTCGGTCGCTCCCACCGTGGAAGCCGCGGGTGCCCCGATGCTCACCCTCGTCAAGGACCCCGCACCCGAGACAGCACCCGCCGCCGATGGCGCCGTCGCCCGCGTGCTGAAGGCCATCGAGACCGCCACCGAACCGGTCGCACAGAAGGACCTGGCCACGATCACGGGCCTGTCCAAGGGCGCCGTGTCCAAGGCCGTCAAGACCCTCACCACCGGCGGCACGGTCGTCCGCACCCTGGACGGCCGCCTGACCGCCACGCGCGGCGACGACACCGCCGCCGCCTGACCCACCGAAGACGACGGCGGCCCCCTTCCGCCAAGAACCGGGGCCGCCGCCAATCCACCAGCCCAGCAACGGACCTGTGGAGGTCTCCCAGCATGACCCAACCGACCGAGATCCGGCGAGACGGCCAGCGGCCGTTAGCGCCGGACCTGCTCGCCTCCGCCCTCATGGCGGCCGAACGCGGCTGGCCCGTCATCCCGCTCCACCCCGGCAGCAAGCGCCCCGCCGGGCACGCCGAACGCGCCTGCCCCGGCACCGGACGCTGCACGGGCGGGCACCGCACCCCCGAGGATCGCGCCACCACCGACCCCGCCCTGATCCACGCTGCGTGGGCGAACCGCCCGTACAACGTCGGCATCGCCACCGGCCCGGCCGGGCTGCTCGTCATCGACCTGGACCCGGTCAAGGCGGACGAGCCGAAAGGAGCGCCTGACGGCGCCACTTCCTTGCAGGCGCTCTGCGAGCGCGCCGGACAGGTCCTGCCCGACACCTACCGGGTGCGGACCGCGCGCGGTGAACACCTCTACTTCACCGCCCCCACCGGGGTCAGGTTGAAGTGCAGCGTTGACCGGCTCGGACCACACATCGACACCCGCGCCTGGGGCGGCTACGTCGTCGCCCCCGGCAGCACCATCCCCGACGGCACGTACGAGGTCGCAAGCGACGCGCCCGTGGCCGAACTGCCCTCCTGGCTCACCGCGTTGCTCACAGAGGCGGACAGGCCCGCTCCGGTGCCCGTGCGGGTGCACGACGCCACCCGCGCCGCACGGGTGGCGCTGGAGCGCGAGTGCGCCGTTATCGCCTCCGCGACCGAGGGCAGGCCGAACGGCCGCAACGTCACGTTGCACCGAAGCGCCTGCAAGGTGGGGCGCTTCGTGGCGTGGGGCGACATCCCCCGGCACGTGGTGGAGCAGGCAATCCAGGGGGCGGGGGAGGCTACGGGACTGCCGCCGGCCGAGTGCCGCACCACCATCCGCAGCGCCCTGGACTGGGTCATCGCCCACGCCACCCCACGGGAGGCGGCATGACGGCACCGACTCCCCCCGCCCTGGATTGCCCCACCACCACCCCCACCGGCCCGCGCGCCGCCCCACAGCCTGTGGACACGACGGCCGTGGGCGAACCGAAAGGCGCCGCCCGCAAGGGCGTCGTAACTGCCCTTCTCCAGAACCGGTCCCAGGTCCGGCCGGGGGGCGACCCCACCCCGGACGCGCCCGGTATCCGGATCTTCGCCCCGCCGGTCTACCGGCACCACTACGACGGCGCCCGCTGGTCTATGCGCCCCGGCGCCCTGCCCACCGCCGCCTACGCCTGCACCTGCGGGCTGACCGGCACCGCTACCGGCCCGGTAGCCGTCGCCGCGCTGGTGACCGAGTACGACGCCCACCGCTCCGCCTGCACCGGGGCGCTCACCCCGCCGTGTGAAGGGAGGCATGCCGCATGACCGCCATCGACGGCGCCGCGCTGCTCAACGAGGTGGAAGCCTTCCACCGCCGCTTCAACGTCTTCCCACACGAGGCCGCCTACGTGGCCGTGGTCCTGTGGGACGCACACGCCCACCTGCTCGACTGCTTCGAGTCCACCCCGCGCCTTGCCTTCCTGTCCCCCGAACCGGGGTCCGGGAAGTCCCGTGCGCTGGAGATCGTGGAAACCCTCGTGCCAAACCCCATGGCCGCTGTCGACGCCTCCGCCGCCGCACTCTTCCGTGCAGTGGCAGGGGTCGACGGCAAGCGGCCCACGATCCTCTTCGACGAAATCGACACCATCTTCGGCCCCAAGGCCGGGGAGAACGAGCAGCTCCGGGGCTTCATCAACGCAGGACACCGCCGCAACCGGCCGATGTTCCGCTGCGTGGGAGACGGCGCCAACCAGACCGTGCAGGCATTCCACTCCTACGCCGCCGTGGCCGTGGCCGGGCTCGGCTACCTGCCCGACACCATCCGGGACCGCTCCGTCAACATCCGCATGCGCCGCAGGGCCCGCAACGAGAAGATCGAGCCCTACCGCACCCGCATCCACGAGAAAGAAGGGTTCGCCCTGCGCGACCGGCTCGCCACCTGGGCAGAGCAGGTCAGCGAGCAGGTCATGAACGTGTGGCCGACCATGCCCGAGGGTGTCACGGACCGACCCGCCGACGTGTGGGAACCGCTGCTCGCGATCGCGGACGCAGCGGGCGGGGACTGGCCCGACCGGGCCCGTGAAGCCTGCGTCGTCCTGGTCACCGCGTCCAAGGCCAACGACAAAGGCAGCCTCGGGGTGCGGCTGCTTACCGATCTGCGCGACCACGTCATGGTCGGCATCGATCGCTTGCCCACGGTCGCGATCCTGGATCGGCTCAACGCCCTGGACGACGCTCCGTGGGCGGACCTGCACGGCAAGCCGCTCGACAACCGGCGCTTGTCCCGGATGCTCGCGGAGTACATGACGGCCGACACCGAGCCCATCACGTCTCGCAACATCAAGGCCGCCGGGAGTGTGCTGAAGGGCTACTACGCCGCCGATCTGCGGGACGCGTGGGCTCGCTACTGCCCCCCACCCCCGGAAAGTCCGCTACCTCCGCTACCCGGCACCGAAAACGCGGCCTGACCAGCAACAACGCGGTAGCGGCAACCAGTCCCGGTTGCCGCTACCGCCCCGCTACCCATCCGCTACCGGTACCCCCTCCCGCTACCAGCAACAGGCCCCTGACCTGCACGGTAGCGGCGGTAGCGGAAGTAGCGGCCCTCAGAGAGGCACCCCCCGCAGGACCGCCCGCAGAGGAGTCACTCCATGAGCACCGCCCTGCCCCCGAGCTACGAGGCGCTGACGGTCCCCGAGGTCATGACCGCGCTGCGCCTGAGCCGCTTCAAGGTCTACGACCTCATCCGCTCCAACCAGCTCCCGAGTTTCACCATCGGCCGATCCCGCCGGATCCCCGCCGATGCGCTCCACCACTTCATGCAGGACCGACTGAGGGAGGCTGCGTAATGGCCAAGCGCCGCGCCAACGGTGAGGGAACCATCACCAAGCGGAAGGACGGCCGCTATCAGGCCGCCGCGTACGTCTACCGCCCCGACGGGACCCGTACGCGACAGTTCGTCTACGGCAAGACCCGTGAGGAAGTCGCCGACAAGCTCACGGAGTTGCAGGAGAAGACCCGGCAGGGCATCCCCGCCGCATCGTCGACCATGGCGTTCGGCGACTACCTGACCTACTGGCTCGGCGCCATCGCACCGGAACGCCTCAAGCCCTCCACGCTGAACAGCTACGAGGGACTGACCCGCCTGTACATCCGGCCCGCGCTCGGCAACAAGAAGCTCAACCGCTTGACGCCGGCCGATGTGCGCCGCTTCCTCTCGGAGTTCAAGAACTCCTGCCTGTGCTGCCTCCGGGGTGCGGACAAGGAGCGTCCGGAGGACAAGCGTTCCTGCTGCGCCGTAGGACGGTGCTGCAAGCGCCGCCCGTCGGCCCGCACCGTGCAGTACATCCACGCCGTGCTCCGGTCAGCCCTACAGCAGGCGATGCGGGAGGAACTGATCGCTCGGAACGTCGCGCGGATCGTCGAGACACCCACCGTCACGCCCAAGGAGGTGCGTCCGCTGAACCCCATCGAAGCCCGCCTGTTGCTGAAGACGGCTCGGTCCCACCGGCTCTACGCCCTGTGGCTGCTGCTCGTGTCGACCGGTCTGCGCCGTGGCGAGGCTCTCGCACTCACGTGGTCGGACATCGACTTCAGCAACGGTCAGCTCCGTGTTCGCCGGAACGTGCAGCGCATCCGACGAGAGCTGCTCTTCGGCTCTCCCAAGACCATGCGGTCGGTCCGAACCGTCCCCCTGCCGAAGCACTGCCTACAGGCACTCGCGAAGCACCAGGAGCAGCAGGAGCGGGAACGTAAGGTCGCGGGCAAGAAGTGGCAGCCCACACCAGGACAGCCGGACGGGCTGATCTTCACCACGGTGACCGGTCGCGTCACGGACCCCCGCAGCCTCAACCGGATGTTGACGATCCTGTGCAGGGACGCGCACGTGCACCGCGTACGCGTGCACGATCTTCGGCACACCTGCGCCTCGCTCCTGCTCGCCCAGGGCGTCGGCGCTCGAACAATCATGGAAATGCTTGGGCACAGCACGATCACGATGACGCTGGACACTTACGCGCACGTGATGGACACGACACTGAGGGCCGCTGCTGAGTGCATGGACGATGCTCTTCAGCTCAACATCGACGACCCCGACGAGAAATCTGAGGGTGAAGCAGAGTCAGACACCGACGGGTGAGACCCGTTCCTGACCGCGTTGATGTCACCGGCTGATGTCAAAGGCCCCTTGGGATGATCCCAAGGGGCCTTTGACCTGTGTGCACTCGGCAGGATTCGAACCTGCAACCTTCTGATCCGTAGTCAGATGCTCTATCCGTTAAGCTACGAGTGCTTGTTCTGTTTTTGTTGCCGCTTGCTGCCCTTCCGGGCCCTTCGCGGCGACAGGAAGAACATTACATGACTGCCGCTGACATGTGAAATCCGTTAGGTGTACCCCTTGTGACCTGCGGGAACAGGCTTCCGGGGTCGGCTAGGGCATGAGTACCTGTTCGAAGGTGTAGCGGCCCTGTGGGGTCAGTCGGACCAGGGCCATGGGCTTGTTGTGCGGGTTGCCGTCGGAGTCGAGCTGGACGGGGCCGGTGACGCCCGCCGCGCTCACTCCGGTGACGAGCTGGCTCAGGGTGCTCTCGGCGTTGACGGAGGCGGAGCCGTCGTCGCCGGCCGCCTGGTGGATGGCGACGCCCAGGGTCCACACCGCGTCGTGGCCCAGCGTCGCCTGCCCGTCCTGGAGCTGGGTGTCACCGGTGCCGCCGAAGGTCCGGTGGTAGAGGTCGAGGAAGCCGGTCAAGGGGTTGTCGGGTTTCTTGTAGAGCCGGTTGGGGAGTTGGGGGTGGCCCAGCGCGGTGTAGAGCACCGTCACCCGGCTCGCCGTCCAGTCCCGCTGGTACTGCTCGACCGTCGCGGCGCTCGTGGACTCGTCGTAGTACACGCCCACCGCGTCGTCACCGGTGAGCACCGTCACGGGGCAGCGGCGGCCCGCCGCCGACATCGCGATGACGAAACCGCGCAGGTTCGCTCCCCGGCCCGCGAAGAAGATCGCGTCCGGTTTCTTGTAGCAGACCTGCTGGGCGACCGTGGAGAAGGCGTTGCTGATGCCGTCGATGCCGGAGGCGTACTGCACCTCGCCGTCCATGAGGGCGAGACGCTTGTCGCGGGCCGCCTTCATGAAGTCCCTGTAGAGCGAGGTGTTGTAGATGTCGTCCTCGTTGCGGTCCCGGATGACCAGCACCCGGTAGCCGTGTCTCGCCTTCTGCCGGCCCGCCAGATAGGCCGCCGCCGCGCTCGCCTGGTCGCTGTTGGGCGCCGAGACGCGGAAGAAGCCCACCGCGTCGGCGGAGCTCAGGGCGTCCGCCGTCACCGTCGAGCCCATCATCGGCACCTTCGCCGCGCGCAACGCGTCCACGGCCTTCAGCGTCCCGCCCCGGCTCGTGCCGAAGCCCGCGACCGCCACCAGACGGTCTTTTCCGCCGTGGGCCATGGCGATCAGCTGGTCGGTCAGCGGCTTCCACTGCTCGGAGCGCTCCCCGATGTTGGCGACGAGCAGCCGGATCTGCGGAAGGTCCCCGACGCCGCCGAGCTGGTTGTCGTTCAGCTGCCGCTGGGCCAGGTAGGCGCCCCGCAGCTCCTCCAGGATCTGGTACTTGGCGGCCTCGTCGTTCGGGTCGGAGGAGAGGGGTTCCACGTAGGCGACGCTGACCCACTTGCGGCCGGACTTCTCCACCCGCCGGTTCTCGTCCCGGATCTTGTCCATGACCGGCTCGAGCGACTTGCGGAAGGCGTACGAACCGTCGCTCACGCCGATGCACTCGTGGTGCGGGCCGGTCCTGGTCACTCCGGGCCCGCACTCGTCCATCTCGTGCGTGATCTTCCGGAACGCGAGGACGCCGACCACCACGAGCACCAGCAGGCCGGCCACCCAGGGCCACTTGCGACGGGGCGGCCGGGCCGGCCGACGGATGTCCGGGTTGCTGCCGCTCACCAGGGTTTCCTCTCGTACTGTTTGGCCCGCTCGCGGAAGACGAACAGGTCGTTCGCGTCGCGGGCCAGCCTGCGCAGCGCTCTGAAGTCCTCGGCGATGTCGCCGTACAGCTCGGCGTAGGGGTCGCCGAAGGGGTCCTCGTACAGCTCCGCGCACGGGTCGGTGCGCGGGTGGGCGGTGATCCAGCCCGCCACCAGCAGCCGGGTGATCACCTGGCGGGCCTCGTCGCCCACCGCGCCGCCGACCAGCCGCTCGTAGCGGGCGCGGGCCGGCTCCGGCAGTCCGCCGCGCCAGCGGGCGGGGGCGCGCTGCAGCCAGGACAGGTCCGCGCACCACTCCTCGGCGGACACGGTGCCGAAGCGCCGCCACAGGTAGTCGACCGCGCTGTCGACGTCCTCGCGGGCCAGGTCGTAGTAGGCCCGGGTGCGTTCGTCACGGGCGGCGGCCCGAAGGATGCGGCACGCGTTCTCCCACGGGTCCGCCCCGGGCTCGCCGGGCGCCGCGTCGAGCAGGCGCAGCAGCAGGAGTCGTACGACGGGCTGGGCCACGTCCGTGGCGACCGCCTCGTACCAGTTGCGCGCCGCCAGGCTCGGCAGCAGGCCGGGCGCGGCCTCGGCCTGGTCGGGGGTGAGGGCGGCGGCGGTGCTGGGCAGGGCCCGCCACAGGGCGCTCTCGAGGTGGGGGAGCAGCCGGTCGAGGACGTGGGGCGCGGCGCTGAGCCCGGGATCGAGGCCGGGGACCGCGTCCGGCAGGGCCAGGCAGTGGCGGACACGAGTCTCCCAGTCGGTGTCGGCCGGGAAGCGGCCCAGGGCCTCCAGCACCAGGCCGGTGGCGGCGGGCTGGCCGCGGGTCGCCCCGTACACCACCCAGCCGAGCCATTCGGCGTGGTCGCGGGAATCCGGCAGCGCCGACCGCTCGGGCAGCGCCTTGAGGACGGCGCCCGCGTGGTGCAGCACCTCCTCGCGGTTGAGGTTCCGTAACCAGCCGACGGACAGCCCCCGTAGCGGGACCGGCCGAAAAACCGTTTCATCAGGCCAGCTGCCGGTGCGGTGGTCCAGCACGGCGGACAGCGTCCCCTCCTCGCGCCGGGCCAGCGTCTCCGGGCGGGTGCGGGCGGCGGCCACGACGAGCAGCGGATCGGCGTGGTCCCGGCCGGCCCTGCACTCCAGCAGCAGCCGCAGCAGCCGGTCCCCCGCCTCGTGGTCGGCGTTGTCGAGCAGCAGCAGACAGTGGGCGGTACGACGTCTTCGGCCACGTCTGTCGGTGTAGGCGGCGCGCAGATCGGCGAGGAAGGCCCGCATCAGCAGCGCCTCCGCCTCGTCCCGCTGCACGGACGGGCCGTTGAAAAGGCGGTTGACCCGGACCAGGAAGTCCATGGGCGCGTGGGGGTGCCCCGCGTCACGGGCGGCGTGCGCGACCCTCCGGCGGATCTCGACCGAGGCGCGGATGCGCTGGCCGCCGCGGATGACCGGGATGACCTGGGTGGCCCAGGCCGGCACCCCGCCGACCGCCGCCGCGACCCCCTGGATCAGCGGCTGCACCTTCTCGTACGCGTACTCCTGCTGCCCGTCCGGCTCGAAGGCGGCGCGCATCTCCTGCACGGCCCGCTCCCGGGACTGGGTGCTGACGCCGGTGACCACGGCCATCAGCAGCACGCTGAAGGAGGGGAACAGCAGCGGCGGATGGTCGTCCTTGACCTCCTGGAGCTTGAAGACCAGTTCTGTGAGCGCGTCGAAGAACGACTTGCTCTGCCCCTCGGCCGTGGCGGCGGCCAGGTCGACGGAGGCGAGGGGCAGCCTCTGGCCCCAGTGTTCGAGGGAGCCCAGCAGGGAGCTCTTGCCGCTGCCGTGCGGTCCGAGGAGCAGCAGGGCGGGCGGGGTGGTCAGTCCGGGGCCGCGTGTCCGGTCCACGTGCTCGTCGAGATAGCGGCGTATCGCATGATCACGTGCGGACCGCCCAGGCCACTCCGGCATGGCACACTCCCCCCGGCATGCGCATACATCGCGTAACTGTACGTATCCGTGCGATGACCCGACCCGACCCAGACTGGATCAACCACGTTGTATGACGAACGGTTTTCCCGTTTTCACCACGGGCCACACCCGGATCCGGTAATGCCGTGAAAACGACTCAGGGAGCCCCTGCCGTCGGCATGGACTCCCTGAACGAGATGGCGGAGGCGGAGGGATTTGAACCCTCGATGGGCTTTAAGGCCCAAACCGCATTAGCAGTGCGGCGCCATAGACCGGACTAGGCGACGCCTCCAGCACAACCTCCCGCGCCAGCGCGAGTGGTGCGTGCAGATGATGACACAGTCGAGCCTGCTGTCACCAATCGGCCTCCACGGTACTAGGCAGCCCGCCCGCAGGGCAAAGCCCTTAAGGCCGTTTCGCAACCTCCGGGGGCGCCCCGCGTTGGTCAGGTCATGTCCACCACGAACCGCAGCGGCCTCCGGCTCGCCCGGCTCCTCGCCGCCGCCGGCGCCGCCACGGCCGCCACCGCCGCGTCCTGCGCCCTGCCCGCCGTCGCGCACGCCGAGAGCGCGTCCCGGACCCTCGCTCCCCCGCCCGTCCGCGACGAGGACCGCCCCGACCACCTCACCGTCACCGTGCGGGACGCGGGCGCCGGCCGGGACGGCACGTACCACCTGTCCTGCCACCCCGGCGGCGGCGACCACCCGGACGTGGCCGGTGCCTGCGCGGCGCTCGACCGCGGGACCCAGTGGGGCCGGGAGACCTTCGCACCGGTCCCCGACGGCAGCATGTGCACCATGCAGTACGGCGGCCCCGCCACCGCCCATGTCACGGGGACCTGGGCCGGTCGGCCCGTCGACGCCTCGTACAGCCGTGGCGACGGGTGCGAGATCGCGCGCTGGGACCGGATGGTGCCGTTGCTGCCGGATCTGCGTCCTCAAGGGCAGTCGTGGCGTCCGGGAGGAGGGCGGGGGAGGTGAATGTGCGCACAGGCTTTCCATGGCGGAAACCCGGGGTCCGTAAAGTCGCGCAGGCCAGGAGAGGCGGTCACACGTTCTACGTCACTTCGTCGTGCGACCTCCCTCTCATCCGGCGTCGTCGGCGCAACCGGTGCCCTTAGACTCCCTCGCGTGACACGTCGCGGGCAGGTTGGCAAGATGGCCCGAGCGGTCGGCAAGGTGCGGTAACAGGGAGGAAGCGTCTCGTGAGCAGCAGGCCATCCCGAGGCGCTGCTCGCCTCGCAGCCATACTGGACGCACTGCCCGACGCGTTGGTGCTGGTCAACGCCAACGGGACCGTCGTCAACGCCAACACCATCGCGCTCGAGGCCTTCGAGGCGCCCGGGACCGCGCTGGTCGGGCGCGGACTGCTCGACCTGCTGCCCCAGTTCGACTCCAAGCTCATTCCCGGGTCCATGCGGCGGCCCGACCACATGGACCCGCGCGGGCGGACCAAGCCGACCCGGATGATCGCCCGCCGCACCGACGGCACCGAGTTCCCGGTCGAGGTCACCAGCGCCAACCTGGAGAACGGCCAGCAGGCGTACGACGGTTACGGCTACAGCGGCGACGAGCTGCTGATGCTCGTCGTGCGCGACCTGACCGGGACCGTGGACACCGAGGCCGAGCTGGCGCGTTCGCAGCGGCAGACCGAGATGATCCTGCGGGCCGCGTCCGAGGGCGTGGTCGGCACCGACACCGACGGACGGATCGTCCTGGTCAACCCGGCCGCCGCCCAGATACTGGGCTACCGGGCCAGCGACCTCGGCGGCAAGGAACTGCACACCCTCGCCCTGCACTCGCGCGCCGACGGCTCCCCCTTCCCGTACGACGAGTCGCCGCTCGCCGACACCCTGCGCTCCGGGCGCAAGCACCGGGTGCGCGGGCAGGTGCTGTTCGCCAAGAACGGCGACCGGGTCTCGGTCGACCTGACGACCGCGCCGGTGCGCGACGGCGACCAGCTCGTCGGCGCCGTGATGACCTTCACCGACCGCCGGCCCTACGACGCCCTCGCCGACGAGAAGGCCGAGCAGGAGAAAAGGCACGCCGAGGAGCTGGACCGGCTCGAGGAGGAACACGCCTCCGAGCTCACCGCGCTGCGCCAGAAGCACATCACCGAACTCGAGGAGCTGCAGGAGCGGCACGACGAGGAGCTCGCCGCCGGCGAGGAGCGGTACGCGGCGCTCGGCGAGCGCGAGAAGGACCGGTACGAGGCCCTCGCCGGGCGGCACGAGCAGCTGCTGACGCTGCTCGGGCGGTCCCTGCGCGGGCCCCTGGACGAACTGCGCCGCGAGCTGGCCGCGCTGGCCGCCGACGACGCGGGACAGCTGTGGCCCGAGGCCAACCAGGTGCTGCACCATCTGTCCGCCGGCTACTCGCGGATCACCACCCTCATCGACAACGTCCTCGGATACCAGCGGCTCGACGCCGGGGCCGAGCAGATCACCCGCACCAAGGTCATGCTCGACGCGGTGGTCGCCGCCGGTGTGGACGGGGCCGTGGAACTCATCGGGCCCGGTCGGGTGCAGTTCGCCGTGCACGCGCCGCCCATCGAGGCCGAGGTCGACCCGCGGCGCCTCGCCGGCGCGCTCGCGCATCTGGTCGCGGACGTCGCCGGCGTCGACGCGACCGGCAACACGCCCGTGTCGGCGGGCGGTTACCTGGACAACACGGTGGTCGTCGCCGCGGCGCAGCGCGGCGAGGTCGTCCGTATCGAGGTGCGCGGGCCGTACGCCGGGGGAGACCCGGTGCACGAGCCGATCGTGCGCGGGATCGTGCGCGCCCACGGCGGGGTGCTGCAGACCCATGAAGTGCCGGGGATGAGCGGCAGCGCGTACGTCCTGGAGGTGCCCATCGGCGGCGGCGCCGGAGCCGTACCGGCCGCGGCCCCCGCCGAGCTCCCGGCCGCCGAGGACACCTCCGCAGGCCGGCGCCGGGCCCGCCGCTCCTCCGTCGACGCGTTCCTGGACGGCGAGGGCCCGGAGGACTCCGGCGACGCCGAATCCGGTACGGCGGCGGAGGCGGAGCCCGGCACGCCGACGGGCCGGCGCCGCAGGCGTGCGGTCGAGGAGTCGGCGGCAGCGGCGGCCGCCACGGGTGCCGGGGGCACCGGGGGTGCGGTCGAGGTGGCCGGCGGTACCGGGCGCCGGCGCGGGCGGTCGGCCGAGGGTGCCGGGGTCTCCGAGGGTGCCGTGGTCACGGCTGCCGAGCACGCCGCGGGGACCGCTGCCGTCGGGAGCGGGCTGGGCGGGACGGTACCGCCCCAGGGCGTACCCGCACCGTCGGGACGCCGCGCCCGGCGTGACGGGGGAGAACAGCATGCGTTGCCCGCGGCCCTTCCGCCGGCCGGGTCATCGGCGGGGCAGGCCGGGGCAACGGCGGGACAGGCCGGGGCCGGGGACGGCCAGTCCGTCCCGGCGGACCAAGCGGCCGAGGGAGGCCAGCCGACCGGGCGTCGGCGCCGTGCGCTGGCCGCCGCGAACGAGCGTGCGGCGGCGCAGGAGGCGGCCCCTCGCGCGGTCTTCGCCCTGCCTCCGGCGGAGGCGGATCGGGCGCCGGGGGGTGATTCGGGGGCCGGTGCGATTGCCTCGGGGGCCGGGGTCACCAGTGCCGGGGTCGCTGGGCCGGGTACGGGTGCCGGGGTCGCCGGGCCGGGTGCGGGTGCCGTAGGGGCCGAGGGTGCCGCGGGTTCGGTAGGTCCCGTGAGTGGGCAAGGGCTCACACCGGTGCAGCCGCAGGGAGCTGGGCAGGCGCTGGGTGCTGCGCAGGTGCCGGGTGCCGGGCAACCGCAAGGAGTCGGACAGGTGCCCGGGGTTGGGCAACCGCAAGGGGTCGGACAGGTGCCCGGGGTTGGGCAACCGCAAGGGGTCGGACAGGTGCCGGGGGTTGGGCCGACGCCTGGTGCTGGACAGGTGACGGCTCCGGGGCAGACGTCGGGTGCGGGGCTGGTTCAGGTTCCCGGGCAGGTGCCGGTTGTCGGGCAGGCTCCGGGGGTTGGACAGCCGCAGCTTCCCGGGCAGGTGGCAGTCGGTGGACAGGCGCCCGGTGTTGGGCAGCCGCAGGTCACCGGTCAGCCTCAGCTTCCCGGACAGCCGCAGAACGCCGGACAGCCGCAGCTTCCGGGGCCCATGCAGGTAGGTGCGCAGCCGCAGCTTCCCGGCGCGGTACAGGGTGCGGGCCAGGCGCCGGTTCCTGGGCAGATGCAGGGTGTCGGCCAAATGCCGGTTCCCGGGCAGGTGCAGGGCGCGAGTGCCGGGCAGGCGCAGGTTCCCGGGCAAGCGCCGGGTGTTGGGCAGCCGCAGCTTCCGGGGCAGCCCCAAGTCGTCGGGCAGCCGCAGGTGGGCGGGCAGGCCGCAGTGGCCGGGCAGCCGCAGGTTCCTGGACAGCCGCAGGCCCTTGCGCAGCCCCAGGCCCCGGTGCAGCCGCTGGTTCCTGCGAAGGCCCCCGGGCAGCCGCAGGGCGTCGTGCCGGCGCAGGCGCCCGGGCAGGGTGGGCCGGGTGGCGCAGGGGGCGCGGTCGGCGAGGACGGGCGGCACGATGCCGTTCCGCATGACCAGTCCGGGGACCACACGCCGCCCCAGCCGCACCCCACCAGCGCGCCGACCGGCCGTCGTCGCCGTGCCGTGGCGCAACCGGCGGGTACGGCCGCGCAGGAGGAGGCCGCCGGTCAGCCGGTCGCGCAGGGCCGGCAGGCCGCGGTGACCGTTCCGGCGCAGGGCTCGCTCCCGGCGGGCGTACAACTCGCCCCGGGACAGCCGATCCCGGCGCAGGCTTCCCCCGGTCAGTCCGTCCCCGTACAGGCCCAGGCACCCGGTGTTCCCGTGCAGAACGCCACCGGGCAGGTCGCGCTGCCCGCTCAGCAGGCCCAGCCGGGTCAGCCGGTGCCCGGGGCGGGCGTGCAGCCGGTTCCGGGACAGCCCCTCGCGGTGCCTGGGGCGGCCGGCGGTGCCACCGGTGCCGTACCCCCGCAGGCCGGTGCTCCGTTGCCTCCCGAGGCGCAGGCCGTGGCCGCCGATCCGGCCGTCGACCCCAACTCGACGCAGGGGCGGGCGATCAGCGTGCGGACGCTGGGGCAGGGCGTGCCGTTCACGCGTCAGGCGGCGCAGGTGCAGCAGCCGACGGCGACGCCCGCGCCGCACAACCCGGGCGGTTCGGGGCGGCGGCGGAAACTGGGGACGCGTACCGGGGCGGGGGCGGCGCCGGAGCAGGCGGTCCGGCCGCATCCGGCCGGCGAGCAGACGCCCGCGCAGGTTCCCCAGCCGTCCCTGGCCGGCCAGTCGCGGCTGGCGCAGGGCACCGAGGGCAGCGGACGGTCGTACGCCATAGGCGCACCGGACGAGAACGCCGCCGAGGGGCCCGAGCCGCTGGACGGTCCGGGCGGTGCCGTGGAGATCGCGGACACCCCGCGGCCGGTTCCGCTGGACGACGAACTGCCCCCGGAGCCGCTGGACAACCCGCGGCGGCTGCTGGTGTGGCCCGCCCCGGATGTCACGACCCAGCAGGCGCTCAGCGACCGCGGGTACCGGCCGGTCATCGTGCACTCGCGCGAGGAGGTCGACGCGCAGATCGCCGCGTTCCCGGCGGCGCTGTTCGTGGACCCGCTGACCGGGCCGATCACCCGGACCGCGCTGCAGTCGCTGCGGGAGGCCGCCGTCACCGCCCAGGTGCCGGTGATGGTGACCGCGGGGCTGGGGCAGGCGACGCGCGAGGCGGCGTACGGCGCCGACCCCGCCGTACTGCTGAAGGCGCTGGCGCCGCGGGACAGCGAGCAGCATCCGCCGCGGGTACTGCTGATCGAGGAACACGCGGAGATCGCGCTGGCGTTGACCGCGACGCTGGAGCGGCGCGGGATGCAGGTGGCGCGGGCAGCCAGCGACGCGGACGCCGTGACGCTGGCGGGACAGCTGCGGCCGAACCTGGTCGTGATGGACCTGATGCAGGTGCACCGGCGGCAGGCCGGGATCATCGACTGGCTGCGCGCGAACGGTCAGCTCAACCGCACCCCGCTCGTCGTCTACACCGCCGCCGTCGACCAGGCGGACCTGCCGCGGCTGGCGTCCGGCGAGACGGTGCTGTTCCTGGCGGAACGCTCGACGAGCGCCGAGGTCCAGTCACGGATCGTCGACCTGCTGGCGCGGATCGGCACCAACTGACGCGCACACGGCCACGCCAGTCGGTGCCGGGGTCCGTCAGAGCCGGGTGACGTCCAGGTCGCCGTCGGCGTACCGCCTGCGCAGGACCTTCTTGTCGAACTTGCCCACGCTCGTCTTCGGTACCGCCTCGATGATCGTCCAGCGCTCCGGGAGCTGCCACTTGGCGATGTGGCCCTCGTCGGCGAGGAAGGCGCGCAGGGACGCGAAGTCGGCGGTGGCGCCCTCCTTGAGGACGACCGTGGCCAGCGGGCGCTCGCCCCACTTGTCGTCGGGGACGGCTACGACGGCCGCTTCGGCGACCTCGGGGTGGGACATGAGGGCGTTCTCCAGCTCGACCGAGGAGATCCACTCGCCGCCGGACTTGATGACGTCCTTGGCGCGGTCGGTGAGGGTGAGGAAGCCCTCGGGGGAGATCGTGCCGACGTCGCCGGTCTTCAGCCAGCCGTCCTCGCTGAACTTGTCGGCGGGGCGCAGCGGTTCGGCGTCCGGGCCGTTGTAGTAGGCGCCCGCGATCCAGGGGCCGCGGACCTCCAGCTCGCCCGCCGACTCGCCGTCCCAGGGCAGGTGTTCGCCGCCGGGGCCGCTGAGCCGCGCATCGACACCGGCCGGGAAACGGCCCTGCGTCAGCCGGTACCCGAACTCCTCGTCCGTGCCCACCACATGGGCCGGCGGACGGGCGATCGTGCCGAGCGGGGAGGTCTCCGTCATGCCCCAGGCGTGACAGACCCGCATGCCGAGCTTGTCGAAGGCCTCCATGAGGGCGGGCGGGCAGGCGGAACCGCCGATGGTGACCTGGGTGAGGGAGGAGACGTCCCGCGGCTTGGCGTTGAGCTCCGCGAGCAGGCCCTGCCAGATGGTGGGGACGGCGGCCGCGTGGGTGGGGCGCTGGGTCTCGATCATCTCGGCGAGCGGGCCGGGCTGCAGGAAGCGGTCCGGCATCAGCAGGTTGACGCCGGTCATGAAGGTGGCGTGCGGCAGGCCCCAGGCGTTGACGTGGAACTGCGGCACCACGACCAGCGAGGTGTCCTGGTCCGTCAGCCCCATCGACTGGGCCATGTTGACCTGCATGGAGTGCAGGTAGATCGAACGGTGGCTGTACACCACGCCCTTGGGGTCGCCCGTCGTGCCCGACGTGTAGCACATGGCCGCGGCCTGGCGCTCGTCCAGCTCCGGCCAGTCGTACGTCGTCGGCCGGCCCGCGATCAGCTCCTCGTACTCGTGCACCCGCGCCCGGGCGCCCTCGAGCACCGAACGGTCACCGGGGCCGGAGACCACGATGTGCTCCACCGTCGGCAGCTTCGGCAGCAGCGGGGCGAGCAGCGGCAGCAGCGAACCGTTGACGATCACGACCTTGTCGGCCGCGTGGTTGACGATCCACACCAGTTGCTCGGCGGGCAGCCGGAGGTTGAGCGTGTGCAGCACCGCGCCCATGGAGGGGATCGCGAAGTAGGCCTCGACGTGCTCCGCGTTGTTCCACATCAGGGTCGCGACCCGGTCGTCGCCCCGGACGCCGAGCTCGTCCCGCAGGGCGTTCGCCAGCTGCACCGCGCGGGTGCCCGCCTCGGCGAAGCTGCGTCGATGCGGCTCGGACTCGCCGGTCCAGGTGATGATCTGCGACCGTCCGTGCACCAGCGTCCCGTGTGTCAGGATGCGGGTCACTGTCAGCGGTACGTCCTGCATCGTGCTCAGCACGGTGTCCTCCCGGGGCGACATTGCCTACGCGGCGGTAAGGTCTGCGCTGATTCTGCGCACATACCGCGCGGTATGTCACTAGGTGCCGGTGATCGATCGCATCACTGCGCTCCCCAATAGCCTCCAGGTCGGCGCATTAACGCACAAGCCCCAGCTCAGGGTCCTCGCGGAGTTTCCCGAGCGCGCGGGAGACCGCCGATTTCACCGTGCCCACCGACACGCCGAGCACCTCGGCCGTCTGCACCTCGCTGAGGTCCTCGTAGTACCTGAGGACGACCATCGCCCGCTGCCGGTCGGGCAGCTTCATGATCGCCCGCCACATGGCGTCGTGCAGGGCCTGCTGCTCGGCCGGGTCGTCCCCGCCGGGCGTCGGCTCGGGCTCCGGCATCTCCTCGCACACGAACTCGTCGACCTTGCGCTTGCGCCACTGCGACGTCCGCGTGTTCAGCAGCGCCCGGCGCACATAGCCGTCCAGCGCGCGGTGGTCCTCGATCCGCTCCCAGGCGACGTACGTCTTGGTGAGCGCGGTCTGCAGCAGGTCCTCCGCGTCGCTCGGGTTCGCGGTCAGCGACCGGGCGGTACGCAGCAGCACCGACTGCCGGGCCCTCATGTACGACGCGAACGACGGGTACGACAGGGTCTGCGTCGCCGGGGCGGCGGCGGTCGAAGCGCTGGTGCAGACGGGTGTGGTCATGGACTACACGCTAGGAGCGAGGGTGCCTCCGGCTCATCGGCCGCAGGTCCCGAAGCCGAGTCCCCCTCAGGTTGTAGGGGTGGGGCTGGCTGCACCTCCTGAAGGTGGACGAGGGGGTGACACGTACTGCGGGATTACCCCTGGGGGAGCACCCCGGGCCCCGGGTCAGCCGTCCGCTGCCAGGACCAGGCCCGAGGTGGGCACGCCGGTGCCCGCCGTGACCAGGACCCGCTTGGCGCCCGGTATTCGGTTCACCGCCGTCCCGCGCAGCTGTCTCACCCCTTCGGCGATCCCGTTCATCCCATGGAGGTACGCCTCTCCGAGCTGTCCCCCGTGGGTGTTGACCGGCAGGCTCTCCCCGGCCATGAAGTCGGCCCCCTCCCCCTTGCCGCAGAACCCGAACTCCTCCAGCTGCATCAGCACGAACGGCGTGAAGTGGTCGTACAGGATCGCCACGTCCACCTCGGCCGGCGTGAGCCCGGAGGACCGCCACAGCTGGCGGGCCACCACGCCCATCTCGGGCAGGCCGGTGAGGTCGTCACGGTAGAAGCTCGTCATCTGCTCCTGACCGCGCCCGGCGCCCTGGGCGGCCGCCGCGACGACCGCGGGCGGGTGGGGCAGATCGCGGGCGCGCTCGACGGACGTCACGACGATCGCCTGGCCGCCGTCCGTCTCCTGGCAACAGTCCAGGAGCCTGAGCGGTTCGACGATCCAACGCGAGGCCGCGTGGTCGGCGAGGGTGATCGGCCGGCCGTGGAAGTACGCCGCCGGGTTCGTCGCCGCGTACTTCCGGTCGACCACCGCCACGTGCCCGAACGCCTCCGGGGTCAGCCCGTAGGTGTGCAGATAGCGCTGCGCCGACATCGCCACCCAGGAGGCCGGGGTGAGCAGTCCGAACGGCAGGGACCAGCCGAGCGCGGTGCCCTCCGCGGACGGCTCCCGGTGCTGCACGCCCGAGCCGAAGCGGCGGCCGGAGCGCTCGTTGAAGGCCCGGTAGCAGACGACGACCTCGGCGACACCGCCGGCGATCGCCAGCGCCGCCTGCTGGACGGTGGCGCAGGCCGCGCCGCCGCCGTAGTGGATGCGCGAGAAAAAGGACAGCTCGCCGATCCCGGACGCCTGCGCCACGGTGATCTCCGGGCTGGTGTCCATCGTGAACGTCACCATCCCGTCCACGTCGCCCGGCGTCAGCCCCGCGTCGTCCAGCGCCGCCCGCACCGCCTCCACGGCGAGCCGCAGCTCACTGCGCCCCGAGTCCTTGGAGAACTCGGTGGCCCCGATCCCGACCACGGCTGCCCGGCCACCGAGGCTGTCCGGCCTGCGGACACTCATCCGGCACCTCCTGAGGGGGCGGCGGTGTCGGTGGGCACGGTGGCGCCGGTGGGCACAGTGACCGCGCCCGCCGAGGGGACCGTGACCGTCACCCTGCCGGTCACGTGTCTGCCGATGCCGTTCGACCCGACCACCCGGACCGTCGCCGTGTCACCGTCGACCTCTTCGACCGTGCCCGTCAACACCATGGTGTCGCCGGGGTAGTTGGGCGCACCCAGTCGTATGGCGACCTTGCGGAGGCGGGCCGTGGGTCCGAAGTGGTCGGTGATGTAGCGGCCGACCAGGCCGTTCGTCGTCAGGATGTTCATGAAGATGTCCGGGGAGCCCTTCTGCCGGGCCAACTCGGCGTCGTGGTGCACGTCCTGGTAGTCGCGGGAGGCGATGGCGCCGGCCACGATCAGGGTGCGGGTGATCGGGATCTCCAGCGGCGGAAGCTTCTCACCGGTCCTCATACGGTCTCCTCCTCCCGGGCGCGGAACACGGGCAGCACCAACTCGTCGTCGTACGACTGGAATTCGAGATGGACGGGCAGTCCTATGCGCACCTTGTCGCAGGGCACGCCGATGACGTTGCTGATCATGCGGACGCCTTCGGCGAGCTCTATGAGGGCCACGGCGTACGGGGGATCGAACGCCGGGAAGGGCGGGTGGTGCATGACGACGTAGGAATAGACCCTCCCCTCGCCGCTCGCCTCGACCGTGTCCCAGTCCGGGCCACCGCAGGCGTTGCAACCCGGCAGCCAGGGGAAGCGGATGGTGCCGCAGGCCGCGCAGCGCTGGATGAGGAGGCGGTGGCGTCCCACGCCCTCCCAGAAACCGGCGTTGTCGCGGTTGACGACCGGGCGGGGACGGCGGGCGGGTGGCTGAGTCCCCCTTCTGGCCGGCTGTTTCTCCTTGCGCTCCGGTTCCTTGGGCCTCCTGCCCGCGGGGGCGTACTTGAGGATGCGGAAGCGGTGGGTGCCGGCCAGGTGGCGGGCCTGGCCGACCCGTACCTCCGTGCGTGTGGTGACGAAGTACCCCGTCCCCAGCTTGGTCGTCTTGCGGTCGGAGACCGACTCGATCACGGTGTCGAAGGTGACCTCGTCGCCTGGCCGCAGGGGCCTGACGTACTCCTGCTCGCAGTCCGTGGCGACGACCGAGGTGCAGCCCGCCTCGTCGAGGAGGCCGAGCAGCTCGTCGTACGCCTGCGAGCGGCCCGTGTGCCCTGAGAGGCCTCCCATGGTCCAGGCCTGGAGCATGGTGGGCGGGGAGATGGCGTCCGGGCCCTCGTACGCCGGGTTGGTGTCGCCCATCGCCTCGCACCAGTGCCGGATCATGGGCAGGTTGACCGGGTCCTTGCCCGTACCGGAGGCGGCGGCGGCCCGTCCCTCGTATTCCTTCAGCCGTGCGGCCGGCTCGTCCTCGCTCACCATCGCCCCCTCGTCCCGCGCCGCATCGCATCGCATTGACACTTCTGGTACACCGCAGCCGCCGGTCGGGTTCCACGACCTCGGCGAGAGTTTTCTGACTGTCCGTCAGATCCGGTGGACTGTCAAGGTCGTTCCCGATGCGCCGTGCAGGCCGTCCCCCGAGACAAACACGCGTCCGCGCGGCGGCACCGAAGTACCGCCGCGCGGACGCGTGACCCCCCACCCCCCAGGCGCCCGACTCCGCGAGTCAGGGCCGCCGGCTCACCACAGGCGGCTGAAGTGGACGGCGACGTTCTCGTTTCCCTGCTGGATGGCGGTGAACGCGGAGCCGTTGACCTGCGCGGTGTTGCTCTGGTTCGAGGCGCCGGAGCCGACCGCGTTCTGCTGCGTGGTGGACGAGTTGCCCTTGTTGTCGTGTCCGACGCCGCTGCCGACGACGCTCGCGACACCCGCGTTCGATCCGTCGCCGGCGAAGGCGCCGTTGTCCGCCGCCGCGACGCCCGTGAACAGGGCGGCTGCCAGCGGGAGGGCGGAGACGGCGGCGATGACGCGGGCGGTACGGATGCTTGCCATGTTTCTTCCTCCAGAACCCGGCCTTCAGCCGGAAGTGCGTCAAGTGGGGCTGTTACCAAGGCAGTTGGCCGACCGCCTCGGTGCTGTGCACGACGTCGCGAGACCAGAGTTGCCCACCGAATCCCCGGCGAACCACCCCGGAAGCCTCGATTCCCACTCAAGTGCTACGACAAGTCGATAAACCCCTTTCGCCACTTTCCGCACTCAGTTCGGGCGGAGCGGACCCCCGGCCTTCAAGTGGCAGAAGGGATGAAGCGTTCCGGCAGTTTTCCGGCCAATCTCTCCGGACGGGCGCGTCGCGTTCGAAGACCCTTCCCTTTTTCGAACGTACGTACGAACATGGAGGCATGGCCACCACCGACCGGCAGGCCACGACGCTGGCCCTCGCACACGCCCTGTCAGCCGCCGAGCGCGGACTGGCCGTCATCCCCCTGTCCCGGACGAAACTCCCGGCCCTTCGCTCCCCTCACCGCGACGACCCCGAGTCCCGCCCCTGCCACGGCGAGTGCGGACGCCTCGGCCACGGCGTGTACGACGCCTCGACCGACCCCGCGCGCATCCGTGAACTGTTCGCCGCGGCCCCCTGGGCGACCGGCTACGGCATCGCCTGCGGTCTGCCGCCCCACCATCTGATCGGCGTCGACCTCGACACCAAGACCGGCACGGACTCCTCGACGGCGCTGCGTGAACTCGCCTTACGCCACCTGTTCACCATCCCGGACACCGTGGTCGTGCTCACCCCCAGCGGCGGCCGCCATCTGTGGCTCACCGGCCCGCCGGACGTGGCCGTCCCCAACTCCGCTGGCCGCCTGGCCCCGGGCATCGACATCCGCGGCGCCGGCGGCTACCTCGTCGGACCGGGCTCCCGCACCGACCACGGCGCCTATACGACGGCCCCCGGCACCGCCCACCTCGCCCCGGCCGCCTGCCCACCGGCCCTGCTGCGCCTGCTGCTCCCGCCGCCGCGCCCCGTCCACCCGGCGACACATCCCTCGGCGGGCGACCACGGTCAGGGGCTGGTGCAGTTCGTCCTCGCCGCGCACGAGGGACAGCGCAACACCCGGCTGTTCTGGGCCGCCTGCCGGGCCTACGAGAACGGCATCGGCCCCGCCCTCGTCGCCCCCTTGGTCGACGCCGCGCTCAACACCGGCCTGACCGAACGCGAGGCACGGGCGACGATCGCGTCGGCGGCGCGCATGACAGGGCACCGGCCGTGAGGCCACCGGCACCAAGAGCAAAGGAAGTCCATGCACGACCGCCCTGGAGTGCGGTTCATGTCGCTGACCCGCGTGATCCTCACCTCCGGCCGCCCCGTCGAGCTCACCGAGCTTCGGCTGTCGTCGACGTACGGCGGGATGCTGGAGGGCTATCCCTGCCGACTGGTCAACGACATGAAGATCAAGGGCCTGCTCCACACCGCCGAGCGCGCCTCCCCCGCCACCCCGGTCCATCTCGTCCCGCCCGCGCGCGAATACCCCGACCACTACTCCGGCGCGTTCGGCCCCGTCGAGGTCCTGCCTCCGGTCGCCTGCGTCGGCTCCCTGCACTCGGCGCCCCTCGACCCGGACCACGACCCGGTCCTGTACCGCTCCTCCCTCACGGTCATCTGGTTCCAGCCGACCCCGGACGTGCCGAACGAATGCGACGCGGAGGCGGGTCTGCGGGAGGTGGACTGGGCGGGACTGGCTCGGGACTTCGAGCTCTAGCCGCGCGGTCACCGGAACAGGTCCGGATGCTGACTAGTCCAGCATCCCCAGGGCCGTGTCCGGCTGGCACTGCGGGCAGGGCTTGATCCCGTCGGCGAGCGCGCGCCGCGCCTGGTCGCGGCTGATGCCCTGAGTGCGCCTGCCCGCGTTCCAGCAGTCCCCCGCGTGCACGTACAGCGGTGCGGCGTGCCGGTTCAGCCCCACCTCGATGAGCCACTCCGGCGCCGGCGGACGGGCCTGGACGCCGCGCTGCCGCTCGGCCTCGCGGCGTTCCTCGTCGAGGATCCACCGGCGGGTGCGGGCGAGGTCCCGTTCCTGCACGCGTTCGAGGAAGCGGAGCAGTGCGAGTCTCGACGGGACAGGGTCGTTCACACGTTCGATTCTAAGATCGTGGCGATGCCCCGCAATCCCCGGGACAGTGCGTTGCACGCGGAAGGGGTGCCGCTCCGGAGAGGGGCACCCCTTCTGACACTGATCCGCAGGTTTCCGGCCTGCGAAGCGGTGGGTGTGGGATTTGAACCCACGGTGACATCGCTGCCACGACGGTTTTCAAGACCGTTCCCTTAGGCCGCTCGGGCAACCCACCCCGCGCCGTCCAGGAGATCGAACGGCGCGGGACCAGGGTAACGGGTCCGCACGCGCGCGTGGGTCAGTTGTTGATCGACCGGGGAGGTACGCGCGCGTGGGTCGGTGAGGTCAGCTGTCGCCGACGCGGGAGCCGAGGGTCAGGTCCACGGTGTGGGACTTGCCGTCGCGCTCGTAGGTGAGCGTGACCTTGTCGCCCGGCTTGTGGGTCCAGATCTCGCCGATCAGGGTCGGACCGGAGTCGATCACCATGTCGTCGAGCTTGGTGATGACGTCCCCGGGCTTGAGGCCTGCCTTGTCGGCGGGACCGCCCGATTCCACCGCGGAGGCGCCGCCCGCACCCTGATCGGTGATCTTGGCGCCGTTGCTGGAGTCCTCCAGGGAGACGGACGCGCCGATCTTGGCGTAGACCGGCTTGCCGGTCTTGATCAGCTGCTGGGCGACGTACTCGGCCTGGTTGATCGGGATGGCGAAGCCCAGACCGATGGAGCCGGACTGGCTGGTGCCGCCGAGACCGCCGCTGCCGGTGGACTGGATCGCCGAGTTGATGCCGATCACGTTGCCCTGGGCGTCGAGGAGCGGGCCTCCCGAGTTGCCCGGGTTGATCGAGGCGTCCGTCTGCAGAGCGCTCATGTAGGAGGCGTTGGAGCCCTGGCCGTCGCTGGAGGCCACCGGGCGGTTCTTGGCGCTGATGATGCCCGTCGTCACCGTGTTAGACAGACCGAAGGGGGCGCCGATGGCGATCGTGGAGTCGCCGACCGCGACCTTGTCGGAGTCGCCCAGGGTGAGCGGCTTGAGGTCCGACGGGGGGTTCTTCAGCTTGATGACGGCGACGTCGTAGCCCTGCGCGTGTCCGACCACCTCGGCGTCGTACTTCTTGCCGTTCGGGAAGGTGGCCGTCAGCTTGCCGCCGTCGAGAGCATCGGCGACGACGTGGTTGTTGGTGACGATGTGGCCCTGGGTGTCGAAGACGAACCCGGTGCCGGTGCCGCCCTCGCCGTTGGTGGACTCGGCCTCGATGGTGACCGTGCTGGGCAGCGCCCGGGCGGCCACGCCCGCGACCGTGCCGGCGTCGCGCTTGACGGCGCCGCCGCTGGTGGAGGCGGAGACCGTCGTGGAGCCGCTGTTGTCGTCGTTGTTCTTGGCCAGCGTGTAGCCGAGACCGCCGCCCAGACCGCCGGCGACCAGCGCGGCCACCAGGATCGCGGCGACCAGGCCGCCGCGGCCGGACTTCGGGGGCTGCTGCTGCGGCTGGTAGGAGGAACCCCAGCCGGAGTTCGAGCCGCCGGAGCCGTCGGCGTACGAGGGGGTCGCGGGCGGCGGGGGCGGCCAGGAGGCGTCGGGGGCCGAGCCGCCGGAGCCTGCGTGGCCCTGGGGGTCGTGCGGTTCCGTCGACGCGTACGCGGGCGCGTGGCCCGCGTGCGGCTGACCCTGCCCCTGCGGGCCGGGAGCGCCCTGAGGAGCCGGCGGGAGCGGGGTGGTCGGCGCGCCCCCCTCGGGGGCCGCGGGTGCCGAGGGAGCGGGAGCGTCCACCGGCACGGGGGGTGCAGACGGGGCCGGGGGTACCGCGGTGCCCTCGTTCTCGGTGCTCACAGCTTCTCTCCTCGATCCACGGCTGTTCTTCTCGGTCGCACTCGGTCACGCCCGTTCACGTTGCTCGACGGTCCGGCGCGCTGCAGCTGTGCATGTCCTTTTGTATGCCGTCAGCTTTTCCCATGAGCCGTCAGGGCACCATAAGCGGTGCCTGTGGGTCCGGGGCCATTCTTTATATAGGTCATGACTCGCAAAAAGGATGCATTCTCTGCCTCTCCGACGCCACGCCTACCCCCTGGCGGTGGCACCATGACGCGGTGACCCACGTACGGCAGCACACGATCCAAGTCGTCGCCCACCGCGGAGCCTCCGAGGAGGCCCCGGAGCACACCCTCGCCGCCTACAAGAAGGCGATCGAGGACGGCGCGGACGCCCTCGAATGCGATGTACGCCTGACGGCGGACGGCCACCTCGTCTGCGTCCACGACCGTCGCGTCAACCGTACGTCCAACGGCCGGGGCGCGGTGTCGGCGCTGGAGCTCGCCGATCTGGCCGCCCTGGACTTCGGCTCCCGCAAGGCGCGCGAGTTCTGGCGCACGCGCGACGAGGAGCCCGACTGGGAGTACCTGCCGGAGGGGCGTGAGCACACCGCCGTCCTCACCCTGGAGCGGCTGCTGGAGCTGGTCGCGGACGCCGGGCGGCGCGTGGAACTGGCCATCGAGACCAAGCACCCCACGCGCTGGGCGGGGCAGGTGGAGGAGCGGCTGCTGGTGCTGCTGAAGCGGTTCGGGCTGGACGCGCCCGCCGCGGCCGCGGAGTCCCCGGTCCGCGTGATGAGTTTCTCGGCGCGGTCGCTGCATCGCGTGCGGGCCGCCGCGCCGAACCTGCCGACGGTCTATCTGCTGCAGTTCGTCTCACCGCGGCTGCGGGACGGGCGGCTGCCGGCCGGTGTCCGGATCGCGGGCCCCTCGATCCGGATCGTGCGCAACCACCCGGGGTACATCGAGCGCCTGAAGCGGGCGGGACACCAGGTGCACGTGTGGACCGTCAACGAGCCCGAGGACGTGGACCTCTGCCTGGAGCTGGGGGTCGACGCCATCATCACCAACCGCCCGCGCGCGGTGCTGCGTCAGCTCGGCCGTTGATGGTGTGCCACTGGTAAAGACCTGTGAAGAACTCTTGACCCTTCGCCCCCTTTAACGCCATTCTCCCACTCCGGCGACCGTCGAATTCAGGCCACTCGACTACTGGGAGTGCTCCGGCGCGTTCGATCCGTATTCGATCGTTGCGAATGCGTCACCGGACGCGTGCCGACCGGTTTCCGGTACAGGCCAATGGGGCATCCACACCGTGGCGTGGGGCGAAGGAGGTCTCGGGGGTGGCGTTGGTGGTGGCACAGGAAGTGCCCACGTCGTCGAGCATGGCCGTACCCCATGGCCCTGCGGGCGTGGGGGAGGCGAGACACCGTATGCGTGCGCAACTGCGCAGGGGCGGTGTGTCGGAAGCGGTCATCGACGATGCCGTACTGATTCTTTCCGAACTCTTGAGCAACGCGTGCAAACACGGTCGGCCCCTGGGCGACGCCCTGGCCGGTGACGGTGACGTCCGTGCGGCCTGGCGGGTCGACGGGAGCGGCAGGCTCACGGTGGAGGTGACGGACGGCGGCGGGCCCACCCGCCCTGCTCCGGCCACGCCCTCGGTCACCGCGCACGGCGGCCGCGGGCTGAACATCATCACCGCGCTGGCCGACGACTGGGGCGTGCGGGACGACGCCCGGGGCGAGGTCACGGTGTGGGTGGTCGTCCACGAGGACGTTCACGACCCGGACGCCGGACGCCGGCGCGACGACTTCGCCACGCGCGTGACGGCACCGACGGTGTCACGGATCCCCGGAATGCCCGGCCTGGAGTTCGCGGACGCGTTCGACGACCTGGACTGAGACGCGGGTTTCGAAAGAGGGCGACGCGTCGTCCCCAGGTCGGCACGAGCGCCGCCGCTTGTCCACAGGCTCCCGTCGTTCCTGGCGCGAACGGCTAGGCTCCCGACGTACGAGACGAGCCGTAACCGGGAGACACCCACGATGGCCAAGAAGCGACCCCAGACGAAGGCCAAGCCCCAGATCGCCGATGGAGAGATCCCGGTCGTCGGCGCGCGCGAACCCTGCCCCTGCGGCAGCGGCCGCCGCTACAAGGCCTGTCACGGCCGGGCCGCCCAGCACGCGGCGACCGAGCTGGTGCACCGTCCCTTCGAGGGACTGCCCGGTGAGTGCGACTGGGTGGCGCTGCGCGAGCTGGTGCCCGCGGCCACGGTCGAGCTGACGCTGAAGGACGGACTCCCCGAGGGCGTCCCGTCGGTCACGCTCGCCACGGTGCTGCCGATGGCCTGGCCGGCCCTGCGCCGCGACGACGGCTCGGTGCTGCTCGGCCTGCAGAACGACACGGCGTCGGGCGACATCAGCCGCGACCTCGCCGACACGCTCCAGCGCGCGCTCACGGCCGAGCCGGGCACCCCGGTCGAGGGCCGGCGGGCGCCCTCCGACGGTCCGCGGCTGCAGGAGCTGCTCGATCCCGAAGGCGCGTTCGAGCCAGTTGTGCACAGCGGTTTCGAGTTCTGGGTCCCCGACCCGGAGAACGCCACCCCGGACGTGACCGCCTCCCTGGAGCGGGCCAACGCCGCGGCCATCCCGACGGTGAAGCTGACCGGGGTGGACGCCGCGTACTGGTGCGAGACGCCGGAGAAGAACCACCTGCGCTGGGTCATGCCGCACGAGGAGGAGCGGCTTCTGGACGCTCTCGCGCGGCTGCACGCGGCAGGCCGGTCGAACCTCGGTGACGGCACCCGCCTCGTGGGTTCCTTCCGCGCTCACGGACTCACCGTGCCGGTCTGGGACCTGCCGAGTTCGGTCACCGCCGAGGACATCGAGAAACCGGCCGCGGAGTTCGCCGAGCGGCTCGCCGGTGCTCTCGCCTCGGACGCGCCGCTGACTGCCGACGAGCGCCGCGCGCGCGGCGGCCTCACCAACCGGCAGGTCACGCTCAGTTGACAGGCGGTGACGAAATCGGACGGGGCTGAACGACGGATCAGCCCCGCCGGGTCACGAGCGACCGGTGACAGCGCTCACAAGTCCCGTCAGGGGCAAGGGACATGGTTGACCGGAAAGCCCGGATCGAATTTGCGAACCGCCGATCTCTTGTTACCGTTCGAGTAGCCCGGTTGCTGGTGCATCCCCCGTCGCCAGCAACCGGGTCTTTTTCCTGCCGCGCTTCCTTTACGGAATGCCGTCGCTCGTCAACTTGCCGCGGTGTCCCCGGAGTTGCTCCCGGACCTCAGCAGCAGCCGCCCGCTCCCGCCGCGCTCCGCGAACTCGGACACGGCCGTGTAGCCGTCCAGCGAGCCCCGGGTGCGCTCTCGTGGCGTCTCACAGGTCCCCGGCTCGTCACCGCCGTCCACGGCGCAGTTCGTCTGCACGGTCCGGCCGCCGGGGCCCATGAGGCTCAGGACGGAGTCCAGGGCCCGGCCGGTGGCGTTGCGGTAGTAGGTCCGCGCCCAGGTGTCCTGGCCCTGCGTGAGCACACAGGTCTGCGCCTCGACGCCCTGGGGTGAGGTGAGTTGGGGACCGCAGCGGGCCGCGGTGGCCAGGCCCAGGCCGAGCAGGAAGGGGGAGCGGCTGGGCTCGGCGGCGGGCAGCTTGGGGTCGTCGTGGGTCAGGGTGCGGACGACGGCACGGCCCTGGTCGCCCACCGGGCCCGCGGAGGCAACGGCCAGCGGCAGCGCGACCGCGCACACCACGACGGCGGTGAGGGCGAGCAGACGGGTTCGGGGGTCCGTGGGGTGCCCACCGGAATGACGCGGCATAGAGCGGAAGATAACGACCACGCGCGCGTGTGCCGCCCCACGCGCGCTCGACACCCCTACAACTCGGGCGCGCTGACACCCGTACGAGTGAGGACCTCCACCGCCGCGTCCACCACGGGCTCGACGTCCGGGACCCAGGGGGAGGCGGAACCGGGCAGCGGCGCGCGCTCCCAGCGGATCTCGCCCTCACCGGTCTCGGACGGCGGCAGCGCGAGGTATCCGCCCTCGCCGTGAAAGCGCAGGGAGCCGGGGACGAAGTCCTTGGCGTAGAGCAGTTCGCCCAGCTGCTCCAGGGAGTACGGCTTCACCAGGATCGCCCAGCGGCCGGGCGAGGCCACGACCGGGCCCAGGCGCAGGCCCATGCGGTCCAGGGCGGTGAGGGTGTGCGCGGCGGCCAGGGCCGGCAGGCTCACCGCACAGGGCGCTTTGCCGCCGGTGGCCAGGACGATCGGCGCCGCGGGCCGGTTGGTCCACCACCAGCGCACCATCCGGGCGTCGGTGGTGGCGGCGAGGAGACCGGGGTCGAAGGGATGCGCGCCGGGCACCGTGCACTCGGGGTCGGGGCAGGCGCAGCGGGAACGCCCCTGCGGATCCGCCGCCACACCCGGGAGTACGGGCCACTGCCATTCCGTCGCGAAGGTCAGGGCCGCGCTGATCAACTCAGGCCTTCCGTCACTGCGCTGGGACAGGAGCCTGCGTCGCCTTCCGAGGATCTCGCGCATGAGCGCTCGTTCCTTTCCGTTGCACCGCTGGCAACACCGTGGGCCACATCACACCATGTGTCGATCACTTCACTGTGCGTACCTGTTGGCGCATCACACCCCTGCCGGAGGCAAGGGGAACCCCTATGGGCGGAACGTGGGCTGCTTCCGTGGCAGCCCCGCCACCCATACTGCGTCAGTCAAAAGCATGGGCATGGCGGGGGGTGGCGAAGTCTGGCGTTTTGCCGTCCCGTGTATTTCTCTTCGCCTCCGCCACGGGAGGATGGGGCACGGTCGTCGGTGGATAGGACGCCCGGGTTGGTCACCAGGTTCCGGGTGGCTGTCAACCGCCCCTGGTCTTCTCCGAGTACGTACCCATCACGACCGCTGTGACGCTCCGTGGAGCAAGGCCAGTCGACCGCAATACCCCGTTACCTGAGGCAGTTTTAGGCCAACTTTGCTTTATGGCAGTCAAGGCACTTGTTTACCACGGACACCAGGAATCCCAGCAGGACAATGCTGGACATCCCCTTACGAGTGCGTGTACATGTGGAGACACTGCTAGCGGCGCAGAATGACATGGGGGTTTGCGATGCTTTTGAGCAGTACGCACCGGTCGGAAAGCCGGACGCCATGAACGCCCCTCACCCTCCGAAAGTGGCTGGAATCGATTCAACGGTTCCCGCGCCCGCACACACTGTCGCGCCCGCGCCCCTCGCCCCGGGAACCACTCCGGTCCCCCCGCCGAGCGCACCGGGAGCACTGCTCCAGGACCGTCTCGCCGGCTGGGTCTCGGACCTCACGACCCTCCATGAACTGACCGAACGGCTGGCCCGCACGGACGCACTCGCGGACGCCCTGACCGAACTGCTGCGCGCCGGAGCCGCCCTGGTGGGCGCCCGCCGCGGTCTCGTCGTACTGGAGCCGGCCGACGGGCTCGGCCCGGCCACGACGATCGGCCTGGGCCTCGGCCGGGCCGACCTCGGTCACATCGAGACCGTGCCGCGCAGCGCGATGCCCTACGGCCGCATCCTGGACGGACTGCCGGGCGCGGATTGCGAGATCGCCGAGCCCGACCTGCTCTCCGAGGACGGCCTCGACCCCCGCCACCGCGAGGTGGCCGCCCGCCTCGGCTACGCCGCCAGCTACTCCCTCCCCCTGTCCGCCGAGGCCGCGGGCCGCCTGGGCGCCGCCGTGTGGCTGTACGACGAGCCCGCCGAGCCGGTCGAACGCCGGCGCCACCTCGTCGGCCTGTACGCGCGCTACGCCGGTGAACACCTGGGCCGGCTGGTCGAGGTGGAGCGCACGCGTGCGTGCATGGCGACGATGGCCGAGGAGCTGCTGCCGTCCCGGCTCCCCCGCGTCCCCGGCGTCCAGCTCGCCGCCCGGCACCGCACCGGCCCGCGCGGAGGAGGCGACTGGTACGACGCGCTGCCGCTGCCGGACGCCGCCCTCGGCCTCGCGGTCGGCTCGGTGACCGGTTGCGGACCGAGCGCCGTCGCCGCGATGGGCCGGCTGCGGGCCTCCCTGCGCGCGTACGCCGTGATGGAGGGCGAGGACCCGGTGGCCGTCCTGTCGGACCTGGAGCTGCTGCTGCGCCTGACCGAACCCGCCCGCTCCGCCACCGCCCTGTTCGCCTACTGCGAACCCGCGCTGCGCAAGATCACCCTGGCCGGCGCCGGGCACTGCCCCCCGCTGCTGGTCGGCGAGCGGCGCACCGAGTACGTGGAGACGTCGGTGTCCGCGCCGCTGGGCATGCTCGCCTGCTGGGAGGCGCCCAGCATGGAACTCGAGGCGCAACCCGGCGAGACGGTGCTGCTCTACACCGACGGCCTGCTGCACCGCACCGGCGACCCCACCGACCGCGCCTTCGCCCGGCTGCACGCGGCGGCGGCCGGCGTGCCGAGAGCGCTGCGGCACGATCCCGACGCGATCGCCGACCATGTGCTGCGCACGGTGCTGCCGGAGGGGCTGGACGCGGCGGACGGCGAGGAGGACGTCGTCCTGCTGGCGGCACGGTTCGAGTGAGCCGGAGGCGTGTTCTTCCGTACGCGCGCGCTTCCCTCGGTAACAGGCCTTTCGTCCCTGGGCCCCCTTCCGTACGACCGTACGATGGAGGGGGTCCAGTGCCGTATCGAGGAGGATGACCGTGGCCGACGAGCTCAATCCGGCTGATACATCCGCTGCTGCCGCAGCGGACCCGGAAGAGACCGAAGAGCCCATCAAGCAGCGCAAGAACGGCCTGTACCCGGGCGTGTCCGACGAGCTGGCCGAGAACATGAAGTCCGGCTGGGCCGACACGGAGCTGCGCGACCTGCGGCCGATCGCCCAGGCCGCCGAGACCGCGGCCCGCCGTGCGGCGCTGTCCGCGCGCTTCCCGGGCGAGCGTGTGGTGATCCCCGCGGGCAACCTGAAGACCCGTTCGAACGACACGGACTACCCCTTCCGGGCGTCGGTCGAGTACGCGTACCTCACGGGCAACCAGACCGAGGACGGCGTGCTCGTGCTCGAGCCGACCGCCGAGGGCCACCGGGCGACGATCTACCTCCTGCCGCGCTCCGACCGCGAGAACGGCGAGTTCTGGCTCTCCGGCCAGGGCGAGCTGTGGGTCGGCCGCCGGCACTCGCTGACCGAGGCGGAGAAGCTGTACGGCATCCCGGCCTCCGACGTGCGCGAGCTGCCCGACGCGCTGCGCGAGGCGACCGGTCCGGTGCGCGTCGTGCGCGGCTACGACGCCGGGATCGAGGCGGCGCTGACCGACAAGGTCACCGCCGAGCGCGACGAGGAGCTGCGGGTCTTCCTCTCCGAGGCGCGGCTGGTCAAGGACGAGTTCGAGATCGGCGAGCTGCAGAAGGCCGTCGACTCGACGGTGCGCGGCTTCGAGGACGTCGTACGCGTGCTCGACAAGGCCGAGGCGACCAGCGAGCGGTACATCGAGGGCACGTTCTTCCTCCGCGCGCGGGTGGAGGGCAACGACGTCGGCTACGGCACGATCGCCGCGGCCGGGCCGCACGCGTGCACGCTGCACTGGGTGCGCAACGACGGGCCGGTGCGCTCCGGTGAGCTGCTGCTGCTGGACGCGGGCGTCGAGACGCACACGTACTACACCGCCGACGTCACGCGCACGCTCCCGGTCAACGGCCGCTTCAGCGAGATCCAGAAGAAGATCTACGACGCCGTGTACGACGCCCAGGAGGCCGGTATCGCGGCCGTGCAGCCGGGCGGCAAGTACCGGGACTTCCACGACGCCGCGCAGCGTGTGCTCGCCGAGCGGCTCGTCGAGTGGGGGCTGGTCGAGGGTCCCGTGGAGCGGGTGCTGGAGCTGGGGTTGCAGCGGCGCTGGACGCTGCACGGGACGGGCCACATGCTCGGCATGGACGTGCACGACTGCGCCGCCGCGCGCGTGGAGTCGTACGTCGACGGCACGCTGGAGCCGGGGATGTGCCTCACCGTCGAGCCGGGGCTGTACTTCCAGGCCGACGATCTGACGGTGCCCGAGGAGTACCGGGGCATCGGTGTCCGGATCGAGGACGACATCCTGGTGACCGAGGACGGGAACCGGAACCTGTCGGCGGGCCTGCCCCGGCGATCGGACGAGGTCGAGGCCTGGATGGCTTCGCTCAGGGGCTGATACGGGACGGATGGCCGGGTACCAGTGAGGTGCCCGGCCATCGACGTGCCCGGACACACGTACCTAGGGGGAGGGTTTTCGTGAACGACTTCTTGGCCGGTGTCGGGGTCGACCTGCATCTGGAGCCCGATGCCGGTGACGGCCGGCGGGTCGGTCTGGAGCGGGCCCTGCGGGACGCCGTGCGCGACGGGCGGCTGGCGCCCGGCACCCGGCTGCCCGCCACCCGGCGGCTCGCGAGTGAGCTCGGGATCTCCCGGGGCACCGCCAAGGCGGCCTACGACCAGTTGGTCGCCGAGGGGTATCTGACCGCCCGGCAGGGGTCGGGGACGCAGGTCGCCCAGTTGCCCTCGGCCGACCAGGAGGCGCCGGACGCGGCCACGCACGCGCGTACCCCGCGTTTCGATCTGCGGCCCGGCAGCCCGGACGTCGGGGCGTTCCCGGCGGCGGCCTGGCTGCGGGCGCTCAGACGCGCCATCGCCACGGCTCCCCTGCTGGCGTACGACTACGGGGACCCGCGCGGCCGCATCGAGCTGCGGCAGGCGCTGTCGGGGTACCTGGGGCGCGCGCGAGGGGTCATCGCGCCCCCGGAGCGCATCGTGATCACCTCCGGGTACGTGCAGGGGCTCGCGCTCCTCACGCGCGTGCTGGAGGGCGGCGAGATCGCCATGGAGGATCCCGGGCTGCCGTTCCACCGTGAGGTCGTGCGGCACAACGGCGGCACGGTGGTGCCGGTGCCGGTCGACGAACGCGGGGTGTGCGCGGATGTGTTGACGGACCCGAAGGCCGTCGTCGTCACCCCCGCCCACCAGTACCCGACGGGCGTCACCCTGCGCCCCGAGCGGCGGCGGGCGCTGACGGACTGGGCACGCGCGCGGGGCGGGCTGATCGTCGAGGACGACTACGACGGGGAGTTCCGGTACGACCGCCAGCCGGTGGGCGCGTTGCAGGGGATGGCTCCCGGGCAGGTCGTCTATCTGGGCACCGCCTCCAAGACGCTCGGGCCTGCGCTGCGGCTCGGCTGGATGGTGCTGCCGCCGCACCTGGTGGACGCGGTCGCCGACGCCAAGCTGCACAGCGACCACCACACCGAGTCCATCGGCCAGCTGGCGCTCGCCGAACTCATCGACAGCCACGCCTACGACCGGCACGTGCGCGCGTGCCGGCTCCGGTACCGCAGACGCAGGGACCAGCTCCTGGACCGGCTCGGCGGGCGACGCAACGTGCGCGGGATCGCCGCCGGGCTGCACGCGCTCGTGGAGGTCGCCGACGAGGCGGAGGTGCTCAAGCGTGCCGAGGCGGAGGGGCTCGCGCTGGGGCGGCTCGGCGACCACTGGCACGCGCCGGGCGAGGACCGGGCGCAGGGCGTGATCGTGGGGTACGGGACGCCTCGGGAGCGGGTGTATCCGCGGGCGTTGGAGGTGCTGGGCAAGGTCCTGGACGGCGGCTGAATTGGGCCAGTGAGAAGGCGGATGATTGGGCCTGTCCGAGGGTCCATTGCTGGCCTCGCTGCTGGTGGGGTGGGGGGAACACCCGGGTGGCTGCTGCTGGGCGGGGCGACGGTGGCGGCGTCGTACGCGATGGGGCCGGCCACGAGGCGGGCTGCCGACCGCATGACACGGCCGGGTGAAAGCGCGGGGCGCGAAGATGCACGGACCGGCTGGGGAGCGGGCCCGGTGCGCCGGGGAAATGGATCTCAAACTCCCCCACGAAGTAAAGCCTTGATAAAAAATTGCCGAGTTTGGAGCCGGTCGGGTACTTCTTGGACTCCTATCGGAGGAGTCATCGAGCGCGTTTCCGCCACTCCGACCCTTCCGGAACGGGGGTCTGAATGGGATTTTCCTACTGCTCAACTCCGTTACGGGTGCTGGCAGTTGGGGTACGTGCAGGCGCTTCGCGATCCTTTCGGGCCGTGTGGTTTCATGGCTCCCCCAGACTCACGAGCGTGTTCGCCAAGCGGTGCGCTCCATGTATCCGTAATATCCGCTTCGTGTGGATTGTCTTCTGGCCGGTCCAGCGGACACACGGAAGATCGAGGTTCGCCCATGAGCACGTCCACCCCAGCCTCGGCCGAAGAGCCGGGGAAGCCGTCGACCGCCGGGCCCGAGCGGGTCCCGCTGGTACGGCTCGCCGCCCGCCGGGACGGTATCGCGGCCGGTGCCCTGACCCGGGTGGTGGCGCACGGTGCTCCTGAGCGAGGTCCCGCCCGCGTCTCCGTCGCGGCGTTCCAGTCGGCCGTCTGAGTCCCCGCCCCTCGGGCAGGAATCGAACAGTGCGCTCATGGACCCCTCGCCCCACCCCCTGAGCCAGTTCGTGCTGAAGATGCACAGCCGCTGCGATCTCGCATGCGATCACTGCTACGTCTTCGAACACGCGGACCAGAGTTGGCGAGGCCGGCCCAAGGTGATCTCCGACGCGGTTCTGGACATCGCCGCCGAGCGCATCGCCGAGCACGCCCGGACCCATCGGCTCGACACCGTCCACGTGGTCCTGCACGGCGGGGAACCCCTCCTCGCCGGCCGGGCCAGACTGCGTCGTGCGGCGGAGGGGTTACGCACCGCCCTCGCCGACGTCTGCGGCCTCGACCTGCGCATCCACACCAACGGCGTCACACTCGACGAGAAGTTCTGCGACCTGTTCGCCGAGTTCGACATCAAGATCGGCGTCTCACTCGACGGCGACCGGGCCGCCAACGATCTGCATCGCCGCTACCGCGACGGGCGCAGCAGCCACGACCGTGTCCTGCGCGCGATCGCCCTTCTGCGGCAGCCGCGCTACCGGCACCTCTTCGCCGGCATTCTCTGCACGATCGACCTGCGCAACGATCCGGACACCGTCTACGACGCGCTCGCCGAACTCTCGCCTCCCCGCATCGACTTCCTGCTCCCCCACGCCACCTGGGACGAACCCCCGCCCCGTCCGGCCGCGTCCGCGACGGCGTACGGTGACTGGCTGCTCCGGATCTTCGACCGCTGGACGGCCGACGGCCGCCCCATGGGCGTGCGGGTCCTCGACTCCGTGCTGCGCACGCTGCGCGGAGCGAGCAGCCTCACCGAGTCCCTGGGACTGGCGCCCGTGGAACTGGCGGTGATCGAGACCGACGGGGCCCTGGAGCTGGCGGACAGCATGAAGACGGCATACGACGGCGCTCCCGCCACGGGAATGAGCGTGCAGGCCAACTCGCTGGACGAGATGGCGACGCATCCCGGCATCGTCGCCCGGCAACGGGGGCTGGACGGGCTGAGCGACACCTGCCGCGTCTGTCCCGTCGTCCGTTCCTGCGGCGGCGGTCTGTACGCGCACCGCTACCGCACCGGGAGCGAGGCGAACGGGTTCATGAACCCGTCGGTGTTCTGCGCCGATCTCAAGCAGCTCGTCCTCGGCATCCGCGACAGGGAAACCCAGAAGATGTCCATGCCACCCCCGCTCAGGAACGGCGGGCACCTCGCCGAGCTGGCCTCCGGCTTCGGTGGCCACGAAGCCGTCGAACTGCTGGCCCGGCACGAACTCACCGTCAACCGTGAACTCCTGGCCGCCGTCTGGCACGAGGTCCCGCACAGTGCGACCGGGACGGCCGCCTGGGAGACCTTGACCGTCCTCGACGCCGAGGCTCCCGGATCGGTCGACGCCGTACTGGCCCACCCGTATCTCAGGCCCTGGGCGCTGCGCTCCCTCGGCGGTGACGAGGAGGCCGGCCCGATCGCGATGCGCGGCGTCGCCGAACTGGCCGCCGCGGCGCTGGTGCGGGCCGGCCGGCCGGGCACGGTGACGGTTCCCGCCCGCTCCGGGCTGCTGCGTCTGCCGACCCTGGGGGCGCTCAGGGTGGGCGACGCCGCCGAGGGTCAGGTGACCGGGGACGTCGACGACGGCTTCGCCGTGCGTGTCGGGGGCCGGGAGCACCGGATCGGGCGCAAGCAGGGGACGGATCCCTCGTGGCTCGACCGGCATCTCTTCGAACTGCCCGACTGGACGGTCGCGTTGGAGGACACCGACCCCTGGCGCGACGTCCACGGGTACGCCGTGCAACCGCGGCTGTCCGACGCGGCGGCCGAGAAGTGGCGCGGCCGGCTCGCGGCCGCCTGGGAGTGGATCCGGCGTGAACTGCCCGCCTACGCCCCCGGGCTCGCCGCGGGGCTGAGCGTGGTCACCCCGCTGAAGGCGGGCGTCTCCGGCGCGGACATCAGTTCGGCCGCGCGGGACGCCTTCGGTGCGGTCGGTGTCGCGCGACCCGACGCGCCGGAGACCCTGGCCTGTCTGCTGGTGCACGAGTTCCAGCACGTCAAGCTGGGCGCCGTACTCGATATGACCGACCTCTACGACCCCACGTGCGAGCAGTTGTTCTACGCGCCCTGGCGCCCCGATCCGCGCCCCCTGGAAGGGCTGCTGCAGGGGACGTACGCGCACATCGCCGTCGTCGACTTCTGGCGCGCGCGGCACAGGACCACGGACGGTGCCCAGGCGCGCGCCGCCGAGGCGCAGTTCGCGCGGTGGCGCGAGCAGACCGCTCAGGCCGTGGACACGCTCGCCGCCTCGGGAGCCCTGACGGAGGAGGGCGAGCGGTTCGTGACAGCCATGGGGGAGACCCTGGCGAGCAGGCTGGCGGCGCCGCTGAGCCCGGACGCCCTGACCGAGGCGCGCAGGGCGGCGGCGGACCACAAGCGGCGCACGGCGTCCTGAGCGCGCCACCGCTTGCCTCGCTCCCCGCCCCGGAGGCCCTTTCTCCGTCGGACAACTCCCGGATTTCGCGGCCCCGTTCCGCGAAGGGAGCCTGGTTCCTACACTGAAGCTCCGTCGGCGGCTCATCGGGGGGCATTCGTGCGAGTGGACGCAGAGGACCCCAGGAACAGACGGCCGTACTTCTTCCTGAGCTACGCCCACACCCCGCGCAACGACTCCGAGGTCGCCGGTCCCAACGCATGGGTGAAGAAGCTCTACGACGGCCTGTGCGCCCACATCCTGGAGATGACGTCGTTACCGGTGGGGGCGAGGGCCGGGTTCCTGGACCAGGGGATGGCGCTGGGGACACGGTGGACGGACGAGCTGTCGGAGAACCTGGCCCGGTGTCAGGTGTTCGTCCCGCTCTATTCGCCGCGCTACTTCATCAGCGAGCAGTGCGGCCGCGAGTGGTGGGCCTTCTCCCAGCGGGAGATATACCGCCACACCCGGCGCGGGGAGTCCCGGGAGAGCGCCATCGTCCCCGCGTTATGGGTGCCCGTCGAAGTCGCTCAGCTGCCCCAGGTGGCCAAGGACCTGCAGTTCCAGCACGCGGACTTCGGGGAGGACTACGCGGCCGAGGGGTTCTACGGACTGACCAAGCTCAGCTATCTGAAGGACCAGTACGAACGCGCCGTGTACCGGCTGGCGCAGCGGATCGTGCGGGCGAGCCGGGCCATCGACCTGGAAGAGGGGCAGATCTACCGGGACTACGAGTCGCTGCCCAGCGCGTTCGGCGACACCGCGCACCCACCCGGGTTCGACGTCACCGTGCTCGCCCGCTGCCGCTCGGACCTGCCGGACGGCCGGGTGCCCGACTACTACGGTGAGACCCCGACCGAGTGGAACCCGTACCACCCCGTCTCGACCCGTTCCCTCGTGGAACACGCCGCCGACCTCGTGCGGGCCATGAACTTCCGCGTCACCGTGAGCGACTTCGAGAACGAGGCCGACCGCCTCCTGTCCTCCGGCCCGCCCACCGCACCCGTCCTGCTGCTGCTCGACCGGTGGGCCCTGGACTCCCCGCGCGTCAAGGAACTGATGGCACAGCTGGCCGAGCGCCGACGGCCGTGGATCAGCGTCATGATCCCCCAGCACAAGGACGACGCCATCCCGCCCGAGCGGGACCGGCAGCTGCAGGAACTCACCGACCGGCTGCTGGCCACGCGACAGGCGGCGGGCTCGGGCCATCGGTCCCCGGGCGGCGGCATCCGCACCCTGGAGGCGTTCTCCGTCGAGCTGCAGAAGGCCGTACGACAGGCCGTCAGCTACTTCGAGGCCCATGCGATGACGTACCCGCCGAAGGGACCACCGGCCGATCCCCCCTGGCTGCCCAGGCAGGTGCACCCCGTCTAGGCGGGCGCCGAGCACCCGCGGGACGCACTCGGGCGGCACACGACAGGCACGGCACCAGGGAAGGGCAGGCCGAGACAGTGGAGGGCTCCATGACCGAGAACCGCAAGGGCTCAGTGATCACCTTCTACTCGTACAAGGGTGGGACCGGCCGCACGATGGCTCTCGCCAACGTGGCCTGGATCCTGGCCGCCAACGGCTATCGCGTGCTCGCCGTCGACTGGGACCTGGAGGCGCCGGGACTGCACAGGTTCTTCCACCCGTTCCTGAAGCCCTCCCTGCTGCGGGCCACGCCCGGCCTGATCAACCTGATAGACGACTACCGGCGCGAGGCGCTGCGCGACCTTCCCGACCGCGAGCCGGACTGGCACCGCCGCTACGCCCGGGTCCGGCCGCACGCCATCTCCCTGGACTGGTCGTTCCAGCCCCCCGGCAGCCTGGACTTCCTGTCGGCCGGCATGCGGCACCGCGACTATCCGATCGTCGGCAACATGGACTGGGACCGCTTCTACAGCAGTTACGGCGGTGGGCAGTTCTTCGACGCGATGCGCGCGGACATGGAGCGCTACTACGACTACACGCTGATCGACAGCCGGACCGGCCACAGCGACCTCGCCGACATCTGCACCGTCCAGATGCCCAGCACGCTGGTGGTCTGCTACACCCTCAGCGACCAGAGCATCGACGGTGCCGCCTCGGTCGCCCGGGACATCGAGGAGCGCTACGGCGAGAAGGGGATCCGCATCCTCCCGGTCGCCATGCGCATCGACGACGGCGAGAAGGACAAGGTGGACGCGGGACGGGCCCTCGCCCGTGAGCGCTTCGACGGTCTGCCCAGTGGCATGAGTCCCGACGAACTCGTCGCCTACTGGGGATCGGTGGAGATCCCGTATCGCCCCTACTACGCCTACGAGGAGATCCTCGCCCCCTTCGGCGACCCGCCCAAGGTGGCCAGTTCCATGCTGACGGCCTGCGAGCGGCTGACCGCCGTCATCACCGGGAACCGGGTGACCGGCCTGCCGCCCATCAGCGAGGTCAAGCGCGCCCAGTACGTCTCGGCCTACACCCGCCGCCGTCCCCTGCCGCCCTCGAAGCTGCTGCTGCAGTACGTCTCCGAGGACCGGATGTGGGTGGACTGGCTGGAGACCGTGCTGCGCGAGTCCCGGTTCGACGTCGCCTCCCAGGACGTGCGGTCGATGACGACCCTGGAGGTCGGCGCCGGAGCCACCGGTGGCTCGCAACGGGTGCTCGCGGTCGTCTCCTCCGCGTTCCTCGGCTCACGGACGGCTCGCGCGGCCTGGGAGGCCGTGATGCACGCGGACGGTTCGCAGAAGCACCAGCCCGTCGCACTGCGCGTCGGGGACGTACCGCAGATTCCCCACGCCGGCCGCAACGGCACCATCGACCTGGTGCGGCTGGACGAGGACGCGGCGGCCGCGGCGCTGCTCACGGGCCTGGGCCGGCCGAGTTCGCCGGGACCGGTCGGCAACCTGCACGGCGTGCGGTTCCCGAACGCCAGCACGAGCGTGTCCAATGTCCAGCCCCGCTACCCGTTCTTCACCGGCCGCTCGTCGATCCTGGACCAGGTGCGGCGGCAGTTCGTCGCCGGCGCCTCCGGGCAGCGGCTGCCGCAGGTACTGCACGGGCTCGGCGGGGTGGGCAAGACCCAGCTGGCACGCGAGTACGCCAACCGCTTCAAGGCCGACTACGACCTGGTGTGGTGGGTCGACGCCGAGCAGCCCGACCTGGTCCCGCCCAAACTCGCCGACCTGGGCCGCCGGCTCGATCCCGGCATCGGCGACGACGTCAACGAGGCAGCCCTGGCCGCCCTGCAGGCGCTGCGGGCCGGACGGCCGTACAAGCGCTGGCTGCTGGTGTTCGACAACGTCGAGGACCTGGACCAGGTGCTGACCCGGTTCGTCGACCTGACCACCCCGATCCCGGACGACCTGTACGGCCATCTCCTGGTGACCACCCGGACCAAGCCCACGTCGACCCAGGTGCAGCCGGTGGAGGTGGAGGTGTTCACGCGCGAGGAGAGCGTCGAACACCTGTCCCGGCGGGTGCCCGGGCTGCGCGACGAGGACGCGACCCGGGTCGCCGAGGCGGTCGGCGACCTTCCCCTGGCGATCGAGGTCGCCGCGGCCTGGCTGGAGACCACGGCGACACCGGTCGGCGAGTACATCGAGCAGCTGAGCGAGCAGAGCACCCGGGTGCTGTCGGTCCCGGCCGCCGTCGGCGCCGTGGAGTACCCGTCCTCCGTGGGCGCCACCTGGAACATCTCGATCAACCGGCTGCGCCAGGAATCCCCCGCGGCGGCCCGGTTGCTCGAACTGTGCAGCTTCCTGTCCGCCGAACCGATCTCGATGACGCTGGTCGGCAGCGACGCGATGATCAGGGCGTTGCTGCCGTACGACAAGGATCTGCGGGCCCGGTACATGCTCGGCAAGGTCACCCAGGCGCTGAACAGGTTCGCGCTGGCCAAGGTCGACTCCACCGACAACTCCATCCAGGTGCACCGCCTGGTGCAGGCGGCGGTCCGCGACAGCATGGAGCCGGAGGCGTTCAACGACACCGCTCACGAGGTGCACCGCATCCTCGCCGCGGCGCGGCCGCCCGAGGGCGCGGTGGACGACCCCGCCCAGTGGCCCGGGTTCGAGGTGATCTGGCCGCACCTCGTGCCCTCCCAGATCCGCGAGTGCGCGGAGGAGGAGCCCCGGCAGCTGATGGTGGACCGCATGCGCTACCTGTGGAAGCGCGGCGAACTGCACGTCGCCCGGACCCTCGGCACCCAGTTGAACGAGTTCTGGAGCACCGAGTTCCCGGACTCCAACGACGAGCAGATACTCAACCTCCGTTTCGAACTGGCCAACATCGTGCGCTCCCAGGGCGAGTACCAGACCGCCCGTGAGATGGACGAGGACACGTTGGAGCGGCAGCGCCGGCTCCTCGGCGAGGGCCACCCCTCCCTGCTCATCACCTCCGGCAGCGTGGCCGCCGACCTGAGGGCGCTCGGCCGCTTCAACGAGGCGCTCGAACTGGACCAGCGCATCTACAGCGGCTTCCGCGAGATCTTCGGCGAGGACCACCCGCGCACCCTCAGCTCGGCCAACAACCTCGCCATCGACTACCGCCTGACCGGGGAGAGCAAGGCCGCCCGACGGCTGGACGAGGACACCGTCCGACGCCGTACCGCGCTCCTGGGCCCCCTGCACCCCTACACACTGACCACGCGCAGCCACTACGCCCGCGACCTCAGGGAACTCGGCGAGTACGACGAGTCCGTGCGGATCCTGCAGGAGGTGCGCGAACTCTTCGGGCAGGTCCTCAACCCGTACGTGCCGGAGGTGCTGCGGGTCGACAAGAGCCTCGCCGTGTCCTTGCGCAGGGCAGGACGGCACCAGGAGGCGCTGCGGCTGAGCGAGCAGACGTGGGAGACCCATGCCCGCTCCCGTGACCGCTACGGCCGCTCCATCCCCGAGGAACTCGCCTGCGGGCTCAACCTCGCCGCCGACTACCTGGCCACCGACCCCGGTCAGGGAGCCGAACGGGCCGTGCAGCAGGTCACGGACGTGCTGGAGGGGTACCGGAACTCCTTCGGCGCCGACCATCCGTTCACGATGTTCTGCATCAACAACCTCGCCGTCTACCACCGGGCCCAGGGCGACGCGCGCACGGCCGCCGACCTGGCCGAACAGGCCCGCTCCGCGCTGGCGGGGGCCCTCGGCAACCTCCATCCCGCCGCCCTCAGCGCGGGGACCAGCCTGGCCAACACCCTGGCCGACCTCGGCCGGCACGAGGAGGCGGAACACTGGGAGCGACTGACCTTGACCGGCCTGCGCAAACGGCTCGGTCCCAGCCATCCGGACACCGTGAGCAGCATGGCCAACCTCGCGATCACCCTGCGCGAGCTGGGCCGGGGCGCGGAGGCCACGGAACTCCACCAGGAGGCGGAGACCGAACTGATCCAGCGTCTGGGTGAGACGCACCCGCTGAGCGAGGCGACGGTGGCCTGGCGCCGCATCGACCGGGACCTGGAGCCGCAGCAGGTGTGACGGGGGCCTCGACCCGAAGGGGAGCCTCGACGGCACTCCCGTACCGGGCCTCGGCTACCCCCAGTGCCAGGCCCGCCGCTGTTCCTCCCCCTGGGGCCGTGAGGCCCAGCCGATGACGCGGGTCATCACCCGCAGCGCGCCGAAGTGGGCCGCGTCGCGTTCGACCTCGACCCGGGCACCGGGGATGTTGCGGCCGAGCCAGCGTGTGTGGGCCACCGGCGCGAAGATGTCCTCCTCCCCGTGCCAGAGGTAGACGGGGGCCGTGATGCCCGAGAGGTCGAAGCCCCAACTGGTGCTGAACGCCATGACGTCGTCCACCCAGCCGTCCGCGGAACTGCGCAGTCCCTCGGCGAAGTTGCGCTCCAGCATGGCCTGGATGCCGGCGTCCGCGACGATCCAGCGGTCGGACTCGGGCAGTTCGCTGCGCATCTCGGCGACGGAGGCCGCCGGGTCCGCGCGGATCGTCAGCGACCGGCGCCCCAACGCGGCGGTGAGCCGCTGCCGGCCCGCGGCCGCGTTGACGTACGCGTGGACGTTGGCCTCGGTCATACCGTCGAACCAGTCCAGATCGGCGGCGTCCGGAGGAGCGAGGCCCACCAGGGCCCCGGCCCGTGCCGTACGGTCCGGGAGCAGAGCCGCGCAGGCGAGGGCGTGCGGGGCTCCGCCGGAACGGCCCACCACGCCGAACCGGTCGATCCCCAGGGCGTCGGCGATCAGGCTCACGTCCTCGGCCGCGGCGCGTACGGTGCGTCCCGGCCTGCGGTCGGAGTCGCCGTATCCCGGCCGGTCGAACGTGATCAGACGGACGCCCATGCGGTAGAGCACCGACGGCCGCGGCGCGGGCCCCAGCCTGCTGCCGGGAGTGCCGTGCAGCAGGAACACCGGGCGGCCCCGCGGATCACCGCGCTCCTCCACCGAGAGCCGCCGCCCGTCCCCCGCGCATACCGTCCACGCCATTGACAGTCCCCCTGCAGCCCGGCGTTCCCCTGACTCCGACAGCGGACCGACCGGCGTCGGCCCCAGTGGTGCGCGGCGCACCGCGGATGCCCTCAGCCCGGTACTCCCGCTCGCCTCCGCGCCGGGCCGGACCGCGTGTGCCGGACGTCCGCCGACTTCGCCGCCTGGCCAGTATGCGGAACGGTCCCCCCGCAGTCATGCCGTCGGATCCTCACACCGCCATCAGCGGCGCGTCCTCGCGCCACTTGAGGATCTTGTCGAAGCTCACCACCGTGCCACCGCGGCCCGGCTTGTCGCCGATGTGGACGTGGTCGGCGAGTTCCTGGATGAGGCACAGGCCCCGGCCGTGCTCGGCGTCGGTACGGGCCGGACGGACGGGGGCGGCGGCGGAGATGCCAGGCCCGGAGTCGGTGACCTCGATGCGGCACTTCTCGCCGTCGAGATAGGCGGTGACCCGGTACGCCTCGGAGGACGCGCCCCGCGCCGCGTCGCCGCCGTGCTCCACGGCGTTCGCGCAGGCCTCGCTCAGCGCGACCGAGAGGTCGTAGGAGACGTCCGGGTCGACGCCCGCCGTCTCCATCGTGCCGAGCAGCAGCCGTCGCGCGAGAGGAACGCTCGCAGCTTCCCGCCGCAAGTGGAGTGACCACCAGATGCTCATGCTCCAGCCTCCCGGCCGCGGCTCGACATACCGTTTCTTATTGCCGCGCGTGCCCTTGTGTAAGCACGGAGTTGACGTGATACCGCCCATATGGTCGATGCATCCAGGCCGGAATCGGTGTATGTGTGGGCAGCCCCCATCGACTCACCCCAGAGGGTGGTCTTCCCGCCCGGACACGACCTTGCGGACCTGCCGTACGGCGGCCGTACGGCCAGTGGGATGATGAGCGCGCCATGACCGACCCCCACCAGCGCACGGCGCGCTCCGGACGAGACATCCGGATGCTGCGGGCCGCGGTGTTCGCCGCGGTCTGCGTCGTGCTGGCCGCGGGCGGTCACACGCTGGCCTCCTGCGCCACCGTTCCGCTGTGGACACTGGGCGCGGGGTTCCTCGGGGTTCTCCTGGTCGCGGCGCCACTCGCCGGACGCGAGCGCTCGCTGCCCGGCATCGCCGCGCTGCTCGTGCTCGGCCAGACCGTGCTGCACACGCTGTTCGGGCTGGGACAGAGCGCGTCGGCCTCCAGTGGGATGGCGATGACGTCGACCGACGCCTCGCTGGTCGCACGCGCGGCACGGCTGGTGTGCGGGACGACGGCGGCGGCGATCACGCCGGCGCACGCCCGCCGGATCCTCGCCGACGCCCGGCTGTCCACCACCCCGGCCATGGACATGAGTTCCATGCGCCATCCGACGGACGCGCTGTCCGCGACGACCTCGCTGCTGCCGTCCCTGCCGATGCTGCTCGGTCACGTCCTCGCGGCCGTCGCCGCCGGCTGGCTGCTGCGCCGCGGCGACCTCGCGCTGCTCAGGCTCATGGCCCTGTCCGCCGGCTCCCTCGCCGACGGGGCGCTCGTACGGTCGCTGCGCGCCGCCCTCGCCCTGGTGCGCGCCCTGCGCGCCGGACTGCCGGCGACTCTCGGGGCGGCCCCGCGACCGCCGCGCACCGCGCTGCTCGCGCCACCGAAGCCCCGCACCACCGCACTCCAGCACTCGGTGATCCGGCGCGGCCCGCCGGCCGTCGCGTACGCCCTCGCCGCCTGACGCGACGCGACCGCCCTTCCGGTTTCGAGTTCCCGGTTTCGAGTTCCCGGTTTCGAGTTCCCGGTTTCGGGGTCCTGGTTTCGGGTCCCTGGTTCCCGGTTTCCGTTTCCTGGATGACGGGGCCGCCGTCGCGCGGCGCACACGCGCGTACCCGCGTCGTCCGGTTCTTCGGCCTCGGCGACGGCCACGCGCGCGTACCCCTCGTCATCACCGGAACCTCACTCGAAGTGGAGTGCTCCCTGCCATGAAGGCTTCTCGTCTCGCCGCCTCCGGCGCCCTCGCCGGCGCCACGGTGCTGGCCCTGTCCGCCCCCGCGTTCGCGCACGTCACCGTGCAGCCGGAGGGCACGGCCGCCAAGGGCGGCTACGCGGTGATCGACTTCAAGGTGCCCAACGAGCGCGACGACGCCTCGACCACCCGGCTCGAGGTCACCTTCCCGACCGACCACCCGCTGGCCTCCGCCCTGCCGGAGCCGATGGCCGGCTGGAAGATCCAGGTCACCAAGTCCAAGCTGGCCAAGCCGGTCGAGATGCACGGCGAGAAGATCAACGAGGCCGTCTCCAAGATCACCTGGACCGCCGAGGACAAGGGCGTCGAGCCCGGCTACTTCCAGAAGTTCCCGGTCTCCGTCGGCGCCCTGCCCGAGGACACCGACGAACTCGTCTTCAAGGCGCTGCAGACGTACTCCGACAACGAGGTCGTGCGCTGGATCGAGGTACGGCAGGACGGCCAGGAGGAGCCCGAGAACCCGGCTCCCGTGCTCACCCTGTCCGCCGCCTCCGGGGACGGTCACGGCACGGCGACGGCCGAGGACGCCTCCGACAGGACCACCACGACCGCCGCGGACTCCACCGGCGACACGGGCGACGGCACCGACACCACCGCGCGTGTGCTCGGCGTGGTCGGCATCGCCGTGGGTGCGCTGGGCGTCGCCTACGGCGTCCTCGCCGGCCGTCGGCGCACCGACGCCTGAAGCCCTCGATCCGCCGTGCGCACCGGGGGGCGAAGGACCCCCGGTGCACACCGGGACTCTCACATCTGGGACATTTTTCTATGCGCAAGAAGACGTTCGCCGCGGCCGCGCTGCTCGCCGCCGCCACCCTGACCCTCTCCGCCTGCGGCAGTGGTGGCAGCGGCGACTCACCCGTCGCCGTGGTCTCCGAGGACACCTCGCAGAAGGCCGCGACGGTCCTCGACCAGCCCTTCGAGAAGCCGGATCTGGTGCTCACCGACACCAAGGGGCAGAAGTACGACTTCCGCAAGGAGACGGCGGGGCGGCCCACGCTGATCTACTTCGGCTACACCCACTGCCCGGACATCTGCCCGCTGACGATGAACAACATCGCCGTCGCCAAGAAGCAGCTGCCCAAGGCCGAGCAGGACAAGCTGCGGGTCGTGTTCGTCACCACCGACCCAGCCCGTGACACGCCGTCCGAGCTGGGCAAGTGGCTCAAGGGCATCGACCCGCAGTTCATCGGCCTGACCGGCGACTTCGCCACCATCCAGGCCGGCGCCCGCACCCTCGGCATCTCGATCGAGCCGACCCACAAGGACAAGAAGACCGGCAAGGTCGTCTCGGTCCACGGCACCCAGGTCATCGCGTTCTCGCCGAAGACCGACGGCGGTTACGTCCTGTACGGCGAGGACGCCACCGTCGACGACTACACCAAGGACCTCCCCAAGATCATCAAGGGGCAGAACCCGTGAACCGGCTCGCCCCCACGGCCCTGCTGATAACCGGGACGCTGGCCCTGACCGGCTGCGGCGGCTCCGGTGACGCCAGGCCCGAACTGTCCGTGAGCTCCGCCTACATGCCCCAGCCGATCACCGGCGACATGGCCGCGGGCTTCTTCACCGTCGTCAACAAGGGCGGCGCCAAGGACGAACTGACCTCCGTCACCAGCGGCGCCTCCACCAGTGTCACCCTCCACCGGACCGTCGGGCAGTCCATGGAGCAGGTCACCTCCCTGGATGTGCCCGCCCACGGTCAACTCGTGTTCAAGAGCGGCGGCAACCACCTGATGTTCGAGAACCTGAAGCGGAAGCCGGTGCAGGGCGAGAAGGTGACCGTCGAACTGCACTTCGCCACATCCGATCCCATCACGATCGAGATGCCGGTGAAGTCGGCGACGTACAACCCTGCGACCGGCCACTGAGGGAAGGCACGACCGTGACACCGACCATCACCCCCCGCCGACTGCGGGCCCTGGTGCTGCTGTTCCTGGCCGTCGCCGGCGCACTGCTCGCCGGCGCCGGACCGGCCTCGGCGCACGCCGCACTGAACGGAAGCGACCCCGCGCAGGGGGTGGTGGTCGACAAGGCTCCCACCGAGGTCGCGCTGACCTTCTCCGAGAAGGTCGCCACGAACTCCGACTCCCTGCGCGTGCTCGACCCCAAGGGCAAGCGGGTCGACACCGCCAAGCCGTCGAACATCAGCGGCACCACCTACGCCGTGCCCCTGCACAGCGGACTGGCCGACGGCACCTACACGGTGTCCTGGCAGGTCGTGTCGGCCGACAGCCATCCCGTCTCCGGTGCCTTCACCTTCTCCATCGGCTCCCCCTCCAAGACCTCGGTCAAGGCGGTCGGCCAGGAGGTCGGCGGCGGGGTCGTCGGCTGGCTGTACGGCTTCGGGCGGTACATGTCGTACGCCGGCTTCATCGTGATGGTCGGCGGCGCGGCCTTCGTCATCGGCTGCTGGCAGCGCGGATCGGGTGTACGGCCGCTGCAGCGGCTCGTGGTCTCGGGGTGGCTCTCGCTCACCGCGGCGACGCTCCTCCTGCTGCTCCTGCGCGGTTCGTACACCAGCACCGGCAAGGTCGGCGACATCTTCGACCTCGGCCTGCTGGGACAGGTGCTGCAGACCAAGTCGGGCGCGGCCCTGGTGTCCCGGCTGCTGCTGCTCGCCGCTGCGGCCCTGTTCATCGCCGTGCTGTTCGGCGCGTACGACAAGCGCGAGGACGGCGAGAAGCGGGACCTGACGTTCGGGCTCGCGATCGGCGGGGTCGTGGTGTCCGCGGGGCTCGCGGCGAGCTGGGCCATGGCCGAGCACGCCTCGACGGGGCTGCAGCCGGGCATCGCCATGCCGGTCGACGTGATCCATCTGCTGGCCGTCGCGGCCTGGCTGGGCGGACTCACCGCCCTGCTGGTCGCCCTGTACCTCTCCCGGACACCGATCGAGGCCGCCGCGGTACGACGCTTCTCGACCGTCGCCTTCGGCAGTGTCCTCGCGGTGGTGGCGACCGGCGTCTACCAGTCGTGGCGCCAGCTCGGCTCCTGGTCGGCGTTCACCGACACCGCGTACGGACAGCTGCTCCTCGTCAAGATCGGGCTCGTGGCGCTGCTCGTCGGCATCGCGTCGATCTCGCGGCGCTGGACGGCCCGGCTGGTGGACACCGTGCCCGCCAAGGCGGGCAAGCGGGAGAAGGAGCACGTCAGCGCGGGCACCGGCGGGAAGAAGGGCGCCGCGGGCGGGACGAAGACCGGCGGCGACTCCAAGCGGGCCGCCCAGCTCGCCCGCCAGCAGGCGGCCATGGACACGGCACGGCAGAAGCAGCGGCGCGACGCCGACCCCCACCGCTTCGGGCTGCGGCGCTCCGTGCTCGCCGAGGCGGGGGTGGCCGTCGTGCTGCTCGCGGTCACCACCGTGCTGACGCAGACCGAGCCGGGCCGTACCGAGCAGGACGCCAAGGCGGCCGCCTCCACCTCGTCGGCCTCCTCCTCCGCCTCGGACTCCTCCTCCGGCGCGCTCACGCTGACCATGCCCTTCGACACGGGCGGCAGCGACGGCAAGGGCGTGGTGTCGGTCGACCTCGATCCCGCGGGCGTGGGCGCCAACGAGATGCACGTCTACGTCACCCGGCCCAACGGCCGCGCCTTCGACGTCCCCGAGGTGAAGATCGCCTTCACCCTCGACGCCAAGAAGATCGGGCCGCTGCCCGTCTCTCCCGACCACGTCACCACCGGGCACTGGGCGGCGAACGGGGTGCAGATCCCGATGGCCGGCGACTGGAAGGTCGCCGTCACCGTGCGCACCTCCGACATCGACCAGGTGACCGTCTCCAAGAACGCGCAGATCGGCTGAACCGCACCATGGCTGACCAGACCAGTCCGCAGGCCCGGACCCCGCTCGACCCGGGTGTCCCTCCGCAGAGCCCCGCCCGGGACGGCATCTCGCGCCGCGCCCTGCTCGGCACCGCCGGCGCCACCGGGCTCGTGCTCGGCGCGGCAGGGGGTGCCGTGGGGTATTCCGCGGCGCCCTCCGAGGCCACGCCGTTGACCTCCGTCGGCGCGAACATGGCAATGTTTCACGGGAAACATCAGCCCGGCATCACCGACGGTCTCCAGGCGCGCGGCCACCTCGTGGCCTTCGACCTGGTGGCGGGCGCCGGCCGCAAGGAGGCGGCCGCCCTGCTGCGCCGCTGGTCGGCGACGGCCGAGCGGTTCATGGCGGGCGAGCCGGCGGCGAGCGACGACACGGACGTGGCCCGCGACGCCGGACCCTCGTCGCTGACGATCACCTTCGGCTTCGGGCACAGCTTCTTCGCCCGGACCGGCCTGGAGAAGCAGCGGCCCGTCTCCCTCGACCCGCTGCCGGACTTCTCCTCCGACCAGCTCGACAAGGCCCGCAGCGACGGCGATCTGTGGGTGCAGATCGGCGCCGACGACGCCCTGGTCGCCTTCCACGCCCTGCGCGCGATCCAGAAGGACGCCGGAAACGCGGCGAAGGTCCGCTGGCAGATGAACGGCTTCAACCGCACCCCGGGCGCCACGGCCCACCCCATGACGGCACGCAATCTCATGGGCCAGATCGACGGCACGCGCAATCCGAAGCCGACGGACGCCGACTTCGACCGGCGCGTTTTCGTGCCGGCGTCCGGCTCGAAGGACCCGTCCTGGATGGCCAACGGCTCCTACGCCGTCGTACGCCGCATCCGGATGCTGCTGGACGACTGGGAGAAGCTCTCGCTCACCGCCCAGGAGAACGTCATCGGGCGCCGCAAGTCCAACGGCGCGCCGCTGTCGGGCGGCTCGGAGACGACCCCGATGGACCTGGAGAAGACGGACGCCAAGGGCGAGTACGTCGTCCCCGTCAACGCCCATTCCCGCATCACCCGGCCCGACCAGAACGGCGGGGCGGCGATCCTGCGGCGACCGTTCTCCTACCACGACGGCATCGACGCCGACGGAGTGCCGGACGCGGGTCTGCTCTTCGTCTGCTGGCAGGCCGACCCGCTGCGCGGCTTCGTCACCCTCCAGCGCAAGCTCGACCGCGGGGACGCCCTGTCGAAGTACATCCGCCACGAGTCGAGCGGCCTGTTCGCGGTGCCGGGCGGCGCCGCGAAGGGGGAGTACGTGGGTCAGGCGCTGCTGGAGGGCTGACGGGGGGGGCTTCGCCGCGACGCGTGGGCCGTCTTCCGCAAGGGCCATTAGGGTGAGGTCATGCCTGCGAGCTACGCCTATCTCGGTCCCGAGGGCACCTTCACCGAGGCCGCCCTGCGCACGCTGCCCGAGGCGGCCACGCGGGAGCTGGTCCCGTACGTGTCCGTCCAGTCCGCGCTCGACGCGGTCCGCTCCGGCGAGGCCGAGGCCGCGTTCGTGCCGATCGAGAACTCCGTCGAGGGCGGGATCACCACCACCCTCGACGAACTGGTGGCGGGCGCGCCGCTGATGATCTACCGCGAGGTGCTGCTGTCGATCACCTTCGCGCTGCTGGTCAGGCCGGGCACGAAGCTGTCGGACGTCAAGACCGTCTCCGCGCATCCGGCCGCCCAGCCGCAGGTGCGCAACTGGCTGCGCGCGAACCTCCCGGACGCGCACTGGGAGTCGGCCGCCTCGAACGCGGACGCGGCCCGGCTGGTCCAGGAGGGTCAGTACGACGCCGCGTTCGCCGGTGAGTTCGCCGCCGCCCTGTACGGGCTGGACGCGCTGGAGACCGGCATCCACGACGCCGAGAACGCCCAGACCCGTTTCGTGCTGGTCGGCCGTCCCGCCCGTCCGGCGGCCCCGACCGGCGCGGACAAGACGTCGGTCGTGCTGTGGCAGCGTGACGACCACCCCGGCGGTCTGCGGGATCTGCTGGGCGAGTTCGCCACCCGCGGCATCAACCTGATGCTGCTCCAGTCCCGCCCGACCGGCGCCGGCATCGGCAACTACTGCTTCTGCGTCGACGCCGAGGGCCATATCTCCGACCGCCGGGTGGCCGAGGCCCTGATGGGGCTGAAGCGGATCTGCCTGGAGGTGCGGTTCCTCGGTTCGTACCCGCGTGCTGACGTCGGTGTCGAGGACGTGAGCGCTCCGCGGGCCGGGACCTCGGACGAGGAGTTCGTGGCGGCGTCGGACTGGGTGGCGCGCTGCCAGGACGGACGTTTCTAGCGTGTTAACGGACGCTGTGCACCGGTCCGACCTGCAGATTTTCGTTATCCACAGGAGTTATCCACAGGTCCGCTTCTCGACCTGGGGACAAGTCGACATCGAAGGGCGACTGTGTCGACAAATCTGCCCTTCGACCGCTGCCATGTCCCCATGTACGCACATCGCCGTTCGTCCACTCGTTTCCTTTAGGCAATCCTTTGGGGCGACCCCTTTCCACTCGAAAGTGGGGGCAAGAGCGGGTTTGGGCAGGGAATCCTCGCTGTGATCCCCCGGTTTCGGAGTGATCGATTCCGAAATCCACAGATCCTCCGCACAGCCTGTGGATAACTCTTCGGAGGGTGTGGACACCTGTGGACAACCGATCCCCAAATCCCGTTCCGCACAAGGGAATCCGGTCAACCCGGCGCCGACGACGTGATCCGTCTCGGGGAGTGGGATGCCTTTTGTTGACACGCTGCGCATTTCCCTCATAACACCATGTAAAGGTCTTTTCGTGATCGTTGGAATGGTTGAGTCGTGAGCCGTATCCCCGCACCGGTAGCCTTGGCCACGTGATTGACCTTCGCCTGCTCCGTGAGGACCCCGACCGTGTGCGCGCGTCCCAGCGCGCCCGTGGAGAGGACGTCGCGCTCGTCGACGCTCTCCTGTCTGCAGACGAGCGGCGCAGGTCCTCCGGCGTCCGCTTCGACGAGCTGCGTGCCGAGCAGAAGCAGCTCGGCAAGCTCATCCCCAAGGCCACGGGTGACGAGAAGGCCGAGCTGCTGAAGAAGGCCGGCCAGCTCGCCGCCGACGTCAAGGCCGCCGACGCCGAGCGCGACGCGGCCGACGCCGAGACCCAGGAGCTGCTGCTCCGGCTCGGCAACCTCGTCCACCCCGACGTGCCCGTCGGCGGCGAGGAGGACTTCGTCACCCTCGAGACGCACGGCACGATCCGCGACTTCGGCGCCGAGGGCTTCGAGCCCAAGGACCACCTGGAGCTCGGCACCCTGCTCGGCGCGATCGACGTGGAGCGCGGCGCCAAGGTCTCCGGCTCCCGCTTCTACTTCCTCACCGGCGTCGGCGCCCTGCTCGAGCTGGCGCTCGTCAACGCCGCGATCGCCCAGGCCACCGAGGCCGGCTTCACGCCGATGCTGACGCCCGCCCTGGTGCGTCCCCAGTCGATGGCGGGCACGGGCTTCCTCGGCCAGGCGGCCCAGGACGTCTACCGCCTCGACAACGACGACCTCTACCTGGTCGGCACCTCCGAGGTCCCCCTCGCCGCGTACCACATGGACGAGATCCTCGACGTCGACCGCCTGCCGCTGCGCTACGCGGGCTTCTCGCCGTGCTTCCGCCGCGAGGCCGGCTCGCACGGCAAGGACACCCGGGGCATCTTCCGCGTCCACCAGTTCGACAAGGTGGAGATGTTCTCCTACGTCGCCCCCGAGGACTCCGAGGCGGAGCACCGGCGGCTGCTGGAGTGGGAGAAGCAGTGGCTGAGCTCGCTGGAGCTGCCGTTCCGGGTCATCGACGTCGCCTCCGCCGACCTCGGCGCCTCGGCCGCCCGCAAGTTCGACTGCGAGGCGTGGATCCCGACGCAGGGCAAGTACCGCGAGCTGACCTCCACCTCGGACTGCACCGAGTTCCAGTCCCGGCGGCTGCAGATCCGCGTCCGTGACGGCAAGCAGGTCAAGCCGCTGGCGACGCTCAACGGCACACTGTGCGCCGTACCGCGCACGATCGTGGCGATCCTGGAGAACCACCAGCAGGCCGACGGCTCCGTGTACGTGCCGCCGGTGCTGCGCCCGTACCTGGGCGGCCGGGAGGTCCTGGAGCCGGTCGCCAAGTGACCGACTTCCCCTACCGGCTGGTCGCGACCGACCTCGACGGAACGCTGCTGCGCTCCGACGAGTCGGTCTCGCGGCGCACCCGTGACGCCCTCGCCGCGGCCGCCGCGGCGGGCGCCGCGCACATCGTCGTCACCGGCCGCGGAGCGCCGTGGACCCGGCACATCCTGGACGACCTCGGCTACGACGGCCTCGCCGTCTGCGGTCAGGGCGCACAGGTCTACGACGCCAACGAGCACCGGCTGCTGACATCCGTGACGCTGGACCGGCAGCTGGCCGGCGTCGCCCTGGCCAAGATCGAGGCGGAGGTCGGCCCCCTGCACCTGGCGGCGAGCCGGGACGGGCTGGACGGCGACGTCCTGGTCGGTCCGGGCTACGCGGTCACCGGCGCACTGCCCTCCGTTCCCTTCACGGACGCGGCCGACCTGTGGGCCGCCCCGCTGAACAAGATCTACATACAGCATCCGACGCTCGGCGACGACGAACTGGCCGAGGCGGCCCGCCAGGCCGCGGGCGGCTTCGTCACGGTCGCGATGGCGGGCGCGGGCATCGTGGAACTGCTGCCGCTGGGCCTCTCGAAGGCGACGGGACTGTCGCTGGCGGCACGCAGGCTCGGTGTGAAGGCGGCGGAGACCATCGCCTTCGGCGACATGCCGAACGACATCCCGATGTTCGCCTGGGCGTCCCACGGGGTGGCCATGGCCAACGCCCACGAGGAGCTCAAGGCGGTGGCCGACGAGGTGACGGCCTCCAACGAGGAGGACGGCATCGCGGTGGTGCTGGAGCGGTTGCTGGCGTAGCCGCCTCAGGTCCGCGCGGCTGCGGGCAGTGGTGCCGCCGGGGCGGCACGGGTGAGCGCGGCGGCACCTGTCGATGCCGAGGTGCGCGACCGACCCGGCCGCCCCAGCGGAGGGTGCCCCCTTGCAGCAGGGGGCGGAAAGGGAAGGCGGCCCACGCGAGAGCGACGTCGCGTGCTCGAAGCGGCCGCCCGGGCAACTCCCCGTGCGGTGCGGGTTCGACGGTGGGGTAACTACACCGGAACCCGCCGCGAGCTGCCCTGTCGGGAGCTCGACGGACTGTCGTGCATGGACATCGCCGGCTCCTCTCCCAGAACGTGGCGCCGGACTCGTCGTCCGGCGGAGTGGACACAACCACTGTGCCTGTCGGACGAGTTGGACGCCACCGAATAAAACGGCCGTACGACGGGCTACCGCCGCCGCCACTTCCGGCGGCGCCCCTTGCTGAAGAACCACCCGGCGGGCGGCTCGTCGGAGCGCCAGGGCTGCGGCTCCGGCTCCTCGTCGCGCCAGCGGGCGGCGAGCATCCGGGCGCGGGCTGAGGGTTCGGTCGTCTCGGCGGACCGTATGAAGTTCTCGTCCAGGACGAGGTCGTCCCAGTTGTCGGCCATCCCCATTCCTCTCAGCCCACGCCCGCTCTTCCCCTTTTGCCCAGTGTGCCCGGACAGTGGTGAAGTCCCTGTCAATAAGGCCTGTGTCTACTCCTCGCCCGCCAGCGTCAGCGACCGCAGTTTCTGTCCCGCGTACCAGGTGGCCAGGACGGTCACCGCGACCAGGAACACCGTCGCCGTGGTCAGACCGACGTCCGAGGTCACCAGGTCCCCGCCGGCCACCTTGTGGGCGACGGCCAGCGACCACTGCTGGACGCTGAGCGTGCGCGCGCCGGGCACCAGGGAGCCGAACAGGGCCTCCCAGACGAGGGCGTAGACGAGTCCGAAGACCACCGCGTGCCGGGACACCGTGCCCAGCAGCAGGAACAGCGCCGCGTAGGCGATCGAGGAGACCAGGGCCGCGACCGTGTAGGCGACCGCGATCTGCTGGCCGTTGCCGTTGAGGATGAACCCGGCGATCAGGGTCGGCAGCGCCGAGAAGACCATGGTGACCGCGATCGCCACGATCAGCTTGGTGAAGATGATCGTCGGGCGCTTGAGCGGCTTGGACAGCAGGTACACCACGGAGCCGTCGTCGATCTCCGGGCCGATCGCGCCCGTACCGGCGATGACACCGATGATCGGCACCATCGTGGCGAGCGCGAGCCCGCCCAGCAGGTTGGCGGCCGTCTGGTCGTCGGCTCCGGCGAGAGCGCGGACGACGACGGAGATGACGATGAGCAGCAGGGGCAGGGCGCCCAGGATGAGGGCCCGGCGACGGCCGAGCAGGGCCCGGTAGGTGAGCCGGGCGACGGTGGGGTCGTACATCTTCGGCCTCCTACGCCGCGACCAGGTATGAGAAGACGGACTCGAGGGACTCGTCGGACGGCGAGACCGTGAGCAGCCGGATGCCGTGGTCGCGGGCGACCCGGGGCAGCAGGGCGGTGAAGCGGCCGAAGTCGACGGCCTGGACGCGCAACGCGCCCTCCGCGAGGTCGACCTCGATGCCGGACGTCGACGGGTCGGCGATCAGCGCGGCCGCGAGGGCGCGGTCGTCGCTGGAGCGCACCAGGTAGCGGTGCGGACGGTCGGTCATCAGCCGGCGGATCTTGCGGAAGTCGCCGCTGGCCGCGTGCCGACCGGCCACGACGACCTCGATGTGCCAGGCGAGCTGCTCGACCTCTTCGAGGATGTGGGACGAGAACAGCACCGTGCGGCCCTCGTCGCCCATCCGCCGCAGCAGGTCCATCAGCTGCATCCGCTGGCGCGGGTCCATGCCGTTGAAGGGCTCGTCCAGCAGGAGCAGTGAGGGGTCGTGGACCAGCGCGGACGCCATCTTCACGCGCTGGCGCATGCCCTTGGAGTACGTGGAGATCTTGCGGTCCTGCGCGTACTCCATCTCGACCGTCGCGAGAGCCCGCTGGGCGGCCTTGTCGCCGAGGCCGTGCAGCTCGGCGTTGGCGACGACGAATTCGCGGCCGGTGAGGAAGTCGTACATCGCCTCGCGCTCGGGGACGATGCCGATCTGCCGGTAGATCGCCTCGTTGCGCCACACCTGCTCGCCGTCGAGGGTGACGGTGCCGGTGGAGGGCGCGAGGAAGCCCGCCATCATGTTGATGAGGGTCGACTTCCCTGCGCCGTTGGGGCCGAGCAGACCGGTGACACCTGGGCCGATGGTCATGGTGATGTCGTTGACGGCGACCACGTTGCCGAACCAGCGGGAGACGTGGTCGATGGAGAGCGTGGTCACAGTCCCACCTTCTTGTAGCGGCGCATCAGGAGGCCGTAGCAGGCGGCGATCAGGCCCAGGACGACGAGCACGTAGACCGCGCCCTCGCCGTTGGTGGGGCCGACCGCGCCGGGGAACGCCGAACTCGCGCCGAGGAAGGCCGACTGGACTCCGTCGATGAGCGTGACGGGCGAGAAGAGGCCGATCCACGGGATGGCGCCGGTGCTGTTCTGCGCGTCGGCGATGGCCTGGAGCGTGGAGACGGCGCCGTAGGAGATGGTCAGTACGGCGATGACGGCCGCGATGCCGAAGCCGCGCCGGGGCGTCACCGAGGCGATGACCAGGCCGATGCCGGCGAAGAGCAGGGAGAGCAGTGCCACGGAGACCAGCCCCTGTGCGAACCCCTTGGTCTGGTGGGCGAAGTCGAGTTTTGCCAGCAGCGCGCCGACGTAGAGCACGATCAGCGGAGCCGCGGTGAGGACGAACATCGCGGAGGCCAGCGCCGCGTACTTCGCGCGGACGTAGTCGGCGGTCTCGATCGGCCGCGAGAAGTACAGCGGGACGGTCTTGAAGCGCAGGTCCCGGGAGACGGACTGGGGCGCCTGCGAGGCGACGTACAGGCTGATGACGGCCTGCATGATGATCGCGTAGCGCGTGTAGTCGGCGGGCAGTTCCTTGGCCTTGGTGGCGACCGCGACGGCGACCATGATGGCCGCGGGCACGCACATCACCACGAACAGCAGCATCGGCAGCACCTTGGACTTGATGGAGCGTCCGAGGCCGTAGGCGCCGCGCAGGGACTGCGAGTAGAGGGAACGGGTGGCGTAGGAGCGGCCGAGGCGGGGGCCGTCGTAGTTGCGGTAGCCGATGTTGTGGATACGGGTCTGGTCACCCGGCGTGGCCGCGGATGCCGACAGGGGCTGCTCAACTGCCATGGACGGCCGCCTCCTTGCGCTGCTCGTCCTCGGTGGTGAAGACCTCCGAGATGTGGTGCCGGCGCTGCTCCATGCGCACGAGGCCCAGGCCCAGGTCGGCGACGACGTCACGGACCAGGTCGTAGGTCTCCTCGCCCTGCGCGGTCAGCAGCAGGACGTGACCCGCGCCCGGCAGGCCGCTGCCCGCCTCGACGCTCACCCCGCGCGCGTGCAGCGCCTCGCGCATCGCGCGCGTGCCGTCGGGGTGCTCGTCGGTGTCGGTGACCTCGACCGCGAGCGTGGTCGTGGTCTGGGTGAAGTCCGTGGTGGAGCTGGAGCGCAGCAGCTTGCCGCCGTCGATGACGACGACGTGGTCGCAGGTGCGTTCGAGTTCGCCCAGGAGGTGGGAGGTGACCAGGACCGAGATGCCGAAGTCGGTGTGGATGCGGCGGATCAGGCCGAGCATCTCGTCCCGGCCGACCGGGTCGAGGCCGTTGGTCGGCTCGTCCAGGAAGACCAGCTGCGGGTCGTGCACCAGGGCCTGCGCGAGCTTCACGCGCTGCTTCATGCCGGTCGAGTAGCCGCCGATGGGGCGGTAGCGCTCCTCGTACAGGCCGACGTGGCGCAGGGTGTCGGCGGTGCGCTCGCGGGCGGCGGTCGGCGGCAGGCCCGACATGCGGGCCATGTGCACGACGAACTCGGTCGCCGAGACGTCCGGCGGCAGACAGTCGTGCTCCGGCATGTAGCCGACCCGCTCGCGGATGGCGGCACCCTTGGTCGCGACGTCGAGCCCGAGCACTTCGGCTCGGCCCTCGGAGGCGGGGGACAGACCCAGCAGGATCTTGATCAGTGTGGACTTGCCGGCTCCGTTCGCTCCGACGAGTCCGGTCACACCGGGCCCGACGTCGACGGAGAGCCGGTCAAGCGCGGTCACCCGGGGGAACCGCTTGCTCAGGCTTTCGGTCGCGATCACAGTCACGCTTCGAAGGTAGTGACCTGGACCACCCCTGTAGTCAGACCCGAGGGCCGTCTTCGTCTCAGCCTCCAGACGTACGGGTCCGTAGGGGATTCCCCTACCTGAGAGCTACGCAGAGTTATCCACAGCCCCGAACCCGGCTATTGACGCAGCCTCTGACGACTGTCACATTCACCGGTGTCACGTTACGGACACGTACCGCGGTCGAGGTACGACGAGGGGCGGGCGGTGGCATGACGACGGCAGTGACGGGCGAACCACCGGCGCGGCTGCGGGGGTTCAGACGGGTGCAGCGCCTCGCCTACGACTGCGCCGAGGCGGTCGCCGCCCGGCTGCGACCGGGGTGACCGAGCGCGAGGCGCCCCGGATGCAGCGGGCCTGGTGCGCGAGATCTACGAGGACGTGGACCGCCTCATGGTCCGCCAGGGCTACGCCAACCGGCACCGCGCCCATTCCTTCGGCGTGATCGCCCCCAAGGTCGGCCGGGTGAAGCGGCGCCGCTGGTCCCCGCACCTCTTCGGGTTCGGCACGCAGGCGCTCAGGGGCCTCGCCTCCGACGCACTGCACGGTCACCGCGAGGGCTGGTCGCCGCTGTGGTCCCCGTACCGCTTCTCCGACCACCCACCGCGGCCGGGTCTGTGGGCCGTCGAGCCCCATCTCGGCTTCCGGGGCACGGGTGTGAAGTTCGAGGAGATCCTGGTCGTCACCGACTCCAGGGATCCCCTGAAGAGCGCCTTCTGGCTGGACGACGATCTGCCGCACATGCGGCGCTGGACGGAGGAGAAGTGACGGAGCTGGAGGGCGCGCGCGAGCGCCGGGTGCGCACGGGCGGCATCGAGCTGTGCGTCGCCGAGCTGGGCGATCCCGGGCGGCCGACGGTCGTGCTGGTGCACGGCTACCCGGACAGCAAGGAGGTGTGGTCCGAGGTGGCCGCACGGCTGGCCGAGCGCTTCCACGTCGTGCTGTACGACGTCCGGGGGCACGGCCGGTCGACGGCGCCGCGGCCCCTGCGCGGCGGTTTCACCCTGGAGAAGCTGACGGACGACTTCCAGGCGGTGATCGACGCCGTCAGCCCGGACCGCCCGGTGCACGTCGTGGGACACGACTGGGGCTCGGTGCAGTCCTGGGAGTTCGTCACCGTCCGGCGCACCGAGGGACGCATCGCCTCCTTCACCTCGATGTCCGGTCCGTCCCTCGACCACTTCGGCCACTGGATCGACGGCCGCCTGAAGCGGCCCACCCCGCGCCGCGTCGGCCAGCTGCTCGGCCAGGGCGCCAAGTCCTGGTACGTCTACCTGCTGCACACGCCCGTGCTGCCCGAGCTGGCCTGGCGCGGCCCCCTCGGCAAGCGCTGGCCCGACATCCTGCGGCGCCTGGAGAAGGTGCCCGGCGGCGACTACCCGACCTCCTCGCTGCCCCGGGACGCGGCGCACGGGGCGTGGCTGTACCGGGACAACGTCCGCGCCCGACTGCGCAGGCCCCGCACCGACGCGTACGCGCACGCGCCCGTGCAGCTCATCACGCCCCTGGGGGACACGTTCCTCTCCGAACGCCTCTACGACGAACTGGAGCAGTGGGTCCCCCGGCTGACCCGCCGCACCCTCCCGGCCAGGCACTGGATACCCCGCACCCGGCCCGACCAACTGGCCGCCTGGATCACCGAGTTCGTGCGGTCGGTCGAGGACGGCGGGCCCGAGACGGTCAAGCCCACCGGGAAGTACGCCGACCGCTTCGGCGGGCAGCTCGTGCTGGTCACCGGCGCGGGCAGCGGCATCGGCCGGGCCACGGCGTTCGCGTTCGCCGAGGCGGGCGCGCGCGTGGTCGCCGTCGACCGGGACGACGAGGCCGCCGCCCGCACCGCCGAGCTGTCCCGGCTGATCGGCGCCCCCGAGGCGTGGGCGGAGACGGTCGACGTCTCCGCCGAGCAGGCCATGGAGAAGCTCGCCGACAAGGTCGCCGCCGAGTACGGCGTGGTGGACGTCCTCGTCAACAACGCCGGGATCGGCCTGGGCGGCTCCTTCCTCGACACGACCCCTCAGGACTGGAAGGAGGTCCTCGACGTCAACCTGTGGGGGGTCATCCACGGCTGCCGGCTCTTCGGGAAGCAGATGGCCGAGCGCGGCCAGGGCGGCCACATCGTCAACATCGCGTCGGCGGTGGCCTACCAGCCCTCCAGGGCGCTGCCCGCCTACAGCACCTCCAAGGCTGCGGTGCTGATGCTGAGCGAGTGCCTGCGCGCCGAACTCGCCGGCCGGGGGATCGGCGTGAGCGCCATATGCCCCGGCTTCGTCAACACGAACATCACCTCCACCGCGCGCTTCGCGGGCGTGGACGCGGAGGAGGAGAAGCGGCGCCAGAAGCGGACGGCACGGCTGTACGGCCTGCGGAACTACCCGCCGGAGAAGGTCGCCGACGCGATCCTGAAGGCGGTCGTGCGCAACCAGGCCGTCGTGCCGGTCACCCCCGAGGCGCGTGGCGCCCGGCTGATGTCCCGCTTCGCCCCGCGCGCGTTGCGGGCGATCGCACGACTGGAACCACCGCTGTGAGCGCGCCGATCGCACCCCGGCGGGTGTCCTTCGACTGGTCGCGCACGCCGCTGCACTGGATACCGGGCGAGCCGACCGCGACGCGCGTGATCAATGTGCTGCACCTGGTGCTGCCGGCCGGTGAGCGGTGGTTCGTGAAGGGGTTCAAGGAAGGGCTGCCGCTGGCCGGGGATCCCGAACTGCTCGCGGACGTCAAGGGGTTCATGGGCCAGGAGGCCACGCACAGCGAGCAGCACGCGTACGTGCTGGACCATCTGGCGGCCCAGCGGCTCGAAACCGCGCACTTCACCTGGTACGTCGACTTCCTCTTCGAGAGGCTGCTGGGCGAGCGACCCCCTTTGCACGCGCCGCTGCCCGCGCGCGAGTGGCTGCGCTTCCGGCTCGCGGTCGTCGCCGCGATCGAGCAGTTCACGGCGGTGCTCGGCGACCGGATCCTGGCCGTCGGCTACTCCCTGGCGGAGCACGACAAGGCCGTGCGCAAAGGTCTGTTGCCGGCCTGGAAAGACCTCGGCGCGGCGATTCCGCGGTATGTCCGGCGGTCCTACCACCCCTCGCAGGAAGGGTCGTTGAGCCGCGCGGTCGCGTACCTGTGCAGCTCACCCGCCGCGAGGAGAGCGGCGTGAGCGGGAGGGACGGATACCGGATCGAGGATCTGGCGCACCGCAGCGGCGCCACGGTCCGTACGATCCGCGCCTACCAGGACCGCGGGCTGCTCCCCCGTCCCGAGCGCCGGGGCCGTGCCAACGTCTACTCCGACGCCCATCTCGTCCGTCTGCGCCAGATCGCCGACCTCCTCGGCCGCGGCTACACCCTGGCGTCCATCAAGGAGCTCCTGGAGGCGTGGGACGCCGGCCGGGGGCTCGGCGGGGTGCTGGGGCTGGTCGCCGAGGTGGACGGACCGTGGACCGACGAGGAGGCGGTACGGATCTCACGCGCCGAGCTGGACGAACGGTTCGGTGGCTCCCCCGATGACCAGGCGGTCGCCGAGGCGGTGGAACTCGGGGTGCTGGAGCGGGTGCCCGGTGGCGAGGAGATCTTCCTCGTGCCCAGCCCCCAAGAGCTGGCGGTCGCGGCCGAGTTGTACGCCGCCGGTGTTCCCCTGTCCGCGATCTCCGGTCATCTGCGGGAGTTGAGGGGGCAGGTCGAGCACATCGCCGTCCGTTTCCTGGAGTTCACCACCGAGCACGTCTTCGCTCGCTATCTGCGGGGACCGCACCGTCCGACCGACGCGGACGCGGCCGAGGCGGCCTCCCTGGTACGGCGTCTGCGGCCGCTGGCGCGGCAGACGGTGGACGCGGAACTGGCGCGGGCGATGCGGTCGTTGGCGGTGCGGCATCTCCGCCAGCAGTTGGAGAACGGGGATGTGCCGGAAGGACGGTCCGTGTCACGCTCCGTGGTCCTGCCCGAGGAGACGATTCGGGCGGTGGAGGGACTGGTTGGGGCGGAGCGGGTGGCGGAGTTCGTGACGTTGGCGGCTGAACGGGAGGTGCGGGCACGGGAGTTGGACGCGCTCACGTCAAGGGGTGGGCCCCCAGTGGATCTTGACGAAGAGGGCTGACATGTCGGGGAGTTGTCCACAGAACTGCCAAGTGGCCTGTGGATAACTACAGTTGGTTGTGGATCAAACCTCCGGGCGAAAATAATCTGCGTGACGCGCGTCTCTCCCGTCATGCTGAGCGGATGGATGAAAGACGCACCGTCAAGGTGTCGAAGTACCTCTCGAAGCACCTGCGCCATCAGCCCGAGCGGATCGGGCTCACGCTGGACGAGGCCGGCTGGGTCGAGATCGACGTGCTGATCGCCGCGGCCGCCGCCCACGACTTCCGCTTCACCCGCGACGAACTCGACCATGTGGTCGCCCACAACGACAAGAAGCGCTTCGCGATCGACGGCACCCGGATCCGCGCCAGCCAGGGCCACAGCATCGAGGTCGAACTGGGCCTCCCCCCGGCGACCCCGCCGCCGTACCTCTACCACGGCACCGTGGCCCGCTACCTGGACGCGATCCGTGCCGAGGGGCTGCGCCCCATGAACCGGCACGACGTCCATCTCTCCGCGGACCGTGAGACGGCGACCCGGGTCGGCGCGCGCCGCGGGCGGCCCGTCGTGCTCTCCGTGGACGCGGGCGCCATGCACCGCGACGGCCATGTCTTCCACGTCAGCGCCAACGGCGTGTGGCTGACACAGGCCGTACCGCCGCGATACCTGAGGTTCCCCGAAGCGCACTGAGCCTGCATGATCCAAGGTATGGACCATCTGCCCACCACCCAGGCCGCCGTCAACGCCCTGTGCGCCATCGCGGCCGAGTACGCGCGCGAGATCGAGGTGAGCCACGACATCGGCGCCGACCAGACCTCCCGCCGCACCGCCGCGGGCATCGGCGTCACCACCGACCCGGACGGCTCCCTGCCGCACGAGGCGTATGCCGAGTTCGGCGGACTGCCCCGGGTGAGTGTGCGGCTCTACCCGGACGACGACGCGCTGATCGAGGTCGAGGGCGTCCAGTGCCCCGACATCGCCCGCGACGACGTCCCCGCCTTCCTCCGCTCCCTCTTCGACGATCTCGCCCACGTCAAGAGCCGCCGCTTTCCGCCCGGCTACTTCCTGATCGTGCCGCTGCCCGGTGACCGTACGCATCGCGAGTACCTGCCGATGCTCACCCTCACCCCCTGGCTCAGCGGCCGCGTGCGATGACGTTGGTGACCGTTTCACGTGAAACCCCGTCGCCCGCTTACGCTCGAGACATGAGTCTGCGTCTGAGCACCGTGATCCTTCCGCACCGCCGCTGGCACGAGGGCGGCCGTACGGCATGGCAGCGGGCCGAGCAGCTCGGCTTCCACACCGCCTACACCTACGACCATCTCTCCTGGCGGGTCCCGTTCCGGGACGGCCCGTGGTTCGGCGCCGTGCCGACGCTGACCGCCGCCGCGGCCGTCACCGAGCGGCTGCGCCTGGGCACGCTGGTGACCTCGCCGAACTTCCGGCACCCGGTCACTCTCGCCAAGGAGCTGATCTCCCTCGACGACATCTCCGGCGGCCGGATCACCCTCGGCATCGGCGCGGGCGGCACCGGCTTCGACGCCACCGCGCTCGGTCAGGAGCCGTGGACCCCGCGCGAACGGGCGAACCGTTTCGCTGAGTTCGTGCCGCTGCTGGACCGGCTGCTGACCGAGGACGAGGTGTCGTACGGGGGCGACTTCTACTCGGCGCACGAGGCGCGCAACATCCCCGGCTGTGTACAGCGGCCCCGGCTGCCCTTCGCCATCGCCGCCACCGGACCCCGCGGGCTGAAGCTGGCCGCGCGGTACGGACAGGCATGGGTGACCACGGGGGACCCCCGGCTGTACGAGAACGGCACTCCGGAACAGTCGGTTCAAGCCATGCGCGGACAGGCCGAGAACCTCGCCGACGCGTGTGCCGCGACCGGCCGGAACACGACGGACATGGACAAGATCCTGCTCACCGGTTTCACCCCGGACCGTGGCCGCCCGCTGGAGTCGCTGGACGCGTTCGTGGACTTCGCGGGCCGGCACCGGGAACTCGGCTTCACCGAGATCGTGATCCACTGGCCCATCCCCGACACCGTCTTCGCCGCCGACGAGAAGGTCTTCGAGCAGATCGCCATGGAGGCGCCCGCCCAGCTGGGCTGACCTCTCGGGGTGTCTTCGCGCCCCACCGCCCCGTGCCCCACCGCCCGTGCGCCACCTGCCCGTGCCCCACCTGTGGGCGCTCCCGCACGGTCGCGCGGGCATGTGCGGGAGAATGGCGCGGTGACCTCAGCGACTCGACAGCCCGAGACCCCGGCCGCAGCCGTACCGCCGCGGCTCATAGCCACCGATCTCGACGGCACCCTGCTGCGGGACGACAAGTCGGTCTCCCCGCGCACGGTCGCCGCTCTCGCCGCCGCCGAGGAAGCGGGCATCGAGGTCTTCTTCGTCACCGGACGGCCGGCCCGCTGGATGGACGTCGTCAGCGACCATGTGCACGGCCACGGCCTGGCGATCTGCGGCAACGGCGCCGCCGTGGTGGACCTGCACGGCGGCCCCGGCGCCCACCGCTTCGTGAAGGTGCGGGAGCTGGCGCGGGAGAACGCGTTGGACGCCGCGCTGCTGCTGCGGGAGGCGGCACCGGGCACGGTGTACGCGATCGAGCAGACCTACGGCTTCCACCAGGAGCCGGACTACCCCGCCCTGCACATGGAGATCCCGGACAACCTCGCCCTCGCCGAGGATCTGCTCGCGCCGGACGGCCCCGGCGCCGCGGAACCGGTGCTGAAGATCCTCGCCTACCACCCCACGATCGATCCGGACGCCTTCCTCACCCTGGCCCGTCTCGCCATCGGCGACCGCGCCACCGTCACCCGCTCCAGCCCCAGCGCCCTGCTCGAGCTCAGCGGCCCCGGCGTCTCCAAGGCCAGCACACTCGCCCTGTGCTGTGCCGAGCGCGGCATCTCGCACGAGGAGGTCGTCGCGTTCGGGGACATGCCGAACGACGTCGAGATGCTGACGTGGGCGGGCCGTTCGTACGCCATGGGCAACGCCCACCCCGACGTCATCGCGGCCGCGTCGGGCCAGACGGTCGCCAACAACGACGACGGGGTGGCGGTCGTGATCGAGCGGATGCTCACCGAGCGGCCGTAGTCGCCGGTCCTACGCCGCTCCCACCAGCGACTCCGTCTCCGCCTCCCGTTCCACCATCGCCCGCAGCGGCCCGGGAACGGCGGCCAGTTCGGCGTACGTCCCACGCTGCACGACCCGTCCCCCGTCGAGTACGACGACCTCGTCCACCGCTTCCAGCCCGGCCAGCCGGTGCGTGATGAGCAGAGTGGTACGGCCCTCGGTGGCGGCCAGGAGATCGGCGGTGAGCGCGTCGGCCGTCGTCAGATCGAGGTGCTCGGCGGGCTCGTCGAGCACCAGCACCGGGAAGTCGGCCAGGAGGGCACGGGCCAGCGCGAGCCGCTGCCGCTGCCCGCCGGACAGCCGTGCCCCGTGCTCGCCTACGAGGGTGTCGAGCCCGTCCGGCAAGCCGTCGGCCCAGTCCAGCAGCCGGGCACGCCGCAGGACGTCCCGCAGTTCGTCCTCGCTGGCGTCCTTCTTCGCCAGCAGCAGGTTCTCGCGCACCGAGCTGTCGAAGAGGTGTGCGTCCTGCGCACACAGCCCGACGAGCCTCCGGACGTCGTCGCCGTCGAGGGCGTACGCGTCCACGCCGGCCAGCGTGTAGGAGCCCGCGTCCGTGTCCAGGAACCGCAGCAGCACCTGCGCCAGCGTGGTCTTGCCGGAGCCGGAGGGACCGACCACGGCGATCCGGCGCCCTTGGTCGAGGGTGAGGTCGAGGCCGGCGAGGGCGTCCCGCTCCTGCCCCGCGTACCGGGCGGTGAGGCCCCGGAGAGCGACCGGGAACGGAGAGGCGGGCGCCTGCCTGGGCTGCCGCGGCTCCCGTACCGGTTCGGGCGCGTCCAGGACCTCGTGCACCCGCTCCGCGCTCCTGCGTACCCGCTGGCGGTACTGCACGGCCAAAGGCAGTCCCAGGACGGCTTCGAAGGCGGCGAGCGGGGTGAGCACGACCACGGCCATCGCCACGCCGTTCAACCGGCCGTCGGCGACGCCCTGGGCACCCGCGAGGGCGGCCGCGGCGACGGTCAGGCCGGAGATCAGCGCGGTGAGTCCGTCGCCGAGCGCGGTCGCGGTGGCCGCTCGGGAGGCGATCCGGGTGAGCGTGCCGTCGGCCCGCCGCGCCTCGGCGGTACGGGCGGGCAGAGCGCCCGCCACCGTCAGCTCGGCGGTGCCGGTGAGCAGGTCGGTCACGCGCGTCGCCAGGACCCCCCGGGCGGGAGCCAGTCGGCGCTCCGCGTGCCGGGACACCGTGGCGGTGACCAGCGGGACACCGACGCCGGCCGCCAGCAGGCCGACGGCGAGAGCGGCGCCCGCCTCGGGCAGCAGCCACGCCGTGAAGCCGACGGAGGCGGCGGAGACGATCACCGCGGCACCGGCGGGCAGCAGCCAGCGCAGCCAGTAGTCCTGCAACGCGTCGACGTCGGCGACCAGCCGCGACAGCAGGTCGCCCCGGCGCGTGTCGCGCAGCCCGGCGGGTGCCAGCCGCTCCAGGCGCCGGTAGACGGCGACCCGGGTGTCGGCGAGCATCCGCAGCACCGCGTCGTGCGACACCAGCCGCTCCGCGTACCGGAACACGGCCCGCCCGATGCCGAACGCCCGCGTCGCCGTCACCGCCACCATCAGGTACAGCACCGGCGGCTGCTGCGAGGCCCGCGAGATGAGCCACCCGGAGGTCGCCATCAGCCCGACGGCACTGCCGAGGGCGAGGGAACCGAGCAGGAGGGCGAGGGCGAGACGGCTGCGGCGGGGCCCGGACATGGCACGGACGCGGCCGAGGACGCCGCCCTTGGTCTTGCGGGGTTCGGTGGCCCCGGCGGCGTCGAGTGCGATGTCCTGAACGGTCTCCTGCACGGCTCGGGGGGCCGCGGGAGTCCGATTCTCCACGGGAGCGGGGACCGACGGCTGCGCCAGCCGCACGACCCGGTCCGCCACCCCGAGCAGCGCCGGCCGATGCACCACCAGCAGCACCGTCCGGCCGACCGCCAGCCGCCGTACCGCTTCCACGACCTCGGCCTCGGTGGTCCCGTCCAGCGCGGCCGTGGGCTCGTCGAGGAGCAGCACCGGCCGGTCCGCGAGGAACGCCCGGGCCAGGGCCAGCCGCTGCCGCTGACCGGCGGACAGGCCCGCACCGTCCTCACCGAGCACGCTCTCGCCGCCGGCGGGCAGCGCGTCCACGAACTCCAGCGCACCGGCATCCGCCAGCGCCCTGCGTACGGCCGCCTCGTCGGCGTCGGGACGGGCCAGCCGTACGTTCTCGGCGATGGTCCCGGCGAACAGATGCGGCCGCTGCGGCACCCAGGCGATCCGTGAGCGCCACTGCTCCGGATCGACGTCCGTGAGGTCGGTGCCGGCGATCCGTACCCGCCCCGCACTGGCCGGCACGAACCCCAACAGCACGTTCAGCAGCGTCGACTTGCCCGCACCGCTCGGTCCGACCAGCGCGACCGTCTCTCCCGGGCGTACCGAGAAGGACACGTCCGACACGGCGTCCTCGGCCCGGCCCGGGTAACGGACGGAAACCCCTTCGAACGCCACGGCGCCCGACGGCACCGCTGCCGTGCCCGACGCCGGAACGGGCGTCTCCAGCACGGCGAAGATCTCCTCGGCGGCGGCCAGGCCCTCCGCCGCGGCGTGGTACTGCGCTCCGACCTGCCGCAGCGGCAGATACGCCTCGGGGGCGAGCACGAGGATGACGAGGCCGATGTAGAGATCCATCTCGCCGTGGACCAGCCGCATGCCGATGGTCACGGCGACCAGTGCCACCGAGAGCGTGGAGAGCAGTTCCAGGGCGAAGGAGGAGATGAAGGCGATGCGCAGGGTCCGCATGGTCGCCTGCCGGTACTCACCGGTGATGCGCTTGATCGACTCGGCCTGCGCCTTGGCCCGCCCGAACACCTTCAGCGTCGGCAGCCCCGCCACGACGTCCAGGAAGTGCCCGGACAACCGGGACAGCAGCTTCCACTGACGGTCCATCCGGGACTGCGTCGCCCAGCCGATCAGCATCATGAAGACGGGGATCAGCGGCAGTGTGCCGACGATGATCGCCGCAGAGACCCAGTCCTCGGTGACGATCCGGGCCAGCACGGCCACCGGCACGACCACCGCCAGCCCCAGCTGCGGCAGATAGCGCGAGAAGTAGTCGTCGAGGGCGTCGACTCCGCGCGTGGCCAGGGCGACGAGCGAGCCGGTGCGCTGCCCGCTCAGCCACCCCGGACCCAGCGCGCCGGCCCGCTCCAGCAGCCTCCCCCGCAGCTCCGACTTCACCGCGGCGCTGGCCCGGTGGGCGGCGAGTTCCGTGAGCCAGGAGACCAGCGCCCGGCCACCGGCGACGGCCGCCAACAGCAGCAGGGGAGTGCGGAGTTCGGCGACCGGCATCCCGTGCTGGAACGCTCCCACCACCACTTCGGCGATGAGCATGGCCTGAGCGATGACCAGCGCCGCACCGACCGCACCCAGGCCGACGACCGCCACCATGAACAGGCGGGTGGCGCGGGCATATCGGAGCAGGCGCGGGTCGATCGGTTTCACGTGAAACACACCCTCTTCTCAAGGGGCATGTTTCACGTGAAACATGCCCCAAACCGGAATCAGTGCGCGGCCTCGGCGAGGTGCTGCGTACCGATCCGCTTGCGGAACACCCAGTAGGTCCAGCCCTGGTAGAGCAGCACGATCGGCGTGGCGATCCCGGCGCACCAGGTCATGATCTTCAGGGTGTAGGGGCTCGACGAGGCGTTGGTGACCGTGAGGCTCCAGTCCCCGTTGAGCGACGACGGCATGACGTTCGGGAAGAGGGAGAGGAAGAGCATCGCCACCGCGGCCACGATCGTGACCCCGGACAGTGCGAACGACCATCCCTCCCGCCCCGCCTGGTTCGCCACCAGCGCCGCGACCAGGGCGGCCACGGCCACGACGAGCGCGACCAGGCTCTTGGCATCGCCGCTGTCGACCTGCGTCCACAGCAGGAACACCAGCGCCAGCGCGGCCGCCACGAGCCCCACCTTGAGGGCCAGCTTCCGCGCCCGTTCCCGGATGTCACCGACGGTCTTGAGCGCCGTGAACACCGCTCCGTGGAAGGTGAACAGTGTCAGCGTCACCAGGCCACCGAGCAGGGCATACGGGTTGAGCAGGTCCCAGACGTTGCCGACGTACTCGAAGTTCTTGTCGATCTTCACGCCCCGCACGATGTTGCCGAAGGCCACACCCCACAGGAACGCGGGGAGCAACGAGGTCCAGAAGATCGCGGTCTCCCAGTTGCGCTGCCAGTTCTCCTCGGGCCGCTTCGCGCGGTATTCGAAGGCGACTCCGCGCACGATCAGGCAGACCAGGATGAGCAGCAGCGGCAGGTAGAAGCCGGAGAACAGGGTGGCGTACCACTCGGGGAAGGCGGCGAAGGTCGCGCCGCCCGCCGAGAGCAGCCACACCTCGTTGGCGTCCCAGACGGGGCCGATGGTATTGATCAACACCCGCTTCTCGGGCCGGTCGCGGGCCAGCAGCCCGGTGAGGATGCCGACCCCGAAGTCGAAGCCCTCCAGGAAGAAGTAGCCGGTCCACAGGACGGCGATGAGGACGAACCAGACGTCGTGAAGTTGCATGACTCGATCTCCCTGGGCCTAGTACGAGAAGGCCATCGGCTTGTCGGCGTCACGGGAGTCGCCGCCGATCTTCGTGGGCGGGTTGAGGTCGGCCTCGGTGAGCTCGGGCGGACCGGCCTTGACGTACTTCACCAGCAGCTTGACCTCGACGACGGCGAGGATCGCGTACAGCGCTGTGAAGGTGATCATCGAGGTGAGGACCTCAGCCTGGGAGACACCGGGGGAGACCGCATGCCGGGTCTGCAGGACGCCGTAGACGACCCATGGTTGCCGGCCCATCTCGGTGAAGATCCAGCCCCAGGAGTTGGCGATCAGGGGGAAGCCCAGGGTCCAGATGGCCACCAGCCAGTACAGCCTGCTGAGCTTCGGATTGAGCGCCTTGTTCCGGAACAGGACCAGATGCGGCACCTCGTCCTCGCCCACCCTCAGATGCTGGGGCAGCATGAACTTCTTGCGGGTCAGCCAGAGTCCGAGCAGGCCGATCGCGAAGGACGCCATACCGAAGCCGATCATCCAGCGGAACGCCCAGAAGGTGACGGGGATGATGGGCCGGTAGTCCCCGGGCCCGTACTTGGCCTGCTCGGCCTTGTTGGTGTCGTTGATGCCGGGGACATAGGAGTTGAAGTTGTCGTCGGCGAGGAAGGACAGCACGCCGGGGACCGAGAGCTCGACCGTGTTGTGGCCCTTGCTGACATCGCCGTAGGCGAAGACCGAGAACGGCGCCGACTTCTGGCCGTCCCACAGTGCCTCGGCGGCGGCCATCTTCATCGGCTGCTGCTTGAACATGACCTTGCCGAGCGTGTCCCCGCTGATCGCGGTGAGCATTCCGGCGATGACCACCGTGATCAGGCCCAGTCGCAGCGAGGTCTTCATCACGGGGACGTGCTTCTTGCGGAACAGGTGGAAGGCCGCGATGCCGACCATGAACGCGCCGCCGGTCAGGAAACACGCGGTGAGCGTGTGGAAGGCCTGCGCCAGCGCGGTGTTCTGGGTCAGGACGGCCCAGAAGTCGGTGAGTTCGGCGCGGCCCCTGGCCTTGTTGATCCGGTAGCCGACCGGATGCTGCATCCAGGAGTTGGCCGCGAGGATGAAGTACGCCGACAGGATCGTACCGATCGAGACCATCCAGATGCAGGCCAGATGGATCTTCTTGGGCAGCTTGTCCCAGCCGAAGATCCACAGGCCGATGAAGGTCGACTCGAAGAAGAAGGCGATCAGGGCCTCGAAGGCGAGCGGGGCTCCGAAGATGTCACCGACGAACCGCGAGTAGTCGGACCAGTTCATGCCGAACTGGAACTCCTGCACGATGCCCGTGACCACACCCATCGCGATGTTGATCAGGAAGAGCTTGCCCCAGAACTTCGTCGCCCTGAGGTACTTCTCGTTCTCCGTGCGCACCCATGCGGTCTGAAGGCCGGCCGTCAGGGCGGCGAGCGAGATCGTCAGGGGGACGAACAGGAAGTGGTAGACGGTGGTGATGCCGAACTGCCATCGCGCCAGGGTCTCCGGCGCCAAAGCCAGGTCCACGTCGCCGCTCCTTACCTCACAGGCTGGTGGAACTTACGCTCAGCGAGCGCTTGTGAAAGCGTTCACATTCACAAGCAATTATGGCGCATGGAAGTTCGGCATAGGACCGGCGGGGGGCCCTGAAGGGGGTCCGATAGGTCACACCTGGACGGGACCGGTCGGCATCTGGCGCTCGGGGCGCCTCTGTTCCACGTGAAACCAAGACGCCCCGCAGCTCACGCCGGCCATCACAGCTCGACGATCACGTCAGCCATCCCGCCCGGCGAACGTCACAGCTCCTTGCGGAAGCCCTCCGCCACCTTCAGGAAGATGTCGTTCGCCTCGGTCTCCCCGACCGTCACCCGCACACCCTCGCCCGGGAACGGCCGGACCACGACACCGTGCTGCTCACAGGCAGCCGCGAAAGCGACCGTCTGCTCCCCCAGCCGCAGCCACACGAAGTTGGCCTGCGTCTCGGGCACGGTCCAGCCCTGTGCGCGCAACGCGTCGACCACGCGCGTGCGCTCGCACACCAGCGAGCCGACCCGCCCGATCAACTCGTCCTCGGCCCGCAGCGAGGCGATCGCCGCCTCCTGCGCGATCTGGCTCACACCGAACGGCACGGCCGTCTTGCGCAGCGCCGCCGCCACCGGCTCATGGGCGATCGCGAAACCGACCCGCAGGCCGGCGAGGCCGTACGCCTTGGAGAACGTGCGCAGCACGCAGACGTTGGGCCGCTCCCGGTAGATCTCCACCCCGTCCGGGACCTCCGGATCGCGGATGAACTCTCGGTAGGCCTCGTCCAGCACGACCAGCACGTCGCCCGGCACCCGGTCCAGGAAGCGCTCGAGCTCGGCACGCCCGACCACCGTGCCCGTCGGGTTGTTGGGGTTGCAGACGAAGACCAGCCGCGTGCGGTCGGTGATGGCGTCGGCCATGGCGTCCAGGTCGTGCACATCCCCGGGTGTCAGCGGCACCTGGACCGAGGTCGCGCCACTGATCTGCGTGATGATCGGATACGCCTCGAAGGAGCGCCAGGCGTAGACGACCTCGTCGCCGGGGCCCGCCGTGGACTGGATCAGCTGCTGGGCGACACCGACCGAACCGGTGCCGGTCGCCAGGTCGGAGAGCGGGACGCCGAAGCGGTCGGACAGCTCGTTCATCAGGCCCGTGCAGGCCATGTCGGGGTAGCGGTTGAAGGACGAGGCCGCGGCCGTCACGGTCTCCATCACGCCGGGCAGCGGCGGATAAGGGTTCTCGTTGGAGGACAGCTTGTAGGCCACCGGGCCACCGGCCGCGGCAGGCTTGCCCGGCTTGTAGGTGGGGATCCCCTCCAGCTCGGCGCGCAGCTTGGGGCTCGTCTCACTCACAGCGGTCCTCCTCGCGACCACCGGCGGCCCGTCCACGCCGCCGGCTTCCAATACTCCACACCTTATGAGGATTCGGCGCCGTTGCGTACGGGGCGGCCGGACCCGGTACGGCGGCCCGGCCGACCGCATCCGCCCCCGCCCGCATCAGGGGCATCTCGTGCGAAGCCAGACGAATCATGGACCGGTCCAGGGGCGCGGCCAGATATATCTGTGCGCCGGTGGCTCACGCCCTGGCGCGCATCACCCATGCAGGTGAGTTGAGACCTCTTCGAGACATCGGGGGGTTGGCAGGCTCATGCGTGCCGACAAGTCACGTAATGCCATTGGATCGTTCAACTGACTTTGTTTCAAAGGTAGTTGACGGTAAATGACCATGCAGAAACGTGCCTGTCAACGCGTGCATATGCGTCCGCCCTACCCCACCGCATGAGCCCTACTATCGGCTCGCCATGACAGCAGCAGGGAAGCACCAGGTGAGCCGCGCGGAAACCTCACGTCGAGGCAGTCGGCCGGGTCGGGCGGGCATCAGAGACGTCGCCGCCGCCGCCGGAGTCTCCATCACGACCGTCTCCGATGCCCTGAACGGCAAGGGCAGGCTCCCGGACGCCACCCGACGCCATGTCCGTGAGGTCGCCGACCGGCTGGGCTATCGCCCCTCGGCGGCGGCCCGGACCCTCCGTACCGGCAAGTCGGGACTCATCGGCCTGACCGTGACGACGTACGGGGATGAACCTTTCACCTTCACCGAGTTCGCGTACTTCGCCGAGATGGCGCGCGCCGCAACCTCCGCCGCGCTCGCCCGCGGCTACGCGCTGGTGATCCTGCCGGCGACCTCGCGCCACGACCTGTGGTCGAACGTCGCCCTGGACGGGACGGTCGTCATCGACCCGTCCGACCAGGACCCGGTGGTCAGCGAACTGGTCCGGCAGGGTTTACCGGTCGTCTCCGACGGCCGCCCGGTCGGCGCGCTGCCGGTCACCGCGTGGGTCGACAACGACCACGAGGCGGCCGTCCTCGGCATCCTCGATCATCTCGCCGACGCCGGCGCCCGCCGCATCGGCCTGCTGACGGGGACCACGACGGACACGTACACCCATCTGTCGACGACGGCGTACCTGCGCTGGTGCGAGCGCGTCGGCCAGGACCCGGTGTACGAGGCCTACCCCGCGCACGACCCGTGCGCGGGCGCCGTCGCCGCCGACCGCCTGCTCGCCCGCCCCGACCGGCCGGACGCCGTCTACGGACTGTTCGACCCGAACGGCACCGATCTGCTCGCCGCCGCCCGCCGTTACGGCCTGCGCGTACCGGACGACCTGCTTCTGGTCTGCTGCAGCGAATCCACGGTGTACGCCAGCACCGAGCCGCCGATCACCACGCTCTCACTGAAGCCGCGCCGGATCGGCACGGCGGTGGTGCAGCTGCTCATCGACGCGATCGAGGGGGTCGAATCGGACCAACCGGTCGAGCAGGTGATACCGACCGAGCTGATCGTCCGTACCTCGTCCCAGCGACGTCCGCCGCGCACGACCGTCAGCCCGCCGCGTTCGCCCGAAGAGGAGTGAAACAAGCGCTGTCAGCAGCGGTCGAACCCCTGCCCAATCGGGGCGAAAGCCGCGGTGAACTGGACTCTTGCTCCGATTCACCACCCCTGGGTCATCACATGGCGCGATCCGCATTCCTATGATGGGCCCACGACACCGCGGGCCGCTGCGACCAGGCAGTCCGAAGCGGTGCAGATGCGGCGCGATGGTGGAGGGGTCTGATGACTCAGGGGGCCGGTCAGGGACCCGAGGTGGAGCGGACGGCGACGTTGCGCGACTTCCGGGTGCCTGCGTACGTCCACGAGACCGGTCCGTACGGCCACAGCACGCACCCCGGAGACGTCGTACCGCCCCAGGAGGAGATGTATCCCGACGGGTACACGCCCACCGAGCGCGATCTGCCGGTCGTCCACCCCGGTGACCCGCTCGGCGGGAACGTCGACGCGGTGTCCGCGGGCATCCCGCAGCAGGGGGAGGGCGTGGGGCCGCTGTACGTCGTGGGGGACGTGCACGGCTATCTGGAGGAGCTGCTGGCCGCCCTGCGGGAGCAGGGGCTGATCGACGTGGCGGGCAACTGGTGCGCGGGCACCGCCCGGCTGTGGTTCCTCGGCGACTTCGCCGACCGCGGACCCGACGGCATCGGTGTCATCGAGCTGGTGATGCGGCTGTCCGCCGAGGCGGCCGCGGCCGGCGGCTACTGCAAGGCCCTCATGGGCAACCACGAGCTGCTGCTGCTCGGCGCCAAGCGGTTCGGCGACACCCCCGTCAACTCCGGCGCCGGCACCGCCACCTTCCAGGCGGCCTGGCTGCTCAACGGCGGACAGAAGACGGACATGGACCGGCTGCAGGACCACCACCTGCAGTGGATGGCCCGCCTCGACGCGGTCGAGGAGGTCGACGGCTATCTGCTCGTCCACTCCGACACCACCGCCTACCTCGACTACGGCGACTCGATCGAGGCGGTCAACGACACGGTCCGCGAGACACTCACCCGTAACGACGCCGACGAGTGCTGGGACCTGTTCCGCAAGTTCACCAAACGTTTCTCCTTCCGCGACGAGGGCGGTGCGGACGCCGTACGCTCCCTGCTGGATACGTACGGCGGCACCCGGATCGTTCACGGCCACAGCCCCATTCCCTATCTGCTGGGCGAGGTCGGCTCCGAGGACGGCGAGGAGCGCCCCGAGCCGGTGGTCGAGGGACCGCACGTCTACGCGGACGGCCTGGCCATCGCGATGGACGGCGGAGTGACCATGGCCGGAAAGCTGCTGGTCCAGCAACTTCCGCTGGATATCTGACCGTTCTCGGGGCAGGCGCGGCCACACGGAGGATCACGGAGAACGGCCCTGGCCAGGGCCCAATTTCCGGAAACCCCCTGTCACCGCGTGCCGTCCCCGCTCTACCATCGGCTTATCCGTAGCAGGCTCCCCTCCGTTTCTGCCCGACGGCTCGTTGGCATGCGAGCCCCAAGCCCTACGGAGCATCGGGGGATGCACATGAACAGCGTTCCGCAGCACCTGCTGAGTGAGGACCGCCAGGAGTACGAGCGGGTCCTCGACGAGGCGCTGCGCTCCGCCCCACACCGCCCGGAACTGGCCGCTGTGGGACAGCGGCTGAATCCCGAACAGCTGCGCACCATGGCGCTGAACGCCACCGCCCTCATCACGGTGGCCGCGGCGACCGAGTACCAGCACTACGTGAAGGTCCGCGAGGAACTGCGCCAGCCGGCGTCGTCCACCCCGTCGTCCTCCCGTGAATCCGGCTCCGCGGAGTCGGGCGCGGGCGCGATGGGGCTCGCCACCACCCTCGGCGAGGCCGCCGAGCCGGCCGGCGCGGGCGCCGTCGCCGTCGCCGCCGTCCTCACCCCTGTCCTCGCCGGAACGGCCGCGGCGATATTCCTGCTCGTCGGCTACATCATCAGGTCCGTCGCTCCCAAACAGATGTTCGGAAAAACCCTCCTGACGGCGGGTTGGGTGTTCGGCGCCCTGACCGCGGCCGCGATCCTCGTCGCCGCCGTCGGGCTGCTCCTGACGGCCCTGCGCAACAGCCCCTCGCTGGAGGCGGGACCGTACGGCGAACTGAACGAGGAGGTGACCCGGGCCAGGGAGGCCTGGCGGGAGGCGCTGCTGGAGCGCGGGATCCTGCCGTTCCTGTGCGACGCACTGGCCGACCCGGGCACGGCGGCCCTGCACGACCCCGCCCCGCAGGCGCCGACCAGCCGCATCCCGCATCTCGGTTACGACCGCCCGGGCTTCACCAGCCCGGACGACGGCCCGGCACGCGGTCACCGCCCGAGTTTCACCAGCCCGGACTACACCAGCCCGGACTTCGGAGGCCCGGAGCACCAGCCGGAGTGACCACCGGCTTGCGCCTCCCACCGCTCAGGCCCCTCGGAGGAGCGCAAGCCGGACAGCCGGCCGCAGTCGGCGGCAGTCGGCGGCCTTACGGACGGCACGTTCGCCGCGTCGCGCGTCTTCGGCCTGTACGGCGGCGGCGTTCGCCTGCGCCCGGGCGGGGATGCTCCGCGGCGGACCGCCCGGTCCGGAGGAACCCCGGCATCGCACAAGTGCCGTCTTCCGCCGGAGCATTGAGCGGGCCGATCATGGACACACCACGCCCCCTGCCGAGGAGACCTGATGTCCGCCCGCATGCATGCCGTCGTCCAGTCCGCCTTCGGCGGCCCCGAGGCGCTCGTGTACACGGAGACCGACGTGCCCGAACCGGGGCCGGGTGAGGTGCTTCTCCGCGTCGCCGGTGCCGGGGTCAACCCGGGAGACGCGGTGCTGCGGTCCGGCCGGGTGCCGGAGCTGGTCACCCTGCCGTGGACGCCGGGCAACGACGTGGCCGGGGTCGTCGAGCGGGTCGGCGAGGGCGTGACACGGTTCGCGCCCGGCGACGCGGTGTACGGCATGCTGGCGGTCGGCCGGCACGGAGCGTACGCCGAGTTCACCGTCGCGCCGGCCGAGGCGCTGGCCCTCGCGCCGAAGAACCTCGATCTGGTGCACGCGGGTGCCGTGCCGCTGGTGGCTGTGACCGCATGGCAGGCACTGGCCGTGCTGGCGGGGGTCCGGCCGGGCGACCGGGTGCTGATCCACGCGGCGGCCGGCGGCGTCGGGCATGTCGCGGTGCAACTGGCCAAGGAGTTGGGGGCGCACGTCATCGGCACCGCGCGGGCGGCCCGTCACGACCTGCTGCGCCGACTGGGCGCCGACGAACTGGTCGACTACACCACCACCGACCTCCGGACCGCCGTGGCGCCCGTGGACGTGGTCCTCGACCTGGTGGGCGGATCCTACGGCCCGCACTCCCTCGACGTGCTGCGGCCGGGGGGTCTGCTCATCGGCGCGTCGATCGATCCGGGAACCGACGACCGCCAGGCCGCCGACCGCGGATTGCGCTACGTCTGGGTCACGGCCGAGCCGTCAGGCGCGCTGCTGGATCACATCACCGAGCGGATCGAGACGGGCCGGCTGCGGGTGCTGGTGCAGGACACCTACCCGCTGTCCGAAGCGGCGGCGGCCCACCGCGCGATCGAGGCCAGGCAGACGACTGGCAAGATCGTCCTGGTGCCCTGACGGCCTTGAGCAGAGCGTTGTTTGGAGTCCGCGGTGATCGATGCAAGCGTGCGCGTGTGGCATGACGAAGAGGGCTGGGGGGTCCTCGACTCCCCGCAGACGCCCGGCGGTTGCTGGGCGCACTTCTCGGCGATCGAGATGCCGGAGTTCCGCTCTCTGTCCGCCGGCCAGGTCGTCGCGCTGGAGTGGGAGGCCGGCGAGCAGGACGGCTGGCACTACCGAGCCGTCCGCGTGGTGCTCAGGGACACCGCGTCCGCGAACTGAGAGACGCCGGGTCCCGGTGGAGGAAACGCCGTCCCGGCCGGTGGCGGGACGGCGCTCCGGCGTTCGTCAGTCGGCGATCGGCAGATACACCCTGTTGCCGCTCGCCGCGAACTCCTTGGACTTCTGCAGCATCCCCTCCGCGATCTCCTCCTGCGACGCCCCGTCGGCCGCCTCACCGCCGAACCGCTCGGTGATGGTGTGGCTGATCTTCATGGAGCAGAACTTCGGCCCGCACATCGAGCAGAAGTGAGCCGTCTTGGCCGGCTCCGCCGGGAGGGTCTCGTCATGGAACTCACGGGCCGTGTCCGGGTCCAGGGCAAGGTTGAACTGGTCCTCCCACCGGAACTCGAAGCGGGCGTCGGACAGCGCGTCGTCCCACTCCTGCGCCCCGGGGTGCCCCTTGGCGAGGTCGGCCGCGTGGGCGGCGATCTTGTAGGTGATGACGCCGGTCTTGACGTCGTCCCGGTTGGGCAGCCCCAGGTGCTCCTTGGGAGTGACGTAGCACAGCATCGCCGTGCCCCACCAGGCGATCATCGCGGCACCGATGCCGGAGGTGATGTGGTCGTACGCCGGCGCGACGTCCGTCGTCAGCGGGCCGAGGGTATAGAACGGAGCTTCATCGCAGATCTCCTGCTGAAGGTCGATGTTCTCCTTGATCTTGTGCATCGGGACATGCCCCGGGCCCTCGATCATGGTCTGTACGTTGAAACGCCTGGCGATCCGGTTGAGTTCCCCGAGCGTCCGCAACTCCGCGAACTGCGCCTCGTCGTTGGCGTCAGCGATCGAACCGGGACGCAGACCGTCCCCGAGCGAGTACGTGACGTCGTACGCGGCGAGGATCTCGCAGAGCTCCTCGAAGTTCTCGTACAGGAACGACTCCTTGTGGTGCGCCAGGCACCACGCCGCCATGATCGAGCCGCCTCGCGAGACGATGCCGGTCTTGCGGTTGGCGGTGAGCGGGACGAACGGAAGGCGCACGCCCGCGTGGACGGTCATGTAGTCCACGCCCTGCTCGGCCTGTTCGATGACCGTGTCCTTGTAGATCTCCCAGGTCAGCTCCTCGGCCCGGCCGTCGACCTTCTCCAGCGCCTGATAGAGCGGCACCGTGCCGATGGGGACGGGGGAGTTGCGCAGCACCCACTCGCGGGTGGTGTGGATGTTGCGGCCGGTGGACAGGTCCATGACCGTGTCGGCGCCCCAGCGGGTCGCCCAGGTCATCTTCTCGACCTCCTCCTCGATGGAGGAGGTGACCGCGGAGTTGCCGATGTTCGCGTTGACCTTCACCAGGAACCGCTTGCCGATGATCATCGGCTCGATCTCCGGGTGGTTGACGTTCGCGGGCAGGACCGCCCGGCCCTCGGCGATCTCCTCGCGGACGACTTCCGGTGAGACGTTCTCCCGGACGGCCACGAACTCCATCTCGGGCGTGATCTCGCCGCGGCGGGCATACGCGAGCTGCGTGACCGCCTTGCCGTCGCGGCTGCGACGCGGCTGGCGCGGCCGTCCCGGGAAGACGGCGTCGAGATTGCGCAGGCCACCGCGGGGCGAGGTGTGCTTGACCCCGTCGTCCTCCGGGCGGACGGGCCGCCCCGCGTACTCCTCGGTGTCGCCACGGGCGACGATCCAGTTCTCGCGCAGCGGGGCGAGCCCCCTGCGGACATCCGTGTCGGTGAGCGGATCGGTGTACGGACCCGAGGTGTCGTACAGCGTGACCGACTGCCCGTTGGTGAGGTGCACCTGACGGACCGGCACCCGCAGATCGGGGCGCGAACCCTCGATGTACGCCTTGTGCCAGCCGATGGACTTCCCGTTCTCCCCGTCGAACTGCGTGGAGGCAGGCGTGCGTGCGTCCTTGTTGGTCATGAGACCTACTCCCTACGCCGGCATTACCCGGTAACAGGTTCGGCGGTCGACGCAGCGGTTTCCGTCTGCCGACGTTTCGTGGGGAACATCACTCGACTTCGGTGATGTTCCACGTGAAACATGGCTGGGACGGAGGTCAGCGCCCTCTCAGCCCGGTGCTCCGAGCTCCCGCGTGTGCAAAGGTGCCTTCACGCTAGCGTCATATGTGGCGCGGTGAACAGTGGGCCTCTGCCGTAGTTGGGATGATCTGCCGGTGACCACGACACACCAGCCCTCGTACCCGCCCCCGGAGCCGCCCCCTGGGCACGGCCCGGGATACGGCGGCACCCATGGGGCCGACGGCCACGAACCCCATCACGGACACGGCTCCCCCGTCCCCGGGCAGGGACACGGGCCCGACACGGGCTCCCATGGCGGGCAGGGGCATGATGCGGGCGGCCACAGCGGGCACGGTCACAGTCACAGCCATGGTCCGGCTGCCCCCGTGTCCCAGCATCTGCGCAAGGTCATCGCGGCCGTCCTCATCCCGTTCGCCGCCGCCGTGGTCGTCGGGCTCGTGGTGCTGTGGCCGGGCGGCGCCCCCTCGCACCAGCGGACCGGGGTGGGTTTCGACCGGCAGACCCAGCAGGCGACGGTCACCAAGGTCGTCTCCGTGAGCTGCAAGTCGGTGAACGCCTCGGGCGGGAGTTCGCTCGGTGACACCTCCGCCGCCGGGGGTTCCTCCGCCCAGCAGCAGGAGAAGGGCACCTGCAAGAAGGCGACGATCCGGGTCGACACCGGCAAGGACAAGGGCCGTACGTTCACCGAGATCGTGCAGCCCGACCAGTCGCGGCAGCTGCACCAGGGCGAGAAGGTGGTCGCCGCCTACGAGCCCTCGGCCCCCAAGGACCTGCAGTACTCGGTGGCCGACGTCAACCGGCGGTTCCCGATGGCCCTGCTGGCCGGCATCTTCGCGCTCGCCGTCGTGATCGTGGGACGGCTGCGGGGCGTCATGGCGCTGGTCGCGCTGGCCGTCAGCTTCCTGATCCTGAACTTCTTCATCCTGCCCGCGATCCTGCAGGGCTCGAATCCCCTGCTCGTGGCGGTGATCGGGTCGAGCGCCATCATGCTGATCGCCCTCTACATGTGCCACGGGCTGTCGGCCCGCACGTCCGTGGCCGTGCTCGGCACGTTGATCTCGCTGGTGCTGATCGGTTTCCTCGGCTCCCTGTTCATCGGCTGGGCAGCGCTCACGGGCAACACGGACGACAACACCGGCCTGATCCACGGCCTGTACCCGTCGATCGACATGAGCGGTCTGCTGCTCGCGGGCGTCATCATCGGCTCGCTCGGTGTCCTCGACGACGTGACGGTCACTCAGACCTCGGCGGTCTGGGAACTGCACGAGGCGAACCCCTCGACGGGATGGCGCGGGCTGTACCGCGCCGGCATCCGCATCGGCCGCGACCACATCGCGTCCGTCGTCAACACCCTGGTCCTCGCCTACGCCGGTGCCGCGCTGCCCCTGCTGCTGCTCTTCTCCATCGCGCAGAGCAGTGTGGGCACGGTGGCCAACAGCGAGCTGGTGGCGGAGGAGATCGTGCGCACGCTGGTGGGATCGATCGGGCTGGTCGCCTCGGTCCCGGTCACGACGTTGCTCGCGGCGCTCGTGGTCTCGGCCGACCGCCCGTCACGGGAGACGGCACCGGGCACGACGGCGGCCGGCATCCCACCGGCCGCGGCCCGCACGGGGAAGGGGCGGCGCCGCAAGCACTGAGGGACGAGGCGCAGGGGCGCACACGTCGACCGAAAAAGCGTTACTGCGTTCCATTCCGGCCGCCCCCGCGCACACCTCACCCGGTGCTTTGCTCCTCCGCCAGGATGCGGTCCAGCGCCTCGTCCAGGTGGGCGTCGAACTCGGCGAGCGCGCCCTCCTGGCCGAGCGGCACCAGTTTGTCGGTGCGGTCCAGGAACGCGATGAGCGGCGCCGTCGACGAACGGAACAGCGCCTGGTCACCGCCCACCTGAAGCCGGATCAGCACCTCGCTCAGCGAGTCCACCTCGGCGGGCGAGACCCGCACATCGCCCTCGCCGCACGGCCTGCCCACCCCGTCGATCAGCAGCTCCCTGCCGAACGCCCAGGTCACCGGGGCATCGCCCGGCAGATGGAAAGTCAGCCGAACGGCATAGGGATCACACGTCTCGTACCCCAGCTCGACCGGGATACGGAAGGAGAGCTCCTCGGAGACGAGGAAGCTCATCATGACCTCTGCCTGTACGGACTCGCGCATCGCCTACCCCGTCATATGAAGCCGAACAGCTGGGAATGCTCCCCTGACACTGCAGGCATCTTGCTGAAAGTGAGCGATAGATCACAAGGAGTGAGTTTTCAGATACTGATAGAGAGGGCCAGCGCCCCCAGCAGGCGTCCGATCTCGTTCTGCAGTCGCCGCGCCGCCGCCGGCAGACGGTCGGCCTGATGCGCGGGCAGGGAGATGGCCATCGTCGCGGCTGTCGTACCGATGGTGATCGGGACCGCCGCGCAGATCGTCCCCAGCGCGTACTCCTGTCGCTCGGTGACGGGCTCCATCCGACGGGTCCGCTCGAGCCGCCGCAACAGGGTGTGACTGTCACGCACCGTGTACGGCGTGATGGCCTGCACGGGGTAGCGGTCGAGATGGTCGCGACGCGCCTCCTCGTCCAGCTGGGACAGGAGGCACTGCCCAATCGCGTGCGCGTGCCCGGTCTCACGGAAATCGGCCCACTCCTCGACCGCCGGGTTGCCCGGGGTGTCGGAGACGCACATGACCTCGATCTCGCCGTCCCGGTACACGGCGTAGTACACCGGGACGCCGATCGCGTCACGCCAGCTGGCGAGCGCGTCGACCATCGTGCTGCGACGTTTCTCCTGTGCTCCGCTGCTGCTCAGCCGCTCGGCCGCGTCGCCGAGGAAGAACAACCCCTTGTCCCGGCGCAGATAGCCCTCGTGCACCAGCGTGCGCAGCAGGTGATATGCCGTGGGAAGCGCCAGGCCGGTCTCGCGGGCCAGTTGTTTGGCGGGGGCTCCGTGCTCGTGACCGGCGACGCATTCCAGCAGGCGCATCGCACGCTGGACGGATCCGATCAGGGTCGACTGCTGGGGTGGCGTGGCGGGGGGCGTCGGCAGGCGCCTCCCCGACGGGGGCGTGACCTGCTCCGGCGCCCGGGACCGTGGTCGCGAGGTGGCCGTCGACGCCGAGGCCGTCGATGCCGGGGCGGCCGCCGCGCGCTCCTGTGCGGAGGGGCCCGGCTGTTCGGGGGGCCTGAGGCGACCCGGCGCGGAGACGGCCGTCTGGAGTGGGGTGAAGGGTGCGTGGGGGGCTGTGACTGCGGTGTCTACCGTGGCCAAGGGGTCACTCCCGAAGCGCGAGGGGGGCAGCCCGTGCGGGGAGACACGGGAGGGGGCGCCGCCCGCGGGGTCTTGCCCGCGTCGGTTTCCGGACTCTAATCGCCCCCCACCGCACAGGGACGGCCCGTCCGGGAAACTTCCCCCGCCCGAGGGAACCGATGATTCCTGTTACCTCACCGGTGCCCCGGGGCCCTCACCAGTCGCCGCGCGACGAGGAGCTCGATGTGAACTTCCGTACGACGTAGATCAGTCCACCGACCAGCGCCACGAAGACCAGCGCCTTGAAGAGCAGACCGATGACGAAGCCGACGACGGTGGCTATCAGCCCGCCGAACACGACCAGGGCGATGACCGGCACCGCGATCCACTTCACCCACCACGGCAGTCCCGAAAAGATCTCTCCCATTGCTCTCGTCCTGTCCTTTCCGCCCGCCGCTGCTGCCGGGTCCCGTCGACGACCCGGTCCCGCGAGGCCGGATCCTTCTCTTGTCCTGCCCTCGATGCTAGGGCGGGCAGGGGTCCCGGCGGGGGCCTCGCAGCCCTTGTCCTCCCCTGATCGAACCCCTAGGGAACCCTGAGGCCGCGGCTCAGCTCTCCGGCGGAGAGAACACCACGAGCACCCTCAGGTCCTCGCTGATGTGGTGGAACTTGTGGGCGACCCCGGCCGGCACATACACCACGCTGCCGCGCGCCACCTCAGTCGTCTCCAGACCGACGGTGATCGAGGCGCGGCCGCTCACCACGAAGTAGACCTCGTCCTGGTTGTGCGGCTTCTGTGGATCATGTTCGCCGGCATTGAGCGCGTACAGCCCGACCGACATGTTCCGTTCCCGCAGAAACTGCAGGTAGGCGCCGTCGTTGGAGGCGCGCTCCGCCTCCAGTTCGTCCAGTCGGAATGCCTTCATCTCTCTTGCCGCCCTCGTCCCTCTGCTCATGGTCGATCTCGTCTGCCACGATCAGACACATGAAGAATTTCGTAGTCAAGACGATCGCCAACGCGGGTGCCCTGGCGGTCGCCGTCTGGCTGCTCGACAAGATCACTCTGACCGGTGACAGCACGGGCAAGAAGGTCGGCACCCTGATCGGCGTCGCGCTGATCTTCGGCCTGGTGAACTTCCTGATCAAGCCCATTGTGAAGGTGCTTTCCCTCCCGTTCGTCATCCTCACGCTCGGCCTGTTCGTCCTCGTCGTCAACGCCCTGATGCTGCTGCTCACCTCGTGGCTGGCCGGCAAGCTCCACCTGAGCTTCCACGTCGAGGGGTTCTGGACCGCGGTCCTGGGCGGGCTGATCATCTCGGTGGTCTCGTGGGCGCTGCACGTCGTCCTGCCCGACGAGGACTGACCGGGCGATGACTTATCGCGTCTGCTTCGTCTGCACGGGCAACATCTGCCGTTCCCCGATGGCCGAGTCGGTCTTCCGTGCCCGCGTGCGGGAGGCCGGTCTCCACGACCTGGTCGAGGTCGACAGCGCCGGCACGGGCGGCTGGCACGAGGGCGACGGTGCCGACCCGCGCACCGTCGCCGTACTGGAGGAGGCCGGCTACGAGAGCGCCCACACGGCCCGTCAGTTCCAGCCGTCCTGGTTCGCCCGCCTCGACCTCGTCATCGCCCTCGACAGCGGCCATCTGAGGGCCCTGCGCCGCCTGGCGCCCACCCCGGAGGACGCGGCCAAGGTCCGGCTGCTGCGCTCCTACGACGCCGCGGCGGGCGACGACCTCGACGTGCCGGACCCGTACTACGGGGGCCTGGACGGCTTCGAGGAGTGCCTTGAGATGGTGGGGGCGGCGAGCGAGGGTCTGCTCGCCGCGGTACGCGAGCAGGTGAGCGGCATGAACGATTCGGGTACGTCCGTGAGCGACGGTGACGGCACGCGCGCGGTGCGGGCGGGACTGCCCGAGCCGGTCAAGAACGAACCGACCCTGCCCGGGCCGGTGTTCGCCGCCCATTTCCACCTCCCGGGCGACGTGAGCGGCCCGTACACCTACGGCCGCGACGAGAACCCCACCTGGAACCTGCTGGAGCGCGCCATCGGCGAGCTGGAGGCACCGGGACGGGAGGACGTCCAGACGCTCACCTTCGCCTCCGGCATGGCCGCCACCGCGGCCGTGCTGTTCTCCCAGGTGGGCGCGGGCGATGTCGTCGTCCTGCCCGACGACGGCTACCAGGTGCTGCCCCTGGTCCGTGCCCAGCTGGAGGCCTACGGCGTCGAGGTGCGCACGGCGCCGACCGGCGGGGACGCCCAGCTCGACGTCCTCGACGGGGCGAAGCTGCTGTGGCTGGAGACACCCTCCAACCCCGGCCTCGACGTGTGCGACATCCGCCGCCTCACCGAGGCGGCGCACGCACAGGGCGCGCTGGTGGCCGTGGACAACACGCTCGCCACGCCCCTGGGTCAGCGGCCTCTGGAGCTCGGGGCCGACTTCGCCGTGGCCAGCGGCACCAAGCAGCTGACCGGACACGGGGACGTCCTGCTCGGTTACGTCGTCGGGCGCCACGCCGAGGCCATGGCGGCCGTGCGCCGCTGGCGGAAGATCGTCGGTGCGATCCCGGGCCCCATGGAGGCCTGGCTCGCCCACCGTTCGATCGCCACCCTCCAGTTGCGGGTCGACCGGCAGTGCGCCACGGCCCTGACCGTCGCCGAGGCCCTGCGGGAGCGGCCCGAGGTGAGCGGGCTGCGTTATCCGGGTCTGCCCGACGACCCCGCGCACAAGGTCGCCGCACAGCAGATGCGCCGCTATGGCAGCGTCGTGTCCTTCACGCTGCCCACGCGTGCGCGTGCCGAGCGTTTTCTCGAGGCGCTGCGGCTGGTGGACGACGCGACGAGCTTCGGCAGCGTACGGTCCACGGCCGAGCGGCGCGGACGCTGGGGCGGGGACCCGGTGCCGGAGGGCTTCATCCGGTTCTCTGTCGGCGCCGAGGATCCCGAGGACCTGGTGGCGGATGTGCTCCGCGCCCTGGACGAGTCGTCCGAATGACCACATCAGAGCCCCCTTTACGGGTGCCGTCGCGGTCCGGCCAGGCGGGACGGACGGTCCGAGCCTCCCCCCTCGTGGCTCGGACCGTCCTCGGTTCCGCGCGCGAAGAACCGCGCGACCAAGGCTAGTTGACTCTCTGTCAGTGTCCAATCACAGTAGCGACAGAGACCTATCGACTTATTTATAGTTGGGCCCTGCCTGGGGCCGGGAGAAGGGCAGGGGACTGGGGAGGGCGAACCATGGATCTGGCCTTGCTGCGCACTTTCGTGACCGTGCACCGGGCCGGTTCCTTCACCCGCGCCGCCGCCCTGCTCGGCCTGTCGCAGCCGGCCGTGACCTCCCAGATCCGCACACTGGAACGGCAGCTGGGCCGCCCCCTGTTCCTGCGCCAGGCCCGCGGGGTGACCCCGACGACCATCGGCGACGAACTCGCGCACAAGGCCGCCCCGCATCTGGACGCCCTGGTGGAGATCACCGAGACCGGCCTCGACGAGGACTCCTCCTTACGGACCCTGCATCTCGCCGGTCCCCCTGAGTTCACCGCCGAGCGGGCCCTGCCCGCCCTCACGGAGCTGACCGGCGAGGACGGCCAGGGGTTCGCCCTGCGCGCCTCTTTCGGGAACGCCGAGGAAACCCTGGAAGGACTCGCCGCGGGCCATCACGATCTGGCCATCAGTACGGCCCGTCCGCGCGGCGCGCTCCTCACGGCGACTCCGCTCTGCGACGAGGAGCACGTCCTGGTCGCCTCCCCGGCCCGGGCCGAACAGACCGGTCCCGGATCGCGCGGGAAGGCGGCGCCCGCCCTGGAGGACGTCCCGGTGATCGAGGTGCACGAGTCCCTGCCCTTCGTCTCCCGTTACTGGGCCTCCGTCTTCGACTCGCGCCCGGCCTCCCCGGGCACGGTCATCGTCCCCGACCTGCGTGCGGTCCTCGCCTGCGCCGTCGCGGGCGCCGGGCTCGCGGTGCTGCCCCGCTATCTGTGCACGGCCGCCCTCAAACGCGGGGACGTCGTCGCCCTGCACGAGCCCCCGGTGCCGCCCCTGCGGACGTACTTCCTGGTGGTCCGCACCGGCACCCTCGCGATGCCGCATATCGCGCGGGCCCACGAATGGCTGCTCCAAGCCGCTTCCGACTGGTGCTGACCAGGGCTTTTGTCGCGGTCACCGGGTGAGCTCGGCCAGTGACGTGCTGCGATGTTTCACGTGGAACCATCCGGGCCACATTCCCCCCATGACCGTCCGACCCGTGGTCAAGCGCACCGCCCGCGCCGTCCTCCTCGACGGCGACGACCTGATCCTGATCAAGCGCACCAAGCCCGGTGTCGATCCCTACTGGGTCACTCCCGGTGGCGGGGTCGAGCCCGGGGACACGACCGTCGTCGACGCCCTGCACCGCGAGGTGCACGAGGAGCTCGGCGCCAAGATCACCGACGTGGTGCCCTGCTTCGTCGACACCGTCGAGCACATCGGCGAGGACGGTGGCGCGACCGGCGTGAAGGTCCAGCACTTCTTCGTGTGCCGCCTGGAGTCGATGGACACATCCCAGCGGCACGGCCCCGAGGTGGATGAGCCGGCGGGCGAGTACGAGATCGTCCGGGTGCCGTTCACCCGTGTCGGGATCGCCTCCGTCCATCTCGTCCCGCTCTCCCTGCGGCACTACCTCGACGGCAACATCGAGGGCGTACGCGCCATGCACGCCCCCGACCTGGGCTGAGACCGGGATCAGATCCCCACGGCGACGAACTCCTCCACCGAGTCGTGCCGTATCCGCTCCGACGGAATGCCGAGACTCCTGAGGACGTCCACACCACTGCGGATCATGCCGGGCGGTCCTGAGAGATACGCGTCGTACCGGTTCCAGGGGCCGTACGACCGTACGGCGTCCGGAAGGTGGGAGTGGGCCTGTCGGTCCACGACCGCGCGGACCGAGAGCCAGGGGTGGGCCTGCTGGAGCCGGAGCATCGTGTCGAGGTCGTAGAGGCCCAGGTCGGTGCGGGCGCCGTAGAACACCTCGACGGGCCGTCGGTGGCCGTGTTCGGCGACGTCCTCGACAAGTGCCTTGATGGGCGCTATGCCAGTCCCTCCGCCCAGACAGAGCAGACCGTTGTCGGTGGTGTGGTCGACGGTCATCGAACCGGCCGGCGGCCCGAGCCGGACGACGTCGCCGGAACGGGCGCGGTGCACCAGGGCGTTGGAGACCCAGCCCGCGGGAACGGCCTTCACATGGAAGGTCAGCAGGCCGTCCGAACGAGGTGCCGAGGCGAAGGAGTAGTGCCGCCAGATCCGCGGCCACCACGGCGTCTCCACACTCGCGTACTGGCCGGCGAGGAAGGGGTAGGGCTGGTCGGGGCGGACGGTGACCACGGCGACGTCCGGCGTCCTGAGGTCGTGCGCGACGATCTCGCCGTTCCACCAGGCGGGGGCGACGAGGTGGTCCGCGGCCGAGGCGTCGATCATGACCTGTGAGATCGTCGTGTACGCCCGGACCCAGGCCGTTTCCGTCTCCGCGTCCCAGATGTCGGGGGCGTACTTGCTCAGCGCGCCGATGAGGCACTCTCCGACGGCCGGGTAGTGCTCGGGGCGGGTGCCGTACTTGCGGTGACCGCGGCCCAGGTTCTGCAGGTAGGGGACGAGGACCTCGGCGTTGTCGATGTGCTCGGCCGCGGTGAGCAGGGCTCTGAGCAGCCGGTCCCGCTGGGTGTCCATCGCCGCCGGGAACAGTGAGCGCAGTTCGGGGTGGCGAACGAAGAGCAGCGCGTAGAAGTACGAGGTGACCTTGTCGGCGATGGGAGTGACCTCGGCCATCGTCCGACGGATCAGGGCAGCGGCCGACGTGGGGGCCGGAGCGTCCATGATGTGCCTCGTCTCGAACCTTTCCGTGGACGGCCTGCTTTCCTGTTTCGTTCAGGGGCAGCACTCTCGCCGCAGCATCCCGCCCCTACGGATGCCGCGACCGGGTAACCGGAAACGCGGGTCTTCGATCTGTCCGTCCCGTTAGGCTGCATTGCCCTGCCGCGTCGCGCAACCGAGTCCGGTCCAGCGAACCACCGATTCCCTCGATTACCGGGCCTGGCGAACCAATTCATACGCTTCCCACAGATCTCCGCCCATGTACGAGTGAGTGGCGATGCCGGACAGATGACGGTCCGCGTTGACCGCGACGGAGACCGGCACCACAGCGAACAGATCCCGGTCCGAGAGGGAGTCGCCGTAGGCCACGCAGTCGGCCGCCGTCACCCCGAACTCCTCGCACAAGCGAGCGGCGATCTCGACTTTCGCCGCCGCACTCAGAACTCCGGCCGGATCCACGGGCTCGGTGAACGGCACGGCGGGAAAACGCGACCCATAGGCCGCGTGCGCCCCCCAGCCGATGAGCCTCTCCACGAAGAAGGAGGGGGAGAGCGACACCACGGCACAGTAATCGCCCCGCTCCCTGATCTCCGCCCAGACCTCGCGAATACGCTCCAGCCACGGGGCTCCTTCGAAAGCCGCCGTCACATGAGCGTCCGTGAGATCCGCCCACAAGGCGTGCACACGGGTCGCATATTCGGGAGGGGCTATCAGCCCTGTTGAGATCGCCTCGTCGAGCGCAACCGTCTCGGCTTCCAGCCCCAACTGCCGTGAGATCTCGACGGGCGACGAGGTGCCGCGCAGCAATGTGCCGTCGAGGTCGAAGAGATGAAGTCGCGCCATGGCACCGAGGCTAACCGGCTGGTGCCGGGCCGCCGTTGGGGCCGGCTGCCGGGCGATCGTCGTTGGCCTCTGTTTCACGTGAAACATCGGGTACCGGCCGCAGGCTGCGCGCCTGCCATGACATGGCCAAAAGCCCTTGTTCCTCACCGGAAAGAGGTGGACGGCGAGTACACCCGTCGGACAGCCTGACCTGCGTGCCGATTCCTTCTCTTGCAGATCTTTCCATCCGCCGTCTGGGCTTGCGCGATCTGAGCGCCTGCGCGGACCTGTCCGAGGATCGGGGGTGGCCACGCGAGGAGCACAAGTGGAGCTTCCTTCTCACGGCGGGTAAGGGATACGGCATCGACGACCCGGAGGGCGGTCTGGTCAGCGCCTGTGTCGTCACCGAGTACGGGCTGCTGGACCGACCCGATCTCGCGGCCATCGGGATGGTGTTGGTCGCGGAACGGCACGCCCGCAAGGGCATCGGGCGCCGCCTGATGCGGCATGTCGTCTCGGTGATGGGTACCACCCCGCTGACACTGCACGCGACTCCGTACGGCCGGCCGCTGTATGAGGAACTCGGCTTCAAGGTCACCGGCCGAGCCGAGATGCTGCGCGGACGCTTCACCCACGATGGGTCGGCTCTCCAGGGCGCGACACGGGCAGCAACCGCCGAGGACCTCGGCGGCATCCTCCGGCTCGACGAGGAGGTGTTCGGAACCGATCGCACTCACATCGTGACCAGGTTGCCCGCCCTCGCCGACCGGCTGTGCGTCGCCGAGGAGGACGGCAGAATCGTCGGCTACGCGGCCGCCTGGCCCAACATGGACACCCATGTCATCGGTCCGCTGATCGCACGGGACACCGAGATGGCGAAGGCGCTTCTCGCCTCCCTCGCCGCCCACACCGACCGGCCCCTGCGCACCGACATCGACGTACGCCATGAGGAATTGCTGGCCTGGGCGAAGGAACGGGGACTCGCCTCCGTCGCCATCAGCTCGGTCATGACCTACGGGATCCCGGACCTGCCCGGCGACTGGACGCGGCGTTTCGCCCCGGTCACCGTGGCGGCGGGCTGAGCCTCCCTGGCTGCCACCAGGTCTGGACTGCCCACGTAGGGTGCCGGTCATGGGAGACCTTGACATGCGGGCCGCGACGGCCGCCGATGTGCCGGCGATCGTCGCGATGCTCGCCGACGACCCCCTCGGCGCCCAGCGCGAGACTCCGGAGGACCTGGCCCCCTATCTGACCGCGTGGGAGCGCCTGGCGGCCGACCCGAACCAGCACCTGGTCGTCGCCGTTCGCGAGGGCCGGGTGATCGGCACCCTTCAGCTCACGATCATTCCCGGCCTGTCGCGCCGGGGTTCCATCCGGTCGATCATCGAAGCCGTCCGTGTCCATGCCGATGAACGGGGCAGCGGCCTGGGAACGCAGCTCATCGAGTGGGCGATCGAGGAATCCCGGCGTCAGGGCTGCCAGTTGGTCCAGCTGACCTCCGACCGGACTCGGACCGACGCACACCGTTTCTACGAGCGGCTCGGCTTCACCGCCTCACATGTGGGTTTCAAGCTGCAGCTCTGAACCGGGCGGGCCCCCGCTCCGGCTGAGAGAAGCGCCTGCGGTGCTCAACCGATCCCCCGCCACCCGTCAGGGTCCACCCCACCCGGCACAGGAGCATCCTCGTCGTACGGCTGACGCGTGAACACGAACGACTCGAGGTCCAGATGACTCACCGTCCCGTCGGACCGTCGTACGGCCCTCAGTAGCTCTCCGGCGTAGTAGCCCTCAATTCCGGTCCAGGTGCCGTCCCCGTTCGCCCGGAAGCGCGAACGGCGGCCCGAGCCGGACAACGGCTCCAGCGCCACACTCCCGTCCGACGTCAGCCGCAACGCGAACGCATACGTCCCCCAGTACCAGGGCCCGACCAACTCCAGTACGCCTGCGTCGACTTCGGTCAGCGGACGCCATGGCTCCGGGATGCGCGGCTCGGCCTCGGCGACGATGCGCACGAGATCGGCACCGACAGTGGACAGCAGCGGACCTGAGGTGCAGTTGGCCAGCACCACCGACGTGACATCCTCGTCGATGCCGATGGTCAGGTTCGCGAGAAATCCGGGCAGTGACCCGGAGTGCCCGATGAGCAGCCTGCCGTTGCGGTGCTGGATCTGCAGCCCGAGCCCGTAGGAGGTTCCGTCGGCCACGTCCGCCGCCTCCACCGGCGCCGCGGGGATCCGCATCTCCCGCACTGTCTCGGCGCTCAGGACCCGCTCGTCCCCCTGCGCCAGGAACACCGCGAACCGAGCCAGGTCGGCCGTGGTTGACCAGAGTTGGCCCGCCGGGGCCATCCGTCCGAGGTTCTCGCTGGGTTCGGGCAACAGGACGTCCGCCCAGGGGTGCACGGCCCAGCCACCCGCGTGGGGTGCCCGCGGCTGGGCGCTCGTGCCGTCGAGCCCCAGGGGCTCGAGCACTTCACGCCGCAGTACCTCCTCCCAGGGGGCTCCACGCAGCTTCTCGACGAGTGCGCCGAGCACTGTGTAGCCCGGGTTGGAGTAGTGGAAGCGGCGACCGACCGGATGCAGCAGCGGCTGCTCGCCCAGGACGTCGGCGAGTTCGGGGCGCAGCGATCCCGGGGTGCGCTCCCACCACGGGCCCGGCGACTCGGCCGCCAGTCCGCCGGTGTGGGCGAGCAGGTCGGCGATGGTGGCCTCCCCCGCACCCGTGCCCGGCAGGTGCTTCTCCAGGGGGTCTCCGAGATCGAGCAGCCCCTCGTCGCGCAGCCGCAGCACCAGGACAGCCGTGAACGTCTTGGTGATCGAACCGATGCGGTACTGCACGTTCTCGTCCGGGCCGTGTCCGTCCACCGAGGTCCGCGCCCCGTACCACACCGTCCGCCCGCCCCGGACGACCGCCGCGACCAGCGACGGCGCACGCCCTTCGGCCTGGGCCACGGCGATGCGGTGCAGCAGGGCCCGACGCGTAGCGGGAAGCAGCTCTTCCTGAGAAGTCGTCATGCCCCCCAGTCCATCCCGGGGGACGCCCGGCCGTCGAGTTCATTTGCCCCGAAGGCCCGGGCGGGCGGATCAGGTCTGCGCCATGTCCACGAAACGCGAGTAGTGGCCCTGGAAGGCGACCGTGATCGTGGCCGTCGGGCCGTTACGGTGCTTGGCCACGATCAGGTCGGCCTCGCCCGCGCGCGGCGACTCCTTCTCGTAGGCGTCCTCGCGGTGCAGCAGGATGACCATGTCGGCGTCCTGCTCGATGGAGCCGGACTCACGCAGGTCGGAGACCATCGGCTTCTTGTCGGTGCGCTGCTCGGGACCACGGTTGAGCTGGGACAACGCGATCACCGGGATCTCCAGCTCCTTGGCGAGGAGCTTGAGGTTACGGGACATGTCCGAGACCTCCTGCTGACGGTTCTCGGCGCGCTTGGAGCCGCCCGACTGCATCAGCTGGAGGTAGTCGATGACGACCAGACGGATGTCGTTGCGCTGCTTGAGGCGGCGGCACTTGGCGCGGATCTCCATCATCGACAGGTTCGGGGAGTCGTCGATGAACAGCGGTGCGGCGGAGACGTCGGGCATACGGCGGGCCAGGCGTGTCCAGTCCTCGTCCGTCATCGTGCCGGAGCGCATGTGGTGCAGGGCGACCCGAGCCTCGGCGGAGAGCAGCCGCATCGCGATCTCGTTGCGCCCCATCTCGAGGGAGAAGATGACGCTCGGCAGGTTGTGCTTGATGGAGGCGGCCCGGGCGAAGTCCAGGGCGAGCGTGGACTTACCCATGGCGGGACGCGCGGCGATGACGATCATCTGCCCGGGATGCAGGCCGTTGGTGAGCGAGTCGAAGTCGGTGAATCCCGTGGGCACACCCGTCATCTCGCCGCTGCGGGAGCCGATCGCCTCGATCTCGTCGAGCGCACCCTCCATGATGTCGCCGAGCGGCAGGTAGTCCTCACTGGTGCGCTGCTCGGTGACCGCGTAGATCTCGGCCTGGGCCCGGTTGACGATCTCGTCGACGTCGTCGTCGGCCGCGTATCCCATCTGGGTGATCCGCGTGCCCGCCTCGACCAGCCGGCGCAGCACGGCGCGCTCGTGGACGATCTCCGCGTAGTACTCGGCGTTGGCCGCCGTCGGCACCGTCTGGACGAGGGTGTGGAGATACGAGGCGCCGCCGACCTTGTTGATCTCACCGCGCTTGGTGAGCTCCGCGGCGATCGTGATCGGGTCTGCGGGCTCGCCCTTGGCGTAGACGTCGAGGATGGCCTGGAAGATCGTCTCGTGGGCCGGCTTGTAGAAGTCGTGTCCCTTGAGGATCTCGACGACGTCGGCGATGGCGTCCTTGGACAGGAGCATGCCGCCGAGAACGGACTGCTCGGCGTCGAGGTCCTGCGGCGGCACGCGCTCGAAGGACGTTCCCCCGCCGTCCCACGAGCCGTTGTCGCGGCCTCGGTCGTGCTGCTCGTCACGGCTCCGGCCTCCGTCGCCGCGTCGGCGGGAGGCGGGCAGACGATCGCTGGGCCCGCTGTCGGCCCACGGATCGTCCAAGGGCTCGGAAATGCTCACCGAGCCACCTCCTCCCGTCCGCGGAGCGGACCTAGCCATGCCCTAAGTTCTACGGCACGGCACTGACAAATGAGAGGCCCAACTCCGGTTGTGGCGCGTCGGGTTTGTGAGGGTTTTCCAGCCGACGAACGGAGCGGGCGCCGGACCACCGTAGGCCCGCGGGCACCGTCAGCCAATCTGGTTATCCACAGGCCATGTGGACGACGGCCCGGATGCTGTGGAGAACTCCGCAAAACCTGTGCACGACCCGGTGGACAGGCCTGTGAACAAGCTCTGACACCTTCTGTGAAGAACGGTCTGACCTGCGCCTTTCCCGTCCACCGGCTGTGCAGAAGAAAAACTTCCCCAGCCAGAGCAAGATCGCTTCGAACTGCGCGCGAAAGAGTGCACGACGAAGCGAGAGGTAAGGGTCACTAAGGCTTTGCATCTCTTACCTGTGGACGATTACATTGATGCTCATGACACAGGCTTCAGCGACCCCCAAGGCCACCGGGCGACAGCACGACCGAGAGATCGTCGCGCTGGCCGTGCCGGCCTTCGGCGCACTCGTCGCCGAGCCCCTGTTCGTCATGGCCGACAGCGCGATCGTCGGGCACCTGGGCACCGCCCAACTCGCCGGCCTCGGCGTCGCCTCGGCCCTGCTGACGACAGCGGTCAGCGTCTTCGTCTTCCTTGCCTACGCCACCACGGCGGCCGTGGCCCGGCGCGTCGGCGCCGGCGACCTTCAGGCAGCCATACGGCAGGGCATGGACGGAATCTGGCTGGCTCTCCTTCTCGGTGCCGCCGTCATCGCGGCCGTCCTGCCCACCGCGCCGGCCGTGGTGAACCTCTTCGGCGCCTCCGACACGGCCGCCCCCTACGCGACCACCTATCTGCGCATCTCTGCCCTCGGCATCCCGGCCATGCTCGTCGTCCTGGCCGCGACCGGTGTGCTGCGCGGCCTGCAGAACACGAAGACTCCCCTCTATGTCGCCATCGCGGGCTTCGTCGCCAACGCCGCCCTCAACGCGGGCCTCGTCTACGGCGCCGACCTCGGCATCGCGGGCTCCGCCTGGGGAACCGTCATCGCACAGTGCGGCATGGCGGCGGTCTACCTCACGGTGGTCGTCCGTGGCGCCCGCCGACACTGCGCCTCCTTGCGCCCCGACCTGGGCGGAATCAGGGCCTCGGCCCAAGCCGGCGTGCCGTTGCTGGTCCGGACCCTTTCCCTGCGGGCCATCCTGATGATCGCCACCGCGGTCGCCGCCCGGCTCGGCGACGCGGACATCGCGGCCCACCAGATCATCCTCTCCCTCTGGAGCCTGCTGGCCTTCGCCCTCGACGCGATCGCCATCGCCGGACAGGCCATCATCGGCCGCTATCTCGGCGCCGATGACGCCCAGGGAGCCCGTCAGGCCTGCCGGCGCATGGTGGAGTGGGGCATCGCTGTGGGCGTCGTCCTCGGCGCGTTGGTCGTGATCGCACGGCCGGTGTTCCTGCCGCTGTTCACGAGCGACCCTGTGGTCAGGGACGCCGCTCTGCCGGCTCTGGTGATCGTCGCCCTCTCACAGCCGATCTGCGGGGTCGTCTTCGTCCTGGACGGTGTGCTGATGGGCGCGGGAGACGGCCGCTATCTGGCAGGAGCGATGCTGGTCACCCTTGCGGTGTTCGCCCCGGTGGCCCTTCTCGTGCCGACGCTGGGCGGCGGGCTGACGGCCCTGTGGGCAGCAATGACGTTGATGATGGCCATACGCATGCTGACCCTGTGGCTCCGTGCCCGCTCGGGCCGTTGGCTGGTGACCGGCGCGACCCGTTGAGCAGCCAGTCGGCCCCCCGTATGCCCGTTTCACGTGAAACATCGCGAGCCCGGGCTCGGCGACCGCGACGCCGAGCCCGGAGACGAAGAGGGGCCGCCCCGACCAGGGCGGCCCCTCTCTCAGCTACTCGAGCCGAGCACGGCGTCAGGCCGCGACGACCTCGATGTTGACCTTGGCGGCAACCTCGGGGTGCAGACGCACGGACGTCTCGTGGGCGCCCAGGGTCTTGATCGGAGCGGTCAGCTCGATACGGCGCTTGTCGACCTCGGGGCCACCGGAAGCCTTGATCGCCGAGGCGATGTCGGCCGGGGTGACGGAACCGAAGAGACGACCGGCGTCGCCGGAACGGACGGCCAGACGGACCTTGACACCCTCGAGCTGGGCCTTCACCTGGTTGGCCTGCTCGATGGTCTGGATCTCGTGGATCTTGCGAGCGCGACGGATCTGCTCGACGTCCTTCTCGCCACCCTTGGTCCAGCGGATAGCGAACTTCCGCGGGATCAGGTAGTTGCGAGCGTAACCGTCCTTGACGTCGACGACATCGCCGGCGGCACCGAGGCCGGAGACCTCGTGGGTGAGGATGATCTTCATGAGTCGGTCACCCTTCCCTTAGCGCGCGGTGGACGTGTAGGGCAGCAGCGCCATCTCACGGCTGTTCTTGACGGCCGTGGCGACGTCACGCTGGTGCTGCGTGCAGTTGCCGGTCACGCGGCGGGCACGGATCTTGCCGCGGTCGGAAATGAACTTCCGCAGCATGTTCGTGTCCTTGTAGTCCACGTACGTGACCTTGTCCTTGCAGAAAGCGCAGACCTTCTTCTTCGGCTTGCGCACAGGCGGCTTCGCCATGGTGTTTCTCCTGTGTGATCAAGAAGTTTGGGTACGACCCGCCCTCCGGCCCGAGGCCTAGAAGGGGGGCTCGTCCGAGTAGCCGCCACCGCCGCCGGAGTTTCCACCCCAGCCACCGCCGCCGCCCTGGTTGCCACCGGCGGGAGCGCCGGTCGCCCACGGGTCGTCGGCAGGAGCGCCGCCGCCCTGCTGGCCGCCACCGGGGCCACCGCCCCAGCCGCCGCCACCCTGGCCGCCACCGCCGCCGTAACCGCCCTGACCCTGCCCACCGCGGCCGGCGGTCTTGGTGACCTTGGCCGTGGCGTTGCGCAGGCTGGCGCCGACTTCCTCGACGTCCAGTTCGTAGACCGTGCGCTTGACGCCCTCACGGTCCTCGTAGGACCGCTGCTTCAGTCGGCCCTGCACGATGACGCGCATGCCTCGCTGGAGCGACTCGGCGACGTTCTCCGCCGCCTGACGCCAGACCGAGCAGGTCAGGAACAGGCTCTCGCCGTCCTTCCACTCGTTCGTCTGGCGGTCGAAGGTGCGGGGGGTGGACGCGACACGGAACTTCGCGACCGCCGCACCGGAAGGGGTGAAGCGCAGCTCGGGGTCATCGACAAGGTTGCCGACGACCGTGATGACGGTCTCGCCTGCCATGGGGGAACCTCTCGGCGGGTTTGCTGCTGGCTGCTTGTGCTGCTACTCGAATCCCGGGATCCGACTGAGCGGGAGAGCTCAGTGGGTCTCGGGGCGGAGGACCTTGGTCCGGAGGACCGACTCGTTCAGGTTCATCTGGCGGTCGAGCTCCTTGACGACCGCAGGCTCGGCCTGCAGGTCGATGACCGAGTAGATGCCCTCGGGCTTCTTCTTGATCTCGTACGAGAGACGACGACGGCCCCAGGTGTCGACCTTCTCGACCTTGCCGTTGCCCTCACGGACGACGGAGAGGAAGTTCTCGATCAGGGGGGCGACGGCGCGCTCCTCCAGATCGGGGTCGAGGATGACCATCACCTCGTAGTGACGCATGTGGAACCCACCTCCTTTGGACTCAGCGGCCACGGTCGTTCCGTGGCAGGAGGGTTGTGATGCGTACGCAACGGTATCGGCCGCCACTGACAATCGGGGGTGACCTCGCGGTTTACCCGAGCTGGCCTGGGCAGACACCAATGCAGACGGTACAGACTACCCGCACACCGGCTTCCGGTTGAAATCCGGCCCGGGGGACCGTCAGTCTGTACACATCGGGTGTGTATGGCGCTACGATGCGCCGCCTTTCGCAGGAGGTGCCCCATGGCACAGGCATTGCGACCCAACACCGCCGGAGGCCTTTTCGCCACGGACGGCAAGCCCCACCCGCTCCAGGACACGCTGCTCGCGGTGACCCTGGTGCTCGGCGTGATCGCGTTCGTGACCGGCTTCTTCCACAACCTGCACCTGCTCAGCTCCTGGACCGGCCTGGTGGGCATCCTCACCGGCGCGTACGGGCAGTGGATCTCGGAGACGACCCGCGAGCGCTTCGGCCTGATCCTGGGCCTCGGCGCCTCCGGAGTCGGTTTCTTCCTCGGCATGGCGCACGGCGGCCTCTTCGGCGGGGTCATCAGCTGACGCCAGGGACACCGTTCTCCCTAACTCGACACAAAGCACTGCGGAACGCCTCGGCGGCCCATGAGCCGGGGCGCGGCTTCCGTACGCCCAGCCAGGGCGCTCGCAAGGCGCAGTAGGCTTCGGCGCGAGAGCCGGAGCCCCTGTACCCATGGGGACACACCAGCCCGAGGAGCGCCCCGAATGAGCCTGACCCTGAGGACGATCAGTCGCGAGCAGCATCTGGCGTACATCCAGAGCCTGCCGTCGGCGAGCCACATGCAGGTTCCGGCCTGGGCTGACGTCAAGGCGGAGTGGCGCTCCGAGAGCCTCGGCTGGTTCGACGAGCGGACCGGTGAACTCGTCGGCGCGGGCCTCGTCCTCTACCGCCAGCTGCCCAAGATCAAGCGCTATCTCGCCTATCTGCCCGAGGGCCCGGTCATCAACTGGTTCGCGCCAAATCTGACCGAGTGGCTGGAACCGATGCTGGCGCACCTCAAGCACCAGGGCGCCTTCTCGGTGAAGATGGGCCCGCCGGTGATCATCCGGCGCTGGGACGCGAACTCCATCAAGCAGGGCATCCAGAACCCGGACGTGAAGCGGCTGCGCGACATCGAGGCCGACTTCATCGAGCCGCGCGCCTTCGAGGTGGCGGACAAGCTGCGCCGCATGGGCTGGCAGCAGGGCGAGGACGGCGGCGCCGGCTTCGGTGACGTGCAGCCGCGCTACGTCTTCCAGGTGCCGCTGGCCAACCGCTCCCTGGAAGAGGTCCACAAGAACTTCAACCAGCTGTGGCGCCGCAACATCAAGAAGGCCGAGAAGGCCGGCGTCGAGGTCGTCCAGGGCGGCTACCACGATCTCGAGGAATGGCAGCGGCTGTACGAGATCACCGCCGTGCGCGACCACTTCCGGCCCCGCCCGCTCTCGTACTTCCAGCGCATGTGGACGGCCCTCAACACCGAGGACCCCAACCGCATGCGGCTGTACTTCGCCCGCCACAACGGCGTGAACCTCTCGGCCGCGACCATGCTGATCGTCGGCGGCCACGTCTGGTACTCCTACGGTGCCTCCGACAACATCGGCCGTGAGGTCCGGCCCTCGAACGCGATGCAGTGGCGGATGCTGCGCGACGCCTACGCGCTCGGCGCGACCGTCTACGACCTGCGGGGCATCTCCGACTCGCTGGACGAGACCGACCACCTCTTCGGCCTCATCCAGTTCAAGGTCGGCACGGGCGGCCAGGCGGCCGAGTACCTCGGTGAGTGGGACTTCCCGCTCAACAAGCTGCTGCACAAGGCGCTCGACATCTACATGTCGCGTCGCTGACGTCGCGTTCTTCGCTTCAATAGCTTCCATACCTCTGATACACCGCAGCGACCAGAAAGGTTCCAGGTCCGGCCATGGCGCTCACGCTCTACGTCGACACCGCGCGCTGGCGGGCGCACCACAAGCACGTGCAGGAGCAGTTCCCGGGTCTCGTCCCGGTCTGCAAGGGCAACGGCTACGGGTTCGGGCACGAGCGGCTGGCGGAGGAGGCCACGCGGCTGGGGTCGGACGTCCTCGCCGTGGGCACCACGTACGAGGCCGCGCGCATCAAGGACTTCTTCGGCGGTGACCTGTTGGTGCTGACGCCGTACCGGCGTGGCGAGGAGCCCGTGCCGCTGCCGGACCGGGTCATCCGCTCGGTGTCGTCCATCGACGGCGTGTACGGCCTCGTGGGCGCCCGGGTGGTGATCGAGGTGATGTCCTCGATGAAGCGCCACGGCATCAGCGCCCAGGACCTCCCTCAGCTGCACGCCGCCATAGAGAACGTGCGCCTCGAAGGCTTCGCCATCCACCTGCCGCTGGACCGCACGGACGGCTCGGACGCCGTCGAGGAGGTCATCGGCTGGATGGACCAGCTGCGCGCGGCCCGGCTGCCGCTGCACACGATGTTCGTCAGCCACCTCAAGGCCGAGGAACTCCACCGTCTGCAGCAGCAGTTCCCGCAGACCCGCTTCCGCGCCCGTATCGGCACCCGGCTGTGGCTGGGGGACCACGAGGCCACCGAGTACCGCGGAGCCGTTCTGGACGTCACGCGCGTGGCCAAGGGGGACCGTTTCGGCTACCGCCAGCAGAAGGCGGCCTCGGACGGCTTCCTGGTGGTCGTGGCGGGCGGTACGTCGCACGGGGTGGGCCTGGAGGCCCCGAAGGCGCTGCACGGCGTCATGCCGCGCGCCAAGGGCGTCGCCCGGGCGGGTCTCGCCACGGTGAACCGGAACCTTTCGCCGTTCGTCTGGGGCGGCAAGCAGCGGTGGTTCGCGGAGCCGCCGCACATGCAGGTCTCCATTCTCTTCGTCCCGTCGGACGCGCCCGAGCCCAAGGTCGGCGAGGAGCTGGTGGCCCATCTGCGGCACACCACCACGCAGTTCGACCGCATCGTCGATCGCTGAGCCACAGGCCGGCGCAGCCGAAAGGCCGTACACGGGCACTCCGTGTACGGCCTTTGACATGGGGCCCTAAGCTCCGTTCGCTCAGAGCGAACTGTCCCTCGGTGGTGTGGCGCCGTGACTGCCCCACTCCACCTGCGGCCCGTCGAAGGGGGCCGCGTGCTGCGGAGGATGGGCGGCGGCTCCCAGGGCGAAGACGTCCTCCGCCCCGTCGAGTACGCCTCCTGAGGGGTCGTCGTCACCCGATCGGCGCACGGGGTCCCGTTCCGGCATGAGGATGTCGCGCACGACGACGGCGCACAGGAAGAGCGTCCCCAGGATGTGTACGCCGATCGCCCACTGGTAGCCGACCTCGGGCAGGCCCTTGTGGGCGTTCCCGCTGGTCGTGTACGCGAGGTACATCCAGATGCCGAGGTAGTACACGACCTCGCACGCCTGCCAGATCAGGAAGTCCCGCCACTTGGGCCGGGCCAGCACAGCCAGGGGGACGAGCCACAGGACGTACTGCGGCGAGTAGACCTTGTTGGTGACGATGAAAACGGCGACGATCAGGAACGCGAGCTGAGCGAAGCGCGGGCGGCGGGGAGCGGTCATCGTGAGCACCGCGATGCCGATGCAGCCGAGCACCACCAGTGACGTGGCCAGGTTGTTGACCGTGTCGGTGGAGAGCGGACTGGTCGAGTGCTGGGCCAGGATCAGCCAGAAAGAGCCGAAGTCGACGCCCCGGTCATGGCTGAACTTGTAGAACTGCACCCAGCCGTCCCAGGCGAAGAACATGACCGGAAGGTTGACCACGAGCCAGGAGACGACCGCACCTGCCAATGCCTTTCCGAAGTGCCGCCACTTGCCGGCACGCCAGCACAGCAGGAACAGCGGCCCCAGGAGGAACACGGGATAGAGCTTGGCGGCCGTGGCAAGGCCCAGGAGGACGCCAAAGGCGACGGGGCGGCTCCGGGACCACATCAGCATCGCCGCGGCCGTCAGAGCGACCGCCAGGAGGTCCCAGTTGATGGTCGCGGTCAGCGCGAAGGCGGGCGCCAGGGCGACCAGCAGACCGTCCCAGGGGCGGCGGGCGTGCGTGCGGGCCACGCAGACCGCGATGACCGCCGCGCACACCATGAGCATCCCGGCGTTGACCATCCAGTACCACTGTTCCTGGTCCTGGATGCTGCCGTTGCCGGGCGTGAGCCAGGCGGCCACCTCCATGAACACGCCGGTCAGCACCGGGTATTCGAGGTACGGCATGTCGCCGGGAAGCTTGTCGAAGTACGGCACGAGCCCGTCGGCGAATCCGCGTCCCTGGTAGAGGTGCGGGATGTCCGAGTAACAGGCCTTGGTGTACTGGGAGCTGGCGCCGAAGAACCAGGCGCTGTTGTAGCAGGGCGCCTTCTGGATCATTCCGAGGGCGAACATGCCGATCGCGACGAGCGCGACGACCCGGACGGGGGTCCACCAGGACGTCCCGAGCAGGGCGCGCCGCCCGAGGGGGCCGCCGATCAGCTCGCTGCCGGTCGTGGCGACCTTGTCCTCCTTGGTCGGCCGCACCAGGTCCGCTCCGTGCACGCTCGCTTGCGTCGATTCTGCGCTGGGCATGTCGCACATCCTGCCGTACATGTCTGGGAATACGCCGAGGGCCGCCCCACCCTCTCAGGTGCGGCGGCCCCTGTTTCACGTGAAACATGTGCACGTTTCACGTGAAACACCCGTGCTGGGCGTTTTGACGGCTAGCCGCCCCCGCCTCCGAAGAGGCCTCCATTGCCGTTGCCTCTGCTGTTGCCGGTCCCGGACGTGTCCGTCGCCGTCGGCGTCGAGGTCACGCCCCCGTCCGTGCCGCCGGTGTCGGTGCCGCCCGTGTCCGTGCACTGCCAGCTGAACCGGCAGGTCTCGCTCGGCGAGGGACTCGGGCTGGTCAGCGTCTGGCTGGGCGTCGGGCTCGGGGTCGGGCTCGACTCCGGGGTGTTCTCGACCGTCGGAGTGGGGGTCGGGCTCGGCACGTCGTTGACGACCTCACCGATGGGCTCCGGCGTCGGGAAGTCCTTCGCCGGCTCGTTCGCCAGCGCCTCGGCCATGTAGTCGTGCCAGATCTCCGCCGGGAACGACGCACCGTGGATCTTCTTCTGACCACCCGTTCCGTACATCTCCAGGAAGGTGCGGTTCTTCTGGGTCTCGTCGTCGTTGTAGCGGAACATCGTGATCGCCGTGGACAGCTGCGGGGTGTAGCCGATGAACCAGGCGGACTTGTTGCCGTCCGTGGTACCGGTCTTACCGGCGACCTCGCGTCCGGGCAGCCTCGCGGCGGTACCCGTGCCCTTGTCGACCACGGTCCTCAGCACGTCGGTGACGTTGTTGGCCACCGCCGGAGTGAAGGCCTCAGTGGGCTTGTCCGTGTGGGTGAAGACCGTGCCGTCCTTACTGGTGACCTTGGTGACGGAGAAGGGGTCACGCTGCTGGCCGCTTGCCGCGAAGGTGGCGTACGCGCCCGCCATACGGATCGCACTCGGGTCGGAGATACCGATCGAGAAGGACGGGAAGCTGGTGCCGGCCAGGCTGTTCGTCTTCAGACCGGCTGCAACGGCCGCGTCCTTGACCTTGTCCAGGCCGACGTCCATGCCGAGCTGCACGTAGGCGGAGTTCACCGACTCACGCATCGCCTCACGCAGGTCGATCTGGTAGTCGGGGGGATTGCCGTACGACTCGTTGCCGTCGTTGGTCTGCAGCCATTCCTCCCCCTTCTCGTTCTTCCAGATCGTGCCGTCGTAGTCCTTGATCTTCAGCTTGTTCTTGCCGCTGTACAGACTCTTCGGAGAGACCTGCGTCCGCTCGTCCTGCGCCTGTTCCGCGCCGAGGCTCTTGTCCCGCACACCCCACTGCATGGCCGCCGCGAGCACGAACGGCTTGAAGGTCGAACCGACCTGGGCACCGGTCTGGTCGGCGTTGTCGGTGAAGTGCTTGGTCGCGTCCTCACCGCCGTAGATCGCCTTGATGGCGCCGGTCGTCGGGTCCACGGAAGCGCCGCCGAACTGGACGTGGGTGTCGGTGTCCGGTCGCTGCTTGGGCTTGATGTTGGCCTTCTGGACCTTCGTGATCGAGGTCTGGAGTTCGTTGACCTTCTTCTTGTCGAAGGTCGTGTAGATCGAGTAGCCACCCTTCTGCAGGTCGTCGGCCGTGATCTCGGTGTTGTTGATCAGGTACGCCTTGGCGAGGTCGACGAGGTAGCCGACCTGGCCGCTCAGCTTGTTGTTGGACCGGGGGTTCTGCCAGGTGGGGAGCGTGGTGTACTTGGCCCGGTCCGCGGCGCTCAGATGGCCGTACTGCACCATCTTGTTCAGGGTGTCCTGCATCTGCGCCAGGGCCCGCTTCTGGTTGGCCTCAGGGGTGGCGGCCGGGTCGAGGGACGTCGCGCCGGCCGGGTCGTAGTACGTGGCGCCCTTGAGCATCGCGGCCAGGAAGGCGCACTCGCCGGGGTTCAGGTCGACGGCGTCCTTGTTGAAGTAGGCGCGCGCGGCCGCCTGGATGCCGTACGCCCCGCGCCCGTAGTACGCGGAGTTCAGATAGCCGGCCATGATCTCGTCCTTGGAGATCGTGGTGCCCACCTTGATCGAGACGAAGATCTCCTTGAGCTTGCGGGAGATGGTCTGCGACTGGTCGTTCAGCATCGCGTTCTTCACGTACTGCTGGGTGATGGTGGAGCCGCCCTGCGTCTCACCGCCCCTGGCCATGTTGAACACGGCCCGCGCGATGCCCTTCGGGTCGATGCCGCTGTCGGTGTAGAAGGTCTTGTTCTCCTGGGAGATGACGGCGTACTGCATCTCCTTGGGGATCTGCGAAAGGTTGACGATCTGACGGTTGGTCTCGCCACCCGTGGCGACCATCTCGCTGCCGTCGGACCAGTAGAAGACGTTGTTCTGGGCCGTCGCCGTCTTCGCGAGGTCCGGAACGCCCACCATGGCGTAGGCGATGCCCGCGGCGGCCACCAGGCTGCCGAAGAACCCGATGAAGAGCCCGCTCACCAGCTTCCAGGACGGAACCCAGCGCGCGGCGCCGTACTTACCCGCACGCGGGTAGTCGATGAACCGCTTCTGGGCGGGAGCGGCTGCCCGTCCGCGCCCGGGTGCGGGTCCGCCGCGTCGACCTCCGCGGGCGGGCTCGGCCGCTCTGCGGCGGCCTCCTGCGCTTCTCTGTGCGGCGCGGCGGGTGTCGGCTCGCCCTCCGTACGACCGTTCCTCGCCACCCAACTCCTGGCCCAGTCCGTAATCGGCCGGGGACCCGGTGGCGCCTCGCGGTGCCGCACGGCGGCCGGAGGGCAAGCCGGACTGGCCGCGTCGGGCCGCGGCACGTCCGCCTCCCTGCGGCTGCGGCGGTTTGCGACGGTGCTCGCTCATCGAACGACTACTCCTCGGGCAGGCGCACCCGTGCGCGCCTGGAAACGGCGGCTGGTTTCCGGTCCCCCCGAAGTACGGATGTGGTCGATCCCGCATTCATCCGTACGGCACCCAGGACGACGACGCTCCCTCGCGTCACTCGGCTCCCGGTGGTGTGCATGGCGCACAGACTACGCACCGTCAAAACCCGCCGAGTTCCCAAGTTCGCCCTAAACCAGACAACTTGCCTCGCATGAATAAGTGGTGTGATCCCGTTCACCGTTTCCCCACTTGTCCCATCCGGACGGTCGTTCTATCGTCGTGATGTATCGAGTCGATACATCGGAGCGAGATAAAGACGAGGAGGCGAGGGGATGAGCCGCAGGTCCGGGATCCTCGAGTTCGCCGTCCTCGGCCTGCTCCGCGAGTCCCCGATGCACGGATACGAGCTGCGCAAGCGGCTCAACACGTCACTGGGCGTGTTCCGCGCGTTCAGCTACGGGACGCTGTACCCCTGCCTCAAGACGCTGGTCGCCAACGGCTGGTTGACCGAGGAGTCGGGGAACGCTCCTGAGGACGCCCTCGCCGCACCACTCGCAGGGCGTCGCGCCAAGATCGTCTACAGGTTGACGGCGGAGGGCAAGGAGCACTTCGAGGAGCTGCTGTCGCAGACGGGCCCCGACGCGTACGAGGACGAGCACTTCGCCGCCCGTTTCGCCTTCTTCGGGCAGACGTCACGCGACGTGCGCATGCGCGTGCTGGAGGGCCGCCGCAGCCGGCTGGAGGAGCGTCTGGAGAAGATGCGTGTCTCCTTCGCCCGCACCCGGGAGCGCCTCGACGACTACACACTCGAGCTCCAGCGCCACGGGATGGAGTCCGTGGAGCGCGAAGTGCGCTGGCTGAACGAGCTCATCGAGAGCGAGCGGGCCGGACGGGACCTCAAGGGTCCTGAATCCGGGGGGCCCGCTCGGCACGACACCACATCTGGAGCGCCGGGCGTCCTGCCCCGGCCCGGGGACACCCCCGGGCCGGATACGCCCGACGACACCGCCACGTGAGCGCCCGGTCAGGGCCTCACTCGTACACACAGGGAGCAACCGGAATGGGTTCGGTTCGCGTAGCCATCGTCGGCGTGGGCAACTGCGCCGCGTCGCTGGTGCAGGGAGTCGAGTACTACAAGGACGCCGACCCGGCGTCGAAGGTCCCCGGCCTGATGCACGTGCAGTTCGGTGACTACCACGTCGGTGACGTCGAGTTCGTCGCCGCGTTCGACGTCGACGCCAAGAAGGTCGGCCTCGACCTCGCGGACGCGATCGGCGCCTCCGAGAACAACACCATCAAGATCGCCGACGTGCCGCACACCGGCGTGACGGTGCAGCGCGGCCACACCCTCGACGGTCTCGGCAAGTACTACCGCCTCACCATCGAGGAGGCCGCCGAGGAGCCGGTCGACGTCGTCCAGGTCCTCAAGGACAGGCAGGTCGACGTCCTCGTCTGCTACCTGCCCGTGGGCTCCGAGGACGCGGCGAAGTTCTACGCCCAGTGCGCCATCGACGCCAAGGTCGCCTTCGTCAACGCCCTTCCGGTCTTCATCGCCGGCACCAAGGAGTGGGCCGACAAGTTCACCGAGGCGGGCGTCCCGATCGTCGGCGACGACATCAAGTCCCAGGTCGGCGCCACCATCACGCACCGCGTCATGGCCAAGCTGTTCGAGGACCGGGGCGTCATCCTGGACCGCACGATGCAGCTGAACGTCGGCGGCAACATGGACTTCAAGAACATGCTCGAGCGCGAGCGCCTGGAGTCCAAGAAGATCTCCAAGACGCAGGCCGTCACCTCCCAGATCCCCGACCGGGACCTCGGCGAGAAGAACGTCCACATCGGCCCGTCCGACTACGTCGCCTGGCTCGACGACCGCAAGTGGGCCTACGTCCGCCTCGAGGGCCGCGCGTTCGGCGACGTCCCGCTGAACCTGGAGTACAAGCTCGAGGTCTGGGACTCCCCGAACTCCGCCGGCGTCATCATCGACGCCCTGCGCGCCGCGAAGATCGCCAAGGACCGCGGCATCGGCGGCCCGATCCTGTCGGCCTCCAGCTACTTCATGAAGTCCCCGCCGGTCCAGTACTTCGACGACGAGGCCCGCGAGAACGTCGAGAAGTTCATCAAGGGTGAGGTCGAGCGCTAAGCGGCTCGCAGCGCCACGCACTGAAAACGCTCCTGCCAGGGCTCCAGAGGGTCCCCGGGCCACGTGCCCGGGGACCCTCCCCGTATGTGAGGCTGTGCCCCATGTCCGTCGTCCGCGACCTGCGCGTCCTGCTCCGCTTCCGGAACTTCCGACGACTGCTGGCCGTACGACTGCTCTCCCAGGGAGCCGACGGGGTCTACCAGATCGCGCTCGCCGCCTACGTGGTCTTCTCTCCGGAGAAGCAGACCTCGGCCGCCGCCATCGCCTCCGCGATGGCGGTCCTGCTGCTCCCGTACTCCTTGGTCGGCCCCTTCGCCGGCGTTCTCCTGGACCGCTGGCGCCGTCGCCAGGTCTTCCTCTACGGCAACCTGCTGCGCGCCCTGATGGCCTCGGCCACAGCCGTCCTGATCCTCACCCACGTCCCGGACTGGCTCTTCTACGCCTCCGCGCTCTGCGTCACCGCCGTCAACCGCTTCGTCCTCGCGGGACTGTCCGCCGCCCTGCCGCGCGTCGTGGACGAGGAACGGCTGGTCATGGCCAACTCCCTGTCGCCGACCGCCGGAACGCTCGCCGCGACCGTCGGCGGAGGTCTCGCCTTCGTCGTGCGGCTGGTGGTGGCCGACTCGGACGCCGCCGTGGTGCTGCTGGGCGCCCTGCTCTACCTGTGCGGGGCGTTCGCCTCTCTGCGCCTGGCACCCGGGCTGCTGGGGCCCGACCAGGAGTTGGTACAGCCGCGCCTCCGTACGGCACTCGCCGGGACCGCTCGCGACCTGACGGCAGCGGTACGGCACCTGACCGCTCCAGCGCGCCGGGAGGCGGCCTGGGCGCTCCTGACGATGACGCTGATGCGGTTCTGCTACGGCGCCCTCCTGGTCATGCTGCTGATGCTGTGCCGGTACGCCTTCTCCTCGGACACGGACGACGGACTGCGGCTGCTGGGACTGGCCTTGGGGACGTCCGCCGCCGGCTTCTTCGCGGCCGCCGTCGTGACGCCGTGGGCGGCGGGACGGCTCGGTCCCGGCCGCTGGATCGTCGTGTGCGCGGCGAGTGCCGCGGTGCTGGAGCCTGCGCTCGGGCTCCCGTTCGCCGTCGGTCCCATGCTCGTCGCGACGTTCGTCCTGGGTCTGACGACGCAGGGGGCGAAGATCGCGACGGACACGATCGTGCAGTCCCGCGTCGACGACGGCTTCCGCGGGCGGATCTTCTCCGTCTACGACGTCCTGTTCAACATCGCCTTCGTCGGCGCCGCCGCGGTCGCCGCACTGATGCTGCCACCCGACGGCCGTTCCACGACCGTGGTCGTCGCGGTCGCCGTTGGCTACGGAGCAATTGCTGCGACTATGGCCCGCTTTGAGCACCGTAAGTGTCACATGAAGGCCACAGAGTCCACCTGAGTCACAGCAGTGTCAGTGGCGGCCGGTAACTTACCTCCGTCTTACGCGTCTCTTATGTGCGCAGCTCATTCACTTTCAGGGGGACACCCACATGACCACTCCGCCTCAGGGCCAGAACCCGTTCGCCCAGGACCAGCAGCCCTACGGCCAGCCGCAGCCCCAGGCTCCGTACCCGCCGCACGCCGCCTACCCCCAGCAGCCGGGTCAGCCCGGGCAGCCCGGGTTTCCCCCGCCGGGGGCCGCGCCGTACGCCCCGGTTCCGGCGCAGCCTCGCCGCAAGCTGAGCTTCAAGACGATCAAGAACATCGTCATCGTCGCGGTCGTGGCCGTCGCGGCCATCGTGGGCTACATAGCCAGCCAGGACGACGCCAACACCGCCAAGGTCGGTGACTGCATGCACCGCGGCAGCACCTCCGACACCAACCCGGACCTCGAGGTGGTCGACTGCGGCTCGTCGAAGGCCCAGTACGTGGTGCTGGCCAAGGTGAAGGGGTCGTACTCCACCGAGCTCTCGGCTTCGACGAAGTGTGAGGCCGCGGCCAAGGACTTCCAGTACACGTACACCGAGTCCGGCGACAGCAGCGACTTCCTGCTCTGCCTGAAGGACTACAAGTAACGAGGGCGTGCAGCGCCGGGGCGGTGTTTCACGTGAAACACCGCCCCGGCGCATGTCGTGTGGCGGCATGTTTCACGTGAAACATGCCGCCGGTTCACAGAGGTTCAGCTCTGTTCGGCCCACCACTCCTTGAGCGCGGCCACCGCCGTGTCGTGCTCCATCGGTCCGTTCTCCAGCCGCAGTTCCAGCATGTGGCGGTAGGCACGGCCGATGACCGGCCCCGGGGCGACACCCAGGATCTCCATGATCTGATTGCCGTCCAGGTCCGGGCGGATGGCGTCCAGCTCCTCCTGCTCCTGGAGTTGAGCGATGCGCTCCTCCAGACCGTCGTAGGCGCGGGACAGTGCCGCCGCCTTCCGCTTGTTGCGGGTGGTGCAGTCCGAGCGGGTCAGCTTGTGGAGCCGACCCAGGAGGGGGCCGGCGTCACGGACATAGCGGCGGACCGCGGAGTCCGTCCATTCACCCGTGCCGTATCCGTGGAAGCGCAGGTGGAGTTCGACCAGGTGTGAGACGTCCTTCACCATTTCGTTGGAGTACTTGAGTGCTGTCATGCGCTTCTTGGTCATCTTCGCCCCCACCACCTCGTGGTGGTGGAACGAGACCCGTCCGTCCTTCTCGAAGCGACGGGTACGTGGCTTTCCGATGTCATGCAGGAGCGCCGACAGACGCAGGGTGAGATCGGGACCGTCCTCCTCCAGCGCGATCGCCTGTTCCAGGACGATGAGCGTGTGCTCGTAGACGTCCTTGTGGCGGTGGTGCTCGTCGCTCTCCAGTCGTAGGGCCGGCAGCTCGGGCAGAACGTGGTCGGCGAGGCCGGTGTCGACGAGGAGGGTCAGGCCCTTGCGCGGATTGCCGGACAGGATCAGCTTGTTGAGCTCGTCCCGCACCCGCTCCGCCGAGACGATCTCGATCCGCCCCGCCATCTCCTTCATGGCCGTCACGACCTCGGGAGCCACCTCGAAGTCGAGCTGAGCGGCGAAGCGCGCCGCGCGCATCATCCGTAGCGGGTCGTCCGAGAAGGAGTCCTCGGGAGTGCCAGGGGTACGCAGCACACGGGCGGCGATATCGGCGCGTCCATCGTGGGGATCGATGAACTTCTGCTCGGGAAGCGCGAGAGCCATCGCGTTCACGGTGAAGTCCCGCCGGACGAGATCCTCCTCGATCGAGTCGCCGTATGCCACCTCGGGCTTGCGGGAGGTACGGTCGTACGCCTCGGACCGGTAGGTCGTCACCTCGATCTGGTAGCCGTCCTTCTGCGCACCGACCGTGCCGAAGGCGATGCCGACCTCCCACACGGCGTCGGCCCAGGGCCGGACGATCTTGAGGACGTCCTCGGGGCGGGCGTCGGTCGTGAAGTCGAGGTCGTTGCCGAGCCGTCCCAGCAGCGCGTCCCGGACCGAGCCGCCGACGAGGGCGAGTGAGAACCCGGCCGCCTGGAAGCGGCGGGCGAGGTCGTCTGCGACAGGGGCGACCCTCAGCACCTCGTCCGGTGTGCTGGACGGAGCCTGGTTCAGGGCACGGGCGTTGTCTTCGTTGGCGTTCGGCACAACAGAAGAGGGTACGTGGCCCGAACGACCGTGGGCGCCTCCATTGAACGTGCACAACCCCGCGGTCCTTATACAGCCACATATGGGACGGCACGATCTTGTTCCCCGATCTTGCGGAGCAGTCCGCGGCACTTACCCTCAGCGCGCATCGTTACCATGCGTGGACGCACATTGCGACGACCACTGACGACGACGAGGGACGGGCGAGCGCGTGGCCGAGGCGGCAGACTTCCAGGGGACGAGTCCCTCACCTGCCCGCCGCTGGCTGCGGCGCTCCGGGGCGCTGCTCGCCGGGGCGCCGCTGCTGGCCGGTCTGTTGCAGCTGCCCGTCGCGGGCCACGCGGACGCCGTGGGCCGGACCGCCCTGCAGGACGCCTCCGGTTCCGGCTCGGTGGCCATCTCCCTCGACTCCCTGAGCCCGACCGCCCCCACGGACGGCGACACCCTCACCGTGTCCGGGACAGTGACCAACAACGGCAAGCAGGCGGTCACCGACGCCCATGTGGGACTGCGCGTCGGCCCCGAGCTGACCACGCGTTCCGGCATCGACAGCGCCGCTCAGAACAGCGACAGCCTCCAGGGTCCCAGCGGCACGGAGGTCGGCGGGAAGTACATCGAGGACTTCGCCAAGCTCACTCCGGGGGTCGCCGAGCCCTTCAGCATCTCCGTTCCGGTCGACAAGCTGAACCTCGGCGACGACGGGGTGTACCAGTTCGCCGTCTCGCTCTCCGGCCAGACCTCCGCCCAGCCGTGGGACCAGGTGCTCGGTGTCCAGCGGACCTTCCTGCCCTGGCAGCCCGACACCGCGGACACCAAGACGAAGACGACGTTCCTGTGGCCCCTGATCTCCGACGTCCACATGACGGCGGAGACCGGGTCGAACCAACAGCAGACGCCGGTCTTCCTCAACGACGACCTCGCCAAGGCGATCTCTCCCGGCGGCCGCCTGGACGAGATGCTCTCACTGGGCAAGAACCTCGACGTGACCTGGGTCGTCGACCCCGACCTGCTGGCCTCCGTCGACGCCATGACCGGCAGCTACAAGATCCAGACCGCGAGCGGCACCACGGCGGGCACGCACCAGGCGATCGCGAAGCAGTGGCTCGACGAGCTGCAGCAGGCGGTGGCGGACAAGGAGGTCGTCGCCCTCCCCTTCGCCGACCCGGACCTGGCCTCCCTCGCCCACAACGGCACCAGCGTCACCGGCTCGCTGAGCCACCTCAAGGAAGCCACGGACGTCGCCGCCACCACGGTGAAGACGGTGCTGCACGTCACCCCGACGACCGACTTCGCCTGGCCCGTGGACGGCGCCGTCGACCCGTCGATCGTGAAGGTCGCCACCTCCGCGGGCGCCGACCAGATCATCGCCCGAAGCGACAGCCTCCAGGAGACCGGCGGCCTGCCGTACACGCCCTCCGCTGCCCGTCCGATCGGTGGCGGCATCACGGCGGTGGTCGCGGACTCCCGTCTGTCGACGGCCTTCCAGGGCGATCTGAGCAGGGCCTCCGCGTCCACATTGGCCGTGCAGAGGTTCCTCGCCCAGAGCCTCGCCCTGAACACCCAGACGAACAAGCAGCGCACCATCGTCGTCGCCCCGCAGCGCATCCCGACGACCCGCCAGGCCCAGGCCATGGCCGAGGCCGTGACGGACCTCGAGGCCGGGAACTGGTCCCAGACCGAGAAGCTCACGGCGGCCGCGAAGGCCAAGCCGGACCCGGGCGCCACCACCAAGGTGCCGCCGGCTTCGGAGTACCCCTCCTCGCTGCGCAAGCAGGAGCTGCCGCGCTCGGCCTTCGAGCAGATCGCGGGCACCGAGGACAAGCTCGACAACTTCAGGGTGATCCTGAGCAACGAGTCGCGGGTGGTGACCCCCTTCGGGCGGGCCATGAACCGCGAGATGTCCACGTCGTGGCGCGGCCGCCGGTATGCCGCGCAGAGCTTCCGCACCGACGTGGACACCTACCTCACCGGCCTGACCGGCCAGGTCAAGCTGATCGACAAGTCCGACACCAAGCTGTCCGGACGCAGCGCCACGATCCCCGTCACGGTCCAGAACAACCTGGTGCAGGGCGTCCAGCACCTGGTGCTGCGGCTCACCTCGAACAGCCCCACCCGCCTCAAGATCGGCGACGGCGCCTACGACGAACAGCCCATCGCGGTCTCCGGCGGCCACAGCCAGACGGTGAAGTTCACCACGACGGCCAAGGCCAACGGCCAGGCGACCGTGACGGCCCAGCTGTACACGGAGGACGGCCAGAAGTACGGCGGCCCGGTCTCCTTCGAGGTCAAGGTCACCGAGTTCACGGCCACCGTGATGCTGGTCATCGGCGGCGGCTTCCTGCTGCTCGTTCTCGCCGGTTTCCGCATGTACACCCAGCGCAAGCGGGCAGCCGCCCGCGAAGCCGCGGAGAACGGTCCCGACGACGCGGCGGCCGAGGGCGGTGAGGGACCGGAGAACCCCGAGGGCCCGGACGGCCGTCTCAAGGAGGAGTCGGGCACCGATGCCCGGGCAGACGACCCGCAGCAGCCGAGTGACCCGACAGCGGACACCGCAGCGGAAAGCACGGACCCGTCCGGCACGGGTGAGAGAGTGGACCGTTGAGGATGTCGTGGCCGTGGGCCCGGGACTATGAGGTGGGGTAACCATGAACGCGCCGTACGACGGTGACCGCGGCCAGGCCGTGGGCAGCTCGGGGTACCCCGAGGGCCCGCCGCCCGAGCCCGGTCAGGTGCCGCCGCAGCCGCCCGCCGACATGTACCTCCAGGACACCTACGACCAGGACCCCTACCGCGCACAGGACCTGGCGGCGCAGGATCCCGTCGCCGAGGCGCTCTACGACCGTGCCGCGCACCCTCCGCCGCCCCCGGGCAGCTACCAGCCGCAGCAGCCGCTGTACGCCCAGCCGCCCCAGTCGCCGTACGCTCCCGACCCGCGCATGTGGGCCCGGCCCCCGGCGCCCGAGCCGGACGGCGCGACCCAGTACCTGCCGCACGGCGACGACCCCCGCACCACCCAGTACGTCGGTGTCGACGACCTGGTGACCCGGGCCGGCGAGGAGCGCCCCGAGCACGACGCGTTCGCGCATCTCTTCCGGGACCAGCAACAGGGCGCCGGGCCCCTGACCCCCGAACCCCTGATGGTGCCGGCCCCGGCGACCGCTCCGGGAGCGCAGACCCCCATGTCGGCGCCGGTCGACGACCAGACCATGAACCTCACTCCCACGCCCGCCGCACCCCCGGCCGCCGCCGCGGCTCCGGCCGTGAAGAAGGGCGGCCGGGCCTCCGGGCTGCTGCAGTCCAGTGCCGTCATGGCCGCGGGCACGATGGTCTCCCGCCTCACCGGCTTCGTCCGCTCCGCGCTGATCGTCTCGGCGCTCGGCACCGCTCTCCTCGGCGACACCTTCCAGGTGGCCTACCAGTTGCCGACGATGATCTACATCCTCACCGTGGGCGGCGGTCTCAACTCCGTCTTCGTCCCGCAGCTGGTGCGTTCGATGAAGGAGGACGAGGACGGTGGCGAGGCCTTCGCCAACCGGCTGCTGACCTTGGTGATGGTCGCGCTGGCCGCTCTCACCGTGGTCGGTGTCCTCATCGCGCCGCTCCTGGTGCGGATGCTGTCGAACCCCGTGGCGAGCGATCCCGCCGCCAACGAGGTCGCCATCACCTTCACCCGGTACTTCCTGCCCTCGATCTTCTTCATGGGCGTCCACGTGGTGATGGGTCAGGTCCTCAACGCCCGCGGGAAGTTCGGCGCCATGATGTGGACGCCGGTCCTCAACAACATCGTCATCATCGTGACGCTCGGCATGTTCCTGTGGGTGTACGGCACCTCCAGGGACTCGGGCATGAGCGTCACCACCATTCCGCCGGAGGGCCAGCGGCTCCTCGGCATCGGCGTCCTGCTCGGCCTCGTCGTCCAGGCACTGGCCATGATCCCCTACTTGCGTGAGACGGGCTTCCGGCTGCGGCTGCGCTTCGACTGGAAGGGCCACGGTCTCGGCAAGGCGGCGATGCTCGCCAAGTGGACCGTGCTCTTCGTCCTCGCGAACCAGGCGGGCGCCCTCGTCGTCACCCAGCTGGCCACCGCGGCCGTCAAGGACACGAACCTCGCCGGTACCGGCTTCTCCGCCTACGCCAACGCCCAGCTCATCTGGGGCCTGCCGCAGGCCATCATCACCGTCTCCCTGATGGCCGCCCTGCTGCCGCGCCTCTCACGCTCGGCTGCCGAGGGCGACGGCGGCGCCGTCCGTGACGACATCTCCCAGGGCCTGCGCACCACGGCCGTCGCGATCGTGCCGATCGCATTCGGCTTCCTCGCCCTCGGCATCCCGATGTGCACGCTCATCTTCGGCACCTCGGGCACCGGCGCGGCCACCAACATGGGCTACATGCTGATGGCCTTCGGGCTCGGACTGATCCCGTACTCCGTGCAGTACGTCGTCCTGCGCGCCTTCTACGCCTACGAGGACACCCGGACCCCCTTCTACAACACGGTCATCGTGGCCGCGGTCAACGCTGGGACCTCCGCCCTCTGTTACCTCGTGCTGCCGGCCCGCTGGGCGGTCGCCGGCATGGCCGCCGCCTACGGCCTCGCCTACGCCATCGGCGTCGGTGTCGCCTGGAACCGGCTGCGCAAGCGGCTGGGCGGCGACCTGGACGGCACCCGCGTCCTGCGGACGTACGCCAGGCTCGGCATCGCCTCGGTGCCCGCGGCCGCCCTCAGCGGCGCCGCCTGCTACGGGATCGGCCACACGCTCGGTCAGGGCGTCGTCGGGTCCTTCGCGTCGCTGCTGGTCGGTGGGGCGGTCCTGCTCGGGACGTTCTTCCTCGCGGCTCGCAAGATGCGCATCGAGGAGCTCAACTCGCTGGTCGGCATGGTCCGCGGGCGTCTGGGGCGCTGACGCGGGGGTACGCGCACAACCATCGTCCGCCACCGTGTGTCGTGCATAGCGGCGGACTGTGGGCACAATTGGTTTCGGCGTCGGACGGCGCGCACGGATGGCGGTCGGCGCGCGCAATGGATGGGGAGGCAGGGACGACGGTGGCGGAACGGAGCACGGCTGCCGTCGACGTGGCAGACAACAGCGGCGACGAGCCGCTGACCGCACAGGCGGACCAGTCCACGGCCGACGGGGTGGCCCAGAACCGGGAGCGGGACACGGAGATCGACGAGGCACAGGGGAGTGGCGGGACCGAAGGTTCCGGGGAGGCCTCGGCGCCCGAACTGCACAGCGGCCACAAACTCGCCAGACGGTACCGCCTGGAGGAGTGCGTCACCCGTCTGGACGGATTCAGCAGTTGGCGTGCCGTGGACGAGAAACTCCGCCGCGCCGTCGGCGTCCACATCCTGCCCGCCGACCATGCGCGGGCGCGTTCCGTACTGGCCGCGGCCCGTTCCTCGGCGCTGCTCGGTGATCCGCGCTTCGTGCAGGTGCTGGACGCGGTCGAGGAGAACGACCTCGTCTACGTCGTCCACGAGTGGCTCCCCGACGCCGTCGAGCTGACCACCCTCCTCGCGCCGGGCCCGCTCGAGGTGTACGAGGCGTACCAGATGGTCAGTCAGATCGCCTCCGCGATGGCGGCCGCGCACCGTGAGGGACTGGCCCATCTGCGCCTGAACCCCAACGCCGTGCTGCGCACGTCGACCGGCCAGTGGCGCATCCGCGGCCTCGCCGTGAACGCCGCGCTGCGCGGCATCAGCTCCGCCACCCCGCAGCGCACCGACACGGAGGCCATCGGCGCGCTGTTGTACGCGGCGCTCACCCAGCGCTGGCCGTACGAGAGCGACGCCTACGGTCTGTCCGGGCTGCCCAAGGACGTCGGCCTGATCGCGCCGGACCAGGTGCGGGCGGGTGTGCACCGCGGCCTCTCCGAGCTCAGCATGCGCGCGCTGGCCAACGACGGGGCGACCGCTTCCCGGCACGAGTCCCCCTGCACGACGCCGGAGGAGCTGGTGAAGGCGATCGGCGAGATGCCACGCATCCGCCCGCCGGAGCCGGCGTTCACCGCCCCGCCGGAGTACCAGCGCACGACCTACCAGCAGGGCACCTACGGCCGTCCGGCACCCCACCCGGGCGCCACCCAGCCCGTCCCGTCACCGCCTGCCCCGCTGCAGAGCCGTACCGGCAGGGCACTGAAGTGGGCCGTGTCGGCGCTCCTCATCGCCGCGCTGGGGCTGGGCAGTTGGCAGCTCGCGGAAGTCCTCATGGACAGCGGCAACAAGTCCGACGACACCAACAAGACCCAGACGACGGACGGCAACGACAAGAACAGCAAGGCGCCGAAGCCGGTCAGGACCCTTGCCATCGAGGGAGCGCAGGAATACGTCGCCAAGGGCGACGCACAGCACCCCAACGACGTCGACAAGACCTACGACCACGACAGTTCCACGTACTGGCGCACCGCCAGCTACAAGGACGGTCCGAACATGAACCCCCTCTTCAAGCCCGGCGTCGGTATCGTCTACGACTTCGGCTCGCAGCAGGAGGTGTCCGCAGCCTCGATAGGGCTTCTGTTCGGCGGCAACCACACGACCGTCACGCTGTACGCGACCGATTCCATGAGTTCGTCGGTTGCGCTGACGTCGATGACGAAAATGGGGTCGGTGACGACGACGGGAACGACCGCCAAGGTGACGGTCACCAAGCCGGTGAAGAGCCGGTACGTGCTCGTCTGGTTCACGGCCCTGCCGTACGCGCCGGGAGACGCGTACAGCGACGCGGGATACAAGCAGGCCATCACCGACCTGAAGTTCACAGGCTGAGCACGTCGTACACGGGAGGGGGTCCGATGGCAGATGAGAACGCATATGGCGACGCAAGTGATCAGGACCTTCTCGCCCGCCATGTAAAGGGCGACCCGGACGCCTTCGGTGAGCTCGTGCGCCGGCATCGGGATCGTCTCTGGGCCGTGGCGCTGCGGACGCTGGGCGACCGTGAGGAAGCCGCCGACGCCGTCCAGGACGCGCTGGTGTCCGCCTACCGGGCCGCCCACACCTTCCGGGGCCAGTCGGCTGTCACGACGTGGCTCCACCGCATCACGGTGAACGCCTGTCTGGACCGCGCCCGGAAGGCTGCCTCGCGCAAGACCGCTCCCGTCGACGACACCGAACGACTGGAGCAGCTGCTGGAGCCACACGAGGAGGCGTCGGCCCCTGCGGAGCGCAACGACCTGCACCGCCAGCTGCTGGAGGCGCTCGGCACCCTCCCGCCCGACCAGCGTGCTGCCCTCGTCCTCGTGGACATGCAGGGCTACCCCGTCGCCGAAGCCGCCGCCATGCTCGACGTCCCGACCGGAACCGTCAAGAGCCGCTGCGCCCGGGGCAGAGCGAGACTCCTGCCGCTGCTCACCCACCTCCGGCCGGAAGGCGCCGGCACCGGAAAAGAACAGGGTGAGAGGCGGAACCGGACTCAGGGGACATCCGTCCCACCGGCAGCGGGGCCGCCGACTGCCGGTCCACGTGATACCGGGCCAAGCGATTCAGCTGCTGTGAAGGGCGGAGGTGGGCGAGCGTGACATCCACGACGGACATGGCCGGGCACCCGGACGTCGCCGAAATCTCCGACCTCACCGAGGGTCTCCTTCCCGCGGCCCGTACCGCCGACATACGGCAGCATCTCGACGGGTGCGAACTCTGCGCGGACGTCTATGCGTCCTTGGAGGAGATCCGGGGACTGCTCGGCACGCTTCCCGGACCGCCGCAGATGCCCGCCGACGTCGCCGGTCGCATCGACGCCGCCCTCGCCGCAGAGGCACTCCTGCGTTCCACAGCACCTGACTCCGACGACACCGCTCATGTTTCACGTGAAACGTCGGCCACCGCAGATCGCCCCTCCGGGCGGGCACGGGTCTCGACGACCGGACCGGGCCGCAAGAACCGCAAGAGGGCGGGACGTCGTAGGATCGCCGTTCTCGGTGGCGTCTTCGCCATCGCCGCTCTGGGACTCGGATCCGTGCTGATCGCCACACTCGACGACGGCAAGCCCTCCAGCCCGGAGGCAGGCGGCCGGCAGACCGCGACGGCGGACACCTTCTCCGACACCCGGCTCGAGAAGCAGGTGACCGACCTCCTGGCGAAGGCGCAGACCCAGGGACGCGGTTCCTCCGCGCCGCACAGCAGCGTGGGCATGCAGAGCGACCCTGGCATCGTCTCGCCCAAGCTCGACCGTGCGCCCTCGGTGCCCCCCTGCATCCAGAACGGCATCGGCCGCAATGACGTGGCGCTGGCGACCGAGGAGGGCACCTACAAGGGCACCCACGCCCTGCTCGTCGTTCTCTCCGATCCCTCGGACAGCACCAAGGTGAACGCGTACCTCGTCGACACGGCGTGCGTCTCCCATCCGCCGACGAAGGCCAAGGTTCTGCTGAGGCAGTCCTACACCCGGCCGTAGCGCCGAGGCTTCGTCTGCGTCTCCCGTGGTATCCCGTACGGTGTCGCGTCTTCCCATGCTCCGGCGCCATGCTCCGTGTGCCCGGACACAGCGGGAATGCGCGCCCCTTAGGATCCGTTGGGTGGGGTGAGCGTTCCGAAAGGCGCTCCCGCCGGTCCAACGACGCAGACCAGAGACGAGGAACTAGCCGTGAGCGACGTCCGTAACGTGATCATCATCGGCTCCGGGCCCGCCGGCTACACGGCGGCGCTCTACACCGCGCGCGCGTCGCTGAAGCCGCTGGTCTTCGAGGGCGCCGTCACCGCCGGTGGTGCGCTCATGAACACCACCGAGGTGGAGAACTTCCCCGGCTTCCAGGACGGCATCATGGGTCCCGAGCTCATGGACAACATGCGCGCCCAGGCCGAGCGTTTCGGCGCCGAGCTCGTCCCGGACGACGTCGTCTCCGTCGACCTGACCGGTGAGATCAAGACCGTCACGGACACCGCCGGCACCGTCCACAAGGCGAAGGCCGTCATCGTCACCACCGGCTCGCAGCACCGCAAGCTCGGCCTGCCGAACGAGGACGCGCTCTCCGGTCGCGGTGTCTCCTGGTGTGCCACCTGCGACGGCTTCTTCTTCAAGGACCAGGACATCGCCGTGATCGGCGGCGGCGACACCGCGATGGAGGAGGCCACCTTCCTCTCCCGCTTCGCCAAGTCCGTGACGATCGTCCACCGCCGGGACACCCTGCGCGCCTCCAAGGCGATGCAGGAGCGCGCGTTCGCCGACCCGAAGATCAAGTTCGTGTGGGACAGCGAGGTAGCCGAGATCCAGGGCGACCAGAAGCTGGCGGGCCTGAAGCTGCGCAACCTCAAGACCGGCGAGCTGAGCGACCTGGCGGTCACCGGTCTGTTCATCGCGATCGGCCACGACCCGCGCACCGAACTCTTCAAGGGGCAGCTCGACCTGGACGAGGAGGGCTACCTCAAGGTCGACGCCCCCTCGACCCGCACCAATGTGACCGGTGTGTTCGCCGCCGGTGACGTCGTCGACCACACCTACCGCCAGGCGATCACCGCCGCCGGCACCGGTTGCTCCTCCGCTCTCGACGCCGAGCGTTTCCTCGCCGCCCTGGCGGACGAGGAGCAGGCCGAGCCCGAGAAGACCTCCGTCTGACCCCCTTCTGCCCCACCGCACACCAGTTAAAGGAGCCCCCGCCGTGGCCGACCTGAAGAACGTGACCGACGACTCCTTCGAGCAGGACGTCCTCAAGAGCGACAAGCCTGTTCTGGTGGACTTCTGGGCCGCCTGGTGCGGTCCGTGCCGCCAGATCGCCCCGTCGCTCGAGGCGATCGCCAAGGAGTACGGCGACAAGATCGAGGTCGTCAAGCTCAACATCGACGAGAACCCTGGTACGGCCGCCAAGTACGGCGTCATGTCCATCCCGACGCTGAACGTCTACCAGGGCGGCGAGGTCGCCAAGACCATCGTCGGTGCGAAGCCGAAGGCCGCGATCGTCCGTGACCTCGAGGACTTCATCGCCGAGTGACGTTGCCGAGTGACGTTTCACGTGAAACATGAGGGGCCGACCCGGACGGGTCGGCCCCTTCGCGTTGACGCGGCCTGTCAGGCCCCTCAGAGGGGACGGAGCGCCGGTTCCTTCTGTACGGCCCCCAGGAGCCGGTCGAGCGCCATCTCCACGTCTTCCTTCCAGGAGAGCGTCGTACGCAGCTCCAGCCGTAGGCGGGGGTACGTGGGGTGCGGCCGTACGGTCTTGAAGCCCACCGCAAGGAGGTGGTCGGCCGGCAGCACACACGCGGGCTCCTTCCACCGCGCGTCTCCGAAGGCTTCGATGGCCTTGAAGCCCCGGCGCAGGAGATCCTTGGCGACCGTCTGGACCATCACCCGTCCCAGCCCCTGCCCCTGGTACCCCGGCATGATGAACGCGGTCATCAGCTGTACCGCGTCCGGCGACATGGGGCTCGTGGGAAACGCGGTGGAGCGGGGGACGTACGCGGGCGGTGCGTAGAGCACGAAGCCCACCGGTACGTCGTCGACGTACACGACCCGGCCGCACGATCCCCAGTCGAGGAGGACGGCCGAGATCCATGCCTCTTTCTCCAGCGCGGCCGTGCCCGCGTTTACCGCGGCCTCACCGCTGACGGGATCCAGTTCCCAGAAGACACACGAGCGGCAACGCTTGGGAAGGTCCTGAAGGTTGTCCAGCGTGAGCGGTACGAGCCGACGCCCCATGAAGGCTGTTCCTCGCTTCCTTCGCCCGCAGCGTCACGAGCGGCTGTCAGAGCGCTCCGTTCCCTCAGCAGGCTACCGACGAAACCGCCGACCGCGCCGAGTCCAAGGCCCGCGCCCACCAGCCCGGTGCGGCTCATCGTTCGCATGGCCCCTGCCCCCTCTCAGAGGTACTGCCAGGCGGATGCGCCATACCTGAACGCATCGTATCCACACAGCCATTTCATCGATACCGCCTGAAAGCAAAGAGCGGGCCGTGTCCGTACACACCGGACACGGCCCGCCACTGACTGCCTAGGCCTCGGACTCCTCCGAGTCACCCTCCGCAAGGCCCTTCTGCAGAACTGGACCCTCGCCCGGGGCGAGCGTGTCGAGGATCCGCTCGAGGTCCTCCATGGAGGCGAACTCGACTGTGATCTTCCCCTTCTTCTGCCCCAGGTCGACCTTCACCCGCGTCTCGAAGCGGTCCGAGAGCCGAGTCGCCAGGTCGCTGAGCGCCGGGGAGACCCGGGCCCCGGCCCGGGGGCCCTTGGAGCGCTGAGCCGTCTGCGGCCGCGAGCCCATGAGGGTCACGATCTCCTCGACGGCCCGGACGGAGAGACCCTCGGCCACGATCCGGTGGGCGAGTCGGTCCTGCTCCTCCGAGTCCTCGACGGACAGCAGCGCCCTGGCGTGACCGGCGGAGAGGACTCCCGCGGCCACCCGCCGCTGGACCGCCGGCGAGAGCTTCAGCAGACGCAGGGTGTTGGAGACCTGCGGACGGGATCGACCGATACGGTCGGCCAGCTGGTCATGCGTGCAGTTGAAGTCCTTCAGGAGCTGGTCGTAGGCCGCGGCCTCTTCCAGTGGGTTCAGCTGCGCGCGGTGCAGGTTCTCCAGGAGGGCGTCCAGGAGAAGCTTGTCGTCCTCCGTGGCCCGCACGATCGCCGGAATCGCCTCGAGACCGGCCTCACGGCTGGCCCGCCAGCGCCGCTCACCCATGATGAGCTCATAGCGCGCGGGGCCGACCTGCCGTACGACGACGGGCTGGAGGAGGCCGACCTCCTTGATGGAGGTGACGAGTTCCTGCAGTGCGTCCTCGTCGAAGACGTCACGCGGCTGGCGAGGGTTCGGGCTGATGGAGTCGAGGGGAAGTTCCGCGAAGTGGGCGCCCACGGGAGGTGCGGGCGTCTCCACGGCGCCGTACAGCGACGGCTCCTCGGTTTCATGTGAAACAGGCGGCAGTGTGGCCACCTTCGCCGCCGCCACTCCGCGGTCGGTCGTCAGCACCGGAACCGATGCGGGTGACGCGGGAGCCGCGGCCGGGGCCGGCGTCCTCTCCGTCGGGGCTGCGGGGATCAGTGCGCCGAGACCACGGCCCAAACCCCTCCGTCGCTCGCTCACTGAATCCCCTCCACCATGCTCGGGTTGCTCTGGGCGCCGATATGGGCCTGCGTCGGGTCGTAGCTGACGCCGACGCCCTTCAGAGCGATTTCTCGTGCCGCCTCAAGATAGGACAAGGCACCGCTGGACCCCGGATCATAGGTCAGCACTGTCTGTCCGTAGCTCGGCGCCTCAGAGATGCGGACCGAGCGGGGAATGCTTGTCCGCAGCACCTCGTCGCCGAAGTGGGTGCGCACCTCTTCCGCGACCTGCGACGCGAGCCGCGTCCGGCCGTCGTACATGGTGAGCAGAATCGTCGAGACATGCAGGGCGGGGTTGAGGTGCCCCCGCACCAGGTCGACATTGCGCAGCAGTTGCCCCAGGCCTTCCAGCGCGTAGTACTCGCACTGGATCGGGATGAGCACCTCAGCACCGGCGACCAACGCGTTGACCGTCAGCAGGCCGAGCGAGGGCGGGCAGTCGATGAGGATGTAGTCCAGCGGATGCTCGTACGCCTGGATCGCCCGCTGCAGTCGGCTCTCACGCGCCACCAGGGACACCAGCTCAATCTCCGCACCGGCGAGATCGATGGTGGCGGGCGCACAGAAGAGTCCTTCCACATCAGGGACGGGCTGGACGACTTCGGCCAGAGGCTTGCTGTCGATCAACACGTCGTAGATGGAGGGCACTTCGGCATGGTGGTCGATTCCCAGGGCCGTGGACGCGTTGCCCTGGGGGTCGAGGTCGACCACGAGGACACGGCCACCGTGCACAGCCAGTGAAGCGGCGAGGTTGACCGTAGTCGTCGTCTTCCCCACGCCGCCCTTCTGGTTGGCGACCACGATGATGCGGGTCTGCTCGGGCCGTGGCAGGCCCTCGCCGGCGCGATTCAGCGCCTCCACCGCCAGTTGGGCAGCACGACCGATCGGAGTGTCGTCCATCGGAGGCGGTGTTTCACGTGAAACATCCTCCCCCATCGACTCGGTACGGGGACCGGGGACCGGATCGGTCATCGGTCCCGCGATGTTGGCGTCGGACCGCAAGGATTCACTCTCCTCGACTTCAGGCTCGCAATGAACAGAGCCTCCCATGTCTTCGGGGTTGTGAACCAGTGAGGCCTGTTGTTCTGTGGAGAAATCCACCTCTGTGGACAACTCCACACCCTCATCGAGTGAACCAAGAGGCTTTCGGTCGCGGGGTTCGGCCGCAGCGCGGCCCCGGCTGATGATGCCGTGCAACAGTGAGCGACGTTTCACGTGAAACACGATGCACAGCAGCGGTGATCGAACTGTCGCGACACTCCGGCGTGCGTAGGTTTGGCAGCTTGTGTGGAGTACGTCTCGTCGTCAGGACGGATCAGCGGCGTCGACGCGCGCGACCGGTGCGGGCGGCCTTCGCACGCTTGGCCGCGAAGCGCACACCGCCGGGGCTCTCCCCGACCTCGACCCGGACGACCGTGGACAAGGGATCCACCACTCCCTCACCCACATGCAGGATGGAGGTCTCCACGGCGCCGAGCTTGCTGAGCGCCGTAGCAGCGCTCTTGAGCTCTTCCTCCGCCGTATCTCCCTTGAGCGCCAGCATCTCGCCGTAGGGACGCAGCAGGGGGATTCCCCAGGTGGCCAGCCGGTCCAGCGGGGCCACCGCCCGCGCCGTCACCACATGGACCGGAGTGAGCTTGCCCATGACCTCTTCGGCGCGGCCGCGGACGACCGTCACGTGGTCCAGGCCCAGCAGCTCCACGACCTCGGTGAGGAAGTTGGTCCGCCGCAGCAAGGGCTCCAGCAGGGTGATCTTCAGGTCCTCCCGGACGAGCGCCAGGGGGATGCCCGGCAGGCCGGCCCCCGAGCCGACGTCGCACACGGTGACGCCCTCGGGTACGACCTCCGAGAGCACCGCGCAGTTCAGCAGATGCCGCTCCCACAGGCGGGGCACTTCTCGTGGGCCGATCAGACCCCGCTGCACACCCGCCTCGGCGAGCAGCTCCGCATAGCGCACAGCGTCCGCGAAGCGATCGCCGAACACCTCACGCGCATGCTCGGGCGCAGGGGGGAGCTCCGCTGCCTCCGTCACGGGGACCGTCCTTCCATACCACACCGGCGCACCGGCACCGACCACCAGAACTATCAGGCTGACAAAGACCGGCCCCGTCTGCTCAACAGACGGGGCCGGAGGGACGTGGGGGACCGATCAGGCGGGAAGCACGACGACGAAGCGCTGCGGCTCCTCGCCCTCGGACTCGCTGCGCAGGCCCGCGGCCTTGACCGCGTCGTGCACCACCTTGCGCTCGAACGGCGTCATCGGCTTCAGCTTCACCGGCTCGCCGGTGTTCTTCACATCGGCGGCGGCCTTGGCACCCAGCTCGGACAGCTCGGCACGCTTCTTGGCCCGGTAGCCCGCGATGTCCAGCATCAGCCGGCTGCGGTCCCCGGTCTCCCGGTGGACGGCCAGGCGCGTCAGCTCCTGCAGCGCCTCCAGCACCTCGCCGTCGCGGCCGACCAGCTTCTGCAGGTCTCGGCTCCCCGCGTCGCTGATGATCGAGACAGCGGCGCGGTCGGCCTCGACGTCCATGTCGATGTCGCCGTCGAGATCGGCGATGTCCAGCAGACCCTCGAGGTAGTCCGCCGCGATCTCGCCCTCCTGCTCCAGGCGGGTCAGGGTGTCTGCACCCTCGGCGGCGGCGGAGGTGGTGCCTTCCGTCACGGGATGGGCTCCTTCTTACTTCTTGGACGGGGACTTGGGGCGCTGCGGGCCTTTGCGCTGCCCGGACTGGGCCTTGCTGCGGGTGCCGGCGCCGGGCTGTGGAGCGGCCTTCTCGGCAGGGGCGGCAGGCTTGGCGTCCTCGGGCTCGTCGGACTTGCTCAGCGAGGTGGTCTCACCGGCCGGCTTGGCGCCGCCGGACTGCCGCTGGGCCTTGGTCTGACGCTTGGGCTGCTGGCGCTTGGGAACGGCGGTGCCGGTCGTCGTCGTGGGCGTACCGTCCTCAGTCTGGACCGCCACGGCGCTGTCGCTCCTCACCACGGTGCCGTCGGCCTGGGCCGCGAGGCCCGCCTTGTTCAGACCGTTGATGAACTTGCGCTCGAACTCGTTGCGGTCGCGACCCTTGGTGACGATCGCCTTGACGATCGTCTTCTCGCTGCGGCGACGGACCTTGCCGTGCTGCGTGACGTGCTTGCTCAGGCGCTCCAGGTAGGCGGCCTGGGCCTTGGAACCCGGGGTCGGGTTGTTGTGGATGACGTACATCTGCTGGCCCATGGTCCACACGTTGGTGGTCAGCCAGTAGACGAGGACACCGACCGGGAAGTTGATGCCGAAGACGGCGAACATGACCGGGAAGACGTACATCAGCATCTTCTGCTGCTGCATGAACGGCGTCTTCACCGTGGTGTCGACGTTCTTCGTCATCAGCTGGCGCTGCGTGTAGAACTGCGAGGCCGACATCAGGACGATCATGAGCGCGGTGACGACCCGCACGTCGGTGACCGTGGCGCCCAGGGCGTGGACGGTGGCGGCGCCGTCCTTGAACTTCGCGGCGAGCGGTGCCCCGAAGATGTGCGCCTTACGGGCGCTGGCCAGCAGCGAGTCGTTGATGACGCCGATGGTCTTGCCCGAGGCGATGCCGTTGAGCACGTGGTACAGGGCGAAGAAGAACGGGGACTGCGCCAGGATGGGAAGGCACGAGGAGAGCGGGTTGGTGCCCGTCTCCTTGTACAGCTTCATCATCTCTTCGGACTGACGCTGTTTGTCGTTCTTGTAGCGCTCCTGGATCTTCTTCATCTCCGGCTGGAGCGTCTGCATGGCCCGCGTCGACTTGATCTGCTTCACGAAGAGCGGGATCAGGCAGATACGGATCAGGATCACCAGGGACACGATCGACAGGCCCCAGGCCCACCCGGTGTCGGGGCCGAAGATGGCGCCGTACATCTTGTGGAACTGGACGATGACCCATGAGACGGGTGTCGTGATGAAGCTGAAGAGGCTGGCAATCGTGTCCACTAATCATGCTCCTTGGGCATGGGACGAGGTCTCTGCGGCCGGGCTCGAAGGAGGATTCTCTTCGGTGCTCGAAACAGGATTCTCTTCGGTGACCGGTTCGGCGGCGGAGGGCCCGCCCCTGCGTGCGCGCCAGGCGTCACGCAGCATTTCGTGCCACCGCGGGCGCTTGCGCTCAGGGACATGGTCCACACCGCCCAGCGACCACGGATTGCACCGCAGGATGCGCCAGGCCGTGAGCGCCGTGCCCTTGATGGCGCCGTGGCGGTCGATGGCCGTGTAGCCGTAGTGGGAACACGACGGGTAGTACTTGCACACCGGTCCGAGCAGCGGACTGATCGTCCACTGGTACAGCTTGATCAGAGCCAGCAGCGGGTACTTCATCGCGCGCCCCCTCCCAGCAGCCGCTCCAGGGCGGCATCCAGGTCTCGGGCCAGTTGGGCATGGTCGGCGTCACCCGCACCGGGCAGCGCTCGTACGACTACCAGGCTACCGGGGGGAAACAGGGCGACTCGGTCGCGCATCAGATGACGAAGCCTGCGCTTCACCTTGTTGCGGACGACCGCTCCGCCCACGGCCTTGCTCACGACGAAACCCGCACGCGTCGGGGGAGCGCTCTCCCCAGGCGCGTGCGGGTCCGTGGCACCGCTACGAAGATGGACGACGAGGGACGGGCGGCCGGCCCGGCGCCCTCGTCGTACCGCGGTCGCGAAGTCCTCGCGCCGCCTCAGCCGGTTCTCGGTGGGCAGCACGACGGCATGACCTGACCGGGATCAGGCGGACAGACGGGCGCGACCCTTGCTACGGCGGGACGCGAGAATCGCGCGGCCGGCACGGGTGCGCATACGCAGCCGGAAGCCGTGGGTCTTCGCGCGACGACGGTTGTTCGGCTGGAAGGTGCGCTTGCTCACTCGGGGGCTCCAGAAATCAAATCGGTGGTTGCGGGTGCCGTCCTGGCTGTCACCGTGCGCCCACGAGTAGCTCGCAGTTACGCCCGAGTGCACCGCTTCCCGATCACCTGACGCGATCTGTGCCCTTCGGAGGCAGGCGGCAGCAGCCATCGACAACTCGACCTGGTTACGGTACGCGCGGCTACGCCATCCGGTCAAACCAGGAGTCACGGAGAGACACTGTCCACAGCCTGGGGACAACAACTTGAACCGCACCCGTCGCCCTGACTACCGTGGCTGAACTCCGATTCGTTCCCTTGACCCCTTGTTCTTGGCTCCACCCCATTTGAATCCCGACCCGTCCCACAACCACACGTTCGTGGGACTCGTGAGAGAGCGTGCCCTGTGGCTGACGTACCTGCCGATCTTGCCGCAGTGTGGCCACGAGTACTGGAGCAGCTTCTCGGCGAGGGGCGCGGGCAGGGTGTGGAGACGAAGGACGAGCACTGGATCCGGCGCTGCCAGCCGCTCGCGCTCGTCGCGGACACCGCCCTGCTCGCCGTACCGAACGAGTTCGCGAAGGGGGTGCTCGAGGGACGCCTCGCGCCGATCGTCAGCGAGACGCTGAGCCGCGAGTGCGGCCGCCCGATCCGTATCGCGATCACGGTCGACGACTCCGCCGGCGAACCCCCGGCCCCGCCGGCGCCTCCGGTCCGCTCCCAGCCGCGCTACGAGGAACCGGAACTGCCCTCGGGCCAGTACGACGGCCCCTACGACAACCAGTACGAGGGCTACGGCCGCCACCGCGCCGACGATCGCCGCCAGACCCGCACCGAACAGCTGCCCGGCGGCGCCGGCGACCAGTTGCCGCCCCCGCGCGCGGACCAGCTGCCCAGCCCGCGCCCGGCCTACCCCTCCGAGTACCAGCGTCCGGAGCCCGGCGCCTGGCCGCGCCCCTCCCAGGACGAGTACAGCTGGCAGCAGCAGCGCCTCGGCTTTCCGGAGCGCGACCCCTACGCCTCTCCGTCGCAGGACTCCTACGGCTCCCCGCAGGACTCGTACGCCCCGCCGTCCCAGGACTACCGTCCGCAGCCGATGGAGCGGCCGCCCTACGACGGCCAGCGCCCCGACTACGACCAGCCGCGCCCGGACTACGACCGCGACGGCCGCGGCGACTACGACCGCGACGCCCGCCGGGAGCTGCCCGAGCCGCCGTCCGGCTCGGGACACGTCCACCGGGGCGGCCCCGTCGGCCCCAACCTGCCCACCACCGGCGCCCCCGGCCCGCTGGCCGCGAAGCCCGCGCCGGCCACCGGTCCCGGTGAGCCCACCGCGCGCCTGAACCCGAAGTACCTCTTCGACACGTTCGTCATCGGCGCCTCCAACCGTTTCGCGCACGCGGCCGCGGTCGCCGTCGCCGAAGCGCCGGCGAAGGCCTACAACCCCCTGTTCATCTACGGGGAGTCGGGCCTCGGCAAGACGCACCTGCTGCACGCGATCGGGCACTACGCGCGCAGCCTCTATCCGGGCACGCGCGTGCGTTATGTGAGCTCGGAGGAGTTCACCAACGAGTTCATCAACTCCATCCGCGACGGCAAGGGCGACAGCTTCCGCAAGCGGTACCGCGAGATGGACATCCTGCTCGTCGACGACATCCAGTTCCTCGCGGACAAGGAGTCGACGCAGGAGGAGTTCTTCCACACCTTCAACACGCTCCACAACGCCAACAAGCAGATCGTGCTCTCCAGCGACCGGCCGCCCAAGCAGCTGGTCACGCTGGAGGACCGGCTGCGGAACCGTTTCGAGTGGGGTCTGATCACCGACGTCCAGCCGCCCGAGCTGGAGACGCGCATCGCGATCCTGCGCAAGAAGGCGGTGCAGGAGCAGCTCAACGCCCCGCCGGAGGTACTGGAGTTCATCGCCTCCCGCATCTCGCGCAACATCCGCGAGCTGGAGGGCGCGCTGATCCGGGTGACGGCGTTCGCCTCGCTCAACCGGCAGCCGGTGGACCTGGGTCTGACGGAGATCGTCCTCAAGGACCTGATCCCCGGCGGCGAGGACTCCGCCCCCGAGATCACGGCCGGCGCCATCATGGCGGAGACCGCGCAGTACTTCGGGCTGACGGTGGATGACCTGTGCGGCACCTCGCGCGGCCGGGCCCTGGTCACCGCCCGGCAGATCGCCATGTACCTGTGCCGTGAGCTCACCGACCTCTCGCTGCCGAAGATCGGCGCGCAGTTCGGCAACCGCGACCACACGACCGTCATGCACGCGGACCGCAAGATCCGCAATCTGATGGCCGAGCGGCGCTCCATCTACAACCAGGTGACGGAGCTGACGAACCGCATCAAGAACGGCTGAGCCGGCCACTCACAGCCACGCTCACGCCGTCGAGGGCGCTCCCGGGACCGATCCCGGGGGCGCCCTTCGTCGTCCCGCGGACACCCGCTGTTCGATTACCTGCCGGGTTACGGCCTCTCTCCACAGATCCGGTGACTTTTTCCCGTCCACATCCTGGGGACCGCGAAGTTGTCCAGATCACGGTCCACAGGCAGCCTGTTGAAAGACGATCACCCCAGCTCAGGTGGTTGTGGATTCGTGGACAGAGGATCTCCACAGACTGTGGACAGGCGGAAGATCCACAGGCTGTGCATCGAGTTGTCCACCGGCAACCCACAGGCCGGACCCTGTTGTCCCCAGCGAATCGCCACTTCTCCACATGCCTGTCCACTGTTCGGCAACCCGACGCGCCTGATCACCGCGTCGAGTGAAAGGCGTCACACGAAGGTGCCGGGTTGGGCTGTGGGAAACGTGGGTAAAGCTGGGGACGGCACTGGGGAGAACTCGCCTCAGGCTGTGCACGGGGTGTGCAGAACTTTCTGTTCTCCACAGAACCCCGGAGTTGTCCACCGCCTCCGCCCACAGGGCCAGTGGACAAAATCTCGCCTCTGAGCTGGGAAAACGGGGTTATCCACGGTATCCACAGCCCCTACTACTACTCCCGACTAGAGAGAGCGAGAAGTTCGTTTCGAAGGGGGCCCTGTGCACAACTCGCCGTCCGGCTCCCGGCTGCCCCTCGTCACGACTTGACCCCGACGGGCACCTACTGTCAGTGCCGTGCGTCAGACTGTTCCCCGGTGTCCTTCCCGTCACAGGGGCCGACGACACCGAGACAGACGACGAAGCCAGGCAGGCCGTAGAAGCGCCGGCAACAGCAGGAGGCGGCAACAGTGAAGATCCGGGTGGAACGCGACGTACTCGCGGAGGCAGTGGCCTGGGCGGCGCGCAGCCTCCCGGCCCGTCCGCCGGCGCCTGTCCTCGCCGGCCTTCTGCTGAAGGCCGAGGACGGAGCCCTGAGCCTGTCCAGCTTCGACTACGAGGTCTCCGCGCGGGTGTCGGTGGAGGCGGAGGTCGAGGAGGAGGGCACGGTCCTCGTCTCCGGCCGGCTGCTCGCCGACATCTCCCGTGCGCTCCCCAACCGCCCGGTGGAGATTTCCACAGACGGTGTACGGGCGACGGTGGTCTGCGGCTCCTCGCGGTTCACGCTCCACACCCTGCCCGTGGAGGAGTACCCGTCCCTGCCGCAGATGCCGAACGCGACGGGCACGGTGCCGGGCGAGGTCTTCGCCTCCGCGGCCGCCCAGGTCGCCATCGCCGCCGGCCGTGACGACACGCTGCCCGTCCTCACCGGTGTGCGCATCGAGATCGAGGGCGACACGGTGACGCTGGCCTCCACCGACCGCTACCGCTTCGCGGTCCGCGAGTTCCTGTGGAAGCCGGAGAACCCGGAGGCCTCCGCGGTCGCCCTGGTGCCCGCAAAGACGCTCCTGGACACGGCCAAGGCGCTGACCAGCGGTGACAGCGTGACCCTGGCGCTGTCCGGCTCGGGCGCGGGCGAGGGCCTGATCGGTTTCGAGGGAGCCGGGCGGCGCACGACCACCCGACTCCTCGAGGGCGACCTCCCGAAGTACCGCACGCTGTTCCCGACGGAGTTCAACTCGATCGCCGTGATCGAGACCGCCCCCTTCGTGGAGGCCGTCAAGCGCGTGGCCCTGGTCGCCGAGCGCAACACCCCGGTGCGGCTCAGCTTCGAGCAGGGCGTGCTCATCCTGGAGGCCGGCTCCAGCGACGACGCACAGGCTGTGGAGAGGGTCGACGCGCAGCTGGAGGGCGACGACATCTCGATCGCCTTCAACCCGACCTTCCTGCTGGACGGCCTGAGCGCGATCGACTCCCCCGTCGCCCAGCTCTCCTTCACCACGTCCACCAAGCCCGCTCTGCTGAGCGGCAAGCCGGCCCTGGACGCCGAGGCGGACGAGGCCTACAAGTACCTGATCATGCCGGTCCGGCTGAGCGGCTGACGCCGGGGAGTTGTCCACAGGCCGTGGAGGAAGAACGCGCGGCCTGGGGAAACCCGCAGGTCGGGGCGTACATCTGAGCGTGTATGCCCACAGCTGTGCGTGAGCGTCCGGGTTTAGGCTCGGACGTGGGTACGAACAGGTGCCTCACACGCCACACAGCAACCTAAGGATCAACTGATGGAGCTCGGTCTCGTCGGCCTCGGCAAGATGGGCGGCAACATGCGCGAGCGGATCCGCCGCGCGGGCCACACCGTCGTCGGATACGACCGCAACCCGGACCTCGCGGATGTCCACAGCCTGAAAGAGCTTGTGGAGAGCCTCGCGGCCCCGCGCGTGGTCTGGGTGATGGTCCCGGCCGGTGCCCCCACCCAGTCGACCATCGACGAGCTGGCCGAGCTCCTCGAGCCGGGCGACGTCGTCGTGGACGGCGGCAACTCCCGCTGGACGGACGACGAGAAGCACGCCGAGGAGCTCGCGGCCAAGGGCATAGGCTTCGTCGACTGCGGCGTCTCCGGCGGCGTCTGGGGCCTGGAGAACGGCTACGCGCTGATGTACGGCGGCGACGCGGAGAACGTCGCCAAGGCGCAGCCGGTCTTCGACGCCCTCAAGCCGGAGGGGACGCTCGGAGCGGTGCACGCCGGCAAGGTCGGCGCGGGGCACTTCGCGAAGATGGTCCACAACGGCATCGAGTACGCGATGATGCAGGCCTACGCCGAGGGCTGGGAGCTGCTGGAGAAGGTCGACTCCGTCACGGACGTGCGCGAGGTCTTCCGCTCCTGGCAGGAGGGCACGGTCATCCGTTCCTGGCTGCTGGACCTGGCGGTCAACGCCCTCGACGCGGACGAGCACCTGGACAGGCTGAAGGGTTTTGCACAGGACTCCGGCGAGGGACGCTGGACTGTGGAAGCCGCCATCGACAACGCCGTGCCGCTCCCGGCGATCACGGCCTCCCTCTTCGCGCGGTTCGCGTCGCGCCAGGAGGACTCTCCGCAGATGAAGATGATCGCGGCGCTGCGCAACCAGTTCGGCGGCCACGCGGTCGAGACGAAGTAATCCACAGGGCCGCACGAGCGGTCCACAACCTGGGGGAGGTCGGCGACCGACCATGCACGTCACGCATCTGTCGCTGGCCGACTTCCGCTCGTACGCCCGGGTCGAAGTCCCGCTCGACCCGGGCGTCACCGCCTTCGTCGGCCCCAACGGCCAGGGCAAGACCAACCTCGTCGAGGCGGTCGGCTACCTCGCCACCCTGGGCAGCCACCGCGTCGCCTCCGATGCCCCCCTGGTGCGCATGGGCGCCGACCGCGCGGTGATCCGGGCGCAGGTCAGGCAGGGCGAGCGGCAGCAGCTGGTCGAGCTGGAGCTGAACCCCGGCAAGGCCAACCGGGCCCGCATCAACAGGTCCTCGCAGGTCAGACCCCGTGACGTGCTCGGCATCGTACGCACCGTGCTGTTCGCGCCCGAGGACCTCGCCCTGGTCAAGGGCGACCCCGGCGAGCGGCGCCGTTTCCTCGACGAGCTGATCACCGCCCGATCCCCGCGCATGGCCGGCGTCCGCTCCGACTACGAGCGGGTGCTCAAGCAGCGCAACACCCTGCTGAAGTCGGCCGCCCTCGCCCGGCGCCACGGCGGCCGTTCCATGGACCTGTCCACCCTTGACGTCTGGGACCAGCATCTCGCCCGCGCGGGCGCCGAGTTGCTCGCCCAGCGTCTGGACCTGATCGCCGCGCTCCAGCCGCTCGCCGACAAGGCGTACGAGCAACTGGCCCCGGGCGGCGGTCCGATCGCCCTCGACTACAAGTCGTCGGCGCCCGGTGAGGCACACACGCGTGAGGATCTGTACGGGCAGTTGACGGCGGCGCTCGCCGAGGCGCGCAAGCAGGAGATCGAGCGGGGCGTCACCCTCGTGGGACCGCACCGGGACGACCTGCTGCTCAAACTCGGCCAGTTGCCCGCCAAGGGGTACGCCTCGCACGGCGAGTCCTGGTCGTACGCGCTGGCGCTGCGCCTGGCCTCCTACGACCTGCTGCGCGCCGAGGGCAACGAGCCGGTGCTGGTCCTCGACGACGTCTTCGCCGAGCTGGACACCAGCCGCCGGGAGCGGCTGGCCGAGCTGGTCGCGCCCGGCGAACAGGTGCTGGTGACGGCCGCGGTCGACGACGACGTACCGCACGTGCTGGCGGGTACCCGGTTCTCCGTGGCGGACGGGACGGTGGAGCGCGTATGACGGACCAGGACCCCGCCCCTGACAAGCCCGCGGAGCCGAGTGGCGTCGACCTCGCGCGCGTGGCGCTCAGGGCGGCGAAGGAAGCGGCACGCGCGCGCGGGGACGCGGCGCAGCAGAAGAAGCAGGCGCGGCGCGGGGGGCTGCGCTCCGGCGCGCGCGCCGACGGACGCGACCCCATGGCGCTCGGCGCCGCGATCAACCGGCTGATCACCGAACGGGGGTGGGAGACGCCGGCCGCGGTGGGCGGGGTGATGGGCCGCTGGCCGCAGATCGTCGGCGAGGACGTGGCCAAGCACTGCGTGCCGGAGAAGTACGACGAGGACGAGCGGGTGCTCTTCGTGCGCTGCGACTCCACGGCCTGGGCGACGAACCTGCGCCTGCTGGCCCCCACCCTGGTCGCCCGGCTCAACGAGGACCTGGGACACGGCGCGGTGCGGGTGATCAAGGTGAACGGCCCCGGCGGCCCCGCCCGTCGCTACGGCCCCCTGCGTGCCCCGGGCAGCACCGGACCCGGCGATACCTACGGGTGACAGACCTCACATTCGAGCCTTCGCGGCGGTGCCGTCGTACCGCCGCGGGGCGTCCTGTCGTATGACCGCGCGCGGTCGCGCATCGCGACCTGACTCCCAAGTAGCCAGGGGTTGACAGCCGAAAGGGCTGAGTGCCTGCGTGAGCCTCTTGGAGCCCCGCTCCGCATATGGGGAGTCGGACGAGACCGGTTGAGGGCGCCACATGAGGACTCAGGTACCGGCAAACCCCCATCACTGTCGGCGCTACCGGTAGACTGGGAGCTAATCCCGCCCCATTCGTGGGGACCGTCCGGGAAAAGCTGAGCAACGCTGATCAAGGCTTACCAACGCAACATGCCGCAGCCGCTCCGGCAACCCCGCCGACGAGCCCGGCTCGTGCTGTGCCAGAAAGGGCGCTTCGTGGCCGATTCCGGCAACCCCAACGAGAACATCCCGTCCACCGACGCCGGCGAGAACGGCGCGGTGACCTCGTCGAACGGCGAGGCCACCGCCTCGTACGACGCCAGCGCCATCACCGTCCTCGAGGGGCTGGACGCGGTCCGCAAGCGCCCCGGTATGTACATCGGCTCGACCGGTGAGCGGGGGCTGCACCACCTCGTGTACGAGGTCGTCGACAACTCGGTCGACGAGGCACTGGCCGGCTACGCGGACACCATCGACGTCACGATCCTCCCGGACGGCGGCGTGCGCGTCGTCGACAACGGCCGTGGCATCCCGGTGGGCATCGTCGCCTCCGAGGGCAAGCCGGCCCTCGAGGTCGTGCTGACCGTGCTGCACGCGGGCGGCAAGTTCGGCGGCGGCGGCTACGCGGTCTCCGGCGGTCTGCACGGCGTGGGTGTCTCCGTCGTCAACGCGCTGTCGTCGAAGGTCGCCGTCGAGGTGAGGACCGACGGCCACCGCTGGACGCAGGACTACAAGATGGGCGTCCCGACGGCGCCGCTGGCCCGGCACGAGGCCATCGAGGAGACCGGCACCTCGGTCACCTTCTGGGCCGATCCGGACATCTTCGAGACCACCGAGTACTCCTTCGAGACGCTCTCGCGGCGCTTCCAGGAGATGGCGTTCCTCAACAAGGGTTTGACGATCAAACTCACTGACGAGCGCGAGTCGGCGAAGGCGACCTCCGGTGCCGACGAGGCCGGTGCGGACGAGAAGGCCGAGGTCAAGACCGTCACGTACCACTACGAGGGCGGCATCGTCGACTTCGTGAAGTACCTCAACTCCCGCAAGGGAGACGTGGTGCACAACACCGTCATCGACCTCGAGGCCGAGGACAAGGACAAGAGCCTGTCCCTCGAGGTCGCGATGCAGTGGAACAGCGGTTACAGCGAGGGCGTGTACTCCTTCGCCAACATCATCCACACGCACGAGGGCGGCACCCACGAGGAGGGCTTCCGCGCGGCCCTGACCTCGCTCATCAACAAGTACGCGCGCGACAAGAAGCTGCTGCGCGAGAAGGACGACAACCTCACGGGTGACGACATCCGCGAGGGTCTGACCGCGATCATCTCGGTGAAGCTGAGCGAGCCCCAGTTCGAGGGGCAGACGAAGACCAAGCTCGGCAACACGGAGGCCAAGACCTTCGTGCAGCGGGCGGTCTACGAGCACCTCAACGACTGGCTCGACCGCAACCCGGTCGAGGCGGCGGACATCATCCGCAAGGGCATCCAGGCGGCCACCGCGCGCGTGGCGGCCCGCAAGGCGCGCGACCTGACCCGCCGCAAGGGCCTGCTGGAGTCGGCGTCGCTGCCGGGCAAGCTCTCCGACTGCCAGTCGAACGACCCGACCAAGTGCGAGATCTTCATCGTCGAGGGTGACTCCGCCGGCGGCTCGGCCAAGTCCGGCCGCAACCCGCAGTACCAGGCGATCCTCCCGATCCGCGGCAAGATCCTCAACGTCGAGAAGGCCAGGATCGACAAGATCCTGCAGAACCAGGAGATCCAGGCGCTGATCTCGGCCTTCGGCACCGGAGTCCACGAGGACTTCGACATCGAGAAGCTGCGCTACCACAAGATCATCCTGATGGCGGACGCCGACGTCGACGGCCAGCACATCAGCACCCTGCTGCTGACCTTCCTGTTCCGCTTCATGCGGCCGCTGGTCGAGGCCGGCCACGTGTTCCTGTCGCGTCCCCCGCTCTACAAGCTCAAGTGGGGCCGGGACGAGGTCGAGTACGCCTACTCCGACCGTGAGCGCGACGCCCTGGTGGAGCTCGGCCGGCAGCGCGGCAAGCGCATCAAGGAAGACACCATCCAGCGCTTCAAGGGCCTCGGCGAGATGAACGCCGAGGAGCTGCGCGTGACGACCATGGACCAGGAGCACCGCGTCCTCGGCCAGGTCACCCTCGACGACGCCGCCCAGGCCGACGACCTGTTCTCGGTGCTGATGGGCGAGGACGTCGAGGCCCGCCGCCAGTTCATCCAGCGCAACGCCAAGGACGTCCGCTTCCTCGACATCTGAGTCGGTCTCAGCTGACCGCACCAGGAAGGATCTTCACCAGCAATGGCCGACGAGAACACTCCCCCCACGCCCGAAGAAGGCGGCGACATCGCCCAGCGTGTCGAGCCCGTCGGGCTCGAGACGGAGATGCAGCGCTCGTACCTGGACTACGCGATGTCCGTCATCGTGTCCCGCGCGCTGCCCGACGTCCGTGACGGTCTCAAGCCCGTCCACCGCCGGGTCCTGTACGCCATGTACGACGGCGGCTACCGCCCCGAGCGCGGCTTCTACAAGTGCGCCCGTGTCGTCGGCGACGTCATGGGCAGCTACCACCCGCACGGCGACTCCTCGATCTACGACGCGCTGGTCCGTCTCGCGCAGCCGTGGTCGATGCGGATGCCGCTGGTGGACTCCAACGGCAACTTCGGCTCTCCGGGCAACGACCCGGCGGCGGCCATGCGCTACACCGAGTGCAAGATGGCGCCGCTGTCCATGGAGATGGTCCGTGACATCGACGAGGAAACCGTCGACTTCATGGACAACTACGACGGCCGCTCCCAGGAGCCGACCGTCCTGCCCGCCCGGTTCCCGAACCTGCTGATCAACGGCTCGGCCGGTATCGCGGTCGGCATGGCGACCAACATCCCGCCGCACAACCTGCGCGAGGTCGCGGCCGGCGCGCAGTGGTACCTGGAGAACCCGGAGGCCTCGCACGAGGAGCTCCTGGACGCCCTGATCGAGCGCATCAAGGGCCCCGACTTCCCCACCGGCGCCCTGGTGGTGGGCCGCAAGGGCATCGAGGAGGCCTACCGCACGGGCCGCGGCTCGATCACCATGCGCGCGGTCGTCGAGGTCGAGGAGATCCAGAACCGCCAGTGCCTGGTCGTCACGGAGCTGCCCTACCAGGTCAACCCCGACAACCTCGCGCAGAAGATCGCCGACCTGGTGAAGGACGGCAAGATCGGCGGCATCGCGGACGTCCGCGACGAGACGTCCTCGCGCACGGGCCAGCGACTGGTCATCGTGCTCAAGCGGGACGCGGTCGCCAAGGTCGTCCTGAACAACCTCTACAAGCACACCGACCTGCAGACCAACTTCGGCGCCAACATGCTGGCGCTGGTCGACGGGGTGCCGCGCACCCTGTCGCTGGACGCGTTCATCCGGCACTGGGTGGCGCACCAGATCGAGGTCATCGTCCGCCGTACGCGCTTCCGGCTGCGCAAGGCCGAGGAGCGGGCGCACATCCTGCGCGGCCTGCTGAAGGCCCTGGACGCCATCGACGAGGTCATCGCGCTGATTCGGCGCAGTGAGACCGTCGAGATCGCGCGCACGGGCCTGATGGACCTCCTGGAGATCGACGAGATCCAGGCCAACGCCATCCTCGAGATGCAGCTGCGCCGGCTTGCGGCCCTGGAGCGGCAGAAGATCGTCCAGGAGCACGACGAACTCCAGGCGAAGATCAACGAGTACAACGAGATCCTGGCCTCCCCGGTCCGCCAGCGCGGCATCGTCAGCGAGGAACTCGCCGCGATCGTCGAGAAGTACGGCGACGACCGCAAGACCATGCTGGTGCCCTACGACGGCGACATGTCCATCGAGGACCTCATCGCCGAGGAGGACATCGTCGTCACCGTCTCGCGCGGCGGCTACGTCAAGCGCACCAAGACGGACGACTACCGCGCCCAGAAGCGCGGCGGCAAGGGCGTGCGCGGCACGAAGCTGAAGGAAGACGACATCGTCGACCACTTCTTCGTCTCCACCACGCACCACTGGCTGCTGTTCTTCACCAACAAGGGCCGGGTGTACCGGGCGAAGGCGTACGAGCTTCCCGACGCCGGCCGTGACGCGCGCGGCCAGCACGTGGCGAACCTGCTCGCCTTCCAGCCGGACGAGGCGATCGCCGAGATCCTCGCCATCCGCGACTACGAGGCCGCGCCCTACCTGGTGCTGGCCACCAAGGGCGGTCTGGTCAAGAAGACGCCTCTGAAGGATTACGATTCGCCGCGTTCCGGAGGCGTCATCGCCATCAACCTCCGGGAGACGGAGGACGGTTCCGACGACGAACTGATCGGTGCCGAACTCGTCTCGGCCGAGGACGATCTGCTTCTGATCAGCAAGAAGGCACAGTCGATCAGGTTCACCGCCACCGACGAGGCACTGCGGCCCATGGGGCGTGCCACCTCGGGTGTCAAGGGCATGAGTTTCCGTGAGGGAGACCAGCTGCTCTCGATGAATGTTGTTCGACCCGGTACGTTCGTGTTCACTGCCACAGACGGTGGGTACGCGAAGCGGACCGCCGTCGACGAGTACCGCGTCCAGGGTCGCGGCGGCCTGGGTATCAAGGCCGCCAAGATCGTCGAGGACCGCGGCTCGCTCGTCGGCGCGCTGGTGGTCGAGGAGACCGACGAGATCCTCGCCATCACACTGTCGGGCGGTGTGATTCGTACGCGAGTCAACGAGGTCAGGGAGACGGGCCGTGACACCATGGGCGTCCAACTGATCAACCTGGGCAAGCGCGATGCCGTCGTCGGCATCGCTCGTAACGCCGAGGCGGGACGCGAGGCGGAGGAAGTCGACGGCGACGTGGCCGTGGACGAGACCGCGGAGGGTGCCGTGACCACCGGCACGGACGAGGGTGAGGCGCCCTCGGCCGAGTAGCACGAGGAGAGAGTCATCGTGAGCGGAGCCACGGGCGCCGGATCGGCCGGTACCCCCACGGGTACGGAGACGGACGGCGGCGGCCGTGGCTCCGCCGCGCGTGCGTCAGATCCGCACACGACTCAACTGCGCAAGGTGGAGGCGGAGCCGAGCAGTCCGCCCTCCGCCGACGCGCATGGATCACAGGGGGGAACTGTGACGGACACCCAGGCCGCCGGCGGTGCGCAGCCGAAGCACCAGCCTCCGGCCCAGCCGGCTCCGCCGCAGCAGTCGACTTCACCGCTCCCCGGTGAGCGGCAGCCGCAGCAGCCCGCCGGGCCCTACCACCCGCCGCAGGCCTACCCGAGCCAGACGCAGCCGGCCACCGGCGCCGTACGCCGTCCTCGCACCGGCGCGCGCACCACGCCCCGCATCCGCAAGGCGCGTCTGCGCGTGGCGAAGGCCGATCCGTGGTCGGTGATGAAGGTGAGCTTCCTGCTCTCCATCGCGCTCGGCATCTGCACCATCGTGGCGTCCGCCGTGCTGTGGATGGTCATGGACGCGATGGGCGTGTTCTCGACGGTCGGCGGCACCATCTCGGAGGCGACCGGCTCCAACGAGTCCAACGGCTTCGACCTGCAGTCCTTCCTGTCGCTGCCGCACGTACTGATGTTCACGTCGATCATCGCGGTCATCGACGTCGTCCTCGCGACGGCGCTCGCGACGCTCGGCGCGTTCATCTACAACCTGTCCGCGGGCTTCGTCGGAGGCGTCGAGCTGACGCTCGCCGAGGACGAGTGAGCGTCCCGCTCCGCGGAGCGGGACTATCGATTTTGGGACTGCCCACGTCGTGCGCTAATCTTCAGGAGTCAGCGCGCGGGACACACACCGCAGAGCGCGGCGGGGCTATAGCTCAGTTGGTTAGAGCGCATCCCTGATAAGGATGAGGCCACAGGTTCAAATCCTGTTAGCCCCACCAGCGAAAAGACCCCCAACCGATCATGGTTGGGGGTCTTTGACATCAACGGTTGACATCAACGGCAGCGATCAGCCGATAAGCGGGTCTTCCAGGAGTTCGGCGAGCATCGAGACGGCTTCCCGCTCACTGTCGCCGACCACGTGCGTGTAGACGTCCATGGTCATGCTGATCTGGCTGTGCCGGAGGATCGCCTGAGCGACCTTGGGGTGTACCTTCAGGAAGGCGAGCAGGGTGCCGCAGGTGTGCCGGGCGAGCCGGACTGTGATGCGGCGGACGCCAGCGCGCTTGACGAGCCGATCGAAGGTCCGAGAGAAGCCGACCGGGTCGATCATCCCGCCGTGCTCCGAGGAGAAGATCAGGTCATGGTCAGGTTCCTGCGACCAGTGGGCACCAGCGATCTTCCGTTCCAGCTCTTGGAGCTCCCGGCGCTCTTCCAAGGCCCGGGCACAGAACTCAGGTAGGGGGAGCACCGCCTGTGACGACTCGGTCTTGAGGTCTTTGAGGACCAGGCCGACGCCCTTGACCCGCTGGACCTGTTTGACCGGGGTGAACTGCCGAGCCTCGAAGTCAATGTCTTGCCAGCGCAGGCCCAGAAGCTCACTGCGACGCAGACCCAGCACGAGGACGAGGACACAGGCCGCGTAGAGGCGGTGAGCCTGAGCAGCCCGAAGGAACGTGATCGCCTCACGCGCGTTCCACGCCTTGCCCTTGTCCTTGCTGACCTTGGGCATGTCGACCAAGAGGGCGACGTTGCGGGTCAGCAGCTCCTCGCGGATCGCACGGTTCAGCGCGTTGCGAAGGACGCGGAGCACCTCGAACCGGGCGGACGCGCCGACCTCTTCGCGCTTCAAGGCAGCCATGAAGGTACGAATCTGGGCGGGAGTCAGCTTGACCAGCGACTTCTTGCCGAGGTGCGGCAGCAGGTACAGCCGCACCTTCGACTCGTACTTGACGAACGTGTTGTGCTCGCGCTCCGGCTTGACGATGTGCTCAAGCCAGTAAGCCAGCCACTCGCCGAGCGTCCAGGAACGTGCCGGCACAGGCACGCCGTTTCGCTCCTGGTCCTGAAGCTTGCCGAGCTTCTCGTTGGCCTCGTCATAGGTGGCCCCGTAGACGAATTTGCGGACCCGGCTGCCGTCGGTGTCGGTGACGTAGGCAGCGCCCATGTAGCGGCCATCGCTGCGCTTCGTGATCGTTCCCCCGCCGTTAGGGCGACGCTTGGCCATCAGGCAGCCTCACCCAATCCGCGGCGGATGAAGTCCCGCACGGCCTCAGCGGGGATACGACGACAACCGTCGACCTTCAGGGAGACCAGGCGGTTCGTTCGGATCAGGTCGTAGACCTTGGTCCGGCCGACCTTGAGCCGCGCCATGACGTCCGGCACGGTCAGCAACTCGGGGGCAGCGGTAGTCACGTAGCGGCTCCTTCCAGGTCGAGCAGGGCGGGTAGTTCCTCGCGGGCGATCTCGCGGTTGTGCTGGATGTCGCGGCGGATGTTGGCGGCGAGCCAGGATTCGCCGGGGGTGTGCCCGTGTCCGGCGTAGGTCCAGTGGGCGAGGGTCAGGGTGGTCGCCTCCGGGCTGTCGTCGGGGTCGGGCAGGCCGAGGGCGGCGCGTTGCTGGGCGGCGCGGTAGTCGGCGCGGACCTGGCGTAAAGCGCCCAAGGTGGTGGAGTAGCGGCGGGACTTGGTGGAGAAGTGGCCACGGAAGCCGAGCATGTGAGCCCAGTCCCGCAGCTTCCGGTCCGGGTAGAGCGCGTGCAGGTCGAGGCACGCGGCGATGAGCCGGGCGGGGTGGTCGGGCACGTCGAGCAGGACCAGGGCCTCTTTGTTGCCGATCCGGCGGTCGACGGTGCCGGTGGTCTCGGCTGCTTTGGTGGCGTACTTGGCGACGTAGGAGGCGACCGCCTGTTCGGTGATCTCCTCGCCGTGGCCGAAGGCGCCGATCGGCTGGACGTCGAGTTGGGTGCCCCAGCGCAGGGTGCGGGCTGGGAGCTCCCCGGCGGCGGGTACGTCGACCGCGACGCGGGCAGCGGCGGCACGGATCGAGTCGCTGAGCAGATCGAGCGTGGCCCAGGCCGGAGGAGGATCGTCGGGCCCGTCCGGTCCGTCGAAGCGGATCACCGCATGGAAGTGCACGGCCCCGCGCTTCTGATACTCGGCAACCTTGCCGAAGGAGACGCGCGATTGTTCGTGGGCTGCCTTCTGCGTGAGTCCGGCCCGTCGGGCGATCTCGCGGCGCAGGTAGATCGTGAAGTAGCGCCACAGTTCGGAGGCGTGGTTGTTCCACAGCACCGCGCTCGCGTAGTCGTACGTGTCGGGGTCGAGCGGGGTGCCGAGTTCGGGCGCGTCCTCGCCGTGCCGGGTGCCGCAGCGGCAGGGCCGGGTGCCGGGCCGGTTGTGGACCGGGCCGAACGAGGGCGCGGTGAGGGTGGCGAAGACGCGCGGGTGATCCCGGATGGTGTGCGAAGTGCCCTTGTCCGGGTCGCCGACGAGCCCGGCGCGGATGAGGTGGTAGGTGTCTCCGGCATAGGTCCAGGCGCAGGCCGGGCAGCGGGAGGCACGGCGGTTGCCGCAGGCGATGCGGAGCATGCCGCCCGGCTCGGTATCCGTGGAGTACGCGTGCAGCACGGTCTTCGTGGCGGGGTCGATCGTCTTCGTACCGCCGATGAGCCGGATGGGGTCGGAGCAGCCGCCCGTGCGCTTGATCTGTTCTTGCCAGCGGTCGAAGTCGGCCGAGTTGGCCACCCTCAGCACGTCGCCGAGGGTGGCCGCATCGAGGCCCGCCAGGGTGGCGGTGTCAGTCACCTGGTCACCTCCGGTTGTGGGCGGGGCCGTGGTGGGCGGTGTAGCCCTCGACCAGTGCCTTGACCTGGGCGTCGCCCTTGGCGGTGGCGGAGGCGCCGCAGTGGCAGAGGGCCGATGCGGTGGCGGGGGTGTTCGGGGACGGCTTGCTGACGTGCAGGCCGGGGCGGTCCGGGGTCGGGGTGAGGTCAGCCATGGCTGGTCACCTCCGCCGCGTCGTCGGCCATGGCGTCCAGGGTTCCGGCAGCTTCGATGGCCGCAGCAGCGAGAGCGCGCAGCGCCTCCGAGCTGCCGACACGTGCGATCAGCGCGAGCTCGACGGAGTCACCGCCGATGCGGAGGCAGACGAAGGGGTTGGTGCGGTCGGCGAACGGGGTGACCCGGAAACGGGTGTCCGGCTCGATGTGGGCCGAGGCGGTCAGGGTCTTCACGTCGTCACCTGCCGATCCGGGCGAAGATGGCGGCGCGGGTGGTGTGGCCGGTGCCCTGGCAGGCAGGGCAGGCGACGCGGAGGGTGACGCGGGTGCCGTCGTCGTGGCGGCCGCCGGTGGTGATGGCGACGACGGGGAAGCCGTCGCAGTCGCGGCAGGCGGGTGTGTTTGAGGCGTGCTGGGGCATGATGGGGCTTCCCTTTCGGGTCCGTTGGATCTGGAAGAGGTGCAGGCGTCCGGGGCGGCGGTTCTTTGGCGAGAGAGCCGCCCCGGGGGCCGTTAGCGGTGCTTGTCGAGGTCCTTGAGCAGCGAGCGGAGGACGACCGCGACCACGGCCACGGACATGCCGGTGATGGCGAGCGCGAGCAGCAGCGAGACCAGGACCGCACCGACGACGAGGACCACGGCGCCGCCGCCAGCGGCGAGGGCGAGCGCGCTGCCGGGGGTGAGCTGGATGGTCGGCCGGTTCGAGGCCGCGGCCGCCGGAACCGGGGCCGGGGCGGACGGCTGGACGGGTGCCGGGGTGTGGGCGGCCGGCACAGGGGCTGCGGCGGGCGGGGCGGTGTCCTGGGGCGGGTACTTGGGCGTGAACACGAGGCGGTTCCCTTCTACTTGAGGACGGTGCCGAGGGCGGGGGCCAGGAAGCTTCCGGCGACGAGGTAGCCGCCGACCAGGAGCACGGCGACCAGCCACCACGGCGGGCGGGCGAGCTTGACGCCGAGCCATCCGACGACGAGCAGGGCGAGCCAGAGCGGTACGTCCATGGCTGATCTCCTCTCAGGCCTTGCAGCGGTGGGTGCGGGCGGCGAGTTCGGCGCCAGCGCGGGTGTCGTAGTCGGCGGCGAAGCCGCAGCCGGGGGCGGTGCAGGCAGCCGTGTGCTTGTCGCGGCCACGACCGTCGTAGGCAGTGGCGACCTGCACGGGGCCGATGCGAATCACGTTGCGGAAGCGGCGGTAGGCGGTCACGGGCGTTTCTCCTCTCGTCTCAGGTGAGTTGGAGTTCCGCGGCGATGGCGTCGGCCATCGGGGCGGGCAGTTGGAGCCGTGCGGACAGGGCGGCGGCGGGCATCGCAGAGCCCGTGGAGGCGCGGTGGGCATCGGCGATCTTCCGGGCGTGGTCCAGCAGCGCGGACGGAACGGCGGGGGCGGGCTGCGGCGGTGCGGGAGTCAGTTCCGGCACGGTCGCGGCGGGGGCTGGTTCGTCGGTGCGGTGCACCTCGACTTCCGGCGTCGCCGGTTCGTCCACAGCCTGTGCAGGAGCAGCCGGGGCGTCGGGCGAGTGGACCAGGAGCGTGCCGCCGAGGAAGGCCAGAGCGGGCCAGCCAGCGACGAGAATGCACAGCCAGGCGGGCACGCGGGCCAGGTCGAGGAGCCCGGCGGTCGCGATGTTCGCACCTAGCGAGGCGAACAGCGCGATCACGAACCAGATCCAGGCAGAACGGTCGCGGCGAGCCGTGCGCAGCCGACGCCAGGCAGCAACAAGAAGCAGATCGACCGAGACCGGGTAAGCCCACGCCTTCCAGCCGGTCTGCCCAGCCGCTTCGGCCAAGTCGTGCAGGTGAGCGAACGACAGCGCACCAGCGATGACGGCCTGGATGAGTACAGCGTCGAGACGGACGGAACGAGACATGCGGGGGCACCTCCCTTCAGGGGGTTGGGTCCTAGCCGGGCGCTACTCGGTGACCGGGCGGGGCTTGACCAGCGACGGACCGGACGTCGGCGCAAGAGCGGGCACGTAGGGGCGGAACGGTTCGAGGAACGGCAGATCCGGGACCAGGTGGGCGAACTCCCGGCAGACCGCCACGACTTCATCGCGGGACGTGTTCGGGGTGCGGATCTTCGACCAGCCGCCGGTAGAGTCCGCCGCGACAGCGGTACCGGGGCGATTCATCGGGATCAGGCTCGCGGCCGGCACCGCGTCCGGGGCCACGTCCGCCAGACCCATTTCGGCGGTCTGCTTGTCGTTGACGCGGTGCACCACACGGCCGGTGAGCTGAGCGCGGAGCATCGTGGCGCCCTTGCCCAGGTCGGAGCCGAAGCGCTGCCCGCAGATCTCCAGGTAGATGCCGATCGCGCGGGCCATCTGCGCGAGGCGGATCAGCGCGGTGACGATCCGCTCCCGGCGCTCCTCATCCTTCTTGGAGGAGATCAGGAACAGTTCCGCCACCTCGTCGACGAGGACGACCACCGGCACCGGCCGCAGCTCTGCGGGCAGTTCCCACAGGTCCGAGACGCCGTGACGGCTCAGCAGGTCGAATCGGTCTTCCATCTCGGCGACCAGGACGCCGAGCAGGGAGGCGGCATCGTCGGGGGTGGTGACCAACGCCGACAGGCGGGGCGCGAAGGCGGACTGTTCCACCCCGCGCTTGCAGTCGATCCCGACCAGGGCCACCGGCAGTTGCGCCAGTCCCTTGATCAGGTTGCGCTGATACATGGACTTGCCCGAGTGGTTGGCGCCCAGGGTGAGCGCCATCGGAGCCTTGCGGTAGTCCCGCTCGAACGCGGTCCCGTCCTCCCGCACCGCGACCGGAACGGCCATGTCGTGCGGCCGGGCCTTGCGGGGCATCCGCACCCGGCGCAGCACGTCATAGCCGGTCAACCGCAGCTCGACGAAACCGGGCTTCGTCTCGACCACGGTCACGGAGTGGACGCCCCACGCGTGCCGGAGCCGTTCCGAAGAGGCCATCAGGTCGGCGGGCTCCAGGCCGGCGGGAAGCCGCAGGGTCACCCGCAGCCCCGTCGACGTGCCGCGTACCCGGCGGATCTTCGGCGGGACCGGCTGGACATCACGGCGTGCGACATTGCGGGTCATGAACGCCCGCAGACCCGACGGCTGCACCGTCAGCCCGCACACGTCCATGGTCGACCGGTAGGAGAAGGTGAAGCGGCCCCAGGTGACCGGCATCCCGACCAGCGACCAGTACACGCGCGGTGCGCGTACCTTCGCGTAGCCGAGACCACCGGCACCGGCCAGGGCTCCCGCACCCTCCAGCCACATCGTCAGGTCGGTCATGGTCAGGCCGCCGGGGTGATCGCGACCGCGCGGAACGAGATCCCGTGCCGCTTCTGGCCGTTGAACTCGTTCTCCCAGTCACGCGCCTTCAGACCGATGACCTTGACCGGCATGCCCGGCGCCAGGCCCTCGGGGAGGCCGGTCTCCGGGACGGTCACCTGGTAGAGGTTGCCCTCCCCCTCGTCCGAGACCAGCAGACCCACGGTCGACAGGCTCGCGTTGGTCTCCCGGTCCACGGCCCGCTCACCGGTCTTCTTGTTGACCATCTTCGGTTCCGGCGCGGTCGCCACGAACACCACAGCAGTCGAAGTGTCGATCTTGAAAGACGGCATGAGCACATCCCTCGTTCTCGGAGGCCGCCCTACGCGACCTCTCTAGACATCTCCAATGGGAGCACATCTCTAGAGACGTCGTCAAGGGAGATGTCTAGAGAGGTTGTCGGCGAGGGATTCGGGTTACACGCACAGAGCGACCGGCCAGCCCATGGCCTAGGCTGTCTAGAGAAGAGAGGAGGGCTCCCGAATGACCACCACCGACGACGACCGTCGGCCGAAGTACCAGCGGATCGCGGACTCTCTACGCGAGGCGATCCAGTCGGGCGAGTACGGTCCCGGTGATCGGCTTCCGGGAGAGAACGACCTGATGGCCGCGCACGGCGTGGCCCGGATGACAGCCCGTCAGGCCCTGAGCGTGCTCAAGGACGAGGGGGTTGCCGAGTCCCGCAAGGGTGCCGGCGTGTTCGTCCGGTCTTTCCGCCCGCTGAGGCGCCGAGGCATCCAGCGGCTTTCGCAGGAACAGTGGGGCAGCGGTCGATCCATCTGGTCTGCGGACATCGAGAACCGGGCCCTCGTGGTGGACCAGGTGACGGTGTCGGAGGAGACCGCGCCTGCGCAGATTGGGCAGGTGTTGGGCCTGGCCGACGAGGACACTGTCTGCGTGCGACGCCGGCGGTTCGTCCTGGACGGCAAGCCCGTTCTTCTCGCAACGAGCTATCTCCCCACGTCGGTAGTCGCAGGGTCAGCGATCACCCAAGAAGACACGGGCCCCGGCGGAACTTACGCCCGTCTCGCCGAACTTGGGTACAAGCCAGTGCACTTCCGCGAGGAGATCCGCTCACGCATGCCCACGAAGCACGAAGCGGCGCAGTTGAGCATCTCCGCAGGCACACCCGTGATCCTCGTTTGCCGGACCGCGTTCGCGGATGAAGGGCGCCCCGTCGAGATCAACGAAATGACGCTCGATGCCGCCTCCTACATCCTGGAGTACGACTTCGACGCCTGACGGGTCGGCGTGGCACCTAGCAGCAAGGTGTAACCGATCATTCCTTCCATTTCGAGCCTTGCGACTCGGGGAGGCGCGAGACGCTGCTAACGTCCGCGCATGGTGAGCATTCGGATCGGCTTCCCCGGGATCTCCGTCGGGGTGGAAAACATTACGCTCCCAGCGTGGCGGAAGAAGAGGACCGATCCGGCTGGGCCGTTCCTGATCATTGCGCGCGACTGCGGGCTAGCTCTCGACACGGCGTGGCGCAACCAGCCTGGGGAAGAGCCCCACTTGTGGGCACCACATGCGGAGAGGCAGCAACTGTGGTTTCTCCGCCCGAGCGGGGTACAAGGGGAAGTGCTCATCGTGTCGGCAGATAACGGACTCGCGCTTGACTCCACACGTGACTCTCAGAGGCCAGACCTTCTGATGGGGGAGCCCAACGCGGAAGCTCACCAGCGCTGGCGGCTGAAAAAGTCGCCCGACGGGGCCGCGTTCGAAGTAGAGGCAGTACACAGCCAACGGCTACTGACGGCTGCCGGAGACTTTGTGCCAACGTGGAAGCCATGGTTTGACAAGCGCCGAGCCGTACGGGCTCAGCAATGGCTCTTTGTTCTTCCACACGGCGGCGACCCCGCCACGGTATAAGCGGACGACGCCGCTCTCACAACATCAGTGCCCTTCCCCGCTGACGCCAACGCCTGCCGGACCACCACGGAAACACGCAGCCGAGCCAGGGCTCTTGGCCATCGAGCTGTTACAGGTTTCTCTACCTCATCAAGCCCCGGCTGCGCTCCGCTCCGCCGGGCGCGCTCCCGGCTCCGCTGCGGGCGCCGCTCCTGCCTCCGGCCCGCTCCGCCCGCGCTGCGCCGACGCGCGCCCACATGTGGATAGGGCCGGTGGCCATGAGTCGATCACCGCATAGCGCGGCCCCGGTCAAGACGATGCCTCCGGCGGGGGCTCGGCCGGCACCGGGATGGAGGGGGCGCCGTTCTCGACCGCGGGTCCGTAGTGGCGTGCGCGGGGAGCTGCCATCCCGACCACCGTCGACCCAGGCAGAGCCGAGCAGACGCGGCCCCTGGCGTCCAGGTCGTTCGTGCAGTGGCGCGCTCCACCTGGACGCCAGGAACCACGCCCGCTCCACGGTGTGTGGGTCGACGGCGGACGGGATGGCAGCTGGGGTAGGTGGTAATTGAGGCAGATGGATCGGTGACGGCAACGTGAACCTTGAGGCTGTCCCGGTAGTCGCTCCACTCAATCCAATTGCTCCCTGCCTTGGATTTGAAGGCAACAGTGCTACAAACAAGTATCACAGGTTGCGAAACCAAGGTGAAGTGGCTATCTGACCTTGGAAGTTGCCCTTGCGGGGCGTGTGGGGCAAACTGGCGACCACAGGTTAAGCGACGTCGAGCGGCCATCTGTACGACTGTGCCTACCTGGATTCAGCCAAGTTAAGAATCGAGCGTCTGGGCTGGATGGGCGGTCCCACGTACCCAGCGTGTACCCAACAAGTACTCATCGTGTACCCAGCGCGGCCCCAACGATCTCTGGAGTCGGAGGAGACCGTTAGCTGGAACTGAGCGGCCGTCGAGCAGTCGGGCAGAAAGGAGCAAGGTGCGCTGCTACCGTCACAGAGCAGGGCAGAGGTTGCAGTTGGTGTTTCACGTGAAACCCTCTCTCCATGCCATCGATCCCGGAGCAAATCTCCATGCGTCATAGCCGCATAGCCTCATGGGATCTAGGGCTGGATTGCAGAATCGTGCGAGCGTCGGCGCTAGGAACAACTCCCTGACCTGCATGGATGGCCAGTAGCACCTACTGTCAAACGCGACCGGTAAGATAAGCAAAGCTACTTCACGGAGCTCTCACTGAACTACGCGTTTGGGGGCGCGAGTTCACAGCCTCCGGTCCGCTCGGGGCCGGTCTTGAGGGCGAAGGGAAGGGCTAGATGAAAGAGAACCCTAGGAAGCGGCGGCGCAGGTGGACCGGCCCCGAGAGGTGGCAGGTTGCTGTTGCAGTCGTTGGACTAGCGTTCGTGATCATCGATCACGCGGGTTGGATCCACTGACCCGTTAGACGTCCGGTCGGAGGCGACACGTGATGAGCTGTGAATGCAGCGAGTCCGGTCGGTATCAGCTCGACCGGACTCGCTAAGGCAAGGGGTTTGGTCCTGGTTGCCGCCGGGGCCAAACCCCCTCTGTCTACGGTTGTTGTTAGAAAAGCCCTGTTCAGGGCCCTATCCGGAGACAATCTGTCTACTACAATACCTCTGCTTTGACCTCGCTGGCCAGCCAGGATGGGGCTCCGTGTAGCTACACAAGGCCCCTCTCTGTAGCTACAGCCGTACAGCTCTATCTCCAATTAGGCAATCATCGTCCCCTCAGATCAGACGGGCCGGGATGTGTCAAGAGCGCCAAGACAGGCTGACATCAACGGCTGACATCAACAGGGGCGGACAGCCGCGGTCAGCGGAAGACACAGGCGCATGGTTCATCGAGGCCCAGGGCGAGTTGACCGACGTCCACGACCCCCATGATCGACCTGATAAGGATGAGGCCACAGGTTCAAATCCTGTTAGCCCCACCAGCGAAAAGACCCCCAACCGATCATGGTTGGGGGTCTTTTGCATCTCCCGGTGACACCAACGCGTCCCCGGATGAGATCGACCTGGGGCGGGTACGAAAACGCCCGGCCGCTGGCGACGGGGGATGCACCAGCGGTCGGGCTATGGCCAAGGGTAACAAGGTCGGTTGTCCGGCGGGAGCCAACTGCTCGGGGCGAACCGAGAGTTGTGATCCGGATCACCGGGTTCCGCTGTCACTGCTCCGCGCACGGAGGGTCGTACGAGAGCCGGGGCAGGTACTCGTGCCACTTCTGCGGCGTCAGTACGCCCCGGGTGGTGGAGCAGATATGGCGTACCGCCGCGTCGACGTCGAGGTTCCACAGGCGGACCGTGTCGGCGCCGCTGGAGACGCCGAGGAGGTGACTTCTGGGGCTGAAGGCAAGGAAGTTGCCGGTCTTGGCGTTCGGGCTCATCGACTGGCCTATGGGGGCCGCGTCCGAGGGGTCGCCGACGTTCCACAGCCGCACCGTGTTGTCGTTGCCGCCGCTGGCCAGGGTGCGGCCGTCCCGGCTGAACGTCAGGGACACCACCGCCTCGGTGTGACCGGTGAGCGGGGAGCCCAGGATCCTCGCCCGGGACGGGTCGGCGACGTTCCACAGGCGGACCGTGTCGTCGTCGCTGCCGCTGGCGAGGGTGTGGCCATCCGGGCTGTAGGCGAGCGTGTTGACCGGGCCCAGGTGCCCGGTGAGCGGAGAGCCGATCAGGTGCGGTCGTCGGGGGTCGATGACGTTCCACAGCCGTATGGTCCCGTCCGCGCTGCTGCTGGCGAGGGTGTGGCCGTCGGGGCTGTAGGCGAGGGCGTTGACGTAGCCGGTGTGGCCGGTGAGGGGCTTGCCCAGTCGGCGGGGGTGGGGTGGGTCGCCGATGTCGAGCAACTGGATGGTCCGGTCGTCGAAGTCGACCGCCAGCGTGCGCCCGTCGGGGCTGAGGGCCAGTGCGTCGGCGCCCGCGTACCGGGTCAGCAGTTCGACGGCCGGGCCGTACGGGACGGGATGCGCGAGGTCTGCGACGTTCCACAGCTCGACCGAGTTCGTGGTTCCCGTCAGCGCGATGAGAGTGCGGTCGTCGGGTGAGAACACCATCGAGCGGGGGGTGCGGTCCTTGGTCGCGAAGGGCTCGCCCAGCGCCACGGGGCGGGCCGGCTCCGTGACGTTCCACAGGCGGATCCTGCCGTCCTCCGCGGCGGTGGCGAGGACCTTCCCGTCCCGGCTGAACGCCCCGATCCGGCCGGTCATGTCCGACGCCGGTATCGACCACAGGCGGACCTTGCTGTCACCGCTGCCGGTGGCCAGCGTCCGCCCGTCGGGGCTGAAGCCGACGGCGTACATCTCACCGCTGCTGCCCGCGAGCGGCTCACCGACTTGCGAGGGGTAGGCGGGATTGCTCACGTTCCACAGACTCGCCGTGCTGTCGGCGCTGCCCGCCGCGATCATCGACCCGTCCGGACTGAAGGCCACGGACCAGACAGGGCCGGTGTGGCCGATCAGAGGCTCACCGAGGGAGCTCGGGTGCTCCCGGTCGGCGACGTTCCACAGGCGGACCGTGTCGTCCGAGCTGCCGCTCGCGAGCGTCCTGCCGTCGGGGCTGAAGGCGACGGAGTGCACGGTCTGGGTGTGGCCGGTGAGGGGCCTGCCCACAGAGCGTGGATCCCGCGGGTTGCTGACGTCCCACAGGCGGACCGTGTCGTCGTCACCGCCGGACGCCAGGGTCCTGCCGTCCCGGCTGAACGCGATCGAACGAACCGAGTCGGTGTGACCCTTCAGCGTGGTGAGCGAGACCGGGCGGTGAGGGTCGGTCACGTTCCACAGCCGTACGGTGTGGTCCTCGTCGGCGGTCGCCAGTGTGTGCCCGTCGGGACTGAAGGCGGCCAGGAAGATCGTGCCGTCGTGTCCCGTCACCGGCGGACCCAGCGAGCGCGGGTGGCGCGGGTCGCCGACGTCCCACAGGCGCACGGTGCCGTCGTCCCCGGCGCTGGCCAGGGTGCGGCTGTCCGGGCTGAAGACGGCGCTGCTCACCCAGCTGGTGTGACCGGTGAGGGGCTTGCCCAGCGGCTTGGGCCGGGTCCGGTCGCTGACGTCCCACAGCCGGACCGTGTGGTCGTAGCTGGCGGTGGCCAGCAGCCGCCCGTCCGGGCTGAAGGTGGTCAGGTAGACGGCGCCGGTGTGGCCCAGGAGCGGTGTGGCCAGGGGCGCGTTCACGATGGAGATCAGGCGATTGTTCGTACCGGCGTCGTCCTTTCGCAGCCGGTGGGCGACCAGGTCGAGCTGGGCCGACAGCGAGGGATCCGCGGCCTGGACGCGGTCGGCCTCGGCGAGCACCTGCTGGAAGACGGCGTCGTCGCGCTGCTGACGGGCGACGACGGCGGAGCCGACGGCCACGACGGCGAGCACGACCAGCGCCGAGACGGCGGCGCGGCTGATCAGGAGCGTGCGCTTGCGCAGCCGCACCGAGGCGGCGAGGAAGTCCACCGCGCTGCGGGTCAGGAACGTGTCGCCCGCCGATCTGGCCCAGCCGCGGGCCTGCTCCAGCCGGGAGCCCCGGTACAGCAGCGAGGAGTCGCGGGTGGAAGCCTCCCAGGCCCGACCGTCCTCCTCCAGTTGCTGGCGCAGCAGGTTGCCGTTCCTGTCCTCGTCGATCCAGTCCCGCAGTCGCGGCCAGGCGTGCAGCAGGGCCTCGTGGGTGATCTCGACGGTCTCCGCGTCCAGTGTCACCAGCCGGGCGCGTACCAATGCCTCGAGCGACTCCTCCGTCGCTTCCGGGTCCGTCGACTCCCGCGCCAGCTGGCGCCGGGTCCCGCGCCGCCGGGTGGCCTGGGTGTCCTCACCCAGCCGCACCAGCCTCAGCAGCAGCAGTCGCGCGGCCGCGCGCGCCGCCGGGTCCAGATCGGACCAGGCGCGCTCGGCGGTCGCCGCCACCGCGCCCTGGATGCCGCCGGCCGCCCGGTAGCCGACCAGCGTCAGCCGCCCCGCCTTGCGCCGCTGCCAGGTGGCGAGCAGGGCATGGGACAGGAGGGGCAGCACACCGGCGTCGTGCGCTCCACGGGGCCCGTCGGCGCTCACCTCGCGGACGATCAGCTCCGCGAGCCCCGGCTCCAGCTCCAGTCCGACCGCCTTGGCGGGACCGGTGACGGCCTCGCGCAGTTCCGTGGTGGTCAGTGGGCCGAGCACCATATGCCGGTGTTGCAGGGAGTCGGCCAGCTCGGGATGGGAGAGGCACTGTTCGTAGAAGTCGGCGCGGATGCCGAGGACCACGAGGACGGGCGCCGGTTCGTCGGGGCCCGAGGGTGAGCAGGCGGCGTCCAGGGTCTGCACGAAGGTGCGGCGGGCCGTTTCGTCCGAGCAGAGGGTGAAGGACTCCTCGAACTGGTCGACGATGACGACCGGGCGGCTCATGCCGGAGCTCTCCCGTTTGCCCCAGACCGCGACGGCTTCCCGCACGTCCCGGGTGAACTCCTCGGTCCCCGGTTCCGCCGCGGCGAGGACGTCCGCGAGCTCGGGTATTCGTCCGGTCAGCTCCCCGAGGGGGTCCGCCCCCGGCACGAACTGGACGACCGTCGTCGTGCCGATGCCGTGGTCGCTCAGCGCGCCGTTCTGCAGCGCGGGTACCAGGCCGGCATGCAGCAGGGATGACTTTCCCGCCCCGGAAGCGCCGACGAGCATGATCAGGCCGCCCGTCCGCTCCACGGCGCGGAGCTGGTCGACGAGGGAGTCGGTGCTCCGCTCCCGGCCGAAGAACCAGCGGGCGTCCTGCTCGCGATAGGAAGCCAGACCCCGGTACGGGCACACCCCGGCGATGGCGGGAACCTCGGCCGGCGGGCCTTCCTCCACGGCTGTCGGTGGGGCGGGACGCTCCCCGGCCGGGTCGGCGACGGCGCGCTCCCACAGGCGCTGCCACTGAGCCATGTCGTACAGCCCCGCAGACACCGGAGCGGGCCGGGCTCGGCGGGCCTGGGGGATCAGGATGTGCAGCACCGCGGCGAGGGCGGCGAACTGAGCCGGCACGTTCTTCGCCCGCCGCCAGTCACTGATCCGCTGGGCGGACACCCGCACGGGCCGCCCTCGCTCGTCCACTCGCTGCAGCTGTACGACCGCCTCGGCGACCCGCGTGAGGGGAGGATTTCCAGCCTCCTTGTACAGCAGCGCGAGACGTTCCGCGAAGGCTGTACGCGCCCCTGAGTCGGGACTCAAGGCCTCCACCCCTAACCTCCTCCGCGTTTGACATCCGGACCGGAAAACTCACTTTATACGGCTGACCTGCGGTTTAAGGGAGCGGCAGGTGGCCGGAATCTCCTCGTCGCCGCATCGAACTGGCAGGATCCCGACCGGGTGGCCAACCCATCACGCTTCGTCCACCCGGGCCATCGGCTCAGCGTTCGGAGGGGCGGCGCATGGCGCCATCGGTTCTCGGCCAGCTTCCGCCGGGAGATCCGGAGGGCGGCGCCGGCCCGGCCGGCTGAGTCCGAGAGATCCGTGACGTTCGGCGCCGGTCCCCACGAGGGGAGGGACCGGCGCCGAACGGCGCGGCATCCGGGAACGCCCGCCACTGTTTCACGTGAAACCGATGTTTCACGTGAAACACGGTCTGGCTCCGGGTGTCCCGCTCTACATCCACCACGGCCTGGCTCCGGGTGCCCGACCCACAGCCACCGCGCCGCGGAAGCCGCGACCACCGCGAGTTCCTCGGCTTCGTCGGCAGCCGCATTGAGCGCGATGTCTCGGCCCGCCGCTGCTCCGTCGGCCGCGACCGCTGCGGCCCGCGAGGCGGCGAGTGCGGCTCGCAATGCGGCGAGGGATCCGTCACCGTCCGCCGCTCGGGCCACCTGAGGGGCCGGTGCGGCCGTGGCGGCGACGTTCCGTGCGCAGCGGGCATCGGCGGCCGGTTCGCCGGTGCCGACGGTGAGCGCGTCGAGCGACTGGGAACAGAGGCGCAGGGCGTGGGCGGCCCGCCCGACAGGGCTCTTCGGCACGAGCTCGGTGTCGGACTGGGCCACTCCGGCGTGCCGGCATGCGGCCTGCGCGGTCGTACGTGCTCCGTGCGCGGACGCGGTGTGCCGTACGGAGTGACTCCGCGGACGTCGTCGTACCCACCTCTTCGACTTCGCTCATCTCCGCCTCCCTGTCCAGGGCGGCCACTCGACTGCCCGCGACTGCACGTGTCTGCCCGCCCCCGAAGCCGCCATCGCCGGGTGCGGGGGCCGCGGGCGCAGGCAGGGTGACACGCCGGGCATGAAGAGGACAGGCGGAGGGGCAGCCTGGTTATCTGACGGGTCGTCAGCTATGGTCACCCTGCCGTGCAGCCTCCGAAGGGGTGATTCCGTGGCGACACGTCCCGAGAGTCCTCAGCCGACCGGCGCCCCGCGCTGGGTCGCCCTCTCCTACCGGCCCGCCTCGGCCTCCTGGCAGACGTGCGCGGAATCGCCCCACCGCGCCCCCGTTCAGTACGCCCTCGGCGAGATGGCGCACACCGTACGCGCGCGTGGCGAGGACCTGACGGTGAGCCTGTGGGGCCCGAAGGACGGAGCCTGGCAGCGCTACGACGTCTCCACGGCCACAGCGCCCGTCGCGACATCCGAGACTGCTCCCGCGGGCCCGGAGAAGCCGAGCAGGCTCACGGAGCGCATGGACGACCGTCGGCAGCAGGTCATCATGGCCGGCCTGGGCAAGGCCGGACTCTACGACCTCACGCAGGAGGACTGGGCGGCCGTGGAGGCCGTCGTGGACGGGCTCGACGAGACGACCGTGCGCCGGCTCGCCCAGTGGCTCGCGTCGGCGGGACGGGCGCAGGGCGCTCAGGGCGCCGAATAGCTCCAGCCCAGGGAGGCGAGAGCACGTGCCCTCTCCTCCACCACCGCCATACGCGCCGCCCGCTCGGCCGGGTCCACATGCGCCGCCTGCCCGGTCACGTGTCCCGCCCACTTCCGGTAGAGCAGCCCCGGCTCGCGGGTGAACCAGCCCCGGCTTACGCAGTTCAGCGCCAGCAGCAGTCCCGTGTCCTCGGAGGCGGGCAGGGCCATCCATCCGCCGAGCGCCAGCAGCAGGTCGCGTCGGACGAAGAGGGTCGCGGGGTGGACCTGGGCGCGGAAGTCGTTCGCCCGCCAGAAGTCGAGCACGGTCCCGCGCTCGACGGGGCCCTCGTCGGGGTCGTCCGGGAAGCCGACGGTCGAACCGTCCGGCAGCAGGTCCAGGGCGCGTGACGTCGCCCAGCCGAGGGTCGGGTCGGCTTCGAGGGCCGCCAGATCGCGTGCCAGCGCTCCCGGCGTGAGCAGGTCGTCGGCGTCCAGCACTTTCACGTACGCGGCCTCGGTGTGCGCGAGGGCGATGGTCCGGGCGACTCCCGGGCCGCCGGGCCGCCCCTGGAGAAAGGTCACCCGCTCGTCGTCGGGTACGCGGGGGGCGCACCGCGTCCGTCCTGCCGTCCTCCTGGACCACCCAGTGCCACTCCCAGCCCTCCGGGAGCTCCTGGGCGTACAGGGACTTGTACGCGTCCTCCAATAACTCGGCCGATGGGGATGGACGGCGGTCACGACGAGTATGTGGGGCATGGGCCCAGGCCACGGGCCGCCCAACGGGGTCGATCAAGGGTGCACCACGACGTGAAGACCTCCGGCCGGCATACGGCTGGAGGTCTTCCACAGGCGGTTGTGTGTACGCAAGGTCGCCGTTACGTCGGGTGCGGTGGGGGAAGTGAAAGGGGAGCTGATTCTCAGTGCTGAGGAGGGGCGGCCGGTATCGCAGGACGATCGGCCCGTAGCGAAGAGGACCGGTGTCTCAGCGCTGGAGGGGAACGGTGGCGCGGTCCGCCGGGGCGCACAAGGAGGTGGCCTGTTCGGACAGAAGGGTCTCCGCGCTCGCGTCGGCGTCCGTGCGGGGACGGTGCCGGCAACTCGGGGACTTGCCGTGGGCCTCGGCCCTGATGCGCTGCTTCATCGTGGGCGGCAGGGCTCGTGCGAAGAACCAGGACCAGTGCTGGGACGTTGTCGGCATCGTCACGGGGTGCGCGGCGCCGCCCGTGCTGTTGCCGGTCGCCTCGGTCTGCGCTACGGCCGCGGTGGCGGTCGAGGTGGCGAGTCCGAGCGCCGCACACAGCGCGAGGAAGACGGTGACGATGGTGGTCCACAGCTTCATGACCTGGTTCCGGGCCATGGCCCCTCACTTTCGGCTTGGGCGATTTGCGTACTTTCCTCATGATGTGTATGGGGGCCGGGAAGTGGTGGACCGACGCCCGTGGCGCGTCGATCTTCGGATGAACACCACTCGGATGGGTGCAAACAGCCATAAAAGTGCAGAAGAGTCCCCTAAGGAGGATGAAAGTCACTGTCCGTGGAGGTGTGATCACCCTCAGATCGGAGCGGTCGGCTCCGGTTCTACCGCCGTACCGGGGCCGGGAGTTGAGGCCGGACGCAGGTCACCGATCGGTATCGGTCGGTGTGTATAGTCGGGCGCCAGAGGTCCCCTACGTCAAGGAAAGACGAGGTCGCGCGGTGAAGAAGCTTCTCCTGGTCGCACTGGCCGCCATCGGCGGGCTCCTCGTGTACCGCCAGATCCAGGCGGATCGCGCCGAGCAGGATCTGTGGACGGAGGCGACTGACTCCGTGCCCACGGGTTCGTGAGCACCGACATCCGATTCTGAAAAACCCCGGCCGTCAGAACGGTCGGGGTTTTGCGTTGCCCGGATGACGCGCCGTCTCCCGGGGCAGGATGGGCGACGGTCCCACGGTCCGGGCAACGACGAGGGGTGGCGCGTGATGCGGCGGCGTACGGGGTGGTGGCGCACGAGACCGGGACACGGCCGGCCTCCGGTACGCGCGCGCGTGACTGCCGCCGGAGCGGTGCTGTGCGTCTCGGTGGCGCTCACGGCGGGGCCGGCCTCGGCGGCGGACTCCTCCTACGCGTTCGCCGCGGATGCCCGGACCGTCAAGGGAGCGACGGGCACCACGGACGCCGCCCTCCTCGACGCCGGCAGAAGCTACCGCAGTTCCCTCCCCAAAGGCGCGAAGCTCTACTACCGTCTCGAACCCGACGCCTCCACCAGCGCCTACGTCGCCGTCACCGCCGTACCGCGCGGCAGCGGCAAGCTCTCCGTGAACGACGGCATCAAGGTCTCGGTGCAGAACTCCCAGGGCAACTCCTGCTCCTACGAGAGCGCCAACTTCGGGATCACCGGCAGTCCGCATCCCATCACGGCCTGGGGCGCGCGGACGACGTCCCCGCGCATGCCCCTGTGCGAGGGCGGCGGACCGTACTACGTGGTCGTCCAGCGCGCCGACGCCGACGACTCGACCTCCGGCACCTGGGACCTGGAACTGGCCACCGCCACCGAGCCGCGCCTCGCCGGGACCGCCGCGACGAACCCTCCCACGACCTGGAACTCCGCCACACCCACCCCGCTCACCGGCGAGGCCACCACCCGCCAGGGCGGCGCCGGCTTCGCCCGGGCGGCCTCCGTGAAGCAGGGCGTCTGGCGCGCCGGCATCTCGCCCGGGCAGACGCTGTTCTACAAGGTCCCCGTCGACTGGGGCCAGCAGCCGTCCGCCGTGGCGGAGCTGGGCAGCCACGATGGTGGCGACAGCAGCGGTTACGCGGTCGGCGCGCTGCAGATGACCCTCTACAACCCCGTGCGCGCCGACGTCGAGGACATCGAGATCGGTTACGACGGCAGCCAGAACACGGCCTCCCTGGCCCCGGTGCCGCCCGTCGCCTACGCCAACCGCTACGCGCCCACCGACCAGGTCAACGGCATGCGCTTCGCCGGCTGGTACTACCTCGCGATCCACCTCTCCACCGCCGTGGCCGACGACTTCGGCGCCGGGCCGTTCGGACTGACACTGCGGGTACGGGTCACGGGTGCGGCCCAGAACGGCCCCGGCTACGCCGGGCAGCCCGTCCCGCAGAACGTCTTCGGCGTCACGGCCCAGGACCGCGCGGTCGCCGGGGACGGCGGGAGCGGCGGCGATTCCGCGATGAAGGCACTCGCCGCGGGCGGCATCGGCGCGGGCACGGTGGTGCTGATGGTGCTCGGGGTGTGGACGGTCGTGGGGCGAGGGCGGGTTCGGGCCTCGTGAGGCGTCAGACGCGGGTCAGGGCCCAGAAGCCGACCGCGTAGCTGACCAGGGCGAACAGCAGGAGGGGCAGGGCCACCTTGGCGGGCGGACCGCCGGGGCGGCGGGCTCGGCGTGCGGCCCGGTGGCCTCGGCGTGCGGTGCCCGGCGCGACGCCGTCGACCGGGTGCGGAGCGATCGTGACGCCGTTGACCAGGTGCGGTGGGATTTCCTGCGCAGAAGGTGGAACCTGTCGGTCCTGAGCGGTGTACGAAGCAGTAGAGGCATCGTCGAGCAGGTGCGGAGCCGGAGGCACGGCACGGGGGGAGGACAGGACGTGCGTGGGGTCGTGGGCGGAGACGTGGGCGGGGTAGGGCTGACCGCCCTGAGGTGTCTGGCCCTGTGGCTGCTCGTGTACGGGGGGCGGTGGCTGCGGGGCGGACGGCGTCCGCGGAGCGGGAGTCCGGGGGGAAGCGGCGGAGGTGACGGTGGCCTGGGGCGGCGGCAGATGGAAGCTGCCGGTGTCCGACATGCCGGGCGGCTGAGCGGGGACGGCCGATGGGGGCTGGGAGCCGGTGTCCCGGCGCGGGTCGACGGGTGGAGCAGGTGGAGCAACACCCGTGGCGGGTACGGCTGTTGTACGGGCAACGGTCGGCACGGAATCTGTACCGGGTCCGGACGGCACGGATCCTGCGCCGGACCCGGGCGATATGGAACCAGCGTCGGGCCCGGGCGATACGGAGATTGCGTCGGACGCGGGCGGCACAGAACCGTCGCCGGGCCCGGAGGGCCGAGATCCCGTGCCGGGTGTGGACGACGAATCGCCGGGGGAGGCGCTTGCCTTGACCTCGACTCCGGGCGCCGGCTTCAGGGGCCCCTCGGCGGCGAACCCCGGTGGCAGCGGCCCGATCTGGTCGAAGATCTCGATCAGCTCGTCGTCGGGGCCGGGCTCCGGCAGCAACTCCCTGGCCGCGGCAAGCGCCTTGCGCGCCCCCGTGGCGGTCCGGAACCGCGCCCGCGGGTCCGGCTGCAGCAGGGTCGCCACGACCTGCCACAGCGGCTCGGGAACGCTCTTGGGCGCGCTCGGCGTCCCGTGCGCCGCGAAGTACTCCACGAGCGCCTTGGTGTCCGGCTTGGCGCCCTCCAGCAGATACAGCGCGACCAGGCCGACGGCGAACAGGTCCGCCGGGAAGTCCGGTTCCGCGCCCATCATCTGCTCGGGAGCGAGATAACCGGGCGTTCCCACCACGAGGTTGGTCTCCGTCAGCCGCGGCTCACCCAGCCGCATGGCAATGCCGAAGTCGGACAGCCGCAGCCGCGGCCGGCCCGTACCGGTGGCCTCCAGCAGCACGTTGGCGGGTTTGATGTCCCGGTGCACCACGTCCTCGGCGTGCACCGCGGCCAGCCCCGACAGCAGCTGGTCGAGCAGCGTGCAGACGAACGCGGGCGGCAGGGGACCGTAGTCGCCGATCAGATGGACCAGCGAGCCGCCGGCGACCAGGTCCATGGTGAACAGGACCTTGTCGTCGTCGGCGGCCCAACTGGCGGGCGCGAGCACATGGGGGTGATCGATCCGCAGAGCCTGCTCACGGACGAACCGCAGCAGGGAGTGCGCGTCGCTCTGCTGGAGCACCTTGGCGGCCACATAGCGGCGCCGGCGGTGGTCCCAGGCGCGCCACACGGCACCGACCCCTCCGCGCCCGATCGGGTCGACCAGTTCGTACCGGCCGGCGAAGACCTCACCCATGGCTGTGCGTCGCTCCTCCCCCTTCGGCTACCCCCCTTGCTTCCCCCTCGATGAGCGATACGACTCCCCCTCGTTGCCGTGGCCCGGCCGCCGAACCCCCTTCGACGAACCGGGCCGCGGGCTCAGTTCTGGTGGGACTGGTAGTGCGCGACGGCGTCGGAGGTGCGGCCGGCGCCGTACACCCGGAGGAACTCTGCCAGTTCCGGGTGGCTCGGGGCGAGGGTGTCCGCGGCCTCGATGATGTCGCCCGCGGCGGCCACGGACCGCAGCAGCGACTGGATCTCGCGGACCACCCGCTTGACGGTCGGCGCTCCCGAACTGCTGGTCGTGGTCGTGGTGTTGCTGAGCACAGAGCCCCCCTGCGACTTCTTGATCTCCTCCATGCGGTCGGTGGCCTCCGCCGCGCTGACACTGCCGTCCGCGACCTGCCCCGCCAGGTCCTGCAGCAGCTGCACCCGCTGCACGACAGCGGGATTGCCGATCTTCGCCCGCTGACCGCTCATCAGCTGCGACAGCATCGGAGCGGACAGGCCCAGAACCCCCGCGAGACGAGCCTGGTTGAGGCCGAGATCGTCTATGAGCTTACGGAAGAGCGCCCCCAGTGGCTCCCCGTACCAGTTCCGCTGCAGTTCCCGCGCTCTTGCGGTGGCTTCCTGCTGTGCGGCGTCCATTGCGTCTCCCCATCGCTTCCCCAAGTACGGTGGTTCGCTGTAGCGAACCACGCCGAGCATCTTACGGAGAGTGGTCGCCTGCGGGGACCCCCAATCTTTTTGCGAGATCCCCGGGATGACCCGGTACTCTGGTCTCCGGCGCCCGTCGGTACGCGGTTCTTCCGATGGGACGCACCACTTCCGGGGCCTTAGCTCAGTTGGTAGAGCGCTGTCTTTGCATGGCAGATGTCAGGGGTTCGACTCCCCTAGGCTCCACACCAAAACCCCTCTGACCTCGAGAAACATGGTCGGAGGGGTCTTTTCATGCCCGTCGGCCACGGCGCCGGAACGGCCCGCAGGACGCTACGAAGCTGTCCCCGGACGCGGGCTGCCGTTCGACCGTTCGCCGCTCGCCCTCGCGGCGGACACCCGTCCTCGATGCCGACCGCGTTCCAAAGCCGCGCCGGCTCCCTGCGATCGCATCCCTCCACCAGGGCTCAAGGGGTGATTCCCGGCTCCCCGCGGCCCGTGACGTGCATCACCGGGATGCATGCCCCCCGCGAACATTGCAAAAGTTTGCGCAAAGATGAGCATTCGTCAAGATCCATGCGCGGCCACCGGGGCGGTCCGTGCGGCGGAGGGGCGGTGGACGCGGGTAGAGAGCCCTTGCCCTGAGCTGGTGCGAAGGGTTCGCGGTAACCAGAAGGACGCACTCCGTAAAGAGAGTCCGTACAGGGTCCGCACATACGGGGCGTTGCAAACGTCATCGTGTGCGGTTCGGACAGCCGTGGGGCGGGAGACCGTCAAGTCTCCCGCCCCACGGACGTGGTCAGGCGCCTCGGAGGTCAGTTCCCCTCGTCGTGCTTGGCGGCCTCCTCCTCGGCCTCCTTCGCCTGGACCTCGGGGTCGAGCACCGACTGCCCGCTGCCGTCCACGGACGTCAGCCGGCTCGTCTCGGGCACCTCGGTGGCGGCGGGCGGCTCGACCAGCCAGTCCGGGTTGGCCTGCTTGTCCCACCACTTCCAGGCGGCGAAGGCGCCGCCCGCGACCGCGCTGATCACCAGCAGCATCCTGGCCGCGCGACCGGCCCGGGCCCGCCGCTCCTGCCGGCGGACCAGCTTCTGGATCTCCTTCGCCGAGACCTGGCCGCGCAGCGCGGCCAGCGCGGCGGCACCGCGCGCGGCGGCCTCGTCCGCGACGGGCACGGCCACGGCGACCGCCTGCTCGATCCTCGGCCGGGAATAGTCGGCGGCCTGCCGGGCCGCCTTGCGGGTACGGACGGCGGCCTCATGGGCGGCCTGGTCGACCTTCGGCGGCACATGGGTGCGGGCCTGTTCCAGGCGCGGCGCGACAAGGGCGTCGTACTGGACGCGGGCCTGGTCGGCCGCCAGGGACACCTTCGGCGCAAGCCGTACGCGTGCCTCGTGTGCGTAGTGCGCGGCCCTGTCCTTGGCCGTGTCGGCGTAGGGCGCCACCACTTCCGCGGCGTGCAGCACGCTGTCCTTCGCCGAACCGGTCGCGGCGCGCACGCTGTCGATGCGGGTCACGGGTTCCTCCTCCTCGGTGGCGTACGGTAATTCGACTTTCCACCCTTTTACGGATCATGCCTGTCAACGAACCCTCAGGCATGCGAGGGCGGGCATCCGGGTCATCTGAGGATGAATACGGGGCAACGAGAGCTTGTCGTCGACAATGCCACGGATCGCCGCCCTTCGCTCCGGTACCGGGGGGTACAAGACCGGTTTTCCGCATCCGGTTACCCGGGATCCGCGCCGAGAAGCGGGTGCCGGGCGACGTGGGGCGGGTACCGTGCGAGGATCGGGGGGTTACGGAAAGACAACGGAAGGCAGATCGTGGCTGAGCAGCTTTACGCCACCCTGAAGACCAACCACGGCGACATCGACGTCCGGCTCCTGCCGAACCACGCCCCCAAGACGGTCCGGAACTTCGTCGAGCTCGCCCAGGGCGAGCGTGAGTGGGTCAACCCCGCCACCGGCGCCAAGTCCACGGACAGGCTCTACGACGGCACGGTCTTCCACCGGGTGATCAGCGGCTTCATGATTCAGGGCGGTGACCCGCTGGGCAACGGCACCGGCGGTCCCGGCTACCAGTTCGAGGACGAGTTCCACCCGGACCTGTCCTTCAACAAGCCCTACCTGCTGGCCATGGCCAACGCGGGTCCGGGCACCAACGGCTCGCAGTTCTTCATCACCGTCGCCCCCACGACGTGGCTGAACCGCAAGCACACCATCTTCGGCGAGGTCACCGACGCGGCCAGCCAGAAGGTCGTGGACGCCATCGCTACCGCCCAGACCAACCCGCGCACCGACCGCCCGGTCAACGACGTCGTCATCGAGTCGGTCGTCGTCGAGACGCGCGAGGGCTGAGTCCCCGCACGGCAGGAACCAAACGCCCCGCTCATCCGTAAAGATGGGCGGGGCGGTGCTTTTGCGCACGGCACCCGTACGACGACCTAGGGGATGTCATGGACCACGCGGCAGGCAGCTCGCAGGACGCCACGAGCGTGCCCGGCTGCTACCGCCACCCGGACCGCGAGACCGGCATCCGCTGCACCCGCTGCGAGCGGCCGATCTGCCCCGAGTGCATGGTCAACGCCTCGGTCGGCTTCCAGTGCCCCGAATGCGCCCGCGGCGACTCCGGCACCGGGCACCCGCCGGCCGCGGCCCGTCCTCGTACGATCGCCGGCGGCAGCGTCGCGGCCGACCCCCGCCTGCTCACCAAGATCCTCGTCGGGATCAACGTGGCGGTGTTCATCGCCGTGCACGTACGGCCCTCGCTGCTGACCGACATGGTGCTTCTGGGCGCCTGGCCACCGGCCCCGTACACGCCCACGCAGGGTGTTGCCGGCGGTGAGTACTACCGCCTGGTCACATCGATGTTCGCGCACCAGGAGATCTGGCACATCGCCTTCAACATGCTCAGTCTCTGGTGGCTCGGCGGCCCCCTGGAAGCCGCGCTCGGCCGCGCGCGCTACATCTCCGTCTACTTCGTCTCGGGTCTGGCCGGCAGCGCGCTCGCCTATCTGCTGGCGTCCCCGACCACACAGACCCTCGGCGCATCCGGAGCCGTCTTCGGCCTCTTCGGCGCCACCGCCGTGCTGATGCGCCGCCTCAACTACGACATGCGGCCGATCATCGCCCTGCTGGCGATCAACCTGGTCATCACCTTCGGCTGGGGCGGAATCTCCTGGCAGGCCCACATCGGAGGTCTGGTCGCCGGTGTCATCACCGGCTACGGCATGGTCCACGCCCCCCGCAGGCACCGCGCCCTCGTGCAGTACGGCACCTGTGCGCTCGTCCTGGTGGTTGTCGTGGTCCTGACCCTGATCAGGACGGCTCAGCTCACCTGACGTGCCCGGTTGTCCACAGCGGGTGGCGGATCTTGTGCATGACGGACGGGAACAGCTGTGCCCCCTGTCACTGACCGTGTTTGCGCAGGTCAGGCAGGGGGTGAACAGGCTTGCGAAGAGTCATGGGATGGTCGTACCGGCGTCAATGCTCGACGGGTTATCCACAGATCGTCGTTCTTTATCCCCAGGGGTTCTGTGGATTTTTTCCGGGCTGTGGATAACTCTGCGGATAGCCGTGGGCAGAGCTGGGTTCACCCGGCCGTGGCCGGCGCGTCGACCGCTACTTCCACTGCGTGGAGACGCCGAATCCGGCGGCGATGAAGCCGAAGCCCACCACGATGTTCCAGTTGTCCAGCGCGTCGATGGGCAGCGAACCGTCGGTCACATAGAAGACGACGATCCAGGCGAGGCCGATGACGAACATGGCCAGCATCACAGGCGCGACCCAGCCGCGGCTGTTCAGCTTGAGGTTGGTCGCCTGCTTCGCCGGAGGCGGCGTGAAGTCGGCCTTCTTGCGGATACGTGACTTCGGCACGAGGGTCTCTCCTGTCGATGCGCTGCGTGGCCGCGCAGGGAACGGGGGCTGGCTCCGGGGCAGCGTACAAGGGGACTCTCAGAGCTCCCCCGGGCGTCCGTTAGCGTAGTGCTTCCGCGGTGCCGAAGGAGATAAGGGTACGTTGAGCAATTCTGCCGACTCCCCCCAGGCCGGATCCAGTCCTGGCCGGGGGCCCCGTTTCCGGCCCGTGCGGATCCTCACGGTGGCCGTCTTCGCCCTCGCGGGGCTCATTTTCTTCACCAGTTTCAATACGGCCAAGGGCACCAATATCCGTACGGACACGTCCTTGTTGAAGCTTTCGGACCTCATCCAGGAGCGCAGCCGCAAGAACAAGGAACTGGACGAGTCCAACGCCGCCCTGCGCGGGGACGTCGAGGCGTTCGCCGAGCGCGACGACGGCAGTACCAAGGCGCAGGACGAGAAGCTCGCCGGCCTGGAGAAGAGCGCGGGTACGCAGAAGCTCAGGGGCAGGGCGATCACCGTCACGCTCAACGACGCCCCGCCGAACGCCACCGCCAAGCTCCCCGGCTATCCCGAGCCGCAGCCCGACTACCTGGTCATCCACCAGCAGGACCTGCAGGCCGTGGTGAACGCCTTGTGGCGGGGCGGCGCCAAGGGGATCAAGGTCATGGACCAGCGGCTGATCTCCACCAGCGCCGTGCGCTGCGTGGGCAACACGCTGATCCTCCAGGGCCGGGTCTACTCGCCGCCGTACAAGATCACGGCGGTCGGGGACCCGGACAGGCTGAACCAGGCGATGTCGGCCTCGAAGGCGATCCAGAACTACATGGTGTACGTCAACGTGTACGGCCTCGGCTGGAAAGTCACCCAGGACGGGACGGTGACTCTTCCCGGCTACTCGGGCACAGTGGATCTGCACTACGCCCAGCCCGTGAAGTGAACTGAGCCGCTCGGGAGCTGCCGGTGCGCTTTGTCGTCAGGACCGTGAGCGAACTGTGCATCACCGTCGGCGCGTTAATAGTGCTCTTCGTCGCCTATGTCCTGTTCTGGACGGGTGTCCGGGCGGACGGCGCGATGAGCCACCAGATCGACGTGCTGCAGAACCAGTGGTCGAAGCAGACGGTGCGCCCCACGACGACGGCCGGCTCCGCGGCCACGCTCAGGAAACCGGCGCCCTACCGTCCGGGCAAGCCCTTCGCGATCATGTACATCCCGCGGCTTGGTTTCACGTGGAACAAGCCCGTGCTGGAGAACACCGCTGTGAACACCCTGAAGAAGGGCCTCGGGCACTACGCGGACACCGCGCAGCTCGGCCAGGTGGGCAACTTCGCGGTCGCCGGCCACCGTCGCACGTACGGCGATCCCTTCGTGGACTTCCCGAAACTGCGGCCCGGTGACGCGGTCGTGCTCACCGACGGGACCACCTGGTTCACGTATCGGATCGACAAAGGCCCCTACAAAACCGTTCCCACCGACGTTGAGGTGATCGACCCTGTGCCACGTAAGTCGGGGTACACCCGTCCGGGCCGTTATCTCACGCTGACCACGTGCGATCCGGAGTGGGGGCACAGCCACCGGCTGATCGTGTGGGGGCACCTGGACTCCACACAGCCTGTGGAGGCAGGCAAACCGGCCGCGCTGCGCCGTTAGTCTGGTGACGGTACGGCGTTGGACTGGTGCCGTGGGTGGAACGGAAGGGACGGCATGTACGGCTGGATCTGGCGGCATCTGCCGGGGAACGTGTGGGTGAAGGCGCTGATCTCGCTCGCGCTGGTCCTGCTGGTGGTCTACGTCCTGTTCCAGTACGTCTTTCCGTGGGCCGAACCGCTGCTTCCCTTCAACGATGTGACGGTGGACAACCAGTGAGCGCGCGCATTCTGGTCGTGGACAACTACGACAGCTTCGTCTTCAACCTGGTCCAGTACCTGTACCAGCTCGGCGCCGAGTGCGAGGTGCTGCGCAACGACGAGGTGTCGACCGGACACGCCCAGGACGGCTTCGACGGCGTCCTGCTCTCGCCAGGTCCGGGGACCCCCGAGGAGGCCGGCGTCTGCGTCGAGATGGTGCGCCACTGCGCCACGACGGGCGTCCCGGTCTTCGGCGTCTGCCTCGGCATGCAGTCCATGCAGGTGGCGTACGGCGGCGTCGTGGACCGCGCCCCCGAGCTGCTGCACGGCAAGACCTCGCTGGTCGAGCACGAGGGCAAGGGCGTCTTCGCCGGCCTGCCGACGCCGTTCACCGCGACCCGCTACCACTCGCTGGCGGCGATGCCGCCCACCGTCCCGGCCGAGCTGGAGGTCACCGCGCGCACCCACGACGGGATCATCATGGGCCTCAGGCACCGTGAACTCCCCGTCGAGGGCGTGCAGTTCCACCCCGAGTCCGTGCTCACCGAGCACGGGCACCGGATGCTGGCCAACTGGCTGGTGGAGTGCGGCGACCAGGGCGCGGTGGCGAGGTCGGCGGGGCTGGCCCCGGTGGTGGGCAGGGCCACGGCGTGACCGCGCTGCGCCCCGAGCGCGAGTCCGGCACCTCGTACGGGCAGGAGCCGCACGAGGCGTCCGGCGCGTTCGAGGACTGGACGGTGGGGCGGCAGGCGGCCTACGAGCCGCCGATCGACGAGGAGACCGTGGCGCTGCGGATCCCGGATCCGCCGCACGGGGCGTCGATATCGGCTGGACGGGCCTCTGCGGCCTCAACGGCCGCTGCCGGCACCGGAGTCACCCCGGGAGGCCGCGCGGCCCGCAGAAAGGCCGCCAAGCGCCGTCACGGGCGTCACGGGGGAACTCCGGCGACTCCTGATACTGCTGAGGCTTCTGAGACTTCTGCCTCGGACGCTTCCGGGGCGCGGGCGCCCCTGTCCCGGATGGAGGCCCGGCGCCAGGCCCGCGCGCGCAAGCCCAGTCCCGGCGTGATCGCGAGCCGGGCGATCGGTGAGCTGTTCATCACCACCGGTGTCCTGATGCTGCTGTTCGTCTCCTACCAGCTGTGGTGGACGAACGTCCGCGCCCACGCAGAGGCCGACAAGGAGACCAGCACCCTGCAGAACGACTGGGCCAGCGGCAAGCGCGCGCCCGGGGAGTTCGAGCCGGGGCAGGGCTTCGCGATCCTCCACATCCCCAAGCTGGACGTGGTGGTGCCGATCGCCGAGGGCGTCAGCAACAAGAAGGTGCTCGACAAGGGCATGGTCGGCCACTACAGCGAGGGCAAGTTGAAGACGGCGATGCCCTCCGCGAAGACCGGCAACTTCGCGCTGGCCGGCCACCGCAACACGCACGGCGAGCCGTTCCGGTACATCAACAAGCTCAAGCCGGGCGACGAGGTCGTCGTCGAGACACAGGACGAGTACTACGTCTACAAGATGACCTCGACGCTGCCGGTGACCTCGCCCAGCAACACGAGCGTGATCGACCCCATTCCCAAGGGGTCCGGTTTCACCAAGCCCGGCCGCTACATAACCCTCACCACCTGCACGCCGGAGTTCACCAGCAAGTACCGGTTGATCGTCTGGGGCAAGATGGTCGAGGAACGGCCGCGCAGCAAGGGCAAGCCGGATGCGCTCGTCGAGTAGGGACAGATGAACGTGGCAGCGACCACCGACGGCACTCAAGAGGAACAAGGGGAGACGGACGCGCCCCCGGCAGCACCGGCCCGCCGCCGCGGCACGGGCCGGATCGCCATGGCGGTCAGCGTCTTCGGTGAACTCCTCATCACCGCCGGCCTGATCCTCGGGCTCTTCGTCGTCTACTCGCTCTGGTGGACGAACGTCGTCGCCGACCGCGCGGCGAACAAGGAGGCCGACAAGGTCCGCGACACCTGGGCCCACGAGAAGGACTCCGGCCCCGGCGCGCTGGACACCAAGAACGGCATCGGCTTCCTGCACGTCCCCGCCATGAAGAACGGCGAGGTCCTGGTCGAGAAAGGCACGTCGACCGACGTCCTCAACGAGGGCGTGGCCGGCTACTACACGGACCCCGTGAAGGCGGCGCTCCCGATGACGGGCAAGGAGGGCAACTTCACCCTCGCCGCCCACCGCGACGGCCATGGCGCCAAGTTCCACAACATCGACAAGCTCAAGGTCGGCGACCCGATCGTCTTCGAGACCAGGGACAAGTGGTACGTCTACAAGGTCTACGACGTCCTCGACGAGACCTCGAAGTACAACGTCAAGGTCCTCGCCCAGATCCCGAAGGAGTCGGGGAAGACGAAGGCGGGCCACTACATCACGCTGACGACCTGCACGCCGGTGTACACGTCCCGGTACCGGTACGTGGTGTGGGGCGAGCTGGTCCGCGTCGACAAGGTGGACAGCAAGCGGACGCCGCCGGAGGAACTGCGGTGAGGTGACTGGGGTTCTGGGAGGACCCCAGTCCTCTAGCATGGCGATGGCCCGAAGCCGCAACTATCTCTTGCGACTTCGGGCCTTTGTATGTTCAGGCGCGGCTACAGGAGAATCTGAAGCGGTTTCCCGGTGCTCCACTCCTCCAGCAGGCCGCGGTGTACGGCGGTCACGCCGCCGGCGGTGGCGACTTTCAGAGCTTCACGGGTGAAGGGGCATGTCGCCACGAAGAGGGCCACATCCGAGACGTGCAGAACCCTGGCCGCCCCGACGAACTTCTGGACGTCAGAGCTGGTGATGGAGAGGCCGGGCGCGAATCTCTTGCACTGGACGGCGACGCGCCGCCTGTCGGCTGTACGGCCGGTGATGTCGACGCCTCGGTCTCCGCAGCCGCCTCGTACCACGACGTCGGTGCAGCCGTCGAGGCGCAGCAGCTCTGCGACGTGTTGCTCGAACTCGCGGCCGGACATGGCATCGATGGAGGCCATGACCTTGGTGTTGGGCCAGTCACAATGTGCTCCTTCCAGCCTCTGCAAGCGAATGCTGTGCCTTCGGAGACTCCGCTCGATGCGCTGGACTCCTGTCCGCAGTGCGATCAGTTCGCTGCGGTGCTCGCCTGACGTCTCGATCAGGGCGTTGAACAGAGGGACGACGGTCCTGCCGAGGATGTGGGTGATGCGCTGGTCGATGCGGTCGTCGAGGGAGACGACATCGCTGTGGACAGAGTTATCCACAGGCTGGGTACGTGCCAGGTACTCCATGTCCAGGAGGTACACACGCACCTGACGTGCGACTTCGCTGTCGCGGAGCAGCATGGCGATGTTGAGGACGGCTCGGCGGGAGAACAAGGCGAGGGACCTTGTGCGTGACTGGACTCCACTGAGTTCCTTGAAGGAAGTCAGTTCTGAACCTGCCAACACGCGGTAGCCGCTGGCTTCGAGTTCTTCCCGGTGATCATGTACCAGAGAAGTGATGGCGGTGAGCCCCACTTCGAAGTACGCCGCCACCATCGCCGTAGTCACATGCATTCCGTCGGGAAGCAGCGACAGCGCACAGACGTTCAGGCAGGGAGAACCGGACCGCATGCGGAACACCGGCACCAGGGCGACAAGGTCCGTGACACCTGGGCCCACGAGCCGAGCGGCCCGGGCGCGCTGGACACGAAGAACGGCATCGGCTTCCTGCACGTGCCCGCCGTGAAGAACGGCCAGGTGCTGGTGGAGAAGGGCACCTCGACGAGCGTCCTCAACGACGGTGTCGCCGGCTACTACACCGACCCGGTGAAGGCGACGCTCCGGATGACGGGCAAGAAAGGCAAATGGTGATGTGGGCAGGGCCCCTGCCGGGATGTTTCCCGGCAGGGGCCCTTACGTGTTCGAGGGCACCGTCAGCCGCTTACGCCGCCGAAGAGGTTGGTGCCGCCGTTGTTTCCGCCGTTGTTGTTGCCGTTGCCGCCGATGGTCGTCAGGTTGACCGAGGAGCCCTGGTCGACCGTGCTGCCCGGGGTCGGGTCCGAGCTGATGACGATGGCGTTGTCGTCCGAGGAGCCGCTGATGTTGCCGACCTGGAGGCCCGCCTGCGTCAGGGCGTTCTCGACGTCCTTGAGCCGCTGCCCCTGGATGCCGCTCGGCACCTGGACCTGGTTGTTCTGCTTCTGACCGATGTTGATCTGCACCGCGGTGTTCTTCTTGACCTGCGTGCCGATCGACGGGTTGGTCGAGATGGCCTTGCCGTCCTGGTTGTCGTCGGTCGTGGGGGTGTTGACGCAGTTGCCGGTCAGGCCGACGGACTGGAGCTGGTTCTTGGCGTCGTCACAGCTTTGCCCTGCCACATTGGGCACCGGGACCGTTTCCGCGGCCTTGGCGATGGTGAGGGTGATCGTCGATCCCTTCTCCACCTCCTTGCCGCCGATCGGGTTCTGGTCGAGGACCTGGTTAGCCGGCTCCGTCGACTCACGTGTCTTGGTCTCGACCTTGAACTGGTAGTCGCTGCCCTCGAGCTTCGCCTTCGCGTCGTCGAGGCTCAGGCCGACGACGCCCGGCACCTGGACCTTCGGCGCCCCGGTCGACACCACCAGGTTGACCGTGGTGTTCTTCTTGACCTTGCTGCCCGGCGTCGGGTCCGTGGAGCAGATGTTGCCCTTGGACTGGTTCTCGCAGGGCTGTTCCTTGACCGTGCCGACCTTGAGGTCGCTGTTGGTCAGCTGCTTCTCGGCGTCCGCCTTCGGCTGGCCGACGATGCTCGGCACGGCCACCGTGTCATTGCCGGTGCCGTGCCCGCTGACCACCCATCTGCCGATGAGGATCGCGCCCACCAGCACCAGGATGCCCGCGACGACCAGCAGGACCGTCGAGGTGTTGTTCTTCTTCTGGCGCCGCCGGTCGGGCCGGTCGTCGTAGCCGAAGCCGCCGTCGTCCGGGTTCATCGGCGGCAGCATCGACGTGGCGCCGGCGCCCGCGTCGGAGCGCAGGGCCGTCGTCGGCTGGTCGTCGGGGTAGCCGCCGTAGCCCACGGAACCCATCGCCGCCGTCGCCGCGACCGGCTGGCCGTCGAGGCACGCCTCGATGTCCATCCGCATCTCGTCGGCGGACTGGTAGCGGTAGTTGGGGTCCTTGACCAGCGCCTTCAGGACGATGGCGTCCATCTCGGGCGTGATCTCGGGGTCGAAGACGGAAGGCGGCTGTGCCTCCTCACGTACGTGCTGATAGGCGACGGCGACCGGGGAGTCACCGACGAACGGCGGCCGTACCGTCAGCAGCTCGTACAGCAGACAACCCGTCGAGTAGAGGTCCGAGCGGGCGTCCACCTGCTCGCCCTTCGCCTGTTCCGGCGACAGGTACTGCGCGGTGCCGATGACGGCCGCGGTCTGCGTCATCGTCATGCCGGAGTCGCCCATGGCGCGGGCGATGCCGAAGTCCATGACCTTGACCTGGCCGTTGCGCGTGAGCATGACGTTGGCGGGCTTGATGTCGCGGTGGACGATGCCGTTGCGGTGGGCGTACTCCAGGCCCTGGAGGATGCCGATGGTCATCTCCATCGCGCGCTCGGGCAGGAGCTTGCGGCCGGAGTGGAGCAGCTCGCGGAGGGTGGAGCCGTCCACGTACTCCATCACGATGTACGGGATCGAGACCCCGTCGATGTAGTCCTCGCCCGTGTCGTAGACCGCGACGATCGCGGGATGGTTGAGCGAGGCGGCCGACTGGGCCTCCCGGCGGAACCGGGCCTGGAAGGACGGGTCGCGCGCGAGGTCCGCGCGCAGCGTCTTCACCGCCACGGTGCGGCCGAGCCGGGTGTCGTGCGCGAGGTAGACCTCCGCCATGCCACCACGGCCGAGCACCTGGCCCAGCTCGTACCGGCCGCCGAGGCGACGCGGCTCTTCCATAGCTTCCTACCAGCCCTCTCCGTCGGTCCCGACCGACACGGGTGTGCGGTCGGAGGCTGCCGTCCGGGCCTACCGTACCCGGCTAGCTTTGTGTGACCTGGCCAAGCCCGTAACCCGATACAGGACCGGTATCGCAACGTGCACCGATGTGAGGAGGGCGTGAGCGGGGTCACTTCTTGGAGTTGATGACCGCCTCCATCACGCTCTTCGCGATCGGCGCCGCGAGGCCGCCGCCGGAGATGTCGTCACGGTTGGCCTGGTCGTCCTCGATGACCACGGCCACGGCGACCGGCGAGCTGCCGTCGGGGAGCTTGGCGTAGGAGATGAACCAGGCGTACGGGTTCTCGCTGTTCTCGACGCCGTGCTGCGCGGTACCGGTCTTGCCGCCCACGGTGACGCCGTTGATCTGCGCCTTGGTGCCCGTGCCTTCCTTGACGACCGTCTCCATCATCGACTGCAGGATCTGCGCGTTCTTCGAGGACAGGGGCTGGCTGAGTTCCTGCGGGTCGGTCTGCGCGATGGTGTCGAGGTTGGACGACTGCAGCTTGTCGACCATGTACGGCTTCATCAGCTTGCCGTCGTTGGCGACCGCGGAGGCGACCATGGCCATCTGCAGCGGGGTCGCGGCGGTGTTGAACTGGCCGATGGAGGAGAGCGCGGTCTGCGACTTGTTCATGTTGTCGGAGAAGACCGAGGCCGCCGAGCGGACGGGCGTGAACTGCTCCTCGTCGAAGCCGAACTTCTTCGCCTCGGCCAGCATCTTGTCGTTGCCGAGGTCGGCGCCGATCTTGCCGAAGACGGTGTTGCAGGAGACGCGCAGCGCGGTGCGCATGGTCGCGTTCTTGCAGGGGATGTTGCCCTCGTTCTTCAGCTCGGTCGTGGTGCCCGGCATGACGTACGGCAGCGGCGAGTTCGTGTTCTGGTCGGCGGACGTGTACAGCCCGTTCTCCAGCGCGGCCGCGGCCGTGACCACCTTGAAGGTGGAGCCGGGCGGGTAGGTCTCGCGCAGCGCCCGGTTGAGCATCGGGTCGTTCGGGTTGTTCTTCTTCTGCAGCGCGGTCCAGGCCTTGGAGTCCGTCGACGTGGAGTTGCCGGCGAAGCTCGAGGGGTCGTACGAGGGGTACGAGGCCAGCGCAAGGATCTTGCCGGTGGACGGGTCGAGCGCGGCGACCGCGCCCTTGCCGCCCTGGGACTTCAGACCGTTGTAGGCGGCCTTCTGCGCGGCCGCGTTGAGCGTGGTGACGACGTTTCCGCCCTGCCGCTGCTTGCCCGTGATCATGTCGAGCGTGTTGCGGAAGAAGAGCCGGTCGTCGTTGCCGGTGAGGATGCCGTCCTCGATGCTCTCCAACTGGGTGGCGCCGAAGGCCTGCGAGGCGAACCCGGTGACCGGCGCCCACATGGGGCCGTTCTTGTAGGTGCGCTTGTACTTCAAGTCGTTGAGGCCGCTCTTGCTCGTCGTGGTGGACCCAGTGATGGGGTCGCCGTCGACGATGATGTCGCCGCGCGGGGTGGCGTAGCGGGCGATGGTGACACGGCGGTTCAGGGTGTCGTTCTTCAGGCTGTCGGCCTTGACGTACTGGAGCCAGTTGTCGCGCACGAGTAGGGCGAGGACGAGAAGACCGCAGAAGATCGCGATCCGGCGCAGGGGCTTGTTCATGACGGGCGGACCACCTGGGTCATTTCGACGTCGGGGTTGCTGGCGGGGGCGGGCGCCGGGCGGCGGGCTGTGTCGCTGATGCGGATCAGGATGCCGATGAGGGCCCAGTTGGCGATGACGGAGGAACCGCCGTACGCCAGGAAGGGCATCGTCATACCGGTCAGCGGGATCAGGCCCATGACGCCGCCCGCGACGACGAAGACCTGGAGGGCGAAGGCGCCCGAGAGGCCGACGGCGAGCAGCTTGCCGAAGGGGTCGCGGGCGGCGAGGGCGGTGCGGATACCCCGTTCCACGATCAGGCCGTAGACCAGCAGGATCGCCATGAGGCCGGCCAGGCCCAGCTCCTCGCCGAAGGTGGCGAGGATGAAGTCGGAGTTGGCGGCGAAGCGGATCAGCTCGGAGTGGCCCTGGCCCCAGCCGGTGCCGAGGGTGCCGCCGGAGCCGAAGGCCCAGAGGGCCTGCATGGCCTGTTCGGAGTGGAGGATTCCGTCGTGGCTGCCGGCCTGGCTGAGTTTGTACTCGTGCAGCGGGTTGAGCCAGGCCTGGACGCGTGTCTGGATGTGCGGCTCGAAGCTGGCCACACCTACGGCGCCGACCGCGGACATGAGCAGACCGAACACGATCCAACTCGTCCGCTCGGTGGCGACGTACAGCATGATGACGAACATTCCGAAGAACAGCAGCGACGTACCGAGGTCGGTCTCGAACACCAGGATGAGGATCGAGATCATCCAGACGACGACGATCGGACCGAGGTCGCGGCCTCGAGGCAGGTACAGGCCCATGAAGCGGCGGCTGGCGAGGGCGAGCGCGTCGCGCTTCACCATCAGGTAGCCGGCGAAGAAGATCGCAAGCACGATCTTGGCGAACTCACCGGGCTGGATGGTGAAACTGCCGATCTGAATCCAGATCTTGGCGCCGTAGACGTTGGCGCCGAGGCCGGGGATCAGAGGGAGGAGCAACAGGACGAGCGCGCCCGCCATGGAGATGTACGTGTACCGCTGCAGGGTGCGGTGGTCCTTGAGGAAGATCAGCGCGACGACGAACAGGGTGATGCCCAGTGCCGTGTAGATCAACTGGTTCGTCGCCTTGCCGCCCGCGACGCCGATGGACTGCAGCAGCTTGGACTGGTCGAGCCGCCAGATCGCGACGAGGCCGAGGCCGTTGAGGAGCGTGGCCAGCGGCAGCAGCAACGGGTCCGCGTACGGGGCGAACCTTCGCACCACGAGGTGGGCGACGCCGGCGAGCAGACCGAGGCCCAAGCCATACCCGAGCAGGCCGGCCGGCACCTTGTCGTCGATGGCGAGACCCACGTTGGCGTAGGCGAACACCGGGATGACGACGGCGAACACGAGCATCGCGAGCTCGGTGTTGCGTCTGCTGGGCGCGCCGATCGCGCCGATCGTGGACGTATGGTGCGTCGGTGTGTTGGTAGTACTGCTCATCGTGTGACGGGGCCTCTCACGGCTTGCCTACTGCTTACCGCACATCGAGACGACCTTCTGCTCTTCCTCCGAGAGGCTGGGGCCGGGGCTGGGAGTGGCGGTGGTCGCGGACGGGTTCGGGGACGGGGTGGACTTCGGCTTCGTGGACGGGCTCGGTGACGACGTGGCCTTGGACGTGAGCGAGGTGCTGGTGGTTCCCGTGGTGCCACCGGCCTGCCCCTGACCGGTCTTGGCGTTGTTCTTGCTCTCGGCCGCCTGCCGCTCGGACTGCTTCTTGCACGCGGAGGCCTGCACGGCGAGCTCGTCGACCTTCCTCTGGGCGTCCGTCAGACCGCTCTCGGCGATCGTGTTCTTGACCTGCTTCTGCTGGTACGGCGGCAGGTACTTGAGTTCGATCTCGGGGTGGTCCTTCTCCACCTTGGACAGGGACACCCAGGCCAGGTCCTGGCTGATGCCCCGGTACAGCGCCACGTGCTCGCCGTTGGTGCCGACGTAGTACTGGGTCTGCGTCCAGCGGTAACCGCCGTACAGACCGCCGCCGATGACGGCGAGCGCGAGCACCGAGTAGAAGGATCTCTTCAGCCACTTGCGGCTCTTGCGCGGTTTGACGAAGTCGTCGTCGGTGTAGTCGCCGAAGCCGCCGGCCGGGATGTAGCCGGTGGTGTCGCCGGATCCGGGCGGCCCGAACTCGCCGCCTCCGCCCTGACCGGGCACCTGACGGCCGAGACCGGAGGCGCGGCCTGCGGGCGTCTGCATGATCCCGGGGTCGTGGTGCAGGTGGTTCTGGTTCTCGGCGACGGCGCCGACCACGACCGGGGTGTCGGAGAGCTGCCCGGCGAGGGTGTCCCCGGTGTCCAGGTCGAGGACGTCGGCGATGATCACGGTGATGTTGTCGGGTCCGCCGCCGCGCAACGCCAGCTGGATGAGCTCCTGGACGGTCTCCTGGGGGCCCTGGTAGCTGGCGAGGGTGTCCTCGAGGGTCTGGTGGGAGACCACGCCGGACAGGCCGTCGGAGCAGATCAGGTAGCGGTCGCCGGCCCGGACCTCACGGATCGACAGGTCCGGCTCGACGTGCTCGCCGCTGCCCAACGCCCGCATGAGCAGGGACCGTTGGGGGTGGGTGGTGGCCTCTTCCTCAGTGATGCGGCCCTCGTCGACCAGCCGCTGCACCCAGGTGTGGTCCTGCGTGATCTGGGTCAGGACACCGTCGCGGAGCAGGTACGCGCGCGAGTCGCCGACGTGCACGAGACCGAGGCGCTGGCCGGTCCACAGCAGGGCGGTGAGCGTGGTGCCCATGCCCTCCAGCTGCGGGTCCTCCTCGACCATCGCGCGCAGCTGGTCGTTGGCGCGCTGTACGGCGGCGCCGAGCGAGGTCAGGATGTCGGAGCCCGGCACGTCGTCGTCGAGGGCGACGATGGTGGAGATGGCCTCGGAGGAGGCGACCTCGCCGGCGGCGGCGCCGCCCATGCCGTCGGCGATCGCGAGCAGGCGCGGGCCGGCGTATCCGGAGTCCTCGTTGCCCTCCCGGATCATGCCTTTGTGCGATCCGGCGGCGAAGCGCAGTGACAGACTCATGCGCACCTCGCCCGTCGGCTCCGGATACATCCGCACGGTGCCCACCCTCCGGTCGGGAGCGCGCCGGGGCCCGTGGTGGGGGCCGCCGCTGCGTGCTCGCTCCGCTCGCGCCTTTTCATTGATGTAGCACTACTTCCGCAACTCGATGACTGTCTTGCCGATGCGGATCGGCGCGCCCAGCGGAATCGGCGTGGGGGTCGTCAGCCGGCTCCGGTCGAGGTACGTGCCGTTGGTGGAGCCCAGGTCCTCGACGATCCAGTTGCCGTCGCGGTCCGGGTAGATCCTGGCATGGCGGCTGGAGGCGTAGTCGTCGTCCAGCACGATCGTGCTGTCGTGCGCCCGGCCCAGGGTGATGGTCTGGCCCTGCAGGGCGACCGTGGTGCCGGTGAGGGTGCCCTCGCTCACCACGAGCTTGGTGGGCGCGTTGCGGCGCTGGCGGCCGCCGGACTGCTGGCGCTGCTGCGGAGGAGCGGCCTGCTGGCGGGCGGCTTGCTGTTGCTGCCGCCCGGCCTCTCGCCTGGACCCGCGCTGGGTGACGCGCGTACCGAACAGGTCGCTGCGGATGACCTGCACGGCCACGATCACGAACAGCCACAGTACGGCCAGGAAACCCAGCCGCATGACCGTGAGGGTCAGCTCTGACATTGCCCCCGCTTCACCCTTCGGCTTGCCGGTAAATGATGGTGGTGCTGCCCACGACGATCCGCGAGCCGTCGCGGAGCGTAGCGCGGGTGGTGTGCTGCCCGTCCACCACGATGCCGTTGGTGGACCCGAGATCCTGGATCGTCGAGGGCGTTCCGGTCCGGATCTCACAGTGCCGGCGCGAGACGCCGGGGTCGTCGATCCGCACGTCGGCTTCGGTGCTGCGGCCCAGCACCAGCGTCGGGCGGGAGATCTGATGGCGTGCGCCGTTGATCTCGATCCAGTAGCGGGTACGGCCGCCGGCCGCCGGGGCGGTCGCGGGCCGCTGGAGATAGGGAGCGCTGCCGCGGGCGCCGGGCGGCGGCGCGGCGGGCATCGGCGGGGCGCCCGCGGGGGCGGCGGCCGGCGGGTAGCCGTAACCGCCGGGGCGGCCCGCGGCCGGGGCCGCCGGAGCGGGACCGCCGGGCGCCTGCTGGCTGGTGGAGGAGGCGAGCGTACGGCTGCGCACCCGGTACAGACCGGTGTCGAGGTCGTCCGCCTTCTCCAGGTGGACCTTGATGGGGCCCATGAAGGTGTAGCGCTGCTGCTTGGCGTAGTCGCGCACCATGCCGGCCAGCTCGTCGCCGAGCTGTCCGGAGTAGGGGCTGAGCCGCTCGAAGTCCGGCGTGCTCAGCTCCACGATGAAGTCGTTGGGGACGACCGTCCGGTCACGGTTCCAGATGGTCGCGTTGTTGTCGCACTCGCGCTGGAGCGCGCCGGCGATCTCCACGGGCTGGACCTCGGACTTGAACACCTTGGCGAAGGTGCCGTTGACCAGACCTTCGAGACGCTGCTCGAACTTCTTCAGGACTCCCATGGGGCACCTCCTCCGATGTCGCTGCCGTCCTGCTTCCCGCCTGGCGGGTAATCCCTTACCTGGTACTGCTTACTGATCGTATCCACGCGCCGGTGAATCGGCTGGTTCCCCCTGCGGGCCCCGCCGACGGGTGTCGCACCCGCCCCGGTTCCCTCCGGAGGTTCCCTCCGAGGCTCCCCTTCGAACTCCTCCCGCGAACTCGTTCTGGCATGGATCGTAGAGGCGGCCGCAGACCAGTGTCCCGCACCTGACTGTGGACCCGGCCCGGCTCCTGGGGAGACGGGCCGTACCGGTACGAGGTTGATACGAGAACCGGCACTCCCTGATACGGAGTGAAGGACTCCGAGCGCCGGCCGCCGGCCGAGCGGATCGGGAGACCTCCCTGGTGGGCGGCTGCCCCCGCCAAAGCGATGTGAACCCACCCCGGCCAGCGTGCTAATGTTTTGGGTGTCGGAAGGCGCCAGCCCGAAAGGGCCGGGAGCCGGAGGACACACCCAATGCGCGGGTGGCGGAATAGGCAGACGCGCTGGATTCAGGTTCCAGTGCCCGCAAGGGCGTGGGGGTTCAACTCCCCCCTCGCGCACCAGCCGAAGGCCCCCAGGTCTCAGACCTGGGGGCCTTCGCGTTGTCCGGATCGGTGTGAGCCGTATTACCCGGTGAGGACAATCACACGGGCTCGCGGGGCTACCGTCGGGCGGGGTTTTCCACAGGTTCGGAGTTGTCCACAGGGTCTGACGCGTTCTCGTCGCCGGCTGTACGGTCGGCACGAGTTGATGTTCGTCGGCGCCCGGCGGTGGGCGTGCGTCGTGTGAGTGCGGGGGAGGCGGTCGGCGTGACCGAAAACGGAGCGGTGACGGCGGGGGAGACGACAGCGGCCCCGGCGACGGTGGCGGAGGTGACGGCGGCCCCGGCGACAGTGGCGTCGGGCGCGCGGCGGCTGCCGAGGGTGCGCGGATTCGCCGAGTGGCCGGTGGAGGGCTCGCCCAAGGAAGAGGGCAAGGCGCTGCGCAGGCTGGTCCCGCGCCGGGCGCACGCCGAGCTCGACCTCGACGCGGGGCGGCCCGCCGCGGTCGCCGTGGTGGAGGAGTCGAACCTCGGCCGCATCCCCGAGCTCACCCCGATACGGGCGGGCCGGATGGCGGCCACCCCCTTCGCGTTCCTGCGCGGCTCGGCGGGCCTGATGGCGTACGACCTCGCGCGCACACCCATGACCCGGATCCGCGCCCAGATCTGCGGGGACGCCCACGCGGCCAACTTCGGCCTGTACGGCGACGCGCGCGGCGACCTCGTGATCGACCTGAACGACTTCGACGAGACGGTGTACGGCCCCTGGGAGTGGGACCTCAAGCGGCTCGCCGCTTCCCTGGTGCTCGCGGGCCGGGAGGCTGGCGCCGACGAGACCCAGTGCCGCAAGGCGGCCTACGACGCGACCGGCGCCTACCGCCGCACCATGCGGCTGCTGGCCAGGCTGCCGGTGCTGGACGCGTGGAACGCGATCGCGGACGAGGAGTTGGTCTCGCACACCGACGCCCATGATCTGCTGGGCACGCTGGAGCGGGTCTCCGAGAAGGCGCGGGCCAACACCAGCGGGCGGTTCGCGGCGAAGGCGACGCGGCAGCACGAGGACGGCGGCCGCCGGTTCGTGGACGCGGCGCCGGTGCTGCGGCGGGTGGGGGACGAGGAGGCGGCCGCGGTCGCGGCGTCCCTGGAGAGTTACGTGGACACGCTGTCCGAGGACCGCCTCCCGCTCCTCGCTCGGCACGCGGTGCACGACGTCGCCTTCCGGGTCGTCGGCACGGGCAGCGTGGGCACCCGGTCCTATGTCGTGCTCCTGCTGGACCACCGCGGTGAGCCGCTGGTGCTGCAGGTGAAGGAGGCCCGCCCCTCGGCGCTGGTGCCGCACCTGGTGACCGCCGGTTTCGAGGCGCCGGCCGTCGAGCACGAGGGGCGCCGGGTGGTGCTCGGCCAGAAGCGGATGCAGGTCGTCAGCGACATCCTGCTGGGCTGGACCTCGGTCGACGGACGGCCCTTCCAGGTACGGCAGTTCCGCAACCGCAAGGGCAGTGTCGACCCCGCGGCACTGGCCGCCGACCAGATAGACGACTACGGCCGGATGACCGGCGCCCTGCTGGCCCGCGCCCACTCCCACAGCGCCGACCCGCGCCTGGTCGCCGGCTACTGCGGAAAGAACGAGGAACTGGACGAGGCGATCGCCGACTTCGCCGTCGCCTACGCCGACCGCACGGAGTCCGACCACGCCGACTTCCTGACGGCGGTACGGGCGGGGAGGGTGGCGGCGGAGATGGGGGTGTGAGGGGGCGGGCGCCCGTGAGGTGCCCCTCCTCGGTCGCACCGGCGGGCTCGGCCGTGCCCGTCGGTGCGGGGCAGGCCGTCTCCCTCCCGGCGTGGCCTACGCTGGTCGGGTGACGAGCCCGGAAGCTGAGCAGGGTGGGGTCGCCGGTGAGACACGGGCGACGCCCGAGGACGGTGCGCCGCGCCCCGAGGAGCGGCTGGAGCGGGCCGTGCGGGCCGCCGAGCAGGCGCTGATCGAGTACGAGATCGCGGTCGAGACCTTCCGTATCGAGGTCGAGAACTTCTCCCGGCTGCACCACCAGAAGCTCGGCCCGATGTATGCCCGCCTCGATGAGCTGGACGCGCAGATAGCCGAGGCCAGGGCCGCCCGCACCGGCGACCCTGAAGACCGCCGCAGGGCGGACGAGGCGCGTGCCCGGGTGCTGCCGATGCCGGCCGTGGAGGAGCTGTTCCACGGCTGGATGGACGGCGACGGTCTGTTCCCGGAGGCCGCCGCGATGCTCACCGAGCAGCCCGTACGCCCTCCGCAGCGGGTGCGGCCCAGTGCCGAGGCCCGCAAGCTCTACCGCGAACTCGCCCGCAAGGCCCACCCCGACCTGGCCCAGGACGACGCCGAGCGGACGCGCCGTGAGGAGTTCATCACGCGGGTCAACGGCGCCTACGCCCGTGGCGACGAGGCCCTGCTGCGTGAGCTGGCGGAGGAGTGGGCCAAGGGACCTGCGCCGGTGGAGCGCGGCCCGAGCCGCAGCGAGGAGCTGTACGCCCGCCTCGAGTGGCTCGCCCAGCGCAAGGAGATGCTGACGCTGGTGGCCAAGGAGTTGGAGGAGGGCGCGATCGGCTCGATGCTCCGGCTCGCTCCCGACGACCCGGACCGTCTCCTCGACGAGATCGCCGAACAGCTCCTGGCGGACGTCGCCCTGCGCGAACAGGAGCTGGCGACGCTGCGCGAGCAGTAGCCGGGCTGGGACCTCGGACGGCGTCCGGTAGCGTCGGGGCATGAGTTTCGGAGCTGGTGTGCCCACGGTCGGGGTCTCGGACCTCAAGGACAGCGACTTCCTGGTGGACGTCCGCGAGGACGACGAGTGGCAGGCGGGCCATGCCGAAGGCGCCCTGCACATCCCCATCAGCGAGTTCGTCGCCCGCTACGGCGAGCTGACGGAGGCCGCGCCGCAGGACGGCCGCGTGCATGTGATCTGCCGCTCGGGCGGCCGTTCGGCCCAGGTCACGATGTATCTGGTCCAGCAGGGCATCGACGCGGTGAACGTCGACGGCGGCATGCAGGTGTGGGCCGCCGCGGGCCGACCGGTGGTCACGGACGAGGGCCGGCCCGGGTTCGTGCTCTAGGTCCTTTCGTGCCCCGGCTCCGGCGGGATGGGCGTCAGGCCAGCGGGTGCGCCGCCAGCAGATCGCCCAGAGCCTCCTCGTGTGCCGCCGCCGGGCCGAGCGAGAGCTCCAGGTGCTTGGCCCAGGCGTGGTACCGGTGCAGCGGGTACTCGACGTCCGCCCCGAACCCGCCGTGCAGATGCTGTGCCGTCTGCACGATCCGCCGCATCCCCTCCGACGCCCAGATCTTGGCGACGGCGACGTCACCGGAGGCGGGCAGCGCGCCGGACGCCCCGGACGCGATCCGCCACGCGGCCTGCCAGAGCGTGGCCTCCATGGCACGGAGGTCGATGTAGCGGTCGGCGGCCTGTACCGCCACCGCCTGGAACGTGGCGATCGGATGCCCGAACTGCTCCCGCTTTCCGGCGTAGTCGCTGGTCATCTCCAGCACCCGCTCAGCCAACCCGAGCGCGAGCGCGCACGTCCCGGTGGTCAGCAGCTCCCGCAGCCACTCCCAGGCCCCGTCCGCGTCCATCACATCCCGGGCGGCGATCCGCGCCGACTCCAGCCGCAGCTCGCCGAGCCGCTCCCCCGCGGTGGAGATCTGCTCGCCGAGCACGACCCCTTCGTGGTCACGGGGCACCACGGCGAGCAGGGTCCGGTCCGCCGCCGTCCGCGCCGGTACGAGGACGAGGTCGGCGGTGTGCGCCCACGGCACCGCGGTCTGCACCCCGTCCAGCAGCCAGTCGTCGCCGTCCTGCCGGGCGGTGACGGCGAGTTCGGCCCCGTCGTGCCCGGTGCGGCCGTTCGAAGCGACGGTCAGCACCAGCTCGCCCCGCCCGGCCCGCTCCAGCAGCGCCGCCTTCAACTCCGGCCCGCCATAAGCCTGTACGGCGGCGGTGGCCGCGGCGCTCTCCAGCAACGGCACCCGCGCCAGCCCCTTCGCCGACTCGCGCAGCACCAGGCACAGCGCGATGGCGTCCAGCCCCGCCCCGCCGTACTCCGCGTCCAGCAGCAGGCTCAGCAGATCGGCTTCGGCGAGCCTGTCCCACAGCGGGCGGTCGAAGTCCTCGGCGACGGCGCCCGCGACCAGCGAGGGGGAGGGCACCGTGTCCGGCGCGACCCCGGCGAACACCCCCCGTGCCGCCTCGGCCGCCGCCTGCTGCTCCTCGGTGAAGGTGAAGTCCACGGTCCTGTCCCTCCGGAGGGTCCGCTGATCTGACGGACCGTCAAGATAGAACAGGTTCTAGAAGAAGGGAACGGGCTGCCGACGGCCAATGCGGGTGCGGCGCTGCGCCGGTGTTCACGGGTTGATGGCAGGTGCTCGGCCGGTGTTCACCGGTCGGGTCGACGTTCCGCCGGTGTTCACCGATCGGGTCGGCGCTGTGCCGGTGTTCACCGGTCGGGTCGGCGCTGTGCCGGTGTTCACCGGTCGGGTCGGCGCTCTGCCGGTATCCACCACTCTGTGGCCAACGTTCCGCCGGGATCCATCGGTCGGTCGCCACTCGCCGGTATCCGCCACTCGGTGGCGCCCGTGTTCACCGGTCGAAGTCCAGCTCCACCTTCTCCGTCACCGGATGCGACTGGCACGCCAGTACATATCCCGCCTCCGTCTCCTCCCGCTCCAGCGCGAAGTTGCGGTCCATGCGCACCTCGCCGGTGACCAGGAAGGCGCGGCACGTCCCGCACACCCCGCCCTTGCAGGCGTACGGGGCGTCGGGCCGGTTGCGCAGCACCGTGTCGAGCAACGATTCGCCGTCCTGCACGGGCCAGGTCCCGCCGCGCCCGTCGAGCCGGGCCGTGACCGTGCTGTGCGCGGGGGCGGGGGTGATGATGGTGCCGGTGACCGGCTGGGCGCTGTCCACGTGGAAGATCTCCTCGTGGATACGGGCCCGGGGGACATCGAGGCCGCGCAGCGTCCGCTCCGCCTGCTGCACGAGTCCGTAGGGCCCGCACAGGAACCACCCCGCCACCCGGTCCACCGGCAGAAGCGCGGGCAGCAACCCGGTCAACCGCTCCTGGTCCAGCCGCCCGGACGGCAGCCCCGCCTGCTGTTCCTCCCGGGACAGCACCGTGACCAGCTGCAACCGTCCCGGGTACCGGTCCTTGAGGTCGGCGACCTCCTCCAGGAACATCGTCGAGGCGGCCGTCCGGTCGCTGCGTATCAGACAGAACCGTGCCTCCGGCTCGCGCGCGAGCAGCGTCGAGACGATCGACAGCACCGGGGTGATGCCGCTGCCGCCGACGACGGCCGCGTACAGGCCGGGCGCCGGGTCGAGGGTGAAGCGGCCGGCCGGGGTCATGATCTCCAGTTCGTCGCCGACGTTGATCTCCTTGAGCGCGTACGTCGAGAAGGCCCCGCCCTCCACCAGCCGCACGCCGACCCGAAGGGTGCGCGGCCCGTCCGTGTCGGGCGCCGGGGAGCAGATCGAGTACGTCCGGCGTATCTCGACCCCGTCGACCACGCGGCGCAGGGCGAGGTGCTGTCCGGCCGCGTGCCGGTACTCCTCGCGCAGCTCGGGCGGGACGGTCAGGGTGAGGGCCACGGAGTCGTCGGTGAGCCGGTCGACCGCCGCCACCGGGAGCGCGTGGAAGCGGGCCATCACAACTCCTTGAAGTGGTCGAAGGGTTCGCGGCAGGCGAGACAGCGGCGCAGTGCCTTGCACGCGGTGGAGGAGAAACGGCTCAGCAGCTCGGTGTCGGGGGAGCCGCAGTAAGGGCAGCGGACCGGTTCGGGCTGGGGTGGGGGTTCGTCCGCGAGGGTGCGGGTCGGCCCCAACCCGACGGTCACCGGCCCGCAGTCGCGTACCGAGCGCGGTGGTGCGATCCCGAACTCCCGGAGTTTGCGCCGCCCTTCGGCCGTGATGTCGTCCGTCGACCAGGCCGGCCGCAGCACCGTACGCACCGCGACCTCGCGCATGCCGTGCGCCCGCAGCAGCCGCTCTATGTCCAGGGACATCGCTTCGATAGCTGGGCAGCCGGTGTACGTCGGGGTCAGCTCCACCTCGACCGAGTCCGCTCCGCGCACGTGCACCGCCCGTACGACACCGAGCTCCTGGAGGGTGAGCACCGGCAGCTCAGGATCGGGCACCGAGCCCGCGATCTCGAGGAGTTCGGCCTCCAGCGGAGTCGTCGTCACCATGACGCCCCCGGGTGACTGCGGTGCAGATGCTGCATCTCGGCGAGCATCCGCCCGAAGGGCTCGGTGTGCACGCCCTGACGGCCCGCGCCGGCCGACCAGGCGCCGGAGCGCGGCCCCTCCGGGAGGAGAAGAGTGGCCCGACGCAGCACGGTCTCCACGGATTCCAGCCAGGCGGTGTCCATCCGGGTCCGGTCGACGTCCAGCCCGTCCACCGGCTGGAACATCTCGCCGGTGAAGCGCCACAGTGCCGTGCACGCCCGCAGCATCCGCTCGTGGCTGGCGTCCGTGCCGTCGCCGAGTCGCAGGGTCCACTGCTCGGCGTGGTCGCGGTGGTAGGCGACCTCCTTGACGGCCTTCGCGGCGAGAGGGGCGAACGGGCCGTCCCCGGCGGCCAGTTCGGCGTAGAGCAGGTGCTGGTAGGTGGAGAAGTACAGCTGGCGGACGATGGTGTGGGCGAAGTCGCCGTTGGGCTGTTCCACCAACTGCAGGTTGCGGAAGGCGCGTTCCTCGCGGAGATAGGCCAGCTCGTCCTCGTCGCCCACCGTCGACAGCAGCACCCTGGCCTGCCCGAGCAGATCCAGCGCGATGTTGGCGAGGGCGACCTCCTCCTCCAGGACCGGGGCGTGGCCGGCCCACTCGCCCAGGCGGTGCGAGAGCACCAGGGCGTCGTCGCCGAGCGCGAGGGCGGCCGCCGTGGGAACGGTCGTCGTCACAGGTGCTTCACCCCCTCCGGGATCTCGTAGAACGTCGGGTGCCGGTACGGCTTGTCGGCGGCCGGCTCGAAGAACGGGTCCTTCTCGTCCGGCGAGGACGCGGTGATCGCGGACGAGGGGACGACCCAGATCGACACGCCCTCACCGCGCCGGGTGTACAGGTCACGGGCGTTGCGCAGGGCGAACTCGGCGTCCGGCGCGTGCAGACTGCCGGCGTGGGTGTGGGACAGGCCCCGGCGCGAGCGCACGAAGACCTCCCACAAGGGCCAGTCGGTGTTCGTCATGCCTGCTCCGCTTTCGTGTCGTCGCTGTGCTTGGCCGCGTGGGCCACGGCCGCCTCCCGCACCCAGGCGCCCTCTTCATGGGCCCTTCTGCGCTGGGTGAGCCGCTGTTCGTTGCACGGTCCGTTGCCCTTGAGGACTTCCTTGAACTCCGTCCAGTCGATCGGGCCGAAGTCGTGGTGCCCCCGCTCCTCGTTCCACTTCAGGTCCGGGTCGGGCAGGGACAGGCCCAGCGACTCGGCCTGGGGGACGCAGATGTCGACGAAGCGCTGGCGCAGGTCGTCGTTCGAGTGCCGCTTGATCTTCCACGTCATCGACTGCGCGGAGTGCGCCGACTCGTCGTCGGGCGGGCCGAACATCATCAGGGACGGCCACCACCAGCGGTCCACGGCGTCCTGGGCCATCGCGTGCTGTTCGGGGGTACCGCGGCTGAGGGCGAGCAGCAGCTCGTAGCCCTGACGCTGGTGGAACGACTCCTCCTTGCAGATGCGGACCATGGCGCGCGCGTACGGTCCGTACGAGCAGCGGCACAGCGGGACCTGGTTGGTGATCGCCGCGCCGTCCACCAGCCAGCCGATGGCGCCGACGTCCGCCCAGGTCAGCGTCGGGTAGTTGAAGATCGAGGAGTACTTCTGGCGGCCGGAGTGGAGCTTGTCCAGCAGCTCCTCGCGGCTGGTGCCGAGGGTCTCGGCCGCGCTGTAGAGGTAGAGCCCGTGGCCCGCCTCGTCCTGGACCTTGGCCATCAGGATGGCCTTGCGGCGCAGGGAGGGCGCGCGCGTGATCCAGTTGGCCTCCGGCTGCATGCCGATGATCTCGGAGTGGGCGTGCTGGGCCATCTGCCGGACCAGCGTCGCGCGGTAGGCGTCGGGCATCCAGTCCCGCGGCTCGATGCGCTCGTCCGCGGCCACGGCGGCGTCGAAGGCACGCTCGTAGGCAGCGGTGCCCGCGTGTTCCTCCTCGGTGCCGTACGCCTTGTGCGCGGCTGCTGTGGCCATGCGGTCCCCCTCGACCTGGGTTCTGTCTGGAGCCGAGCTCCCGACCGATCGTTCGGTTCGTGCGATTCCATGGTCGGTCGGCCGCCGTAAGGTGTCAACCGCTGTGGACAACCTGCGGGTGTGCCCTGTGGAAAACGCGGATCCCGCCCGCGCCGCCGGGCCGGTCCGGTAGGACGGGCCGGGCTCCGCGGGCAGGGACTGCGCCTGGCGGGACTGTGCCTCGCGGGCGGGTCTGAGTACCGTTCGCCTGCGAGTGCGGTGGTGCGGTGGGCCCGTGTGGTGCCCTGCCCGCGGCCGGGCAGCCGAAGACGGACCGGGATCGGGGATCGGGGCGGAATGGACGCGTACGACACAGGGTCGGGCGCCCGGCGTGTGCCGGACGGGCCCGACGGCGTGCCCGAGCCGGGTGAACCGGACGGGACGGCCGAGCCGCGGCCCGCGCCGCCCGAGGCCACCGCACCCGAGCAGGATCCGGCTCCCCTCGCCAGCCCTTACGCCGAGCAGGATCCGGCTCCCCTCGCCGACCCCTACGCCGAACCGGACCCCGCTCCCCGCACCGGCCCCTACGCCGAGCCCCGGACCGGTGTCGCCGCCCTCTCCCCGCGCTACCAGATAGGCGCCGCCCTCACTCTCGCCGTCGTCGCCGCCGTTGTCTGTGTGCACATCGGCATGGTGTTCCTGCACGTCGCGCCCTCGAACACGCTCACCCAGCGGCACGGCAAGGCGATCGACGAGTGGATCTACCCGGAGTTCGAACAGAACTGGAAGCTGTTCGCGCCCAACCCGCTGCAGCAGAACATCGCGGTCCAGGCCCGCGCCGAGGTGCGCGCGACGGACGGTGGGGTGAGCACCACCGGCTGGTACGACCTGTCGGCCGAGGACGGCCGGGCCATCGACGGCAATCTGCTGCCCAGCCACACCCAGCAGAACGAACTGCGCCGGGCCTGGGACTTCTTCCTCGCCACGCACGACGCCGACAACCGCCCCTCGGGCCTGCGCGGCTCCCTGTCCGAGTCCTACGTGCGGCGCATCGTGGCGCTGCGCCTCGACCGGGACGACGTGGCCGGGAAGAGCGGCTCGGTGATCCAGGTGCAGGTCCGCTCGCGCACCACCAACGTCCTGCCGCCGAAGTGGAGCGGCGAGAAGCTCTCCGAGCAGCCGATGTACCGCGTGCTGCCCTGGTGGCCGGTCTCGGCCGCCGACACCGAGGGGGGCGCGGAGTGAACCGTTTCGCTCTGGCCGTCTCGGCCGGCATCGCCCGCGTCACCGACGCGGCCCTCGGCCCGTACCAGACCGCCGTGGTCCGTATCGGCGTCAGCGCGACCTGGCTGCTGTTCCTGCTGCGCGAGTTCCCGCACCGCCTGGAGATGTACGGCCCCGACGCCCCGTGGAGCTGGGACCTGGCCCAGCGGCTGATCGCCGACAACCACGCCTTCACGGCCCTGATGTGGTCCAGTGGCCGGTTCTGGTTCGAGCTGGTCTACGCGTTCGCCCTGCTGGCGAGCGTCCTGCTGCTGCTCGGCTGGCGCACCCGCACCATGTCGGTGCTGTTCATGGTCGGTGTGCTCTCCCTGCAGAACCGCAGCGTCTTCATCGGCGACGGCGGTGACAACGTCCTGCACCTGATGTCCGTCTACCTCGTCTTCACCCGCTGCGGTCAGGTCTGGTCGCTGGACGCGCGGCGGGAACGACTCACGCGTGAGGCACGCGCGCGTGGAGAGGGCGTGGCGGACCGGATCGGCCTCGCCCTGTGGGGCGTGCTCGGGTTCGTCCTGGTCGCGGTGACGGCCGGGGGCCGCTTCGACGGCACCGACCCGACCGTGCCGGTCATCCTGTGGCTGGTGTGGGTGGCGCAGGCCGTGCGGTGGGCCGTCGCCCGCTGGGCCAGGGGGCGGGAGCCGCGGATCCTGGCGGACGTCGTGGCCAACGTCGTGCACAACGGCGCGCTGCTGGTGATCATGGCCGAGGCCTGTCTGATCTACGCGACGGCCGGCTGGTACAAGATCCAGGGTTCGCGCTGGCAGGACGGTACGGCCGTCTACTACCCGCTCCACCTCGACTACTTCTCGCCCTGGCCAGCCCTCGCCGACCTGCTGTCCTCCAGCGGCACGATGGTGATGCTGGTGACGTACGGGACCGTGATCGTGCAGGTCGCCTTCCCGTTCACGCTGTTCAACCGGCGGGTCAAGAACGTCCTGCTGGCCGCGATGATGACCGAGCACGCCGTGATCGCCGTGGTCCTCGGGCTGCCGTTCTTCTCGCTGGCCATGATCGCGACGGACGCGGTCTTCCTGCCGACGTCGTTCCTGCGCCGCCTGGGCGGCTGGGTCGCACGCGCGCGTACCCGTGCCCTGCGGGGACGTGCGGCGGTGCCCGAGCCCAGGACCCCGGAGAACCCCGAGCCCACGCACGCTGGCTCCTCGGCATGAATCCCTGGGGCACGCGCACGTAGGCTGCACGCCATGACCGACCCCGTGACCCTGTGGCGCCGGCTCGCCGGCTCCTGCGTCCTGCTCGACGGCTTCCACGCCCTCAAGCACGCTGTGCGCTTCGGAGCGGAGATCCCGGTGGCGGTCGCGGCGGACCGGGCGGCGGTGCTCGCCCTCGCCGACGAGCTGGCTCCCGACGTCACGGACACGCTGGCCGCACTCCTGACCGAGGTTCCGGAGCCGACGTACCGCGGCCTCGTCGAGCGCCCGCACCCCACCGCGGTAGCCGCCCTGGCCGTACGGCCGTCCCGCGCGGCGCATCTCGAGAGGCTGGCGCGTCGCCCGCGCACCGCCCCGGTCGTGGTCCTCGACAACCCGCGCAACCTGGGCAACGCGGGTGCGGTGATCCGTCTGGCCGCCGGTTTCGGAGCGACCGGCGTGGTCACCACCGGCACGCTGGACCCCTGGCACCCGACGGTCGTCCGCGGCGGGGCCGGGCTGCACTTCGCGACGGCGGTGGAACGGCTGACCGTCGAGGAACTGCCCGAGGGGCCGCTGTTCGCCCTGGACCCGGAGGGCGACGACATCCGGGGGACGAAGCTCCCGGACGACGCCGTCCTCGCGTTCGGATCGGAGCGCAGCGGCCTGTCGGCCGCCCTACGCGCGCGTGCCGACCATCTGCTGTCCCTGCCGATGCGCCCCCAGGTCTCCAGCTACAACCTGGCGACCAGCGTGGCGATGACGCTCTACCACTGGAGCGCCGGCGGTTTCTAGGCCTCCCGCCGCACCTCGACGACCCGGAAGCGGTTGGCGACGAAGGCCCCGTCGCACAGCGCCGCGTTGGCCGCCGGGTTGCCGCCCGAGCCGTGGAAGTCGGAGAAGGCGGCCGTCTGGTTGACGTACACCCCGCCGGTCAGGTTCAGCGACAGCTGGGCCGCCTCCTCCAGGCAGACCTCCTGGACCGCCTGCTCGACCTCGTCGTCGCTGGTGTACGCCCCGACGGTCATCGCGCCCTTCTCGCGGACCGTGCGCCGCAGCAGCTCCAGCGCGTCGGTCGTCGAGTCGACCGCCACGGCGAAGGAGACCGGGCCGAAGCACTCGCTCATGTAGGCGGCCTCGTCGTCCGGCTTGGCGCCGTCGAGCTTGACGATGACCGGCGTGCGGACCACGGCCTTCGGGAACTCCGGGTTGCTGATCTCCCTGGACGCCAGGGCGACTTCGCCGAGACCCGCGGCCGCTTCCAGCCGGGCCTTCACGTCCGGGTTGACGATGGCGCCGAGGAGCGCGTTCGCGCGGGCGTCGTCACCGAGCAGTCCGTCGACGGAGCGGGCGAGATCGGCGACGACCTCGTCGAAGGTCTTCGGCCCCTCCTCGGTACGGATGCCGTCGCGGGGGATCAGCAGGTTCTGCGGGGTGGTGCACATCTGGCCGCTGTACAGGGACAGCGAGAAGGCCAGGTTGGACAGCATCCCCTTGTAGTTCGCCGTCGAGTCCACGAGCACCGTGTTGACGCCGGCCTTCTCCGTGTAGACCTGCGCCTGCCGGGCGTTGGCCTCCAGCCAGTCGCCGAAGGAGGTCGAGCCCGTGTAGTCGATGATCCGGATCTCCGGCCGGGTCGCCAGCGTCTTGGCGATGCCCTCGCCGGGGCGCTCGGCGGCCAGGGCCACCAGGTTCGGGTCGAAGCCGGCCTGGCTCAGGACCTCGCGCGCGACCCGCACGGTGAGCGCGAGCGGCAGCACCGCGCGCGGGTGGGGCTTGACCAGGACCGCGTTGCCGGTCGCCAGGGAGGCGAACAGGCCCGGATAGCCGTTCCACGTCGGGAAGGTGTTGCAGCCGATCAACAGCGCGATCCCGCGCGGGACCGGCGTGAACTGCTTGGTGAGCGCGAGCGGGTCGCGCTTGCCCTGCGGCTTGGCCCACTCCGCCGTGTCGGGCGTGCGCACCTGCTCCACGTACGCGTACGCCACTGCCTCCAGGCCGCGGTCCTGTGCGTGCGGGCCGCCCGCCTGGAAGGCCATCATGAACGCCTGGCCGCTGGTGTGCATGACGGCGTGCGCGAACTCGTGCGTGCGGTCGCTGATCCGCTTGAGGATCTCCAGGCAGACCACCGCGCGCGCCTCCGCGCCCGCGTCCCGCCAGGTCTTCTGTCCCGCCCGCATGGCGGGCAGCAGCACGTCGACGTCCGCGTGCGGGTACTCCACGCCCAGTTCGATGCCGTACGGCGAGACCTCGCCGCCCACCCAGTCGTCCGTGCCGGGCTGGCCGAGGTCGAGGCGGGTGCCCAGGACGGCCTCGAAGGCGGCCTTGCCCGCGGCCATGTCCAGGCTGCCGTTCTCGCCGTAGGCCTTGGGGTGTTCGGGGTGCGGGGACCAGTACGCACGCGTGCGGATCGCTTCCAGCGCCTGGTCGAGGGTGGGCCGGTGCTTGGCGATGAGCTCGTGCGTGGTCAGTTCGGCGGCCATGCGGGACCAACTCCTCGTCTCAAGAGCTCTTCGTCGAGCTCATGACCTGGGCAGAAACATGGGCAGGAACAGGCGGTCAGAGTTAGAGTAACCGAACGATCGGTCGGGACAAGGGGGTCCGCCGCATCTGTGGAAAACCCCGTGCGGGAGGATCGCGCACATGACAGCACTGGACCTCAGCAGCCCCGTGGCCGTCGTCGGCACCGGCACCATGGGCCAGGGCATCGCCCAGGTCGCGCTGGTCGCCGGCCATCGCGTACGGCTGTTCGACGCCGTTCCCGGCCGGGCCCAGGACGCGGCCGCGGCCATCGGCGCCCGGCTCGACCGGCTGGTCGAGAAGGACCGGCTCACCGGCGCCGGACGGGACGCGGCACGCGCGCGTCTGCTGCCCGCCGCGGACCTCGCTGAGCTCGCCGACTGCTCCCTGGTCGTCGAGGCCGTCCTGGAGCGGCTGGACGTCAAGCAGGACCTGTTCCGGGCGCTCGAGGACCTCGTCGACGAGGACTGTCTGCTCGCCACCAACACCTCCTCCCTGTCGGTCACCGCGATCGGCGGCGCCCTGCGCAGCCCGGGCCGCTTGGTCGGCCTGCACTTCTTCAACCCCGCCCCGCTGCTGCCGCTGGTGGAGGTGGTCTCCGGGTTCGCCACCGACGTCTCGTCGGCCACGCGCGCGTACGAGATGGCACGCGCCTGGGGCAAGACGCCGGTCGCCTGCGCCGACACCCCCGGCTTCATCGTCAACCGCATCGCCCGGCCCTTCTACGCCGAGGCGTTCGCGGTCTACGAGGCCCAGGGCGCCGACCCCGCCACCATCGACGCGGTCCTGCGCGAGTCCGGTGGCTTCCGGATGGGCGCCTTCGAACTGACCGACCTGATCGGCCAGGACGTCAACGAGTCGGTCACGCACTCGGTGTGGCAGAGCTTCTTCCAGGACGTGCGCTTCACCCCCTCGCTCGCCCAGCGCCGCCTGGTCGAGTCGGGCCGGCTCGGCCGCAAGAGCGGGCAGGGCTGGTACGACTACGGGGACGACGCCGAGCGGGCCGAGCCGCACACCGCGGAGCAGGCGCAGCCGCCCGCGTACGTCGTCGCCGAGGGCGACCTGGGCCCCGCGTCGGAACTGCTCGCCCTGATCCGCGAGGCGGGCATCCAGGTCCGCGAAGAGGACGAGGACCACGGCAGCCGCCTGGTGCTGCCGGGCGGCGGCCAGCTCGCCCTCGCCGACGGGCAGACCTCGGTGGAGTTCCGGGACGTCGTCTACTTCGACCTCGCCCTGGACTACCGCCGCGCGAGCCGTATCGCCCTGTCCGCCTCCCAGGACACCTCCCCACAGACCCTCGCCGAGGCCACCGGCCTCTTCCAGGCGCTCGGCAAGGACGTCAGCGTCATCGGCGACGTCCCCGGCATGATCGTCGCCCGCACGGTCGCCCGGATCGTCGACCTCGCGCACGACGCCGTCGCCAAGGGCGTGGCCACCGAAGGGGACATCGACACCGCGATGCGCCTGGGCGTCAACTACCCGCTGGGCCCCTTCGAGTGGAGCCGCAGGCTCGGCCGGAACTGGGCCTACGCCCTCCTCGACGACCTGCACCTGCGCGACCCCTCCGGCCGCTACGCGCCCTCCCTGGCGCTGTACCGGCACGCGTACGCCTCCGACAAGCGGGAGGGCAGCACCTCATGACGACCGCCAAGCGCGACACGTACACCCCGGAGACGCTGCTGTCCGTCGCCGTCCAGGTCTTCAACGAGCGCGGCTACGACGGCACCTCCATGGAGCACCTGTCCAAGGCGGCCGGCATCTCCAAGTCGTCGATCTACCACCATGTGGCGGGCAAGGAGGAGCTGCTGCGCCGGGCCGTCAGCCGGGCCCTGGACGGCCTCTTCGGGATCCTCGACGAGGAGCACGCGTGCGTGGGGCGTGCCGCCGACCGCCTTCAGTACGTCGTACGGCGCATGGTCGAGGTGCTGATCGGCGAACTCCCCTACGTCACCCTGCTGCTGCGGGTGCGCGGCAACACCGGCACCGAGCGGTGGGCCCTGGAGCGCCGCCGCGACTTCGACCACCGGGTCGCCGAGCTGCTGAAGGCGGCGGCCGCGGACGGGGACGTGCGCGGCGACGTGGAGGTGCGGCTCGCGACCCGGCTGGTCTTCGGGATGATCAACTCGATCGTCGAGTGGTACCGGCCGGACGGACGCGGGATGAACGAGCGCGAGGTCGCCGACGCGGTGGTGCACCTGGTCTTCGGAGGCCTGCGCGAGGAGGGCTGACCCAGAAGGGCCCTAACCCTGCGGCTCCAGGTCCTCCTCCTCGAACACCAGCAGCGTGCGGGTGCTCAGCACCTCCGGCATGGCCTGCAGCCGGGTGAGCACCAGTTCGCGCAGCGCCCGGTTGTCGGGCGTGTGGACCAGCAGCAGCACGTCGAAGTCGCCGCCCACCAGGGCGATGTGGGAGGCGCCGGGCAGCTGTCTGAGCTGCTCGCGGACCGTGCGCCAGGAGTTCTGCACGATCTTCAGGGTGATGTACGCCGATGTGCCCTGACCGGCGCGTTCATGGTCGACGCGGGCGCCGAAGCCGCGGATGACGCCGTCCTCGATGAGCCGGTTGATGCGGGCGTAGGCGTTGGCGCGGGAGACGTGGACCCGTTCAGCGACCGATCTTATGGACGCCCGGCCGTCGGCCTGGAGCATCTGCAGGATGTCCAGATCGATCGCGTCGAGGGGCCGCGGCGGCGGCAGGGGGACGGTGCCCTCGGGCTCCTCGGCCATTTGTTCAGGTGCCATGTCCCCCCGCCTCCCTACCATGGACGTACTGCGTTCATTCCAGGCTGTGGAGAACCGTTTGTCCACAGCCTGAAGGGGCCTGTAGCCAAAATGTGCCGACGACCGAACAATCGGTAGGTGAGGCGGGTCACAGCCGACGCGTCTCCCGTAGCCGCTCCCACGAGGAGGTGCCGTCATGACGGTCATGGAGCAGCGTGGCGCGTATCGGCCATCGCCGCCGCCCGCCTGGCAGCCCCGCACCGATCCCGCGCCGCTGCTGCCCGACGCGGAGCCCTACCGGGTGCTGGGCACCGAGGGGGCGGCGAAGTGCGACCCCGCCCTGCTGCGCCGCCTGTACGCCGAGCTGGTGCGCGGCCGCCGCTACAACGCGCAGGCCACCGCCCTCACCAAGCAGGGCCGTCTCGCCGTCTACCCCTCCAGCACCGGCCAGGAGGCCTGCGAGGTCGCCGCCGCGCTCGCCCTACAGGAGCAGGACTGGCTGTTCCCCAGCTACCGCGACACCCTCGCCGCCGTCGCCCGCGGCGTCGACCCCGTCCAGGCGCTGACCCTGCTGCGCGGTGACTGGCACACCGGCTACGACCCCTACGCGCACCGGGTGGCCCCGCTGTGCACCCCGCTGGCCACCCAGCTCCCGCACGCCGTCGGTCTCGCGCACGCCGCCCGCCTCAAGGGCGACGACGTGGTCGCGCTCGCCATGGTCGGCGACGGCGGCACCAGCGAGGGCGACTTCCACGAGGCGCTGAACTTCGCCGCCGTGTGGCAGGCACCGGTCGTCTTCCTGGTCCAGAACAACGGCTTCGCCATCTCCGTCCCGCTCGCCAAGCAGACCGCGGCCCCCTCCCTGGCCCACAAGGCCGTCGGCTACGGAATGCCCGGCCGGCTGGTCGACGGCAACGACGCGGCCGCCGTCCACGAGGTCCTCACCGACGCCGTACGGCACGCGCGTGAGGGCGGCGGACCCACGCTGGTCGAGGCGATCACGTACCGCGTCGACGCCCACACCAACGCCGACGACGCCACCCGCTACCGCGGCGACGCCGAGGTCGACGCCTGGCGCGCGCACGACCCGATCGCGCTCCTGGAACACGAACTGACCGAACGCGGTCTCCTCGACGAGGACGGGATGCGGCACGCGCGCGATGCCGCCGAGACCATGGCCGCCGACCTGCGTGAGCGCATGAACCAGGACCCGGTGCTCGACCCGGCGGACCTGTTCGCCCACGTCTACGCCGAACCGACCCCGCAACTGCGCGAACAGCAGGCCCTGCTGGAGGCCGAGCTGGCGGCGGAACAGGGAGGGGAGCACCGATGACCACCGTCGCCGTCAAGCCGGCCACCATGGCGCAGGCCCTCACCCGAGCGCTTCACGACGCCATGGCTGCCGACCCCTCGGTGCACGTCATGGGCGAGGACGTCGGCACCCTCGGCGGCGTCTTCCGCGTCACCGACGGCCTCGCCAAGGAGTTCGGCGAGGACCGCTGCACCGACACCCCGCTCGCCGAGGCCGGCATCCTCGGCACCGCCGTCGGCATGGCGATGTACGGACTGCGCCCGGTGGTGGAGATGCAGTTCGACGCGTTCGCCTACCCCGCCTTCGAGCAGCTGATCAGCCATGTCTCCCGCATGCGCAACCGCACCCACGGCGCCATGCCGCTCCCGATCACCATCCGTGTCCCCTACGGCGGCGGCATCGGCGGCGTCGAGCACCACAGCGACTCCTCCGAGGCGTACTACATGGCGACTCCGGGGCTCCACGTCGTCACGCCGGCCACCGTCGCCGACGCCTACGGACTGCTGCGCGCCGCCATCGCCTCCGACGACCCGGTCGTCTTCCTGGAACCCAAGCGCCTGTACTGGTCGAAGGACTCCTGGAACCCCGAGCACCCGACCGACGTGGAACCGATAGGCCGCGCGGTGGTGCGACGCCCGGGCCGGAGCGCCACGCTCATCACCTACGGACCCTCGGTCCCCGTCTGCCTCGAAGCAGCAGAGGCCGCGCGGGCCGAGGGCTGGGACCTCGAAGTCGTCGACCTGCGCTCCCTGGTGCCGTTCGACGACGAGACGGTCGCGGCCTCGGTACGGCGGACCGGACGCGCGGTCGTCGTGCACGAGTCGGGCTCCTTCGGCGGACCGGGCGGAGAGATCGCGGCCCGCGTCACCGAACGCTGCTTCCACCACCTGGAGGCACCCGTGCTGCGCGTGGCCGGGTTCGACATCCCCTACCCGCCGCCGATGCTGGAGCGGCACCACCTGCCCGGCGTGGACCGGATCCTGGACGCCGTGGCGCGTCTGCAGTGGGAGGCCGAGAACTGATGGCACAGGTGCTGGAGTTCAAGCTCCCCGACCTCGGGGAGGGGCTCACCGAGGCGGAGATCGTGCGCTGGCTGGTGCAGGTCGGTGACGTCGTCGCCGTGGACCAGCCGGTCGTCGAGGTCGAGACGGCCAAGGCGATGGTCGAGGTGCCCTGCCCCTACGGCGGCGTGGTCACCGCCCGCTTCGGCGAGGAGGGCACGGAGCTTCCCGTCGGCGCCCCGCTTCTGACGGTCGCGGTGGGCCCACAGGCCTCGGACACCGCGTCCGAGGGCTCAGGGAACGTCCTGGTGGGCTACGGCACCGGAGCACCCCCGGCACGCAGGCGCAGGGTGCGCCCGATGACACCGACGGGCGGCCCGAAGGCGTCGAGGGGCGGCCCGGCGGCGACGGGCGGGCCTGCGGCACCCGGACGCGTGCCCCCGGCGGCACCGGGGCGCGGACATGCCGCCCCGGCCGACGACGGCTCCGACGGCAGGATCGCGCCGGCGGCGGGCCGGGGACCCCTGCGGCAGAACGGCACGGCCGCCGGGGGCACCACTCGCGCGGCCGAAGCACCCGGAAGCCCCCGGGGCGGGGGGCCTGTCCCCGTGATCTCCCCGCTCGTCCGCCGTCTCGCCCGCGAGCACGGCCTGGACCTGCGGGAGTTGGCCGGCTCAGGACCCGACGGGCTGATCCTGCGGGCCGACGTCGAGTACGCGCTGCGGGCCGCGGGCACCGCACCCGCGCAGGCCGCACCCGCGGCCGAGCCGCACGCACGCGTGACCGCGACGCCCGCCCCCGTGGCCCCGGCCGCCGAGCCGTCGCACGCCGCCCCCGCAGGCACCCGCATCCCACTCAAGGGCATCCGCGGAGCCGTCGCCGACAAGCTCTCCCGCAGCCGGCACGAGATACCGGACGCCACCTGCTGGGTGGACGCCGACGCCACCGAGCTGATGCGCGCGCGTACCGCGATGAACGCGGCGGACGGCCCCAAGATCTCCCTCCTCGCCCTCCTGGCCAGGATCTGCACCGCCGCCCTCGCCCGCTTCCCCGAGCTCAACTCCACGGTGGACCCGGCGGCCAGGGAGGTCGTCCAGCTCGACCACGTGCACCTGGGCTTCGCCGCGCAGACCGAGCGGGGCCTGGTCGTACCGGTCGTACGGGACGCCCACGCGCGCGACGCCGAGGCACTGACCGCCGAGTTCGCCCGGCTGACCGAGGCGGCCCGCGCGGGAAGCCTCACGCCCGGGGAACTCACCGGCGGGACCTTCACGTTGAACAACTACGGAGTGTTCGGCGTCGACGGCTCCACGCCGATCATCAACCACCCCGAGGCGGCCATGCTCGGCGTCGGCCGCATCGTCCCCAAGCCGTGGGTGCACGAGGGCGAGCTGGCGGTGCGCCAGGTCGTCCAGCTCTCCCTCACCTTCGACCACCGGGTGTGCGACGGCGGCACAGCGGGCGGCTTCCTGCGCTACGTCGCGGACTGCGTGGAACAGCCGGTGGTCCTGCTGCGCACGCTCTGACCCGGACGTTCCCTGTGATCGCGGCTCCCCCCATACTCATGGGGTGACCTCGTACGAGCGCTCGGACGTCCCCGGCACGGCGTACGACGCCGTCGTGCTCGCCGGGGGCGCCGCGCGGCGGCTCGGCGGCGCCGACAAACCCGGCCTCAGCGTGGGCGGGCGGGCGCTGCTCGACCGCGTGCTCGCGGCCTGCGCCGACGCGCGCAGGACCGTCGTCGTGGCCGAACCGCGCCCCACACCCCGGCCCGTGCTGTGGGCCCGCGAGGACCCGCCCGGCGGCGGCCCGCTCGCAGCCCTCGGCGCCGGACTGCGCCACACCAAGGCCGGCACGGTCGTCGTCCTCTCCGCCGACCTGCCCTTCCTCGCGGCGGAGACGGTACGGCGGCTGCTGACCGCCGTCGGAGCGAGCAGCGCCGACGGCGCCCTGCTCACCGACGCCGACGGCCGCGACCAACCCCTCGTGGCCGCCTACCGCGCGCCCGCGCTGGAGCGCGAACTGGCCGCCCTCGCCGAAGAACACGACGGCCTCACCGGCCTTCCCCTGCGCCGGCTGACCGCCGGCCTCGACCTCACCCGCGTCCCCGACCCCGTCGCGTCCTTCGACTGCGACACCTGGGACGACATCGCCACCGCCAGGGCACGCATCAGGGAGCATGGGCACGTGTTGGATGAATGGATCTCCGCAGCCAAGGACGAACTGGGCATCGACCTCGACGTCGACACCGGCGTCCTGCTCGATCTCGCCCGCGACGCCGCTCACGGTGTGGCCAGGCCCGCCGCACCACTGACCACCTTCCTCGTCGGCTATGCCGCCGGACTGGCCGGCGGCGGCCCACAGGCCGTCGCCGAGGCCGCCCGCAAGGCCGCCGCCCTCGCGTCCCGCTGGGCCGACGAGGCCGCCGACGCCAAGACGGACGCGGCTCCGGACGCCACGCCCGAGACCCGTCCGGACGCCGAATGACCGCCCGCTCCACCCGGACCGGCGAGGACGCCGAGGACCTGGACGTCGAGGAGGTGCTCGCGCTGGTGAACGAGCACGGTGGACCCGCGGGCGACCCCGGCGGCCGTACGGAAGGCCCCGCCCACGTCCCGGCCCCCGCCGCCCAGGGCACCCATCACAAGCCGGACGCCCACCACAGGGCCACCCCCTGGCCCGAGGCCCGCGCGACCGCCGCCCGTGCCGCCCGCGCCGGCTCCCGAGCCGCCCGCCGCGCCCCCGTCTCGGTCACCCTGGACGACGCCCTGGGCCTCACCCTCGCCGCCCCCCTCACCGCCCTCACCGACCTGCCCTCCTTCGACACCTCGGCGATGGACGGCTGGGCGGTCGCCGGGCCCGGCCCCTGGGACGTACGGGACGAGGGAGTGCTCGCCGGGCACGCCGAACCCGAGCCGCTCACCGACGGCGAGGCCGTCCGGATCGCCACCGGCGCCCGTGTCCCCCCGGACACCACCGCCGTCCTGCGCACCGAACACGGCCGCAGCGACGCCCAGGGCCGCCTGCACGCCACCCGCGAGATGCACCACGGCCAGGACATCCGCCCCCGCGGCCAGGAGTGCCGCTCCGGCGACCAGCTCCTGCCCGTCGGCGCCCTGGTCACCCCGGCGGTGCTCGGACTCGCCGCGGCCGCCGGCTACGACACCCTCACCGCCGTACCCCGCCCCCGCGCCGAAGTCCTCGTCCTCGGCGACGAGCTGCTCACCGAGGGACGGCCGCACGACGGTCTGATCCGGGACGCGCTCGGCCCGATGCTGCCGCCCTGGCTGCGCGCGCTCGGCGCCGAGGTCATCGCCGTACGCCGCCTGCGCGACGACGCCAAGGCCCTGCACAAGGCGATCACCGGCTCCACCGCCGACCTGATCGTCACCACCGGCGGCACCGCCTCCGGCCCCGTCGACCACGTCCACCCCACCCTGGAACGCATCGGCGCCGAACTCCTCGTGGACGGCGTGAAGGTGCGCCCCGGCCATCCGATGCTGCTGGCCCGCACCAAGGAGGACCAGCACCTCGTCGGCCTCCCCGGCAACCCCCTCGCCGCCGTCTCCGGCCTGCTCACCCTCGCCGAGCCCCTGCTGCGCACCCTCGCCGCGCACCCCGCCCCGGAGCCGTACGCGCTGCCGGTGCAGGGCACGGCGCACGGGCATCCGTACGACACCCGGCTCATCCCGGTCGTGCTGCGCGGGGATGTCGCCGTGCCGCTGCACTACAACGGACCCGCCATGCTGCGGGGCATCGCGGCGGCCGACGCTCTCGCCGTCGTACCGCCCGGTGGCGCACGGGCGGGTCAGGAGCTCGAACTCCTCGATCTGCCCTGGGCGTCCGCCGGCATCGGGGTGTGTTTCACGTGAAACTTCCGGGCCATGACGCGATCGCCCGCCAGGCGGACGAACATCTCGTGACCCATCGGGTGAAGCTCCCCCGGAAGGTGGTGGACCGGCCCATCCGGCAGGTCGCCAAACGCCTGCTGATGGCCCTGCTGGTCCTGGTCGCGACCGCCCTCATCGTCTTCGCCGACCACGAGGGCTACAACGACAACGCCGACGGCTCGGTCGATCTCGTCGACGCGTTCTACTACGCGACCGTCACCCTCTCCACGACCGGCTACGGCGACATCACCCCGGTCAGCCATGGCGCCCGGCTCACCAACATCCTCGTCATCACGCCCCTGCGCGTGCTCTTCCTGATCATCCTGGTCGGCACCACCCTCGAAGTGCTCACCGAACGCACCCGGGAGGAATGGCGGCTGAACCGCTGGAGGTCCGCCTTGCGGGATCACACCGTTGTCGTCGGGTTCGGGACGAAGGGGCGGTCGGCGATCCAGACCGTCTGCGCGACGGGGCTGAGGAAGGACCAGGTCGTCGTGGTCGATCCCGCCGCCAAGGTGATCGACGCGGCGGCGGCCGACGGGTACGCCGGGGTCATAGGTGACGCGACCCGCAGCGAGGTGCTCAAGCGGGCCGAGGTGCACCGGGCACGCCAGATCATCATCGCGACCCAGCGCGACGACACGGCCGTGCTGGTGACGCTGACGGCCCGGCAGCTCAACCGGGGCGCGAAGATCGTGGCCGCCGTGCGGGAGGAGGAGAACGCGCCGCTGCTGAAGCAGTCCGGTGCCGACGCGGTCATCACCAGCGCCAGTGCGGCCGGACGGCTGCTCGGCCTGTCCGTGCTCAGTCCGGCGGCCGGCATGGTGATGGAGGACCTCATCCAGCAGGGCAGCGGGCTCGACATGGTCGAACGCCCGGTCACCAAGGCCGAGACCGGCAGGGGCCCGCGGGAGACGGAGGACCTGGTGGTGAGCGTCGTACGCGGGCACCGGGTGCTCGGCTACGACGATCCGGCCGTGGGGAGCCTGCAGTTGACGGACCGTCTGATCACCATCGTCCGGGCGACCCCGGGCAATCAGGTCGCCCCCGACGTCCGCCCGATGCGGCAGGACTGAGTTCCACCGACGGCGAGGGGTAGCGTCGCCCCCATGCATGCGATCACGATTTCCGAACCTGGCGGACCCGAGGCCCTGGTGTGGGAGGAGGTCCCCGATCCCGTGCCCGCGGAGGGCGAGGTGCTGGTCGAGGTGGTGGCCGGCGCCGTCAACCGCGCCGACATCATGCAGCGCATGGGCTTCTACGACCCCCCGCCCGGAGCCTCCCCCTACCCCGGTCTCGAGTGCTCGGGCCGTATCGCCGCGCTCGGCCGCGGCGTCTCCGGCTGGGCCGTCGGCGACGAGGTGTGCGCGCTGCTGTCGGGCGGCGGTTACGCAGAGAAGGTCGCCGTACCGGCCGGACAGCTGCTGCCCGTGCCCGAGGGGCTGGACCTCAAGCAGGCGGCCGCGCTGCCCGAGGTGGTCTGCACCGTCTGGTCGAACGTCTTCATGGTCTCCCACCTGCGTCCCGGCGAGACGCTGCTGGTGCACGGCGGTTCCAGCGGCATCGGCACCATGGCGATCCAGCTGGCCAAGGCCGTCGGCGCCAAGGTCGCGGTCACGGCCGGCACCAAGGAGAAGCTGGACCAGTGCGCCGAACTCGGCGCGGACATCCTGATCAACTACCGGGAGCAGGACTTCGTCGAGGAGATGGAGCGGGCCACGGACGGCACGGGCGCCGACGTCATCCTCGACAACATGGGCGCCAAGTACCTGGACCGCAACGTCCGGACCCTCGCCGTCAACGGGCGGCTCGCCATCATCGGCCTGCAGGGCGGCGTCAAGGGCGAGCTGAACATCGGTGCGCTCCTGGGCAAGCGGGCCGCCATCAGCGCGACCTCGCTGCGGGCCCGTCCACTGGGCGAGAAGGCGGCCATCGTGGCGGCCGTGCGCGAACACGTCTGGCCGCTGATCGCCGCCGGGCACGTCCGTCCCGTCGTCGACCGTGAGATCCCGATGAGCGAGGCGAGCGCCGCGCACCGGGTGGTGGAGGAGAGCGGGCACATCGGCAAGGTGCTGCTCGTCGTGGGCTGACGGGCCTCAGGACCGGCGCAGCCGCAGCCCGATGAACGCCAGCCCCAGGCCGAGCCCGATCAGCACCAGTCCGCTGCCCAGCGGCAGGACGCGCAGGACGGGCTCGGCGGGGGGCACGGCCTGCGTGAGGGTCTGCCCCGGAGACTGCTGCGCGGGCGTGGGCGTGACCTGAACGGCCTCCTCGGACGGCACGGCCGCGTCGGCGCTCTCGGCGACGCCGTCGTCGCCCCCGTCGGCCTGCTCCGGGTCGGTGGTCGCCACGTCGGTGTCCTCGCCCTGTCCCGTAGGCGACTCCTCGGCCCGCCCCGGCCGCTCCCGCCCCACCCCGGCCAAGCTCCCGGCGCGGGACGGCTCGGCGGAAGCGGAAGCGGAAGCGGACGGGGCGGAGGTCCGCACATGATGCTCGGGCGCGGGCCGGCCATGGGAACCGGGCGCCCCCACGGTCTCGTACGCCGACGCGAGCTCATGTGCGGGCGTGTGCGGGTGCCTCGGAGTGGCGCCGGGCGCGGGCTGGGTCCGGTGCTCCGACGGGTGCTGCCGCCCGTACGCCGATCCGGAGCCATGAGCCGTCGATCCGTCCCCGTGGGCCCAGGCCGCGCCGCCCGTCATCACCCCGGCCCCCACCCCCACCAGCAGCCCCGCCGTCCGCACCGTACGCGCCCATCGAGTCATGCATCCACGGTCACACCGACGCGCGCGTCCGGCATTCCGGACTCCGCCAAAAACGCGAACCGGCCGCACAATCCGGGTATGTCGATACGTCACGGCCTGCTGGCGCTCCTGGAGGGCGGCCCCCGCTACGGCTCCCGGTTGCGCACCGAGTTCGAGGCGCGCACCTGCGGCACCTGGCCGCTGAACATCGGGCAGGTCTACACGACCCTGGGCCGCCTGGAGCGGGACGGCATGGTCGCGCAGGACGGCGAGGACGAGGGCGGACGGGCGCTGTACACGCTGACCCGGGCGGGCCGGGAGGAGCTGCGGGCCTGGTTCGGGCGGCCCGTGGAGCGGGCGAGCCCGCCGCGCGACGAGCTGGCGATCAAGCTGGCGCTGGCGGTCACCGCGCCCGGCGTCGACGTGCGCGAGGTCGTCGAGACCCAGCGCCGGCACGCGTCGCAGGCGCTGCACGAGCACGTACGGCAGCGCGCCCAGGCGCTGGCGGACTCCCCCGGGCATCCGGACGAGCTGGCGCGGCTGCTGGTCCTGGAGCAGTTGATCTGTCACGCGGAGGCCGAGATCCGCTGGCTGGACCACTGCGAGGCCCGGGTGCTGCGGCTGACGGTCACCGAGCGCGCGGAGGAGTGACGCAAACCTTCACGCCGTGCACGGTGGATCACCTCGTACGGGGGGCACCACGGTGATGAGATGCACGGGTGCGAGAGAATGGCGGCATGGAGATGCCGAGGAACGAACGGTCGCCGGAGAATCCCCAGATCCTGGTCGTGGGCCAGGACGGCATGGCGATTGGCGGCGGAGGCGACGAGGACTCCCGCGAGATTCCGGTGACGGAGCAGGTCGAGCAGCCGGCCAAGGTGATGCGGATCGGCAGCATGATCAAGCAGCTCCTGGAAGAGGTGCGGGCGGCTCCTCTGGACGAGGCGAGCCGGGCCCGGCTCAAGGACATCCACCGCAGCTCGGTCAAGGAGCTGGAGGACGGCCTCGCACCGGAGCTGGTGGAGGAGCTGGAGCGGCTGTCCCTGCCGTTCCAGGACGAGGGCACCCCCAGCGACGCCGAACTGCGGATCGCGCAGGCCCAGCTGGTGGGCTGGCTGGAGGGCCTCTTCCACGGCATCCAGACCACGCTGTTCGCCCAGCAGATGGCCGCGCGGGCCCAGTTGGAGCAGATGCGCCGCGCCCTGCCGCCGGGCGTCTCCCCGGGCGTGGGCGAGGACGGCCCCGCGGCCGGCCGCTCGGGCGGACCGTACCTGTAAGCGCTGACCACGCCCGTACCTGTAAACACGCGGACCACGACAACGAAAGGGCCCGGCGGCCGAACCGCCGGGCCCTTCGTACGTCCGAGGTCAGGACGCCGGATCGCCCGTCGAGACCTGCAGCTCGAGCTCGACCTTCTTCGGGTTGACGTCGGCGCCGGCCGCGGGGAACTGGTTGATCACCGCGCCCTGGCCGTACGTGTTCTCGTCGAGGTGGTCGATCTTCAGCTTCCAGCCCGCGGCCTGCAGGCACTCCTTGACCGAGCCGATGTACTTGAACCGGAAGTCGGGCACACGGATCTTGCCCGCCTCGTCGTACGACTCCTGAGGCTCGGTGCACTCCGTCTTGTCGATGGTCTTCGAGGTGTCCGGACCGCGATGGCCCGTCACCTCCCTCGTCGACGCCGTCGCGCTGGAACTCCCGCTCGCGCCCTTGTCCTTGTTGCCGCCGGTGTGCAGCAGCACGGCCGCGAGCAGCCCGGTGACCGCGATGATCGACACGATGACCGCGCCGACCACGACCGGCTTGTTGCTCCGGTCGCCGCCCGAGGGCACGGGCGTCGGCGGCTGCGGCGTGATGGTGTACGGCGGCGGGGTGGACGGCTGCCCGCCGTACGCGGCCGGCGCCGGATAGCCGCCCTGCTGCGGATAGCCGTACGACGGCGAGGGCGCGGGCGTGGAGTACGGGTTCGGCGTCGGCGGCTGGTACGGCGTCTGGACCGGGCCCGTCGGCCCCGCGGCCGACTGGTCGACCGGCGGGAAGACGGCGGAGCCGACACCGGCGCCGCTCTGCGCCGGGGCGCCCGGCACGATGCTCGGCGGGGCGGCCTGGAAGGACGCGGCCACGCGCAGGCACTCGTCGCGCATGGCGACGGCGTTCGGGAAGCGCTCGTTCGGGTTCTTCTTCAGCGCGCGGGCGACCAGCGCGTCCACGGCCGGGGGCAGCGCGCGGTTGACCGAGGAGGGCGCGACCGGCTCCTCCTGCACGTGCGCGTAGGCGATGGCCAGCGGGGAGTCCGCCTCGAACGGCAGCCGTCCGGTGACCAGTTGGAACAGCATGATGCCGACCGAGTACAGGTCGGAGCGGGCGTCGACGCCGCGGCCCAGGGCCTGCTCGGGCGAGAGGTACTGGGGGGTGCCGACGACCATGCCGGTCTGTGTCATGGACGTCACACCGGACTGCATCGCGCGCGCGATGCCGAAGTCCATCACCTTGACCACGCCGCGCTTGGTCATCATCACGTTGCCCGGCTTGATGTCGCGGTGCACCAGCCCCATCTCGTGGCTGATCTCCAGCGCCGCGAGCACGTCCGCGGTGACCTTGAGCGCCTTGTCGGCGGGCATCGCGCCGAACCGCCGTACGTCCTCGTCGAGCACGGAGCCGAGGGGGCGGCCCTCGACGTACTCCATGACGATGTACGGGGTCGTCATCCCGTCGAGGGTGTCCTCGCCGGTGTCGAAGACCGAGACGATGTTGGTGTGCGTGAGCTTGGCCACGGCCTGCGCCTCGCGGCGGAAGCGCTCGCGGAAGGCCTGTTCCCGCCCGAGGTCGGTGTGGAGTGTCTTGATCGCGACCTGCCGGTCCAGTGTGGCGTCGTATGCCAGGTGGACCGAGGCCATGCCGCCCTCGCCGAGCAAGTCGCGCAGCTGATACCGGCCGCCTGCGAGCGCCCGGCCCGCGTAACGGCCCTGTGCGGCGTCCTGGCTCATGTTCCGCGTCCCCCATGGGCCTTCAGGCGCCGGCCCGGCAGTCGTTGATCGAATGGCTCATTCCCGGCCAAGTCTGCCCGAGGGCACTGACACGTCAAGCGCGGTGCCCGTTCCGTGACCGTACGCGAAAGAAGCGTCGCGCGAGCGTTACAGAGGCCGTACGGCCGGTACACAGAATTTGCACGACCTCACCGGAAGACGGTTTGATGGCCGGTCCGTCTCGTGCCGGTTCCGGTCCCCTTCTCGAACCGGAGGCTTGCGTTGAGGCTGTAGCGTGGCCGACGGAGACCGTAACAACACCGCGCGCACCGCGGGCAGAAACGACGGCGAGGACTGATGGAGCAGCAGCAGCGCGCTCAGGGCCCGTCCGACCCCGAGGCGACTGGCGGCGGTATGTCAGATGCGCCGGAGATGTGGGGTAACGGCGGGCTTGTCGGGGACGGCCGGTATCGGCTGACCCGCAGACTCGGCCGAGGCGGCATGGCAGAGGTGTTCGCCGCGGAGGACGTGCGCCTGGGGCGCACCGTCGCGGTGAAGCTGCTGCGCGCCGACCTCGCGGAGGACCCGGTCTCCAAGGCCCGCTTCACCCGCGAGGCCCAGTCGGTGGCCGGCCTCAACCACCACGCGATCGTCGCCGTGTACGACTCCGGCGAGGACTACGTGGGCGGCCAGTCGGTGCCGTACATCGTGATGGAGATCGTCGAGGGCCGCACCATCCGCGACCTGCTGATCAACGCCGAGGCGCCGGGGCCCGAGCAGGCCCTGATCATCGTCTCCGGCGTCCTGGAGGCGCTCGCCTACTCGCACTAGCACGGCATCGTGCACCGCGACATCAAGCCGGCGAACGTCATCATCACGCACAACGGCGCCGTCAAGGTCATGGACTTCGGCATCGCGCGCGCCCTGCACGGCGCGTCCACGACGATGACGCAGACCGGCATGGTCATGGGCACGCCCCAGTACCTCTCCCCGGAGCAGGCGCTCGGCAAGGCCGTCGACCACCGCTCCGACCTGTACGCGACCGGCTGTCTGCTGTACGAACTCCTCGCCCTGCGGCCGCCGTTCGTCGGCGAGACCCCTCTGTCGGTGGTGTACCAGCACGTCCAGGACGTACCGGTCCCGCCCTCGCAGATCTCCAACGGGGAGTCCCCGCCGGAGCTCGACGGCCTGGTGATGCGCTCGCTGGCCAAGGAGCCGGACGACCGCTTCCAGACCGCCGAGGAGATGCGCGGACTGGTCCAGTACGGGCTGCAGATGCTGTACGACCAGGGCGGCCACACCGGCACCTGGAACACCGGCCCGGTCGGCATGCACGACGGCCGGCACACCCCGGCCGCCGGTTTCGCCGGCACCCAGGTGCTCCCGCACCCGGCCGACGGCTCCGGCACGACGCAGATCCCGCAGCCGATCCTGCCGGGCGGCTACGGCGGCGGGGACGACGGCGGCTTCGAGGGGCACGGCAACCGGGGCAGCGGCCGCGGCAAGCTGTGGATCCTGGCCGTCCTCGCGGTGATCGCCATCGCGGCGGGCGTCGCGCTGGCCCTGCAGAAGGGCGGCGGGGACGGGGGCGGCGCCGGGACCTCCCAGACGCCCACCACCTCGCAGAGCACCAAGGACGACACCAGCAGCGAGACGCCGAGCGACCAGTCGACGGACCAGTCCGCCGACACGTCCACGGACGACTCCGGTACGAGTTCCGGGTCCGGGGACTACACGCCGTCGTACACCCCGTCGTACACGCCGTCCCGGAGCGCGACCAGCGAGCCGACCAGCCAGCCGACGAACAAGCCGACGACCTCGCAACCCTCGGCCACACCCAGCGAGACGTCCCAGCCGTCGGACACCTCGGACCCCACTGGCCCCGGCGACGGTACGGACAACGGCGGCCTGACGCAGGGGATCGGCGGCTGACCCGGTCGCGTTCGATCAACCGGCACACGCGCGGGGGAGTTCGCATGCTCCCGCGCGTGTGCCGCTGACGGGGACCTTCACGCGCGCGTACCGCTCAAGAGCCCGCCCGTCACCCCGCGAACGCCTCGCACACCGTGTCGTACTCGCGGGTCCACCACACCGCGAGGGCCGAGGCCGCCGGGAACTGGGGGTCGGCTCGGGTGTCACCGCGTTCGTAGTGCCAGCGCAGCATCCAGAAGTCGTTGAGCCGCTCCCACCACACGCGGTGCACGGCCGCCGCGAGCTGGGAGGGCGTGGCGCCCGCCGTACGCCGGTACGCGCGCGCGTACGCCCGCACCTTCGGCAGGTCGAGGGTGCCCGCGGGCCGTACGAAGAAGATCGCGGCGGCCCGTACGGCCTCCTCCGCGCGCGGGCGCAGCCCCAGCCGGTCCCAGTCGACGATCGCGGCCGGCGCGTCCCCCTTGTAGAGCAGGTTGAACGGGTGGAAGTCGCCGTGCACCCAGCCCACCGAGCCGCCCCGCGGGGGACGCCGGTCGGCGTGCCGCTCCAGCAGCTCGCGTCGCTCCAGGAGACGGTGCCGGGCGAGTTCGTCGAAGGAGTCGGCGGGCCGGTGGCGGTGCACCCGGCCGAGCAGGTCGTCGATGAGGGTGAAGGTGTCGGCGGGATCGGCGCTCTCGGCGCACACGTGCGTGGCCGCCCGGTCAGAGGCGGCCGGGTCCGAGGCGCGTGCCCGCGCGCGGGCCGGCATCACGCGCTCCAGGCCGGCGTGGACGACCCCCAGCAGCGCCCCCAGCCGCTCGCACTGCCCGGCGGTGAGCTGGCCGCCGTGCCGGTGCCGTCCCTCGACCCAGGGATGCAGCGCGTACGCGCGCCCGCCGACGACGGCGACCGTGCGTCCGTCCCTGCGGGGCAGCGGGGGCGCCACCGGGACGCCCAGGTCCGCCAGGCGCTGGGTGGCCCGGTGCTGGCGGGCGATGGCGGCCGGGTCGGCGGTCTCGGGGTCGAAGTGGTGCTTGAGGAAGTAGCGGCCCCGGGTGGTGCACAGGCGATAGCCGCGGTTCAGCAGGCCCTGTTCGACGGGCTCACAGGCGAGGACGGAACCGGCGGAGTACTGACGCAACAGGACGCCCAGCGGGGGCGCGTGAGGCCCGTGGGGTGGTACAGAGGAGCGCGGCACGCGCCAGATGCTAGGGCACGAGCCGGGCCTGTGAGCTGGGCATTGTCACAGGCAGTCGCATTCGGTCACACCATGTGCTCGAAGTGGCGTTCAGGACCACCAACGGGATTTTTCCGTGCCGTGTCCGCGCAAGTGCGACACGGAAAGTCTTCCCGTGACCTCGGTCACCGATATAACGTGCCGTTGTTCCGGCCCCCTGCAAGGCTGTGACCAGGACAAGTTCCGGGCTCTCGGGATTTACTTGGAAATCCAAGCAAAAACCCAGGTCAGGAGGGGTTTCACAGAGATGTGGAGCACTGGGTAACGTGCCTTGTGCAGGGCGCTCGCCGGGGCACCTTGTCACGCCTGTTCCGGCCGAGTGGCACCCACCCCGTGCACGGGTGTCGGAACAGGTGAGCCGTACTGGTACCCGGCAACCCCGGGGGCCGGACCGACGGAGGAGCACACGTGACCGTGGAGAGCACTGCCGCCGCGCGCAAGCCGCGACGCAGCGCCGGGACGAAGAAGTCCCCGAGCACCAAGCCCGAACTCGTTCAGTTGCTGACGCCCGAGGGCGAGCGCCTGAAGAACGCCGAGTACGACAAGTACGTCGCCGGCATCACCCCGGAAGAGCTGCGCGGTCTGTACCGCGACATGGTCCTCACCCGTCGCTTCGACGCCGAGGCCACCGCCCTGCAGCGCCAGGGCGAGCTCGGCCTGTGGGCCTCGCTGCTGGGCCAGGAGGCCGCCCAGATCGGCTCCGGCCGCGCCACCCGCGAGGACGACTACGTCTTCCCGACCTACCGCGAGCACGGCGTCGCCTGGTGCCGCGGGGTCGACCCGACCAACCTGCTCGGCATGTTCCGCGGCGTGAACAACGGCGGCTGGGACCCCAACAGCAACAACTTCCACCTCTACACGATCGTCATCGGCTCCCAGACGCTGCACGCCACCGGCTACGCCATGGGCATCGCCAAGGACGGCGCCGACAGCGCGGTGATCGCCTACTTCGGCGACGGGGCGTCCAGCCAGGGCGACGTGGCCGAATCGTTCACCTTCTCCGCGGTCTACAACGCCCCGGTCGTGTTCTTCTGCCAGAACAACCAGTGGGCGATCTCCGAGCCGACCGAGAAGCAGACCCGCGTCCCGCTCTACCAGCGCGCCCAGGGCTACGGCTTCCCGGGCGTCCGCGTGGACGGCAACGACGTGCTGGCCTGCCTCGCGGTGACCAAGTGGGCACTGGAGCGGGCCCGCAGCGGCGAGGGCCCCACGCTGGTGGAGGCGTACACCTACCGGATGGGCGCCCACACCACCTCCGACGACCCCACCCGCTACCGGGGCGACGAGGAGCGGCTGGCCTGGGAGGCGAAGGACCCGATCCTGCGGCTGCGCCGGTACCTGGAGGCCTCAAACCACACGGACGAGGGATTCTTCGCGGAACTCGAGGCCGAGTCCGAGGCGTTGGGCAAGCGAGTGCGCGAGGCGGTCCGTGCCATGCCGGACCCGGACCACTTCGCCATCTTCGAGAACGTGTACGCGGACGGGCACGCGCTCGTCGACGAGGAGCGAGCCCAGTTCGCCGCCTACCAGGCGTCGTTCGCGGACGGAGAGGGGGCCTGACATGGCGGAGACCGTGACATCCAAGACGGCGACATCCAAGAACATGGCTCTGGCCAAGGCGATCAACGAGTCGCTGCGGCGCGCCCTGGACGCGGACCCCAAGGTGCTCGTCATGGGCGAGGACGTCGGCAAGCTCGGCGGCGTCTTCCGGGTGACGGACGGCCTGCAGAAGGACTTCGGCGAGAGCCGCGTCATCGACACCCCGCTCGCCGAGTCCGGCATCGTCGGCACCGCGATCGGCCTCGCCCTGCGCGGCTACCGCCCGGTGGTGGAGATCCAGTTCGACGGCTTCGTCTTCCCGGCCTACGACCAGATCGTCACCCAGCTCGCCAAGATGCACGCGCGGTCCCTGGGCAAGGTCAAGCTTCCGGTCGTCGTCCGCATCCCCTACGGCGGCGGCATCGGCGCGGTCGAGCACCACTCCGAGTCCCCGGAGTCGCTGTTCGCGCACGTGTCGGGCCTGAAGGTGGTCAGCCCGTCCAACGCCTCGGACGCCTACTGGATGATGCAGCAGGCCATCCAGAGCGACGACCCGGTGATCTTCTTCGAGCCCAAGCGCCGCTACTGGGACAAGGCCGAGGTCGACCCGGAGGCCATCCCCGGCCCGCTGCACAAGGCACGGACCGTGCGCACGGGCACCGACCTGACCCTGGTCGCGTACGGCCCGATGGTGAAGCTCTGTCAGGAGGTGGCCGACGCGGCCGCCGAGGAGGGCAGGTCGCTGGAGGTCCTGGACCTGCGCTCGATCTCCCCGCTGGACTTCGACTCGATCCAGACCTCGGTGGAGAAGACCCGCCGCCTGGTCGTGGTCCACGAGGCACCGGTGTTCTTCGGTTCGGGCGCGGAGATCGCCGCCCGGATCACCGAGCGCTGCTTCTACCACCTGGAGGCCCCGGTGCTCCGGGTCGGCGGCTACCACGCCCCGTACCCGCCGGCCCGGCTGGAGGAGGAGTTCCTGCCGGGCCTGGACCGGGTGCTCGACGCCGTCGACCGTGCCCTGGCGTACTGAGGAGAGGGTCGTGACGACGATGACGGAAGCGTCCGTACGCGAGTTCAAGATGCCGGACGTGGGCGAGGGGCTCACCGAGGCGGAGATCCTCAAGTGGTACGTGCAGCCCGGCGACACGGTCACCGACGGCCAGGTGGTGTGCGAGGTCGAGACGGCCAAGGCGGCCGTCGAACTGCCCATCCCGTACGACGGGGTGGTACGCGACCTGCACTTCCCCGAGGGCACCACGGTCGACGTGGGCACGCCGATCATCGCGGTGGACGTCTCCGGCGGTGCGGCTCCCGCCGAGGTTCCCGCGCAGGCGCCGGCCGAGACCGCGGCCTCCGCCGCCTCCGCCGCTTCCGCCGAGACCGCCGAGGAGAAGAAGCCCGAGGGGTCGGGCCGCCAGCCGGTCCTCGTCGGCTACGGCGTGGCGACGTCCTCCACCAGGCGCCGCCCGCGCAAGGGCCCGGAGGCCGTGGTCTCCCCGGCGTCGACGGCCATCCAGACCGAGCTGAACGGCCACGGCGGGACGGCGCCGGCCGCCGAGACCGCCGAGAAGCCCCGGCCGCTGGCCAAGCCGCCGGTGCGCAAGCTGGCCAAGGACCTGGGCGTCGACCTCGCGTCGGTGGTCCCGTCCGGCCCGGACGGCATCATCACGCGCGAGGACGTGCACGCGGCGGTGGCGTCGACGCAGGCGCCGGAAGCGCCCGTTGAGGCACCCTCCGCTCCCGCGGTCGCTCCCGCGCCCGTGCCGACGTACGACTCGGCACGCGAGACGCGCATCCCCGTCAAGGGTGTCCGCAAGATGACCGCGCAGGCGATGGTCGGGTCGGCGTTCACGGCGCCGCACGTCACCGAGTTCGTGACGGTGGACGTGACGCGGACGATGAAGCTGGTGGAGGAGCTCAAGCAGGACAAGGAGTTCGCGGGCCTGCGGGTGAATCCGCTCCTCCTCATCGCCAAGGCCCTGCTGGTGGCGATCAAGCGGAACCCCGACATCAACGCGTCCTGGGACGAGGCGGCCCAGGAGATCGTCCTCAAGCACTACGTCAACCTGGGCATCGCGGCGGCCACTCCTCGGGGGCTGATCGTCCCCAACATCAAGGACGCCCAGGCCAAGACGCTGCCGCAGCTCGCCGAGTCCCTGGGCGAGCTGGTCTCCACGGCCCGCGAGGGCAAGACGTCCCCGGCCGCCATGCAGGGCGGCACGGTGACCATCACCAACGTGGGCGTCTTCGGCGTCGACACGGGCACGCCGATCCTCAACCCCGGGGAGTCCGCGATCCTCGCGGTCGGCGCGATCAAGCTCCAGCCGTGGGTCCACAAGGGCAAGGTGAAGCCACGTCAGGTCACCACCCTGGCCCTCAGCTTCGACCACCGCCTGGTCGACGGCGAACTGGGCTCCAAGGTCCTCGCGGACGTGGCGTCGATCCTGGAACAGCCGAAGAGGTTGATCAGCTGGGCGTGAGGTGCCGGGCGGGCAGGGTAGGTTGAACCATGAAGGGACGGCCGCAACTTCGGATTGCGGCCGCCCCTTCATTCTTTTTGTCGCTCGGGGTCAGTTCAGCACGTAAACCGGCGCCCTGTCCTCGGAGGCACCCTGCGGGCGGATACAGGCGTGCTTGCGCAGCATCCGCAGACACTCGTTGACGCGCTGCACGGACAGCCCCGTACGGGCGGCGATCACTTCGAGCGGCTGCCGGAGTTCACCCTCCTCGACGAGCACCGGTGCGATGACCACGGCCACGGTCCACACGTCCTCCGTCACGGCCAGCCGCCGACGCCAGTCGGCCAGAACAGATTCCGTGGTCGGTGGTGCGGGGCTGTCGGCGGTGGGTGGTGCCGGACGCCGGAAGGCCAGCATGTCGATCCGGTCCGCGATGCGTTCCATGGCCTGGGCGATGGTCTGTTGTGCGGCGAGGGTGGCGCGTTGCAGATCGACCATTTCCTGCTGCGTCTCCGCGATCTTCTGTTGCGTGTCCGCGATCTCCTGTTGCAGGGCGAGCGATTTGTGCTGCGCGACTGCGAACTGTTCGTCGGCCTGAAGATTGCGTTCCTCCAGCCGCACGATCGCTTCGGCGACCTGCTCCGGCATGGCGTACGCGATGGGGGCGCCGGGTTCGGCGGACTGCACTTCGGCTTCTTCGAGGGTGTAGGAGCCCTCTCGCTGGACGGTCTCGATCACTTCGGCGACCCATTGCTTGAAGGGCGCGCAGGCCGGCTTCGTGCAGCCGTTGACCAGGATGATGAGACCCTGCAGATCGATGAGGTTCAGGTCTCGGCGCCATGACCTACCTGCGGGAATGCTGAGACCGTGACTTCCAGTCACGGTCTCGAGATTCTTTCGGTGCTCCTCCGGGACGTGGTCGAGAAGAGCTTTCCTGGGCGTGGTGTAACCGAGTTCGGTGCACACATCCACCGCCGGAAACCAGTGAGACCCGTCCGGCACCGTGAGCCGCCGCACCCTGGCCCCCGTCGCCGCGTACACGAAGTCACTGACGTCGATCGCGTCCTGTCGCTTGCCCGCGTTGGGCTGCTTGCTGGGTTCGTTCATGTGAACCACCTCCGCTGCGGAACCCAGGGCGGAGGAAATCGAATATGCCAGCTGGCTTATTGATGTTCACTTGTGCGAGCGAAGTTCGTGGTTTCCGCTTGCCGGTGGCTGCAAAGCGTGAAGGGCCCCTCGCCAGTGACGAGGGGCCCTTCGGTAGGACGGTGACTCGGGGTCAGCCGAGCTTGGCGAAGCCGTAGTTCATGAGCTTCTTCGCGTCCGCCTCGCGGTTCGGGATGGACGTGGAGGACAGCACCGTGCCGATGACCGTCTTGCCGCCCCGGGTCGCGGCGAAGACCAGGCAGTAGCCGGCCTCCGGACCCGAGCCGGTCTTGACGCCGATCGTGCCGCTGTAGCTGCTGAGCAGCCCGTTGGTGTTCTTCCACGCCGCCATCGTGCGGGTGGAGCCCGTCTTGGTGATCGTCTTCGCCGTGTACGACTTCGTCTTGACGATCGCGCGGAAGTTGGCGTTCTTCATCGCGCTGCTGGCGATCTTCGTCAGGTCGCGCGGCGTCGAGTAGTTGTTGCCGTTGCCGATGCCGTCGAAGGAGTCGAAGTGCGTGTTCTTCAGGTGCAGGTCCGACGCGGCCTTGTTCATCTTGCCGATGAACGACTTCACGCGCGCGGCCCGGGTGGAGCCGGACCCGTACGTGTCGGCGAGCGCGTACGCGGCGTCGCAGCCCGACGGCAGCATCAGCCCGTACAGCAGCTGACGGACGGTGACCTTGTCGCCGACGATCAGGTGGGCCAGGGAGGCGTGGTTGGCGACGACGTAGTCGCTGTACGCCTTCTGGATCGTGACCTTCTTGTCCAGGTTCAGGTTCGACTGCGCGAGCACGACCTTGGCGGTCATGATCTTCGTGGTGGAGCCCGTCGAACGCTTGGTGTCCGCAGCCTTGGTGTACAGCGTCGACCCGTTCGCGTTGTTCATCACGTAGCCGCCCTTGGCCACGATCGAGGGCGTGGTGACGGCCTGCGCGGGTGCCGCGGCGAAGGCCCCGGCCGCGAGAACGGCGCCGGCGGTGACACTGACCGCGGCGGCGCGGCGGAGGCGGCTGCCCTTGGTGCCGGTGATGGCGGTAATCAACTGAAATACCCCGATTGCGTTGAATGCCCCTGATATGCGGCCGAGTTGGAGGGGGAAGCGAATGGGGCCGCATGTGTGTGACACGTAAGTAGCACAGAAGGTTGTGCTGTTGTTGGGCCGGGTTCCTGTGAAGGGTGATTCGTCCGTATGTTGGACGTGATCCCTTATGCGTACGTGATGTATCTATGCTGTTCGCATGACGACGAGCCCGGGGACCCTGACCGCCAAGCAACCGCCCGCCGCCGACCGCGTCTACACCCACGTCAAACAGGGCGTCCTGGAGCGCCGCTACGAGGGCGGGACCCTCCTCACCGAGGGCGAGCTCGCCGAGGCCGTCGGAGTGTCCCGCACCCCGGTGCGCGAGGCGCTGCTGCGCCTGGAGGTGGAAGGGCTGCTCAGGCTCTACCCGAAGAAGGGCGCCCTGGTCCTGCCGGTCTCCGCGCAGGAGATCGCGGACGTGGTCGAGACCCGGCTGCTGGTCGAGGAGCACGCGGCGAGGAAGGCCGTACCGGCTCCGGCCGGCCTTGTGCAGCGGCTCGAGGAGCTGCTGGCCCGGCAGAAGCAGCAGGCCGCCGACGGCGATCTCGCCGGGGCCGCGGTCACCGACCGCTGTTTCCACGCCGAGATCGTCCGCAGCGGCGGCAACGAGATCCTCTCCCGGCTCTACGACCAGCTCCGCGACCGCCAGTTGCGCATGGGCGTCGCGATCATGCACTCGCACCCCGACCGCATCGCCAAGACCCTCGTCGAGCACGAGGAGATCCTCGAGGCGCTGCGCTCCGGGGACGCGGAGGCGGCCGTCGGGATCGTCCACCGGCATGTGGGCTGGTTCTCGCACCTGGCCCGGGGTGAGGTCCGATGAGCTCCTCCTCGACCACCCTCCCGGGCGACCCTCCGGGCGGCCGGTGCGCGATCGCCGTCTGGGGCATCGGCGTCTCCGTCTACTTCGTCGCCGTCATCTTCCGTACGTCCCTGGGCGTGGCCGGCCTCGACGCGGCCGACCGCTTCCATGTGAACGCCTCGGCGCTGTCGACCTTCTCGATCCTGCAGCTGCTGGTCTACGCCGGCATGCAGATACCGGTCGGTCTGCTGGTGGACCGGCTCGGCACCAAGAAGGTGCTGGCCCTGGGCACCGTGCTGTTCACGGCCGGGCAGCTCGGTTTCGCCTTCTCGCCCACCTACGGCACCGCCCTCGCCTCCCGCGCGCTGCTCGGCTGCGGTGACGCGATGACCTTCATCAGCGTGCTGCGGCTGGGCAGCCGCTGGTTCCCGGTCCGCCGCGGCCCGCTGGTCGCGCAGCTCGCGGGGCTGGTCGGCATGGCGGGCAACCTGGTCTCCACCCTGGTCCTGGCCCGTCTGCTGCACGGCGTCGGCTGGACGCCGGCCTTCGCGGGCAGCGCCGTCGCCGGTGTCGTCGTCCTGGTCCTGATGCTGGTGTTCCTCAAGGACCACCCCGAGGGCCAGGAGCCGGAGCCCTTCCCGCACCGGGGCGCCGCGTACGTACGACGCCAGATCGCCGCTTCCTGGCGGGAGCCGGGTACACGGCTGGGTATGTGGGTGCACTTCACGACCCAGTTCCCGGCGATGGTGTTCCTGCTGCTGTGGGGGCTGCCGTTCCTGGTCCAGGCACAGGGCCTGTCCCGCGCCACGGCCGGCGAACTCCTCACCCTGGTCGTCCTGTCCAACATGGTCGTCGGGCTGGTCTACGGCCAGATCGTCGCCCGGCACCACACGGCCCGGCTGCCGCTGGCGCTCGGCACGGTCGGGGCGACGGCCCTGATGTGGGCGGCCACGCTGGCCTACCCCGGAGAGCACGCGCCGATGTGGCTGTTGATCGTGCTGTGCACGGTGCTCGGGGCGTGTGGCCCGGCGTCGATGATCGGCTTCGACTTCGCGCGGCCGGCCAACCCGCCGGAGCGTCAGGGCACGGCCTCCGGGATCACCAACATGGGTGGTTTCGTCGCCTCGATGACGACGCTGTTCCTGATCGGCGTGCTCCTGGACGCCACGGGCGACGACTACACCGTCGCCTTCTCCACGGTGTTCGTGCTGCAGGCGCTGGGCCTCAGCCAGATCCTGCGGCTGCGGCGCCGGGTCGCCCGGCGGGAACGGGAGCGGCTGGTGGCGAGCCGGGTGGAGACGGTGCACGTACCCGCGTGACCGGGGCGGTTCGCACCGACAAGCCTTCACAGCCGATGTGTTGCTCTGTCATGGGCGTGTGACAGGGATGTCGTGAAGCGGGGACGGGCGTGACCTGCGGGGCCTTCGGCAGCTCATAGTCGTCGAACGAGCGAACGCCGTACTCGCTTCCGACGCTCCCGAAGGGACCCCGATGAACCGCCACCTGCGCAAGGCCGCCCTCGTCACCGCCGCGATCTCGGCCGGCCTGCTGATGACGGCGTGCCAGAACGGCTCCTCGCACAGCGGCGGCTCGACGGGGACCGGCAGTTCGCAGCACACGTCGACGTCCAGGACCTCGGGCACGTCGAAGGTGTCCAAGAACGGGTCCAGGACCTCGAAGAGCTCCCACGTCTCCGGCACGAGCGCCCGGAACACCTCCGGCACCGCCCGGGGCGACAGCGCGACCGTCACCGGCGGCACGGTCGGCTACCTCGCCCCCGGCAAGTACACCGTCCATGTCCCCGGCCGCACCGACCAGGCCTTCTTCACCGCCACCGACACCGAGGTGTACGGCGCCGGCAAGGTCTGCGGCAGCCCCCGCTCCGAGGCCCGTCCGCGCTGCACGCTCGCCCAGTTGGAGACGGCCACCAGGAAGGCGCCCGTCACCGCCGACGTCACGATCAGGAACGGCGTCGCCACCGTCGTCCGCGAACGCCATGACGCCGAGAGTGGCGGCACCGGTGGCTCGGGCGCGAACGCCACCTACGACGGCACCGTCTCCTACCTCGCCCCGGGCAAGTACACGGTCGCCCCGAAGCAGGGCGGCGCTCCGCAGGCCTTCTACGTCGCGAACGACACCGTCGTGCACGGCGCCGGCGGCATCTGCGGCAGCCCCATGGCGGAGTCGACGTCCACCTGCACCCTCGACCAGCTGGAGACCGCCGCCAAGAAGGGCGTGACGGCCAAGGTCGTCATCGCCGACGGCGTGGCCACCTCCGTCACCGAGGACCGCTGAACCGATCGAAGCAGTCCTACGGCGTCACCGCGAAGTGGCGCAGGACGGCCGCCGTCAGTTCCGGATCGCCCTCCGCCTTCACCCGGTCCGCCACCGCCTCCGGCGTCACCCGGCCGCAGGCCAGGCGTACGTACGTCTCCCAGTCCAGGGCGAAGGTGGCGGCGGGCCCGAGCGCGGGGGCCGTCTCCAGCGTGCCGCGGCCCTGGATGTCGACCCTTATGGTGCGCAGGAACTCCACCGGCCCGTGCACGTCGAAGACGATCGCCGAACTGCGCGGCGCGTTCGCCCGCTCGGCCACCACCGCGGGCAGTTCGCCGAGGAGCACGTCCCGCGCGATGTGCGCGCCGGGGGAGTCGAGGTTGCCGGGTCGGCCGAGAGCGGCGCGCAGGTCCTGCTCGTGCACCCACACGTTGAACGCGTGGCTCCGCATGGCCTCCTCCAGCGTCAGCTCGGTGCCGAGCGGACCGCGCACCTTGGTGCCCGGGTCGCGCGACTCGTTGCGCAGCTGGCGGTTGCGCCGGATGATCACGTACTCCAGCTCGGAGGTCATCTCCGGCGCCGTGTGGTGGCGGCGGACGTCGACCTGCATCTCCATGTAGCGCTGGTGGTCGTTGGTGACGTGGAACAGGTCCCGCGGCAGCGTGTGGATGGGGCGCGGGTCGCCGAGCATCTCGCAGTCCAGGCCCATGACATGGGAGACCACGTCCCGGACCGACCACCCCGGGCAGGGCGTGCGCCGGTTCCACTCTCCCTCCGCGAGCGGCCCCACCAGTTCGGATATCGCTTCGATGGAGTGGGTCCAGGCGTCGGCGTAGGGCTGGAGGGTGGGATGCAGACTCACGGAACGGGACCCCTCGGCGGTCGGTACACGGGCGGTGGTGGCGGCGTTGCCAGTGGGAGGTGGCGGCTGCTGTCGGCGGGTGTCTTGGAACGCTAAGTTACGCTGCTGTGAGGCACCCCGGCAGTGCTTTCGTGTGACGATCGTAGGCCCGTGTGGACGGCTCGAATGCCAGGACGGTGGTAGTGTGCGCGCCTCTCTGCTCCAGATCGACGTGAACGAGGGCGAATCGGTCGAATCTCGTCGGCGGCGGGTGGCCTCCCTGGTACGGGAGCAGGCCGGGGCCGATCTCGTCGTCCTGCCGGAGCTGTGGACCACGGGCGCCTTCGCGTACGAGCGGTTCGCCGCCGACGCCGAGCCGCTCGAGGGGCCGACGTACGAGGCCATGGCGAAGGCCGCGAGCGACGCGGGCGTGTGGCTGCACGCCGGCTCGATCCCGGAACGCGACCCTGAGGGCCCTCTCTACAACACCTCCCTCCTCTTCTCCCCGTCCGGCGACCTGGCCGCCGCCTACCGCAAGATCCACCGCTTCGGCTTCGACAAGGGCGAGGCCGTGCTGATGGGCGCTGGACGCGAGCTGGTGACGGTCCGTCTGCCCGACACCACCCTCGGCGTCGCCACCTGCTACGACCTCCGTTTCCCCGAGCTGTTCCGCTCGCTCGTCGACGCCGGCGCCGAGACCCTCGTCGTCCCGGCGGGCTGGCCGGAGCGCCGCCGGGCGCACTGGACGCTGCTGGCCCAGGCGCGGGCGGTCGAGAACCAGGCGTTCGTGCTCGCCTGTGGAACGGCCGGGACGCATGCCGGAGTTCCGCAGGCGGGTCACTCGATCGTGGTGGATCCGTGGGGCGAGGTGCTGGCCGAGGCGGGGTCCGGCGAGGAGGTCCTCACCGTCGAGTTCGACCCGGCGAGGGTGGCGGCGACCCGGGAGCAGTTCCCGGCCCTGAAGGACCGGGTCCTGGGCCTGGAGCCCCCGCACACTTTCTGAGACCGGCAGTCGGAGGGCGGAAGGTGTCAGTCCTCCTCACGTTCCTTCTCCGCCAGGTGGATCACGCACACCGTCACCGCGATCAGCAGCGCCGGGTCCGCGTCGTCGCGGACGACGTCGACGCCGTACGTCTCCCGGATGTGCAGCCAGCGGCGCGAGATGACGGCGAGCAGCTCACCGTCGTACTCGATGGCGAACTCCCGGTCGAGGATCTTGCCGCTGACGTCGAGTTCTGTGCCGTCGACGAGGGTCACCCGGTAGTGGTGGCGCAGCAGGGACAGGCGCTTGCGCTTGATCTTGGCGAGGGCCTGGCCGTCCCGTTCGATCACCATGGTGTCGCGCAGGGCGAACATCTTCTGGTGGATGTCGATCAGGACCCGCCCCTGGGTGTCCTTCAGCTCGAAGGTGTCCCTCAGGCGCATCGCCTTGCCGTCGACGAGGAAGACCTTGCCGCCGTGCTCGTCCTCGATCCAGTAGTCCTCGCCGAAGCCGAGGAGCCGGTCGCGTACCTGGAATCTCATGTCCCCACCTCTTCCCCGGGCGTCGGCCCGAAACGCCGCCGGTAGGCCGACGGGCTGAGCCCCGTCTCGCGCCGCACGCGCGCGCGTAGGTTGGCCGCGCTGCCCAGGCCGCTCCGCGCGGCGACGACGTCCAGCCGTTCCTCCCCGCGTTCGATGAGACGACAGGCGAGGGCGACGCGTTCCCCGGTGAGCCAGCCGAGCGGGGTCGTGCCCAGCTGGACGCGGAAACGGCGGTGCAGGGTCGCCGGCGACACCGCCGCGCGGGCCGCCAGGTCCGCCACCGTCAGCGGCTCGCCCAGCCGTTCCTGCGCCCAGGCCAGCAGCGGTCCCAGTGACGCGTCGGGCACGTCCGGAACGGGTCGTTCCACGAACTGCCGCTGCCCGCCGTCCCGGTGGGAGGCGAGACCAGCCGCCGGGAGACGGCGTTCGCGAGCTCCGCCCCGTGGTCCCGGCGCCAGATGTGCAGCCCGAGGCCGAGCGCCGCCGCGCTGCCGGACGCCGTGAGCAGATCGCCCTCGTCGACGAACAGCACGTCCGGCTCCAGCAGCACCTTCGGATGCGGTTCCCGGAACTGGTCGGCCCAGCGCCTGGGGGTGCCCCCACGCCCTTGAGGCAGTGGGGGAGGGTGGTGGCCCGGCGTCCGTCCAGCAGCCCGGCCTCGGCGAGCGCGAAGGTCCGGTGCAGAAGCTGACGACGCGGGCGCCACGCGCGTGCGTGCGGCGGATCGCCTCCCGTACGGCCTCCGCGCGGAACGACGTTGTCGGGCCGCCCCGGAACGACGAGGGTGTCCGCGCCGTCCACGGCGTCCAGCCCCGGCACCCCGGTCAGCGTGAAGAACCCGTGGTTCATCCGCACCTCACGCGCGGGCGCGCACACGGTCACCTCGTACAGCGGCCCCGCGAGCCCCAGTTCGGGCCGGGGCAGCCCGAACAGCTCGGTCGCCACGCCCACCTCGAAGGGGTTGGTGCCCTCGTCGACGATCACCGCGACCCGGTGCGGAGGAGGCTGAGAGGATCCTTCCTTGCGCCATATGCGATTTCTAGCACTCGCCCACCGGCCCGGCCCACCCCCACGATGGACCCATGACCACGGAACCCGTCTCCCTCTCCGCCGCGCTCGCGTCCTTCACGGACCGCTGGAGCCCGCGCATCGTCACCACCGTCAACGACTACGACGTCCGCGTCGCCAAGGTCGAGGGCGAGCACGTCTGGCACGTCCACGACCACACCGACGAGTTCTTCCTGGTCCTGGACGGCGAACTCCACATCGCCCTGCGCGAACCCTCCGGCGAACGCACGGTCGTCCTCCCGAAGGGCTCCGTCTTCACGGTCCCCCGCGGCACCCACCACAAGCCCTACGCCCCGGCCCCCACGCAGATCCTCCTGCTCGAACCCACCGGCACCCTCACGGTCGGCGACCACCACGAGGAGATCCCCGACCACGTGGACGCGACGACGGGCCACGCGCTTTCGTGACTGTCAGTGGCGGGTGGCACTCTTGAGCCATGACCGACTCCACTCCCCGACGCGTCCGCGTCCGAGCCCCCGAGCTGGTGGGCAAGGGCGGCTGGCTGAACACGGGCGACCAGCAGTACACCCTGTCCGACCTGCGAGGACGCATCGTCGTGCTCGACTTCTGGACGTTCTGCTGCGTCAACTGTCTGCACGTCCTGGACGAGCTGCGGGAGCTGGAGGAGAAGCACGCGGACACCGTCGTCGTCATCGGGGTGCACTCTCCGAAGTTCGTGCACGAGGCGGAGCACGCGGCGGTGGCCGACGCCGTGGAGCGGTACGGGGTGGCGCATCCGGTGCTGGACGATCCGGAGCTCGCGACCTGGAAGCAGTACGCGGTGCGGGCCTGGCCGACGCTGGTGGTGATCGACCCCGAGGGGTATGTGGTCGCGCAGCACGCCGGCGAGGGGCATGTGCACGCGATCGAGCGGCTGGTGACGGAGCTGGAGGCGGAGCACGAGGCGAAGGGGACGCTGCGGCGCGGCGACGGGCCGTACGTGGCACCGGAGCCGGAGCCGACCACGCTGCGTTTCCCGGGCAAGGCGCTCGTCCTGCCGGGCGGTACCTTCCTGGTCAGCGACACCACCCGGCACCAGCTGGTGGAGCTGGCGGCGGACGGGGAGACGGTCGTGCGGCGCGTCGGCTCCGGCGCACGAGGGTTCGCCGACGGCACGGCGGAGACGGCGGCGTTCAACGAGCCACAGGGCCTCGCCCTCCTCGACGACACCGCGGTCGTCGTCGCCGACACCGTCAACCACGCCCTGCGCCGACTCGACCTCGCGACCGGCGAGGTCACCACACTCGCCGGCACCGGACGCCAGTGGTGGCAGGGCTCGCCCACCTCGGGTCCGGCGCGCGAGATCGACCTCTCCTCCCCGTGGGACGTGGCCCTCTTCGGCGGCAAGGTCTGGATCGCCATGGCCGGCGTGCACCAGTTGTGGGCGTACGACCCGGCTGGGGGCACCGCCCAGGCGTTCGGCTCTGGGGGAGGGACGGTCGCCGTCACGGCCGGCACCACCAACGAGGGGCTGGTCGACGGCCCGGGACCGCAGGCCTGGTTCGCCCAGCCCTCCGGCCTCGCGGCAACCGCCGACCGGCTCTGGCTGGCCGACTCCGAGACCTCGGCCCTGCGCTGGGTGGACCTCGACGGCACGGTCCGCACCGCCGTCGGCACCGGCCTGTTCGACTTCGGTCACCGCGACGGGCCCGCCGGACAGGCCCTGTTCCAGCACCCGTTGGGCGTGACGGCCCTCCCCGACGGCTCGGTGGCCGTGAGCGACACCTACAACCACGCCCTGCGCCGCTACGACCCCTCGACCGGCGAGGTCACCACCCTCGCGACCGACCTGCGCGAACCGAGCGACGCCGTGCTGGTGGGCGAGGACATCGTGGTGGTCGAGTCGGCCCGGCACAGGCTGACCCGGCTGCATCTGCCGGAGGAGGCGGTCCGGGTGGAGTCGGTGGCCCACCGCACGCGGCGGGCCGCCACCGAAGTGGCTCCCGGCAGGCTCCTGTTGGACGTGATCTTCCAGGCCCCCGCGGGCCAGAAACTCGACACCCGCTACGGCCCCTCGACCCGCCTGCTGGTGTCGTCGACGCCCCCCGGGCTCCTGCTGAAGGGCGAGGGCGCCGACACCGACCTCTCCCGCACTCTGGAGCTCGACCCGGAGATCACGGAAGGCGTCCTGCACGTCTCCGCGATGGCCGCGTCCTGCGACGACGACACGGACAACCCCTACCCCGCCTGCCATGTCCACCAGCAGGACTGGGGAGTTCCGGTCCGCCTCACCGAAGGCGGAGCGGACCGGCTGCCGTTGGTGCTGGCCGGGATGGACGACCCGGTCGGCTGACCGGCGTCAGCGACGGCGCGGGCGCGGCGCCGGCTTGAACAGGGACACCCCTGCGGCCGTCAGGGTGGTGGCCGTGACGAGCAGCGCCATGCTGTCCATCCACATGCCCGTGGCGGCCGGCGTGGCGCCGCCGGCGCCCACCTCTTCGTTGTGGGCCGGGATCAGCACGACGAGCACCACGATCCGCAGCGGGCCGTCGAGTTCGTCAGGCGTGGTGCCCTCCGGGGGCTGCCGAGAGGTGCCTTCCGGCGTGACCCCGAGGCGTGCGGCGCTGAGCGCCCCGGGGTCTTCACCGAGTTCACAGCGAAGAAGACGCGCTGGAAGTGGAACGTTCCGTCGCGCTTACACGCCGTATCCGTCGGAGTATCCGTCCGTGCGACGGTGGCGGACCTCCTCCTCCACGACCGGTGTCGTCGGCGGTACCACGACGCGCCGGCGCCGGGCGATGCCGCTGAAGGTGCTGACGCCGATCAGGCCGACGATCATCAGGATGATCCCGACCAGGTCGAGGTTGACCCCTTGCATGTGCCAGTCGGTCGCGAACGTGAGGATGGCTCCCACGGCGATGAGGATGATGCACCCGCCGAGGCCCATGAGTGTCGCCTCCCTGTCCGGTCGTTGCGGTAGAACCCGGGTACCCGGACCGGCATCACCCATGCGCCTGGGCCCGGCTGACTACCCCTCCAGGAACGCCACCAGCGAATTCGCCAGCAGATGGGGGTCGTCCGCGCCGCACAGCTCCCGGACGCTGTGCATGGACAGGATCGCCACGCCGATGTCGACCGTCTTGATGCCGTGCCGGGCCGCGGTGATCGGGCCGATGGTCGTGCCGCACGGCATGGAGTTGTTGGAGACGAAGGACTGGAAGGGGACGTCCGCCTTCTCGCAGGCGGCGGCGAACACCGCGCGGCCCGAACCGTCGGTGGCGTAGCGGTTGTTGACGTTGACCTTGAGGATCGGCCCGCCGTTGACCCGCGGGTGGTGCGTCGGGTCGTGCCGCTCGGCGTAGTTGGGGTGCACCGCGTGACCCGTGTCGGACGACAGGCACACCGTGCCCGCGAAGGCTCTCGCCCGGTCCTCGAAGGACCCGCCCCGCGCGAACACCGACCGCTCCAGCACACTCCCGAGCAGCGGCCCGTCCGCCCCGGTGTCCGACTGCGAGCCGTTCTCCTCGTGGTCGAACGCGGCGAGTACGGGGACGCAGGGCAGGTCGGTGCCGCTGACGGCGGCGAGCGCGGCCACGCCCGCGTGCACCGACAGCAGGTTGTCCATGCGCGGACCGGCGACCAGCTCCTTGTCCCGGCCCAGGTACGCCGGCGGTTCCACGGAGTGCGTCATCAGGTCCCAGCCGGTCACCTCGCCCGCCGCGAGCCCCGCGCTCTCCTCCAGGAAGGCGATCAGATCGCCGTCGCGCACGTCGTTGCCCAGACCCCAGACCGGCAGCATGTGACGCTGTTTGTCCAGCTTGAGGCCATCCGCCGACACCGAACGGTCCAGGTGGATGGCGAGCTGCGGCACCCTCAGCAGCGGCCGGTCGACGTTGACCAGCCGGGTCGAGCCGTCCCGCAGGGTCAGCCGGCCGGCCAGCCCCAGATCACGGTCGAGCCAGGAGTTCAGCAGCGGCCCGCCGTAGATCTCCACGGCCACCTGGCGCCAGCCGTGCGCCCCGGTGTCGGGCAGCGGCTTGACCCGCAGGTTCGGGGAGTCGGTGTGCGCGCCGACGATACGGAACGGCGTGTGGGGCGCCGCACCCTCGGGGACGTACCAGGCCACGATCGCGCCGCCGCGCAGCACGTACTTGCCGCCGCTCGTCCCGTCCCAGGCGTCCGTCTCCGCGACCTGCCTGAACCCCGCCTTCTCCAGCCGCTCGGCGGCGCTCGCCACCGCGTGGTACGGCGACGGGCTCGCCGTCAGGAAGGACATGAGGTCGTCGGTGTGGCCGCGGTCGAAGCGGGGGGGTTCGCTCATGGGTTCACCTTAACGACGTACGAGGGCCCACTCCGCGTACAGGGAGCGGGCCCTCGTGAGGGCGATGTGGAATTTTGGCTACCCAGATCCGGCGGCGACGGAACCCGTGACCGGCGTGAGCGGAGCAGGGACTAGAACGCGGCCTCGTCCAGCTCCATCAGGTCCAGGTCGACGCCCTCGGCGAGCTTGCGCGCGCCGGTGACGCCCGGCAGGACGTTGGCCGCGAAGAACTTCGCCGCCGCGATCTTGCCGGTGTAGAACGCCTTGTCCTTCGCGGAGGCCGTCTCCAGCTTCTCGGCGGCGATCGCGGCGCCCTTGAGCAGCAGGTAGCCGACGACCACGTCACCCGAGGCCAGCAGCAGGCGGGTGGTGTTCAGGCCGACCTTGTAGATGTTCTTGACGTCCTGCTCGGTGGCCGCGAGGTCGGTCAGCATCAGCCCGACGATCGCCTCCAGCTCGACGGCCGCCTTCGCCAGGTGCTCACGGGCGCCGGCCAGCTCCTCGCCGCCGGTGCCCAGCGCCAGGAACTTCTTGATGTCCTCGGCGAGGGAGTTGAGGGCCGCGCCCTGGTTGCGGACGATCTTCCGGAAGAAGAAGTCCTGGCCCTGGATCGCGGTGGTGCCCTCGTACAGGGTGTCGATCTTGGCGTCGCGGATGTACTGCTCGATCGGGTACTCCTGCAGGAAGCCGGAGCCGCCGAAGGTCTGCAGCGACTGGGCGAGCTGCTCGTAGCCCTTCTCGGAGCCGTAGCCCTTCACGATCGGCAGGAGCAGGTCGTTGAGCGCGTGCTCGGCCTTGGCGTCCTCGCCGTTCGCCTCCTTCACCGCGATCGCGTCCTGGACGGAGGCGGTGTAGAGGACGAGCGCCCGCATGCCCTCGGCGTACGCCTTCTGCGTCATCAGCGAACGGCGCACGTCGGGGTGGTGGGTGATGGTGACCTTCGGCGCGGTCTTGTCCATGAAGTTCGCCAGGTCAGGACCCTGGACGCGCTCCTTGGCGTACTCCAGCGCGTTCAGGTAGCCGGTCGACAGCGTCGAGATCGCCTTCGTGCCGACCATCATCCGGGCGAACTCGATGATCCGGAACATCTGGCGGATGCCGTCGTGCTTGTCGCCGATCAGCCAGCCCTTGGCGGGGTGCTTGTCGCCGAAGGTCATCTCGCAGGTGTTGGAGGCCTTCAGGCCCATCTTGTGCTCGACGTTGGTCGCGTACACGCCGTTGCGCTCGCCCAGCTCGCCGGTCTCCCAGTCGAACAGGTACTTCGGCACGAGGAAGAGCGACAGACCCTTGGTGCCGGGGCCGGCGCCCTCGGGACGGGCCAGCACGTAGTGGAGGATGTTCTCCTCCATGTCGTGCTCACCGGAGGTGATGAACCGCTTCACACCCTCGATGTGCCAGGAGCCGTCCTCCTGCTGGACCGCCTTGGTGCGGCCGGCGCCGACGTCGGAACCCGCGTCGGGCTCGGTGAGCACCATCGTGGAGCCCCAGGTGCGGTCCACCGCGATCTGCGCCCACTTCTTCTGCTCCTCGGTGCCCTCCTCGAAGAGGATGCGCGCGAACGCCGGGCCGGAGGAGTACATCCAGATCGCCGGGTTGGCGCCGAGGATCAGCTCCGCGTACGACCAGATCAGCGAGGGCGGGGCGGTCGTGCCGCCGATCTCCTCGGGCAGGCCCAGGCGCCAGTACTCGGAGTCCATGAAGGCCTTGTAGCTCTTCTTGAAGGACGCCGGGACCGGCGCGGTGTTGGTCTCCGGGTCGAAGACCGGCGGGTTGCGGTCGGCGTCCACGAAGGACTCCGCCAGCTCGTTCTCCGAGAGGCGGGTCAGCTCCTCGAGGATGCTCTTCGCGGTCTCGGTGTCCATCTCCTCGAACGGTCCGGTGCCGTACAGCTTGTCGCGTCCGAGTACTTCGAAGAGGTTGAACTCGATGTCGCGGAGATTCGACTTGTAGTGCCCCATGGCGACGGCTCCGTAAGAGAGATCGGCGAGGCACTGGTGGATCCTCGCGCTAGTTCACGTACCAACAAGTGGCTACGATGATGCTACCCGTCGGTAATAAGAAGCAACCCCGATCCGGCCATCTGTGACCGAGCCCTCGTGCGGGGTCAGTACCCTGTGACGCATGTACGGCTACGACCAGAACGCTGGGGCCCAGCAGCAGTACGGCGTCCCGCCGCAGCAGCAGATGCCGGGCGGGTACGGCCAGCAGCCGCCGCTGTACCCCGAGCCGTCGCCGCCGTCGCTCGCGGACGCGGTGCGCGCCTTCACCACCGGGCAGATGTCGGCCGAGGACTTCCAGCAGGTCTTCGCCACCTCCAAGGTCTACTGCCCGCGCGGCGACAACCCCGGCTTCCTCGCCCTGCACAACACCCAGCAGCCGGTGATCCCGATGTTCACCTCGCTGAAGGAGCTGCGCCGGTACGCGGGCAAGGAGTCCAAGTACTTCGTGATCACGGGTGCCGAGGTCATCGACCTGCTGCCCACCGGCTACGGCTTCGTCCTCGACATGGAGGGCGAGCACCGGATGGTCTTCGACGCGAAGGCGGTCGAACAGATGGTCGACTTCGCGATGCGCAGAATGTACGGCTGAACCGCTCGCTCAGCCGGGAGCCCGGAGGGAATGCCCTCCGGGCTCTCTCTGTTGTGGGGTGGTAGAAAGTTCAACGCTCAACTAAAATGGCCGCACAAGGAGGTACCGACATGCCCGCTGTGACCGTCGAGAACCCGCTGACCCTGCCTCGCGTGGCCGCCCCGGCCGACGCCGTGGCCCGTCCCGTACTCGCCGTCACCACCGCGCCCAGCGGTTTCGAGGGCGAGGGCTTCCCGGTGCGCCGCGCGTTCGCCGGGATCAACTACCGCCACCTGGACCCGTTCATCATGATGGACCAGATGGGCGAGGTGGATTACGCGCCTGGAGAGCCGAAGGGGACCCCCTGGCATCCGCACCGCGGCTTCGAGACCGTCACCTACATCATCGACGGGATCTTCGACCACCAGGACAGCCAGGGCGGCGGCGGCACCATCACCAACGGCGACACCCAGTGGATGACGGCGGGTTCCGGCCTGCTGCACATCGAGGCCCCGCCGGAGTCCCTCGTCCTGTCCGGCGGTCTCTTCCACGGTCTGCAGCTGTGGGTGAACCTCCCCGCCAAGGACAAGATGATGACGCCCCGCTACCAGGACATCCGCGGCGGCCACGTCCAGCTGCTGACCTCCCCCGACGGCGGCGCCCTGCTGCGGGTGATCGCCGGTGAGCTGGACGGCCACGCGGGCCCGGGTATCACCCACACCCCGATCACGATGATCCACGCGACCCTCGCGCCGGGCGCGGAGATCACCCTGCCGTGGCGCGAGGACTTCAACGGCCTGGCGTACGTGCTCGCCGGCAAGGGTGCGGTGGGTGCCGAGCGACGCCCCATCCACCTGGGCCAGACGGCGGTGTTCGGCTCGGGTTCCTCCCTCACCGTGCGTGCGGACGAGAAGCAGGACTCGCACGCGCCGGACCTGGAGGTCGTGCTCCTCGGCGGCCAGCCGATCCGTGAGCCCATGGCCCACTACGGCCCGTTCGTCATGAACACCCGCGAGGAGCTCCAGCAGGCCTTCGAGGACTTCCAGAAGGGCCGGCTGGGGACCGTTCCCGCCGTGCACGGGATGACCGAGGGCGGTCTGTAGGGCCACCGTCGGCGGGCGGCCTACGCGTCCTCGTAGAGCTCGAACCAGATGCTCTTGCCCTCGCCGCGGGGATCCACGCCCCAGGAGTGGGCGAGGAGTTCTATGAGGACCAGGCCGCGGCCGGAGGAGGCCATTTCGCCGGGGCGGCGTTTGTGCGGGAGGTCGTCGCTGGTGTCGGTGACCTCGACGCGCATCCGGCGGCCCCCGGGCTCGCCCCGGACCTCGGCCTGCATCAGCGCGTCCGCGTCCGTGTGCACCAGGACGTTCGTCAGCGTCTCGGACAGCAGCAGCACCGCCGAGTCGACCTGGTCCTGGGAGGGCCAGTCGTGGAGCAGTTCGCGCAGGTGCTGGCGGGCCACCGCGACGCGCTCGGGTTCGGCCTGTGCCACGGAGAGCATCGTGCGGCGGACCGTGGGCGCCGGGGTGAGCGTGTGGTCGAGGCCGCAGCCCTCCTCGGGGCGGCACAGCAGCATCACCGCTATGTCGTCCTCGCGCCGGTCCGCGAGCGGACCCGTGGTGTGGTGGGAGGAGGGGCCGTGCACGCCCTGGACCAGGGCGTCGGCCAGTTCCTCCAGGTCGCCCTTGTGGTCCTCGAGGATCGTACGGATGCGCTGCCAGCCGCTGTCCAGGTCGTGACCGCCGGTCTCGATCAGGCCGTCGGTGCAGATCAGCATCGTCTCGCCGGGTTCCAGCGTGATGCGGGTGGTGGGGTAGTCGGCGTCCGGGTCGATGCCGAGCGGGAGGCCGCCGGCCGTGGGCCGGGTCAGCACCGTGCCGTCCGCCATCCGGATCGCCGGGTCGGGATGGCCGGCCCGGGCGATGTCGAGGATGCCGGTCACCGGGTCCGCCTCGACGTACAGACAGGTCGCGAAGCGCAGGTCGGGGGACTCCGGGTCGCCGTCGGCCATGCCGTGCAGGAAGCGGGAGGCGCGGGAGAGGACCGCGTCGGGGCGGTGGCCCTCGGAGGCGTAGGCGCGCAGGGCGATGCGGAGCTGGCCCATCAGACCCGCCGCGCGCACGTCATGGCCCTGGACGTCGCCGATGGCCAGGGCGAAGCGGCCGTTGGGCAGCGGGATCATGTCGTACCAGTCGCCGCCGACCTGGAGTCCGCCGCCGGTGGGGACGTAGCGGGCGGCGACGGTCATGCCCGGTATCTGGGGGCCCAGCGTCGGCAGCATGGAGCGCTGCAGGCCGTCGGTCAGGGCGCGCTCGGTCTCCTCGGCGCCGGCCCGGGACAGGGCCTGGGCGAGCATCCGGGCGACGGTGGTCAGCACCGAGCGTTCGTCGGGGGTGAAGGCGACGGGATAGGCGAAGGAGGCCATCCAGGTGCCCATCGTGCGGCCGGCGACCGTCAGCGGCAGGAAGGCCCAGGACTGACGGCCGAAGCTCTCGACCAGCTGCCACATCACGGGGTAGCGGGTCTTGTAGTCGGCGGGGGAGGAGAGATAGACGGCGCGGCCGGTGCGTATGACCTCGGCGGCGGGATGGTCCGTGTCCAGGGGCATGGGGGAGAACGGGTCGCCGTCGCCGGGCTGGTAGCCGTGCAGGCCGACGATGGTCAGCCGGTCGCCCTCGACGCCGAACACCGCGAGTCCGTCCGGCGAGAACCCCGGCATCGACAGTCCCGCCGCGACCCGCAGCACCTCCGCCGTGGAGCGTGCCTCGGCCAGCGCGCGGCCCGCGTCCAGCAGGAACGCCTCCCGGGAGCGCCGCCAGTCGCCCGTGACGGCGCTGCGTCCGGCCGGTGTGCCGGGCGTCGGTTCGGTCACCTCCTGGAGGGTGCCGATCAGCTGGAAGGCCTGTCGTTTTTTGTCGTAGGACGGCTTGGAGCGGGAGCGGACGACGCGGATCACCCGGCCGTGCTCGCCCATGATCCGGATGCGGACCTCGGCGAGGGTGCGTTCGGCGACGGCGAGACCGACCACGCTGATGATCTCGTTCCAGTCGACCGGGTGCAGCCGGGACCGGGCCTGGGCCTCCGTGAGGGTGGTCCCCACGGCGGGCAGGCCGAGCAGCCGTGCCGCCTCGGAGTCGACCGTGACCAGCTCGGTGGCGGTGTCCCAGTGCCACAGGCCGGTCGCGAGGGTGGCGAGAACCTCCCCCACGGGCGGCAGTGGCTCGCCAGTGCGCATTGCCCCACTTTATGAAGAGGTGATCGAGGAGTGCCACCGATCATCGACAGTTCGTGCGGTTTTATGCCGCAGGGCGACTGTAATGGTGGGGAGCCGATCTTGGGGTGCCCGGTACGCTTGGGGGGTGTTTCACGTGAAACACGGACCCCTATCCGCGAAGACTGGATGAACGACGATGCATCGGTACAGGTCCCACACCTGCGGCGAGCTCCGCGCCTCTGACGTCGGCACCGACGTCCGGCTGAGTGGCTGGCTGCACAATCGGCGCGACCTGGGCGGCATCCTCTTCATCGATCTGCGCGACCACTACGGCATCACGCAGCTCGTCGCCCGCCCGGGCACCCCGGCCTACGAGGCCCTGGACAAGGTGACCAAGGAGTCGACGGTCCGCGTCGACGGCAAGGTCGTCTCCCGCGGCGCCGAGAACGTCAACCCGGAGCTGCCGACCGGTGAGGTCGAGGTCGAGGTCGGCGAGGTCGAGCTGCTCGGCGCGGCCGCGCCGCTGCCGTTCACGATCAACACCGAGGACGGGGTCAACGAGGAGCGGCGCCTGGAGTACCGCTTCCTGGACCTGCGGCGCGAGCGCATGCACAAGAACATCATGCTGCGTACGGCGGTCATCAGCGCCATCCGTCACAAGATGACGGCGCTGGGCTTCAACGAGATGGCGACGCCGATCCTCTCCGCCACCTCCCCCGAGGGCGCCCGCGACTTCGTGGTCCCCTCCCGGCTGAACCCCGGCAAGTTCTACGCCCTGCCGCAGGCGCCGCAGCAGTTCAAGCAGCTGCTGATGATCTCGGGCTTCGACCGCTACTTCCAGATCGCGCCCTGCTTCCGTGACGAGGACGCCCGCGCCGACCGCTCGCCGGGCGAGTTCTACCAGCTCGACGTGGAGATGAGCTTCGTCGAGCAGGAGGACGTCTTCCGCCCGATCGAGCAGCTGATGACCGAGCTGTTCGAGGAGTTCGGCGGCGGCCGCCATGTCACCTCCCCCTTCCCGCGGATCCCGTTCCGCGAGGCGATGCTGAAGTACGGCTCCGACAAGCCGGACCTGCGGGCCCAGCTGGAGCTCGTCGACATCACGGACGTCTTCGAGGGCTCGGAGTTCAAGGCGTTCGCCGGCAAGCACGTGCGGGCGCTGCCGGTGCCGGCCGTGCAGGACCAGCCGCGCAAGTTCTTCGACCAGCTCGGTGACTTCGCCGTCTCGCTGGGCGCCAAGGGCCTGGCCTGGGTGCGGGTCGCCGAGGACGGTTCGCTCACCGGTCCGATCGCGAAGTTCCTCACCGAGGAGAACGTCGCCGAGCTGACCAAGCGGCTGTCGCTGGCCGCCGGGCACGCGGTGTTCTTCGGCGCGGGCGAGTTCGACGAGGTCTCCAAGATCATGGGCGCGGTGCGGGTCGAGGCCGCCAAGCGTGCCGGGCACTTCGAGGAGAACGTCTTCCGCTTCTGCTGGATCGTCGACTTCCCGATGTACGAGAAGGACGAGGAGACCGGCGCGATCGACTTCTCGCACAACCCCTTCTCGATGCCGCAGGGCGGGCTGGAGGCCCTGGAGACGCAGGACCCGCTGGACATCCTGGGCTGGCAGTACGACATCGTCTGCAACGGCGTGGAGCTGTCCTCCGGCGCGATCCGGAACCACGAGCCGGAGATCATGCTCAAGGCCTTCGAGATCGCCGGCTACGACCGGGAGACCGTCGAGGAGAAGTTCGCCGGCATGCTGCGCGCCTTCCGCTTCGGCGCCCCGCCGCACGGCGGCATCGCCCCCGGCGTCGACCGCATCGTGATGCTGCTGGCCGACGAGCCCAACATCCGCGAGACCATCGCCTTCCCGCTCAACGGCAACGCCCAGGACCTGATGATGGGCGCGCCGACGGAGCTGGAGGAGGCCCGGCTGAGGGAACTGCACCTCCAGGTGCGCAAGCCGCAGCCGAAGTAACCCGGCGGACCCGAAGGGCTCGAAACCGACATCGGTTTCGAGCCCTTTCGCATGGGTCCCCAGACGACCGACGACAAGACCTCACCGGAGGCGCACAGGGAGCCCGAGGGAGGTGCACAGAAGCCTGTCGTGTCATAGGCGGTGACATCGCAGGTGGTGCGGCCTCCGGGCCCGCCCGGGCAAGGAGGACGTCATGGGGTACGCGATCGCGCTCGCGGCGCTGTTGATCGCCGGTGCCGCCGGCGCGGTCGTCGCACTGCGGCGGTCACAGGCCGACCGCGGCACGTCCGGGCTGGACGCGGAGGCCGAGGCCAACCGCTGGCTGATCCGGCTGGCCGCCGGTCTGATCCCGCCCGGCGCCGCCACCTGGGCGAGCGCCGGCGAGACGGCGGGCCGGGCGCTCACCGAGGCCGCCGAGTGCCACCGCACCGCCCGCGCCCTGCTCGCCGAGGCCCGCACGGCGGCGGAGTACGGCCGCGTGACGCGCACCGCCCAGGAGGGACTGCGCCACGTCGACGCGGCCCGCGAGGCCCTCGGCCTGCCCGCGCACCCCTCCCCCGCCACGCCGGAGCCCCGGGTCAGGCAAGCCTTCCCCGGGGCCCTGGTCACCAACGGCTCGAATCCGACGGCGATTTCCGTCCATCCCTGAGACGGCTCAGGAAAGGGTCTTGTACGACCCCCAGCCGCTCGCGATCTTCACCCTGGCCCCGAACGACCCCTTGCCGTCACCGCTGTTGCGGTACACGGTGCCGCCGGAGTCACGGGAGACGAGGTCGGCCCGGCCGTCGTCGGTGATGTCGCCGACGCCGACGATCGCGTTGTAGGAACCGCCCCAGTTGGTGAAGAGCTTCGTCCGTGCCGCGAAGGTGCCGTCGCCCTTGCCGTTGAAGCGGTACAGGGTGTTCGAGCCGTCCTGGGCGAGCAGGTCGCCGATGCCGTCGCCGGTGATGTCACCGACGCCCACGATCTTCTTGTAGCCCTTCCAGCCGTCGTACAGCTTCACCCGGGCGGACAGCTTGCCGGTGCTGGTCGCCTTGTACAGGTACACGGTGCCGGTGGCGGAGTTGCGGGCGACCAGGTCCGCGCGGCCGTCGCCGCTGACGTCGCCGGGCGAGGTCAGGACGTCGTACTGGTTCCAGCCGCTGTTGCCGAGGGTCGTGTACGACGTCGACGGCTTGAGGGCCGCGTTGCAGCCGGGCTTGTACAGCCGCAGGGCGCCGCTGCTCAGCCGGACCAGGACGTCGTTGCAGCGGTCGCCGCTCAGGTCGCCGAACGGCACGAACCGCGCGCTGGTGGGCCAGCCGGTGCCGGTGGTCTTCTGCCCGAACTTCCCCGTGCCGGTGCCGTGCTGGTACGTCAGCCCGCCCGCGGAGTTGAGGGTGAGCAGGTCACCGCGGCCGTCGGGGCCGTCGACGCTGGCGAAGTCGTGGCGCACGGGGTTGCCCCGCTGCAGGAAGCCCTCGCCGGAGGCCACCGTGACCGGGGTGGCGGTGCCGAGGCCGGTGACCTTCAGGGTCCAGGTGAAGTCGCCGTTGGGGAAGCGGTCGCCGTTCGCGCTCTTGCCGTCCCAGCCCGCCGACAGCTGCGCCGTGACCGCCCCGCCGGTGACCGTGCGGGTGGCCCGGCCCTTCGGACCGCTCTGCACGGAGGTGAAGGTCAGGGACCAGGAGTCGACCGGACGGGACAGCAGCCACGCGCCGGTCCAGGCGGTGGAGCCGCCCGGCTGCACATAGCTGCCGGCCTCCGTGCGGAAGGCGGTCGGCGCGGACGGGGCGACACCGGTGGTGGCGACGTGCGTCTGCTCGAACCGGTCGAACCAGGCGACCAGACCCGTGTACTCGTCGACCGTCCAGCGGAAGCGGCGGTCCACGGCGAGGCCCGTGTCGGGCAGGTCGGAGGCGATCACCCGGGTGGCACCGGTCGTCGCGTCGGTGAGCACCAGCCGGTCGGCCTCGTGGTCGTGGCGGACCGTGAAGCCGTCGCCGAGCAGGACGTCACCGGGCGTCACCGCGACGGACGTGCCCGCCTTGGTGTCGTACACGCCCGCCGACGCCGTACCGCAGGCCCAGTACACCCAGCGGCCCGCCGCCTGCAGCTCGCTCGGCACGCAGGCGAGGGAGGGGACGGTCACCGTGGCGAGGGTCTTCTTCTCGGTGAGGCTGTAGGAGGTGAGCCGGCCGGCGGTGTCGGAGCTCCACAGGACGGAGCCGTTCAGGGCGGCGGCCCGGACGGACCGCTTGAGGATCTGGCCCTGGCCGAACTCGCCGACGTACTGTGCCGGCGTGGAGCCGCCGGAGTTGTAGACCGCCCAGTCGTCGGACACGTCGACGACGCTGCCGCCCGCGGTGCCGAACTCCAGGGTGTGACCGCCGATGGAGACCAGCCGGTCGGCGTTCTCCAGACCGCTGCCGCCCTCGTCGGCGTCGTAGAACGTGCCGAGGTAGACGTCCACCGGCTTGGTGCCGTCGTGCACGCCCCACAGGGCCGAGCAGGTGGCACCGGCGTACGGGCACTTCGGGCTGACGGAGGCGCTCTCCGTGGCCGCCGACGCGCTCAGCTCGGTGCCGCCGTTCGACGTGAGCGTGCGCACCGAAGTCGAGTCCGAGGTGCTCTGCGGGTTGTCCTCGGCGACGCGGAGGCTGCCGCGGCTGAGCGCCAGACCCGTCTTGGGGTTCTCGTACGGCGGGATCTTGACCAGTTTCGTCAGCTGCGGGGTGCCGTCGGCGCCGAGGGCGACCCGCTGCACCCACCAGTCGGCCGCGGTGGTGCCGCCGGTGACGAGGGCGCCGCCGTCGGGCGTGGCCAGCGGGGTGCCGTACGAGGCGCTGAGCAGGGTCTTCCTGGTGCCGTCGGTCAGGGACACGGCCTGGACGCCGGGGGCGCCCGTCAGCACCGCCCAGTTCCCGACGAGCACCGGGACCGGCTTGGGGGAGACGTCGCTCTCCTCGCCGGCCAGCGGGACCGTCTCCGTCGCCGCGAGGTCGGCGCGCGGCTTGAGGTGGAGGCCCGCGGACCGCGTGTACCAGCCGACCCGGTCGCCGGTGAGGACGACCTCGGGCACGGTGTCCCGGGTGAGGCCGGTGAAGACCGGGGTGAAGCGGGCGGCGGCGAAGTCGAGGTAGCCGACGCTGTACGTCGTGAACCGGCCGTCCGCGTCGCGGTCGGGGTAGGCGAACAGGGCGCCCTTGTCGTCCCCGGTGCGCGCGTTGTTCCACTCCCAGGTGCCGTCGGCGGGGTAGCCGGTGACCACGCGGTCGCGCTGCTCGCCGTCGACCAGGTCGACGAGGTGCAGGACGTAGCCGTCCAGCTCCTGTCCGTCGACGACGCCGTCGTACTCGACGGTGACGCTCGTCTCGCCGTACGTCCCCACCCGGTCCGCCGACTGGCTCAGGTCGACGGTGCGCAGGGCGCCGCCGCCCGGGCTCCACAGCGACACCGGGTCGCCGTAGGTGAGGTGGGGCAGCGCCACGGTGTCGGCGGCCTGCCCGAAGACGCCCGTGGCGCAGCGCATGTCGATGTCGTAGCAGCTGGTCGTGGTCGGCTTGTACACACCTGACGACCCCTCGACGGTGACCGTGTCGCCGTCGTCGTAGTCCGTCCACAGCACACCGGCGACGCCGGACTGCCGGTGCAGGAAGCCGGTCCGTCCCGCCGCGAGCAGCTGCTCGGTACGGCGGGTCTCGGTGCGCGGATCGTCCAGGACGAGCTCGGCGGTGCCGGCCGCGGCGATGGTGGCGGCCTGCGCGGCGCCCTCGTCACGCGTGCCGGAGAACAGGGTGATCGAGCCGGCCGCCAGGACGACCGCGAGCGTGGAGACCAGGGCGTGCCGACCGCCCCGTCCCAGGGCGTGTCTGCCCACGTGAGGTTCCCTCCCCGCGAGGGCCCCCGCCCTCGCACAAGTGAGCGGACTTTACCAGTCCATGATCACCGCATGGGAAGCGGGTGGGGAGCCGATGGGGAAAGAAAGGTGATCCGGTACGGCAACTTCCTTGGTCCCGGCGGCCACTTGAGGACGGAAGCACCTTCACGGGTGCTCCATGAACCGCACATGTCCCTCGACCGCTCGTAAGGAACTCCTCGTGGCCTCTGCCTCCCACCGCCGGTCCCTCCGCAGGCGGCGCACCCTCGTCGTCTCCGCCGCCGTCGTGGCCGCCGGTGTCGGTGCCGGTGTGCTCGTGATGAACGCGAACGCCGGGACGACCACCGTCGACCTGTACCACCAGACGCTCGCCGCCAAGGACGGCTGGGCGTCCTCCGGTTCCGGCACGACCGGCGGCGCGAAGGCCGACTCCGCGCACACCTTCACCGTCTCCACCCGCGCCCAGCTGGTGAAGGCGCTCGGCTCGGTGTCGGACACCACCCCGCGGATCATCAAGGTCAAGGGCACGATCGACGCGAACACCGACGCCTCCGGCAAGAAGCTGACGTGCGCGAACTACGCGTCCGGCACCGGATATTCACTGGCGTCGTACCTGAAGGCGTACGACCCCGCCACCTACGGCCGCTCCAAGCTGCCCTCCGGCACGCAGGAGAAGGCGCGGGCCGCCGCGCAGAAGAAGCAGGCCGCGAACATCGTCTTCAAGGTGCCCGCCAACACCACGATCGTCGGCGTGCCCGGCACCAAGGCCGGCATCACCGGCGGGATGCTGCAGATCCAGAAGGTCGACAACGTCATCGTGCGCAACCTGACCTTCTCCGACACCGAGGACTGCTTTCCGCAGTGGGACCCCACGGACGGCTCCAGCGGCAACTGGAACTCGCAGTACGACTCCGTCACCCTGCGCGGCGCGACCCATGTCTGGGCCGACCACAACACCTTCACCGACGCCGGCCACTTCGACAGCACGAACCCGAAGTACTACGGCCGTGAGTACCAGGTCCACGACGGGGCCATGGACATCACCAAGGGCTCCGACCTGGTGACCGTCGAGCGCAACCAGTTCACCAACCACGACAAGACCATGCTGATCGGCGCCAGCGACACCGACAGCACCGGCAAGCTGCGCGTGACGATCCACCACAACGTCTGGAAGGGCATCGTCCAGCGGGCCCCGCTGTCCCGCCTCGGCCAGATCCACATCTACAACAACGTCTACGACACGGCCACGCTGAACGGCTACGCCCTGCAGTACAGCATCAACTCCCGGGCGAAGGCGCAGGTCGTGGCCCAGAACAACTACTGGAAGATCCCGGCGGGCCAGAAGATCTCCAAGCTCCTCAGCGGCGACGGCACCGGCTCGATCAAGGGCAGCGGCAACGTCGTCAACGGCACGACGACCGACCTGGTCGCCGCGTACAACGCCGCGAGCTCGAAGAAGATCAAGACGACGGTCAACTGGACGCCGACCCTGACGGCGGGCCTGGAGTCGTCGGCGAAGAACCTGCTGACGGAACTGGCTTCGACGACGGGGGCGGGCGTGCTGTCGTGACGACGCCGTCCTGACGAGGTGAACGGGCCCGGGAAGCGTTACGGCTTCCTGGGCCCGATTCAGGACCGGAAATCCAGCCGAGTTGGGCCATATTCACTCGCGGGAGTGAGTTTGCCCGGCGGGAGGGAGGGGTGGGGTTTGGTGGGGTGCTTTATCGCCGGTGGGTGGTGCATAGGGAGCGCAGGTCGGACCGGAGCACGGGGGCTTGCGCTTCGGTGACTCCGGGTGCCGCCGCGGCACCGGCTGTGCTGTACTTGGACACAAGGAGGGCCCCCGCCCGGACCGGGTAATCCAGGCGGAGGCCCAAGCTCAGCAGGAGCGCGCCGGATGTCCCCCGCTGTGGAGGGGATATCCGGCTACCTGCTGAGCCACCAGAGCAGCCACCTCCTCGCGTGCTTCGCCGTCCGTTCCGGCACGAGCCGGATCAGACGCATGACGAGAGTCGGCTTCTGCTCCTTGTGACCGCCCATCTGGGGGCGCAGCTGGGGGAGTTGCGGAACGTGTCGATCCAGGTGATGCCGACAGACGTCGAGGAACACTTCGGCACGGGCGGGATCATCGAGGTGCTGAAGTTCCCGGACGGTACGGTGGTGGGGCGCTCCGATGGGGCGTTCAACGGCCGCCCTGTGACCGATCCGAAGCAGATCCGCATCCTTGACCTGCGCTATAGCATGATCCGGGCCCAGGCGCTCACGCCCCGAGAGTCGCGGGCGTTCATCGAGCAGCTGCTGGGAGAAACATGAGCGGCAACTCCACCTCCGGCGACGGCTCCGCGCCGGCCTGGTTCAAGAGCAGCTACAGCAGCAGCAGCGGCGACGGCAACTCCTGCGTCGAGGTCGCCACCACCCCCGGCACCATCCACGTCCGCGACTCCAAGCACCGCGACGCCGGCCCGCGCCTCGCGCTGGCGCCGCAAGCCTGGGCGGACTTCGTGGCGTACGCGTCGGGGAACTGACTTCTCAACTGCACTTGCCCCGCGCCTGGTTGTCACTGACGCGGGGCGCGGACAGAACATCTGGGTCAGGCGGCCTCGCCGCCGAAGCGCTCCTTGTAGCTCTCCAGGTCCTCGTCCGTGAGCTTGGCGAAGAGGACCGGGGGGACCGTGAAGGGGGTGCCGGCCGGGACCGAGGTCAGGGCGCGGGCCTCGTCCGCGGTGACCCAGGTGGCGGTGTCGTCGGTCAGGGTGAAGGCCTGGCGCATGGCGGCCGACGTCGTCGGGATGAACGGCTCCGAGACCACCGCGTACAGGTGGATGAGGTTCATCGCCGTGCGGAGGGTGAGGGCGGCGCCCTCCTTGTCGGTCTTGATCTCCAGCCAGGGGGCCTTCTCCTCCAGGTAGGAGTTGCCGGCCGACCACAGGGCGCGCAGCGCCGCCGCGGCCTTGCGGAACTGGAGGGACTCCATCTGCGCCTCGTACTCGGCGAGGAGCCGGGCGATCTCCTCGCCGAGCTTGCGCTCCGCCTCGCCGGGCTCGCCGCCCGCGGGCACCTCGTCGCCGAAGCGCTTGCGGGAGAAGGACAGGACGCGGTTGACGAAGTTGCCGAGGGTGTCGGCCAGGTCCTTGTTGACCGTGGCCGTGAAGTGCTCCCAGGTGAAGGACGAGTCGTCGGACTCGGGGGCGTTCGCGATGAGGAAGTAGCGCCAGTAGTCGGCGGGCAGGATCTCCAGGGCCTGGTCGGTGAAGACGCCGCGCTTCTGGGAGGTGGAGAACTTGCCGCCGTAGTACGTCAGCCAGTTGAAGGCCTTGACGTAGTCGACCTTCTTCCACGGCTCGCGGACGCCGAGCTCGGTGGCCGGGAACATCACCGTGTGGAAGGGGACGTTGTCCTTCGCCATGAACTCGGTGTAGCGGACGGTGTCGTCCGCCTCGTACCACCACGACTTCCAGTCCCGGTTCTCCGGGTCGAGGTCCGCCCACTCCTTCGTCGCGCCGATGTACTCGATCGGGGCGTCGAACCAGACGTAGAAGACCTTGCCCTCCGCCGCCAGCTCCGGCCAGGTGTCGGCCGGGACGGGGACGCCCCAGTCCAGGTCGCGGGTGATCGCGCGGTCGTGCAGGCCCTCGTTCAGCCACTTGCGGGCGATGGAGGAGGCCAGCTGCGGCCAGTCGTCCTCGTGCCGGGAGACCCACTCCTCGACCTCGTGCTGCAGCTTGGACTGGAGCAGGAAGAGGTGCTTGGTCTCGCGGACCTCGAGGTCGGTGGAGCCGGAGATCGCCGAGCGCGGGTTGATCAGGTCGGTCGGGTCCAGGACGCGGGTGCAGTTCTCGCACTGGTCGCCGCGGGCCTTGTCGTAGCCGCAGTGGGGGCAGGTGCCCTCGACGTAGCGGTCCGGCAGGAAGCGGCCGTCGGCGGGGCTGTAGACCTGGCGGATCGCCCGCTCCTCGATGAAGGCGTTCTCGTTGAGGCGGCGGGCGAAGTGCTGGGTGATCTCGACGTTCTGCTGGGAGGAGCTCCGGCCGAAGTAGTCGAAGGCCAGCGCGAAGCCGTCGTAGACCGCCTTCTGGGCGTCGTGCGCCTGGGCGCAGAACTCGGCGACGGGGAGTCCCTGCTCCTTCGCCGCCAGCTCGGCCGGGGTGCCGTGCTCGTCGGTCGCGCAGATGTAGAGGACGTCGTGGCCGCGCTGGCGGAGGTAGCGGGAGTACACGTCCGCCGGGAGCATGGACCCCACCATGTTGCCCAGGTGCTTGATTCCGTTGATGTACGGAAGGGCGCTGGTGATGAGGTGTCGAGCCATCGGGGGCTGCTCCCAGGTCGGTTTCGTTGCTGGTTTTGCGAACCTTGAAATCGTAGCCGACATGTGTATGCCGCCCGCCTCCCGTTTTGCGGGCTGAGAAGCGGGCGGCATGTGGGTGGTGCTGCTGTGCGTGCTCGTGTGCCTACGGTCGCCAGTCGATGAGGATGCCGTCGTAGAGCTCCGCGTCGGTGAGTTCCAGGGGGGTCGGGCCCGCGTGGAAGAAGGCCCTGTTGTCGGTCTTCAGTTTGCGGAGGTAGTCGAAGGCCTTGTTGTCGTGGTCGCCGAACGCGACGAAGGAGAAGAACACCGAGGGGTGGGTCTTCGCGGCGTCGGTGAGGGACTGGGTGGCGGGGGTCTTCGCGTCGGGGGCGCCGTCGGTCTGGAAGACCACCAGGGCGGGGGTGCCGGGGGTGGCGTTCTTGTCGTAGTGGGCGAGTACGGCCTCCACGGCGGCGTGGTAGCTGGTGCGGCCCATGCGGCCGAGGCTCGCGTGGGCCTCGTCGATGGCGTTCTCGGGGGAGGCGGGGGTGAGGTCGATCGTGCCGTCCACTTCTGTGGAGAAGAAGACGACGTGGACGGTGGGGGTGCCGGAGGTGTCGGGGGTGAGGTGCGTGGCGAGGGCGAGGGTCTGGTCGGCGAGAGCCTGGGCCGATCCGTCCTTGTAGTACGGGCGCATGCTCGCGGAGCGGTCGAGGACGAGGTAGACGGCGGCTCGGGTGCCGGTGAGGCTGGCCTTGGTGAGGGCGGTTGACGCGGCGTCGCCGTCGACCACGGCCTCGGCTTCGCCTTCGGCCGTCTTGCTCCCACCCGCACCAACCGTGACAGTCTCGTCGTCGGGTGCGGGTGGCCCCTGTGGGGCTTCCCCGCCGTCGGCGACCGCGGGTTCGTCCGCTGCCGCGACAGGGGCCGTGGGCTGGGGCTCGGGTTCGGCGGTCACCTCGTCAGCCGCGTTATCGGACACCTCGGATACCTCGGACGCCTCGGCAGCCGTGGCTTCCGCCACCACTTCCGGCTCAGCAGTCTCGGCCTCCGGCTCCGGCTCCGGCTCCGCAGCTTCCGGCTTCGCCGCCTCGGCGGTTTCGGGCTCCGCCGGCGTGGGCTCTTCGGCGACCGGCTCCTCAGCCGCCGGCTCTGCCACCGTCGGTTCCGGAGCCTCTTCGGCTACCGGCGCGCTCGCCTCGGGCTCTGCCGTCTCCCGTTCTGTGGCTTCCGGCTCGGCTGCCTCCGCCTTGGGCGCTTCCACCTCGGTCGCGGCCGGTTCAGGCGTGGATTCCGCCTCAGCGGCCACGGTGGGCTCAGCAACCTCGGCAGGCTCAGGGGCCACCGCGGGCTCCGCAGCCTTCGGCTCCTCCGCAGGCGCCGCTTCCGCAGCCTCGGACGGCGACTCTGCCTTCGGCGCCTCTGCCTTCGGCTCCTCCGCCACCGGCGTCTCGGCCGCCGGTGCCGCAGTCGCCACCGGCTCCTCGACCTCCCGCTCAGCAGGCTCCGTCGGCTCAGTGACCTCCCGCTCAGCAGGCTCCGTCGGCTCAGTGACCCCCGGCTCGCCCGGCTCGGTCGGCCTCGGGACCGTTACGTTGTCGAAGGCCGCCGCGACCAGTTCGTGTTCGTCGTCCTTCGGCGGTTCCGGGGTCTCCGTGCGGGGCTCGGGGACGTGGGCGGAAGGGGTCGGTTCCGGGGCCGGGGAGGGGGACGGGACCGTGGGTTCCGGTGTCTGCGAAGGCGTTTCGGCACCCTCTGCTTCGGTGGCACGCCCCTTGCGTGACCTGCCGAACGCATTCCGCAGGAGAGTGAGAATGCCCATGTGCGCAACCCTTCGCGTGAGTTGAAGCCCGTCAATCGCTGGCCAGGACGGACACGTAAGGTTAGCGGCCCTAGATGGCGATCTTGGGCAGGGGCGGGAGAGCGAAATCGTCCCGTGTCAATAGCGCAAGCTGCCGCCTACACCGACGGCAACCAGCTCGGCTCGCACGACGGACTGTTCGGCGTGGCCGCCAAGGGCAAGCGCCGGCCCGTGATCCAGGAGCGGCGTGTGCTCGTCGCCGTACAGCATCCGGGCGAGGTCGACCGCGCGTCCGTGGAGAGGCCGGTGAGCACCTGGCCGGACGGGCCCGGGAGGATCACGCGGCCCGCCGTGCTCGCCGTGCGGCGCCGGGACGGCCGCGACATCGGCGTCTGAGGCACCGCAGTCGGCTCGGTCGGCTGAAAATCGGCTACGGGAGCGCCGGGACCGGGATGCGCGGGTGCCGCGAGGCTCTCGTACCCTCCAGTTCCAGCCATTCCCGGTATGCCGGTGCCTGTCTGGCCGCCTCCCAGTACGTCTCCCAGTACGTCTCCCAGTACGCCTCCCAGTACGCCTCCTCCAGCGCGGGCAGCGCGCCGTCGAGGTCTGTCTCAGGTCGGACAAGGCCCTGGACAAGACCCTCGACACGAGTGCGCGCCAGCCTCCGCCCCCCACCCGGTGCGGGTCGCCTCCCTGAAGCGAGGCGGCCCGCACCCCGCTGTTCCGTGTCAGTGGGGTGAGGCGATGGCTCGTGCCGCCGCGACCTCCTGGCGCAGGGGCTCCAGTACGCTCCCGGCCGGTCCCGTGAGATCCGTGCGGACCGCGTACAGCACCTCGGCCTCCCGTAGTCCCTCCGTCAACTCCCGTAGTTGCAGGACCACTTGACCGACCTCGGCGGTCGAAGGGGCGGGCGCCCCGTGCCGTACGCGGACCCGGGCCGCCGTCGTCGCGTCCACGATCCGTTCCACCGCGACGACCAGCGGCCACCACGCGGCGGCCCGGCGGCCGGTCGGCGGCGGTTCGGTCAGGGCGCGCTGGAACTCGGTGCGGACGACGGACAGGTCGCGGTAGAGGCGCCGGCGCATCCGGGCGCGGGCGGCGGGTTCGGTGCCGTCGCCGAAGGCGGCCTCCACATAGCGGGCGGTGTCGGCGACCGCGTCCGCGAGCCGGTCGCCGACCCGGGTGTGCCAGCTCTCCGGCCACAGCAGATAGCCGGCGACCAGCGCGATGCCGCAGCCGATCAGCGAGTCGACCAGCCGCGGCAGCAGCAGTGCCGTGCCCTGGTGGTTGAGGACGTCGGACAGGAGCAGGATCACCGGGGTGATGGCGGCGGTCTGGTAGCCGTACCCGCGCGGAGTGAGCGCGGGGATCAGGGGGGCCAGGACGAGCAGCACGGGTACGTCCCACCAGCCCCGGGGCACCTCGGAGAGGACCGCGGCCGCGATGACCAGCCCGGCGACCGTGCCCAGCGCGCGCAGCAGGGCACGGGAGAAGACCGAGCCGAAGTCGGGCTTGAGGACGAAGGTGATGGTCAGGGCCACCCAGTAGGAGCGCGGCACCGCGACGGTGGAGACGAGTACCTGGGCGAGGCCGATGCACAGGGCCAGACGCAGGCCGTACCGCCAGGAGTTCGCGGACAGGGTGACGTTGCGGGCGGCGCGGGCAGTGCGGACGGAGAGGGCGGCGGGGCGGCCGAGGCGGTCGTCGATGCCGCGCGGGTCGACGTCCGGCACGGAGACGACCTCGGCCGCGTGGCGCAGGGCGTGGTCGACGGCCCGGGCGGTCTCGGAGGTCGGCAGGGGGAGCTTCAGGCCGGTCGGTCCCGTGTAGCCGGTTTCGACGGCGTGCGCGAGGTGCCGTACCGCGTCGGGTATCTCCGGCGGCAGGGGGCGGCCGCTGAGATGGGCGGCGGGGGCGGCCTCCACGACGGGGGTGATCGCGTTCAACTGGGCGAGCAGCCGGGTGAGTTCGGGGCTGCGGCCGTGGTGGCGGGCGCGCCGGGCGAGGATGAGGTCGTACGACTGGTTCAGGGACTGGGTGACCGCGCGGCGCGCGGCGTCGTAGTCGTCGCGGGCGCAGGCGGCGAGGAGCCGGGCCACCGTGCGGTACGTGTCCGCGACCGCCGCCCGTTCCGGCACCCCGGACCGCAACGGCCAGGCGAGCAGCGCGAGCAGCAGCACCAGCAGCCCGCCGCCGGTCATCAGGGCCGGGGCGAGCCACCAGTCGCCCGGCATGGGCAGGCCCGCGCCGACCACGCAGTTCAGAAGCAGCAGCAGTCCGGAGACGGAGGCCACCGCGCCGATCGTCGAGATCATCCCGGAGACCAGCGCCACGCCGGTGACGGTGGCGACCGCGAGCCAGCCCTGGCCGAAGACCAGGGAGCCCAGGGTCACCCCGACGGCGCCGAAGAGCTGCGGGATCGCGATGTTGAGGATGCGCATGCGGTACGCGTCCGCCGTGTCGCCGATGACGCCGGACAGGGCGCCCATTGAGGCGAGGGCGCCGTAGGCGGGGCGGCCGGCCGCGAGGCCGACGGCGAGCGGGAGGGCCATGGCGGTCGCGGCGCGGGCGAGGGCGGGCCGGTTGAGGGGCGCCTGCTGGGCTTGGAGGTTCCGGACCAGCCAGTCGGGAGGGGTGAGGCCGATGGGGAACTCTCGGGGCATGCGCCCATTATGGGCACCCGTGCTGTGTCATCCCCGCTGGTGAAGGGTGAGGTGCACCAGCAGCGCGCGGTGGTCGGTGTCGGACACGTGCAGGAACCGGGCGCCGCTCGCCGAGAACTCCTGGGAGACGAGCACATGGTCGATCTGGGCGCCGATCACCGGGGCGGTGCGGGCCGGCCAGCTGGGGGTGCGTCCGTGACCGGAGAGCCGGGCGGCGTCGCGCAGACCGGTGTCGAGGATGCGCCGGAAGGCCTCGTGGTCCTGGGAGGCGTTGAAGTCGCCGGCCAGGATCAGCGGCGTACGGGTTGCGGCGGCCACCTCCCGCAGCCGCCCGAGTTCGCGGCGCCACAGGCCGACCTGGCCGGGCAGCGGGGGCATGGGGTGCGCGAGCTGGAGCCGTACGGCGTGTCCGCGCACGTCGGCGACGGCGCCGGGCATGCCCATGGTGCCGGGGACGGGGGCCGTGCCCCGCAGCGGGAAGCGGCTGAGGATGACCGAGCCCCCGGAGCCGCCCGCCTCGACGGCCTGCCGGTAGGGGTAGGCGGCGTCGAACTCCCGGCGCAGGGTGGCCTGGCAGGTGTACTCGCACTCCTCCACGAACACGATGTCCGGTCTCCTGGCGCGGACGACGGGGACGAGGGAGCCGGTGCCACGCCCGAACTCGACGTTCGAGGTGAGCACCTCGACGTCGGCGAGCGGGGTGCCGTGCGGTTCGCCGGACGGCCCGTACGGCCGGATGAACCACGCCAGCAGGGCGAGGACGGCCAGACACCACACCAGACCGAGCCGCCACCGCGCGAGGAGGGCGAGGAACAGGGCCAGTGCGGTGGGCGCGAGGAGCCACGGAAGGAACGCGAGGACCTGGGGGATCGGCGTGACGCCGTCGGTGCCGGCGGCTCTGCAGCCCACGACGACGCTGACGCCGGCCAGCAGCAGCCCGGCGCACCAGGCGCCGAGCCGCCGGGCTGAGGAGGTCACAAACCCCGAGATTACGGGCGGTCGTCGATCCGCGCCAGGAACCCCCGCAGCGCCTCGTCGAACGCCTTGGGCCGCTCCAGGTTCGGCAGGTGGGCCGTGCCCTCGATCACGCACAGGGTCGAGTCCGGGAGGGCCGTGTGCATCGCCTCCGCCTCCGCGACCGGCGTGTACTCGTCGTCCTCGCCCACCACGACCAGGGCGGGGACGGTCACCCTCGTCAGCAGGTCGCGGTAGTCGGGGCGGGCGGCGCGGGCGCGCAGGGCCGCCGCGGCGAAGCGGGGGGACGTGCCCGTCATCATGCGGTGGACGTGCGCCTTGACCCGGGCGTCGGCGTACGGGGCGACCATCTTCTCCAGGACCTCGTCGGCGTACCCGCGCATGCCCTCGCGCAGCAGCCGGTCCGCCATGGCGTGGCGGGTGCGGACGCCCTCGGGGGTCTCGGCCGCCGGGAAGGTGTCGGCGAGGACCAGGCCCCGGACGCGGTCCGGGAACCGCCGGTAGCAGTCCATCGCGATCTGGCCGCCCATGGAGAGCCCGGCGAGCACGCAGGTCTCCACCCGCTCCCGGTCCAGCAGCGCCTCGATGTCCTCGGCGAACTCCTCGAAGCGGGTCACCTCGGGACCGGCCGGGGTGCCGCCGTAGCCGCGCAGGTCGGGGGCGATGACGCGGCGGGCGGGGGAGAACGTCTCGAGCTGCGGGTTCCACATCGTGCGGTCGAAGGGGTGGCCGTGGATCAGCACCAGGGGGATCGCCATGACCACGACCCTAGGTCGGCCCAACTCCTCGGTGCAATAAGATCTTTGCCCTCGGTGCAATCGATCCGTACAGGTCAGGGACTCGCATGGGACACGACTACCGGCGCATCGCCGACCGCATAGCCGCCGACATCGCGGCCGGCCGGCTCCGGCCCGGGGAACGGCTGCCCCCGCAGCGGGCGTTCGCCCGCCGGCACGGGGTGGCCGCGTCGACTGCGGAGCGGGCGTACGGCGAACTCGTGCGGCGGGGCCTGGTCGTCGGCGAGGTCGGACGCGGCACCTTCGTACGGGCCGCTCCCCCGCGGCCGGGCGGACGCGCGCTCACCGAACCGGCGACGACCGCCCTCGTCAACATGGAGCTCAACTACCCTTCCGCGCCGGGTCAGTCGGAGCTCCTCGCCCCGGCCCTCGCGCCGCTGACCCGGCCCGACGTCCTGACCGACGCCCTCCGCCCGGCCCCCGCCGACGGCACCGCGCGGGCCCGCGAGGCCGCGTCCGCCCTGCTCGGCCTCCCCGGCCAGGTGCTCTTCACCGGCAACGCCCGGCAGGCCATCGCCGCCGCCCTCGCCTCCCTGGTCCGGCCGGGCGGCCGGGTCGGCGTCGAGGCGCTGACGTATCCGCTGGTCAAGGAGATCGCCGCGCGCATCGGCGTCACCCTGGTGCCGCTCGCCACGGACGGGGACGGACTGCTCCCGGACGCCGTGGCCGCGGCCCACCGCAGCACTCCCCTGTCCGCCCTCTACGTCCAGCCGACCCTGCACAACCCGACCTCGGTGACCATGAGCGGCGCTCGCAGGCGTCAAGTGGCGTCCGTGGCGGTCGACTTGGACATCCCGGTCGTCGAGGACCGCATCTGGTCCTTCCTGGCGGACGGCGAGGAACCGCTCGCCGTCCACGCCCCGGGTCTCACCCATGTCGTCGACGGGCTCTCCAAGCGGGTCGCGCCCGGGCTCACCGTCGGCTTTCTCGTCGTACCGCCGCACCGGGCGGAGCAGGTCGCGGACGTGGTGCGCTCCGGGGGGTGGAGCGCGGGGCGGTTCGCCCTGGAGGCGGCGGTGCGGTGGATCGAGGACGGGACGGTGGCCGGGCTGGTGGCCGCCAAGCGGGAGGACGCGCGGCAGCGGCAGCGGCTGGTGGAGCGGTGGCTGGGCGGCTTCCGGGTGCGGTGCGATCCGCGGGCGTACTACGCCTGGTGGGACCTGCCCGCGCCCTGGCGGGCGGACACCTTCACGGCCGCGGCGGCCGGGCACGGGATCGCCGTGACCCCGGGACCCGCCTTCGCCGTGGACCCCGGCCGGACGCCCGACGCCGTCAGGCTCGGACTCGCGTCGGCTGCCCTGCCGGATCTGGAGCGGGCGCTGGCGACCCTCGCCGCCGTCGCACGAGGTGGACCCAGCGGCCGCTGAGCCAGGCGGCCAGGGCGACTGCCAGACCGATCGCGACCAGCAGCCAGGCGGCCTCGCGCAGGGTCGCGGTGAGGGCGTCGTAGACGGCGCCGGCGGCCGGACGGCGGGCCTCCTCGGGCAGGTCCGCCAGCGTGAGGTCGCGGCCGACGAGGACCGCGAGGCCCAGCAGGGCGCCGCCGAGCGCGGTGCCGAGGGCGGTCGCGGTGAGCGCGCGGCGGCGGCGGACGGCGATCGCGATGCCCGAGAGGGCGAACACGACGGCCGCGACGGGGAGCCAGAAACCGGCGACTTCCAGCACGTGGAACCCTTTCCGGAGCCGGTCCAGGTCCTGGGCCGGGAGAACGTCGACCGCCGTGTGCTCGACCGGGATACGGCTCGCCAGCGGCATGTGGTCGTCGGCCAGTCGCTGCTTGACCTGCGCGGTGACGGGCGCGAGGTCGACGGTCACATCGCCCTCGTGGTCGTCGCGCAGGGCCCGCAGCACCGCGTCGTGCAGGACCCGGTTGGCGGCGTCCCAGGCGGCGCGGAAGGCCTCGGTGCGGGTGAAGGAGCGCACCGCGTCCTGCACGAACGGGCGCACCGCCGAGCGCATCGGGCGGACGTCGGCCTGGTCGCCGACCTCGTCCATGATCCCGGCGCCCACGGTGTCCGCGACGGCGTCGCGGACGTTCGGGTCGGCGGCCAGCGGCGCCATCGTGGTGACGTACACGCCGGTGTCGGCGAGCCCGTACGCCGCCCAGGCCGCCAGCGCGCCGCAGGGCGCGAGGAGACAGGCGAGGGCGATCAGAGCGGCCGACAGGGCGCTCCTGAGGCGTGAGGGCACGCTCCCAGGCAACCGCCCGGGCGCCGGACCCGCGAGCGGAAGGACTCCGTACGGGTGTACCGGGTGTCGTCTCAGCGGATGCGGTTGCCGACGGCGTCCTCGCGTGTGTAGTAGCGGTAGAAGAACACGAGGAAGATGCCGGCGGTCACCGCCACGCCCAGCGCGGCCGAGCGCAGCACCGACTCGCCGGTCTGGCTGTAGAGGAAGCCGATCGAGGCGCCCGCGAAGGCGGACTTCACCAGGGAGTGCAGCTCCCGCCTGAGCAGCGGGGCGAAGGTCGCGACGGCGATGCACAGCACGATCCACGCCGCGGCCGTCACGAAGCCGAACAGGATGTTCCAGCCGGTGATCTCACCGCCGCCCCGGCGGTTGGCGGCCGCCCAGTAGCCGTAGAGGAGTCCGAGCACCACGGGGATGCCGTACCGCCCCGCGGTGTGGACGCGTTCGTCGAAGAGGTCGGGTGTGCGGGTGGGGCGGGCGGCCCGGTTCGCCCGGACCCGCCCCATCATCCCGCCGGACGTGGGTGCCACATGAGCCATGAGAGCGCTCCTCTCTCTCCTCGCCCCCTACCAATGCACACCTGGGGAAGGGGCCTGGCAAGTGGGAAGGGAAGGGGCAAGTCGGGGGAGGCGGGCGGAAGGGCACGTTTGCGGTCCGGAGACCCACCTTTGCAGCCGCAGCGGTTACGGTGCTGCCGTACGTGATCGACGGGGGATGGGGAGGGACCGATGCCAGGAACCGTGCTGCTGCTCGCCGCCGCCCCGGCGGGCAAGGGGTGCTTGGTGGACGCGGCCTCCGTGCTCCCCGTGCTCGCCGCCGTCCCGCCGTCGGTGCTGTCGGGCACGGACACGGCCAACGTCGTCGAACTCGCCGACCCCCTGGAGCCGCAGGCCGTGCTGACCCGGCTGCGGGCAGCCGCGGCGGCCCCGGGCCCGCTCACCGTCTTCGTCACCGGACAGCTCCAACTCGACCGCCGCCAGCGGCTTCCGCACCTCGCGCTGGCCCGGACCACCCCCGCCACGGTCCGCTACACCGGCCTGCCCTGGCACTGGATCCGGGAGGAGCTGCGGCTGCGCCCCGCCGGTGCGACGACCCTCCTGCTCGATCTGCACGCCGACGCCGAGACCTGGGAGTGGCTGCGGGCGAACGCTCTGGACTGCGGCCGCAACACCGTCGTCCACGGCCGGATCGCGCCGCCGCCCGCCCGCAGGGAGGTGGCCGTGCCGACGTACATGAAGGCGGTGGCGACCCTGCTGAGAAGCGGCCGGCGTCCGCCGCTGGACCAGCTCCACCAGCAGGCGCTGAGCCGGATCGCCGACGAGGCTCCCGGGCTGGTGCTGACCGCGCCGACGGCTCCGCCCCCGCAGTCACCGGCCGTCGACGACCCGCACGCCGCCATCTCCGCCGCCGTCCGCTCCGGACGGCACCCCGACGCCGACGCGCTCGCCGCCCGGCACGAGCATGCGGCCCTGAGGGCGTACGGCCCCGGGTCCGAGTCCGCGCTGCACTGGGCCGAGGTCCGGGCGGACCTGGCCATGTTCGCCGGGGATCCGGTGCGCAGCTGCCGCACCTGGCTGGGGGTGGCCGCCGCGCGGCTGACGGCGGGGCAGGCTGCCGACGCGCCGGAGGTCGAGACGGCGGTGGACCGGGCGCACCACCAGTGGGGGCAGATCCGGGACCCGGAGGCGGCCCGCGAACTCGGGCCCCGGCTGGCGGACCTGCGCTCACGGGTGCCCGGCCGCCGGCAGGGCGCGCTCGACCATGTCCAGCGCCAGCTGCGCCAGTTGCAGACCCAGGGCTGAGCCGCCGCCCAGGCGTCCGGTCTAACCGGCGAGATACGCCAGCGCCCCCGACACCAGCGTCCGTACGCCCGGCGTGATCGTCGCCAGGTCGGGTGCGAAGCGGGGGCTGTGGTTGCTGGGGACGGCGAGGAACTTCTCCATCAGGTCCTCGCCCTCGGCCGCGTCCCACACCTCGGCCGGCGTCGTCGTCACGAACCAGTAGTCGTACGGGATCCCGCCCTCGGCCAGCCGGGGGAAGTCCTCGCTGCCCATCACCGGGCCGAAGTCCAGCACCGTCCCCGCGCCCAGCACCTCCTCGTGCACGGCGGCCACCCGGCGGTCGGTGTCCGCGTCGTTGACGGTCACCGGGAAGGCCGCGCCCACCCGGATCTCCGGCTCGCGGGGGCAGCCGGCGGCGAGCGCCTCGCCGGCCGCGATGCGCCGGACGGCCGCGATCATCCGCTCGCGCACCTCGTCGGACTGGGTGCGCAGGTTGAGGGCGATGCGCGCCTCGGACGGGATGATGTTGTGCCGGGTGCCCGCCTCGATGCGCCCCACGGTCAGCACGGCCGACTCACGGGCGGCGATCTCGCGGGAGACGACCGTCTGCAGACGGGTCACGAGGTAGGCGGCCGTGACGACAGGGTCGACGGTCGTCTCGGGCCGTGAGCCGTGCCCGCCCCGGCCGTGCACGACGATGTCGATGTCCGTCGAAGCGGACATGACCAGCCCCGGGGTGTGGGCGTAGAACCCGACCGGGCCGGGCGCCGCGTGCTGTCCGAGCAGCACGTCCGGCCGGGCGAGCCGCTCGTACAGGCCGTCCGCCACCATCCGTGCCGCGCCCTCGCCGGTCTCCTCGGCGGGCTGGCCGACCACGAGCAGGGTGCCGCTCCAGGCGTCCCGCCCGGCGGCCAGCGCCTCCGCGGCGCCCGCGAGCCAGGTCACGTGCAGATCGTGCCCGCACGCGTGCATCACCCCGGGCACCTCGGAGGCGTACGGCAGCCCGGTCTCCTCGGTGACCGGCAGCGCGTCCATGTCGGCGCGCAGCAGGACCGTGGGCCCGTCGCCGTTCCTGAGCATCCCGGCGACGCCGGTGGCGCCGACGCCCTCCTCGACCTCGTACCCGGCCTTCCTCAGCCGCTCGGCGAACCGGGCCGCCGTGCGGTGCTCCTGGAGGGAGAGTTCGGGATGGCGGTGCAGATCCCGGTAGAAGTCGGCCAGATCGGCGACCGGGAGAGAGGCGGTGAGGTCGAGGGCGGCGCGGGCGGCGGCAGTGGTCACGTCAGGCAGCGTACGCAAGTTGGCTCACGCGTACGGGTCGAAGTCGATCCCGCTCGGCTTCGCCTTGGCGAGGTGGTCGTCGAACTTGGCGTCCTGGAGCGGGAAGTTGGCGTCGCCCCAGTCCGAGGCGTTCAGGACGGAGCGCAGGTTGGAGGCCATGTTCTCCCAGGTGAGCAGGTTCTCCTGGTGCCAGGCGCCGTCGTCGTTCTCCGGGGTCTCGCCCCACTTGGCGAACCGGAAGTCGTGGGTGGACAGACCGTCCTTCTGGTAGACGACCTGGACGCGCTGCCCGCTCATCGGCACGTCGGCCACGGCGTGGGTGTCGAAGTCGCCGTGCTGGGACGCGGACAGGTACGACGGGGTGGAGTCGCCCTGCCTGACCCAGACGACGATGCACTCCCAGTCGTGGCGGTGGCCGATGCCCGGGGAGGCCTCGTCCTTCTCGAAGTAGCTGGCGTAGACGGTGCCGCACCAGCCGTTGTCGCACTTGGTGCGCGAGTAGGTGTTGGCGTGGTCGAGATGGCCGGTGCGGCAGCTGCCGGTGACCGAACCGGTCGGCTTCAGGCCGCCGTTGAGGTTGCCGTCCGGGTCGATGGCGGCGGCGGGGTAGCAGCTGTCCGTGTCGTAGTCGTACAGCGGCTCGAAGTTCTTCTCGTATGTGGTCGCGTTCTCGGGCAGGTTCTGCAGCACGCCCGCGGAGGCGCTGCCGGACAGGGCGACGGCCAGGACGGCGGCGCTGCCCGCGACGGCCGCGGATCGGGCGAGGCGGTGGGGCATGGGGAGCTCCAGTCGACAGGGCGGACTTGCCCCGGACATGACATCCGGGCGACCGAAGACTGGCAGTCCGAGGACGCCTTGGAAAGGCTTTTCTGCGAACGTGCGCGGGCTGTTCGAGGAACTGATCAGTGCGCGTTCACAGGAAGGAGCCCCCGGCGGGACAGGACTTGGGGATGGGTGCCCCGCCGGGGGTGTCTGTGCCGGATCAGGCCGCGGCCGTCAGAGCTCGTCCTTGGGGTTGGGGTTGGCGCCGTCGTTGAGGGCGATCGCCAGCAGGGACGCCGCCTGCCGTGCGTCGGAGATGCTCGCCCCGGCGACGCTCGTGCTCGCGCCGTCGTCCGTGTGGTTGGTCTGGCCGACGAAGACGTGGCTGACACCGGCCCAGTCGCGGATCAGGGAGATCTGCTGGGAGCTGTAGTTGACCGAGTTCCCGCTGTCCAGGGAGGAGGCGACGCGGTCGGCGAGGGTACGGAAGCGGGATCCCTCCGAGATGCTGAAGATCAGGGAGAGCAGGCCGCGGGCCTGGTTGAGGCGGGTCGAGTTCGGGTTGTCCAGCTGGAACAGGGCGTTCGCCAACGGGCCGGGGCCGACGGTGACGTCGGTCAGTGCCTGGTCGGCGACCCGGGCCAGGGCGTCGTAGCCCTCCCTGCCGACGAAGAAGTTGTCGTCGCTGGAGGACTGGTTCGGGACCCCGCTGATGAGGTTGAGGACGCGGTTGCTGGGCGACCTGACGCTGTAGACGCGCACCACGTATAGGTCGCTGAGCCGCACCACGGCGTGCACGGTGGGCGCGAAGTGGCCGGGGGCGCTGATCACGATGTCCGCGAACTTGTTCGTCTTCGTGTTGTCGAGGACGGTGACCGTCACGCGGTTGCCGCGGGTGTTGACGAGCGACGCGCTCTGCCGCGCGTTGGCGGTCGAACGGGCCAGCTGGTCCAGGTCGGCGAGCATCTGGCGGTAGGCGTCGGCGCCGCCGTCGATGTTCCAGTGGATCTGCGGGAAGTTGACGTTGGCGACGGTCTCGGCGTTGATCTTCACAGGGGCGGCCGTCGTGCCGGCGGACGTGGCGGTGATCCCGTTCCCCAGCCCGGACACCGCGACTCCGAGGAGTGCGGACGCGGCGGCCGCGGTGAGGCCGATACGGCGAAGGGTGTTGCTGGGCATGGCGTGCTCCGGTTGTTCGGTGGCCGTGATGTCACCACCGACGATCGCGACCGGGGAGTTGATTCGCAGGCCCCCTCGGGGCCTCAATCAATTCCGCCCGGCCCACAGGGCGTGACACGTGTCACGCTCGCGTGCGTGACACGTGTCACTTCACCGGTCCGTCACCCGGTGTCCAACTACCGTTCCCTGCCGCGGCTTAGGATCATCGCGCCTGATGTCCCTTTCGTCAGGTGCACGGAGGTACGAGCACATGGGGCGTCCCGAAAGACCACTGGACCCCGGGTCCGGTCCCGTCCAGCGACTCGCGCACGAGCTGCGGGAACTGCGCCGGGAGGCCGGCGGGCCGTCCTACCGGGCGATGGCGAAGACGGCCGGCTTCTCCGCGACAACGCTGTCACAGGCGGCCGCGGGTGAACGGCTGCCCTCGCTCGCCGTCGTCCAGGGCTACGTCCGCGCCTGCGGAGGCGACCCGGACGCATGGGAGCCGCGCTGGAAGGACGCCGAGGCCGAACTCGCCCGGGCCTCGGTGCAGGAGGAGCCGGAGGCACCGGCGCCGTACCGCGGGCTCGCCCGGTTCGAACCCGGCGACCGGCACCTCTTCTTCGGCCGGGACCGCGTGGTCGACGAGGTCGACACGCTGGTCTGCGAACACCGCTTCGCCGTCCTGTTCGGCCCCTCGGGCAGCGGCAAGTCGTCCCTGCTGCGGGCGGGACTGATACCGCGGCTGCAGGAGGAGATCGTCCGGCGCGGCACCCCGGCCGCCCTGCGCATCCTCACGCCCGGCCCGACACCCGCCACGGCCTACGGACACCTGCTGACCCCTGCCCCCGGCGAGCCGGAGAGCTGGGTCGTCGTGGACCAGTTCGAGGAGGTCTTCACCCTCTGCCGCGACCCACGGGAGCGCTCGCGTTTCGTCGACCTGCTGCTCGCCGCCCGCGACCCGGACAGCCGGCTGCGCGTCCTGATCGCCGTACGCGCCGACTTCTACGCCCGCTGTGCCGAGCACCGCGGCCTCGCGGACGCCCTGCGCGGCGCCGCACTGCTGCTCGGCCCGATGACCGCGGAGGAACTGCGGGAGGCGGTGGTGGGGCCCGGGCAGGCGGCCGGGCTCATCGTCGAGCGCACCCTCACCGCCCGGCTGGTGGAGGAGGTCCTCGACGAACCCGGCGGCCTGCCGATGCTCAGCCACGCCCTGCAGGAGACCTGGCGCCGCCGCAAGGGCCGCGTGCTGACCCTCGCCGGATACGAGGCCGCCGGAGGGGTGCGCGGCGCGATCGCCGCGAGCGCCGAGGAGGTCTACGGCGGCCTGACCCCGCCGCAGGCCCGCGCCGCCCGCGACCTGCTGCAGCGCATGGTCGTCCCGGGCCAGGGCACCCCCGACACCCGCCGCCCCCTCACCCGCCTCGAACTGGACCAGTGGGCCGACCCCGACGTCCCCGCCGCGCTCGAACACCTCACGCGCGCCCGGCTGCTGACCGCGGACGAGGACGGCGTCCAGCTCGCCCACGAGGCCCTCATCACCTCCTGGCCCCGGCTGCACGGCTGGATCGAGGAGGACCGCGAACGCCTGCGCCACCACCGGGCGCTCACCCAGGCGGCCTGCGCCTGGCTGGAGCACGACCGCGATCCCGGCGCCCTGTACCGGGGCACCCGGCTGGCCCGCGCCGAGGAACTCTTCCCCGGCCACGAGAGCGACCCGGCCCTCACCGGACCGGAGCGCGCCTTCCTCACCGCCGCGCTGGACGCCCGCGAGGCCGAACGCCGCTCCGCCGCCCGGATCATCCGCCGGCACCGCGTGCTGACCGTGTCCCTGTCGGCCGTGCTGGCCGTCGCGCTGCTCTCGGGCTTCGTGGTCTGGCGCCAGTACGGCACGAGCGAGGTCCAGCGCACCGAGAACGCGGCCCGCCGTGTCGCCGACGTCGCCGACGCGCTGCGCACCACAGAACCGCGCGCCGCCCTGCTCCTGGGCGCAGCCGCCTGGCGCGTCGCCGAACTCCCCGAGACCCGCCGCGCCCTGCTCGGCTCCGTCGGTCAGGTGGAGACCGACACCTTCACCGATCCCTCGCCCGGCGACGGCCCCCGGCGCGCCCTGACCGACGGCGGCCGCACCCTCCTCAGCTCCGACGGCCGCACCTGGCACACCTGGGACGTGACCTCCCACCGCGCCCTCGCCTCCGGCCGGGTGCCCGCGGGCACGGTGACCGACATCGGCCCGGGCGGACGGGTCCTCGGCGTGACGGACGACAACCTGGCCGTACGGCTGTGGAACCCCGCCACCGGCCGCTGGACCGGCGGCGCGGCGCCCCTGACCGACGCCACCGACCTGCGCTTCACCGCCGACGGCCGTTCCTTCCTCGCCGTCGAGGGCGACCGGGTGCGGCTGCGTTCGGTCGGGGACGGCCGTGTGCTGTTCCAGACCCCGCCGACGGAGACGCCGCTGACCACCCTGAGCGCCGACGGACGCCTCGCGGCCGTCTGCCCTTCCGGAGGAAACCCGCAGGTCTGGGACACCGCCACCGGGCGCGAGCTGTCCGGCGCCTGGCGCGGCGACCACGTCTGCGACGAGGACCCCGCCTTCCTCGCCCTCGCCGGCCACCGCCTGGCCGCCGCCACGGCCACCGGCTTCCGCGTCTGGGACACGACCACGGGAAGGCGGACCGCCGACGTCCACGACACCGGTGTGCAGTACGCCTCCTTCAGCCCCGACGGAGCCTTCCTGGCCACCGCCGACCGCGGCGAGGTCCGCGTCTGGCGTCTCACCGACACCGGGGCCCCCGTCTTCCGCCACTCCTTCAACAACGAGCACCTCTACGGCGGCCTGTTCTGGGACGCCGACGGCCGCACCCTGCGCTACCTGGAGGGCGGCACCGTCCACACCCTCGACCTCGGCCCGGCCGTCACCACCGCCTGGCGCGACACGCCACTGGACTACGTCCGCCTCAGCCCCGACGGCCGCACCTACGCCACCGTCCAGCGCGCCGGCGACCACTACACCTTCCGTCTCCTCGCCACCGCCGACGGCCGCGTCCTGCACACCTTCCCCGCGGTCCCGGTCCCCGTCTCGGCCGACCCGGGCGAGCCCGTCGTACCCGCCTACACCGTGCCCCTGCTGGCTTTCGACGCCGACGGCACCCGGTTCGCCTACGGCGTCTCGGCGCCGGGCCGGCGTGCGGTGGCGCAGCGGATCACGGTCGCCGACGTGCCGCACGGGCGGGCCGTCGGCTCGCTGGACCTGCCCGGGGACGCGGCCGTGGAGATCGCCCTCGGACCGGCCGGCCGCACGCTGTACGTCTCCCGCGACTCGGCCACCGGGGAGGTGAGCGACGAGGTGTGGGACGTCGCCCGCGGCCGGCGCACCTCGGTCCTGACCGGCGTCACCGCCAACCACCTGGCCGTGCGCCCCGACGGCGGGCTCCTCGTCGGCGACGGCCGGGCGACACGCCTGCCACCCGCTGGCGGAGACGGCCGACGTCGGGGCGCTCGGACCAGCGTGCCCGACCTCGTGCAGGGCGAGGAGACGGGCGCGCTGGCCTTCACCGCCGACGGCTCCCTACTCGCGGCCGGCGACCTGACCGGCCGGGTCGCCCTGTGGAACGGGGACCTGGGACACCGCCTCGGCATCCTGCGCAACGTCTTCGCCGTCCCGCTCGGCACCACCCCCGAGGGGGTCAGCGCCCTCGCCTTCAGCCCCGACGGCCGCACCCTCGCCGTCGCCGGCGACGCCGGCAGCCTCCAACTGTGGGACGTGGCCACGCAGCAGCCCCTCGGCAGTCCCCTCACCACCCCCGGCGAGGAGATCGACTCGCTCGCCTTCAGCGCCGACGGCACCACGGTGTACGCGAGCAGCGCGCATGTGCCGCTCCAGCGGTACGCGGTCGATCCGGCGCGGGCCGTCGAGCGGGTGTGCGCGCGGGCGGGGGGTGTCGGTCTGACGGCGGCGCAGTGGCGCACGTATGTACCGGACGCGCCGTACCGGAAGGTGTGCGACGCGTCGGTCGCGGGCCGGTGAAAGCGGCGTTTCCCCAGGTCAAGCGATTGATTGGCGGCAGGGATCGACTGTCCGGTCAACCCCGGGAAGGCGAGCCTCCCGAGTGACGCCGGCCGCTCGACGCCGACGCACGACCAGGAGGACGACCATGAAGCTGTCGGACGGCTCGATGAAGGGCCAGTGGTACTGGGCGACCTGGAGGTGCTGACCCCGGCAGGTCCCTGTCCCGACGGCGTGGGCCGGGGCCGCGGTTCACCGGCCCGCGTCGTGGACGTGCTGTACGTGCTCGGCCCGTCCCGCGTCGTCCGCCTTCGCCGGGACCGCGTTGGAGGCCAGCAGGAGGACGGCCACCGCGACGATGGCCGCGCCGAGACCTCGGGCGTAACGCTCGGAGATGTTTCGGAGCACGGCAACCTCTCAATGGCGTTTCAACAGTGTTGTATTAAACGCGCTTAAGGTGCCGCTTAACCTAGGGGCTCCGGCGGACAACAGCAAGAGGGCCAGGGGGAGTTGGGGATGGCGGAACGTGACGATCCGGAGACGATCGGGCGCCGGGTGCAGCAGTTGCGGGGGGAACGGGGGCTGACGCAGCGGCAGCTGGCGGAGCCCGCGTACACGCCCGCCTACATCTCCACCCTGGAGGCCGGCCGGGTACGGCCCTCCGACGAGGCGCTGCGGCACATCGCCGGGCGGCTCGGCGTGGCGTACGAGGAGCTGGTCACCGGACGTCCGGCCCACCTCGCCACCGACCTGCGGCTGAGGCTGACCGGGGCGCAGCGCGCCCTCGCGGCCGGCGAGGTCGAGGAGGCCGCCGCCTGCTACACCGCCCTGCTCGCCGAGGCCGAGGAGCACGAACTGGCCGACGTCCGGGCCGCCGCGCTGCTCGGACTCGGCGAGTGCGCCCTGGAGAGCGGTGAACTGACCGCCGCCCGCGGGTACTTCGAGCGCACCGAACAGGTCCTCGCCGACGCGCCGCTGCCCGCCCGGGTGCCGGCCCTGCGCGGGCGTGCCGTCTCCCACTACCTCGCCGGTGAACTCCGTTACGCCGTCTACCTGCTGGAGTCGACCCTCGACGAGCTGAACCGGGGCGGGCTGCACGACCCCGACGCGCTGCTGCTGCTCTACGCCAGCATCATCGGCCCCTACATGGACATGGGCGTCCACGCCCGCGCCGCCAAGGCCGCCGAGTTCGCGCTCGCCCTCGCCCCGCAGGCCGGGGACCCCGCGCTGGTCGCCCGGATGCACCGCTCGGTCGCCCGCACCCTGCTCGCCGAGGGACGTATCGCCGAGGCCGACGCCTCGCTCGCCAGGGCCGCCGAGCTGTACCGGACCCTGCAACTGCGCACCGAGCTCGCCAACTGCCACTGGATGCGCGGGTACGTCTGCGCCCAGAACGGCGAACTGGAGCGGGCGGAGGGCGAGTTGCGGCAGGCCCTGACCATGCTCTCGGCGGGCCGGGCCGCCCTCTACAGCAGCCAGGCCGCCGTCGAGCTCGCCGACGTGCTGCACCGGCGCGGCAAGTCGGACGAGGCCGCCGACCTGCTGAACGAGGTGCTCAGCACCCTCAACTCCGAGCGCGGCGCCCTGCACTCCGCCGCCGCCCACCGTCTGCTCGGCATCATCGCCGAGGACGCCCGCGACACGGAGGCCGCCGAGGAGCACTACGTACGCGCCCTGAGCCTCCTGGAGCGCGCGGGCGCCGCCGGCGACCTGGCCGACCTGTGCCGTCTCCTGGGCGACCTGTTCCGCCGCACGGGCCGCGTCGAAGCGGCCCTCGACGCCTACCGCACAGGCCTCGGCCACCGCACGGCCCCCGGCACCACCACCCTGGGCCCGGCCCCGGCCCAACCTCCCCTGTGACGGTGAGGGGCACGGCACGCGGGTGTGGGTGGCGGTCACTCCTGGTGGGGGGGATGGTCATGGCGGCCGGGCTTGGTGGCGGCCAGCCCTGGTGGTGGGGGTGGTGATGGATTCGGGTTTGTGGCGGCCGCTTCTGGTGGTGGGGGTGGTCAGGCTTTCGGGTCTGGTGGGGGCCGCTTCTGGTGGTGCGGGAAAGTCATAGCTTTCGGGCTTGGTGGCGGCCAATCCTGGTGGTGGGGGGCATGGCTTCCGGGCTTGCTGGCAGCCACCTGTCGTGGTGGGCGGTGATCCTGGCACCCGGGGCGTGGGTGGCGGCCACCGCCTGGTGGTGGGCGGTGGCCGCCGGGCGAGGGCGCGCCGCTCCCCGTACGCGCGCTCGCCGGGGATGCCCCCGTGCCCGCTCGGGACGGCGGGAGACGCCCCGGTCGGCGTGGCGGTCACGGGGACGAGGGCCAGGGGGTCGGGCCGACGGTGCGGAACGGGACCGTGCGGCCGGGGCGGGGGGAGCGCTCGGTACGGGATCCGGCCACAGGTCGGTCGGCACACCGGCCGCGAACGCCCACCCGGGAGCGGCGGCACCGGGCTCGCCCTCGTGCGGCCGCTGCCTGACACGCACCACAGCCGACGGTAGCGAGCGGCGCCCGCGCTGTGAAGACCGGTCCGGGAAGCCGCTTCCCGGCCGGTTCCACGAGCCCTGGGTACTTGAGGGAGGCTTGCGTTCCCTTGCCGGGAGCGGGGCTCCGCCCCATGACGCAGCAGCGATCGGCCGGGCGACGGCGACCGGCTCCCCTACACCGCCGCCGCGAGCGACGAGCCGGCGGCGGCTCGGCGTGGGGCCGGAGCGTCTCGGACTTCGTCGGGCTTGCTCGCGAGGATCGCGCGGCTCAGACCTGGGCGCGGCCCTGTTTGCGTACGTCGGCCAGGCGTTGGAGGCCCTTCTGTACGGCCGTCGCGGTGACGTCGGGGGAGACGTCGGCGAGGCCGCCGTCGCTCACCGCGATGGTGTCCTCGCCGGACCGGACCGCGGCGACGTCCAGGGTCAGCACCGTCGGCTCGCCGTCCGCCGTCGCGCCGGTCAGCGTCACCCGCAGCCCCTGCCGCGCGTCCCCGACCTCGGGCAGCCGCGCCTGCGTGACCTGCACGCCCTGCACGGCCCCGTACTGGGTGACGGCCGTGAACCGACCGCACGTGCGCGGCAGCCCCCGCATCCAGTCCAGGGTCCGGGACACCTCCCCCGCGTCCAGCGTCAGCACCTGGTAGCGCAACTGGGCCTGGTCGACGGCGTCGTCGAGCCCCACCACGGCCCGGATCCGGGCGTCGGTGCCGAACAGGTCGTCGGTGTACAGGGCGTCCAGCAGCCGACGGCAGTCGGGCGCGTCGGTGGTCGCCTTCAGCACCCCGTCCCGCCAGGTCGCCGCCCCCTGCGTGGGCGCCCAGGGCTCCCCCAGGTCCGCGGCCGTCACCAGCGCGGCCTGCGCCTGCGCCTCGGTGAGCGCTCCGGGCGCGGGGGCGGTGGGCGAGGATTTCGCGGCCGGGGAGGCGCCTCGCACCGGCTGCGCCGCCCCGTCCGTCAGAGCCGTACAGGCACTCGCGCCGGCGAGGACGGCGGCGGCGAGGGCGGAGGCGGTGAGGACGCGGGCGCGGGTGCGGGGCATGGGGGCTCCTGACCGACGTACAGGATGGACGTACAGGGTGGGGGTACGCCTCCCACGGGACCACCGGCTGCGACGGCCCACCACCGAGCCGGGCCGTACGGGTTACGCGGTGGGGCGGTTGGCCGGTCGGTCCGCGCGTCACGAAAATCCGTTGCGCTCCCCTCCACGCCCGCGCTACGGTCGCCGCCATGCAGCGCGTCCACGCCTTTTCCACGACGACGCCGGAGAACGTCCCGGCGCGCTGAACACTGGACTGGATGTCCGAAGCCCCGGGGCGAGTGCCCCGGGGCTTCGTCATGTGCCGCCGCCCGGGTCGCCCGTCCCTCCCGAGCGAGGAGAGAGACCATGCACGACCACCGACGCCTCGGCCGTGAACTGGCCCTGTTCGACACCGATCCGCTGATGGGCGCGGGGCTGCCGTACTGGCTGCCCGACGGCGCGACCGTACGGCACGTGCTGGAGGAGTACGTACGGGGCCTGGAGCGGGCGGCCGGGTACCGGCACGTGTACTCGCCGGTTCTCGGCAAACGCGAGCTGTACGAGATCTCCGGGCACTGGGCGCACTACGGCGACGACATGTTCCCGCCGATGCGGCTGGGCGGCGAGGAGGTCGTGCTGCGCCCGAGCCTGTGTCCCCACCACGCCCTGATCTACCGTTCCCGGTCCCACAGCTACCGCGAACTTCCCTTGCGCATTGCCGAGTTGGGCGGCATGTACCGTTCCGAGCTGTCCGGGGTGCTGGGCGGGCTGACCCGGGTGCGGTCCATCCAGCTCAACGACGCCCACATCTTCTGCACCCTGGAGCAGGCGGTGGAAGAGGCGCGCGGGGCCGTGGAGTTGATCGGGCGGGCCTACGCGGACCTGGGCATCCGAGCCGCCCGCCACCGTCTCTCCCTCCCCGGCGAGGGCGGCAAGTACGTGGCGGATCCGGCCCTTTGGGAACGGGCCACCGCCCTCCTGCGCGAGGTGCTCGACGGGGCCGGCGTCGCCTACGAGGCGGTCGAGGGCGAGGCCGCCTTCTACGGCCCCAAGATCGACGTGCAGATCGCCGACCCGGCCGGGCGCGAGTCGACCCTGTCCACCGTGCAGATCGACTTCCACCAGCCCGAACGCTTCGGCCTGCACTACATCGGCGCGGACGGGGCGAAGCACCGGCCGGTCATGGTGCACCGCAGCGTCATCGGCAGCATGGAGCGGGCGGTCGCGCACCTCGTCGAACAGCACGGCGGCGCCTTCCCCGCCTGGCTCGCCCCCGTGCAGCTGGTGGTGCTGCCGGTGTCCGAGCAGCAGCGCCCCCAGGCCGAGGCCCTCCTGGCCAGTGCGGTCGCCCGTGGCCTGCGGGCAGACCTCGTCGGCCCCGAACACGGCTCCCTCGGCGCCCGCGTCCGAGCCGCCCGGCTGGTCCCCTACCAGGCGGTGATCGGCGAACAGGAGGCGACCGACGGCCTGGCGGCCCCGCGCCTGCGCGACGGAACCCGCCCGGGCGCCCTGCCGGCGGAGGAACTGCTGCGCCGCATCGACGCCCGGGTCGCGGCCAGGGGCACCGCCCTGTGGGCGTCCGCGTAGCCAGGCGAGCCCGGTCGGGGGATGTGCGCAGGGCTTAAGGTCGGTCTCGTACGTGAAGGTGCGGCGAAGAGGGAGTCCGCTGTGACCGGTCAGCCCGTTCCGGTGATCATCGACTGCGACACCGGTGTCGACGACGCCCTGGCCCTGCTGTTCGCCGTACGGCACCCGGGGATCGATCTGCGGGCGGTCACCTGTGTCGCCGGGAACACCGACGTGGACGGCGTCGTGCGCAACACCCTCACCGTGCTGGAGCAGGCCGGCGCCCCGGAGATCCCCGTCGGGCGGGGCGCCGAGCGGCCGTTGATCGAGCCGGTGCGCACGGCACGGCACGTGCACGGGGTGGACGGCATGGGCGACCTCGGTCTGCCCGCGCCGACCCGCACCCCGGCCGACGTGGACGCCGTGACGCTGCTGCGCCGCGAGATCCTCGCCTCGCCGCGCCCGGTGACGCTGGTCCCCACGGCGCCCCTGACCAACATCGCGCTGCTGCTGCGGACGCACCCGGACGTGGTCCGCAACATCGAGCGGATCGTCTTCATGGGCGGCGCGGTCGCGACCGGGAACGCCACGGCGGTCGCCGAGTTCAACGTCTGGCACGACCCGGAGGCCGCCGCCGTCCTGCTCACCGCCGGCGTGCCGATCACGATGTACGGCCTCGACGTGTTCCAGCGGGTCGTGGTGCCGGGCGCGGACGTACGACGGCTGCGGGCGAGCGCGGAGCCCGGCACCCGTCTCGCCGGTGAACTCCTCGCCCACCGGCCGTCCTCGCCCGACCCGGACAGCGACGAGACCGCCGGCGGGCTCGGTGACGCGGGCGCGGTCTGCTCCGTCGCCGACCCGGCCGGCATCACCACCAGCCTGCTCCCCGTCGAGGTCTCCCTCGCCCCCGGACCCACCCGGGGCCAGACGATCGTCGACCGCCGCGCCCGCCCCGGCGAGTCCGAGATCCACGAAGGCGCCCGCGAACAGCCCCTGGTGGACGTGGCGTTGGACGTCGACGTGCCCCGCTTCGTCAAGCTGTGGCTGTCGGCGGTGGAGAGGCCGTGACGGCGGGCCGGCCGGCGGAGACGGTGCTGATCACGGGGTTTCCGCCGGCCGCACCGACCACTTCTGTTCCACCTTCGCCACCCGCCAGTAGGTCAGCGCCGCCGCCCACACGACCACGAACAGGCCGACGATGACGTAGCCGACGTTGTCCAGGTCGAGGCCGGCGATCCAGCCCGTGACCGAGTCGGTCAGGTCGAACTTCTCGTGCAGGACCCCGACCAGCTCGATCGTGCCGATGAAGAAGGCCACGGCGATGGACAGACCGGTGATGGTCAGGTTGTAGAAGACCTTGCGGACCGGGTTGGAGAAGGCCCACTGGTAGGCGAAGTTCATGAACGTGCCGTCCAGCGTGTCGAACAGGCTCATCCCGGCCGCGAAGAGCAGCGGCAGGCACAGGATCGCGTACCAGGGCAGCCCCGCCGCCGCACCGGAGCCCGCCATCACCATCAGTGTGACCTCGGTGGCGGTGTCGAAGCCGAGCCCGAAGAGGAAGCCCAGCGGGTACATCTGGCCCGGGCGGGTGATCGACTTGGTGAGGCGGCCGAGGATGCGGTTCATGAACCCCCGGGAATCCAGGTGCGCTTCGAGCTCCGACTCGTCGTACGTCCCCGCCCGCATCGCCTTGAAGACCTTCAGGATGCCCATCAGGGCCACCAGGTTGAGCGCGGCGATGATGTAGAGGAAGGTGCCGGAGATCGTCGTACCGAGGACGCCGAGCACCTTGTGGGTGCTGGAGTTCTCGTTCATGACCTTGCCGGCGAGCGCCGTGCCGCCCGCGATCATCGCGGCCAGCAGCACGACCACGCTGGAGTGCCCGAGCGCGAACCAGAAGCCGACCGACACCGGGCGTTTGCCGTCGGCCATCAGCTTGCGGGTGGTGTTGTCGATCGCGGCGATGTGGTCGGCGTCGAAGGCGTGCCGCACGCCCAGGGTGTAGGCGGTGACGCCGAGGCCGATGCCGAAGGCCTTGGAGCCGACCTCGTAGTGGCCGGGGACGACGAGGAGGAAGAGGATCCCGAACGCGACGACGTGGAGGGCGGCGATCACCGCCACCAGCCCCGCGGTCTTGACGGTGTCCTCGCGCCGCCAGCGGAAAGAAGCAGCGTCGGTCATGTTCACGCTCCAGCACCTCGTGGATCACTTCGTGATGCCGTGGCCGGTCTCCTGGCTGACGGGTCGTGTGTCGCCGGTCCGCCTTCCCGGCCGTGGTGAAACGGCCAGTGGCTGCCCCTTGCGGGGGCGTGGACCGGTGACTTCCCGATCACAGTGGCGAGGGCCGCGTCGGCATCGCACCGACTTCCCGAACACCACGGCCCGCCCACCGTAGGGGGCTGGGTCCCCTCCTGCATAGCTGCGTACCTGTGCAGGTATCGAAGATCACAGCGCGGTGCCTGCGAGGATGGGCGCATGCATCTCGTCCCGGCCGACCGCGCGGACCGCCGCACCATCGACGGCCACCGGGTGTGCGACGCCATCGCCGCCATCGGTGACGAGGCCCATGTGCGCACGTGGGCCGACCGCTTCTCGCTGCTCGCCGACCCCAAACGGCTCGCCCTGCTGCTCGCCCTGCACCGCACCGGCCCGCTCGCCGTCTCCGACCTCGCGATCGCGACCGGCATGAACGACCCCGCCGTCTCCCAGGCCCTACGCCTGCTACGGGCGGCCGGAGTGGTCACGGGCGAGAAGGAGGGCCGCGTCGTCCGCTACCGCGTGATCGACGAGGAAACCCGCCTCCTCCTCAAACACTGCGCAGCCGACAACCCGTGAGAGCCGACAACCCGTGAGAGCCGACAACCCGTGAGAGCCGACAACCCGTGAGAGCCGACAACCCGTGAGAGCCGACAACCCGTGACAGCCGACGGCACATCACCGGTCACGGTTCTTGACCAGCCCCGCTCATGACCCGCCCCGTGCGCGACGAACGCCCCGGAGCGGGGGTCTCCGGGGCGTTCGTCTTCGGGGGTGGTTCAGGAGCGGGCGCCTCGGCGGCGCTTGCTCGCCACGACGATGGCCGCGCCGCCCGCCAGGAGGGCCGCCGCGCCGCCGGCGATCAGGCCGGAGCTGCTGCCGCCGCCGGTCTCGGCGAGGCCGCCGCCACCGCCGTTCGGCGTGGCCGCCGGGACGGTGGTGGACGCGGACGCGACCGGGGTGTCGGTCGAGGCCGGCGTCGACTCGGACGCGCTCGGCGTCGACTCGGACCCGCTCGGCGTCGGGGTGGCGCTCTCGGAGGCCGGGGGCGTCGACGGCGGCGTGGAGGCGGGGGTGGAGGCGGGCGGGGTGCTCGGGGGCTGCGACTCGGTGGTGCAGTCCTTCGTACCGCCGTTCCAGGACGCGATCAGCTTGTCCTTGATGACCGCGTGGTCCGGGCCGGCCGGCAGGTCGCCGTGCTCGAAGCCGTCCTTGGCGTCCAGCTTGCCGTCGAACTTGGTGGCGCCCCGGTAGAGGTCGATCTGCGCGAAGCAGCCCGCGTCCGGCACCGCGATGTCGAGGGAGTCGGTCTGCCCGGGCTTGACCGTCACGGTGTCGAAGTCGACGAACACCTGCTGACCCGAGGTCGCGAAGGTCGCGCCGTGGGCGAGGTAGGAGGCGAGCGAGGCGGTGCAGGTGGAGGCGTCACCGGCGGTGCGGACCTTGATGTGGACCTTGCCGTCGTCGGTGGGCTTCAGCGTCTGGTCGTCGACCTTCACCGAGTCGTAGAAGTCCGTGCCGTCCAGCGAGAACTGGCAGCGGTCGGTCTCCGTCTTGGTGCCGGCGCCGGTGCCCGGCTTGTAGGAGCCGCCGGCCTTCCAGCCGTCGCCGCCCGGAGTCCCGCCGTGGGCCCAGGCGCCGGAGGCGGCGGCGACGGTTGCGGCGCACAGGGCGAGCGACGCGGCGCCCGTCCCCATGAGGCGGCGCACGGTGACACGTCTCGCTATGGACATGCGGATCCCCATCTTGGCGTGCGTGACCCGGGCACGGCGGCGCGGGACAGCATGCGGCGGCCGGCCGTGCCGGGGAGATTGGTCTGCGAAAACACTGGGCCCATTGGTCACATGCGCCTCAGTGTGCTCACATGGTGGATCTCCCGCCGAACGCTGTCAACCTGCGGTGACGCGCCGGAAGTTCAGCGCGCCATCACGATTACGCCACAGTAGGAACGGGCGGATCCGCTTCCGCTCGGCCGCCCGAACCTCCTGTCCCGTAGGGGCCCTACGCCCCTTCCTGTGGGGGCTATCCCACCGTCGGGCTGGGGCTGGCCGCCGTGCCTCCCGCACCGCCCGTGCCGGGCGAGGACTCGCCGGGCAGGATCGGGGGCTGGGTGGTGGTGTCCACCGGCGGGGTGAGCACGACCTGGGGCTGGCCCGCGGCCGGGGGCGGCGGGGTCAGGTCCTTGGCGGGCAGCTTCGGCGGGGTGGTCTCCTGGAAGAGCACCTGGTCGAAGTTGACCAGCCCGGTCTGCTCCATGACCGTGATGTGGTCCAGGACCGTCGCGTTGGCCTGGTCGGCCAGGGCGCGCACCACCGTGTTCTTGGTCGTTGAGCGGATCTTCGCGATCGTGTTGAAGATCGAACCGTGCGTCACCCGCAGGATGTTGGCGAAGTCGATGTCGAACTGCTTGCCGCTGTCCGCCTTGAGGGTGTTGACGAAGCCCTCCTGCTGGGGGCTCGCGATGTTGGGGATCGTGATGTTCAGCATCGTGCTGATCTTGCGGCAGCTGGCGTCCAGCGCCGCGTGACCGTCGATCAGGTGCTTGCTGGCGATCTTGACCGCCTGGCTCTGGCCCTTCTGCAGGCCCAGCTGGCCGACGGGGTACTCCCACAGGCCGGCCGCGCGCACCTTGACCACGAAGTCCCGGTCCGCCTCGGTCAGCGGACCCCACTGGGTCTGTGCGACGACTCTCGTCCCTGAGGCCGACACGGTGTTCACCCCGAGCATCGCGGGATAGGCGAGCGCGACCAGAGTCAGACTCAGGGCACCGCCAACGAAGAGAGTTCCCGTCGCGTTCCGCGAAAAGCGCACCGTGCCTCCTGACCGGTCGGGGACCCGCCGGCGTGCGGCGGGGTAGGACGGTGTGGAATACGGACCGGACCCGGACGCGGAACCTTTTGGTTTGGTAAAAACCGGGGGATGTGAGCCATGTCTCCAAGGGGGTTGGAGGTCCGGCCCTTCGGTGGTCATGACAAGGCGTTGACGGAATGTTGACCCGTTCACGGGAGAGCGCGGGTCGACCCCCGACCTAGATTCGGCCCATGCCCCCACAGCCCGCGCCCAGGGTCCCCGCGGCCCTTCCCGTCCTGCCCTACCGCAAGCCCACCAAGGGCCGCGACTACTGGGTCATCGACGACGCACTGCCGGACGTGGACGCCGTACGGGAGCGCTGTCTGGCGAAGGACGACTGGGTCAAGGGCTACCCGTACACCTCGGAAACCTGGCCGGGCCTGCGCACCATGCCGGGCCTGGAGCCCGACGAACTCGCCCGCGTCGAGCGCCTGGTGAAGAAGGCGACCGGGGCGAAGGAGCTGTGGGTGCAGCAGGCGCCCGGCGGCGGCACGCTCAACCACAACTGCGTCCAGGTCGTCGGCGAGGGCGAGAGCGAGCCGCGGCCGCACACCGACTCACGGGCGCTGTGCCGGTACGCGGCCGTGCTGTACCTCAACCCCGGCGTCGGCAAGGACTGCGGCACCGCGTTCTACCGCCAGTCGCTGCCCGGCGGACGGCTCGGCGGCAACATCGTGCAGGCGCCGCACAACAACCTCGTGGAGGCGCTCGGCACCCGGTTCGTGCCCGGGGACCACTTCGAGGAGGACGTACGCGTCCCGCACAGGTACAACCGGCTGCTGCTGTACCACGCCAACCTGGTGCACAGCGCGACCGGCTACTCCGGCAGCGCGCTGGAGGACAAGCGGATGACGGCCGTCTTCTTCTGGATGGCCTGAGCCGGCCGCGCCCGCCGCGTCACTAGCGCACGCCCAGGCCGCCGCGCGCCGCTAGCGCACGCCCAGGCGCCGCGCGCCGCTAGCGCACGCCCAGGCCGCCGCTGCCGAAGGAGCCGCTGGAGCCGGGCATCCAGCGCCGTCGGTGCTGGTCCTTGCCCGTCCTGCTCGACGCGCGATGCATCTCGTGGGGCATCAGCCGCTTCCCGTCCTCGGAGAGCGGAACCTCGTCCGGTTCGCGCACCTCGCGCATCTCGCGGACGGCTCCGCCGTCGGGAAGGTGGGGCTGCTCGTCCGGGAGCGGCCGCGGCAGCTCACGGTCGCGCACCCGCATGCCGAACCAGAAGGCCCAGACCAGGGCACCGGCGATGACCAGGCCACCGATGAAGGCGCCGACCACGTGGCTTACGTCCACCGACGTGGCCGCCATGACAAACGTCGCCGTACTCATGCCTCGATTATCGACCCAAACGCCGCGAAAGGAGAGGTCGAGCACACGCATCCCCGCCTCCTCCGGTCAGCCGAAGCGGCCCGCCACGTAGTCCGCCGTGCGCTGGTCCTTCGGGGTGCCGAAGACGTCGTCCGTCGGGCCCGCCTCGACGATGCCGCCGGGGGTGCCCTGCTCGGCGAGGAAGAAGGCGCACTGCTGGGAGACGCGGGCCGCCTGCTGCATGTTGTGGGTGACGATCACGACCGTCACCTGGTCGGCGAGCTCGTGGATGGTCTCCTCCACACGGCGGGTCGAGGTCGGGTCCAGCGCCGAGCACGGCTCGTCCATCAGCAGGACCCGAGGCCGTACCGCCAACGCCCGGGCGATGCACAGGCGCTGCTGCTGGCCGCCGGAGAGCGCGCCGCCCGGTTTGCGCAGCCGGTCGCGGACCTCCTTCCACAGACCGGCCCGGGACAGCGACTCCTCCACCAGCTCGTCCTTCTCCCGGCGGCTCGCGCGGGTGCCGGTCAGCCGGAGACCGGCCACCACGTTGTCGTAGATCGACATCGCGGGGAACGGGTTCGGCTTCTGGAAGACCATGCCGATCCTGCGGCGGGCGTCCGTCAGCCGCCAGGAGGCGTCGTAGATGTCCTCGCCCTCGAAGAGCACCTCGCCCCCGAACTGCGCCCCCGGGATCAGCTCGTGCATCCGGTTGAGCGTGCGCAGGAACGTCGACTTGCCGCATCCGGACGGCCCGATGAGCGCGGTGACCCGCCCCGCGGGCATGGTCAGCGACACCTGGCTGAGCACCTGGTGCCCGCCGAACCACGCCGAGACCGACCGGGCCTCGATCGTGGCGGGGGCGCTCGCGCCGGCGGTCTCGACCGGCGGCAGGACGACCGTGTCGGACAGGGAGTCGGTCGTCACTTCGGTCACTTCGGTCACTTGGGACACCTCACAACAGGTTCGGCAGGAGTTCGGTGGTGCGCGTGGCGACCTGGAGGCCCAGCACCGCGACGAGGGGCGCGAAGACGATCCACGTCTGGTGGCGGCCCCAGCGGTGCCAGGCCCACACGGCGGCGACGGCGGCCAGCAGCAGCGCCTGCAGCCACATCACCAGCGGCCACGGCACCCCGGAGGGCCGGGCCAGCGGCTCCTCGGAGCCGGGCAGCGTGCCGGTACGGATCACCGCCGTCGGCGTCTGGAAGGGCGCGGAGACCAGGTCGGCGTCGACGCGCAGGACCCCGGCCGGCACGAACCGGGCGCCGGTCGCGGTGACCAGCACCAGCCGCCCCTTGCCGGCGGCCACAGGCGCGGGTGCCGGATCACCGGCCCGGCGCACGTCCAGCACCTGGTACGTCGCCTTGCCCTGCCCGGTGACCACGGTGATCCGGTCGCCGGACGACATCGAGCCGAGCCCGCGGAACGGTCCGCCGTAGGCCGCGGCCCGCCCCATCAGCACGCTGGTGCCGGCCTGCCCGGGCATCGGGGTGTCCCGGCGGTGGCCGGGCCCGTCCGTCAGCACCGAGGAGTCGGTGCCCTCCAGGACCACCTGCGTCGTCCCCAGCCTGGGGATGCCGACGATCGCGACCGGCGTGCCCGGCGCGAGTAGCCTGCCCTGCTGGTCGGTCTGCGCGACAGGCGCGGTCCCCAGGGCGAGTTGGCCGCGCAGCTCGTCGAAGGCGGAGTGCTGCGCGGACCGCTCCTGGATACCGCTGACCAGCAGCAGCTGGGCGGTGATGCCGAGCAGCAGGGCGGCGAGGCTGAGCAGGCCGCCCCGGGCGAGATGGCGGACGACGGTGACGCTCCGGACGCGCGTGAGCGTGAGGGGTACGGCGAGTGTCACGGCGGTCCGCCTCCTTCGGGAAGTTCGAGAGGGGGCTGCCGGGGAGGAGGGGCCCTCCCCGGCAGCCGGGGGGAGATGGATCAGGTGGACTTGATCGTGAAGACGGGGCCGGTCTTGGCGTTCACCGTCGCGGAGCCCGCGTAGGTGGCGTGCAGGCTGTGCTTGCCCCGGGCCAGCTTCGGCAGGGTGATCGTCACCTTGCCGCCGCTGAGGGTGCCGGTGCCGAGCAGCCTGGAGCCCTCGTAGACCTTCACCGTGCCGGTCGGCGTGGTGCCGGTCGCGGTGACCTTGACGGTGACCTTGGCGCGCGCGGTGTGGCTGACCGAGGCGGGCGCGGTGCTCGCGACGGAGGCGGTGGCCTTGGTGACCTTCAGGGTGGCGGTCGCCGAGGAGGAGTTCAGCTTGGCGGCGCCGCCGTAGGAGACGGTCAGCGTGTGCGTGGCCACCTTGAGGTGGTTCGACAGGGCCACGGTGACCTTGCCGGAGCCGTCGAGGGTGCCGCTGCCGAGGACGGTGGAGCCCTCCTTCACGGTGACCTTGCCGGTCGGCTTGACGCCGTGGCTGCCGGTCACGGTGACGGCGACCTTCGGGGCCTTGCCATAGGGGGTCGTGGCGACCGTGGCGGTGGTGGCGCTCTTGTACTTGACCGAGCCGGTCCAGGTGGACGCGGCACCGGTGCCGTTGAGGTTGTCACCGGTGACCGTGGCGGTGTACTTGCCCAGCGCGAGACCGGTGAAGCTGTACGAGGTTGTGGTGGCCGGCACGTTCTTGACCGCGACGACCGCGCCGCCCGCGTCGGTCAGCGTGACGCGGTAGTCGGTCAGCGGCAGCGCGGTGGCGGCCGGGGCGGTCCAGCTCAGCTTCAGGCTCGCGTCGCCGGTGGTGGCCTTCAGCCTGGGCGCGTCCGGGACGGCGGTGGAGACACCGGTCTCCTCCAGGCCGCCCTGCTTGACGTGCTTGTTGGCGAGGTTGACGTAGCCGTTGTAGGACTCGTTGACGAAGCCGAAGGCGGCGATGACCTTCTCGGCGTCGTCGGAGGCCAGGGCGGCGGTGTGGCTGCCGCTGGTGACGAAGACGTCGTAGAGGTCCTTGTCGAAGAAGATGCTCGTCGGGTCGATCGCCCGGGTCGGCACGACGTTGTAGACGTCGCGGCCGAAGGTGGCGTTCTCGTAGTAGGCGTCGACGGCGGCGAGCTTGCCGTTGACTGTGGTCACCGGGCTGGTGGCACCGGCGTCGCCCGGCAGCTGGATGGCGGCCAGGTGCCCGCCGCCCGCGACGGAGGTCTTGGTGTAGTCGGGGGCCACGCCGTTGTTCTGGGCGATCCAGCTGCCGACGGAGAACGGGACGAGGGCGCCGTCCTCGGTGAGCGCGCTGTTGCCCTGGTTCTCCTGGACCGCCTGGACGCTCGGGGCGAGGTCCGAGTCCTGCAGGCCGAGGATCGACAGGAAGAACTTACGGGTGCCCGAACCGCTCTGCGGGATCTTCGGGTGCACGGTCTGACCGTTCACCGTGGTGAGCGTGCCGACGTAGATGTCGTGCAACTGGGCCACCGTCAGGGTGTCCAGACCGGAGCCGCGCACCGCCACGCCGATCGCGTCACGCGCCATCGGGATGTAGGTGAGCGCGCTGCCGGAGAAGGACGGGCCGCTGGAGGAGCGCGCGAAGTCGACCTGCCCCTTGATGGCGACACCGGTGGAGTCCGGGAACTTGTCGCCGGTCAGCGACTCGCTCAGGGCGAGACGGCCCTTGCCGGATCCGTTCGGGCGCAGGAAGGACGGCCCGCCGGAACGGGTCGTGATGTCCGACGTGGTGGAGCCGGTGCCGGGCTCGATCGCGTCGTAGGAGGCGAGGCCGGCACCGCCCGCCGACTTCACGGCGGTGGCGGCGTAGCTCTGGCCGGCCACGGTGTCGCCGGCGAGGGCGTTGAGCACGTCCTGGGTGGTGTCGGAGCCCACGCCGACCAGCTGGCGGAAGGTCCCCGCGGGGGTGGGGTCGGCGTACGCCGGGCTCGCGAGAGCCAGGCCGCCGGCCACCACGGCTGCGGCGACGAGCGCCGCCGTAGAGCGCGTTCTGCGCATCGAGAGTCTCCGTGACTGTGCGAAGGGGTGGATCTGGCAGGGTGGTACGGGCCGTCCGCCCCGACTGCCTTTCGGGGCGGACGGCCGTCTGTGGGAGCGCGGGCCCCGCGGGGGCTCGGCTCGGAGGGGTGGGACGCGGGCCGGTGAGGGCCGCGCGCCGAGGGGCACACGCGGGCTCGGCACCGGGCGGGGTTGAAGCGGCCCGGTGTCAACTCCCGCCCGGGGGCGGGCCGATGCCCGCCTCGGCCCGTGGCACGGTGCTCACCCCCGGCCCGGCGGCAGCAGCCTGCGCAGCCGCTCCGGCAGGGTGTCCGGTACGAGCGTCACCGTCCGTCTCCCGGGGAGGGGCACGCGCAGCGGCAGGCGCGGTCGGCTGCCGCCCGCGAAGGGGGCGCCCGCGCCGGCCACGGCGCCGAGGACGGCACCGACCGGGACGGCGTAGCGCAGCGGGTCGGCCGGGTCGGCGGGGGTGTTGCCGGCGGCCGTTGTCTGGACGGCCTTTCCGCCGTCGTACGAGGCCTGCGGGCTCGGCGAGGTGCTCGCGCCCGCGCTCGGCGTACCGGCGCCGCCGTCGGTGGCCGCGCCGCCCGAGGAGCCGGCGCCCGTCGAGCCGCCCGTGCCGGTGCCGCCGGACCCCGCGGACGACCCGGAACCGCCGTCCGCGGAGCCGCCCTTGAAGTGCTCGAGCGTGGCCGCGACCTGCAGGGCACGCGCCCGCAGCCGCTGCGGCAGCGGGGCGTACCCGGCCGGCAGCCGGCCCGGGTCGGCGCCGCTGAGCTGCCCGTTGCCCGCCGCGTACCGCAGCAGGGCCGCGTAGTCCCGGCGGGCGTCGGCGGTGAGCTTGGCGGGCCGGGCGGCCGCGTAGACCAGCTGGGCCAGCGGATAGGCGTCCTTGGCGGTGGCGCCCGCGGGGGTGATCTCGGCGACCGTCTTCCCGGCGGCGCTCTTCGCGGCGGCGGTCAGGGAGTCGGTCGTCGGGGCGACGAACTCGCCCGCCGCGTTGCGCAGCTGTGCCGTCTGGAGGCCGTAGCGGGCGGCGGAGGCCGCGTCCGTGACGGTGATGACGAAGCGCGAGCCGACCATCTGCGGGCCGGGGCTCTTGAAGGCCGGCGGACTGGCGAGCGCGTCCCAGCTCGACTTCCACAGGATGTCGGCGCGCCGGGTGTGCAGGGCACCGGCGTGCATGTCGTCCACGTACGGGTGGAAGTCGGTCATGCACTGCTGGAGCGTGGCGCCGGTGCCGGGCGGGATCGTGCACCAGGGGTCGCTCTTCGGGTACTCGTCGAGGTTCGAGGGGTCGAAGGCGGCGCCGGTCGGGTTCAGGTCGGCGTTGGTGCTGTAGTACGGGTTGACCCGCATCCCGTCGTCGTCGGGGACACCGGCGAGGAACTGCCGGGCCTCCTTGTCCGCCCAGATCCACTGCCACAGGTCGTGCGCGGTGTCGCTGTGGCCGAGCGAGGTCATCAGGTCGGTGTCGGTGGCCGGGGTCTCGGCGACCGACAGATACGCGAACTCGGGGTTGAGCGCGATGAACTCGGGGTCGCTCGCCAGGCCGGCCGGGTTGTTCCGCGCCCAGCCGTACTTCTTGGCGACGGTGGAACCGACCACCGCTCCCCACGTCGAGTTGCGGTACGACTCGGTGAGCAGCTTGGCGACCAGACGGGGCGTGAGCCTGATCGACTCCACCTTCGTCCCGGCGAGCTTCGTCACCGAGTCGGGCGCCCCCGCCTTCGGTCTGCGTTCGATGGTGAAGCCGATGACGGCTCCGGAGAGCGCGACCGGGGCGTACGTCGTGGTGTCCGGGGGCGCGGCCGAACTGGCGTCGGCCCCGAGCGCCCGGGTGGTGAAGGCGAGTCCGGAGGAGCCGTCGTTGCCGAGCCGGCCCCGGGCGTCGGGCTCGCCCTGCTCGGTGTAGCTGTACACCTTCCCGGCCGGGCACAGCGCCGCCTGCCAGCTGGTCATGGCGTCGGCGGCCAGCTCGCTGCCGGTGGTGGGGCGTTCCTTGGCGCCGAGGGCGCAGTTGGTGCCGACCGAGTTGAAGTGCAGCGGGATCGCGATGCGGTTGTGCCAGTTGGTGGAGGAGACCGGGGAGCCCGCGTTGACCTGGCTGTGGTCGGTGTACGGCTTGCCGTCCACGTCGAGGTGGCCCTGCGGGACGATCACCAGCCAGCAGTCGCGCGGCTTCGTCACCCCGTTCGTCGTCACCGGTGTGCCGCAGCCCAGGTGCGGGGCCTCGTTGGCGGTCTGCACCTCGAAGTACTCGGTGCCGGTGCCGCCGGCGCCGGTGCGGGCGAAGTCGACCTCGTTGGTGGTGTTGCGGTTGAAGAACGGGTTGTTCTGGGTGTTGGTCGTGACCGTGGTGCCGTCGACCGACTTGAAGGGGACCTCGCCGGGCGCGTTGGGGTTGGCGGCGCCGTACCGGTTGTCCTGGCCGTAGTTGGTGGGGTCGGCGCTGTAGAAGACCTTGCGGGTGTCGTCGTAGTCGTTGCCCGGCCAGCTGGTGCGGTCGGTGGTCGGGGAGGCGCCGTACTGGCACTGGGTGCGCGGCGGACCGGGGTTGGACGGCACCATGCCGTCGTCGTCGCCCCAGCACTGCATGATCTGCACGAAGTCCGTGTTGAACTGCGTGCCGGCGAAGGTCGTGGGGGTGCCGCCGGTCCAGGAGACCGTGATCGCCTGGCTGGTGAGGTGGCTGGTCTGGGAGACCGTGAACTTCATGGTGCTGAACTCGCCGCGCCCCGACACCGTGACGGCGGAGGAGCTCGCAGCAGTCGCCGGCGGAGCCGACTGGGCAACGGCGAACCCGGCGAGCGCGCCGACGGTGGTTCCGGCGACGACCCTCAGCAGCAGACGTCGTACCCGGCTCATCGCGAACCCCCGTCCGAGGCGCGGCTGATGAGGCGGGAGACCAGCGAGGGCAGCAGGACCAGACTGAGCACCAGGAAGACGGCGAGCACCATCAGGGTCTGTGTGGTCGTCCAGCCGCTGTGTCCGGCCACCGCGACGGGCTGCGCGAGGGCGATGGTGCCGCCCGCGGTCGTGGCGGCCCCGGTGCCCGTTCCATCGGCGGCGATGGTCTGGCCGGTGTCGGGGTCGACGGAGGGCTGCGCGGAGGTGCCGGCGCCCCCGGCCGCCGCACCGCCCCCGCCCGTCGTGCCACCGGAGGACCCGCCGGCCGAACCGCCCGTGGACCCGCCGGTGCCGCCGCCGCCCGAACTCCCGCCTCCGCTGCCGGACTTGGCGCCCCCGCTGCCGGTCGTGCAGGGGGCCGCGCCCTGCTTGTCGCAGGCGGCGGGGTAAGGGGCCGTCTCCGCGAGCCTGTTGCGGCCGTCGGCGGTGAAGGTCGGGTTGTTGCAGCCCTTGATGTTGATGTTCTGCGTCTGCACGCCCGGGATGCGGCGGATCTGGTCGAAGCCCGCCTGCACCAGGTTGATCGGCAGCGGCGAGTAGCCCAGCTGCGGCGCCTGTTGCTGGCCCTGGCACATGAAGTAGTACGAGAACGCGCCCAGCGTCTTGCCCTTGGCCTTGGTGAAGGTGCCCTGCACCTTCAGCGGCAGGATCATGTACGAGTAGCTGGAGAGCGGGTAATTGCGCCGGTCACTGTCGGTGTAGACGCCGTCGAGCTGCTGGGTGAGGTAGTCCGCGGAGCTCTTGTCCGTGTTGATCTTCGCCTTGAGCAGCGAGACCGCCACGTTCTGCGGGGTCGGCTCGGTGTAGTAGCCGGCGTGGTTGAGGACCTTGGCGACGGGATAGTGCGCGTTGAGGGCGTAGGAGTAGTTGACGTAACCGATCGCGCCCTCGCCGTAGTTCTGCGCGACGTAGCCCGCGACGCCGAGGTCGCCGGACTGGGCGATCATGCCGGAGACGGTCGGGTAGTACGAGGTCTGCCCACACGCCCCGGAGCGGCCCACCTTGGCGCAGTACGCCTGCCACAGCGCCCTGTGCTGGTTGGCCATCCACATCGTGAACTGGGCGGTGGAGCCGGAGCCGTCGGAGCGGACGACCGGCACGACCGGGCGGTGCGGGAGCTGCAGACCCGGGTTGTCGGCCTTGATCGCCGGGTCGTCCCAGGTCTTGACGACCCCGGTGAAGATCTTGGTGACGACGTCGCCGGAGAGGCGGAGGTTGGTGACGCGCTGGCCGTTGACGGTCAGGTGATACATGAAGACGGTGCCGCCGGCGACGATCGGCATGTAGGCGTACGACCCTTGCGCGGGGCGTTCCGCCGCGCTGCCGTCGGTGGGGTGGGTCTGGAAGGGGATGTCCGAGACCGCGAAGTCGACGGTGCCGGAGAGGAACTGACGGCGGCCGTCGGAGGAGCCGGTGCCGGCGTAACTGATGCGCATGCCGTACTGGTTGACGGCCCGGCGCCACTCGTCGACGGCGTTCTCGGCCCAGGTGGATCCGGCGCCGGCGATGGGGGTGTAGCTGTCGGCAGAGGCCGGGGTGGCGGTGGTCGGAACGGCGAGGATGCCCAGCAGCGCGGCGAGGATGCCCAGCCGACGGAGGGCGTTGATGACAGGGCTGGACATCAGTGACTGTCTCCGGAGTCGTTGATCTGCTCGGTGTCGTCTTGGGAACCGCTGTCGAACAACTGCAGTGCGGCAGCGTGCAGTTCGGTGAATCTCTCCTCGTCCCGGCGGGACGCCTTCGCCGTTTTCCGGGCCTGCCGCTTGCTCTGGTGGCCCGGCCCCCGTCCCCCGATCACTCGCGCTATGGCGAACAGCACCAGGACCAGGCCCATCAACACCGCCGCCGCTCCGAAACCGCGGGCGATCATCGTGGGCTCGGGGGACCTGACGAAGGTGAAGACGGCCAGCGGGAGGGAGATCATCGGGCCGTTGGTCGGGTCGCCGTTGAGGGCCGCCGTGAAGCCCGCCGTCAGCAGCACCGGGGAGGTCTCGCCGATGCCGCGGGCCGTGCCGAGGATGACCGCGGTGGCGAGCCCCGAGCGCGCGGTGGGCAGGACGACGTGCCAGACGGTCCGCCAGCGCGGAGCGCCCAGCGCCTCCGCCGCCTCCGCCAGCGTGCCGGGGACCAGGCGCAGCACCACGTCCGAGGCCCGGATCACGATCGGCAGCATCATCACGCTGATCGCGAACCCGGCCGCGAGGCCCGACTTCTGCATGCCGAGCCCGAGGATCCAGACCGCGTAGACCATCAGGCCGGCGACGATCGACGGCAGCGCGGTCATCGCCTCGACGATGGTGCGCACGAACCGGGAGAAGCGGCCGGGGATCTGGTTGAGGTAGACCGCGCAGGCCAGGCCCAGCGGGACCGTGATGGCGAGCGCGATCGTGATCATGATGAGCGTGCCGAGCATCGCGTGCGCGATACCGCCGTGGCTCAGCGGGTCCAGGGGGCCGGCCGCCTGCATGTCCTGGGTGAAGAAGTTGCCGTGCGGCAGGGCCTCGCGGCCGCGCCAGGCGGTGAAGCCGACGACCAGGGCGAGCGCGGCGAACAGCAGCACGGCCGCCGTCCACAGCACGACCGTCATCACCCGGTCCCGTACCGCCTCCCGGTCCTCCTCCAGACCGGTCAGCACCGCGTAGATGGCGAGGAAGGCCGCGTACGCGGTGACGGTGAAGCCCAACGCGCCTGAGAACGGGGCGAGTTCACCGAACAGCAGCACGGCGACACAGAGGCCCGAGACGGCGGCGCCGGCCAGGGACAGCACCCCGGAGCGGCTGACGCCGCCGATACGGCGGGGACGGTCGGGGAGTTCGGCGCCCGGGGCGTCGGCCGCCGGGCCGTCGGCGTCCGCCCGGACGCCTGTCTTCTCTCCTCGGCCCGAGGTCAGGCCGGTCTCTTCGACGACGGTCATCTCATGCCTCGCTCTGCGCGCCGGACCGGGAGCGGGCCACGATGGAGGAGGCGGTGAAGTTGACCGCCAGAGTGAGCAGGAACAGCGCCAGGCCCGCCGCCATCAGCGCCGACATGCCGAAGGTGGACGCGTCGCCGTAGTGCAGGGCGATCAGCGAGGACACGGAGTTGGAACCGGTCTGCAGGATGTGCGGCTGGATCACGAAGACCGGCGAGATGATCAGGTACACGGCGATGGTCTCGCCGAGCGCCCGCCCGAGCCCGAGCATCGTGCCGCCGATGATGCCGCCCTTGCCGTAGGGCAGGACGACCGCGCGGATCATCCCCCAGCGTGTCGCGCCCAGCGCGTACGCCCCCTCGCGCTCGCCCGCCGGGGCCTGCGCGAACACCTCGCGCATCACCGAGCACTGGATCGGTGCGACCATCAGCGCCACCACGATCCCGGCGACGAAGGTGGAGGCGGTGTAGACGCTCTCGGAGGCGAGCGGTTCACCGGGCCGGGTGCCGTCCACCGTGAACAGCGGTATCCAGCCAAGCCAGTCGGACAGCCAGCGCGACAGACCGATCACGTGCTGCTGCAGGAAGAACAGTCCCCACAGCCCGTAGACCACGGAGGGGACGGCCGCCATCAGGTCGACCATCGTCACCAGCGTGCGGCGCAGTCGGCGCGGTGCCACGTGGGAGATGAACAGCGCGGTCCCCACGGCCAGCGGCACCGAGATCGTCACCGCGACGGCGGCGATCAGCAGGGTGCCGGTGAGCACGGCGGCGATGCCGAAGTTGTGGACGTCCGGCTGCCAGGCGGCGGTGGTGAGGAACTTCCAGCCCCGCACGCGCAGCGCCTGCGCGGCCCGCAGCAGCAGGAAGAGCCCGACGGCCGCCATGACGGTGAGGACGGCGAGTCCGGTGGCCGTGAGCTGGTACCGGAAGAGACGGTCGCCCAGGCCACGGGCCGTGAGGAGCCGGCGAGGAACGGGTCTGTCGGGCTCCGGTTCGCCGGAAGCCTCCACTGCGGACACCACTGAGGGCCCCCCAAAGGAAACGGTATTCCCCAAGCGGCCTCGTGTTCGAGCCGCGCGGGGAGAGTCAATGGCCGGTTCCTGTCGACGCGAGGCGTTGGATATGGAGGAACAGTGAACGGCTCATGTCGTTTCGGTGGGGCTGCTGTGGAGGCGGCCGTCCGGCCAACCGGACGTTCGTCACCTATGGGTTACGGATCCCTCAATCCCTGGTGGCCGGGCGGTGAGCACCGCACCATAGGCGCATGACACCGGCCCAGAAAGCCATGCGGCAGTTGGAGACGTGGCCTGACCTCAGCCCGTGTCCGGCCGACTGCGGGACGGGCCGGGCGCTGCGCTCCGCCCAGCACGAGATCGTCCACTTCCACTCCGAGCGCGATGTGGACCTGCAGCTGACCGCCCGTGCGATACAGCGGCTGCACTACGACTTCGCCGAGTCGACCGCCATCCGTCTGGTCCCCGGCTCGCGTTGGGTCACCGTCCACCTCGACTGCGACGCCGATGTGGACCTGCTGCTCGGCCTGGTGAGCGTGGCCCTCAAGGCGCACTCCGGCGGGCGGGCGGGGAGCGCGCCGAGCGAGCGCGCGGTGTGCAACTTCCGCCGGGTGACGGTGCTCGACGCCGTCACGGAAGCTCCCCACGGCTGAAATTTCCTCCACGACTGTCACAGGCATGACATAGGCTGCCGGGGCAGCCGCGCCCCGCGCGTCATCGCCGGGTGCTGCGCGGCGCACTCGCCTGCCCGGTCGTACACCGGGTTTTCCTCAGGGGGTCACATCACTGTGCGTACGCGCAGCATCTCGACCGCGACAGCGCTTGCTGTCCTGTTCTCCTCGGCGGCGCTGAGCGTCGTCGCCGCCGGCACCGCCTCCGCGGCCGCCGCCCGGGTCACCGCGCCCGGGGGCATCGTCGTCGACGACGCGCTGAAGCGGGTCTTCGTCGGCGACTCGGCGGCCGGCACGGTCACGGCTGCTGACTACTCCGGCAACGCCGCCGACTCGGCGAGCGGGGTCCCCGGCATCACCGACCTGGCGGTGTCGGACGACGGCGCCACCCTCTACGCGGCCCTGCCCGCCACCCACGAGATCGTGGCCCTGGACGCGGCCACCCTCGACATCAAGCACCGTTACCCCGTCGCCACCGACACCGGCCCGCGTCAGATCGCCGTCAGCGGCGGCAAGGTGTGGTTCACCTACGGCGACCAGTGGGACGGCGACCTGGGTTCTCTCGACCCGTCCGTGGACCCGGCCGGCGGCACCGACCCGGTGACGCTGAAGCAGTTCCCCACCGAGGGCACCGGCAACGGCATCTGGGGCCAGGGCCTGCTGGACACCGACGCGAGCCAGCCCGGCATCCTCGCCGTCGGTGAGACCGGCATCTCCACCGACTCGATGGCCGTTCTGGACGTCTCCGGCGGCACGCCGAAGCTGGTCTCCTGGTACGGGGGCGACTACACGCTCAACAGCGGCATCGGGGACATCGACCTGGTGCCCGGCGGCCAGCAGGTCCTCGTCAACGGCAAGGACCGGGACGCCTACGCGGACGGCAAGTTCACCGCGGCCGGCTCCTACCCGACGGGACAGTTCGCCGACGTCGCGCCCAACGGCGTCGTCGCCCAGGCCGACGGCCACAAGGTCCTGACGTACCGGCCCGACACCACGAAGCCGCTGCACACCTACGACCTCGGGACCTCCTACGCCGCCACCCTGCGCTGGGCGCCGGACCTCTCCCGGGTGTTCGCGCTGGTCGGCACCGGCGCGGACGGCGCCGGCTACACCCTCAAGGCGCTCACCGGCCCGACCCTGAACAACCCGACCCTCACGGTCAACGCGCCCTCCAGCGCGCCCCGCGCCAAGAAGCTGACGGTCACCGGAAAGATCTCGGCGTCCGTCGCGCTGCCGGCCGGGGTGAAGCTCCAGGTCACCCGCACCGACCTCGAATCCCCGGGCGGCAAGGCGCTGCCCGCCGTCACGGTGCGCGCGGACGGCACGTACTCCTTCACCGACACCCCGCCGGCCGGCGGCACGGTCACCTACAAGGTGTCCTACGCCGGTGACGCCGCGCACTCCGCCGTGACCGCGTCCGACAAGGTCGCCGTCTCCCGCACGGCGACCGCGCTCAGCCTGAACAACAACGGCAAGGTGTACGCGTACGGCGCCGACGTGAAGTTCACCGCGCACCTCGGCAAGACGTACAAGAACCGCACGGTGGAGATCTGGGCCGACCCCTTCGGCGCCGACAAGCCCAAGAAGCTGGTCAGGTCCGCGAAGGTCAACTCCAGCGGCAACCTCACCGTGACCGTCGACATGACCCGCGACACCGCGGTCACGGCGGTGTTCAAGGGCGACGCCCGCTACGCGCCGAAGACGGTCAAGTCGAACGGCTTCGCCAAGGTCCGTGTCTCCACGGCCGTCACCAAGCACTACAAGAAGGCCGCGATCGGCTCGCACACGTACTACTGGGTCCACAAGAACACCTCGCCGATCGTCACGACGACGATGACGTACTACCGGGGCCGCCAGCAGCGCCTCGAGCTGGAGATCTACTACCAGGGCCAGTGGTACCCGAGCGAGGACAGCCCCCAGTACTTCGCCCTCGCCACCAACGGCAAGTCGGCCGTGCGTCTCGGCGCCCCGGGCCAGTCCGGCATCAAGGCCCGTGTCCGCGCGGCGTACGTCAACGGCGCGTCGGGCGACACGGTCAACACGACGACGCTGAGCGACTGGAAGTACATCTACTTCACCAACTAGCGCCCTCGCGGCGGCTCCGGCTGTTCACGCCGGAGCCGCGCACGGACGACCCGCCGCACACCGGCGAACCGCACATCCTGCCGGGTCCCACCGGCGAGATCGCTCAACGCGTACGCCGTGTACTTGAAGCCGTCCGTCGTGTGGAACTCCGCTCCCCAGTTGCCCAGGCTCACCGCGCTGACGCGCGACCACGGCAGCCGCTGCGTGCCCCAGGGGTTCACCATGACGATCACGTCTTCATGGAGCTCGAGGCGTACGCGGAGCAGGACCCACCAGGCGAAGAGACCGAACCCCAGGGCGACGGCACTCGAAATGCCGGCGGAGGTGAAGTTCTGGGCGCTCGGGTGGATCAGAGCGCTGAACCAGGTGATCACCGCGCCCAGCGCAGGGCCGCCGGCCAGAAGGTACCCGCCGACCCGACCGGACAGGCTGACTCGCCACACGCCGAGCGGGGAGCCGGTCTCCGTCATCGTCCTACTGCTGTTCGGGCGGGTGAGGATCCCAGCCCACCGCGAAGGACCAGGTGATGTTCGGCTGCGTGGTGACGCGCAATGAGCTCGTGGAGTGCTTCGCGTACACCCCCATCTCGTTCATCACCGGCAGCACCGTGTTCTCTTCGCAGGGAATGGAAAAGGAAGTGCCGGTCGGCTGAACCTCCACGTCGAGCCGGCCCGAGCCCTGACAGTAGGTCGCGACGGCAAGCGTCTTGCCCGCCTTCATTCCGCCTGGAATCGCATACGTGGCGCTGCCTTTGACGTTCGCGCCGCTCACCACGGTGGTGACGCCGTCAGCGGAGAGTTGCGGAGCCTTCTTGACCGACGGCGCGTAAGGATCACGCGTTGTGCTGGAGGACGGGGCAGCGGGCGATGCCTTCACGGCACGCGCGGCAGTCCTGTCGACGGGAGTGCCGCCATGCTGACCGGCGGTGCAACCAGTCACCGCCAAGACCGAGACGAGCAGGAGCGAAGCAGTTGCCCACCATGCCCTTGGCCCGGAGTCGCTTGTCACCAGACGGTTGTATCCCGGCCACGGGCAGCGCACAAGATCGAGCTGCCCAGGAACCTCGACCAGCTGGGTCCGCACCCGGCCGTACGTGGTGCGTGAAACACGGGTGGAGAGCGGGTGGTTGACGGCCTGTCGTCCTGGTCAGCGGCCCCCGTCGTACGCCAGGATGCCCCCGTGAACGATCACATAGCACCACCCGCACCCGTCCCCACCCCGCGGCCCATGGACGGAGCCGCGCGGTTCGCTGTCGGGGCGCTCGCTCTCGCCGGGGCCTCGTGGGCCGTGCGGGCCATATGGGAGATACGACTGGCCGTGGCGGGGGAGCCGGCGTCGGGGCCGCCGGATCAGGGGAATGGGGCGCATCGGACGCTGACCGGGCTGGAGAACCAGTACCACCTGGTCGTCTCGGCCTGCGGGGTCGCCGTGGTCATCTGCGCGGTGGCGTTCATCGGATGGCTGGGGCGTGCGCGGGACACCGCCCGTGAGCTGTCCGGGAAGCGGCCCCGCTACTCGGGGCTGTGGGTCTACCTCGGGTGGGTCGTCCCGGTCGTCAACCTCTGGTTCCCGCGCGGCATCGTCGCCGAGGTCCACCGCGACAGCGCGCCCGGCGAGCGGCTGCCGCGGTCGGTGAACGTGTGGTGGGCGCTCTGGCTGATCGGGCTGCTCAGCGGCGTCGGGCTGATGTCCGCCGACTCCACGGACCAGATCATCGCCCGCGCCTACACCAACGTCGGGACGCTCCTGGTGTCCGACGCCGCCATCGTGGGCGCGGCCGTCGCCGGCGTCTTCGTCGTCCGCGCCCTCAGCCGGAACGTCAGCTCACGCAGATCAGGTTGAGCACGCACAGGCCCGACGGGGACGTCGAGGCCGTGCTGGTGTTCGTGCTCGTGCCGCTGCTCGTGCTCGTGCCTGTGCTGGAGGACTGGGACGACGTTCCGGACGTGCCGCTGTCACCGGCGGACGTGGACGTCGAGGACGAAGAAGACGAAGAGGACGTAGAGGACGTAGACGACGTCGACTGGTTCGACGTCGTGCCCGTGCTGGTCGTCGTCGTGGCGCCGCCCGCCGTGGTCGTCGTCCGCGGCTGCGTGCCCGGCGTCGACGTGTGCGGCGTGGAGGCGCTGTACGGCGCGGTGTACGCCGAGTCGGTGTGCGCCGCGGTCGGCGTGGTGCGACGGTGCTTGCCGCCGGTCGTGGCGGGGGCGGCGGAGCCGTCGCGTGAGGTGTGGAGCGCGGTCGGGGAGGCGGGGGTGTCCGTCGGCTCCGCCGCGGGGTGCTCCTCCGTGCCCATGCCCGTGAGGTCGGGGCCCGCCGAAGCCTGGCTGTGGTCGCCGGAGCCGCGGTCCATCGAGGCGACCGTCAGACCGCCGCCGACGAGCGCGACGGCGGTCGCCACCACCGCGCGGCGCTGGTTCTTCTTCCAGCGCGCCCGCTGGCGGCGGCGTGCCGCCCGGCCCACCGGGGCGGACGGCACACCCTCCGTGTCCTCGGGGTCCTTGGGATCGGCGAGTTCGGCGAGTTCGGCGGACGGCCCGGGGTCCGGTTCCGGCCAGCTCGCCGGTGTGGCGAGGGCCGGGGCCACCCGGCCCGCCCGGGTCACCGGCGCGATGTCGGGGGCGTAGGCACCGCAACCGGGGCACACCAGAGCGCCGTTGAGGTGCCGGCGGCACGAGGAGCAGTAGTCCATCCGCTGTCTACCTGACCATTCGCACGAGGGATCGAACGGCCAGTAACGCTAACGAGGGATTCGAAAGAGTCCATGGAGTCCTTGTGGGGCTCCTGCACGGATTCGGCGCGGAAGTTTCAGACGGTTCCGAAGGGTCGTCTCAGCGCCGGTCCGACCCCTCAGCCCCGCGTGAACCGCTCGAACGCGTGGCTGAAGTACCACGTGTCCTGGGCGATCCCGGAGCAGGAGTTGGCGCCCGCCGTGCCCACGCAGCCGCCGTTGTCCCGCTGGAGCGCCCAGAAGGAGAGGGTGTTGATGCCCTGCGCCGCGGCCCAGCGCTCCACCTTCACCGCGTCCTGCGTGGTGAACGTCTCCTCGGGGCCGAAGTCGTCGATACCGGGCATCTCCGTGACGCCGACGCGGTGCCACAGCCTGGCCGGGTCCGACTCCGGGTACAGCGCGGTGAGTTGGGTGTGCAGGCCCGTCGCGGCCGACACCGTGTCGGCGGCCATGTCGTGCGTGGCGCCGTCCCAGTAGTCGAACGTCATGATGTTCACGACGTCCACACGGGCGTGGTTGTCGACGGCGTTCTGCAGCAACGCGACCCCGCTGGGCGCGAGTCCGGTGTTCGTCGTGGGGAGCGTGTACGAGAACTGCACATGCCGTCCGGTGGACGCCGCCCAGCGCTGCACCTGCGCGATCGCCTTGTTGCGGCGGTCGATGCCGGCCGCGTTGGTGATCGAGTCGGCCTCGACGTCGAGGTCGATGCGGGTGATGCCGTACGTCGTCACCAGGCTCTCGTAGACCTTGGCGATGGAGTCGACGTCCGTGCAGCTGTCCGCGAGTTCGGTGCCCGTGGTGTCGGCGCCGTAGCCGCCGAACGAGGGGATGACGTTGCCGCCGCGTGCCTGGATGGCCGCGATGTCCGCGCCGAAGGTGGACCTGGAGATCGGCTGGGTGGTGTCGCCGTTCCAGTACGCGGTGCAGGAACCGGGCTTGTCCGTCTGGAGGAAGGCCATGGTCAGGTACTTGTTGCCGGAGGCGGCCGCCAGCGCGGCCGGGCTGTCGCCGGTCCAGGCCTCGAAGTAGGGAGCCGCCACCTGGGCGGGCAGGGGCCGGACGGGATGGGCCGGCGCCTGTTCCGCGGCGAGCGCGCCACCTCCCCCGAGGGCGACGAGACCGGCCGCGAGGCCGGTCACCGAGATACAGGACAGCAGCGCACGCAGCGCGCGAGGTCGTCTCATGCCGACCCATAGTTGGACTAGACCATTCTACTGTCAAGGTTCTTTACAGTTGCCTGACCAACCGTTCCACCGCGCCCTGCCATAAGCGGGCGGGGAGATTCCGTGGGTATTCGCGAAAAGACATCCAGATGTCTTGACCTCACCTTCACAGCGCCGTTGGCTTCTCAGTCACCGTGGCCCGCTCCCCTCCCGCCCGGAAGGCACCTCGCACGTGAACGCACGAACTCCCCGCAGAAGCACCGCACTTCGCCCCGCCCTCCCCCTCGCCGCCGCCGGTGCGCTGCTGCTCAGCGGCTGTGGTGTCGTCGACGGCGTCACCGGCGGCGGCGACTCCTCGACCCCGTCCCGGCGCGAGGACGTCAAGGTGGGCCTGCTGCTGCCCGACAAGGACACGGCCCGTTTCGAACGGTTCGACTACCCCCTCATCAAGTCCCGGGTCGCCTCCCTCACCGGCGGCAAGGGCAAGGTCGTCTACGCCAACGCCGAGGCCAGCGCCTCCCGGCAGAACAAGCAGTTCGCGCAGCTCGTCGCCGACAAGGTGGACGTGATCCTCGTCGACGCGGTGGACGCCAGGGCGATCGCGCCGGCCGTGCGGAAGGCCAAGGACGCCCGGATACCCGTCATCGCCTACGACCGGCTCGCGCAGGGCCCGATCGACGCCTACGTCAGCCACGACAACGAGCTGGTCGGCGAGGTGCAGGGGCGGGCGATCGTCGACGCGCTCGGGGACAAGGCCGCCACCAGCAAGATCGTCATGATGAACGGCTCGCCGGCCGACCCCAACACGGCGCTGTTCAAGGAGGGCGCGCTGAGCGAGCTCAAGGGCCGGGTCGTCATCGCCAAGTCGTACGACACCAGGGAGTGGCTGCCCGAGGTGGCCAAGGCCAACATGGAGAAGGCGATCGCGTCGGTCGGCCTGAAGAACATCGCCGCCGTCTACTCGGCCAACGACGGCATGGCGGGCGCCGTCATCGACGAACTGGAGCAGGCGGGCGCCGCCAAGCTGCCGCCGGTGACCGGGCAGGACGCCAACCTGGACGCGGTGCAGCGGATCGTCGCCGGCGAGCAGACCATGACGGTCTACAAGTCCTTCCTGCTGGAGGCGCAGGGCGCCGCGGAGATGGCGGTCTACAAGGTGCAGGGGCGGGACATCGCCTTCGACGCGCTGACGCAGGACACGATCGACAGCCCGACGCAGAAGGACATCCCGGCGATGCTGGTGCCGGTGGTCGCGCTCACCAAGAGCAACATCAAGGCCACGGTGATCAAGGACGGCGTCTACACCGTCAAGGACATCTGCACGGCGAAGTACGCGGCGGACTGCGCGGCGATCGGCCTGAAGTAAGGCCGCTTCTACCACTGTTCACCGGCTCCTGGCCAGCGATACGGCCGCGGCGTTCAGGTTGTGTTCAGGCTCGGGCGTCCCTCGGGCAACACACCCTCCAGAAGCGCCAAAACAATGGCAAAGGGGTCTGTGGCAGTCGTACGGCGCCATGCGATCGTGCCCGCCATGAGCACAGATCGCCTCGCCCCCGGCCGGCACGCCGGCCCCGTACGCCACGCCCTGAGCAAGGTCCCGGAAGTGACCGTCTACTTCTGGGTCATCAAGGTGCTGACCACCGGCATGGGCGAGACGGCCTCGGACTGGCTCGCCCATCTCCTCGGGCCCATCCCCGCGGTGGCACTCGGCGCGGTGGCGCTCGCGGTGGCGCTGGCCGTGCAGTTCGCGGTGCGCCGGTACGTGGCCTGGATCTACTGGACGGCGATCGTCATGGTGAGCGTCTTCGGCACCATGGCCGCGGACGTCCTGCACGTCGGCCTGGGCGTGCCCTACCTGCTCTCCACGCCCTTCTTCATGGTCGCCCTCGCCACCGTCTTCGCGCTCTGGTACGGCAGCGAGCGCACCCTGTCCATCCACAGCATCCACACCCGCCGCCGCGAGGTTTTCTACTGGGGCGCGGTGCTCGCCACCTTCGCCCTCGGCACCGCGGCCGGCGACCTCTCCGCCACGCTCGGCCTCGGCTACCTGGGCTCCGCCGTCCTGTACGCCGCCGCGATCGCCGTCCCCGCTCTCGCCCACCGCGCCGGCAGGCTGAACGCGGTGACGGCCTTCTGGTCGGCGTACGTCCTCACCCGCCCCCTCGGCGCGTCGGTGGCCGACTGGATGGCGGTCGGCCACGGCCGGGGCGGCCTCGCGTGGGGCCTGGGCCCGGTGACCCTGGCGTGGACGGCGGCGATCCTGGTCCTGGTGGCCTACCTGGCCGTGTCCCGGAAGGACGTGCAGACCGAGGGCGTTCGGGGCTGACACCCGCCGGAGGGGGCCCGCTCAGCATCCGCTCGCCCGTCCGCTGGACGTCACCGGTGGAGTTCAAGTCAGCCGGCGCAGGTCCTCCGGATACCGCAGGACCGCGGCCACCCGGCGGTCCACCCGGTCCGTGGGGGCCAGGTCGAGCTTGGCGAAGATGCTGCGGTGTGCTTGTGGACCGCGCCGTCGGTGACGACGAGGCGTTCGGCGATGGCGCCGTTGCCCAGGCCCTCGGCCATCAGGGCGAGGACGTCACGCTCGCGCGGGCTGAGCCGTTCGAGGCGGCTGTCCTGGCGGGAACGGGTGAACAGCTGCGCGACCACCTCGGGGTCGATGGCGGTGCCACCGCCCGCCACCCGGTGCAGCGCGTCCAGGAACTCCTCGACGCGTCCCACCCGTTCCTTCAGCAGATAACCGAGCCCGCCCACGCCCTCGCTCAGCAGCTCGGTGGCGAAGCTCTGCTCGACGTAGGCGGAGAGCACCAGGACGGCCAGGTCGGGCCGTCGGCGCCGGGCCCGCACGGCCGCGACGATGCCCTCGTCGGTGTGCGTCGGCGGCATCCGCACGTCGAGGATGGCGACGTCCGGCTTGTGCTCGTCGATCGCGGCGAGCGCCTCGTCGGCCGTGCCCGCGGTGGCCACCACGTCCAGGCCCTCGGCCCGCAGCAGCAGGGCGAGCCCCTCGCGCAGCAGGGGGTCGTCCTCGGCCATCACGATCCGCATGGAAGCTCCGCTTTCAGGGTGGTCGGGCCGCCCGGCGGGCTGGCCAGGGACAGGGTGCCGTCGTGGGCCGCGACCCGGCGGCGGATGCCGGTGAGCCCGGAGCCGCCGTGCTCGTCGGCGCCGCCGTGGCCGTCGTCCTCGACGCACAGGGTGAGACGGCCGCCGCGGCTGCGTGCCGTGACGGTGGCGTGCGCGGCGCCGCTGTGCTTGGCGATGTTGGTCAGCGCCTCGGCGACGACGAAGTAGGCGGTGGCCTCGACGGAGGCGGCGCACCGCGCGGGTACGTCGACGATCACGGGGAACACCGTCGCCGTCAGCAGCGACGTCGTCCGCTCGCGGGGCGCCGGGCTGGGGAAGCGGGTGCGGCTGGTGCTCGGTGACGGCACCCCGGTCGAGGCGACCGTGGTCGCCGTCTACGGGCGCGGGCTGGGCTTCGGCACGGTGGTCCTGTCCCGGGACCTGGCCGCCGGGCACACCACGACACGCCTCGACCAGAGCCTGCTGGTCCGGACCGACGGAACGGCGGCCGCGCGGCGGGCCCTGACCGCCCTCGCCGCCGCCCGGCCGGGCCTGGCGCTCGCGGACACGGCTCCCGCCTCCGGCCTGCGGAACGCCCCGCCGGAGGTGTGGATCAACCTGGCGACCATCGTGGTCCTGCTCGTCTACCTGCTGCTCAGCATCGCCAACAAACTGGTCGCCGCGACCGCCCAGCGCCGGGTCGAGCTGGGCGCCCTGCGCCTCAACGGCACGACCCCGCGCCAGATCCGCACGATGATGCGCCGTGAGGCGGCGGTGACGGCGGCGACGGCACTCGTCACGGCGCTGCTGCTGTCGGCCGTACCGCTCGCCCTGCTCGGCCAGGGCTTCCTCGGCCGCCCCTGGCCGTCCGGACCCGTCTGGCTGCTGCCCGCGCTCGCCGTCACGGTCACCGCCACGGCGTTCCTCACCACGGAACTCCCCACCCGCCAGGCCCTGCGCACCTCCGCCGGCCGACGCGATCCGGGCCCTGTGACCCCGGGGGCGGTCAGCCGCGGGGCCTCCGGGGCAGCGCACGGACCGCGAGTGCCGTGCACAGGGCGGCCATGGGCAGTTCGGCGCCCAGGGCCATCGCGACGGCCGTGGTGAGTTCGGCGCCCGGCGCCGAGGTCGTCACGTCGAACCAGGCGTCGCAGACCAGCAGGGCGGCCGTCGCCGTGGCCGTGAGGCAGAAGCGGGGGTCCCGGCGCAGCAGCAGCCGGCCGGTGGCGGCCAGACCGAGCGCCTCCAGGGCGTCGAGCCCCACCCAGGCGGTGGACCAGTGCCGGACCTGGGCCGTGTCCGGCAGGGTCTTCGCCAGGACGACGAGCCAGGGCACCATCGCGACACCGCAGCCGACGAACGCCAGGCCGAGGTGCCGGGACCGCAGCCCGACGAGTCCACGCCGCGGTGTGGGAAGGGGCGGGCGGTCCCGCACCGCCTGCCGGGCTCCCGAGTCGTCCGTGTGCGTTGTGTGCATGGCGTCCTCACCCCGTTCGTGTTCGCCAAGTGCCGCCCTCCGACGGCCTGTTCACCAGCCTGCTCGTCGGGCCGGCGACTGTCGGTAACGGCCGGGTCCGGGTTCGGGGTGGTGCCTGTTTCACCATCGATCCTGCAGACAGGTGCATGGTCCGGGCCCCACCCCGGGCTCTACGGTCGGTGCATGACGCTCCCCTCCGTACTGGGGCCGCCCGCCCGACTGCTGCGCCGCCGGATCGGGACGGCCCGGCGGGACACCGCCTTCCTCGCCGCGGGCGTGCTCCCGCACCTCGCCGCCGTACCGGCGTGGCTGTGGCTCGGCGCCAAGCCGGTCGTCCGGTCGGTCCACCTGCCGTGGGGCGTCCTCCCGGGGCTCTTCGCCGTCCTCCTGCTGCTCCCGCTCGTCGCCCTCCCGCTGACGGCGGTCCAGCGGTGGCGGTACGCCGAACTCCTCGCCGTGGACATCCCGCGCTCCCTGCCGGCCGAGGGGCCGCGCCTTCGGCGGGCGCTGCGGCTGCTGGTCTCCGCCGAGACCTGGCGGCGGACCGCCTACCACACCCTCCTGGGGCCGTTCCTCGCCGTCGCGGAGGTGCTGGTGCTCGCGGTGTGGGGCACGGGCGTCGCCTGCGCCACCATCTATGGGTGGATGTGGGCGATGCCGGCCCACACGGATGCCGCCGACGTGTACGCGGTCCAGGCGGCGTACGTCACCGCCATCGGCCTGCTGCTGCTCGCCGCCGCGCCCTGGTTCGCCGGGACGGTGACCCGGGCCGAGAGCCGCGCGGCGCGGGCGCTGCTCGGACCGAGCCGCGCCCAGCGGCTGGAACGGCGGGTCACGGACCTGTCCGTGAGCAGGGCCGACCTGGCCGACGCGGCCGACGCCGAGCGGCGCCGCATCGAACGCGATCTGCACGACGGCACCCAGCAGCGGCTGGTCTCCCTCGCGGTCACCCTCGGGCTCGCCCGGGCGACGCTCAAGGACCTGCCCGAGGAGGCCCGCCGGATCATCGACGAGGCGCACCGCGAGGCCAAGGAGGCCATCAGCGAACTCAACGACCTGGTACGGGGGTTGCACCCCGCGGTGCTCGACGACCGCGGCCTCGACGCGGCGTTGTCCGGACTCGCCGCGCGGGTACCGTTGCCGGTGCGCCTGCACGTGGACCTGGACGGGCGGCCGGCGCCCGCCGTGGAGTCGGTCGCGTACTTCGTCGTCTCCGAGGCGCTGGCCAACGTTACCAAGCACGCCCGGGCCGGCCGGGTGGAGGTGACGGTACGGCGGACCGGGAGGGTGGTGCGGGTGGAGGTCACCGACGACGGGGTGGGCGGCGCCGACGCGGCCGCCGGCACCGGACTGACCGGGCTGGCCGGACGCGTCCGGGCCGTCGACGGCACCTTCCGCATCGACAGCCCCGTCGGGGGCCCGACCACGCTGGTCGCTGAGCTGCCGTGCGGGCGGTGATCGCCGAGGACTCGGTGCTGCTGCGGGTGGGCCTGGTCCGGGTGCTGCAGACGGCGGGTTTCGAGGTGGGCGCCGAAGTGGGCGACGCGGAGGCGCTGTTGGCCGCGGTCGAGGAGCAGCGGCCCGACCTGGCGCTGATCGACGTCCGGATGCCGCCCGGGTTCAGCGACGAGGGCGTGCGCGCGGCGCTGTCGATCCGCCGCCGGTGGCCGGGGACCGCCGTCGTGCTGCTCTCCCAGTACGTCGAGGAGCGCTACGCCGCCGACCTGCTCACCGCCGACACCAGCGGCGTCGGCTATCTCCTCAAGCAACGCGTCGCCGACGTCGAGGAGTTCGCGGCGACGGTACGGCGGGTGGCGGCCGGCGGTACGGCCCTGGACCCGCAGGTCGTCGCGCAGTTGCTGCTGCGCCGGGACAGCGACCCGCTGGAGCGGCTCACCCCGCGCGAGCGGGAGGTGCTCGCGCTGATGGCGGAGGGCAGGTCCAACGCGGCCATCGCCGAGGACCTGGTCGTCACCGACAGCGCGGTCGCCAAGCACATCAACAACATCTTCGCCAAGCTCGACCTGCCCCCGGCGGACGGCCACCACCGCCGCGTCCTCGCGGTCCTGCGCTTCCTGGGCACGACCCGGGCCTGAGCCCGTCCGTCACGGCCGGGAGGGGACCGGCGCCGTCACCGGGGAGCGGGGTGGGCGGAGCGGACCCGGCCCGGGCGCAGGATGCGGATCGTGTGGCCCAGGCACACCCGGCAGGTGTTCTCGGTGAGCGGGGACGGCACCCTGAAGCCGGGTTTGACGTAGTAGTCGACCCGGGGACGCCCGGCGGCGTCCAGGGCGTGACGGATCTCGTACACGCCCTCCCAGGCGTGCCCGCAGCGCAGGCAGACGAAGGAATAGGCTTCGCGTATCGGTTCGGTCCGCATGGTCATCACCCTTGGCCCGGAGCCGTCGCGCCCGCACGGCCCCGATCTGCCACTACAGCTTACCATTGCACTCTGCAATGGTCACCAGGGGCGGCCGGCGACCGCCCGACCGTCGGCGAAGGAGAGGGGAGCGAGATGTCCCGGGGTGGGCAGGAGACGGACCGCGAGGGGACGCCCGACGTTTCCGGGGACGGCGGCGCCGACCGTGAGGCCGAGGACGTCACGCTGGCGGTCATGGCCGCCTCCCGGCTGATCGTCGCGCTCTCCGCCCGTGCCCTCGGCGCCGTCGACGTGTCGCTCACACTGCCCCAGCTGCGCTCGCTCGTCGCGCTGCGCACCTGCGGCCCGATCAAGCTGGCCGCGATGGCCGCGACCCTCGGGGTCAACCCCTCCACGGCCCTGCGCATGGTCGAACGCCTGGAGTCCCTCGGCCTCATCGACCGACGCGTCAACCCGGACAACCGCCGCGAGGTGGTCCTTCGGCTCACCCCCGAGGGGCAGGCGCTGACCGACCGCGTCCTGCAGCACCGGCGGTCGGCGATCCGCGCCCTGGTCGAACGCCTGCCCGCCCGCGAACGCGCCGGCCTCGTCCCCGCCCTGCGGGCCCTGACGGCGGCCGCCGACGACCTCGACCTGACCCTCGACCCGACCGACGAGGCCGACCGCCTCGCCGGGATCGTCGACGACCCGCTCAACCCGGCCCCGTAAGCAAATTTCCTCGATTATTGCACTCTGCCACGATTGGCCCGACCCCCGGCGGAAACCCGCTCAGTGAACCCTTTCTGTCCAGCAGTGGAGGGGGGTGGCCGTCCATGGCCACACATCCGCACATCGAACAGCACCCCGACCTGATCGCACTCCGCGCCCGGTACGCGGAGACCTCGGCCCTGCCCGTGACGCAGGCCACCGAAGGTCTGACCCTGCTGACCGGGCTCTATCTCGCGATCTCCCCCTGGGTCGTGGGCTTCAACGGCGACCCGCTGGCCGTCAGCAACCTCGTCACCGGAATCGCCCTGGCCGTGCTGGCCATCGGCTTCGGCTCGGCGTACGAGCGCACCTACGGCATGGGCTGGGTCGCCATGGCCATCGGCATCTGGGCGATCATCGCCCCCTGGGCCGTGCAGCACGCCTCCGCCACCACGGGCACCATCGTCAGCAACGTGGTGACGGGTGCGGTCGCCGTGCTCCTCGGTCTCGTGACCACGGGTATGGCGGCACGCGGCCCCCGCCGGGCCGTCACCCCGGCCCGCTGACATCCCTCCGCACGACCCGGCGACGAGGAGGCTCCGTCGCCGGGTCTCCCTTCGCCCCGACCGGGTGCCGGAACGCCGGACGGCCCGGGTGCGATGACCCGGGCCGTCCTCGTGCGGTGACGCGCGTCAGCCGTGGCGGCTCGCCTTCGCGAGGGCCGGGACGAAGCGCAGGGCGTCCACCGTGCCGACGCCGGTGGCGAGGTCGTAGCCGTTGACCGCCTTGTAGCCGGTCACGCCCTCGTAGCTGTTGTCCGTGCCGTCGTTGACGTCGACGACGCCGTTGCTCTTGGCGTGATGGGCGTAGAGGCCGTACAGGGCCTGCTGGATGTTGCCCACCCGGTGGCCGGCCGCCTGGTCGGCGAGGGCGACGATGCCCGCGAAGAGCGGGGTGGCCTCGCTGGTGCCGCCGGTGACGTCCCAGCCGACGGCGGTCGGGTCGTAGCTGGAGTAGATCCAGGCGCCGCCGTTGACCGCGGCGGCCATCGAGACGTCCGGGGTGCCGCGGCGGGCGCCGACGACCTTCTTCACACCGTTCTGGAAGGACGGGCGGGTGAACACGTGGGACTGGCCGCCACCGCCGGAGCCGTAGTCGTTGTAGACGCTGTCCGGCTTGACGCGCTGACCCTTGTCGTTCAGGTGCAGCTGGGTGCCGCCGATCGAGGTGACCAGCGGGTCCGAGGAGGGCCAGGAGTTGACCCGCTTCTTGTAGTACGTCTTGCCGTCCAGCTGGAGGTCGGTCGCGCCGCCGTCACCGGAGGCGGCCAGCACCGTCACATGCTTCTTGTCGGCGTCCTTGAAGGCGTACCGCAGCTTCTTGATGCTGGAGAAGTCGCCCTTGTCGAAGCCGGGGAAGGTGTTCTCCGTGGCACCGAAGCTCTGGCTGATGACATCGCCGACGCCGTGGTCGATCAGGTGCTTCTCGGCGTCCATCATCTCCGGCAGACCGGTGGTGCCCTCGGTCTCGGACACGGCCGTCTCCACCAGCACGATCCTGGCCGCGGGCGCCACCGCGTGCGCCATCTCGACGTCGAGCGTGCTCTCGCCGGCCCAGCCGGTCATGTCGGAGTTCTTGGGGTCGAAGGCGGGGACGTGCCCCCACTTGACCACCTGCACCTTGGTGCTGGGCAGCCCGAACTGCCTGCTGTAGACGTCGAGATCGTGCTGCACGGTCGGCGAGCCGTAGGAGTCGACGATGACGATGGTGCGTCCCTTGCCCGTGACGCCCTTCTTGTAGAGGGCGTTGAGGTCGTACGCGGTGCGGTACTGCAGCGGGTTGTAGCAGTTGATGTGCCACTTGGCCTGGCACTGCTCACTGCTGAGCGGGCTGCTCACACCGTGCACCAGGGTGTGCCCGGCGACGGCCGGTACCGCCAGGGTGTGCGGTACGGCGGCGGGCGCGGCGGTCCCCAGCGCGGTGACCGCGAGGGCGGCGGCCGACGTGGCGGCCGCGAGGCCCAGCCCGGTACGGGCTATGTGCATGGATCCCCCTGTGGTTCGGAGTCTCACGAGTGATCGCGACAATGGCCGCGACGAGGTCTCCGCGCATCCCATCGAACGGGTCATGCACATATCAAGGCCGTTGAACGGACGATGTAGAACCCTTTACCCATGACGGACCGCCGGGTGGCGCTCCCTTGACTCCGCGTCAGCCGTCCTCCCGCTTGATCCACTCACTGCCGCCCAGCGGGTAGTCGTAGCCCGGCCGGTTCGCGTCCGCGCTGGTACGGAACGGCGTTCCCGAGTTGTCGATGTGGACGGTGCCGCGGCGGCTGCCGCTGGACCAGTCCAGGGTGAGGTCCCAGCGGACGTCGTACGCCGTGGTGTGGGCGACGACGTAGAAGACCTCCGGGTCGGACTCGCTGACCTTGTACGGGAAGTCGCGCTGGCCGCCCTTGACGGTGACCGTGGGGCTGCCGCTGTCGAGGGCGATGTCGAAGGACTTGGTCTCCACGCCACCGCCGCAGCCGACGCCCATCGAGTAGTCGTTCCAGGCGAGCGGCGTGCCCTTGCTCAGGACGCGGACGTGCATCGCCTCCAGTACGACCGTCTCGGCGCCGGTGCCCTGGACGGTGAGGGCGATCTCCTGCTCGCCCGAGGAGACCGCCCCGTACGCGGCGGCCCAGCGCGGCGCGTCCTGCTCACTGGCCGGCGGACCGACCTGCGCGGGTTCGCTGTCGACCAGGAAGTGCTGGCTGCATGGACTGTCGTAGACGTAGGGCCGGGTGCCGACGGTGAGCGGTACGGCGCTGCCGGTGGCGTCGGCGGCGGGCTTCTCGGCGCCCTGTGCACCGCCGCTCTTCGGCTTCCCGGACCCCGAACTCGCGGACACGGAAGGGGAGACGGAGGCCGACGCGCTCGCTCCGCTCGGCGACGGGGTGGGGGAGGGCTTCCAGGCGTCCGCCGTGTCGTCGGCCCGCTCAGTCACCCCGGCCGGCCGCCGGGCAGCCGTGTCGTCCCCGTTGAACGGCTGCACGGCGAACACCACGGCTCCCACGACGGCCGCCGCGGCGACGGAGGCGATCAGCGCGGTACGGCGGCCCTGCCCCAGCCGACGCGGCGGCGCGGATCCGCCGGGGACGTCCACGACGACCGGCTCGTCGTCGGCATCGTCCTGCCCGTGCGGGTCCGCGTCGGCGGTGCTGTCGGAGCCCACTCCCGGATGGGAACCGGTCACCGGGCCCTGATCCGAGCCCGCCGCTGCCGCCTGGGCCCCCGTCCCCGCCTCGGCCGCCGTCCCCGCGTCCGCCGCCTCGGTCCTGCGCCCCCGCGCCGCGTCCGCCAGGATCCAGCGGCGGTGCAGCTCCACCAGCTCCTGCGGAGTCGCCCGGCAGACCCTGGCGAGGCGCTCCACCGGCGCGTACTCGACCGGCACCGCAGTGCCGTTGCAGTAGCGGTGCAGTGTCGACGTACTCATGTGGAGCCGCTTGGCGAGCACCCCGTAACTCAGCCCCGAGCGGTCCTTCAACTCCCGTAGCAGCCGCGCGAACTCCTCGGTCCGCTCGGCCTCCGTTGCTCCCGACACTCGTTCCCCTCAACCCCCGCGTTCCAGTCGCGCGTTCCAGGGCCCCTGCGTTCGCCCAGGTCGGCGCCCGTTCCGGCGTTCCGGCATCCCCAACTGCCCGCTGGGCGTGGCGGTTGGGACGGATCGCCGCACAAGCTTCGGTCATCCAATCACCACCGCCACCCGAACAACGAAGGGCTCAGACGCATGTTCAAGCTCCGCACCTCCCGCACCCGTCTCGCCGGCGTCGCCGCGACCGCCGTTCTCGCCGCGCTCTCCCTGACCGCGTGCGGTGACGGGACGGGCGCCAAGAACGAGGGCGCCGGGACGAGCGCCGCCACGAACTCCTCGTCGGACGTGGTTCCGGCCGGCTCCGTCGCGTCCCCGCACCCCACGGCTTCGGCGAGCGCGACGACCTCGACGGTCGCCAAGAACGTCTCCCGCTCGACCGGTTCCACTTCGAGCGCCGCCGGTTCGAAGCGGACCGGGCGCACCCCCGCCCCGAAGGCCCCCGCCACCTCCAGCAAGCCGGTCACCTGTGAGGGATCCAACACCCGTACGGTCGCGGCCCCGTTGACCCGGCCCGTGAACCACATGCTGCTCACCGTGACCAACACCGGCAGCAGGACCTGCTACCTCTACGGCTACCCGGCCGTCCAGTTCACCGACGCCCAGGCGGTGCCCCCGGTCATCGAGGCGTCGAAGCCGCAGGCGGTCGTCACCCTCCAGCCCGGCGAGTCCGGTTACGCGTCGGTGAGCCTGTCCGCCACCGACGGCAGCGGCGCCGACGGCCGCACGGTGAAGTCCCTCGCCGTCCACTTCTTCGGCCGCTCCCTGTCCGGGAGCGTCGGCGCCGCCGCCCACCCGGCGCTGCCCGCGAAGGGCGTCTACATCGACGACTCGCTCCAGGTCAGCTACTGGCAGCAGTCGATGGACGACGCCCTCGGCTGGTGACCCCGGCCCGGCTTCCCGCACGGTAGGGAAACAACAACCCAAACGTTTGGGCTCATGCAGACCGGCGGCCGGCGCTCTGTGTCCCGGGGCTATGTGTCCCCGGGCTCAGTGCACCGGGAAGCCGAAGGAGTAGCCCTGCTCCTTGAGCCAGGGGAGGATCCGGCGCAGCGCCTCGACGGTCTGGGAGCGGTCGCCGCCCGCGTCGTGGAACAGGAGCGTCGGACCGTTCGGCACCTCCCGCTGGACGGTGGCGACGATGGCGTCCGCGCCCGGCCGCTCGAAGTCCTTGGAGTCCACGTTCCAGCCCAGGGGCCGCATGCCCTTGGAAGCGGCCAGCTTGCGGCTGTAGGGGGTGAACGCCCCGCCGGGCGCCCGGTAGTACATCGGCCGTACGCCCCCGGACGCCTCGGTGATCATGCGTTCGGCGTCGAGAATCTCCTTCGACTGGTAGGCCTCGGGCTTCTTGTCCATCGTGGTGTCGTGCGAGACCGAGTGGTCGCACAGCCGGTGTCCGGCCGCGACCACCTTCCTCACGAGGTCGGGGTGGGCCTGCGCCTGCGTCCCCACCATGCAGAACGTGGCCTTCACCCCGTACGGCCGGAGCACGTCGAGCACCTGCGGCGTCCACACCGGGTCGGGGCCGTCGTCGATGGTGATGTTGACGCCGCGGGGGCCCTTGTCGGAGGCGTGGACGATGGTCACGGCGACCGGCCTGACCTCGGGGTTCCGCTTGGCCGACGCGTTCGTGCGCGGCGACGACCCGTTCACGGCACCGGCCTGCGCGGTCCACACCGAGGCCCCGGCAGCCAGCAGCGTCACCCCGAGCGCCGCGCCGATCACCTTGCCGTACCAGCCCCGCCCACCGACGTGCCGTGCCATGTCCGCCCCGCTTCCGCTCAGTTCCTCGCCGGCCTTCGGCCGCCCCTCGACCACCTGGCAGGACGAGCGGGGAGGACCGGCGGATGCGTCCGTTACGGATCACGGACAATTCCGGGGAGGTTCACGGACAACTCGTTCGGCCCGGCGTGCGTCCCGTCCGGAATAAACTCCTGCCATGTCGAACCCTGATGAGCTGCTCGTCGCCATCTCCGCCGCGGTGGAGTCCGAGCGGAGCAATCAGATGGCGCTCACCGTCGTCGTCGGCGGTGCCGTCATCACCGGCCGGCTGGCACCCGAGGCCGTGTGGCGCGAGCGGGTGGCGGAGGTCCTGAAGAACTCGGACCGTCTCGGCCCCTTCTCGGACGTCTTCGCCGGCTCACCGCGAGCGAAGGGCCCCGCACGCGGCGAGGCGCCCACCCATCTGCACTTCCATCTCGCCCGGATCCTGCAGGGCAGCCTCGGGATCCCGGAGACGGGAGGCATGTACCGCGTGGCGATCAAGGACGTCAGCGCATGGACGGTCGGCGACCTCACCTACACGGACCGCTGAGCCGCCCGCCCCACGGGGCCACTCGTGTCCGGAGCGGCCGGGGCGGCGGCAGGCGCTGACGAAGCCGCCCCGCTCGGCGCCGCGGCCGCTCCGGACCAGGGCGCGCGCACCCCGGGGAAGCCCTCGGCGCGGGGAGCACCGGCCTGGTCCACGGTTCGAGTGGCCCACCGCGGGGTCGCGGGGGCGCCGCGGCCTCGGGGACCAGGAATCCGGCCCGGTGAACGGGGGCGGGCCGACGCTCGCCCAGCCGTGTGGTCGGGGCGGAGGCGGGTGAGGATCCCCGTCTCGACGCACTGGCCGGACCAGCACTTCCCCGGGCAGACGCCGTCGGGGCGGCCCATTCCACACGGGCAGGCCATGACGCCCGGGAGGACGCGCTCTCCCTGGTCGCTTCCGGACGTCTCTGCCGCGGGGGACCCGGCCGGGACCCCGGGGGCGTGCGCGCGGTTGCAGGCCTGTTGTGCGGTATCCGTCGCGGTGGGGCGGGTGGGTGGTTGAACATGAGGTGTGCGATTCGACTCCGTTCCCATGCCGGCGAGCGTCGAGGCCAGGCCTCGTGACAGCCGTGGCTACCCGGTCCCCGCCATCACCCCGTGGGAGGGCGACGAGCCCCGGTTCGCACTCACCGACTACGACCGCAGCGCCGAGTGCGCACGGCGGCGTCTGTGCTCGGTGTGCGACACGCTGATGCCCAGGGGCCCGGTGTGGCGGGTCGTCGGCGCCGCCGAGAGCTCCGCGATCCGTGAGGCGCTCGCGGCGGGGCGGCCGTACCGCAACATGGCGGCGACGCTGGAGGCCCCGGGGCACCGTGCGTGCATGCTCTACGCCTCGATGGTGTGCCCGTACCTGGCCCGCCCCAACGCCCGGCGGGGGCTGAGCGCACAGACCCCGGACGACATGACCGAGCATGTCGTCCGGGGCGCCGTGCGTGGTGAGCTGGGTGCCGTGGTGGGGTTCGCCGACTACGAGTTCGCCGTCACCCCGTCCCGGGTCCTGTTCCGCTTCCTCGACGTGGTCGAGTACCTGCCGCATGACACGGCCGACCAGCACCTGGAGGAGCTGCGGGCCGAACTCGCGCGCACGGGAGGCCCGTTGGGCGGCGGTCAGCCGCGGTAGGCCGGCAGCCCGGTGTGCGTGGTGGCCTTGACCGGCTTGCCCCAGCCGTGGGCGGTCTTCGTGACCGTGTACGTGCCGGTGGGGGTGCGGAAGGCGATGGTCCTGCCGTTGGGCGACCAGGCGGGCTCGGTGTAGTCGGTGGTGGCGTGCGGGGTGATGTCCTTGGCGGCGTTGGTGCCGGCGCTCAGGTCGTCGACGAAGAGGTGGTCGTGCCCGCCGACGGAGCGCACGAAGACGACCTCCTCCTCGCCGGGGGAGAGCGCGGGCTCGGAGCCCCTGGCCAGCGCACCGCCCTGCTGACGCAGGTAGTCGTCCCGGATGTAGACCTCGCCGGTGCGGGTGTTCTCGTAGACGGACGTGCCGTACGACCCGCCGGCGTTGGGCCAGGTGTTGTTCGTCTGCGGGACGCCGCCCTCGCCCGGTTCGCCGTTCAGACCGAGCTTCGCCGGCTTGCCGTGGTCACTGGTGGCCTTGACCCGCTCGAGCACGGTGCTGCCGTGGATCTTCGCGGAGAAGATGATGTTGTTCTTCGCGGGGATGCCGTTCGTCCGGTCGGCCGCGGCGACCTGCCAGGTGGGGTGGGACCAGGTCTGTCCGCCCGGGTTGGCGGCGACGGTCACCCGGTGGCTGCCGTCGGGGTCGGAGACGTCCAGGTTGCCGTGCCCGTCGATGAAGGCGGCCTTGGTGCCGCCGGGGTTCCAGGCCAGGTCACGGACGACGGTGCCGAAGTCGATCGACCTGCCGCCGACCACGACGTGCCGGGTGCCGTCGCTGAGGGTGAGCCCCCTGGGCACGCTGAGGGTGTGGGTGGACGCGGCCGCGGCGACCATCGCGGCGCTGCCCCTGGCCTCACGGCCGGAGGACGGGAGGGCCATCGCGGTGGCGGCCGCGCCGCTCAGGGCGAGCAGTGCGGCGACACCGGCGGTGACGAGGGCTGTGGAGCTGCGGCGGTTGCGAGCGGACATCGGTTCCCCCAGGAATGTGAACGACGCTGCGGCGACGGACTCGCGGGAACCGCCTGCCGCCCCCGGGGCCCGGACCGGCCCGCTCGGCTTGCCGCTCTGCGCGATGGGAGAAGTCTTCCTCCGGGGCATCACGGAGCTGTGCGTCCGCCGTCACAGCTGTGCAATAACGGGTCGGACGAGACGAGGAAACGTCACGGACCCCGGGCCACCGGCCCGGGGTCCGTGCTGCTCCCTGCTTCGTGCTGCTGCTTCGTGCTGCTCTGTGCTGGTCCGTGCTTCCGGCGGCAGCGGTCAGTGGTGGAAGCCGACGCGGGCGGAGTCGTGCGGATGCCCCTTGTCGAGGCGCTCGATCGCCCGGCGCATGTCCTCGGCGAGGAGTTCGATCTCGTCCCGGTCGACGCCGTGCCGCACGAGCACACGCTGGATGACGGTCTCCTGGCGGTCGGGCGGCAGCGGGTACGACGGGACCTGCCAGCCGCGCATACGGAGCTGGTCGGACAGGTCGTACAGGCTCCAGCCCACCGAGCCCGGGTCGGTCAGCGTCCAGGAGACGGCCGGGAGCGCTCCGGCGCCGTCGTAGAGCAGGGTGAAGGGGCCCATGCCGGCGACCTGGCGGGCGAGGTGCTGCGCCGTGTCGGCGCAGGCCTGGTAGACGCGCCGGTACCCCTCGCGGCCCAGGCGCAGGAACATGTAGTACTGGGCGACGACCTGGCCGCCGGGGCGGGAGAAGTTCAGGGCGAGCGTGGGCATGTCGCCGCCGAGGTAGTCGACGTGGAAGACCAGGTCCCCGGGCAGGGCCGCCTTGTCGCGCCACAGCGCCCAGCCCACGCCGAGCGGGGCCATGCCGTACTTGTGCCCGGAGGCGTTGATGGAGGCGACCCGGGGCAGGCGGAAGTCCCATTCCAGGTCGGGGTGGAGGAAGGGGGCGATGAACCCGCCGGACGCCGCGTCGATGTGCAGGGGAACGTCGAGGCCCTTCTCCCGCTGGATACGGTCGAGTTCGGCCGCGATCTCCGCGACGGGTTCGTAGGTGCAGGTGTAGGTCACCCCGAGGATCGCCACGACGCCGATCGTGTTCTCGTCGACGTACTCGCGCAGCTGATGCGCCTGCAGGCCGGTCGCGCCCGGCTCCACCGGCACCTGGCGCAGCTCCACGTCGAAGTAGCGGGCGAACTTCTCCCAGCACACCTGCACCGGCCCGCACACCAGGTTCGGCCGGTCGGCCGGCAGGCCGGCGGCCCGGCGGCGGTCGCGCCAGCGCCATTTCAGGGCGAGACCGCAGAGCATGGCGGCCTCGCTGGAGCCGGTGGTGGAGCACCCCACGGCGGGCTCGGTCCCCGCACCGCCGCCGGGCGCGTGCCACAGGTCGGCGAGGATGTTGACGCACCGGGACTCGATCTCCGCTGTCTGCGGGTACTCGTCCTTGTCGACGATGTTCTTGTCGAGACACAGGTCCATCAGGCGCCGGACCTCGTCGTCGGTCCAGGTGGTGCAGAAGGTCGCGAGGTTCTGCGCCGCGTTGCCGTCGAGGAGCAGTTCGCCGCGCAGCAGCTGGAAGACGACGTGCGGAAGGGCCGGCAGGTCCGGCATGGACCGCTTGGTCAGGGGCTGCTCGCTGATGGGTGACGTGAAGATGTCGGCGGCCGGGTCGACGGCCCTTTCCTGAGCGTTGTGCAGAGCCACCGATCGCACCTCTCGCGTCGTCCTGCCGGGTCTTCTTCGGAGGCTATGGGTGGTGACCGGCACCCGACAGCGGGTGTACTCCACCCGTGGGAGCGCCCGGGAACAGAAACGTCGCCCCAAATGCCCGTTGTGCGTGATCGGCTCTGGCAGAGTCGATGCCTGTCCGGGGACGAGCACCGCGAAGGCCCCGTGAGCCCACCGACCCGGGAAGTGCCATGACCGACGTACGCGGCGACCTGTCGATTCCGCTCGCATGACCTCCGCCGAGCAACGCGCCGAGGGCGCGGGGCCGTTCACCACGCGGCTCACCTGGCGGCCGCCGGGCGGCGGCACCGCCGTCTGGGAGTCACGGCCGGCCCGGCGCCGCGGCACCATCGCGGTCCGGCCCTCCGGCGCACCGGCCGGCCGGGACGTCAGGGGCGACGCCCTCGCCCTCGCCCGGCTGCGCAGGCTCAACGCCGTCGCCGCGACCGCTTTCGTCATCGGCGGCGCGCTCTTCGCGGCCGGGGCGGGCGTCGCCCAGTTCGGCTCCGGCGACGCCACCACCTGCGCCTCGATCTACTTCGCCGGCGGACTGTTCTTCACCACCGGCGGATACGTCTCCCTGCTCCAGGTCGTCAACGCCCCCCGGCACGTACCCGGCGGCGAGGGGCGCCTGGTCACCCGCCACTGGCGCTGGTGGAGCTACGAGCCGGCGCGGGTGGACTGGCTGAGCGCGTTCGTCCTCCTCGCCGGCACGCTGGTGTTCGCCGTGGACCTGCTGGACTCCTTCCTCAGGGGGCTGAGCGTCCAGCAGACCAACCGGCTGGTCTGGGCGCCGGACATGATCGGCTGCGTGCTGTTCCTGATCTCCGGCCACCTCGCCTTCGCCGAGATCTGCCACCGCGGCCGGCCCTGTCTGCGCCGCCGCAGCCTCGGCTGGTGGATCGTCGCCGTGAACCAGTTCGGCTCCGCCCTCTTCATGGTCTCGGCGATCGTCGCCTACACCCGCCCCGCCACCGGCGCTCCGATCAACGCCGGCATCGCCGACTGGGGCACCCTCCTCGGCGCCGCGTGCTTCTCCGCGGCCGGTGTTCTGCAGCTGGGCGAGCACCCCTGAGAGCACTCCGAGAGCCGTTCCCATAGCTTCCGCATCCCATTCACCCGTTCCAAGGGACGTGTGTTTCCCCTGGTCGGAGGGTGTTTCGGCGTTCCAGCGTCCCCAACACCCCGCTGGACGTGGCGGTTGGGACGGATCACCTCGCAAGCTTCGGTCATCCAGTCACCACCGCCACCCGAACACCTGAAGGGGCACAGCGACATGACCGCTCTCCGTACCTCCCGCACCCGTCTCGCAGCCGCCGCCGCGACCGCCGTACTCGCCGCGCTCTCCCTGACCGCGTGCAACGACGGAACCGGCGCCCACGACGAGGGCGCGGCGACGACCACCTCCACGAGCACCGCGACGGGGACGGCCTCGCCGGGCGCGGACTCCGGCTCCACGGGTTCGACGGGCACGACGACCTCCCAGGGCTCCACCGGCGCCTCCGGCTCCACCGGCGCTTCCGGCTCCACGGGCTCCACGGGTTCCACGAATTCCGGTTCGACCACCGGCGGTTCGCAGCAGACCGGGCGCACCTCCGCCCCGAAGGCGCCCGCCTCCTCCGGCCGGACGGTCACCTGCGAGGGGTCCAACACCAAGACGGTCGCGGCCCCGCTGAACCGCCCCGTCAACCACATGCTGCTCACCGTGACCAACACCGGCAGCAAGACCTGCTTCCTCTACGGCTACCCGAGCGTGCAGTTCACCGACGCCCAGTCCGAGCCGCCGGTCATCGACGAGTCGCAGCCCCAGGCGGTCGTCACGCTCGAGCCGGGCCAGTCCGGGTACGCGGCCGTCAGCCTGTCCGCCGCCGACGGCAGCGGCGGGAAGGGCCGCACCGCGAACTCCCTGACCGTCTACTTCTACGGCCGCTCCCTGTCCGGGAACGTCGGCGCCGCCGCCCACCCCGCGCTGCCGGCCAAGGGCGTCCACATCGACGACTCGATCAAGGTCACGTACTGGCAGCAGTCGATGGACGACGCCCTCACCTGGTGACCCGGGCGCGAGCCCCACGGACAGCAGCCGCACAGCAGCCCACGACCCCGGAAGGCAGGCAGCCCGCCATGCGCAGCAGCACCCGCAGGATCTCCCGCTTCGTCACCGCCTACATCGGCGCGGCCTTCCAGGTCGTCGTCCTCGGCACCACCGGCCACGCGGCGACGGAGGCGGGGGTCCTCCGCCGCGACCACACGACCTGACGGCCCGAGCCGCGCACACGTAACCGATCGGCCTGCCTCGACGCAGGCCGATCGGTTTCCCGTGTGCGGGGACACGACGGCGAAGGGGCCCGACCGCCCCAAGACCCGCTCAAGAGCTGTGCCCCGCGCGGTAGCGCCGTGACCCCGTGGGGGAGTATCTGCTCAGTCATCGCCTGCCTGTGAGGGGTCGTCATGCGTTCCGTCCGCCGTCTCGTGCCGCCCGTCGTCCTCGCCTGTCTGGTGCTGGCCGGATGCAGGTCCACCTCGCTCGGCAGCTCGGCCCCGTCGGGGAGCGGCAGCCCCGCGGGAGGAGCGGCCGGTACGACGGGCTCGGGGCGGGCGATAGCGGTGGGTGCGGGGCCGCAGAAGCACTACACCGTCCAGCGGCAACCGGCGCCGGGCACCTGCCACTACCGATACGAGCACGGGGAGCCGCTGGAGGACCCCAAGTGCACCCCGGGTGCCATATCCCCGGCCGTCACGCAGGCGAACATCAAGTCGACGATATGCCGCAAGGGGGGATACACCTCGGGCGTGCGCCCCTCCGCGTACGTCACCGGCAAGGAGAAGAAACTCAACGCCGCCTCCTACGACTTCACCGGCAGCCTGCGGGAGGGCGAGTACGACCACCTCATAAGCCTCCAACTCGGCGGCGACCCCAACGACCCCCGCAACCTGTGGGTCGAACCGGCCGACCCCCACCACAGGGCGAGCCAGGGCATCAACAACAAGAAGGACCCGGTGGAGACCAAACTCCACACCGCGGTCTGCGCCGGCCGCGTCACCCTGGCCGCCGCCCAGCAGGCGATCGTCACGGACTGGACGACCGCCCTCAGCCGCCTCCACCTCCAGTGAACCCGACTGACCGCAACGAGGAACGAACGAACCGAGCACCGAACTCCCGCTCCCGGCCCGTGAACTGACGCCGCGAGATGCCGCTCGTCCGCGCTCGCGTCGTCTCCTCGCCGCAGCACGCCGCGAGAGCTCGCTTCCCGCTCAGGCCCACCGTCGCGCCGACCGGATCTCCGCGCGTGTAGCTTCACGCATGCCCTTCGCTCTCATGCTTGCTCTCGGCGTCCTCGGCACCTTGCCGCTCTGCTGGCCGTGATCAACGCCCTGCAGGTCTTCCTCGGCCGTCAGCTCGTCAAGCCTGCAGCGAGCAAGCGTTCCGCTCCACAGCTTCGAGCCGAGTCAGCCGCCGCGGCCACGGCGATGTTCGGTGCTTGCCTGCTGACATTCGGTGTCCTCATGGGCGGCCCGTGGCCCGCTGTGGGGGTCCTGGTACTGCTCCTGGGCTGGATCGCTCTCATGGTGGTTCGCAGGCGGTGCGCCGCCGAGCTGTAGCCCATGAGACTGCCACGGGCGGTGGCGGCGCAGCGCTGGCTGGTCGGAGACCCTCACCTGGCTCACCTTCAGGGCCGTACCACCTCAGGAGCGGGTGCCGTGCCGGGACGCGAAGGAGAAGCGCAGGACTCCGCCGGCGGGCACGTCGAAGACCGACAGGCCGTCCAGCGTGACGGTGCCCTCACCCGTGACGTCGCCCGTGCTGTCGGTCATGCGGAACCGGGCGGTACGGGGGCGGGCGGAACGCACCGCGACCTCGCTGTCGTGGGCGTTGACCACGAGCCAGTGCTCGGCGTCGGCGGGGGCCTCGGAGAAGGCGGGGGCGTACTGTGCGGTCACGGTGACACCGTCCCGCGCGGCCTCGACGGTGGTGTAGTCGCCGGCGATCCCCGTGACGCGCAGGCTGCCGTGCAGGAGCACGTCGCGGTACTCGTTCCACAGCCCCAGCCAGGCGCGCAGCGTCCGCAGTTGCCCGGGCGACTGCCGGTGGAGCGGCACCGAGATCTGCGGAACGCCGAACAGGCTGCTGTGCAGGTGCTGCGCCACCCGCTCCGGGGTGTCCGCCTCGCCCCACATGATGGGGTCGCTGTGGACGGCCGCGCCCCGCGTCGTCAGACGGAGGTCCACGATGCCCACGCGGTTGTTGACGGGACTGAGCGGGCAGTCGGCGACACGGAGCATCGCGGCGCGGCCGACCGTGTCGGCCGAGACATAGGGTTCCCGGAACTCGAACATCGGTGACGGGGCATACGGGGCGAGAGCGTCGTGGATCTCGTCCAGGAGGCTGAGCGCCGCCGTGGGGACGGAGACGTCCACCGCGTCGTCGGGCGGCGCGGCCGGCGTGTCGGTGGCGTACCGCTCCAGGAAGTCGATCTTGAGTCCGGCGGCGCCCGTGCCGCGCACGAGGTCCACGAGCCGGCTCACCAGGTGGTCACGGGCGCGCCGCGAGCGGGGGTCGAGGACGGCGGCCTCCATGTCCGGCTCCTCGTACAGGGTGGGCAGACCGTCGGCGTAGGCGCGTGAGCGGTGGCCCAGGAAGGGCGTTCCGATCCACCACAGGGTGCGCATGCCGAGGCCGGCGAGCGTCCGGACGAGCCCGGCCGGGTCCGCGATCTTGGCGGGGTGGACCTCCCAGTCCCCGCACGAGCCGTACCCCCGGTCGCAGTCCGCGGTCTGCCAGCCGTCGTCGACGATGAGGGTGCCGAAGCCCATCCCGGCCGCGGTCCGGGCCTCTTCCATCAGGCGCTCGGTGTCGAGCGCCTGATGGAAGGAGTACCAGGTGCACAGCACGGGCGCGTACGCGGAGGCGTCCACCGCGGGGCGGGTCATGCCGAGGGCACGGCTGATCGCGGCGACCGCCGTCTCGAAACGGTCGGAGGCCAGGTCGAGGACGGCGTCCATGGGACCTTCGGCGAGGTCCGCCTCGAAGGTCAGGAGCAGGTCGGAGGTCTCTTCGACGATGCCGGCGCGCATCCGCAGGCGCCCGTTCGCCGCACGTGCGCCGAAGGTGACGACGGGCCGGTCGTTGCGGCCGAGCAGACTGCCGAGCGCGGTGCCGGTGAACGGTGTGACGAGGGTGTCGTCCGCCCAGGACGGCGGCAGCGAGGACTGGTCCTGGGAACTGCCGGGCCGCCACAGGGCGACCGCGTCGGCGGCGGGTACGAGGAAGACGGCCATGGCCCGGCCGCTGCCTCGGAGACGAACCCGGAGGGTGGAGTCCTCCTCGTCCAGCCGGCATTCGGTGTGAACGACGGCCACGGCGTCCTCGGGGACGACATAGGCGTGAACGGTCCGTGGTACGCCGTCGGGAAGGGACAGGGGACGGATGGGCCGGAGCCGGGGCATGCCCGGGATCCAGGGGATTCCCGCGGTGGGGAGGGAGCTGGTCATTTGGTCCCAGTGAAGGAGATGCCGCCGATGATGTGCCGCTGCGCCGCGAAGAAGATGACGACGCAGGGCAGCACGACGACGATGGTGGTGGCCAGGAGAAGGGGCATGTCGGTTCCGTTGACCGAGGTGAAGCCCGCGAGCGCGAGCGGCAGGGTCTTCAGCCGGTCGTTGGAGATGTAGATCGCCGGGGCGAGGAAGTTGTTCCAGGACGCCATGAACTGCAGGACGGCGGAGGCGATGAGGATGGGTTTGGACAGCGGCAGGTAGATCGACCACCAGGTGCGCAGCCAGCCGGCCCCGTCGATGATGGCCGCGTCCGTAAGCGCGCCCGGCAGGCGGAGGTAGAACTGCCGGAACAGGAAGATGAAGAACGGTGATCCGAACACGTACGGCAGGATCAGCGGGTACAGGGTGTTCACCATGCCCAGTTCACGGAACAGGACGAACTGCGGAACGATGGTGATCTCGGCCGGGAGCAGCATCGTGCCGAGCACCACGGCGAACAGGACTCCGCGGCCGCGGGCCGGGATCCGCGCGAAGGCGAATCCGGCCAGGGACGAGACCAGGACGGTGCCGGCGACCGGGATCAGCGTGGTGAGGAGGGAGTTGCCGAGATAGCGCCAGAACGGGAACGAGCCCAGCCCCTGCGCGTAGTTGCCGAAGGCCCACTGCACCGGCCACAGGGACACACCGCCGGACGCGACGCCCTGGCGGGTGCGCAGCGAGGTGGCGATCATCCACAGGAACGGGTAGGCGAAGACGACCGACCCGGCGGTCAGCGCGGCGAACGAGGCGGCCCGGCCGGCCCGCGACTGCCGGCGTACGGAGGAGACGGGCGGCCGGCGCCCGGCGTTCTCGCGACGGGGGCGTGTGCGCCGGGGAGCCGGCGCCGGGGCTGCCTGGGAGATCTCATGAACGGACACGTGCCCTCCTGGCCCGGGGAGAGGCGGACTCGTAGTAGACCCAGAACGCGCTTCCGCGGAAGATGAGCGCGGTCAGGGCGAGGATCATGGCCAGCAGGATCCACGCGAGCGCGGACGCGTAGCCCATGCGGAAGAACTGGAAGCCGTTCTGGTAGAGGTAGTACACGAGGAACAGCAGGGAGTTGGAGGGGGCGCCGCCCGCCTGCCGGACCACGTAGCCCTGGGTGAACGTCTGCATCGCGGCGATGAGTCCGGTCACCACGTTGAAGAAGATCACGGGGCTGATCTGGGGCAGCGTGACGTGCCACAGCCGGCGCCAGCGGCCCGCGCCGTCGAGGGCCGCCGCCTCGTAGAGGTCGGGCGGTACGTCCTGGAGCCCCGCCAGATAGATGATCATGTTGCCGCCGACCGTCCACAGACTCATGAGGGCGGCCGCGGGCAGGGCCCAGTCGGGGTCCTGGAACCATGCGGGACCCTTGATCCCGACGTGGGCGAGCAGACCGTTGACGAGCCCGTACTGCGGATTGAAGACCCACAGGAACAGCACCGTCTGCGACACACCGGTGACCAGGCTGGGCACGTACCAGATGGTGCGGAACACGTGGATTCCCCGCACCTGGGCGTTCATCAGCAGGGCCACCGCGAGGGACAGCACGGTCTGCGCCGGAACGCTCAGCACCGCGTACAGCAGGGTGACCTTGACCGCCTGCCCGAGGAGCGGATCGTGAAGGGCGGCGCGGTAGTTGGCCGTACCGGCGAAGGAGGGCGGGTTGATCAGGTCCCACTTGAGGAACGACAGCCACAGGGAGTAGAGCATCGGCCCCAGGGTGAACAGGGCGAACCCGAGCACCCAGGGCAGGACGAACAGCCAGAAGGCCGCTGTGGAGCGCCGTACCCAGCGGCGCTTCACAGCGAGGGCGAGCGCGCCGGCGACCAGGGCGGCGAGCGCGCCCAGGATGATCAGGAAGACCACCAGCGGCCGGAGTCCGGGTACGAGACCGAACCGCCCGAGGAGGTCGGCCAGTTGCTGAAGGACGGGGTTCACTGTCCGGCGCCCGCGCTGTCGAGCGTCTTCTGGCACTCCTGCTGCAGCTGCGGCAGCACGGTGGCGGGCTTGTCGTGGCCCGATCCGATCGCGGTGCGGGAGAACAGCTCGTTGTTGAAGGTGGACTGGATCTGCGGGTCCTGCTTCGGCGTCGCCGTCACCGTGGACTGGTCGACGGCGTCGATGAAGACCTTCAGGTTCAGGCTGGGCGCGGCGGCCTCGAACGAGGAGACGGCCGCCTTGACGACCGGGACGCCGAGCGAGGACGTCTTCGTGGTGAGCCGCTGCTGGGCCGCGGTGTCGGTCGCCATGAACGTGGCGAACTTCTGCGCGGCGGCGGCCTGGGCGCCGGCGGCGGTCTTCGAGACGGCCAGGCCGTCTATCTCCATGGGTTCGCCGCGTCCGGGGTCGGGGACGAGGGCGTAGTCGGCGCTGTTGGACAGGGAGACCAGCTGCGCGATGTTCCACGGCCCGAAGTCGGGCTGCATGGCGAGCCGCCCGATGCTGAGCCAGTCGAACATGTCCTGCCCCTGGGCGCCGAGGTAGCTGGGGGTGAAGCCGTTCGAGGACTGGGCGCGGATGATCAGGTCGGCGGTCTTCACGGCGACGGCCGAGCCGTTGGTGCACCGGGTTCCGTCGGCGTTGTAGAAGGATCCGCCCTCGGCGGTCAGCCAGCCCTGGAACCACAGCGGTGCGGAGCCGAACACCTCCGACTTGCCGGAGCCGGAAGTGAGCTTGGCCGCGATCGTGGCGAACTGGTCGGTCGTCATCGGGGTGTTCGCGGCGGGGAGGGGGACGCCCGCCTTCTGGAAGATCTTCTTGTTGACCGCCATCGCCTTCGTCTTCACGACGAAGGGCGTGGCGTAGTACGTGCCGCCGACGCTCATGCTCCGTGCCAGGTTCGCGGAGTAGAAGTCGGAGGGACGGACGTCGGCCTTCCTGAAGGCGCCTACGAACCCCGGCAGGCTGGTGTTGGAGATCTGGGCGACCGTGGGGGCGGACCCGCCGGCGATGGACGTCTGGAGCTTCTGCTCGTAGTCCCCCTGGATCCAGTTGGACTGGACGGCGATGTCCGGGTTCGCCTTCTCGAAGAGGGCCACCATCGCCTTCAGGGTGGCGTTCTCCTCGTTGTTGCCCCAGTGGGCGAAGGAGATCGTGACCTTTCCGCCGGAGCCCGTGGTGCTGCTGCCGGAGGCGGTGCACCCTGCCAGCGCGAGTGTCGCTGCCGCTGTCGTGGCGAGGACCAGAGAACGCTTCTTCATCGAATGTCCCTTGGGTTGAGCTCGGTTGAGCAGGTG